>DASXVJ010000001.1:0-341551 GCA_036504335.1 Thermoanaerobaculia bacterium
GTCCGCCGCGTGCGCGGCGGACGTCAGCCTTTCTCCCGCTCCTCGAGCGTGACCTTTCCCGCGACCTCGAGCGCGAAGCGGCCGCGGCGAACCGGGACGATCCGCACGCCGAAGCAGCGGTCCTCGAGCCTCTTCTTGAGAAGGATGAGGCGGCTCTCGAGATTGTCCTTGACGGCCGGCAGGCCGAGCGACGGGTCCAGCCGCAGCTCGCGGTTCGTGAATTCGCGGCGGCCGGCTCGCGCATGCTCGTTCAGCAGCTTCCAGAGGATCTTCGCGGGAACGTTGCGGATGAGGTACTCGCCGTCCACGAAGACGCAGTCGTCGTTCCGGAAGTAGACGAACGCGCGCGACGGGCCTTCGGGAGGCGCCGGCGCGGGACACGGCTCGGAGGGAGCTGGCTCTCGGCGTCCGGGAGGCCCGGCAGCGGGATCTCGGCGGTGAGACCCGCCGCGTCGCCGGCGACCTCCACGCGGCCGCGGACCGCGCGGCCGTAGCGCAGGAGCTCGTCCATCCCGGAGAGCCGGATGGGCACACGCTTGGCGGCGACGTACCCGACGAGCCCCTCCCCCATGCGGATCTCCGCGCCGATCCCGCTCTCGCCGTAGCCGTGACTTGCGATCGCGACGAGCTTGCCCGCCTTCTCGTCCGCGAGAAAGACGATCGAGTGCCGGAAGCGGAAAACCTCCTCGAGGGCGTCGAGGCCGTCCCTGTAGAGGCTCTCGAGATCGCGCGCGCGGTTGACGCGCGCCGACACGAGCGACGCGCGCGGAACTCGTTCATCGGCCCGTCCGCAACGGGCGCTTCCTCGGGCGTCGCGTTCTCGTCGAGGAAGCCCGCGACCTCCTTCACCCAGAGCACCTCGCACACGTCCCCTGGAAGGCGCTCGAGAGCGTGCTCGACCCGAAGGAGCTCGCGTGGCCCGGGTCGCGATGAACTGGCTCTCGACGGGCAAGCTCTCGGCGAACTTCGACCCGCCGATGCCGCGCGTGACGTGGGTGAACCCCGGAGAGGCGCTCTCTGTCGGCGACCGCGTGCTTCACGCGTCCGTCTTCTGCCGCGCGAACTCGCCCTGGATCGCCGACGTGCGGCCCGACCGCTATGAGGCCTCTCTGAAGGCCTATGCCGACCTCGAGATCTCGTGGCTCCTGAGCGGCCACCTGCCGCCCGTCGCGGCGCCCGCCGCGGGCCGCGTGATCGCCCGCGCCGCCGCCGTCGCGATCCTGTTCTCGTCCACCGCCGCACAGGCCTCCCGCAAGGACGCGCAGACGACGCGCGTCGAGCGCGGCAAATACCTCGTCACGGCCATGGCCTGCAACGACTGCCACACGCCGTGGAAGGTCGGCCCCAGGGGGCCCGAGCCGGACATGACGAAGATGCTCTCGGGCCACCCGGCCTCTTTCAAGCTGCCGCCCGCTCCCGCCGCGCAGGGCCCGTGGATCGTGTCGTTCGCCGCCACGAACACGGCTTTCGCCGGCCCCTGGGGCGTCAGCTACGCCGCAAACCTCACGCCCGACCAGAACACGGGCCTCGGCATCTGGAGAGAGGAGGACTTCGTCAAGGCCATCCGCCTCGGCAAGCACTTCGGCGTCTCGCGCGAGATCCTGCCGCCCATGCCGTGGCCCGCGTTCCGCAACCTGAACGACGAGGACCTGAAGTCCATCTACGCGTTCCTCCGGACGATTCCGCCCGTCTCGAACCTCGTTCCCGACCCCGTGCCGCCTGCCGCCGTGCCCCTGTCGATCGCAACGAAGAAGTGACGGCCTGATGCACCCGCTTCAGGCCGGTCCTCGGCCCGGCCCTTAAGATCTCTCCGGGGCGCGTGCGGACGCACGGCCCCGGAGGTTTCTTCTCATGACGACTCCGGTTCGCGTCGGGATCAACGGGTTCGGCCGCATCGGCCGCTGCCTCTTCAAGCACCTGCTCCAGCGCGGCGCCACCGTCGCGGGCATCAACGACCTCGCCGACCTCGGCGACCTCGCCTACCTCCTCAAGTACGACTCCGTCCACGGCTGGTGGGATCACCGCGTGTCGGTGACGGATCACGAGCTCGTCGTGGACGGCATGAAGATCCCGTTCTTCTCGTCGAAGGACCCCGCGACGGTCCCGTGGGGCGCCTCCGGCGCCGACGTCGTCGTCGAGTGCTCCGGCGCGTTCCGCAAGCGGGCGGACGCCGCCAAGCATCTCGCGGGCGGCGCGAAGAAGGTCGTGATCTCGGCGCCCGCCGACGACCCCGACGGCACGTTCGTTCTCGGCGTGAACGCCCACACGTACGATCCGGCGAAGCACCACGTCGTCTCGATGGCGTCCTGCACGACGAACTCGCTCGCGCCCGTCGCGAAGGTCCTGAACGACTCCTTCGGCGTCGAGCACCTCATGATCACGACGGTCCACGCCTACACGTCGAGCCAGTCCCTCATGGACGCCCCGACGCGCAAGCGCCGGCGCGGCCGCGCCGCCGCGCTCTCGATCGTCCCGACGTCGACGGGCGCCGCGAAGGCGACCGCCCTCGTCATCCCCGAGCTGAAGGGAAAGATGGACGGGATGGCGCTTCGCGTGCCCATCCCGGACGGCTCGATCACGGACATCGTCGTAACGCTCAGGAAGGACGTCACCCCGGACGCGATCAACGCGGCGCTCGCGACAGCCGCCGAGACGCCCGCGCTGAAGGGCATTCTCCGTGTCGCCGACGAGGCGCTCGTCTCCCGCGACATCCTCGGCGACACGCACTCGGCGATCGTCGACAAGGACTCGACGATGGTGCTCGACAGGCGGGTCGCCAAGATTCTCGTGTGGTACGACAACGAGTGGGGCTACGCGGCCCGCCTCGCCGACTTCGCCGCTCTCCTCGCCGCGAAAGGCTTCTGATCGGCCGTCCTCACGGGTGCTAGTCTTTCGGCGCCCGTGAGGAACCTCTCCCGTCTCGCGCTCGGCACGGCGTTGGCGGCCGGCGTCCTCGCGCGCGCGTGGGCCGTCTTCGCGCGCCCCCTCTGGGCCGACGAGATCTTCACGCTGACGGTCGCGCGCCGGAGCCTGCCGGAGATCCTCGCCGCGCTGCGGGTCGACTCCGGCCCGCCTCTCCACTACCTCGCGGCGCACGCGCTGCTCCTGCCCTTCCCGGCGCCGGGCGCGGGCGACGTCGTCGTGAGGCTCCTCTCGCTCGTCGCCTCGCTTCTCCACCTGCCGCTGCTCTTCTTCGTCGGCAAGCGGCTCGGCCGCCCCACGTCGGGGCTCGTCGCGGCGGCGCTCTACGCGGTCTTTCCGCTCGCGGTCCTCTACGGCGTCGAGGGGCGCGGCTACGCGCTCGCGTCCCTCCTCGCGCTCCTCGCGTTCGAGCGCGCGCTCGCCCTCCGGGAGCGGCCGCGCTTCGGAACGGGCGCCGCTCTCGCGCTCGCCGCGGCCGGGGCCGGTCTCACGCACTACCTCGCGGTCTTTCCCGTGGCGGCCCTCGCGCTTCTCGCGATCCCCGCCCGGCCGGCGGCGCGCCGCGCGCTTCTCCTGTCGGGCGCGGCAGCAGCGCTTCTCGCCGCGCCGTGGATCCCCGTCGCACTCCGCCAGCCTGCCGCGTCCATGGCGTGGGCGCGCGGCGCCGCGTTTGGCGGCGCCGCGCGGGACTTCCCGGCGAACCTCGCGTTCGGCGTCGAGCCTTTCGGCGCTTTCGCCCTTCCGCTCGCCGTCCTCGGCGCCCTTCTCGTCTGCGCGCTCCTTATGCGCGAAAGGCGCGGCGTGCTCTCGCCCGTCGCGTTCGTCCTCGGGGGGGCTCTCGTTCTCCTCGCGTTCGGTGAGCTCGCGACCGGCGCGCTCGTCCTCCCGGGGCGGACGGCCGTCGTGTTCCTGCCGTTCGTCGCGCTCCTCCTCGCGTCGGCGCCGCCCGCCGTGCCGCTGGCCGCCGGCACGCTCGCCCTCGCGTTCCTCGTCCGCGTGCTGCCCGAGGCGGCCGGCCCTTCCCCGGGCGAGACCGTCTCACGCCTCCTCGAGGCGCCGGCGCGCGCCGGGAAGACCATCGCCGCCGCCGGCTACTGGGGCCCCGAACTCGACTACCGCCTCGCCCGCGCCGGCGCGGGCGGCCGCGTCGTCCTCTTCCCGTCCGCCGTCGAGGCTCATCCCGGCTGGTACCGCGAGGAGGAGATCCCCGACGAGACGCTCGCGCGCGAGGCCGAGGTCCTTCTCGCGTCGCCCGCGCGACCCTCCGTCTTCGTGCTGCCGCGCGGCTCGCGGGCGGCGACGGCGCTCGCGTCCCGAATCGGTCCCGCGCGGCGGCTCCTCACGAGCCCGCTCGTCGACGTCGTCGAGACGAGGCGGGCCGCGCCACGGCGCTGAAGCCCCGAAGTTGCCGATTCCCTCGATCCGTGAGACCCTGACGTCCGGCTGACGGGCGTGAACGCGCGTCCCGGCCCCGAACCCCACAGGACCAGCGCCCTCCCCCTCGCGGGAAACGGCCGCCCCGGTCCGCTCGATGGCCCGCCGGCGATCCATCGTTCCCCGCCCCGCCGGACCCCACACGGGAACGGTGCGCCTCAGCGGCCGGGCCCGGAAAGCGACTCGTCTCCACATGGCTTTTTCCACCTTCGGTCTCCACCCCGACCTCCTCCGCGGCGTCAAGGAGATGGGCTTCACCCGTCCGACGCCCATCCAGGGCGATTCCATCCCGCCCGCGATGGCGGGCCGCGACCTCCTCGCCTGCGCGATGACGGGCAGCGGCAAGACGGCCGCGTTCGTTCTTCCGATCCTCCACCGCCTCATGGGCAAGCCGCGCGGCACCACGCGCGCGCTGATCCTCACGCCCACGCGGGAGCTCGCCGCGCAGATCGACGAGCACTTGAAGCAGCTCGCGATTCACACGCCGATGTCCGGCGCGGCCGTGTTCGGCGGCGTCGGCATGGGCCCGCAGGAGCACGCGTTCCGGAGCGGCGTCGACGTGATCGTCGCGACGCCCGGCCGCCTCCTCGACCACTTCCGCTTCCCGTACGCGAGACTCGCAGGCCTCGAGGTCCTCGTCCTCGACGAGGCGGACCGGATGCTCGACATGGGCTTCCTGCCCGACATCCGCCGCGTCCTCAAGCACCTCCCTCCGCGCAGCCAGACGCTGTTCTTCTCCGCGACGATGCCGCCGCCGATCGCGCAGCTCTCGAAGGAGATGCTGAAGGACCCGGTCATGGTGAACATCGAGCGGCAGGCGCTGCCCGCGGTCGGGATCACGCAGGCCGTCTACCCCGTCCCGCAGGACCTCAAGTTCGCGCTCCTCCTCGCGCTCATGAAGCGCGGCGACTTCAAGAGCGTCCTCACGTTCACGCGCACGAAGCACCGCGCAAACCGCCTCGCGGACCAGCTCTCACGCCATGGCGTCCAATGCGAGCGCATCCACGGCAACCGCAGCCAGGCGCAGCGCACGGCGGCGCTCGCGGGCTTCAAGGACGGAAAGTTCAAGGTCCTCGTCGCGACGGACATCGCGGCGCGCGGCATCGACGTCGAGGCTCTCTCGCACGTCGTGAACTTCGACGTCCCGCACGTCCCCGAGGACTACATCCACCGCGTGGGCCGCACGGCGCGCGCCGAGCTGAAGGGCGACGCGTTCACGTTCGTCGCGCCGGACGAGGAAGCCGACCTCCGCCAGATCGAGCACGCGATCGGCAAGCGCCTCCCGCGCGTGACGGTGCCCGACTTCGACTACTCGACGCGCCCCACGGAGCGCTTCGAGGTCCCGATCGCCGAGCGCATCGCGGCGATCCGCGCCCGCAAGGCGGAAGAGCGGAAGCGCGCCAAGGAGAAGGCGGACCGCCGGGCGATCCACGAAGCGGGAATGGCGGGACGGCGGGGGCCCGGCGGGCCTCCCGGCCCGCGCCCCGGGCAGCCGGTATCCTCGCGCCATGGCGCGCCTGGTCGACCTCAGCCACACGGTCCGCGCCGGGATGGCCACGTACAAGGGCCTGCCCGGCCCGGTCATCACAGACCACCTCAGTCGTGAGGCCTCCCGCCCGCTCTACGCGGGCGGGACGACGTTCCAGATCGGAAAGATCGAGATGGTCGCGAACACGGGGACGTACGTGGACGCGCCGTTCCACCGCTGGGAGGACGGCGCGGACCTTTCGCGGCTTTCTCTTGCTTCCCTCGCAGGCCTCGACGCCGTTCTCATCGCGGCGCCGCATGCGCGAGGGCTCGCCGTAGGAGAAGAGTTCCTAGAAGGTAAAGAGGTCGGGGGCAAGGCGGTCCTGATCTTCACGGGCTGGGCATCCCGCTGGGGCACTCCCGGATACCAGGCGCGCTCGCCCCATCTGACCTTCAAAGCATCTTCTCTCCTGGTCTCCCGCGGCGCGGCGATCGTCGGGATCGACTCGCACAACATCGACGACACCGAAGACCTCGCGCGTCCCGTGCACTCGATCCTCCTCCGCGCCGGCATCCCCGTCGTCGAGCACCTCACGAACCTCGAGGCGCTGCCGCCGTCCGGCTTCCGCTTCTACGCGGTGCCGGTCAAGGTCGCGGGGATGGGGACGTTCCCCGTGCGGGCGTTCGCGGAACTCCCGTAACTCCTTCTTTCGCAAGGGTGAACCCGGAGGGGCTCCCGTTCGTATATTTGGATAGACTGTAGCTTCCATTTTTCACTCGCCGAAGGAGGTTCCTCGTGGGCCTGCTCGACAATCTCAAGAATCAGATCGGCAACCAGCTCGGCTCGCAGTTCATCGAGATCATCCAGTGGCTGGACGACTCGAACGACGCGATGGTCTACCGGTTCCCGGTCTACAACCAGGAAATCAAGATGGGCGCGCAGCTCACGGTTCGCGAGAACCAGGCCGCGCTGTTCATCAACGAGGGCAAGGCCGCCGACCTGTTCGGACCGGGCCGCCACGAGCTCTCGACGCAGAACCTGCCGATCCTGACCACGCTGCGCGGCTGGAAGTACGGCTTCCAGTCGCCGTTCAAGGCCGAGGTCTACTTCTTCAACACGCGCCTCTTCACGGACCTCAAGTGGGGCACGACGAACCCCGTCATGATGCGCGACGCGGAGTTCGGGATGATCCGCCTGCGCGCCTTCGGCACGTACGCGATGAAGATCGCCGAGCCGAAGACGTTTTTCGCGACGATCGTCGGGACTCAGGGCCTCACGACGACGGAGGAGATCACGGGCCAGCTGCGCTCGACGATCCTCTCGAAGCTGTCGGATGCGATCGCCGAGGCGAAGGTGTCCGCGCTGGACATCGCCTCGAAGTACGACGAGCTGTCGGGCAACGGCAGGCAGATCCTCGCGCCCGAGTTCTCGAGCTTCGGACTCGACCTCTCGAAGTTCTTCATCGAAAACGTCTCGCTCCCCGAGGAGGTCGAGGCCGCGATCGACCAGCGGACGAAGCTGGGCGTCCTCGGCGACAAGATGGGGCAGTACACGCAACTCCAGGCCGCCGACGCGATGAAGATCGCCGCCGCGAATCCGGGTGGCGCCGCGGGCGCCGGGATCGGCATCGGCGCAGGCATCGCGATGGGCGGCATGATGGGCGGCGCGCTCGCGAACGCGGGCGCCGCGGGACAAGGCATGGGGGGCGGCATGGCGCCTCCTCCGCCGCCGCCGGCTCCAGGCTTCGCCGCGCCGCGCTGGTCGCTCACGGTGGACGGCAAGACGTACGGGCCGTACTCCGACGACGCCGTGAAGGGGATGGTCGCGTCGGGGCAGGTGGCTCCGGCCACCCTCGCCTGGAAGCCGGGCGCCGCGGGCTGGGCCCCGCTCTCGACCTTCGAGGAGTTCGCGGCCGCGGGCGGTTCCGCCCAGGCGCCGCCGCCTCCGCCGCCGGCCCGCTGACGCGCCGCCCCGATGAACGCCGTCCCGACCGTGGCCGAAGCCGCGCCGGCGAAGCTCCGCAAGTTCCCGTGCGAGGCGTGCGGCGCGGACGTCGTGTGGAGCCCCGGCGCGGCGGCCCTGACGTGCCCGTACTGCGGCGCGAAGAAGGAGGTCCCGAGGACTCCGGGGCAGGTCGCGGAGCGCCCGATCGAGGACGCGCTCAGGGGCGCGACGGATCTCGGATGGGGCATGGCGCGCAAGGCCGTGAGCTGCCGGGGCTGCGGCGCGACGACGACGTTCGACGCCGGCGTCGCGGCCTCGCGGTGCGCGTTCTGCGGCGCGCCGTCCGTCGTCGAGGCGCCGCCCTCGACGACGATGGTCCGCCCCGCCGGCGTCCTTCCGTTCAAGGTCGATCGCAATGCGGCCACGGGCCGCTTCCGGCAGTGGCTGTCGTCGCTGTGGTTCCGGCCGGACGACCTTCAGCAGAAGTCGGCGCTCTCGGAGCTGAAGGGCGTGTACGTCCCGTTCTGGACGTTCGACGCGGCCACGCACTCTGCGTGGACGGCGGACGCGGGCTTCGACTCCCAGGTCGAGGTTCAGGTCGAGGAGAACGGGCAGGTTCATACGCGTTACGAGACCCGGACGCGCTGGGAGAGTGCCGAGGGAGTCCTCGAGCATTTCTTCGACGACCTGCCCGTCGCCGCGTCGCGAGGGCTTCCGCCCGACCTCGCGCGCGCGATCGAGCCGTTCCCGACGGCGGACCTCCTCGCGTACGAGCCGTCGTACCTCTCGGGCTTCCTCGCCGAGGAGTACGCGGTCGGCCCGAAGGAAGCTCTCGCCTCCGGGCGGCAACGCATGACGCAGGAGCTTTACGCTCTCTGCGGGCGCGAGGTTCCGGGCGACCGTTTCCGCAACCTTGAGGTGCGGACGGCCTGGTCCGGCCTCGCGTTCAAGAGCGGGCTCTTCCCCGTCTGGATCGCGGCGTACCAGTACGGAGGCAAGCCGTTCCGCTTCCTGGTGAACGGCGTCACGGGCAAGACGGACGGGCACGCGCCGTGGTCGTGGGTCAAAATCGCCCTCGCCGTCCTCGCGGCGATCCTGCTCTTCATCATCCTCGCGTCGATCGCGGGTTGAGCCGGGACGCGCCGCGTCAGCGCCCCGCCGCTTTTCGAAACTCCGGCGAGTCCAGGCGCCGAACGAGCTGGGAAGTCCATTCATAGTCCACGCTCGTGCTGAACGTCGCGTCGAGATAGTTCGCGTCCTTCTTCGGATCGATCTCGCCGAACGAGCCTTTGACCTTGAATGAGTCCTCCCAGAGGATCCGGCCCGACACGTCCTTGAGCGAGAGGCGCGTCGTGACCTTGTAGCCGTTCACTTTGCCGTTCTTCGGGTTCGTCTCGTAGAGGGACACGTATCGGATCGCAATCTCCGGGAACGCGCCCCTCTTCTCCGGCAGGCGCGCTTTCTTCAGGGCGTCGCGCGCCTTGATCTCGAACGTGAGCTGCTGGCGATCGTCGATGTTGAACTCCGACGAGACCGAGAGGCCGACCGGCCCTCCGGCCGCCGCCTTCGGCTCGGCCGCCGCGGGCGCCGGGGCCGCGGCCCCCTTCACGCCGAGCGCGGCGAGGAACTCCGGATCGGACGCCGCCTCCACCACCCGGTCCCGCCAGCGCTCCAGCGCCCAGCCCCACACCGTGTTGAACATCCCAGAGGGCGAGCCGCCCTGCTCGCCCGTGGCGTTCGCCATCACCGTCTTTCTCCAGACCTCCGCGCCGCCCTTCTTCAGGACGAGGTCCCCATGCAGCTCGGCCGTGTAGGAGGAGTAGCCGTCCATCCAGAACTTCCGGATCCCGACCTCGAGCGTCGCTCCCGCGCCCGCCGCCGCGGAGACGCCCCCCTTTGCGAGTCCCGCCACCGTCGCCGCTTCGACGAGCCGGCGCACGGCGTCGGGAGACTCCTCCCGCATGCCGGCCCCGTTGCCGGCCAGCGCCCGGATCGTTCCGACCCGTTTCGGGTCGTTCCCCCCCTCCTTCGGCGGCCGCTGATCGGAGACCGAGAGCGCCACCGACGGAGCGCCGGCTGGCGGCGCCGGTACGCTCGCGGGCGTCACGATCGCCGTCGTGTACATCCCCGAGCAGCCCGTCAGCGCGGCGAGGAGAGATCCGGCCGCGAAGAACGAGACGAAGCGTGCGCATGACGTCACGGGGCACCTCCAGACGTTTCGGGCTCCATGGGAGATGCGAAAAAAGGCGTCCGAGTCCCTCACGAGAGCCCGCCGAAGCGACTCCGCGATCTGATAACTTGGTCCGATGGGGTCGAGACCAGGAGAGCGAGGGCGAAGACGCCGAGCATCGCGAAGACGATCGCGATCTTCACCGCCGTTCCGACGGCCAGGCCGATCCACGTCGCGACGCCCGCCCGGCCGGCCTGCCGCCAGTTGCGCTTGACGGCGAACTCGCCGATCAGGGCTCCCACGAACGGTCCCACGAGGACACCCACGAGGCCGAGGAAAAGACCCACGACGGTCCCGATCGCCGCGCCAACGAGCGCTCCCTTGCTCGCGCCCACCTTCTTCGCGCCGAGCGCCGTCGAGAGAACGTCGACGGCGATGGTGGCCGCCGTGAGAGTGCGACGGTCAAGACGGAGCGGGAATGCTACCGCTTGGTCAGCGTGACGAGCGCGGCGCCGTCCTCCGGCGCGATTCCGAGCGTGATTCCCCCGCTCATGAGGTTGGCGCCGGTGTCCGTCGGGAGAGCCTGGGGCGCGCGCACGGTCGGAAGGCTCGTGCTCACGGCCACGTCGTACAGCGCACTCGCCGAGAGGCCCACCGGGACGACGCGCGCGGCCGCGTTCGTGCCCGGAGCCGGCGCCGCGCCCGGCCTGCTCCACACCACGATCGTCCCCGCGCCCGACTTCGGCTCGTAGCTCTCGACGGCCGCGATCGGGCCCTCTCCGGGCTGGGTCGTCAGGTGGTAGATCGCGCCGTCGCGATGGACGACGCGTTTCTGTTTGAAGAGGGAGATCGCCGCTTTCGCCGCCGCCTCGGTCTCCTGCGTCCAGGCGGCGATCCGGCCCATGAGGAGGAACGGCCCACCCGGAAGCGCCGACAGGAAGCGATACGTGTCCGGCGAGCCGTCGTCGCCGACGTACTTGTCGAGGTAGCGCGGCGGCACGAGATAGGTGCCCCCGTAGACCGCGCGCTGGTTCCCGTACGCGTCGTTGCGGTCGCTCGTGGCCGACGTGTCGTGGCGCGCGACCATCCCGAAGTCGAACAGGGCCCCGCCGTCCCAGCAGTTCTCGAGGACGAGCTTCGGGTGCCGCTTGCGGATCTCGTCGAGCACCGCGTAGTAGCCGGCCGTCGACGCCCACCAGCCGTCGCCGGTCTGGTGGGAATGTCCCGGCGCATCGCAGCCCGTGATGACCGTGAAATCGTGGACGAGCCAGTCGAGCGAACCCTCGGCGGCGAGGCGGTCCACCTGCGTGAGGATCCAGGCCCTGACCCGCGGGTCCGCGAGGCAGAGAGCGACGCCGTCCATGTCCGTGGCGACCGTCTCGCCGCCGACGCGCGCGAGCCAGTCCGGGTGCTCGAGAGCCACCTGCGAGAGCGGGTCCGCCGCGCCGAGCGCGATCCAGAGGCCGAAGCGCATTCCCTTCCCGTGCGCGCGCGCCGCGAGGTTCTTGAGCCCGCCGGGAAACTTCAGAGCGTCCGCAACCCAGTCGCCCATGCGGGGATACCAGCCCGCGTCGACCGTGAAGACCTCGACGCCCAGCCACGCCGCCCGGTCGATGAGATCCTCGACCTGGGGCTCGACGATCCCGTAGCTGTAACCCCACGTGTCGAACCCGGCCCACGGGAAGTCCGGCGCCGGCAGGGGCGGCGCGATGCGGCGCGTCACGAACGCGCGCGTCGCGGCGCCGGCCGCGTCGAGATTTCCGGAGAACACCCCGAGAAACGCCGCGGGCGACGTGAACGTCGCCGCGGCCGAGAGGACGTGCGCAAACGTCGCGGGCGCGAATCCGATGCGGAGGCCCGTGCTCCCGTCGGCCGCCGTCGCGGCCGCGAGGAGCCCCGGCCCGCTCCACTCCCAGCCGGCGAACAGGCCGGCGTTCCACTTCGCCGAGCGCAGCGCGAGCCACGCCGCCTGGTTCCCGCGGGGGCCGGTGCGCGCCTGGACGCCGGTTCCGGGTTTGAGCGTCGCCTGCGAGGTCTGGAAGGACGTCGCCGGGTGGCCCCAGTTGAAGTTGTTCACGGTCAGGGACGTGAGCGTGCCGCCGGCCGCGGTGAGGCCGGCGTCGAGGCCGTCGACGGCCTCGAGCAGGACGGGCTGTCTTCCGGTGTTCGTCACGGCAACCGATGAACGCAGGACGGGCGACTCCGTGTGGGAGACGAGGGACCACGTGACCGACACCGGCGCCTCGCGCGAGGCGAGGACGAGGTCGAAGCGAACGGTCCCGTCCGACACGGTTTTCGACGTCGCGCGCACGAGATTCCACGTCGACGCTCCGGTGAGCGTGACGGGGGCGAAGCCGGCTGGATCGGCGCCGGCCGGCGCGTCGGGCGACGGGACGCGCAGCACGAGACGGAAGCCAAGCCCGCCCGCCGCGGACGCCCAGTCCAGTCCGCGGGACCGGTCCCGGACACCCGCCGTCAGAATGCGGCCGTCGTCCGTGTACCTCAGCGTCGTCGACAGCAGGGTGTTGCCGACGCTCCAGGTGACGACCTCGGGCTGGGCGTCCGTCGTCCCCGACTCCGCCCCGCGAGCCTGCCCGGCCGCGAACACGGCCAACAGCCCCAGAATGGCGCCAGCCGCGTTTCTTTTGAACCGGAGGGTCATTCCATCGCCACTTTCTGCCGCATGGGGCCCCGAGTTGAGACGCAGGCTCTCCGAGTCCAGATTACCCAAAGAACGGACCGGACGCGATCCCGAAAAAAACAGATGTGTGCCTCGCAACACACACCTTCACGTCGTGGATACCGCCAGGGAGTGTCGGAGGAGGGGCCGCGCCTAACGCCCGCCCCCGAAACGCCCGCGCCGGCGCAGAAAGAAAGGCCGCCCGAAGGCGGCCTCGAAAATGGCATTTTGGCTCGTGCGGGCGTCAGGGGGCCGACTTCACGTCGAGGCCCGGAGCCTCGCCGATCTCCTTCAGGAGGTTCGCCGCACCGTCCACCTCGGCCATCGTCCAGAGCATGTAGCGACTGTCGACGTGGATGGAGCGCGTGCGCGCGGTGTCGAAGAGGTAGTCCGACGCCACGGTGTCGAACGTTCCGTCGAACAGGAGGCCGCAGAGCTCGCCGCGCGCGTTCAGCGTGGCCGAGCCCGAGTTGCCGCCCGTCGTGTCGACGGTCGACAGGAAGTTCACGGGCACGTCGTTCAGCTTCGGGTCCACGTACGGGCTCGGCTTGCCGGCGCGCAGCGCCTTGATCGCGTCGAGCTCGGCCTTCGGGGCGTTGAACTCGCCCTTGCCGGTCGCCTTCTCGACGACGCCCGCGAGCGTCGTCTGCGGCGCGTAGAGGAGACCGTCGCGCGCCGGGACGCCGAGGACTTTGCCGTACGTGACGCGGAGCGTGGAGTTCGCGTCGGGCGAGACGAGGCCTCCGTTCTTCGCGAGGAGGGCTTCGCCGTAGCGCGGCCCGAGCCGGTACATTGCGCCTTCGCGCTCCTTGCCCTTCTCGCGGTTCGCCTCCTGGAGCGGGTAGAGCGCGGCCGCGAGCGACACCATCGAGTCCTTCGTCGCCACGAGGTCCGACGTCGACTTGTCGAAGAGCGACATCCGGAAGTCCTTGTCGTAGATCTTCGTGCCCGCGATCGTCCTGTCGAGCCACGCGTCGATCGCCTTGCCGGCGTCGGCCTCGGCCATGCCCGGTTTCAGGCCGATCTCCTTGTCGAGGACGTCGATCCGCTGGTCCGCCGGCAGCTTCGCGACGTCGGCGAGCGCGTACGCCATGAGGGCGCGGTCGGCCTTCGGAGAGAGCGTGCGCTGGGCGCGCTCCTGCGACTCGCGCAGGCGGGTCCAGTTGCGCTCCTGGAACGCCGGATCGCGGTCGGCGTCCTTCTTCGCCTTCTCGATCGAGTATCGGTAGAGCGTCTGCGAGGCGCCCAGCGCCGACCCGACCATCATGCCGCCCGCGCCCCCGAGCTCCGTCACGAGCGCGTTGCGCTCGCGCGTCTTCGCGCGCTCGGCCGTGAGCGCGTTGATCGCCGGGATCACGTCGCCGTACTTCGCCTTGCGCGCGGCGTCGGCGTCGATCCACTTGACGAAGTCCTTCTCCATGCGCTCCTTGTCGGAAAGGAGACCGCCCTTGACCATGCCCACGAGGACGCCCTTGTTCTTCGTCAGGCCGTTGTTGAGGCCGCGGATCGTCTGGGCGACGCGCAGCGCCGTCTCCTTGTCGTCCTTGCCGAGCTTCTCGAGGATCGCGATGCGGTCCGTGGAGCGCTTGATCGAGCGCGGGAGGTTCCACTCGACCGTCTCCTTGACGTCCTCGTACGGGTTCAGGCGCGCCGTGCGCCCCGGGTACCCGGCGACGAACACGAGGTCGCCCGGGTTCACGCCCGCGGGCGAGACCCTGAGCCAGTGCTTCGGCCTGTAGGGGACGTTGTCCTTCGAGAAGGGGACGGCCTTGCCGTCCTTCGACACGTACGCGCGGTAGAAGGACCAGTCGCCCGTGTGGCGCGGCCACTGCCAGTTGTCCGTCTCCCCGCCGAAGTTCCCGATGCCGGCCGGCGGCGCGTAGACGAGCCGCACGTCCTGGATCTCCATCTGCCCGAGCTCGAACCACTTGAGGCCCTCGAAGAACGGCGCAACCGAGCAGCGCAGGCCGCCCTTTTCGCACTCGGCCGTCTTCGCCTTGACGCGCTGCTCGATGGCGTCGAAGCGCTTGCGGTCCGTGAGCTTCGGATCGAGCTTGCCGGCGATCTCGTCCGTGACGTCCTTGACGGACACGGTCACGAAGACGCGCGATCCGGGGCCGTTCCAGAGCTCGTCGGCGCGCATCTTCGCGAGGTAGCCGTCGATCATCAGGTTGCGCTCGGGCTTCGAGTTGTACTGGAGCGCGCCCTGCACGCAGTGGTTGTTCGTGACGATGAGCCCGTCGGGCGAGACGAACGACGCGCTGCAGCCGCCGAGGGAGACGATGGCTCCCATCGGCTGGCCCGTCAGGTCCGCGAAGGCCTGCGGGTCGCCCTGGAAGCCCATCTCCTTGAGGCGGGGGGCGAGCTGCGGAATCTGCTGGGGCATCCACATGCCTTCGTCGGCCAGTGCGCCGGCGGCGAGGAGCACGAGGACGCTCGCGAAGACGAGGCGTCCGGAACGAACGTTCACGAGTTTCTCCTTTGGAATCGACGTGGCGCGCCCGCGGGGCGCGCAAAGCGTTCGATTATGCCCCGCAGAACCGGTGCGGCCATCCCTGTCATTTGCATCGGTTCCGCCCGCCGGCCGGCCCGGCCTCAAGTATTCTGTGCGCGCGTGACGAAGCTCTCCCGGGACCTCGCGGACGACCTCGACGACCTCCTGTCCCGAGCCTTTGCCGAGGACGGCGAGGACGTGACCTCGCTCGCCGTCTTCGGGCCGGCCGCCCGGCTCTCGGCCCGGATCGTGTGCCGCGAGCGCGCCGTCGTCGCCGGCGCCGCGTTCCTCCCCCGCCTCTTCGCCTTCCTCTCGCCGCCGGCCCGCGTGACGGTCCTCGTCGACGACGGGACGCTCGTCGCCCCCGGCGCGGTCCTCGCGGAGATCGAGGGCCCCGCCATCACGGTCCTCGCGGCCGAGCGCACGGCGCTCAACCTCCTCCAGCGCCTGAGCGGCGTCGCCACGAAAACGAGGAGCTACGTCGACGCGCTGAAGGGGACGAAGGCCGTCCTTCTCGACACGCGCAAGACGACGGCGGGCCTGCGCCGCCTCGAGCGCTATGCCGTGCGCTGCGGCGGCGGCACGAACCACCGTTACGGCCTCGCGTGGGGCTTCCTCGTGAAGGACAACCACGCCGACGGCGCCGGCAGCGTGTGGGAGGCGACGCGCCGCGCGAAGGACTTCCGCGCGCTCAACCGGAAGCTCGCCCCGCTCCTCCTCGAGGCCGAGGCCCGCACCCGCGACGAGGTGCACCAGGCGCTCGACGCCGGCGCGGAGCGCATCCTGCTCGACAACATGACGGCCGCCGCGATGGCGGAGGCCGTCCAGGACGTGCACCTCTACAACGAGGCGACGGGCGCGGACGTGACGACCGAGGCGTCGGGACGCATGACGCCCGAGACCGCGCGTACCGCCGCACACGCGGGGGTCGACTTCGTCTCGGCCGGCGCCATCACGCATTCCATCCGCGCGATCGACATCGCCCTCGACGTCGACAC
The DNA here is from genome assembly GCA_036504335.1 of Thermoanaerobaculia bacterium. GTDB lineage: Bacteria > Acidobacteriota > Thermoanaerobaculia > UBA5066 > UBA5066 > Fen-183. The sequence continues at coordinate 16,111 of DASXVJ010000001.1, forward strand.
GACCGCCCCGAGGAAAGAGAAGAAGATTTCTTTGAAGGTGAAGAGGGCAGGGCGACCGGCGCGGCACAGCCGGCGGCCCATGCGCAGTTCCCGCACGCGCATTCGAAGAAGTCCCCGTTCTTCTCCCCCTAAATGAAATCCTTCCCCTCCCGCCTGCACGTCCCCGTGCTCGTGCTCGGATCCGGAATCGCCGGACTCTCCACGGCGTATCGCCTCGCGCGCCGCGGCGTGAAGGTCCTCGTTCTCACGAAGGCGGCGGACCCGGCCGAGTGCAACACGGCATGGGCGCAGGGCGGGATCATCTACTTCGGCAAGGGCGACTCGCAGGCGTCGCTCGCGAAGGACATCCTCCGCGCGGGCGCCGGCCTTTGCCGGCCCGAGGCCGTCGAACTCCTCGCGCGGCGCGGGCCCGAGGTCGTCCGAAGCATCCTCCTCCGCGACGTGGGCGTGCCGTTCTCCCGCACGCGCCGCGGCGACCTCGACTTCACGCGCGAGGGCGCCCACTCGGTCGCGCGGATCGTCCACTCGGCCGACGCGACCGGGAAGGCGATCGAGACTGCGATGCTCGCGCGCCTGAAGGCCGAGAAGAACGTCACGGTCTGGACCGAAGCGACGGCGATCGACCTCATCACCGCCCGCCACCACTCGACGGACGTGGCGCAGCGCTACGCGCTCCAGGACCCCTGCCTCGGCGCGTACGTCCTCGACGCGGACGCCCGCGTCCACACCGTCCTCGCCGACTTCACGGTCCTCGCGACCGGCGGCGTCGGACGGCTGTTTCTCCACACGACGAACACGCGCCACGCGATCGGGGACGGTCTCGCGATGGCCGAGCGGGCGGGCGCCGCGACGCTGAACCTCGAGTACGTGCAGTTCCACCCCACGACGCTCTACCACCCGGACGCCGAGGGCTTCCTGATCTCCGAGTCGCTCCGCGGCGAAGGCGCCGTCCTCGTGAATCGTTCGGGTGAGGCGTTCATGCGCCGGTACGACCGCCGCAAGGACCTCGCGCCGCGCGACATCGTGACGCGCGCGATCGTCACTGAAATGACCGAGCGCGGCGAGCCCTGCGTTTATCTCGACCTCGCGCGGCACTTCAAGTCGCACGAGGGGCTCGGCATCCGCGAGCGCTTTCCGATGATCGCGGCGCGCTGCGCGGAACTCGGCGTCGACATCGCGAACGAGCCGATCCCGGTGGTTCCCGCCGCGCATTACCACTGCGGCGGCGTCCTCGTGGACCTCGACGGGCGCACGACGATCCGGCGCCTGTACGCCGTCGGCGAGGCGAGCTGCACGGGCGTCCACGGCGCGAACCGCCTCGCGTCGACGTCCCTCCTCGAGGGGCTCGTCTGGGGAGACGCGGCCGCGACGGCGATCGCGGCGCGCCTGAAGAAGGAAGGGCGCCAGCCCGCCGGCACGTTCCGGGCGATCCCGGACTGGATGTCGCCCGGCGACGCGGCGAACGAGGATCCGGCGCTCCTCCAGCAGGACTGGGCGACGATCCGGAACACGATGTGGAACTACGTCGGGATCGTGCGGACGACCGCGCGCCTCGCGCGCGCCGTCGCGGACCTGCGCGACCTCGAGAAGCGGATCCTGCGTTTCTACCAGGTCACGAAGATCAGCAAGGAGATCGTCGACCTCTTCCACGGCGTTCGCGCGGCCCACGCGATCGCGACGGCGGCCTTCAAGAACCCCGTCTCGAAGGGCTGCCACTACCGGAAGAACTGAGCTCCTTTACATGTGATGCACATGCGAGTAGCGTATTCGCATGTCCACGATGATCCAGATCCGCAATGTCCCGGACGATCTTCACCGCAAGCTGAAGGCCCGTGCCGCCATGGCCGGCATGTCGCTGTCGGACTACCTCCTCGGGGAGGCTCGACGCGCCGCCGACCGCCCGACGCCCGATGAGATTCGCAAGCGCCTCAAAAGCCGCCAGCCGGTGAAGTTCAAGGGAAGCGCGGCCGAGATCCGCCGCCTGAGGGGTCCCCTCTGACCGTTGTGGATGCGTCCGTCGTCGTCGATGCCCTACTGGGCGCGCCGGAGGGTTCGCGCTTGCGCAGCCGCCTCTTCGCCGGCGGCGCTTCCCTGCACGCCCCGCACCTTCTCGACCTCGAGGTCCTCCACGTTCTTCGGCGGCTCGAGCGGCGCGGAATCCTCCACACGTCGCGGGCGGCCGAAGCCGTCGAAGACCTTCTCGACCTGCCGCTGACGCGGTATCCCCACGTCGCTCTCGCCTCCCGCATTTGGGAGTTGCGCGGGGCGCTGACAGCCTACGACGCCGCCTACGTCGCCCTCGCCGAGGCGCTCGGCGCGCCGCTCCTCACGCGCGACGCCGCACTCGCGTCGGCGCGCGGCCACCGAGCCCGCGTCGAGCTCGTTTGAGCAGGCTGCTCTTCCGGCGGAACTAGCGGCCCGCTTCGGCGACGGGCGGTTTCAGGATGTCGTCCCCTCGCGCGAGGGCGCGGAGCGCCGGGTCTGAGAGCGGGCCCTGCCGCTCGAGGTGCGTGCGCGCCTCGGCGGCCTGCTCCTGGCGAAGGCTCACTCCGGAACGAGAATCGAGACGCGCCCCGCCGCCGGGCCGACTGTGACGGGCGTCGTGCCGGCGGCGTCTCCGTCCACCTGGACCTCCAGCTCGTAGCCCGCCTTCGAGCGCGCCGTGAACGAGCGCACGGCCATCCGCGAGACGCCCTCGTCGGCAAGGTGCGCGGCCTTCCCGCCCGAGAGGTGGTGGTAGAAGAGCATCAGCGTCCTGCGCGAACGCGACGTGAAGAGGACGAGGTCGAGGATCTCGTCCGTCGGGTCCGCGTGCGGCGACAGGATCGGCTCGCCGCCGTAGCGCGCGGTGTTCGCGGAGACGACGAACGTCGCCTCGCGGCGGAACGGCTTCCCCTCCGCGTCCACGCCCTCGACCTCGATCGCGGGAAACTCGTACTTCGCCCACTCGAGCGTCGCGGTCCAGCCGATTCCCGCGCGGCCGAAGAGGCGCTTCAGGATCGGAACCGCGTGCGTCATGACGCGCGCGTCGAACCCGACGCCCGCCCCGATGAGGCACGCGCGGCCCGCGGCGTGAAACACCGTGAGCGGACGCGCGCGCGCGGAGAAGAGGGCGGCCTCGGCCGCGCCGACGTCGGCGACGCCGAACTCGCGCGCGACGACGTTCGTGGTGCCCGCGGGAAGGATCGCGATCGGGACGTCCCGCCCGAGCAGCGCCTCCGCCGCCTCGCCGAGCGTGCCGTCGCCGCCCGCGACGGCCACGAGGTCGAGCGCGCTCCCGAGCCGCTCCGTGACGAGCTCGGTCGCGTGGCGCGGGCGCTCCGTCGGGATCGCATCGAGCGCGAGGCCGCGCGCGGCCGCGCGCCGGACGACTCCGGGTACGTCGATCCGCCGGGCCGCGCCGCCCGCCTTCGGGTTGTAGACGAGGATCCCGCGCCGCGGGCGCGCGTCAGCCAAACAGCGTTCCCGGACCCGAGGCCGGTTTGAGGCCGAGGTGCCGGTAGGCCAGGGCCGACGCGACGCGTCCCTTCGGGGTGCGCTGCAGGAACCCCGACTGGAGGAGGAACGGCTCGTAGAGGTCCTCGAGCGTGCCCTTGTCCTCTCCGAGCGAGTGCGCGAGCGCCGACAGGCCCACGGGGCCGCCGCCGAAGCGCTCGATCATCGTCGAGAGGATGCGGCGGTCGACCTCGTCGAGGCCGTGGTGATCGACCTCGAGCTTGTCGAGCGCCGTCTCGGCCGCGCGCGCCGAGATGCGCGTCTCGCCCGCCACCTCCGCGTAATCGCGCACGCGCCGGAGCAGCCGGTTCGCGATGCGCGGGGTGCCTCGGCTGCGCTTGGCGATCTCGCGCGCGGCATCGGCGTCGACCGGGCAGCCGAGGATCTCGGACGAGCGCGTCACGATCGTCCCGAGGGCGTCGGCGTCGTAGTAGTCGAGGCGGTGCGTGATCCCGAAGCGCGACGTGAAAGGCTGCGAGAGGAGGCCCGCGCGCGTCGTCGCCCCGACGAGCGTGAACGGCGGGAGCCGGAGCTCGACGGTCCGGGCGCCGGGGCCCGAGCCGATCACGAGGTCGAGCTTCCCGTCCTCCATCGCGGGGTAAAGGATCTCCTCGACGGCCGGCGGCATCCGGTGGATCTCGTCGATGAAGAGGACGTCCCCCGGCGCGAGATTCGTGAGAAGCGCGGCGAGGTCGCCCGCCTTCTCGAGGACGGGCCCGGACGTGACGCGGATCTGCGCTCCCATCTCGCGGGCGATGATGTGCGCGAGCGTCGTCTTGCCGAGGCCCGGCGGGCCCGACAGGAGGACGTGGTCGAGCGGCTCCTGCCGCTGCCGCGCCGCCTGCAGGAAGACGCCGAGCGTCTCCTTGAGCTTCGGCTGCCCGATGAACTCCGGCAGCGCCCGCGGCCGGAGCGTGATCTCGGGGTCGGCCTCCTCCGTCTGGAGGACTCCCGAGAGGATCCGTTCGTCCATGCGCCGATTATCGGGCCAACGACTTCAGCGCGGCCGACAGGATCTTGTTGAGGTCGCCCGTCCCCACGGCGCGCACGGCGCTCTCGACGGCCTGCTCGGCCTGGAGGGCCTTGTAGCCGAGGTTCTGGAGCGCGCCGATCGCGTCGTCCACGACGGACGTCTTCCCCGCCGCGGAGCCGGAGCCCGGGCCGAGGCCGAATCCCGCGAGCTTTTCCTTCAGCTCGAGCCCGAGGCGCTCGGCCAGCTTCTTGCCGACGCCCGGGATCGTCGCGAGGACCCGCGCGTTCTGCGAGGCGATCGCGCCGACGAGCTCCGGCAGCGGCAGGCCCGACAGCACCGTGAGCGCGACTTTCGGCCCGATTCCCGACACGGAGAGGAGCCGCTCGAAGACGTACTTCTCCTGCGGCGTCGCGAACCCGAAGAGCTGGAGCGCGTCCTCGCGGACGTGCGTGTGCACGTGGAGGACGGCCTTCTCGCCCGCGGCCGGCAGCGCCGAGAACGTCCCGAGCGGGATCGCGAGCTCGTAGCCCACGCCGTGCACGTCGAGGACGATCCTGTCCGTCTTGAGGTCGAGGATCGTCCCCGTGAGGCGCGAAATCACGCCACTATGTTACGTGCTCCGGGTCAGGTGCGAGCCCCGGCCATCCGCGAGAGGAGATCCTTGTTGAACTCCACCTTGAGGTCGGCTCGCTGCCTTTGGATGAGCGCCTGCAGCACGCGGGAGGCCTTCTGGCCCCGAAGCTGCTCCTTCAGTGCGGCCTTCTCCTTCTCGAAGGCGGCCGCGTCGAACGGCGTGACGCTTTCGATGCGGAAGACGACGGCGCCGCGCGCATCGACCGCGACGGGCCCCTTCGTCTCGCCCGCCTTCGCGGCGAACACGGCGTCGAGGACGGCCTTCGGCGCGCCGAGGCCCGGGACAGGCCCGGACTTCGGGAACGCGTCGGGCGTCTCGACCTTGAGGTTCGCCTTCTTCGCGAACGCTTCGAGCGACCCCGCGGACGCGAGGGCCTGCTTCACGCTCGCGAGCGTCGCCTCGTCCTGCTTCTTCTTCTGGATGTCGGAGAGGACGCGCGCCTTGACCTCGGCGAACGCCGGGAGCCCGGGCTTCCGGATCTCGACGCACTTGACGATCGCCTCGCCGCGCGCGGTCGAGACGCCGGCGGCGGCGGTCTCGCCTTCTTTCAGGCCGAAGAGCTTCTCGGTGAACTGCGGGTTGAAACCGATTCCCGCGGGCGCGTCGGTCCGCGCGAGAAAGTCCGTCTCGTTGAACGTGACGCTGGCGGACGCGAGCTTCCGGAGGTCGTCGTCCGAGGGCTTCCCGAGCTTCGCGACTTTCTCGGAGAGCGACACGGCGAGGCGCTTGGCCTCCTCGCGCGCGCGGTCCTCCTGGAGGCGCTGGCGGATGCCGGGCGCCACCTCGAAGAACGGCTGGACGCGCTCGCCCGTCCGCTCGAGGACCTGGATCACGTGGTACCCGAAGCTCGACCGGACGGGCCCGACGATCTCCTTTTCCTTCGCGCCGAACGCGGCCGCCTCGAACTCCTTGACCATGCGGCCCTTCGGGAAGGACCCCAGGTCGCCGCCGTTCGCCTTCGAGCCGGGATCGTCGGACTCGGCCTTCGCGAGCGCGGCGAAATCCGCGCCGCCCTTCAGCTTTCTCACCGCGGCGTCCGCCCGCGCCTTCTGGGCCGCCTCGCCGGCGCCCTCGACCTTGTAGAGGATGTGGCGAACGTGGACCTCTTCGCCCTTGCGATAGGCCTCGGTGTTCGCGGTGTAGTCGGCCTGCACGTCGGCGTCCGTCACCTGGATCGAGGGGCGGATCTTCGAGCTCTCGACGAGCAGGTACTTCGCCTTGCGCTTCTCGGGCTGCATGTAAGGCGTCGGGTTCGACTTGAACCACGCCTCGGCTTCCTGGTCCGACACGGCCGCGGGCGCCGCGACGGCCGGGGGCGCGAGCGCGTAGGCGATCTTTGCCTTCACGTTGCGGCCTTCGTACTCGGCCTTCACGTCGTCGTCGCCGACGACCATCGACTGCGTGTAGAACCGGTTCAGCTTCTCGAGGACGAGCGCGTCGCGCGAGTCGGCCTCGAAGCTCTCGGGCGAGAGGCGGTTCGCGGCGAGGATCCGCTTGTACGCGGCGTCGCCGACGAAGACGCCGTCCTTCACGAACAGCGGCCGGCCCGACTGCGGATCCTTGATGCCGAGAAGGTGCTGCGTGAGCTCCTCGTCGGTCACCTTGATTCCGAGCTTTTCCGCCTCTCCGCGCAGGAGGCGCCGGTCGATCATGCCGTTCAGGACCTGCTCGGGCAGGTTCATCGCGCGCGCGAGCTCGGGGCTGTAATTCTTGCCGTAGGCCTGCCGGTAGCGCTCCTCGGCGAAGGCGTATTCCTTCTGGAACTCCGCCGTCGTCACACGGATGCCGCCCGCCTTGGCGGCGAGCGTCGTGTCGGTCCCGGCGCCGCGCGTGTTGCCCATGCCCCAGTCCACGAAGACGAACAGGACGAAGACGGCGATGACCCCCCAGAGGATCCACTTGAGGTGCTTGAAGTTCTCACGCAGCTGTTTGAGCATTTCTTCTCCGGAACCGGGCGCGGCCCGCGTCGCGCGGTGCCGCCACCCGAAAGAACGGGCGACGATACCTTACCGACAGGCGGCGGTAAAGTTGGCGGCCCCGGCCCGGCCCGGGGCACGCGCCAAGGCCTTCGCGTGCTATAACATCCGTTTCTAGAAGGGTTTCCGGAAAACGAAGGCGCCATGATGGACACAAAGAAGGGTCGGGACCTCGAGGGGCAGCTCGAGTGGTACTACGTCTCGACGCAGACGCTCGTCCGAATCGTCGTGGGGTTCCTCGTGATCGCGGGCCTCGTGGCGGGCGGCGTCTTCTTCTTCGTGAAACGGGACGACTCCGCGCGCCGCGCGTCGCAGGAGATCGCCGACGCCGCCGACGTCCTCTCCCGCGCGAAAAAGCAGCAGGACGCTCCGCTCCTCCAGCGCGAGATCGCCGCGGCCGACGAGAAGCTCCTCGACGCGCGCAAGGACCTCGCGGCCGGACAGAACGAGCGTGCGATCCGGACCGCCCTCGACGTGAAGTCCACCGCGCTGAAGATCATGGCGGGCGCCGTCATCAAGAGCGAGGCGCACGTCGCGGACGTCGCGGGCACCGTGCAGATCCAGCGCGCGAACCGGACGACCTGGGAGACGCTTCGCCAGAGCATGCCGCTCCACGAGGGCGACTTCGTCAAGACGGGCCCGAACGGGACGGCCGAGGTCCTCTGGAACGACGGGACGATGTATCGCATCCGGCCCGAGACCCTCTTCGAGGTCCACGCGAACGCGGGCGGCTCGAACCCGAAGCTCGTGGTCGGCACCACCGACGTCTCGACCGGCGACAAGAGCCGCTCGAAGGTGTCGACGGACGTCGCGACGGCGAGCATCGCCTCGAACTCCTCCGTCGGGATGCAGCAGGATGCGAGCTCGACGTCCGTGTCGTCCTACCGCGGCTCGACGGTCCTCTCGAACGCTGCGGGTCAGAGCGTGACGCTCGGCGCGCGCGAGCGCGCCGTCGCCGCGCGCGGCGGCACGATCGGCCCCAAGACGTCCCTGCCGGACGCGCCCGCCCTCCTCGCGCCGGACGACAATCTCCTCGTCGACCTCCGCAAGACCGAGCCCCTGCGCCTCCGGTGGTCCCCGGTCAAGGAGGCGAGCAGTTACCAGGTGGAGATCGCGGCCAGCCGGCTCTTCGTGAAGGATTCCGTCCTCCCCGGCTTCCCGTCCGAGCGCCCCCAGGCCGACACGCTCATTCAGGTGCACGATCCGGGCCTCTACTTCTGGCACGTGCGCACCGTGAAGAAGGGCTCCCCGACTCTCTACTCGGAGTGGACGGCCGAGCGGCGCTTCAAGGCCGTCGGCGCCGACCAGGCCGCGGTCCAGGGGGACGCGCTCCCGCCCGATCTCGTGATCACGCAGCGCCCGAACGTCGTCGGCTCCTCCGTCGTCCTCGTGGGAAGGACGGTCCCCGGAGCACTTGTCACCGTGAACGGCGAGATGACGGACGTGAACGCCGACGGCAGCTTCCGGAAGATCGTCACGCTCGGCGGCGACGGCATGCAGACGATCGTGATCAAGGCCCGCACGGCGGGCGGCGAGACGATCAAACGAGAAACGGTGCTCATCAGCAACTGAACCCGGCGGTTTCCCGCCGGCTCCCGAAAGGAATCTTCCCTTGGCCTTGCGCTCTTTCTTCTCGATCTTCTCCTCCGACCTCGCGATCGACCTCGGCACGGCGAATACCCTCGTGTTCGCCGAGGGCCGCGGCATCGTGGTGCGCGAGCCGTCCATCGTGGCCGTGAACAGGATCACGAACAAGGTCGAGGCCGTCGGGAGCGCCGCCAAGGAGATGCTTGGCCGCACGCCCGGGAACATCGTCGCGATCCGTCCCATGAAGGACGGCGTCATCGCCGACTTCGAGGTCACGGAGCGGATGCTCGACTACTTCATCAAGAAGGCGCACGGCCGGTCGCTCTTCGTGCGCCCGAAGATCGTCATCTCGGTCCCGTCCGACATCACGCAGGTCGAGAAGCGGGCCGTCAAGGACTCCGCCCTGCAGGCGGGCGCGAGCGAGGTCTTCATCGTCGAGCAGGCGATGGCGGCCGCGATCGGCGCCGGCCTCCCGATCACGGAGCCCACGGGCAACATGATCGTGGACATCGGGGGCGGCACGACGGACGTCGCCGTCATCTCGCTCGCGGGCATCGTCTACTCGAAATCCGTGCGTGTCGCGTCGAACGAGATGGACGAGGCGATCATCCAGTACATCAAGCGCAAGTACAATCTCCTCATCGGCGAGCGCACGGCCGAGCAGATCAAGATCGAGATCGGCTCCGCCTACCCGCTCGACGAGCCCATCTCGATGGAGATCAAGGGCCGCGACCTCGTCGAGGGCGTGCCGAAGACGCTCACCCTGACGGACGCGGAAGTCCGCGAGGCGCTCGCGGAGACCGTCGGGATCATCCTGGACGCCGTCCGCGTCGCGCTCGAGAAGACGCCGCCCGAGCTTTCGGCCGACATCATGGACAAGGGGATCGTTCTCACCGGCGGCGGGTCGATGCTGAAGAATCTCGACCGGCGCCTGCGCGAGGAAACGGGGCTCCCGATCGCGACGGCCGAGGAGCCGCTCTCGTCCGTCGCCCTCGGAACCGGCGCGATGCTCGCGGACGTCGATCTCCTGCGGAAGATCAGCCTCGACTAGGCGCGCGTGGCTTCGCCGTCACTCGCCGCCCGCCGACCCGAGATCCTGCTGGCGGTGCTGCTCTCGCTGTGTCTCGTCGGGCTGTCTCTCCAGGTGAGACGGCCGGGCGGGCGGACGGCCGGCCAGGCGTGGCTTCTCGCCGCCGTCTCCCCGTTCGTCGAGGGCGTGACGGCCCTGCGCGCCGGGGCCGCCGACGTCGGGACCTGGGCCTCGTCGCGGCGGCGCCTCCTCGGGGCGAACCGCTCGCTCTCGGCCGAGATCGAGCGTCTCGAGGGCGAGCTCCTGAAGCTCCGCGACGCCGAGCGCGACAAGATGCGCCTGCTCGAGCTCTTCGGCGCGCAGCCGTCGCCGCCCGCAGGCACCGTGCCCGCCCGCCTCATCGCGATCGAATCCTCCGGCCCGTTCCGCACGGGCCTCCTCGACCGCGGCTCCGAAGGCGGCGTCCGCGTCGACGGCGTCGTCGTCGCGCCGGGCGGCCTCGTCGGGCGCGTGATCGCGGTCGGCCCGCGCACGGCCCGCCTCCAGCTCCTCTCCGACAAGACCGCCGCCGCGGGCGTCCTCCTCCCGCGCGGAGCGCGTGCGGGCGTCGCCAAGGGCGACGGCAAGGGCGGGATCGCCGTCGAGTACGTCCCCACGATCGAGCCCGTCGAGAAGAACGACCTCGTCGTCTCCTCGGGGACGGATGGGGTCTACCCGAACGGCCTCCCCGTGGGCCGCGTCTCGGCGATGACGCGCAAGAGCACGCTCTTCTGGGACATCCAGCTCGAGCCCGCGACCGACCCGCGCCGCGAGTCGATGGTGTTCGTCCTCCCGCCCGTCAGGCGCGCGGACGTGCAGGGCGGCCCCGCGGCCGGAGAGCGCCGGTGAAGACCCTTCGCGTCGCGATCGGCCTCGCCCTCGCCGTCCTCGCGACGCTCGCGTTCGGAGCGCTTCGCTTTCCCGCGCCTCCCGATCTCTTCCTCCTCGTCGTCGCGTCCATGGCGCGCGGCGGCGCCGTCGTGCCGGCGCTGCTCGCGGGCCTGCCCGCGGGCCTCATCGAGGACGCGCTCCAGGGACCGCAGGGCCTCCTCGGACTGCACGCCTTCTCGAAGATCCTGACGGGCTACCTTCTCGCGACGATCGGAGCGCGGACGATCGTCGAGAAGCCTCTCGCGGTCGGCGGGCTGCTCGCGGGCGCCGTCCTGGCCGAGGCCGCGACGCTCACGTTTCTCCTCTGGGTCCTCCGCGGCGACCTCCTCGCCCCCGCGCCCTGGCTCCTCCTGGGCCGCGCGGCGACGACCGGCCTCCTCGGAGGCGCCCTCCACGCCGCGTCGCGGGTCCCGTGGCGCCAGCGCCGCGACGCGCGGCGCCGGATGCGGTTGAACTGATGCCGGCCAGCGCCCGCGAAGACCGCCGCCCCGTTCTTTCGCGAATCGACCTCGCGATGCGGATTCTGTGGGGCCTCCTCGGCCTCCTCGCGGGCGTGTACTGGGTCCACCAGGTGCTGCGCGGCGAGGACTACGAGCGCCAGGCCGAGAACAACCGCATGCGCAAGGTGCCCGTCACGGCCCCGCGCGGCTTCATCCTGGACCGCAACGGCGTCGTTCTCGCCGAGAACGAGCCCTCCTTCACGCTTCTCCTGTACCGGCGGGAGACGAAGGACCTCGACGCTTCCATCCGGTTCGTCGCCGAGCTCTTCAACCGGCCGTTCGACGAGATGAAGCGTCGCGTCGAGCGCGACCGCTCGTACTACGACTTCGTGCCGGTCGTCCTCCAGGAGAACCTGACGGTCTCCGAGGTCGGCGCCGTGCAGGCGCGCGCGCTCGAGCACCCCGAGCTCGTCGTCCAGAAGACGGAGCGCCGCGTCTACACGCAGGGGACCGTCGCCGCGCACCTCCTCGGCCAGCTCGGCGAGGCGACGGCCGAGCAGGTCGCCGCGCGCGCAAAGGCGCACCCTGGAGACGAATCGCTGCCGCGCCCGGGCGAAGCGATCGGGCAGCAGGGCGTCGAGGCTTCGTACCAGGACCTCCTCGCGGGAGTCTCGGGCTCGCGCTCGTACGTGATCGACTCGTTCGGCCGCGAGGTCGGCGAGTCCGGCCATGTCGACCCGATGCCGGGCAACACGCTGCAGCTGACGATCGACGCAGGCCTCCAGCAGCTCGCCGAGGACTACTTCGCCGGAAAGGTCGGAGCGGCGGTCGCGCTCGACCCGAAGACGGGCGAAGTGCTCGCGCTCGTCTCGGCGCCCGCGTACGACCCGAACCTCTTCACGCGGCGCGTGACGCGCGCCGAGTGGGACGAGATCCTCACGGACCCGAAGCGCCCCCTCAACAACCGCGTCCTGCAGAACCTCTACTCGCCGGGCTCGACGTGGAAGCCGTTCATGGCGTACGCGATCCTCAAGCACGGCATCGACCCGAAGGAGCGCGTCTTCTGTCCGGGCGGGCTCACGTTTTACGGCCGCCCGTTCCGCTGCCACGGGACGCACGGGAGCGTGGACCTCGCGACCGCGCTCCAGGTTTCCTGCGACTCGTACTTCTACACGATGGGCAAGCGCCTCGGGATCGACGCGATCGCCGACACGGGGAAACACTTCGGCTTCGGCCGCGCAACCGGAATCGACCTCGCGCACGAGAAGGCCGGCATCGTCCCGTCGTCGGAGTGGAGCGCCACGGTGCGCAAGCACCCCTGGTACGCGGGCGAGACGATCTCCGTGTCGATCGGGCAGGGCCCCGTCCTCGTCTCGGCGCTCCAGCAGGCCCGCGCGCTGTGCGGAATCGCGAACGCGGACGGCGCGCTTCCGACGCCGCACCTCTTCCACATCGGCGAGAACGTGCGCTCGGGGGAGCGCTTCGTCTACCGGCCCGCCGTGAAGGAGTCCGTGGCGTGGGCGGGCCTCCCGCACGACGTCGTCCTCGACGGCCTCTGGCGCGTCGTGAACCAGCCCGGCGGGACCGCGTACGGCTCGCGGGTGGCGGGCATCGACATGTGCGGCAAGACGGGCTCGGTCCAGGTCGTCGGCCAGAAGGAGGCGAAGAAGGGCCACCTTCTGCCCGAGCAGCTGCGCGACCACGGCTGGTTCATCGGCTTCGCGCCGAAGGACGACGCGCAGATCGTCGTCGCGGTCTTCGCCGAGCACGGCGAGCACGGGGCGAGCGCCGCGGCGCCTCTCGCCGCGAAGATGTGCGCCTACTGGGTCACGAAACGCCGGGCCGGCCCGCCGCCGGCCGTCGCGCAGGCGGGAAGCGCGGCCTCGCGCGGGGCGAACTGAGTGTCCCGCCTCGCCGAGATCCTCCCTCGCCGGATCGACCTGAGGTTCCTCCTCCTCGCCGCCCTTCTCACCGCGTTCGGCATCGTCATGGTCATCTCGACGACGGCCGGCTCGCCCAGGGCCGACCTCGCGGGCAAGCAGGTCCTGTTCGCGGTGCTCGGCCTCATCGCGGCCGGGGTCTTCCTCGCGGTGGACTACCGGATCCTGCTGCAGTACTCGCCCGGACTCTATGGCCTCACGCTCCTCGTCCTCCTGTACCTGCCGATCTTCGGGAAGCGCATCGCGGGGGCGAAGTCGTGGATCAAGATCGGCGGCGGCTTTCAGCTGCAGCCGTCCGAGTTCGCCCGGATCTCGATCGCGCTCCTCCTCGCGTGGATCCTCGAGAACGACGACCGGCCGATCCTCCGGACGCGCACGGTCGTCCTTCTCACCGCGGCCGTCGGCGCGCCGGTCCTTCTCGTCCTCGCCCAGCCCGACCTCGGGGTCGCCCTGACGTACGTGCCGTTCCTCGTCGCCGCGCTCTTCTTCGGGGGCCTGAAGGGACGCTGGTGGGCCGCGCTCTTCGTCGCGGGAACGCTCGCCGTCGGCGGCTCGTGGTTTCTCCTGAAGGACTACCAGAAGGACCGCATCCGGACGTTCCTCGACCCGAACCTCGCGGCGCGCGGCGCCGGGTACCAGGTGCGGCAGGCGCGCATCGCGATCGGCTCGGGCGGGATCCTCGGGAAGGGCTGGAAGCAGGGCACGCAGAGCCGGCTCGGGTTCCTGCCCGTGCGCCACACGGATTTCATCTTCGCGGCGCTCGCCGAGGAGTGGGGCTTCGCGGGGGTCGCGGTCCTCCTCGGCGCCTACGGGTTCCTGATCGCGCGGGCGCTCGCCATCGCACGGGACGCGCGCGACCGCGGCGGGTCGATGCTCGTCCTGCTCCTGATCGTGAACATCGCGGGCCAGTTCCTCGTGAACGTCGCGATGAACGTCGGCGTCCTCCCGACGACGGGCATCACGCTCCCGTTTCTCTCCTACGGCGGCTCGTCGCTCATCGCGACGTGGTGCATGGTCGGGCTCATCCTCTCGGTCGCGTACCGGCGGTATGTGAACGTCTGACGCGTCCTCCGCGTAGACTCCCCCCGTGCTGAAAGAGCTCCTCGTCTCGGCGTCCGACCGCGAAACGCGCATCTCCGTCCTCGAGGAAGGGCGCGTCGCCGAGGTGCAGATCGAGCGCCGCAAGCAGCGCGGGACCGTCGGGAACATCTACAAGGGCCGCGTCACGCGCGTCCTGCCCGGCATGCAGTCGGCGTTCGTGGACGTCGGCCTCGAGAAGGACGCGTTCCTCTACGTCGCCGACGTGGGCGAGGAGGTCGACGACTTCGACGCCTTCGGGACGGGCGGCGCCGCCGAGGCGATCAGCGCCGTCGCGGCCGTCGCGGCCGCGCTTCCGCACGACGCCGCCGCGTCGCCCGCGTCCGAAACCGGCTCGGCCGTGCCGGACGAGAGCCTCCCGAAACCCGTACTCCCGTCGATCGACGAGCTGCTCCGCGAAGGGCAGGAGCTGGTCGTCCAGGTCACGAAGGACCAGATCGCGCACAAGGGCGTGCGCGTCACGACGCACGTGACGCTCCCGGGCCGCACCCTCGTCTACATGCCGACGATCGACCATGTCGGCGTGTCGCGGCGCATCGAGAACGAGGAGGAGCGCTCCCGGCTCAAGGACATCCTCACCGCGCTGAAGAAGGGCCCGGGCGGCTACATCGTGCGCACGGCAGGCGAGGGCCGCGCCGCGGAGGAGTTCGCCGCCGACCGGCGCTACCTCACGAAGCTCTGGGAGCAGATCCGCAAGAAGGGCGAGCGTTCCGGCGCGCCGACGCTCCTGCACCGCGACCTCGACCTCACGCTTCGCGCCGCGCGCGACGTCTTCGGCTCGGACTTCGCGACGCTCTGGGTGGACGACGACGAGGAGTACCAGCGGATCGTCGAGTTCCTCGACCAGGTCCAGCCGTCCCTCGTCTCGAAAGTGAAGCTGTACCGCAAGTCGACGCCGCTCTTCGAGGAGTACGGCGTCGAGAGCGAGATCGAGAACGCGCTCAAGTCGAAGGTCTGGCTCAAGTCCGGCGGCTACATCGTGATCAACCAGACCGAGGCGCTCGTCGCGATCGACGTGAACACGGGCAAGTTCGTCGGGAAGAAGAGGCTCGAGGAGACCGTCGTGAAGACGAACCTCGAGGCCGTCCAGGAGATCGTCCGGCAGATCCGCCTGCGCGACCTCGGCGGCCTCCTCGTCGTCGACTTCATCGACATGGAGGAGGAAGGGCACCGGCAGGAGCTCTTCACCGTGCTCGAGACCGAGCTGAAGAAGGACCGCTCGAAGAACCGGATGCTGCCCGTGTCCGAGTTCGGCCTCGTCGAGATCACGCGCAAGCGTCAGCGGCAGAGCCTCGAGCGCGCCCTCACGATGCCCTGCCCCTACTGCGCGGGCTCCGGCCGCACGAAGAGCGTGCCGACGATCGTCCTCGAGATCCGGCGCGAGATCGCCAAGCGGGTCGAGGAGGGCGAGGCGCACTCGCTCATGCTCCGCGTCCACCCCGAGGTCTACCGGTCGCTCGTGGGCGAGGAGCGCCGGCTCGTCGAGGAGCTCGAGGAGCGGATCGGGATGCCGATCCATGTCCAGAGCGACGAGCACCTCCACCACGAACGTTTCGACATCGTTCTGGAGGCCTAGGGTCCTCCCGGGAGGCCGACTCGCGCCGTTCCGGCGCGAAATGGCTGGCACGAAGCGTGCGATAGACCGTTTGCGCACATCCAACCTCCTGCCAGGCCGCCCGGAAGGGCGGCCTCTTTTTTTCCCGGCCGTTCATCCACCTAGACTCCTCCCGTGAGCGCCGAACGCCTCTTCACGCGCAGGTTCTTCGTGATGTGCGGCTTCACGTTCACGGTCTTCCTGTCGCTCTTCCAGCTCCTGCCGACCGCGCCGTTCCGGATCCTCGAGCTCGGCGGGTCGACGACGGCCGCGGGCCTGTTCCTCGGCCTCCTGACGTACGCCTCCGCGCTCTCGGCGCCGCTGACGGGCGCGCTCGCGGATCGCATCGGGCGGCGCCGGATGCTGATCATCTCGAGCGTCGCGATCGCCCTCTTCGCCATCGCCTACGCGCTGGCGCCGCGCTGGGAGATCCTCGCCCTCCTCGCGTTCTTCCACGGCCTCTTCTGGTCGGGCCTGCTCTCGGCCTCGGCCGCGTACATGACGGGCCTGATCCCGAACGAACGGCGCGCCGAGGGGATCGGCTACTGGGGCATGGCGACGGTTCTTGCAACCGCGTTCGCGCCGGCGCTCGGCCTCGCCGTGTACGCACTCTCATGGAAGGCGCTCTGCGCGTCCGTCGGCGTCCTGAACCTCGCGATGGCCGCGATCGCCTGGAATCTCGAGCCGGACCCACCCCGCGCGGCGCCGCACGGAGCGTTCTTCACGAAGGATCTCGTCGAGTGGCGCGTCCTCGCGCCCTCGCTCGCGCTTTTCCTCTGCAGCTTCGGCTACGGCGGCGTGACGAGCTTCGTCGCGATGTGGACGGAAAAGAACGGCCTGGCGCCGCGCGGCCTCTTCTTCACGGTCTTCTCGCTCACGGTCCTCGTCCTCAGGCCGTTTCTCGGGCGCCACGCGGACCGCATCGGGCCGCGCCGCGTGATGTTCCCCCTGCTCGGCCTCACGGCGGCGGCGTTCGCGCTTCTCGCGGTCGCGACGACTCGGCCGCTCCTCGCGCTCGCGGCGTTTCTCTTCGGCGCGGGGTTCGGCAACGTCTACCCGGTCTTCGCCGCGCACGTGACGCGGCACGTGCGGGAGGAGCGCCGGGGCGCGGCGTTCGGCGCCATCCTCGCGGCCTTCGACGTCGGCATCGGCACGGGTTCGATCGCGCTCGGCGCGGTCATCGGACGCGCGGGATTTCCGGCGGCCTACGGGACCGCGGCCGTCCTCGCGGCGCTGTCCCTCCCGGCGTTCCTCTTTCTCGAGCGCTTCCTCAGTGCGCCGGAGTCCCCGCACGTGGCGCGGCGCCGTCCCTGAGGACGAAGTGCCCGCCGCGGAAGCTCGCGCCCCGGAGCGTGACGGCGAGCGCCTCGCCGAGCCCGTCCACCGCGTGCACCTCGATCGCGTCCCGGACCTCCTTCGGCAGGTCCGCGAGGTCGGGTTCGTTGTCCTTCGGCAGGACGATCGCGCGGATGCCCGCGCGCACGGCGCCGAGGATCTTCTCCTTGAGCCCGCCGATCGGGAGAACCCGGCCCGAGAGCGTGATCTCGCCCGTCATCGCGATGTCGTGGCGCGCCGGCACCCGTGAGAGCGCCGACACGATGGACGTCGCCATCGCGATGCCCGCGGACGGCCCGTCCTTCGGGATCGCGCCGGCCGGCACGTGGATGTGGAGGTCGCGCTCGAACGCCTCGTCGGGGATCCCGAGCTCGGCCGCATGCGAACGCGCGTACGTCCACGCGGCGCGCGCGGACTCCTTCATGACGTCGCCGAGCTGTCCCGTGAGGACGACCTCGCCCTTGCCCTTCATGAGCATCGCCTCGATGAACATGATGTCTCCGCCCGCCGGCGTGTAGTACATGCCCGTCGCGAGCCCCACCTGGTCCGTGACGATCTTCTTTTCGGGGTGGACGCGCTTCTTGCCGAGGAGCGGGAAGACGTCGGCACCGTCGACAGACACGGAGGCGACTTCCCCGGCGGCGATCCTCCGGGCGACCTTGCGGGCGAGCTTCCCGATCTCGCGCTCGAGCTGCCTCACGCCGGACTCACGGGTGTAGCTCGTGACGATCTCCGCGATCGCCGCGTCGGTGAGCGAGAGCTGCCCGGCGGCGAGGCCGTTCTCGGCGAGCTGGCGCGGGACGAGGTACTGCCGCGCGATCGCGAGCTTCTCCCTCTCCGTGTAGCCCGAGAACTCGACGACCTCGAGCCGGTCGAGGAGCGGGCCCGGGATGCTCTGGATGAAGTTCGCGGTCGCGATGAAGAGGACCTCCGACAGGTCGAACGGGACGCCGAGATAGTGGTCCGTGAACGAGTCGTTCTGGGCCGGGTCGAGCACCTCGAGCAGCGCGCTCGCGGGGTCGCCCTGGAACGACACGCCGAGCTTGTCGATCTCGTCGAGAAGGAAGACCGGGTTCTTCGTGCCCGCCTGCTTGAGGCCCTGCACGATGCGCCCGGGCATCGCGCCGACGTACGTGCGCCGGTGGCCGCGGATGTCGGCCTCATCGCGGGCGCCGCCGAGCGAGATCCGGACGTATTTGCGGCCCATCGCGCGGGCGATGGACTTCGCGATCGACGTCTTTCCGACGCCGGGGGGGCCGACGAAGAGGAGGATGCGGCCCTTGCCGGTCGAGGCGTCCTTCTTCGGCGCGCTCTCGGCGCTTTCGGCCTTCGCGCGCATCTGGCGCACCGCGAGGAACTCGAGGATGCGGTCCTTCACGTCGCCGAGCGCGTAGTGGTCCTCGTCGAGGATTCGGGCGGCCTCGTTCACGTCGAGCTTGTCGTCGCTGCGCGCGCCCCAGGGCAGCTCCGCCACGTTCTCGAGGAACGTCCGGATCACCTGCGACTCCATCGACTCGCGGCCGATGCGGTCGAGGCGGGCGAGCTCGCGGTCGACTTCCTTGCGCACCTCTTCGGTGAGCGGATGTTCGGCGAGCTTCTTCTTCAGCTCCTCGAGGTCCGCCGCGTCCTTGCCCTCGCCCTCGCCGAGCTCCTTCTGGATGGCGCGGAGCTGCTCACGCAGAAGCATCTCCCGCTGCCGGTCCCCGATCTGCTCCTTGACCTTGGACTGGATGTCCTCCTGGGCGGAGAGGACGCCGATCTGCCGCTGCACGGCGACGAGGACGCGGCGCAGGCGGTCCTCGACGGAAAGCGTCTCGAGGAGCTGCTGGCGGTCGGCCGTCGGGATGTCGATGTAGCCCGCGACGAGGTCCGCGAGGCGGCCCGGCTCTTCGGCCTGCTCGAGGAACTGCTCGACGGCCTCCTCGGGGAGGCCCATCTTCTCGCCGAGCTCGGAGGCGCGCTCGCGCGCCTCCTTGTGCAGAGCGAGGAAGACCGGGTCTTTCGCGTCAGCCGGAGCCATCTCGGCCGCCGTCACGACGACGGCCTCCAGCATCCCGCCCTTCTTCTCCGTCACGCGCATCGCGATGCCGCGGCGCTGGCCTTCGAGGAGGAGCCGCATCCCGCCGAGTCCGCGCTGGACGGAGCTGACCTTCGCGATCGTCCCGATCGTGTAAAGGCCCTCGGGCGTCACCTTCTCGACGTCCGCGCGCTGCGTGAGCGCGAAGACGAGGGCGTCGCCGCCCTCGCGCAGCGCGGCCTCGATCGCACGCACCGTGCCGCCGCGGCCGGCGGAGATCGGCGTCGACACACCCGGGAAGAGGACGGCGTTGCGAAGGGGAAGGACCGGAAGGGTCAGGGTTTCGGTCATGGTGAGCCAAACGTAGGGCGCGCGACGACTATTCCCCAATGTGAGCGGATGAGACGCAGATCGGGAGAAGAAATCTTCTTAGAAGGGTTTAGGAGGCCGGCCCATCGCACCGCTGGAGTGCGCGAGGCGTCGCGCGAGGACGTCCACGCCGCGGAGCGCGGCGTCCGGCGGCACAGCCGTGTAACAGAGGCGCACGTGCGTCGGGCAGGGGCCGAAGCTCGGGCCGGGCGCGAGGAAGAGACCCTCGCTCGCGACGTCCTCGAGAAGCCCCATGAGGCCTCGCCCGTCGAGCGCGAGCGCGACGTCGAGGAACAGGAACATCCCGCCCTCGGGCGCCGGGAGGGAGAGCCGGCGCGCGGCCTCGCGTCCGGTCGCTGCGTACTCGGCGCGCGCCTCGGCCACCCAGGCGTCGCCCGCGCCCGCGAGGATGCGGAGCGCCGCGTGCTGCGACGCCGTCGGCGCCGAGTAGATCGTGTGCGCCCCGACCTTCACGATCTCGGCGAGAGCCTTCTCCGGCCCGACGAGCCAGCCGCAGCGCGCCCCGGAGAGGCCCCACGCCTTCGAGAGCGAGTGCGCGGCGATCGTGCGTTCGGGCGCCGCCGCGTAGGCGGGCCGGTGCGTTCCGGCGTACGCGTAGAGCTCGTAGACCTCGTCCGCGAGGAGCCAGAGGTTCGTCTCGCGTGCGAGGCGCGCCAGCGCGTCGACGGTCCCGGGCGGCAGGACCCGCCCCGTGGGATTGCTGGGCGTGTTGACGTAGAGCGCGGCCGTTCGTTCCGTAACGTGCGCGCGGACGGCGGCAACGGCGGCGTCGGGCGACAGGTGGCCCAGAAAGAGCGGGACCTCCACCGGGATCGCGCCCGCGAGCCGGACGTGCCCCTCGATGAGCGGCCAGCGCGGGCCGAGAAGGAGGACCTCTTCGCCCGGCGCGACGAGCGCGGAAACCGCGGCCATGAGCCCCGCCGTCGCGCCGCCCGTCACGAGGACGTTCGCGCGGGACACCGGCGCGCCCGCCTGTCCGGACACGCGCGCCGCGATCGCGTCGCGCAGCTCGGGCAGGCCCCAGACGTCCGTGTAGCGGTTGATTCCCGGCAGGCCGGGCCCGAGCTCCTCCGGCCGGCAGCCGGCGGGGGCCGCGCGCCACGTGTCGCCGACGTGGAGCGGGAAGACCTCGCCCTCGTGCGTCGCCATGCGCGCGAGCAGGCTCGAATACGGATTCCCGCGGAGCGCGGCGGCGGCGGGAGAGGTACGGGGCGGGCGGGGCATCGTTCTCATCCTAGCCCGCGCAGGCTGCGGCACAATCGGGAGCCCGAAGGAGGCCCCTTGGTCCGTCCCGATCCTCACCCCGCCGAAGTCTTCGAGATCCTGCGTCGGAAGACGCCTGCCACGCGCATCGCCGTCGTCGGCGCGAGCAACGTCCCGTACAAGTACGGCAGCGTGATCGTGAAGAACCTCGCCGCAAAGGGCTACACCGTCCTGCCGGTGAACCCGCGGGAGAAGGAGATCGCGGGCCTGCCCGCGTATCCGGACCTCGCGTCGGTCCCGGGGCCCGTGCACCTCGTCGACGTCGTCACGCCTCCGGCCGTCACGCACGGCATCCTGCGGGAGGCGGCCCGCCTCGGCCTCCCCGCCGTGTGGCTGCAGGACGGGAGCTACGACGACGAGGCGCTCGCGATCGCGGCCGAGGCGCCTTTCAAGACCGTCTACGAGGCCTGCATCATGGTGGCCAGCAACTTCGGCTGACCCGCGGGGCCCTCAGCCGCGGAGCGTCGCGGTGATGGTCTCGATGAGCGCCTTCTCGCTCGCCGAGACGGAGCCGCGCAGACCGAGCAGATACCCGATCTTTCCACCGGACGCTTCCGCGACCCGGCGGAAGCTCTCGGCGTACGTCATCACCCGCTGCTCGCGCTCTTCGCCGGGGAGGACCGAGATCCCGACCCGGAGGACGTCGACCGCCGCGTCGAAGAGCTCCTTCGCCGGAGCCTTCCGGAGCCACTCGAGGATCTGCGCGTGCGCGGGGCCGCCCGGCACGACCCCGCGGATGGCCGCCATGTCCAGGATCGTGTCCCGCTCGCGATCGCTCACCTTGCCGTCGGCCCAGGCGATCTGGATCAGCGGAGCGAAGAACAAGGCCGGCCCCGTCTCGCGCGTCACCCCGAGATCGAGGAGCCGCTGCCGCAAGGCCGGGTCGTCGACCCGCAGCTTCTTCGCGAGGACGTCCGAGATCTCGCGGACCTTCGCGCGCTCGCGGAGCTTCTGGATGAGCTCCTCGTCGTGCTTGCGGGCCCACTGGGCTTCGATGCCGCGCTCACGTTCCTTCAGGAGGTCGAGTGTCATGGGCCCCTCCCTTCCGGGCGCCGACCGGACCGACCCCATGAAACACTAGGTCCACGATCCAGCCGCCGCAAGGGAGGGACGCGGGGAGAGGTCCGCCGGCGGGAAGGGTGGTGCGCCCGAGGCGATTCGAACGCCTGGCCTTCAGATCCGGAGTCTGACGCTCTATCCAGCTGAGCTACGGGCGCATCCGAGGCGGAAGAAACTGGGGTGGAAGACGGGGCTCGAACCCGCGACATTCGGAACCACAATCCGACGCTCTACCGACTGAGCTACTCCCACCGCACTCGATCGGACCGCGGAGAATAGCAGATCGGCGCGGCCCACAGGCCCTTCCGGCGCCGATCCCGTAACATCGGCGGTTCGAACATGGACACGCTCGACGACCTGAGACGGCGGATCGACGAGGCGGACCGCCAGCTCCTCGAAACGCTGGCGCTCCGCCTGAAGTTCGTGGCGGAAGTCGGGCGCCTCAAGAGCAAGGGAGTGCCCTTCCTGCGCGACCACGCCCGCGAAAGCGCCCTCCTGGCGAGGGTCGAGGCGCAGGCGAAGGAGCTCGGCCTCGACGCGTTCCGCGCGACGGAGATCTTCCGCGAGGTCATCGCGATGTCCGTCAAGGCGCAGGAGGAGGCGCTCCTCGACCGCAAGGCGGCCGAGCGCTCGCTCGGAAACGCGCACCGCGTCGCGTTCCAGGGCGCCGAGGGCGCGTACAGCCACATCGCGGCGCGCAAGTACTTCGGCGCGGCGGCCACGGACTTCGCGGGCTTCCCGACGTTCGCGGCGGCCCTCGCCGAGGCCGAGCGCGGCGACGCGGGCTACGCGTTCCTCCCGATCGAGAACACGACCGCGGGCTCGATCAACGAGACGTACGACCTCATCCGCCACACGGACCTCAAGATCGTCGGCGAGGAGATCCTCGAGGTGCGCCACTGCCTCCTCGCGCTCCCGGGCGCGACGCTCGAGGGCGTCCGCCGCGTCGCCTCGCACCCGCAGGCGCTCGCGCAGTGCGGGCGCTTCCTCGCGCAGCTCGCGGGCGCCGAAGCCGTGCCGTACGTCGACACGGCCGAGGCCGCGCGCTTCGTGAAGGAGTCCGGCGACCCGGCGCTCGCCGCGATCGCCTCGGAGGAAGCAGGCGCCCTCCACGGGCTCACGGTCCTCGCGCGGGACCTCGCGGACCAGGAGGAGAACTGGACGCGCTTCGTCGTCGTGTCCGCGATCCCCATCGCGCTCGACCCGCGCATCCCCGCGAAGACGTCGCTCGTCTTCTCGACCCCGCACCGGCACGGCGCGCTCGCGCACTGCCTGAACGTCCTCGACGCGCACGGCCTGAACCTCACGAAGCTGGAGTCGCGGCCCGTGCCCCGCCACCCGTGGGAGTACCTCTTCTACGTGGACTTCGAGGGCGCGGCCGGCGAGGACGCGGCCTCGCGCGCGGTCGCGGCGCTCTCCGCCGAGTGCCCGTACCTGAAGGTCCTCGGTTCTTACCCCGCCCGCACCACGAAGAAGGGGCGGGTCGACCGCCTCCCGGAGGCCGCCCCGTGATCGTCCTCGTCGACGAAGCCACCGCGAAGAACGCCGCCGCCGAGAAGGAGCTCATGGACGCTCTCGGCCGCCTGCCCGGCATCGAGATCCGCGTCCACAAAGTGCGCGGCGCCGAGAAGACCGTCACCGAGGTCTACCTCATCGGCGACACGCACCGCCTCGCCATCGAGGACGTCGCCGTGCTTCCGGGCGTCGAACGCGTCGTGCGCGTGTCGCAGGAATACCGCGTCATCGGTCGCCACAAGGACGACCGTCGCGCGAGCGGCTTCACGTACAACGGTGTGGAGTTCTCACAGGACAACCTGCACGTCTTCGCCGGGCTCTGCGCCGTGGACACGCCGGAGAACGCCGACGCCATGTTCGCGGCTCTCGCGTCGTTCGGCCAGACGACGACGCGCATGGGCGCGTACAAGCCGCGCACGAATCCGTACGCCTTCCAGGGGCACGGGAAGAGCTGTCTCCCGTGGGTGTTCGAGAAGGCGGGCACGCACGGCATCCGCGTCATCGCGATGGAGATCACGCACGAGAGCCACATCGACGAGATCGCCGAGTGCCTCGAGAAGACGGGCCGCCCCACCGGGGTGATGCTCCAGATCGGGACGCGCAACATCCAGAACTTCGAGCTCCTGAAGACGGTGGGCCGGCAGACGGTCTTCCCCGTCCTCGTGAAGCGCGGATTCGGGATCACGCTCAACGAGTCGCTGAACGCCGCCGAGTACCTCGCCTCGGAGGGCAACTCGCAGATCGTCTTCGGCCTGCGCGGCGTCAAGACGAATCTCGGCGATCCGCACCGCAACCTCGTCGACTTCGCGCACGTGCCCGTCATCAAGCGGCTCACCCGCCTGCCCGTCTGCGTCGACCCGTCGCATTCCGTCGGGAGCCGCGAAAAGGCGCCGGACGGGATCCCGGACCTCATGCACGTCACGGCGCAGGCCGTCGCGGCCGGCGCGAACATGGTGCTCGTGGACTTCCACCCGCACCCGGCCCGGGCGCTGGTGGACGGTCCGCAGGCGCTGCTCCTCTCGGAGCTCGGCTGGTTCCTCGAGGACGTCGCCGTCGCGCGCGCGGCCTACGAGAAGCGCCGCGCGCTCGCGCGGGCGCACGCCGCAGCCGCGCCCGCGTCCGCCGCGACGGCATGACCGTCTTCCGCGAGGCGGCGCGCGTCCGGGCGAGCGAGATCGGCCCGGACGGGACGATGCGCCTGCCCGCGCTGCTCGACCTCTTCCAGGAGGCTGCGGGAAACAGCGCGACGTCGCTCGGATGGGCCTCCGACACGCTCCTCGCGCAGGGCAAGACGTGGGTCCTCTCGCGCTTCCACCTGCGCCTTCACGCGCTGCCCGCGTGGCGGGACGAGATCGCCGTCGAGACGTGGCCCTCCGGTGTCGCACGCGTCTACGCGCTGCGCGAGTTCCGCGCGACGGGCTCGGACGGGCGGCTCCTCGCCGAGGCGACGTCCGCGTGGCTCCTCGTCGCGGTGCCCTCCAAGAAGCCGCTGCGCCCGCCGGCGGAGATCGCGGCGGCCGCAGCCGGCACGCCGCCGCGCGTGATCGACGACGCCTTCGGGCCGCTCGCCGCGCCCGGCCCGGACGCCGCCGAGGGGCCGCAAACGCGCATCGGCCGTTTCGACCTCGACCTGAACGCGCACGCGAACAACGTCGCGATCTTCCGCGCGATTCTCGAGACGCTCCCTGCGACGCCTCCGCCGTACGACCTCGAAACCGAGTTCAAAGGGGAAGCGTTCGAGGGAGATTTCTTAGAGGGTCGGAGGGACGAGGAAGGCGGTGCGCGGCGAGCCGCGCTCGTGCGGCCGACCGACGGCCGTGAGATCGCGCGGGCGGTTCTGACCCGGATGCGCTGACGCCGGCTCTCGTTCCTTCGAAGAAGGGCGCGCGAAGCGCGCTCCCGCTCCGTCAGCGCTTCTTCGGTGGCGCCAGCTCTCCGAACCCCTTCTCGACTTCGTCCACGGCGGCGAGGAGCTGCGGCGTCGGGGCGTCGTCCGACTCCTGGACAATTCCGTAGAGGCGCGTGAGCCTTCCCTCGAGGGACTCGGCCTTCCCGGCGTCCGCGCCGTTTTTTCGCGCGCCGTCGAGGCGCACGAGGTCCGCGGCGAGGCGCCTCGCCGCCGCGTGCTGCGCCGCGAGGTCCGCCGGGGTCGCCTTCACGCGCGGGTCCATCGCGACCGTCAATGTCCGCGTAAGCGTCTTTCCGTCCACCGTGAGCGCGGCCGTGTACGTGCCGGGCAGGACGAGCGGGCCCTCCGGCTCCGGTGGCGTACGCCCGGGAATCGCGGAGATCGGGTACTCGCGCGACGCGACCGGCGGCGATGCGTAACGGAGATCCCACACCCAGCGGTGGTGGCCCGCGATCCGGGGAAGGGTGAGCGCGGGCCGCGCCCATTCCCCCGTGACGACGAGCGGCTCGACCTTCGCCTCGGGCGCGTCGTCGCTCGCGTACCGGCGCACGACGGCGCCTTTCGAATCGCGGATCTCGAGGACGACGGGGGCCGCGGACGAAACGCCGAGGAAGTAGTCCAGGATCGCGCCGTCGGGCGGGTTCTCCCCGGCGGGCTCCTCGACCGGCACGGGCGTGTCCGTCCAGCGGTTGCGCCGGATGCGAATGGCCTTCTGCGGCTCGAAGAGGTGCGCCCGCGCTGCGGCGACGGCAGGCGTCATCTGGCGGAGCGGCGTGACGTCGTCGAGGATCCAGAACGAGCGGCCGTGCGTCCCGATCACGAGGTCGTCGCCCTTGACGACGAGGTCGCGCACCGACGTCGCGGGCATGTTCAGGCGCAGCGGCTGCCAGTTGGCGCCGTCGTCGAACGAGACGCACACCATGCGCTCGGTCGCCGCGTAGAGAAGCCCTTTTCGAACCGGGTCCTCGCGCACGGCATTGACGGGGTCGTCGGGAAGGCCGTGCACGACCTCCTCCCAGGACTTCCCGCCGTCGCGGGTCCGGAGGACGTGCGGCCTCATGTCGTCGAGGCGGATGCGGTTGATTGCGGCGTAAGCCGTGAGGTCGTCGTGCGGCGAGGCCGCGAGCATCGAGACCTTGCTCCACGCCGTGAGCGAAGGTGGCGTGACGTCGGCCCACGTCTTCCCGCCGTCGGCGGTGCGGTGGATGAGGCCGTCGTCCGTGCCGGCCCAGAGCACGTTCGCGCTCTTGTACGCCGGCGCCAGCGTGTAGACGACGCCGCGGCGCTGCATCGTCTCGAGGTCCTTCGTCCGGAAGGCGCCGATCGTCTCCGGCACCGCGGTCTTCTCGCGCGAGAGGTCGGGGCTGATCACGTCCCAGTGCCGCCCGCCGTCCGCCGTCCGGAAGACGACGTTCCCCGCATAGAAGAGGAGGCGCGGGTCGGCGGGCGAGAACATCACCGGCGCCGTTCGCAGAAAGCGATACGTGCCGCGCAGCGGCGCGGGCGAGACGTCCTGGACTTCCTTCGTCGAATGGCGGTAGCGCGTGAGCTTGCCGCCGTAGACGACGTCGGGGTCCTTCGGGTCGGGCGCGACGTAGCCGTACTCCTCGGCCGCGACGGGATGCCAGTCGCGGGACGTGATCGCGCCGTCGTCGCCGCGGCTCGCGACGCCGGCCGAGCCGCTCTCCTGCTGGCCGCCGTAGACCCAGTACGGGAACCGGTCGTCCGTGGAGACGTGGTAGAGCTGCGCGGTCGGCTGGTTGTACCAGCTGCTCCACGTGGCGCCGCCGTTCACGGAGACGATCGCGCCCTGGTCCGCGGCGAGGAGGATCACGTCGGGGTTCTCCGGGTGGAACCAGATCGTGTGGAAGTCGTCGCCGCCCGGCGCCCCGCGCACGGGATCGAACGTCTTCCCGCCGTCCCTGGATCGGTAAACCGAGGTGTTGGCCACCCACACGACGTCCCGCGAACGCGGGTGGACCTTGATCTCGGCGAAGTCGGAGCCGCGGCCCCAGAGGCGCTTCTCGCCGCTCACCTTCACGAACGTCTCGCCCGCGTCGTCCGAGACGAAGATCCCGACGTTCTTCTCCGTCTCCTCGCTGAGAGCGTCGACGGTCGCGTAGACGCGCTTCGGGTCCGACGGCGCGATCCCGAACCCGATGCGGCCGCCGCCCTCGGCGTGCGCGGGCAGCCCCTTGCCGATCGCCCGCCACCTCGTCCCGCCGTCCGTGGACTTGAAGAGCCCCGTGCCCGGCCCCTGCCACTGCCCGTTCTCCCACGGCCCGAGCCGCGACGACCACAGCGCCGCGTAGACGACGCCCGGGTCCTTCGGGTCGAGCGCAACCGCCGCGCCGCCCGTGTCCGCGTCCTTGTAGAGGACTTTCTCCCACGTCTTCCCGGCGTCCGTCGTCCGGAAGATCCCGCGCGTCTCGTTCGCGCCGTAAGGGTGGCCGAGGACCGCGACGAACGCCCGGTCGGCGTCCTTCGGATCGGCGGCGATCGCCGCGATCTGCTGGCCGTCGGCGAGGCCGAGGCGGACCCACGACTTCCCGCCGTCGTCCGAGCGGTACATGCCGTTCCCCACGGAGAGATCGGGGCGCTGCAGGCCCTCGCCGCTTCCCACCCACACGCGGTCGGGGCGCGACCACGAGACGGCGAGTGCGCCGATCGAGCCCGTGGGCTGCGCGTCGAAGATCGGGGCCCACGTACGCCCGGCGTCCGTCGTCTTCCAGACGCCGCCGTTGTTCGGCGCCATGTAGAAGACGTTCGTGTTGCCGGGAACGCCGGAGGCGGCGACCGTGCGGCCGCCGCGGAAGGGCCCGATCATCCGCCAGCGCATTTCCCCGAACAGGGCCTGAGGAAACGGTTGCGCGAAGGCCGGGAGAGAAACGAGGAAGGCGAGGGCGAGAAGGCGCGACGGCGTGCGGTCGTGCGTCATGGTCATTTTGCCGGCGGCGTGATCGCCTCGAGGCCGTGGGAGTGCGTCCCCCTCTCACTCCGCCAGAGGAGGAACGAGAAGACGAATCCGACGGAGGCGAGCACTCCGAGGGAGACGATCACGGGC
The DNA here is from genome assembly GCA_036504335.1 of Thermoanaerobaculia bacterium. Classification (GTDB taxonomy): domain Bacteria; phylum Acidobacteriota; class Thermoanaerobaculia; order UBA5066; family UBA5066; genus Fen-183. The sequence continues at coordinate 44,360 of DASXVJ010000001.1, forward strand.
GTCCAGCCCGCGGGGTTGGCCACGCTCGCGTGCGCCCCGTCTTTCAGGAGGCCGAGGCCCCAGCTCATCCCGGCCCAGCCCACCTGCTGGCAGAACGTCATGAGCGCGTAGGCCGAGCCGAGCCGGGCCTCGGGGACGAGGTACGTGACGGCGGGCCAGAGAACTGCCGGGACGAGCGCGAACGCGAGGCCGAGCATTCCCATCAGGAGCGTCGGGGAGACCCCGGTGAAGGGCAGCAGGAAGAACGGGGGCACGAGGAGCGCCGAGCCCGCCGCCATCAGGAACGCGCGCTTCCCGATCCGGTCGGCGAGAAGGCCGAAGAGCGGCATCCCGATCATCGAGAGGAGCGGGAGGATCGACTTCAGGTTCCCGGCGGCCTCGGGCGACAGGCCCTTCGCCTCGATGAAGTAGAGGTTCGCGAACGTCCGGAACGGGAAGATCGTCGCGTAGAAGGCGACGCAAAGGCCGACGACCCACCAGTAGCCGAGGTCGAACCTCACGAGATCCGACCAGACGAGCTTGTCCGTCAGGCCGGGCCTCGACACGGAGTAGACCCGGGCCGCCCGGCGCTCGAGCCCCGAGTAGACGATCGCGAAGAGGAGCCACACGACGCCGAGCGCGGCCGCGAGGAGAAGCGGCGGCTGCCAGGTCGCGAAGAGGGGCTTGAAGAGGTCGGGCGACTTGTCCGCGGCCCAGGACCCGAGCCGCGCGACGAGGAGCTGGATCGCGAGCGCGAACGAGATCTCCTTGCCCTTGAACCAGCGCCCGATCACGGTCGTCGCCGCGACGATGAAGAGCTCCGAGCCGATCCCGAGGAGAAAGCGCCCGGCCATCATTCCGGCCCACGGCGCACCGGGGACGAGGACCGGGAGGACCGCGATCAGGATGCCTCCCGCGGCGCCGATGGCGCCGAAGAGAATCGCCGACGCCGCCACGCCGATCCGGTCGATCAGGACGCCGCCCGCGATGAGGGTCAGGAGGGCGGCGACGTTGTACGACGTGTCGAGGAGCCCGATCTGGGCGCCCGTGAAGCCGAAGGCCTTCTCGAGCAGCGGCGTCACCGGGTACAGCGCGTCGAAGACGTAGTAGACCCCGAACATCGCGAGGCTGCACGTGAGGAGAACCGCCCACCGGTAGGCGGGCGGCGGCGGCGCGAGAGCGGCGCTCGGAGCGGGGCTGTCCGGCATCCGCGCAGTCTAGCCGCTCCGCGCGCGGGGGCCGCGCCGCCCCCGCGCGGCCTGGAAGTTGACGGAACGAGGTCGAATCGCTCGACGGAGCGCGACGGGCGGTCGACGGCCACCTTCACGACGAGACCGGCGTGGTCGGACGGCCAGAGGCCGGCCGAGGCCACGTCGCCGCGCGTGTTTCCGACGACGTTGGCGCCGACGAGATCGAAGCCGTCGGCTCGCCGCGCACGAGGATCGCGAGGTGGTCGACCACCTCCATGGGCTCGAAGGTCGTCCCGTCGAGCCGGACGTACTGAACGGCCTCCTGGACCGCGAAAAGGTCGGGTCTGGCGGCTTTCACCTACTTCGCGATCGCCGCGGCGAGCGCGACGGCCGCGAGCGCGGGTAAGAGACGCGCGCGTGAGTTCATGGGGTCCTTCCTTTCCGTCCACGCGAGCCCGTGCTCACGGGACGAGGGTCACGACGACGCCGGCGTGGTCGGAGGGCCACATGCCGGCGGGAACACGGTCGAGAAGCGTGGCGCCGACGACGTCGGCGTCCGTCACGCCGAACCGGCCCGAGAAGAGGACGAGGTCGAGCCGCTGCGTGAGGCGCGGGAACGGGTTCAGAAGGTCCGGCGACTGGCCCCACGTGAGGCCGGGCGCCCGGCGGTTCGCGGCCGTCCAGGCGTCGGTCAGGCCGAAGTCCTGCGTGAGCATCTTGTACGTGGGCCACTTCCGGAAACCGTCCGTGTTGAAGTCGCCCGAAAAGACGACGGGCAGGCCCGACGCGAGGTGGATGTTCACGAGTTCGGCGGCCTGCGCCTGCTGGAGAGGCGTGAGCTCGTCGGGGCTCGCCGAGGCGTCTTCGAGGTGTGTCGTGACGAAGCGGAAGCGGTGCCCGTATGCCGCGACGTCGACCGACGCCCAGCCCTGCGCGAGCGGAAACGGGAAGGCCGGCGGGCCGAGAATGTACTGGAAGACGCCGTGCTGCGCGTTCGAGGTCGTGACGCCGTGGCCCCTGCGGGAGAGGATCGCGTTGCGATCCCGAAGAGCGACCTTCGTGAGATTCCCGCCTGCGTCGAGCACCGGCAGATCGATGGAAAGCGTGTCGACGCTCGAGACGACCTCGTACTTCATCCCGACCTGATCCAGCGCGGCGACGAGGATCTCGAGGTGGTCGAGACTCTCGACGATCGAGCCCGTCGGGCCGACCTGCGTGTAGTTCACGGCCTCCTGGACGCCGATGAGGTCCGGCGCCTCGAGGCGGACCCGGAGCGCGATGTCGCGGACGCGCCTGTGGAAGTTCGTCGCGTGGATCTGCCCCCACGCCACGGTGGCGGCTTCGGCGATGGCGGCCTCGTCGCCCGACATCGCGGCTGCGACCACCGGTCCGTCGTCAAAGCCGTAAAAGAGGTTCCAGGTCATCACCTTGACGGGCTTCCGGCCGTCCGCCGAAGCGGCCGGGGCGGCCGCGAGGCACAGCGCCGCCGCCGCGGCGGCGAAGAAGGCGATCAGGCTCGAGCGGCTCTTCATGGGATTCCTGCCTTTCCGTCCATCGGAGTGGACGCTCCGAAGGTAGGCGCGGCGAAACCTCCGGTCTCAGCGGATTTACAGGAGAATTCGCGGTTCCCGGCGGCGGCATGAAGCACTTGCTTCAATGGCGGCAGGGCGGGGCGCGGCCTCATCTTGTAATAAGGAGGGATCTCCCCATGAGGAAAGCTCCGGTCGCCGTGGCGCTTGCGCTCCTCCTCGCCGCGGCCCTGCCCCTCGCCGGCTCCGGCCGCGATTGCAGCAAGCTCACCGAAATCCAGATCCAGGCGAAGTCCGACAAGACGATCTACACGGGCACCTCTCCCGCGACCTACCGCGTCTGCGTGTGCGACGCCGAGCCCGTCGTCGAGCTCATGGCCGACGGCAAGGTCGTCGCCACCGTCACGGGCGGACAGTGCGGGGACGTCACCGGCAGGAAGATCGAGGTTCACGCCTCCGACGACCGGGGAGTCACGGTGGGCTACACCGTGGTGACGCCGGCGCACTGACGGCGGCGCCCTTCCGGTCCGGCGCACCGGGCCGCAGGCGCGTTATCCTGCGGGCACGATGCCTTTCCGCACGATCATCGAGCCGTTCCGCATCAAGTCCGTCGAGACCGTCAAGGAGACGACGCCCGAGTACCGGCGCCGCGCGATCGCCGAGGCCGGATACAACGTCTTCCTCCTTCCCGCCGCGGACGTCCTCATCGACCTCCTGACCGACTCGGGCACGGGCGCGATGTCGGCCGCGCAGTGGGGCGCGCTCATCCAGGGCGACGAGTCCTACGCGGGCAGCCGCTCGTTCTACCGCTTCCGCGACGTCATCCAGGACCTCACGGGCTTCAAGCACGTCATCCCGACTCACCAGGGGCGCGCGGCCGAGCGCATCCTGTTCCACACGGTCCTCAAGAAGGGCGACGTCGTCCCGAACAACAACCACTTCGACACGACGCGCGCGAACATCGAGGTCGAGGGCGCCGAGGCGCGCGACCTCGTGATCGCCGAGGGCCGCGTGCCGTCGCTCATCCACCCCTTCAAGGGGAACATCGACCTGGCCGCTCTCGAGAAGACGCTCGTCGAGGACGGCGACCGCGTGCCGCTCGTCATGGTGACGGTCACGAACAACTCGGGCGGCGGCCAGCCCGTCTCGCTCGAGAACCTCCGGGGCGTGCGGGCGCTCTGCGACAAGTACCGGAAGCCGTTCTTCCTCGACGCGTGCCGGTTCGCCGAGAACGCGTACTTCGTGAAGCGCCGCGAGAAGGGGCAGGAGGGCCGGACGCCCAAGGCCATCGCGCAGGAGATGTTCTCCCTCGCGGACGGCTGCACGATGTCGGCGAAGAAGGACGGCCTCGCGAACATCGGCGGCTTCCTCGCGATGAACGACGACGCGTGGGCCGAGAACGCGCGGAACCTCACGATCCTCACGGAAGGCTTCCCGACCTACGGCGGCCTCGCGGGCTACGACCTCGAGGCCATCGCGCAGGGGCTCGTGGAGGTCGTCGAGGCACCCTACCTCCAGTACCGCATCCGGTCGATCGAGTACCTCGCCGACAAGCTCGACGCCGGCGGCGTCCCGATGATCCGCCCCTCCGGCGGACACGCCGTCTACCTCGACGCCCGCGCCCTCCTCCCGCACATCCCGCCCGTGAAGTACCCCGGGATCGCGCTCGTGAACGCCCTCTACGAGGCCGGAGGGATCCGCGGAGTCGAGATCGGGACGGTCATGTTCGGGATGAAGCCCGACGGGCGCGAGGAGCCGGGGCCGATGGACCTCGTGCGGCTCGCGTTCCCGCGCCGCGTCTACACGCAGTCGCACGTCGACTACGTGTCGGAAGTCGTCCTCGAGGTCGCGCGCAACGCGGCAAGCCTGCCCGGTTATCGCATCACGTCCGCCCCACGCGTTCTCCGGCACTTCACCGCGCGCTTCGAGCCCGTCGCGCCTTGAGAGCGATCCTGTCCCTCGCCGCCCTCCTCGTGGCCGCCGCACCGCTCGCGCGCGGATCCGTCGACGTCCCGCCGGCCGCGTTCGCCGACCCCGCGCGCCGGGCGAAGCTCCTCGCGGCGCTGCCCGCGGTCGAGAAGGCCGTGGCCGCGGCCGTCGAGCAGAAGAAGTTCCCGGCCGCCGCGTTCGGCGTCGTCGTGGACGGCGAGCTCGTCCTCGCGAAGGGATGGGGCGCTCGCGGAGCGTCGGGCGGCGCCGTGGACGCGGACACGGTCTTCCGGATCGCGTCGATGACGAAGAGCTTCACGGCCCTCGCGATCCTCAGGCTCCGCGACGAGGGGAAGCTCTCCCTGGACGACGCGGTCGCGAAGTGGGTGCCCGAACTCGCCGGGATGCCGAAGGCGACGGCGGACTCCCCGGAGATCACGATTCGCCACCTGCTGACCCATTCCGAGGGCTTTCCCGAGGACAACCCGTGGGGCGACCGGCAGCTCGCACAGAGTGACGCGTTCCTCTCCGCGATGGCGCGCGCCGGGATCCCGTTCTCGAACGCCCCGGGCGTCGCGTTCGAGTACTCGAACACGGGCTACGCGCTCCTCGGGCGCGTCGTGGCGAACGTGTCGAAGATGCGTTACCGCGACACCATCGATGCTCTGATCCTCAGGCCGCTCGGGATGACCTCGACCTTCTGGGAGGCCTCGGCCGTCCCGCCCGGCCGCCTCGTGACGGGAATGCGCCTCGAGGGCGAGACCCCCGTGGACGAGCCGCTTCTCGGCGACGGGGCGTTCGGGGCCATGGGCGGTCTCTTCTCCACCGTGCGCGACCTCGCCCGGTACACGGCGTTCTTCCTCTCGGCCTGGCCGCCGCGCGACGACGCGGACGCGGGCCCCGTCTCGCGCGCGTCGCGCCGCGAGATGCAGCAGGCCGCGCGCACGACCGGCGCCTCCGTGAGGCCCGCGGCCGACGGCAAGCCCATGCGTCTCACCGCGGGCGGGTACGGCTACGGGCTCAACGACCGTGCGACCTGCCAGTTTCGCCACGTCGTGTCGCACGGAGGCGGCCTGCCCGGCTACGGCTCGCTCATGCTCTGGCTGCCCGAGCACGGCGTCGCGCTCGTGGCGCTCGCGAACCTCCGGTACGCCGGCTGGAGCGCCATCTTCAGCGACGCGCTCGACGCCCTCGCGGCGGGTGGCGGGCTCAAGGCGCGCGTCCCCCAGCCGTCTCCGGCGCTCATGGCCGCTTACCGGGCCGTGAACGGGCTCTACGCCGCGTGGGACGACCCGGCCTTCGACGCTCTCGCCGCGGACAACCTCGTCCTGGACGCGCCGAAGGCGAAACGGCGCGGCGAATTCGCGGACCTCAGGGCGAAGCACGGCGCGTGCGTGCCCCGCGCGCTCGAGGCCGAGAACGCGCTGCGCGGGGGGTGGACCCTCGCATGCGAGCGCGGCGAGATCGCCCTGAAGATCACGCTCGCCCCCACGCGGCCGCCGCGGCTTCAGCTGCTCGAGGCCAAGTCGAACCCGGCTCCGGCCGCCGAGGAACCCTGCCGGCCCTGACGAAAAGAAAAACGCCTCCGGGCGGGGGCCCGGAGGCGTGAAAACGGCCGCGCGGGGCGGCCGGATCGGAACGACGTTACTTCTTGGCCTCGACGACCGGGACCTTCGTCCAGTCGATCTTCCCGTCCTTGCCCTTGGCGGCCTTGACCTTGTCGCCCAGCTCGTTGAGGGCCGCGGTCTCCTTCTTGGGCATCTTCTCCTTGTGGCAGGACGCGCAGGACGCGTTCGCGTCCTTGATGTCCTTGCCGTCGGCGCCCTTCTTGTAGCGGTTCATGATGTCCATGGTCGCGAAGGCGGAGCTGCCCATCACGAGCGCGGCGATGGCGGCGACGGCGGTGGTGGTCTTCTTCATGTTCTTTCTCCTCCGTTTTGTCCCGTCATCGGGACTCGGTTCGTGTTGTCTCAAGTCCGGTGCCATCCGCGCGGCGGACAGACTGCGTTGCATCGACGACAGTTGCGCGGCCGGGCCCCGATCGATCCGCGAATGATCGCCCTGCCCGGGCGGCAGATCACACGAAATCGTGCTGATTCAGATGCTTCATTGAACCGGCGCGCCGGCGCCGTCAGAGAACCATCGTCTCGTGGATCAGGGCGCCGCGGCGGAAGCGGTCGAGCGCGAGCGGCCCGACGTCCACCGTCTCGCTCCGCCCCTTGAGGACGATCTCGGCGATCGCGCGTCCCGCGGCCGGCGCGTGCATGACGCCGTGGCCCGAGAAGCCGGACGCGACGAAGAGGCCGGGGTGCTCCGGCAGGGATCCGACGACGGCGTGGTGGTCGGGCGTGACCTCGTAGAGGCCGGACCAGCTCATGCGCATGTCGACCCCTGCCGCCGCGATCGACGGGAACCGGGCCTCGAGAGGCTCGGCGAAGCGGAGGAAGAAGTCCGGGTCGAAGGCCGCGTTGAAGCCCGCCGGCTCGTCCGCGTTCGACCACGCGATCGCGACCCGGTTTCCCTCGCGCCGCACGAGGACGCCGCTGTCCGCGTCGATCGTCATGGGGATCACGGACGGCAGGTGCGGACAGGGGCCGCTCACGAAGATGTGCCGGCGGACGGGCTCGACGGGAACGTCGAGGCCGGCGAGAGCCGCGACGCGCCCGGTCCACGGGCCCGCCGCGATCACGACGGCTCCCGCCTCGACGACGCCCGCCCCGGTCTCGAGGCGGAAGTCGGCGCCCGCCCGCGCGATGGCCGTGACGCGCGCGCCGTAAAGAGCGCGCACGCCCGCGCGCGACGCCTCGCGCAGGAAGAAGTTCGTGAGGCCGCCGGGGTCGATGAAGCCGTCCCGCGGGCCGAATGTTCCGCCGGCGATCGGGCCTTCCGCGTACGGCGCCCGCGCGCGCACCGCCGCCGCGTCGAGAAGCTCGACCGACACGCCCCGCGCGCGCTGGAACGCGGCCGCCGCTTCCATTGCGGCGAGCTTCTTCGGGTCGCCCGTGAGGAAGAGGTAGCCCGCCTTGTGGTACATCGGCGGCTCGCCGATCTCTTCCGCGAGCGCGTCGAGGATCTCCATCGAGGCGAGCGACATCGCGACGTTGACGTCCGTCGTGAACTGGGCGCGGATGCCGCCGTTCGCCTTCGACGTCGAGCCCGTGCCGGGCAGCGACTCCCTCTCGAGGAGGACGACGCTCGCCGCTCCGAGCCGCGAGAGCTGGAACGCGACGCTCGTCCCGATGACCCCCGCACCGATGATCGCGACGTCCGCGCGCTCCGCCATCGTGCCGGGAGGCTATCAGGCCGGACGAGGCGCCGGCCCGCGAACGGGCCGGCGCCTTTGAAGGCTCACACGAGGGCGGGCACGAAATCGTCCGCGTGGACGTCCGCGCGCAGCGGCACGGCCACGGTCGGCAGGTACGCCGGGTTCCACATCGCGGCGGCGACGGCCTTCGGGATCTCGGCGTCCGGGATGGCCTTGCCGAGCCCGGAGTCACGCGCGACCTTGACGACCGCGACGGCGACGGCGGCGCTGACGCGCCGGATCTCCGCCGTCGACGGGAAGAGGCTGCCGGACGCGAGATCCGACGCCTTCACCTCGTCGGCGAGGGCCTTGGCGGCGGCGGCGAACATCGCCTCCGTGACTTCCCTGGCTTCCGAGACGAGGACGCCGAGCCCGACGCCCGGGAAGATGAACGCGTTGTTGCCCTGGCCGATCACGATCTTCTTTCCCGCGTGCGGAACGGGGTCGAACGGGCTGCCGGTCGCGATGAGCGCGCGGCCGTCGGTCCACCTCGTGATGTCGACCGGCTTCGCCTCGGTCTTGCTCGTCGGGTTCGACATCGGGAAGATGACGGGCCGCTCGACGTGCTTGGCCATCTCGCGGACGATCGCCTCGGTGAACGTGCCGGGCTCGCCGGACGTCCCGACGAGCATCGTGGGCTTGACGGCCTTCACGACCGCGAGAAGGTCGCGCGGCGCGCCGGCGCTGAGGCCGTACTTTGCGGCGAGGGCCGCCGGCCACGCGAACGGGCGCTTGTGGACGTCCTTGATCGGAACGTCGTCCACGACGAGGCCCTGGCTGTCGAGGTTCGCGGTCGCGAGCGTGAGCGCGTCGCCCGAGACGCCCGCCCGGGAGAACGTGTCGCGCAGGAGGCGGGCGATGCCGATGCCCGCGGCGCCCGCGCCGAGGATCACGACGCGCTGCTCCTTGACCGGGATCCCCGTCACGCGGCAGCCGGCCATCATGCCGGCGACCGCGACGGCGGCCGTGCCCTGAATGTCGTCGTTGAAGCACGTGATCGACTTCTGGTAGCGGTCGAGGAGGTTGAACGCGTTCACCTTCTTGAAGTCCTCCCACTGGAGGAGGACCTTCGGGAAGCGGCGCTTGACGGCCTGCACGAACTCTTCGACGAGCGAGTCGTACTCGGCCCCGCGCAGGCGCGGGAAGCGCCAGCCGAGGTAGAGCGGGTCGTTCAGGAGCGTCTCGTTGTCCGTCCCGACGTCGAGGCTGATCGGGAGCGTCTGGGCCGGGTGGATGCCCGCGGCGGCGGTGTAGAGCGCGAGCTTCCCGATCGGGATGCCCATTCCGCCGGCGCCCTGGTCGCCGAGGCCGAGGATGCGCTCGTTGTCCGTGACGACGATCAGGCGGACGTCGGCGAACGGCGCGTTCCCGAGGACCTCGTAGATCCGGCCGCGGTGGCCGGGAGTGATCCACAGGCCGCGCGAGCGCCGGAAGATGTGGCTGAATTCCTGGCACGCCTTCCCGACGACGGGGGTGTAGACGATCGGGAGGAACTCCTCGATGTGGTCCACGAGCGTCCGGTAGAAGAGGTGCTCGTTGCGGTCCTGCAGGGACGCGAGCCCGATGAACTTCTCCAGCTCGTCGGCCTTGCGCGAGATGTTCGCGTAGACGCGGCGGGCCTGCTGCTCCATCGTCGAGACCGCGTGGGGCAGGAGTCCCTCGAGGCCGAACGCTTCGCGTTCTTCCTCCGTGAAGGCCGTGCCCTTCGTGTAGACGGGATGGCGGAGCAACCGCGTGCCGCGGTGGGGCACCTCCAGCCGGGCCGCGCCCTTGGAATCGTGCCGAACCGAATACTTCTCCATGTCGGAAGCCTCCGTCTTACAACGTGGGCCTCCGGCCCGCCCCGGGCATGAGGCATTTGCTTCAGTTGGGCAGCATCACGACCAGAACCTTGCTCCCCTTCCAGAAGCGGGCGGCGTCCGACACGGTCAAGGTGCTCGCCTTCTCGCCGGCAGCGGCGAGCGTGTAGCTGTCCTTCGGGTGGTCCGAGAGGATCCGGGCCTTGTCCAGGGCGGCCGGGATGTCGAACGTCGTGACCTTGCGCGTGTCGACCGCCTTGAAAAGGGTCTCGTCGAACTGGCCCGTCTGCTTGTAGTTGCCGCCGAGGCCCAGGACCGTCCCCTTCTTCTCGACGATGCCCGCCTTCTTCAGGGTCTCTTTCGGCGCGATGAGGACGTACGCGGTCGCCATCTGCGTCTCGCGGTCCGCGATGACGGCTTCTTTCTGCTGGACCGTCTCTTCCTTCTCCTTGACCGTCCCCCGCAGCTCCTCGGTCGTCTTCGTGAGCTCCTTCGTCTTGTCCTCGAGGGCGGCGATGGTGGCTTCCTTTTCCTCGAGCTGCTTCTTGAGCTCGCCGACGAGCCTCTCGAGCGACGTCACCTTCGCGTCCGAAGCCCTCAGCGATTTCTGGAGGGTCGCGAGCTTCGCGAGGTTCGCGGCGACGGCCTTCCGGATGTCCGCGATCTCGGCCTTCAGCTCGTCGCGCTGCGCCGTGTTGGGTTTGCCTTCCTGCGCGACGGCGATCGAGGTCTTGACCGCCTTGAGCTCCTTGACGCGCAGCTCCTCGAGGCCCTTCTGGACCTCGTCGAGCGTGCCCTGCATCTCCGCCGTCGCGGCGCCGGCAGCGCTGAGCTCCTTCTGGGCGCGGGCCTTTTCCTCGGTGAGGGTCTTGTTCTCGGCCTGGACCTTCTCGAGGTCCTTCTTCCACGCGCAACTCGTCAGGACGAGCGCGGCGAGGACGGCGGCGGGAATGCGGGGGGAAAGCGGCAGTCGTTTCATGGCGTCACCTCGATTGCGCCAATCGTACCTCCGGAGGGGCCGCGGCGGCGGATTCACGGCGACCAGGTGCGCGCCGGGATCGCCGTCCCGTCGTTGGACGCGTTGTTCACGTTCACGCCGTAGCAGTAGACGCCGGCGCCGGGCGCCCCGGAGATGACCCAGAAGATGGCGATCACGTCGTCTCCCTCTACCGGCACGGCCTGCTGCGCCCAGCCGAGCGGGACGAGGTCGAGAGTCGCGCTCGTCGTCGCCGAGCGAATGAAGTTCCGGAACGCGTAGAAATCCGCCCGCACCCGGATCGGATCCGCGCTCGCGCTCGAGCAGCCGAAGTTCGCCCGATTTGCCGCGTCGGCGCGCAGCCCCGCGACGACGGAGACCGGGCTCGCGACCGGGCTCCCGAGCGCCACGACGGCGTCGTCGGCGAGCAGACCCGTCAGGGGCGTCGAGTAGCGCCCCGCGTCGCTCTCGGTGAAGACCTCCGCGATCGCGACGAACGACTTCGCGGCCGTGCTCTCGGCGAGGTTGATCCCGGCACCGCCGGTGTAACCGAACTTGTCGTCCAGGAAATTGTCGAATCGCGTGTACGTGTTCGACGGCAAGGCGATGCTGACGGTCTTCGAGCCGCCGGCGGGCGTCGACAGGAACGCGCGGATCGTGATCGGATCGGCGTTCGGGTTGTAGAGCGTCAGCTTCGTCCTGAAGTACGCCCCGAACTGCCCCTGCGCGTTCGCGGAGGACGGGAAGACGTAGCTCTTGCCGGTGAGCGCGGCCGGCCGGGGCGCGTCGCCGGCCCGTGCGGGCGGCGCCGCCAGCAGCAGGCCCGGGAGAAGAAGAGAGAGCGAGTTTCGAAACGCGTTCACGAAAGCCTCCACCCTGGAAGTGTGCGCGGGTCACGCGGCGGCCCCCGGTGAGAAGATCACACGTGAGAATCTCTTCGCGACGAGAAGGAGAACGGGTATGAAGCTGATTTCAGCCGGTTTCGCGGCGCTCGGGCTGCTCGCGGCCTCTCCCGCACTGGCGCAGGACGCGGAGGGCTGCAAGGACCACCCGCTGTTCACGCGGTTCCCGAACACGCACATCATGGACTGCCAGAGCAGCCAGTTCGACATGCGAAAGTTCCCCGTCGGCCAGCAGGGAAAGGGCGACGAGACCCTCAAGTCGGTGGAGGTGGAGGGGCCGGTGCGCTGGCTCGGCTACGAGCTCAACGAGGGGGCGACGCCGCCCAGCGGACTGCAGATCATGCGCAACTTCGAGAACGCGGCGAGGAAGGCCGGCGGGACCGTCGAGGGGCAGTACCCGGGCTGGTGCAAGGCCATGTACGACCAGGAGGGGATGCCGCGAATGGGAAACGGGTGCACGAGCTACGCCCTGACCCTCAAGTTCGTGCGCGGCGGCAAGGAAACCTGGGTCTTCCTCCAGGCCGGCGAAAGCGACGGGTCGTATTCGATGACGGTTTCCGAACGCGAGGCGATGAAGCAGGACGTCGCCGTGAACGAGCTGGCCGACAAGCTCGTCAAGGACGGATTCGTCACGCTGTACGTCAACTTCGACACCGGCAAGGCGACGATCAAGCCCGACTCGGCCCGGACGCTCGACGACGCAGCCGCCGCGCTCAAGGTGGCCGCGGCGCTTCGTGTCGAGGTCGCCGGGCACACGGACAACGTGGGTTCACCCGATGCGAACCTGCGCCTCTCCCAGGAACGCGCGCAGGCCGTGATGGCCGCGCTCGCAGGGCGCGGCATCAAGGCCGACCGGCTGACCGCGAAGGGTTACGGACAGACGACGCCCGTCGCCGACAACCGCACGGAGGAAGGGCGCGCCAGGAACCGGCGCGTGGAGCTGGTCAGGAAGTAGCGGCTTCGGGCGCAAACGGGAGCATGAGGAGCCTCTTGATCCCGAGCGCCTGAGGATCGCGAAGCGCTTCCACCCCATACGACGACACCGCGTCTGGCGAATGCCGCCGGAGCGTCCCGAGAAGCCAGTCCCACGCGGTGAGGATCGTCCCGTAGTTGGAGTTCGTGTCTTCTCTCGTCGGCGTGTGGTGGATTCGGTGCATCGCGGGAGGCACGAGCGTCAACCAGAGGCCGGACTCAAGGCGCCCGGGGAGGCGGATGTTCGCGTGCTGGAACTGCGCACAGGCCAGCATCACGGCCTCGAAGACGACCAGCCCCTGAGGAGAGATCCCTGCGACGACGACGACCCCGATCTTGAGGATCGAAGAGACGAGAACCTCGCCCGTGTGGAACCGGGATGCCGACGACACGTCGAGATCCATGTCGGAGTGATGGACGACGTGGAGCCGCCAGAGCAGGGGCACGACGTGGTAGGCGCGGTGCAGGAGATACGTGATCAGGTCGAGGAGGACGATCTCCAGCAGGAGGCGTGTCCACGCGCTGAGATCCAGCCTCCGAAGGAATCCGAGCCTCGCCACGATGTCGCTCTGAGCCGAGAGCAGAGTGCAGGAAACGCAGGCGAGGGACACGATGATTCCGTTGGCGGCACCGAGGCCGAGATTGACCAGCCAGCGTTTTCGCAGCGGGACGGTCGGGGGGTGGTCCGGTGCGGCGAGTTCGACTCCCCTGAGGCCGAGGAGCCCGAGGGCGAACGCGCCGAGCCTCAGGAAGGAGCCCGTCACGCCGCCCGGCCTACATCATCCCGCCGCCCATGCCGCGGCCGCCGTTCATCATGCTGCCCATCACGACGTAGCCGTCGTTCGTCAGGTTGTCGTTCACGACGGCATAGGACATCACCATGCCGGTCGTGCCCTGATTCATCCTGACCCGGATCTGGAGTCCCGCGTCCCCGACCGGGAACTTCGAGTGGACGTTCAGGAGGACGTCGTTGAACTGGTGTGAGGAATAGCCCGCGAGTGTGAAGGGAAGGCTTTTCGTACCCGAGCCAGCCGGGGTGCTGCCGTCCGCATCGACGATCTCGACGACTCCCGCGGCCCCGTCCCCCGACGTGGCGACGACGTTGACGTTGACGCGGTTGCCCGGCTCCGGGAGCAGGCCGAGCATGTACATCGCGTACTCGTCCATTCCGTGGGTTCCCATCATCGGCATCGAGGTCGTCGACATCCGGGCCGGCATTCCCATGAACGCGAGGCCGTAGGCCCCGGCGCCTGACTGGTTGTAGACGCGGACGGTCGCGGAAACCGAGAAGCTCGCGGCGACGCGGATGGCCCCGAAGCCGCTCGGGACGCCGAAGTTCGCCTGCAGGACATCCGGCAGGTAGGTGATCGGCTGCGTGAGGGCGACCGTCGTCGTCGCAAACGGCGCCGAGGTCGCCGAGTCGGTTTTGTGGAAGTAGAGGGTTGCCGTCCCGGTCGCGCTCGCCTTGATCCACAGGTCGGTCACGAAGAACGAACCGTAAAGGCCCGCGCCCCGGACACCCGCGGGGATGATGAGATCCTCCGTGCCGTTCGTCATCCCGTCCATCGGGCCATTCTGTGCGCCCGTACCGGATCCGCCGCCCATCTGGGCCGGGGCCGGGGTGGCGACCAACGCGAAGGCGAGCGCCGCGAGTGCGAGGACCATTAACCGAGATCTCATGATCGCCTCCTTGCTTGCGGACGCCGGTCGCTGTTTCCCGCCGCCAAGCTATCTTTTATAACCATATAGTAATGCGCATGAGACGTCAACGCCAGGCCCCGACTCTTCCAGACGAAGTATGGGGTTCAGGAGCGGCCTCTCTGTTGGCTCAGATGCATCAGGGTCTCTCACGGCTCGAACACGACGCGAACGACGCCGCCGATCGACGCCGGCTCGCCGCTCCGTAGCCCGGGCGACCACGGGGCCCCGAGGCCGACGTCCACGGGAGCGCTGAAGAGCGGCACGGTGAAGACCACCTGAGGGACGAAGGAGAGCGGCGCTCCCGCGCCCACGTTCGCGTTGACCTCGAGTCCGGCGAACCCGCGCAGAGCCGAACCGCCGAACGTGCGGAGCGCGGCGAGGTGAACGAAAAGCGACGCGCCGCCCCCGAAGGCGGCGCCCATGCCCGCGCGCAACGTGAGAGGCCCGGAGCGCAGCGCGGCGCGGAGACCAGCGGAGTAGGGGTGCGGGAGCTCCAGAGGGCCTTCCGCCCGTTCCTCGTCGTCCCCGCCGAAGCGCGCCGTCGCCTCCGCCTGCACGTGGAAGTCGCGCGCGAGGTCGTGGCCGAGCGACCACGCGAGGCCGGCCCGGACCTGGCCGAGCGTTGGTTCGTCCGACGCGGTGCGGCTGACGGCGGCTTCGACGGCGAGCCCGAGGTGCCGTGTCGCGCGCCATTCAGCTTCGACGCCGAGCCCGCTCGTCGTCTCGCCCGTGGAGTGCCTGAGAAGCAACGCCTCGACGTCGAACTCGAGCTCACCCGCTTGTGTGCCGTCGATGTTCGTGATGCTCTCGGCGATCAGCGGCTCGGGAAGGGGCGGCCTACGTTCCCCGGAAACTCCGTCGGCGCCGAGCGCCCGCGCGGCCATGAGGGCGAGCGGCAGCAGCGCGGCGGACCCGGCCCTCAGGCAGCGCATCACCGGCGGAGGGTACCAGCGGAAGGACGGGCTGCCTGACGGCGCACAGACCCTTTTCGCGTCACCTCAAGACGACTTGAGGACCGTCGCGAGGGCTTTCGTCACGCGACGCAGCCGCTCGTCAGCGTCGCCCGTCATGCACGATTCGACGCACGTCCGAAGCTCCTGCTCGACGAGCGTCGCCGCCGTCTGGTTCAGGGCAGCCTTCACCGCGCTGAGTTGAACCAGAATCTCGTCCGCGCACCGGTGATCGAGAACCATCTGTCGCACGCTCCTCAGGTGGCCCTCCGCGCGTGCGATCCGGTCTGCGAGTGCCTTCTGCGCCTCCGGGGTCAGATACTCCGCCCGTCTCTTCGCAGGTCTCGTTCTTGCCGTCATCGCTCCTCCGCACGCGCCGCCGGGGCGCCCGCGATCACGTTGCGCTCCAACTTCGAGACGTCTCCGAGGCAGCACGAGCCTTTCGGGTTCTTGACTTCGCACGCGCACCGTCCCGCCTTCACCTCGCGAGCGATGTCGTCGGATGCTGCATGGGGCATCCTCAGCTCCGCCGCGGCTCGGATCGCCGCCGTCGTGTAGTCGAAGCAATAGCAGACCGGGACGCGCTCGTCTTCCGGGTGCTTGCTGTGCACGCGCACGGTCAGGAGGTCTTCCTCGAATCGAACCGGCACGGCGTCATCGAAATAGACGACCGGGCAGTCTCGGGTCGCACAGAAACGGGGGAACGCCGGCACGCCACGCCGCAGGCCCTCTGCCGTCAGGAGGGCTTTCAGCGTGACCGGGTCGACCCGCGCGCCCCTTGCGCCGCAGCCCGGACACGTGCCGTCCGAGCCCTCCGCGAGCGCGTTGCCCGTGGCGCAGCAGTCGCTCACTTCTTCGTCTCCTCCCGCGAGACCCCGACCTTCGCCTTGTACGGGAGCCTGGCGTTGATGGCGTCGGCCATCTTTTGTGGTGTGACCTTCGCCGGGTCGTAGGCGACGAGCGCCTTCTTTTCGGTGAAAGAGATCTTCGCCTCTGTCACGCCATCGAGTCGTTTCAGGACGACGCGCACCGACGCGGCGCACGCGCCGCACGTCATCCCCTGGATGTCCAGCGTGGCGGTCTTTCCGTCGTCCGCCAAGGCGCAAACCGGCCCGCCGAGGAGCGCCAGCGCCGAGATCGTCGAGACGGCGAGACCGAACTTTCGAAACGTCTTCTCCATCGAGATCTCCTCTCGTCGCGCCTCAGCCCCAGAGCCAGCTCGACCACGTCGGAAACGTGAGGACGAGGAGAACGATCACCGTCACGACCCAGAGGACGATTCGGTTGAGCCTGGAGATGCGATCGGACCCCGCCTCCTCGCAAAGCGAACCCGGCGAGCACACCGCCGCAGGCCTTGGCCGATACGTGAGGTAGAACGCCCCGGCGAGGAGCACGACGGTCACGGCGACGAAATATGGCCGATCGCTCTCGTACTTCACGAACGCGCCCAGACTGGTCAGGCCGAGGAAGGCCGCCGCGATGGGCCCGATACAACAGATCGACGCGCCCACCGCCGAGGCGAGAGCCGCCACGAGACCCACCTTCCGGAAGCGGCTGCCGTCTGGAACCGCCATCTGAACGATCCTCCCAGGGGGATATCCCCCAGGGGGGATGATGACGGGGTCCGCCCTCTGAAGTCAACAGGATCAATCCAGAGATCTCGCGTGCGCTACGGAGCCGCGAGCAACCCTCCGAGCGTCCCCATGAGCTGCCCGATCCTCGCGATCGGGTAGCTCGCGTTTGCAAGCGCCGGGAAATGGCCTGCCCGGGGAGATTCGAACTCCCGACCCTCGGCTTAGAAGGCCGATGCTCTTATCCAGCTGAGCTACGGGCAGGTGCGGTGCCTGCGAAGCGAAATTACTGTAGCACCGAGCATCGGCTAAGCTCGGCCCGGGAGCTCGTCAAGGACGTCACGAAGGCCGTCCGCAAAGACCTGAAGGCCAAGGGCCTCATCGACTAGCGACGGGCCGCTCCGGCCGATTCCTACGTTCGAATCGCGACGGACGTTCCGCCCCACACGTCGAGCACGGCGCCCGAGATCGTTGCCGCGGCGGGCGAGACGAGGAAGAGCACCGCCTCGGCCACGTCGCCCGCGTGAAGCTTCTCCTTCAGGGGCTCGGCGTGGGCCGGCGGGTCGAGGTCGAGGTTCTTGTTGTCGGTCGCGCCGGGGCTCACGGCGTTCACGGTGACGCCGACGCCGCGCACCTCGGCCGCGAGGGCCTTCGTGAGCCCGACGAGCCCGAACTTCGCCGCGCAATGCGCGACGACGTTCGCCTCGCCCACGGAGCCGTGGATCGACGCGACGTTCACGACCCGGCCGCGCCCCGAAGCCGAGAGCGCCGGGAGCGCCGCCCTGGTGAGCAGGTAGCTCGCCTTGAGGTTCGTGTCGAGGATCCGGTCCCAGTCGTCCTCCTCGAGCTTCGCGAAGGCCCGCCACACGAAGACGCCTGCGTTGTTCACGACGACGTCGATGCGCTGCGTCGCCTCGAGCGTCTTCGCCACGAGGGCCTCGACGGCCGCCCGGGACGTCACGTCCGTGGGGAGCGCCAGGGCGCGCCCGCCGCGGGAGCGGACCTCGGTCGCCGTTCGTTCGACTTCGTCGGCGGAGCGCGACGCGAGGGCGACCGTCGCCCCTTCGCGCGCGAGGGCGAGGGCGATCGCGCGCCCGATCCCGCGCCCGGCGCCCGTCACGATCGCCGTCTGACCTTCGAGAAAGAGGGGCATGGCGAAAGGTTAGCAGGCCCCTAGAATCCGGTCATGAGACGTCGTTTCGCGTGCGTGCTTCTCGCGCTTCTCGCCGCCGCCCCGGCGGCGCGGGCCGCGCGGCGCGACGAACGCGTGCCCACGCGAAACATGCCGGGACCGGTCCCCGTCGCCGTCGCGACGCCGCCCTCGTACGACGCGGCGCCCCTCCGCCGGTATCCGGTTCTCTACTTCCTCCACGACGGGCAGGGCGACGAGGCGGTGCTCTTCCGGCAGGGCGTGATGGACGCGCTCGACGCGGCGATGCGCGCCGGGCGGATCCCCGAGATGATCGTCGTCTGTCCGCGCGGCTCCGGCACCTGGTGGGTGGACGCGCAGGGCGGAGCCCGCCGGATGGCCGCGTTCCTCACGGACGACCTCGTCCCGTTCGTGGATCAGGCGTATCGCACGCGCGCCGTGCGCGCCGGCCGCCTCGTGGCGGGCATCTCGATGGGCGGCTACGGCGCCCTGCGCTGGGCCCTCGAGAAGCCCGTGCTCTTCACCGCGGCGGGGGGCCTCTCGCCCGCGATCCAGCAGCTCTGCGTCCCCTCCGTCGCCGCGCTCCCTTTCTTCCTCAGGCCGTCTCTCGAGGCCGTCTTCGGCGCGGATCCCGTGGCGAACGTCCTCCGCCGGAACGACCTCTACCAGATGCTCCTCGACGATCCCTCGCTCGCCGCGCGCGCCCCGTTTCTCCTCGTACGGTGCGGCACGGAGGACAAATACCGCCTGGCGGAGCTCGCGGGGTTCTTCGGCCGCTTCGCCTCCGCCGTCGGTGCGGCCCACGAGGTCCGGCTCGAAACCGGGGTTCACGACTGGCCGTACTGGAGACGCGTGTTTCCCGACTTCGCCGCCGCCCTCGCCGCGCGCCTGCCTTCCGGGGAGGGGCCGTGAGCGCCGCCCGCGAGCCGCGCCCGCGGCTCGTCCTCTTCGACATCGACGGGACGCTGCTCTCGGGCGGCCGGGCCGCGCGCACGGTCTTCGCCGGCGCGCTGACGGAAGTCTTCGGGACGTGCGGCGACGTCGAGACGTTCGCGTTCGAAGGCAAGCTCGACCCGATGATCGTGCGGGAGCTCCTCCTCGCCGCGGGCGTCCCGGAGGAGACCGTGCTGCGCCGGCGCGCCGAGGCGCTCGCGCTCTATCTCGACCGCCTCGAGGCGGCCCTCGCCGCGGAGCGGCCGGTCCTCAAGCCCGGCGCCCTTGCCGTCGTCGACGGCGTCGCGCGCTCCGGCTGCGCCGTTCCGGCCCTCCTGACGGGGAACGTGGAGCGCGGCGCGCACATCAAGCTCTCGGCCGTCGGCCTCTGGACCCGGTTCGCGTTCGGGGCGTTCGGCGACGAGGCGCCGCGCCGCGAGGATCTCGGCCCCGTGGCTCTCGAGAAGGCCCGCCGTCTCGGCCACGCGTTCACGGGATCCGACTGCGTCGTCGTCGGCGACGCGCCGCAGGACGTCGCGTGCGCCCTCGCGATCGGGGCGCGGATCGTCGCCGTCGCGACGGGCAAGACCCCCGCGGAGACGCTCGAGCGTGCCGGCGCCCACGTCGTCCTCCCCGACCTCTCCGACACGTCCCGCGCCCTGGAGGCCATCCTTGGTTGAAGCCGGCGTCCGCCCTGCGGTTGCCGCCGCGCTCGTCCTCGCGGCCCTCGCCGCAACAGGGTGCGCGTTCGCCGCCGACACGGTTTCCGGCCCGCCGTTCGACCTCGCCGCGAAGACGCCGCACGAGATCGTCTTCACGATCGACACGCAGCCGGCCCGCGACGTGCTCGGCCTCCTCGCCGGCGCGCCCGGGCCGACGGCCGCGCTCCGGCGCCTGAAGTCGTCGGCGCACGCCACCGCGGCGATTCGCGGGCAGAACCTCTCGCCCGACGACTACTACGGCAAGCTCGTCTCGGCGATCGCGGGGACTCCAGACCCGCTCTTCACGTCGTTCATCGGGACGAGCCCGGTCTTCACGGCGCTGCTCGACGAGATGGACGCCTCGGGCTCCGCGGCCGCCGCGCTCCTGGCGCGGCGGCTCGCGTCGCTCCTCCCCACGGGCACGCCGGTGAAGATGCACGTCGTCCTCGTGCCGTTCCTCGCGATCTCGGGGTTCGCCGAGATCGTCTCCGTGAGCGGCGACGGCGAGATCGTCATCTCGGCCGACCTCCCCCGCATCGTCAGCGGCGCCGCGGCGGCGCCGGCGCCTCGCGAGGCTCTCCTGAAGGTCCTGCGCGGCGCGGCGGCCGAGGCGTGGCGCGCCCTCTTCGAGGCGCACGTGCGGAAGGCGCCCGCCTGGCCGCCCGCGGGCGACAAGGCGCTCGACTTCGACGCGCTGCTCGCGCGCACCGTCGCCGAGGGCCCGGGCACGGTCTTCCTCGTGCCGGACGAGTTCTTCCCGCTCTCGCCTTTCCTCGAGGAGCCCATCGCGCGCAGCTTTTCGCGCTGGAACACGGCGGCGGATCTCCTCCTCGAGGGCAAGCTGAAGGAGGACAAGAGGCAGGAGCTCTTCCTGAACGCCGGCAAGGGCGACTTCTGGCAGCGCTACCCCGCGATCGTCGGCGCCCAGATGACGGACGGCGTCCTGCGCCTCGCGGGGCGCGAGAAGTTCCTCGAAGCGCTCGCCGCGGGCCCGCGCGCCGTCGCCGCGCTCTATGTTTCGGCGACGAAGGGCAAGGGCTACCCCGAGCTCAGCAAGCCGGTGAAGAAGGCCCTGGAGGTCAGATCGTCGGCAGGAGCGGGAAAGCCGTGACGGGCGGCAGGTCGGGCGGGTTCTCGCCCCAGGCCTTCAGCCGCGCATACGTGTACAGCCCGTCCGCGTGCCCGTCGCCCCAGAAGATCTGGAGCGCGTAGCCTCCGACCGCCGACGTCCCGCGCACGGCGTACGACTCCTGTGTGAGCGGCTTGGCGGGAGGCTTCGCGATCCGGCCGAGGAGATCCCCCTCTCCCTGGCACGAGGCGCACGGGCACAGCCGCCGAAGGTCGGCGAGCTTCAGGTACGTCTCGGCGCCGTCGGCCCACACGATCGCGAGCTCGTCGCCGAGGACCTGCACGTCTTTCGGAATCACGGCCACGGGAGGATCCTAACCGGAACGCGGCGCCCGGGGACTACTCGTAGCGCAGCGCGTCGATCGGGTTGAGGCGCGCGGCCTTCATCGCGGGGTAGATCCCGAAGAAGAGGCCGATCGACACCGAGACTCCGAGGCCGAGGAGGATGCTCCAGAGCGGCGTCTCGGTCCTGAGGCTCGAGACGTTCTTGACGATGAGCGACGTCAGCATGCCGAGGACGACGCCGGCGGCGCCGCCGAGGGCCGTGAGCATCATCGCCTCGGTGAGGAACTGGAGCGAGATGTCGCGCCGGAGCGCTCCGACGGACTTCCGGAGCCCGATCTCCTTCGTCCGCTCCGTGACGGAGACGAGCATGATGTTCATGACGCCGACGCCGCCCACGAGGAGCGCGATCGCCGCGATGAGGACCATGACGCCCGAGATCGCGTTCGTCACCGCCTGCATCTGGGCCAGCATCTTCTCGGCGGTGAAGATCGCGAAGTCGTTCGGGGCGTTGAACGGCACCTTCCGGCGCGCGCGGAGCAGCGCCGTCCCCTCCTCGATGACCTTGTCCACGAGCTCGGGCGAGCGCGGGATCGTCGCGATGTGGATCGTGTCGTCGTGGGAGTTCTTCGTCTGGGGGAAGTGGCGATCGAACGTCGAGATCGGGATCACGACGATGTTGTCCGGCTGCCCGCCGAAGCCCGACGAGCCCTTCTTCTCGAACGTCCCGACGACCTGCACGCGCTTGCCGTTGATCGTGAGCGTCTGCCCGAGCGGGTCTTTGCCTTTCCAGAGCGACTCGACGACGTCCTGTCCGATGACCGCGACGTCCGTCGCATGCGTGACGTCCGTCTCCGTGATGTTCCGACCGTCCTTGATCTCCCAGTTGTTGCAGATCGCGTAGCTCTGGTTCACGCCGCCGATCTGCGGCGAGTTCGCCTCGACGCCGTTCGCCTTCACCGCCGACGGCGACCACATGTAGCGCTCGGGCGACACGGCGAGGATGGACGGGCACATCTCGAGGAGCGCCTGCGCGTCCTCCAGCGTGAGGTCCCGGCGCTTGCGCTCCTCTTCGGAGCGGTGTCCGGGGCCGAAGCGCGGCTCGAATTTCTGGAACTGGACGAGCGTCGTCCCGAAGGACGAGAACGCTTCGGTCTGCGAGCGGTCGAAGCCCGTCACGAGCGAAACCATCCCGATGACGGTCCAGACGCCGATCACGATGCCGACCATCGTCAGAAACGCGCGGAGCTTGTGCGCGCGCAGCGCGATCACGGCGAACCGGAGGTTCTCCGCGAGGATGCGCCGGAACCCATCGAGAACGCGCGCGATCATTCGAACCTCAGGGCTTCGATCGGCGTCAGGCGCGAGGCCTTGATCGCCGGGAAGACGCCCGCGATGACGCCCGTCAGCGTGGCGAGGACGAGACCCGAGATGACGAGACCGGGCGTCACGAGCGTCGGCAGCGGCGTGAACGCGTCCACGCAGATTGCGATGACCCAGCCGAAGAAGACGCCGAGGACGCCGCCTCCGAGCGCGAGGACCGCCGCCTCGAGAAGGAACTGGAAGAGGACGTCGCGCTTTCTCGCCCCGACGGCGAGGCGCAGCCCGATCTCCTTCGTCCGCTCGATCACCGAGACCAGCATGATGTTCGCGATCACGATCGCGCCCACGACGAGCGAGATCCCGCTGATGAAGACGAGGAGCGCGAACGCGGCGGCCGTGATCGCCTTCCAGACGACCTGGACCGCGTCCGCGTTCACGAACGAGATCGGGTCCGGCGCCTTCGGGTCCGTGTGCCTCAGCGCGCGGAAGATGGCCCTCATCTCGTCCATGGACGCCGGCACGCCCGGGACGCCGCCCTTCGCCTGGACGAGGATGTTGATGTTCCGGTGCGAGCCCCAGGCCTTGCACAGCGTCTCGCGCGGGATGTAGACGACGGTGTCCTGGCTCTGGCCGAGCACCGAGCCCTGCTTCGCGAGGACGCCGATGACCTGGAACGGAATTCCGTTCAGCGTGAACGTGCGGCCGAGCGGGTCGAGGCGCGGGAAGAGCTCGTCCTTGACGTCCGAGCCGATCACGGCGACGAACGAGCGGTGCTCGTTCTCCATCTCGGTGAAGTACCGCCCGGATTCGAGGTCGAGGTTCCGGATGTCGGCCATGTTCGCGGTCGTCCCGGAGATCTGGACGTCCGAGAGCTTGTGGCCCTCGTAGCGCGCGAGACGCGTCGTCCCGGAGGAGGCCCCGATCTTCTCCGCGCTCTTCGCGAGGCGCATGACCTGCTCGACCTCGGACTTGTTGAGCGGCTTGCGCTTGAGCGCGGCGAGGAACTCCTCGCGCGACGTGATGATTCCCCAGCGCGTGACGGCGTAGACGTCCGGCGAGAGGGAGAAGATCTTCGTCGCGACGTAGTTGTTGAGCCCCGAGATGACCGCCACGACGGCGATGACGGTCATGACCCCGATGATGACGCCGAGGAGCGTCAGGAACGAGCGGAGCTTCTGCGCCGTGACCGCCTTCCAGGCGACGCGCAGGAGTTCCCCGAACAGCATCGCCGCCTCAGGACTTCTTGGCGGCGTCGGCCGCCGGCGCGGAGTTGTCGACCTTGACCTTGTCACCGATCTTGAGCTGCCGGAGCGCCTTGAACGGTCCCGTGACGATCTCGTCGCCCTCCGCGAGACCCTCGACGACCTCGGTCTGGAGGTCGGCGTTGATCCCGGTCTTGATCTTCCGGAACTCCACCGTGCCGGCCTTGGTGACGACGAAAACGCCCTCGACGTCCTTCTTCTTCTCCGCGGACCCCGCCGTCGCCGAAGCAGCCGGGGCCGCCGCCGTGGCCGCCGCGGCCGCGCCGGCGGCGGGCTTGTCGTCCTTCTTGCCGGGCTTGGCCCTCTCGAGCGATGCCGGGTCCGCGACGACGAGCGCCGGGATCGGGATCGCGAGCGCCGCCTCGCGGCGGTCCGTCTCGATCTTGCCGGACACCGAGAAGCCGGGCCGGATGTTCCCGGGCGGGTTCGCGACCTGGACCTTCACCTTGAAGTTCACGGCCGACGAGTCCGTGCCGAGGGCGGACTTCGTGATCGGGCTGCCGCCGATCTCCGTGACCTTGCCTTCGAACTTCTTGTCCGGGTACGCGTCGAACGTCAGCGTCGCCTTCTGGCCGAGCTTCACGTGCGGGACGTCGGTCTCGTCGACCTCCATCTCGCCCTCGACGATGGACATGTCCGAGACGGTCAGGAGGACGGTGCCGGGGTTGTTCATCGTGCCGACGATCGCGTTCTCGCCCTGCTCCACCGGCTTGGCCGTCACGACGCCGTCGATCGGCGACGTGAGCGTCGTCTTCCGGAGGCTGTCCTTGTTTCCCATGAGGTTCGCGCGCGCCTGCTCGATGCGGCGCTCGTCCGCGTTCTCGTTCGCCTTCGCCGAGTCGAGCGTGAGCTGGGCCTTCTGGAGGTTCTGCTCGGACTCGATCGAGGCCTTGAAGTTCTTCTTCGTGCGGTCGAGGTCCCGCTCGGCCTGCTCGCGCGCGAAACGGTCCGCCTCGCGCTGGGCGAAGAGCGCGTCGAGGCCGGCCTGCGTCGCCTGCGCGTTCGCGTCGTACTGGGCCTTGTCGATCTGGAGGAGGAGGTCGCCCTTCTTGACGTGGTCGCCCTCGACGACGGCGAGCGTCACGATCTGCCCCATCACCTGCGACGAAATGTCGACCTTCGTCTTGGCGCGGACGCGGCCGTTGCAGCTCACCGTCGAGACGAGCGGCACTTTCCCGACCTTCGCGGTCGTGACCCGCACGGTGTTCTTGTCCTTGCGGGCGATCGACGCCCAGATGACGACGGCCAGGATCGCGACGATCCCGATCCCGATCGCCGCCTTGATCCGCGTGCTCATGGAACGGCTCCCTTCCGGCGCAAATGCTGACTCCGTCACCTGTTACGGCGTTTCCGCCTCCGAGGTTTCAGGGCCGGGGGCGGAGAGGTGGCGGACAGGGGGGGATTCGAACCCCCGGTAAGGTTTTAAAGCCCTACGGCGGTTTAGCAAACCGCTGGTTTAAGCCACTCACCCACCTGTCCGTGGCGGCGCCGGGCCGCGAAGTCTAGCAGGGAGAGGAGATAATGGCTTTCCGCGCGTTTCCGGAGGAGTGGCCGAGTGGTTTAAGGCGGCGGTCTTGAAAACCGCTGTACCGAAAGGTACCGGGGGTTCGAATCCCTCCTCCTCCGCCAGCCGCGTCCCCCTCAGAGCGTGCCCTGCACGTACCTCAGGTTCGTGAGCGCGACGAGGTAGTCCCGCTTCGCCTTGGCGAGGTTTCCCTCGGCCTGGCGCACGTTCAGGAGGGCGTCGTCGACCTCGAGGCGCGTCTTCACGCCGAACTCCTGCCCCTTCTCGGACATCTCGAGAAAGCGCCGGGCCTGGTCCACGTTCCCCGAGAGCGCGGCGACGATCTCGCCGGCGACCTTCGCCTGGTCGAGAACGGTCCGGACCTCGACGTTGATCCCGTCGCGCAGCTTGGCGAGGTCGAGCTCCGCGCGCGTCAGGTCGCTCTTCGCCTGGAGGACCCGGCCGCGCGTCGCGAGGCCGTCGAAGAAGGGGAAGGAGAATGCGACGCCGACCCCCCACTTCTTCCCGTCGACCGCGATCGGCTCGGCCTCGAGCCACGTCCATCCGGCGTTCGCCCGCAGGTCCAGCCGGGGTTTGTCGTCGGCGTTCCGGATCTTCACGAATTCGCGGTAGACCCCGACGCCGTGCTCGAGCCCTTTCACGTCCGGCCGGCGCTCGAGGGCCGTGTGGACCGCGGCGTCGAACGACGGAATCTCTTCCGGCCCGGATTCGAGCGCCCCGGTCACGTCGAGCGCCGCGGTCTCCTCCGCGAGAACGAGCCTCAGGCGGTCGAGGGCGATCAGGACGAGGTTCGCGCTGCGGAGCACCTCGGGTTTCTGGTTGTCGAGCGCGACGCGCGCCGCGAGGACGTCGTAGTCCGTCGCCGTGCCGAGCGCGTGCCGCTGCTCGGCCTGCGCGAGCTGCTGCTCCCTCAGCCGGAGCGTCTCTTTCGAGATCTCCGCGAGCCTTCGCGCGAGGAGGACGTCGTAGAAGGCCTCGGTGACGTCGCGCACGGCGGCCTGCCGGAAGTGCTCGAGCTGGTCGGCCGCCGCCGCGATCCCCTGCTTGGCGGCGCGGACGGCCGCGCCCACCTTGCCCCACGCGAAAAGCGTCTGGGACATCGTGAGAGAGGCGGCCTGCGTCGTCTGTCCCGACGGAAAGAGGCCGCCCGTGAGCGCGGCGTACGTGCCGTCCCACGAGCGCGCCCAGCCGGCCTCCGCCGAGACGGTCGGGAGGGCCGCCGCGCGCTCCTCGACGTACTTCCCGCGGACCCAGTCCTGGTAGCTCCTCGCCTTCTCGACGTCGCGGTTCTTGTCCATCGCGATCGCGACGGCGTCCTCGAGCGTCAGGACCCGGGGCGCCGGTGCGGCCGCGGGCTCCCCGGCGCCCGCGAGAGCCCGGCCGCCCGGGACGAGGAGAGAGGCCGCGAGCAGCACGGACGCCGCCGTCTTCGCGGCAGCCGTGGATCCGTGCGCGTCCGCGTCCTGCGCGTTCGCCTTGGCCCAGCGCCGGTGGATCCACGCGGCGAAGTCGTCGAAGAGCGTGTAGACGACAGGGACGACGAGGAGCGTGAGGACCGTCGACGTGATGAGGCCGCCGATGACGGCCCGCCCCATCGGAGATCGCATCTCGGCCCCCTGGCCGAGGCCGAGGGCGAGGGGCAGCATCCCGAAGATCATGGCGAGCGTCGTCATCATGATCGGGCGGAGCCGCGTCCTCCCCGCGGTGACGAGCGCGGTCCGGCGGTCCATCCCCCGCGTGCGGAGCACCTTCGTGTAATCGACGAGGAGGATCGCGTTCTTCGTGACGAGGCCCATCAGGAGGATGAGCCCGATGAGCGACATGATGTTCACCGTGTCGCCCGTCAGCGCGAGCATCCCGGCCATCCCGACGATCGACAGCGGGAGCGACAGCATGATCGAGAGCGGCTCGATGAAGGACTCGAACTGGGCCGCGAGAATGAGGTAGACGAAGACGACCGCGAGGAGGAGCGCCTCGGCCATGTATCCGAAGCTCTCTTCCATCCGTTCGGCCTCGCCCGGGAAGTAGATCCGGTAGCCGGGGACCATCGGGATCTTCGCGGAAACCTCCCGGATCCTCTGGACGGCCGTTCCGAGCGGAACCCCGTCGAGGTTCGCGGTGAGGAGGACCTCGCGCGAGAGGTCGCGGCGCGAAATCTCCGAGGGCGTCGTCGCGCGCTCGGCCCGGACGAGCTCCGAGAGCGGGACGAGGGCGTGCCCCTTCTTCCCGCCCGGTACGGCGATCCTGAGGTCGCCGATCTGCGAGACGTCGCGGCGCATCGCGAGCGGGAGGCGGACCCTCACGTCGACCGCTTCGCCCTCCTCGTCCTCGTACGTCGTCACGGCCTGCCCGCCGACGAGGGCGCCGATCGTCCGGGCGATCGCGGGCGTCGAGAGGCCGGCGTCCGACGCGCGCTCGCGGTCCACGACGAGGCGGTATTCGGGCAGGTCGAGCTCGAGCGTCATCTCGAGGTCCACGATGCCGGGGACGCCGTAAACGGCTTCCTTGAGCTCGGCGGCGTACTTCTTCAGGAGCGGGATCTCCTCGCCGCGGATCGACACCATGATCGGCTTCTCGGCGAACTCGTCGGTCTGGATCTCGACCGACGGGATGATCCCGGCGATCGGGGCGATCCGCCGGCGGGCCTCGGCCGCGAGGACGGTCGCGTGTTTCTTCCTCTCCTTCGCCTCGACGAGCTTGACGTAGACGCGCGCGTCGCGGACGGTGCCGGTCTCGCCCGCGCCGATCGAGGCGTACGTGTGCTTCACCTCGGGCATCTTCTTCAGCTCGGCGAGCACGGCGCCCATGCGGCCGCGCGTCTCCTCGAACGACGCGTCCGGGGCCGTCTTGAACCTGATCTGGAACTCCGCCTGGTCCGCGTTGACCATGAACTCGCTCTGGAGCGTCCCGAACAGGAGCAGCCCGCCGAAGAACGCGGCCGCCGCGAGACCGAGGACGATCCGGCGGTGGTCGAGGGCCCAGCCGACGAGGGCCCGGTACCGGTCGGCCGTGCGGTCGAACCAGCCGTTGAAGCGGTCGAGGACGCGCGCCACCGCGCTGCGCTTCCCTTTCCGCTCGACGTCCGGGTCCACCCAGCGCGACGAAAGCATCGGGTCGAGCGTGAAGGAGACGAAGAGGGAGACGAGGACCGCGAAGGCGACGGTCATCCCGAACTGGAAGAAGAAGCGGCCCATGATGCCCTTCATGAACGCCACCGGGACGAAGACCGCGATGATCGACAGGCTCGTCGCGAGGACCGCGAGGCCGATCTCCGCCGTGCCGTCGCGGGCGGCCGACATGTGGTCCTGCCCCTTCTCGAGGTGCCGGACGATGTTCTCGCGGACGACGATCGCGTCGTCGATCAGGAGGCCGATGGCGAGAGACAGCGCCATGAGCGTCATGACGTTCAGCGTCATCCCGAGGAAGTGCATCGCGATGAACGACGAGATGACCGAGATCGGGAGCGTGAGGCCCGTGATGACGGTCGACCGCCACGAGTTGAGGAAGCAGAAGACGATGAGGACGGTGAGGATGCCGCCGAGGATCAGCGTGTTCGTGACGTCGTGGACGGACTCCTTGATCATCACGGAGCCGTCCCGCACGAGCTGGATCTCGACGGACGGCGGGAGCTCGGTCCGGAGGCGGTCGATCTCCTTCGTGACGGCTTCGACGACGCCGACCGTGTTCGCCTTGCTCTGCTTGAAGACGTCGAGCGCGACGGCCGGGACGCCGTTGACGAGCGCGAGCTTGCGCCGCTCCTCGACGCCGTCCCTCACGTCGGCGACCTCCCCGAGCGTCACGGCGACGCCGCCGCGGGTCGCGACGACCATCGACCGGAAACCTGGCACCTCCTTTGGCTTTCCGGAGACGCGCACCGGCAGCTCCTGGCCGCCGCCGTCGAGCCGCCCGAGGGGCGTGTTCACGTTCTCGCCGGAGAGCCCCGCGACGACCTCGTCCACGCCGAGGCCGAGGGCGTCGAGCCGCGCCCGGTCGACGTCGACGCTCACCTCGCGCTTGCTCCCGCCCACGAGGTCGACCTTGCCCACTCCGGGAAGGTTTTCGAGGCGGCGCTTGACCTTGCGGTCGACGAGCGTCGTCAGCTCGCGCGGCGTCATTTCGTCGGAACGGACCGCGAGCGACACGACCGCCATCCCGCCGATGTCGAGCTTCTGGATCACGGGCTCGTCGATGCCCTGAGGAAGGTCGTTGCGGATCGCCGAGATCTTCGAGCGCGCGTCCTGCGCCGCGTCGTTGATCTTCACCTCGAGGTTGAACTCGACGATGACCGTCGAGAGCCCCTCGCGCGACGTCGAGAAGACGTGCTTGACGCCCGAGATCGGGTTTACGGCCTGCTCGAGCTTCTTCGTGACCTCACGCTCGACCGTCTCGGGCGAGGCGCCCGGGAACCGCGTGTAGATGGAGAGGACCGGGATCTCGACGTCCGGGAACATGTCGATCGCGAGGCGCCGGTACGAGAAGACGCCGAGCGTGACGAGGGCGAGCATGAGCACGGTCGCGAAGACGGGCTTCCGGATGGAGAGGTTCGAGAGGAACATGGGTCACGCCTTCGCGGGGGTCTGCACGCGGTCACCCTCGCGCAGGCTGAACCCGCCCCGCGTCACGACGTCCTGACCCGCCGCGAGGCCCTTCACGATCTCCACGCGGTCTCCGGTCGCCGAGCCCGTCTCGACGAGGAGGCGCTTCGCGGCGCCGCCTTCCACGACGAACACGCCGGCCGAGCGGGCCGCCGTGTCCCAGGAGACGAGCGCCGAGCGGGGGACGACGAGGATCCCGCTTCTCTTCCCGGTGACGATCCGTCCCTTGACGAAGAGCCCGGCCTTGAGCGATTCGTCCGGGTTCGGCACCTCGGTCTTCACCTTCACGGTCCGGCTCGCCTCGTCCGCCGCCGGGTTGATGAACGAGACCCGGCCCGCGAACTCCCGGCCCGGGAACGCGTCGCTCGAGAAGGCGAACGGCTGGCCCGGCTTCAGCTCCGCCATGCGCGCCGACGGCACGCTCGCCGTCAGCTCGAGAAGCCGGTTGTCGACGATGCGGAACATCGGCGGAGGATTTCCCATGTTCTCGACGAAGTCCCCCACGTTGACGTTGCGCGTCGCGACCACGCCGTCGATCGGAGCGCGGAGGACGGCCTTCGTCCTCCGGGTCTCGGCCATCGCGAGCTGGGCCTTCGCGGCCGCTTCGCCCGCCCGCGCGGCTTCGTCGGCCGTCTTCGCCTCGTCGAGCCCCTGCTGCGTCGCGAGCCCGGCCTGCTTCAGCTTGGCGCTCCGGTCCAGCTCGCGCGCCGCGCGCTGCACGCCCACCTCGGCCTGGAGCGCGGCCGCGCGCGAGGCGGCCACGGCCGCGTCCGCCTCGCGCGTGTCGAGGCGGGCGAGCGGCGTGCCGGCCCTCACGCGCACCCACTGCGTGACGTAGACCTCGGCGACGGTGCCGCTGTACTCCGTCCGCACGTCGGCCTCGCTGCGCGCCGCGAGCGTGCCGACGACGTCGACCGTCTGCTCGAGATCGGCCGTCACGACCTTCGCGGTCTCGACCGCGACGGGCGGCCGGCCCCCGCCTGGGGCGCCGTTTCCTGCGACGGGCTTGCCGCAACCGGCGGCCGCGAGAGCGAGGACACTCGAGAGGAGGGCGGCGATCGAACGCGTCATCGGAGGGTCTCCTTGAAGGCGGGGCCCGGCGCAGCCAAGCCCTCGAAGAGGAGGTCGAGCGCGCGGCGGAGGCCGTCCTTGCCGACGCCGAGCTCCGGCCGCGCGAGCGCGAGGTCCATCGTGAACGAGAGGACGCCCATGAGGGCGAACGTCATGTCGGCGGGGTCGGCGGCGCGGAGCTCTCCGGCGGCGATGCCCTCGCGGACGATCTCCCTGAGGACGACGAGGAGCTTGTTGTGGAACGTCTGGAAGTCGAAGGGCGGCGCGCCCTGCGCGGGCCCCCAGAAGACGGCGTTGATGAGCCGCACGCTCGCCTTCCTCTCCTCGAAGGCCTCGAACATCCCGACGAGGAACCTCTCCAGCCGTTCGCGGACGGGCCCGGCGCCGGGGCGGGTCTTCGCGATCACCTCGTCGGCGTAGCGCGCGAGGTCGTTCAGGATCGCGAGGTAGAGGCTCTCCTTGCTCGCGAAGCGGTAGTACAGGGCGGGCTTCGAAACCCCAGCCCTCTCGACGATCTCCCGGACAGAAGTCGCCGTGTACCCGCGCTCCGTGAAGAGCTGGATCGCGGCGCTCAGAAGTCGCTGTTCTACAGAGTGTTCCGTGGCTTCCGAGGGCATTCTGATGGCCTCCAGACCCCCGGTCGCTCGTTCCTCAAAGGAACTACCGACCGGTAAGTAAAGCTGGGGCTGCGCCTCGGGGGCGTCAAGTGATCAAGATGCTCTAGTGCCCGCCCGGTCGCCGGCGCACGTGAGGCGGCGGCTCCTGTTCAGGTCTTCGTGATTTCCGTCTTCCCGCCGCAGTACGGCTGGAGCGCCTTCGGGATCGCGACGGAGCCGTCCCTGCGCTGGCCGTTCTCGAGAATCGCCACGAGCGTCCGCCCGACGGCCAGGCCGGAGCCATTCAGCGTGTGGACGAGCTCGTTCCTCGGCTTGCCGCCCGACTCGACCCGGACGCGGACCGCCGCGCGGCGCGCCTGGAAGTCCTCGAAGTTCGAGCAGGACGAGATCTCCTTGTAGGCGTCCTGCCCGGGCAGCCAGACCTCGAGGTCGAACGTCTTCGCGGACGAGAACCCGAGGTCGCCGCGGCAGAGCGCGATCCGGCGGTACGGGAGCTCGAGCTTCTCGAGGATCGATTCGGCGTCGCGCGTGAGCGTCTCGAGCGCCTCGTAAGACTGGTCGGCCTTCGCGAACTTCACGAGCTCGACCTTGTCGAACTGGTGCTGCCGGATCATCCCGCGCGTGTCCTTGCCGGCGGCGCCCGCCTCGGCGCGGAAGCACGGCGTGTACGCGCAGTACGAGATCGGGAGCGCGCTCTCCGCGAGGATCTCGTCGCGGTGCATGTTCGTGACGGGCACCTCCGCCGTCGGCGTGAGGTACCAGTCCGTGCCCTCGAGCCTGAAGAGGTCCGCCTCGAACTTCGGAAGCTGCCCGGTGCCGAAGAGCGAGGCCGCGTTCACGATGAAGGGCGGCAGGAGCTCCGTGTAGCCGTGCTCGCGCGTGTGGACGTCGAGGAAGAACTGGATGAGCGCGCGCGACAGCAGCGACGCGCCGCCCTTGAGCACCGTGAACCGCGAGCCCGTGATCTTCGCCGCACGCTCGAAGTCGAGGATGCCGAGCGCCGGGCCGAGGTCCCAGTGGGCCTGCGGCGCGAAGTCGAACTTCGCCGGCTCGCCCCATGTCTTCACGACGACGTTCGCGGTCTCGTCGGCGCCCTCGGGGACGGAGGCGTGCGGGACGTTCGGGAGCGTCTCCTCAATGGGAGCAAATCGCGCGTCCAGGGCCTTCAGGGATTCCTCGAAAGCAAGAACGGCGGCGGCCAGCTCCTTGGAGCGGCGCTGCAGGTCGGAGGCGTCCTGGCCCGTGCGCCTGAGGATGCCCACCTTCTCAGAAATCCCGTTCTTCTCGGCGCGAGCCGCCTCCAGCTTCGTGATGGCCTCGCGGCGCTCGACGTCGATGGCGCGCCACGCCTCCAGCGCGCCGGGCGGAAGGTTGCGGCCGCGGTACAGGTCGGGCAGCCGCTCGAATTCCTTTCTCAGAAAATCTCTCGAGATCATGGAGCCGTGCATTCTGTCGGGCGCGCCGCCCGTATTCAAGCGGCACTATCATCGAACCGCTTGACCGCCCCCCGCGTCCTCGTCGCGATCGTGTCGTGGAATTCCGCCGGGCACCTGGCGGCGGCGATCCGCTCCGTCCCGCCGGGCGTGCCCGTCGTCGTCGTGGACAACGCGTCGACGGACGGGTCGGCGGAGGCGGCTCGGGCTGCGGGCGCGCGCGTCGTCGAAGCGGGACGAAACCTCGGCTTCGGCCCGGCCTGCAACCTCGCGGCGAAAGAGGGCGCCCCATCCGAGACGATCCTCTTCCTGAACCCGGACGCCGCGCTCGTCGACGGCGCCTCCGCGCTCGCGGCCCTCCTCGAGGCCCTCGATGCCGACCCGGACGTCGCGGCCGCCGCGCCGCGCCTCGAGGGCGCCGGGCAGGAGCTCTTCCAGCTCCGGCGCCTCCCGAACGCGGGCTCGATCCTCCGCGAGGCGTTCCTCTTCGACCGCGTCTTTCCCTCGAATCGCTGGCTGAGTCGCGACCGGTACCTCGACCGGCCGCGCGACGAGGCGTTCGACGTCGAGCAGCCGGCTGCCGCCGCCTTCCTCGTGCGGCGCGCGGACTTCGAGGCCGTGGGCGGTTTCGATCCGGCGTTCGCTCCCGCGTGGTTCGAGGACGTGGACCTCTGCGCGAAGCTCCTCGAGCGCGGCGGCCGGATCCGCTACGTTCCGTCCGCGCGCGCGACGCACGTCGGCGGCGTCGCGATGGACTCCCTCTCCTGGAGCGACTTCCGGCCGCTCTACGTCCGCAACGAGCGGCGTTACCTCGCGCGGCACGCGTCCCTTCCTTTTCGCGCCCTCGCGTGGGCCGCGGCGTTCTCGGGCGCGCTCCTGAGGCTCGCGCTCATCCCCTTCGTGGGCGGCGATCACCCGCGCGCGGAGGTTGCGCGCGCCCAGGCCCGGGTGATGCGCGGCCTCCTCGGCCTCGGCTGGCGCTCCGCCCTCCTCCCGGGGGCCTCATGACGGTGCGCGTCCTCGTCTCGCTCGTGACGCACAACGAGTCCCATGACGCCGAGCGGCTCGTCCCTTCGCTGTTCGCGCAGTCGTTCCGCGACATTGCCGTCTCCGCCGTCGACAACGCGTCCGAGGACGGGACGCGCGCGACGTTCGCGGCGTTCGAGAAGGTCGCGCCCGTCCCCCTCGAGGTCTTCCCGTCGCGCGAGAACCTCGGATACACGGGCGGCCACAACCGGTCGATCGCAAAGGCCGTCGAGCGGGGGATCCCGTGGGTCCTCATCCTGAACACGGACGTCGTCCTCGCGCCCGGCTTCATCGCGACGCTGCTCGAGGACGCCGGGCGTCCCGAGCACGCCCGCGTCGCGGCGTTCACCGGGAAGATCCTCCGCGCGGAAGGGCCCGACCTCGAGCCGACGTCCGTGCTCGACAGCGCCGGGATCCGGATGACCCCGAACGGGCGGCACTTCGACGTAGGCGCCGGAGACCGCGACGCCGGACAGTTCGACCGGCCCGCCGAGATCTTCGGCGCCTCCGGCTGCGCCGTGCTGTTCCGGACCGCGGCGCTCGCCGACACGCGGATCTCGACGGGCTTTTTCGACGACGACTTCTTCGTCTACCGCGAGGACGTCGACCTCGCATGGCGACTGCGCGGCCGCGGATGGGCCGCGCGCTGCGTCCCGGCCGCGGTGGCGTGGCACCGGCGGCGCAACCTCCCGGAGCGCCGCCGCGAGATGTCGGCGCTCGCGAACCTCCACTCCGTCAAGAACCGCTTCCTCCTCCGGATCAACAACGCCGGGAAAGCGCACATCCGCGCGACGTTTCCCCGGACGTTCCTCCGCGACGCAATCGTCGTGGCGGGCTGCCTGACCGTGGAACGCACGTCCTTCGAGGCGCTCCGGTGGCTCGCCGGGAACCGCGCGCGCCTCCTCGCCAAGCGCGCCGAGATCCAGGGCCGCCGCACCGTCCCGGACGCGGACCTCGCGCGCTGGTTCACGGACGACCCGCGCGGCGCGAGGATCGAGGCGTGAGGATCGCCATTCTGGGGACGCGCGGCGTTCCCGCGGCCTACGGCGGCTTCGAGACGTTCGCCGAGGAGCTCTCCGCGCGCCTCGCCGCGCGCGGGCACGCCGTGACCGTCTACGCGCGGCGCGGCGGGACGGCCGCCGAGGTGGATGTCCACCGCGGCGCGCGCGTCGTCTATGTCCCGACCGTGCGCCACAAGTACCTCGAGACGGTCGTTCACGCGGCGCTCTCCGGTTTCCACGCCGCCGCCCAGGGATACGACGCCGTCCTCGTGTGCAACGGCGTGAACGCCCTCACGTGCCGGTTCGCGCGTCTTCTCGGCGCCGGGACGCGCGTCGTCCTGAACGTGGACGGTCTCGAGCGAAACCGGCGAAAGTGGAACGCTCTCGGCCGTCTCGCGTACGCGATGTCCGAGCGCCTCAGCTGCGTGCTGCCGGACGTTCTCGTGACGGACGCGCGCGCGATCCGGGACTATTACCGCGACGCCTACTGCGAGGAGTCGCTCTTCATCCCGTACGGCTCCGACCTCGCCGAACCGGCGGGCACGGCGACGCTCGCGCGCCTCGGCCTTTCGCCCGGCGGCTACGTCCTCTACGTCTCGCGCTTCGAGCCCGAGAACAACGCCGACGCCGTCGTGCGCGCGTACCGCTCGGTTCCGGGCACGGCTCCGCTCGTGATGCTCGGCGGGGCGCCCTACGCCGACGCATTCGTCGCGGCCGTCACGGCCGAGGCCGCGAGGGACCCGCGCGTCCTCCTCCCCGGCGCGATCTACGGGGAGGGCTACCGGGAACTCCTCGCGAACGCCGCCGTCTACGTCCACGCGACCGAGGTCGGGGGCACGCACCCGGCGCTGCTCGAGGCCATGGGCTTCGGCCGGGCGCTCGTCGTCCACGACACGCCCGAGAACCGGGAAACCGCCGGGGAGGCCGCCCTCTACGCGGACGCCGCCCGGCCCGAGACGCTCGCCCGGGCGATCCAGGCCCTGCTCGCCGACCCCGAGCTTCGCCGGCACTCCGGGGAGGCGGCCCGCCAGCGCGCCCGGAAGCACTACCGGTGGGACGCGGTGACGGACGCCTACGAAAAAGCCCTCCTGGGAGCGTGAGAAGGCGCGCTTTCGCGCCACTTGCTAGCATCCCCATGACCCCTCGCCGGGGTTTGCCCCGATGCTGAAGCAACAGGCCCGGACGATCGCGGCCCTCCTGTACGCCGCCGACCTCAGCGTCACCCTCGCGACGCTGCCGGTGGCGTATCTCCTTCGGAGCGAGATCGTTCCGCTTTTCGCCCGCCGCCTGACCGGCCTTTACGACTTCAACATGTACCTCGTCCTCGTCGGGCCGATCGTCCTGATCTGGACGGCCCTGCTCTTCCTGGGCGGGGCGTACCGCAGCCGCCGCACGGAGGCGCTCAAGGACGAGGTCGCGCTCGTCGCGCGGACCGCCCTCCTCGGCTCGGTTCTTCTCGCGCTCGTCGTCTTCGGCGCGCGCTGGGACTTCATCTCGCGCCCGTTCATCGCGGCGTTCTTCGTCGTGAACCTCATCCTCCTCGTCGCCGAGCGCGTCACGGTGCGCCTCGTCGCGCGGCGCGTGCGCGCTCTCGGCTTCAACTTCCGGACGGTCGTCCTCGTAGGCGACACGCCCGGCGCCGCGTCGATGGCGAAGCTCATCCGCGATCACCCGTGGTGGGGACTCAAGCTGCTCGGCCTCATCCGCGAGAAGCCGCTCGAGCCGGGGGAAACGACGACGTCCAACGGCGTGCCGTACCTCGGCACGCTCGCGGACTTCCCGCGCGTCTTCACGGAGTTCAGCGTCGACGAGGTGCTCCTCGCGGTGGACCGCGGCGACCTGCCGAAGATGGAGGACCTCTTCCTCCTGTGCGAGGAGATGGGCGTCAAGACGCGCCTCGTCCTCGACTTCTTCCCGCACGTCCTCGCGCGCGTCGAGCTCGAGGAGCTGGACGGGACGCCTCTCCTCACGTTCTCGACGACGCCCGACGACAGCGCCGCGATGATGGCCAAGCGCACCGTCGACGTGCTCCTGTCGATTCTCCTGGGCGCGGTCGCGGTCGTCCCCGTCACGCTCGCCGCGCTCGTCATCAGGCTCACGTCGAGAGGGCCCGCGCTCTTCCGGCAGACGCGCGTCGGCCTGAACGGCAGGCCGTTCACGCTCGTGAAGCTCCGGACGATGGTGGAAAACGCCGAAGAGCGCCTCGCGGAAGTCGCGCACCTCAACGAGCACGTGGGGCCGGTCTTCAAGTCCGCGAACGACCCGCGCCTGACGGGGTTCGGCCGGCTCATCCGGCGCTTCTCGCTCGACGAGATCCCGCAGCTGTGGAACGTCCTTCGCGGCGAAATGTCGCTCGTCGGGCCGCGGCCGCCGCTCCCCGAGGAAGTCGCGCGCTACGAGCGCTGGCAGCGCCGGCGGCTCTCGATGAAGCCAGGCGTCACGGGCCTGTGGCAGGTATCCGGCCGCAACGAGATCCCGCGCTTCGAGGAGTGGACGAACCTCGACCTCGCGTACATCGACAACTGGAGCCTCTCGCTCGACGCGAAGATCCTGCTCCGGACGATTCCGGCGGTTCTTTCCGGCCGCGGCGCGCGATAGGCGGATGGCAGTAGCCGCCGCGTGGGCCGAGGCCTGGCGGGACCCGCGCCTCCGCGTCCGCCTCGCCCTCACGGTTCCCGCGCTCGTCGCCGTCCTCGCGCTCCTCGCGCGCTTCCTCGCGTTCGTCGAGGCGCGGCCCGGCGCCGTCCTGC
The DNA here is from genome assembly GCA_036504335.1 of Thermoanaerobaculia bacterium. Classification (GTDB taxonomy): domain Bacteria; phylum Acidobacteriota; class Thermoanaerobaculia; order UBA5066; family UBA5066; genus Fen-183. The sequence continues at coordinate 81,959 of DASXVJ010000001.1, forward strand.
CCGATCCCGTGCTCGCGCTCGTCGCGCCGCGGGACCTGACGTGGCTGACGTTCTCGCTGATCTACCTCGGCCTCGCCCTCGGCGTCGCGCGCCTCGCGGCCGACCCGCGCGCGCTCGTCGTCGCGCTCGAGGCCTACGTCCTGATGGTCCTGTTCCGGATCGCCGCCATGTGGGTCACGCCGCTCGAGGCGCCGCCCGGGATGATCCCGCTCCACGACCCGCTCGTCCGCCTGTTCGGACCGGGGAAGCTCCTCACGAAGGACCTCTTCTTCTCGGGCCACACATCGACGCTGTTCCTGCTGGCCCTGGCCGTGCCGGGCCGGCGGTCGAAGGGGTTCTTCCTTTTCTGCACGGCCGCGGTGGGGATCTCCGTCCTCGCGCAGCACGTCCACTACACGGTCGACGTCCTCGCGGCCCCGTTCTTCGCGTACGCGAGCTTCAGGATCGCCCGGAACAGCGCAGGACCTTAGGCCCCGCGAGCACTCTGCGGATCTGGCCGAGGTGCTTGCCCTCGTGCCCCGCGAGAAACTCGAACCAGTCCACGCCGCTGAATCGCCCGAGGAGGAAGTGCGGGAAGACCATCTCCGCGAAGCGCTCCTCGCCCATGCGGTCGGCGATCGCAAGAAGGGCCGCCCGCGTCTGGCGGAGGCCTTCGACGACCTCCACGGGATTCACCTCGGCGCGGGGACGCGGCCGCACGAGCTTCGGCGCGCGGAACTTGATCTTCCAGAAGACGGGCGACATCGGAAGGCGGTACCACCATGCGTACTTCGGGACGCGCGTCGGCTCGCCCTTCTCGTGCTTCGTGAGCGCCTTGACGAGCGTGCGCTCGGCCGTTCCGATGTGGTCCAGCACCTCGGCGGCCGACCAGCCGCCGTCGGCCGGCGGGCAGAGAAGCTCCGCGGCGGACCTTCCCGAGACGGCCTCGTAGATCCCGGCGCGCACCGCCTCCATGCGGTCTCGGGCCTGACGGAGCTCCTCGGCGCGGCTCATAATCCCCGCACATCCTGCTCGGGAAGGGGGGCTCCGTCAAATGCGATTCTGCCTCGCGCTGCTCGCCGCTGTATTGACCCTGCCGCTCGCCGCGGAGCCACTGGCCGTGAGATGCGGGACCCTCCTCGATCCGGGCAGCCGCGAATCGAGGACGAACGTGAAGATATTCTTTGAAGGGGGGACGGTGAAGGGCCTCGGCTCGTCGAGCGACGCGGCGGCGCCCCCGCCCTCTTCACCTTCTAAGAAGTCTTTCTCCGAATCTCCCTCCCCCTCATCCGTTCTCGATCTCTCCTCGTACACCTGCCTCCCGGGACTCATCGACGCGCACACGCACCTTCTCCTGCAGGGCGACGCGACTTCGGAGGAGTACGACGAGCAGGTTCTCAGGGAGTCGACGCCGTACCGCGCGCTCCGCGCCGCGGCGGCCGCGCGCATCGCTCTCGACCACGGCTTCACGACCCTCCGCGACCTCGGGACCGAGGGCGCGGGCTTCACGGACGTCGACCTCAGGAAGGCGTTTGGCCGCGGGATCGTGCCCGGGCCGCGCGTCTTCGCCGCCGGGCCGGCGATGACGCCGACGGGCCGCTATCCGCTCCTCGGCTTCTCGTGGGAACGCAAGATGCCGGACGGCGTCCTCAAGTGCGACGGCGCCGACGAATGCCGCAAGGCGGTCCGTTATCAGGCGCAGTACGGCGTGGACTGGATCAAGGTCTACGCGGACGGCTCGTACTACCGGACGCCGGACGGCGGCTGGGCCTCGATCCCGAATTTCACGCAGGACGAGATGAACGCGATCGTCGACGAGGCGCACCGCCTGAGGAAGAAGGTCGCGGCGCACTCCATGACGCCGACGGGCCACCGGATCGCGCTCCAAGCGGGCGTCGACTCGCTCGAGCACGGCGACGTGCTGGACGACGAGACGGTGAAGGCGATGGTCGCGAAGAAAATCGCCTACTGCCCGACGATCACGGTGGCGGACTTCGTGAAGGGCCCGCGCAGCAAGACGAACCCGATCTGGGACCAGCTCTGGGCCGCGTCGCAGGCGTCGTTCAAGCGCGCGTACAAGGCCGGCGCCCCGATCGCGTTCGGGACGGACGCGGGCGGCTTCGACTGGGACAAGCGCAACCAGGCCGAGGAGTTCTCGTTCATGGTCGCGTGGGGCATGACCCCGTGGGACGCGCTGCGCACGGCGACGACGGTGGCCGCGGACCTCCTCGGGCCGCACAAGGACGGGAAGCTCGGCTGCCTCGCCGACGGCTGCGTCGCGGACCTCGTCGCGGTGAAGGGCGACCCTCTGACCGACATCAAGGTGATGGAGAAGACGGTCGCGGTGATCTCGCGCGGCAAGGTCGTCAAGAAACCGGATTGAGGGGGACAAAGACCCGACCGCTGCGAGCAGCCATCCAGCTGGCCGCAACGCTGGTTTTCTTCCTAGAAGGTGAATGCGCCCGAGCGCAGGCGCCGCCCGGGCCCGTGGCTCCGCCCGCGCAGCCCGCTCCGGGCTCTTTACCACTCGAAGAAAATCTTCTTCCGCCTCCCTGGCACGTGATCTCGTCCTACGGCCAGGCGTCCGCGCCGACGTCTCAGGGGTTCGCGGAGTTCGGGTCGCTGTCCGTCGCGCGCGACTTTCCTCTGTCTTCCGGCTTCGTCTGGGGCGTGGAGCTGACGCCGCTCTTCCTCGTGGGCCTCACGCGCGTCGACCTGCCGGAGCGGCCGCGCGAGAGCCGCGCCGCGGTGGCGGCCGCGCCGTTCCTCGCGTGGGAGGCGTTTCCCCGGGCCGCGGTCGGCCTTCGCCTCGAAGCCTTGGTGGGCCTCCTCTGGGCGTTCTCCCCCGTGCCCGCGGAGGGTTCGCGCTTCAACTTTCTCGACGTCCTCGGGGGGCGCGTGCGCGTGCGCCTCGGCGGCGGCGCCGCGCTTTCGCTCGGCGTCCGCCGGACGCACGTCTCGAACCTCGGCACCGTCGGACCCGATAACCCGGGCCTGAGCTTCTACGCGGGAGCGCTCTCACTCGACCTCACCCGCTGACTTATCCTTCCCGTGTTGACCATCGACGCCGGAACCATGGTCGGGCCGTTCGAGGTCGTGTCGCTCCTCGGCTCGGGGGGCATGGGCGACGTCTACCGCGGCCGCGACACGCGCCTGGGCCGCGAGGTCGCCCTCAAGGTCCTGCCGGCGCACCTCGCGGACGACAAGGAGGGCCTCGCCCGCTTCGCCCACGAGGCCCGCGCCGCCTCCGCGCTCAACCATCCCAACATCGTCACGATCTACGACATCGGGAAGACCGACGGCGCGCCCTTCCTCGCGATGGAGTTCATCACCGGCCGGACGCTGCGCGAGGCTCTGAAGGACGGCCCCCTGCCGCTGCGCCGGCTCCTCGACGTCGCCGCTCAGCTCACGGACGGCCTTGCGAGCGCGCACGGCGCCGGGATCGTCCACCGGGATCTCAAGCCCGAGAACCTCATGCTCTCGGCGGAGGGGTTCCTCAAGATCCTCGACTTCGGAATCGCGAAGCTCTCTCCGTCGGTCGCCGGCGGTGACGCCGCACCGGCCCTCACGAGCACCGGTCTCGTCGTCGGGACGCCGGGCTACATGTCGCCCGAGCAGGCATCGGGCCGCACCGTGGATTTCCGCTCCGACCAGTTCTCCGTCGGGCTCCTCCTCTACGAGATGGCGACGGGCCGGCGCGCCTTCGAGCGCCCGACGCCCGTCGAGACGCTCACCGCCATCATCCGCGACGAGCCCGAGCCCCTCGCCGTCGCCGCGCCGCGGCTCGCGGCCCCCGTGCGGTGGGTCATCGAGCGCTGCCTCGCGAAGGATCCCGAGGAGCGGTACGCGTCGACGCGCGATCTCGCGCGGGAGTGGCAGCAGCTCGAGCGTAACGCCGACATGCTCGCCACGGACACGTCCTTCCAGACGGCCCAGACCGCGCGTTTCGAGGCCGGTGCGACGGCGCGCACGCGCGCGGGCGCCGGGCCGTCCGTCACGCTCGGCGCGCCCGTCCCGCCCGTTCCGGCGCCGTCCGAGTCCGCCGCGCGCCGCATCGGACGCGTCTCGCTCGTCACGCTCGGCGCGCTCGCGCTCGTCGCGGCGGGCGGCGGGCTCGGCTACTGGCTGACGCGCACGTCCGCGGACGCGCCCGTTCCGTCGTGGTCGGGTTCGCTCGTCATGGGCGGGTCGACGCGCGTCCTCTCCCCGCGCAGCGGCCCCGACGGCCGGCGCGTCGCCTTTCTGACGCCGGTCGGCGGCCTCGCGCAGGTCGCGGCCATGGAGCCCGAGTCGGGCGACTGGACCGTCCTCACGAAACGGCGGGACGCGGGCGCGGTCCACCGCGTGGAGTGGTCGACGGACGGGACGCGCCTTCTCTTCGACCGTGTGACGGACGTGCCGCTCGGCGTGTCGAGCGTCCCCGCGATCGGCGGCGAGGAGCGGCTCGTCGTCGAGGGCGCGCAGAGCCCCGACCCGCTTCCCGACGGCAGCCTCCTCGTCGTGAAGCGGGACGCCGAGCGGCGGTTCCAGCTCGTGCACGTCTGGCCCGACAGCGGAAAGCAGAAGAACGTCGGGCCGCCCGTCCTCGCGGACTCGAGCGACCTCGTCTCGCGTGCGTTTCCGGACGGAAAATCGGTCCTCGTCTGGGGGCGGCTTGCCGGCGCAACGGACGCGGGCGGGCGGCGCCTCCACGTCCTCGACGTCGAGACCGGCGCCGCGAGCCCGTTCCTGCCCGAGCTGCCGCTCCTCCCGCCGTTCCTCCCGACGCGCGACGGGACGCGCGTTCTCGCGCGCCTCGCCGCGGGCGACCTGCACCGCATCGTCGCGGCCGCGCGCGATGGCACCGGGGCACAGACGCTTCTCTCCTTCTCCAGCCGGCCGCGCTATCTCGCGGAGGGGCCCGCGGGAACTCTTTACGTCGGTTTCTCCGACGGCGTCGCCGAGATCCTGCGTTTGCCGGCCGCGGGCGGCCTGCCCGAGCGCCTCGGGAGTGCGCCCGCCGGCCTCGTCATGACGCCCGTCGAGTTCGAGGACGGACGCCTCCTCGTCCCCGGGCTCGTCGCGGGCCGGCGCCAGATCCTCGTCACGGGCGAAGGCGGCGACCTCAGGCCCTTCACGGGCCTCTCGGAGCCCACGTTCGGCCCCGCGACGCTCGCGGGACGCGACGCCGTGGCGTTCCTCACGGGGCCGTCCGGCGCGCCGCCGCTCCTCGCGATCGTGGCGCGCGCCGACGGGCGCCTGATCAAGAAGCACGCGCTGCCCAAGGGCGCGATCCCGGCGTCCCTCGCGGCGTCACGCGACGGCAGGACGATCTTCTTCGCGGACGGCGGGACGATCTGGTCCGTGGACGCCGCGAGCGGTGCCGCGAAGGCGTTCTCTCCCGGCCACGGCGTCGCGGGCGATCCGGGCGCGGACGACGTTCTCGTCCAGCGCAACGCGGCGTCGGGCGTCCAGCTCATCCGCATTCCGATCGCGACGCGCGCGGAGACCCAGGTCCTCACGGCCGGGCCGCTCCGCCTCGCGACCGCGCCGCTCTCGGGCGGCGCGGTCGGGCCCGACGGGAGAATCCTCGTCTCGGTCGTGTCGCCGGAAACCTGGCTGCCCGTTCCCGCGGTGCTCGAGCCCGCGACGGGCGCGCTCACGCTCATCCCCGTGCGCGTTCCGGGCGAGATCCTGACGGCCTCGTGGGGCCGCGGCGGCACCGTCCTTGCGATGGCGCTCGGGACGAACGGCGAGTTCTGGAGCTTCCGCCCGAAGGACGAAGGGAACGCCCCCGCGTCCTCCGGGCGTTAGCGGGACCGTCCTACTTCTTCGGCCTGTAGCCCTTCGCGCCGACCTTGCCGAGCGCGCCGACCTCCTGGAAGTACTTCGCGAACGCGATCATGCCGCCGGAGGCCTGCTCCCAGTCGTAGTTCTCGTTCGGGGCGTGGTAGCCGTGCTCGGGCAGCGAGAGCCCGAGGAACAGGACCGGCGCCTTGAGCGTCTGCTCCATCGTGAGGACCGCGCCGATCGAGCCGCCTTCGCGGACGAAGACGGGCGGCCTTCCGAACGCGAACTTCACGCTCGAGCGCACCGCGTCCGCGAGCGGACCGGTCGTGACGCCCTGGTACGGGTCGAGGCGCCCCTCGAGGTGGACCTTCACATCCTTGTTCTTCTTCTTCACGAAGTCCGTCACGAGCTTGGCGATCTTCGCGCCCGTCTGGTTCGGGACGAGGCGGCAGGAGACCTTGACCTCGGCGCGCGGCGGGATGACCGTCTTGACGCCCGGGCCCGTGTAGCCGCCGACGCAGCCGTGGATCTCGAACGTCGGCATCGCCCAGATGCGCTTCATGACGTCCAGCGCGTCGTTCGTGCGGATCGACTTGAACAGGTGGTCCTTCTTGAAGCCGGCGACCGTGAAGCCGGACCTCCGGAAGTCCTCGAGCTCGGCCTTCGTCGGCGGGACCACGTCCTTGTAGAAGCCGGGGATCTTGACCTTGCCGGTCTTCGCGTCGAAGCACTCGGAGACGACCTGCATGAGCTCGGCCATCGGGTTGCGCGCCGCGCCGCCCGTCACGCCCGAGTGCTGGTCCGTCGTGCCCGTCTCGAGCGTGAAGAGCATGCCCTGGAGGCCCCTGAGGCCGGCCGGCGCCGCGGGCTTGCCGCGCGCGATCCAGATCGTGTCCGAGACGATGATCGAGTCCGTCGCGAGCTTGTCCTTGGCGGCGCCGATCCCCTTGGCGAAGCTCGGCGATCCGATCTCTTCCTCGAACTCCCACAGGACGCGGACGTTCACGGGAACGCCGGCGTCCATCGCGGCCTTGGCGCCGAAGAGCGCCGAGAGCGCGGGACCCTTGTCGTCCGTCGTGCCGCGGCCGAAGTAGCGGTCGCCCTTCTTCGTGAAGACGAAGGGCTCCGTCTCCCACGGCTCCGTCTGCTTCGAGGCCGGCTGGACGTCGAGGTGGTTGTAGACGGTGACGGTCGGGCGGGACGCGTCGTCGCCGAAGACGCCGTGGACGATCGGGTGGCCGCCGGTCTCGAGGACGGACGGGACGCCGCCGAACGCCTTGATCGTCTCGCAGGCGAGCGTCACGCACTCGGCGATGGCGGGCTTCTTCGAGGGGTCGACGGAGACCGTCGGGCGCTCGACGAAGTCCTTGAGAAGGGATTCGAAGCGGTCGCGGTTCTGGGCCGCGAACGCCGTGAGGGCTTCCTTGGTGAGCTTGCTGTCGTTCATGCGGGCGAGTGTATGCCCGCCCCGCGGCGCGCCGTCAATCCCGCAGGGACTTCATCTAGGCGCCGCCGACTCCCGGACCCGCGCCGGGCAGCGGGCGCCGCCTCTTCTTGTGCATGCGCTCCTCCTCCTCCTTGTAGAGGTACTTGATGGAGCGCTTCGGAATCAGGAGGTTCGGGGCGTGGTCCCGATTGAGCTTGATGACGTCCTTGTCGTACCACTCGATCCAGCCGCGCAGCTCCTCGCCGTCCACGAGGCGGACGACGATCGGCGTCTTGGACTGCATCTGCTTGAGGTAGTAGTAGGCCTCGGCGTTCGTCTGCTCGGGCGGGACGACGCGCCGGGCGCCACCGCCGGCCGGCCGGGGAGAGCCCTGGTCGCGCATGACGCCGGCGAGCGAGGGCCGGATGAGCTTGCGCGGGCCCAGCTCCTCGGGCGGACCTCCCCCCTCGCCGGGGGCGGGGGCGCCTGAAACGGGCCTTTTCGCGGAAGCCATGTCGGGACTCCTCATGCGGTGTCTACGCGGAAGGGGAAACGGATGTTGCCCGGAGTCTATTCCGGGCTTCCCCGAAGCACGAAACCGGCCTCAGGCGGGAGGCGGCTGGGGGGCCGCGGGCGTCGGCGGGGCCGGGGCGGCCTTCTCGCGGCGCTCGCGGTCGCCGCCGTGGCCCATCCGGCGGGCGGCCTCGATGCCGCCTTCGAGCTCGTAGGCCACGCAGCACTTCAGGCGGCCGCACTGCCCCGTGAGCTTGGCGGGGTTCGGGGTGAGCCCCTGCATCTTCGCCATCCGGATCGCGACCGGGTGGAATCCCTTGAGCCACGTCGAGCAGCAGAGCGTCAGGCCGCACGAGCCGATGCCCCCGAGGAGCTTCGTCTCGTCACGGACGCCGATCATCTTCATGTCGACCCGGAGGTCGAACTTGTCGGAGATCGCCCGCGAGAGATCGCGCACCTCGGGCTTCTTTTCCGAGGTGTAGAGGACGGTCAGCTTGCGGCGGTCGAAGCCGACGGCGCACTTGACGACGTGGACGTCGAGGCGCATCGCGGCCACTTTCTCGTCCGCGAATGCGAGGGCGTTCTGCTGGAGCTCGAGGCGCTCGGCGTAGTCGGCGTACTCGGAGTCCGAGGCGAGCCTCAGGAACCGGCGGGCCTTCTTCGCCGAGCAGGACCGCGCGAGGGTCGGCGAGGTCGTCGTCACCTCCGCGAACTCCGGCCCGTTCTCGGTCTCGACGATGAGGCGCTCGCCGGGCTTGACCTGGACCTCGCCCGTGAAGACGAGAGTCGTCTTCCCGTCCTCGGCGTCGGCGAGGCGCGCCCCGACGTAGTTCCCGCCGGGGTTCGTGGAGGTGCCAATGGAACAGCCCGTGCAGCTCATGGACCTCCGATTGTGCCAGAAGGACCGAGCGGGACTCAGTCGCGGGAGAAAAGGGCCGCCCCAAGGAGCCCGGAGTCGTCGCCAAGTCCCGCCGGCTCGACGCGGAGCTTGCCGAGGTCCTGCGTGAAGGCGAAGGCGTCCGCCCACTTGCGGACCTCCTCGAGGTACGCCGGGCCGACGTCGGTCGAGACGCCGCCCCCGAGGACGAAGACGTCCGGCGAGAGGATGTTCCAGACGTTCCCGATCGTGATCCCGACCGCGCGGGCCGAGCGCTGGAGCGCACGGCGGGCCAGCTCGTCGCCCTCTTCCCACGCCTCGCGCAGCTGCGAGCCCTTGAGGCGGACGTCCTTCTTCGACACGGCCTTCTCGAGCTCGGTCCGGTCGCCGCGGTCGATGCGGCGCTTCAGGTACGCCGCGATCCCGACCTTCGCGGCCGTGCCCTCGAGCGTGCCGTCGATCTTGCCGGGGCTCGCCCGCCGGAAGTCGATCTGCGTGTGGCCGATCTCCCCCGCGTTGCGGTTGTGCCCGGAGTGGATCTTCCCGTTCATGATGACGGCGCCGCCGACGCCGGTGCCGACCCACACGGCGACCATCAGGTTCGAGCCGCGGCCCGCGCCGAGGCGGGCTTCCGCGAGCGCCGCGAGGCGGACGTCGTTCTCGACGCGGCCCGCCGCCCCGGGAAACGCCGACCCGACGGCCTTCACGACGTTCCAGTTCGACGCGTTCAGGTTCGCGGCCTTGAGGAGCGTTCCCTTGATCGTGTCCACGGGGCCCGGCGCCGCGATGGCGAACGAGGAGACGTCGGCCCGTGTGACGCCGGCTTCCTTGAGGGCGAGGTCGCCGGCCTCGACGAGTGCGGCGCCGATCGCGTCGGCGCCGTCGGCGAACGGGGTCTTGAGCTTGCCGCGCCCGAGGATGCGGTTCGACGGGTCCACGATCCCCGCGAGGATCTTCGTGCCGCCGAGGTCGATGCCGAGCGCGAGGCCCTTGCCGTTCTTCGCCATGAGGCGCGCAGTCTACGCGGGGAGCGGCCGGATCGGAGATCATGGAGGGGGAGGCTTCCGATGTCCGCTCACGACTGGCCCCGCGTCCAGGCCCTGTCGCTCCACGTGCCCGCGCTCGGGCTGCTCGTGGATCTCTCGAAGACCGGCCTCGCGGACGACGCGCTGCGGAAACACCCGCTCGTGACCGGCGCCTTCCCCGCCGCCTTCGCCGCCATGGACGCGCTCGAGAAGGGCGCGATCGCGAACCCCGACGAGAAGCGCCGCGTCGGCCATTACTGGCTGCGCGCCCCGGAGCGGGCGCCGGACGCGGAGACGGCCGAGGCGATTTCCCAGACGCTCGCACGCATCGAGGACTTCGCGGCCGCGGTCCACGCGGGGCGCGTCGCCCCGGAGAAGGCGCCGCACTTCACGAACCTCCTCGTCGTGGGGATCGGCGGCTCCGCGCTCGGGCCGCAGTTCGTCGCCGACGCGCTCGGCTCGCCGCGCGACCCGCTGAAGCCGTTCTTCTTCGACAACACGGACCCCGACGGCATGGCGCGCGAGCTGTCGCGCATCGCGGCGACCGAGGGCGGCCTCCCCGCGACGCTGACGGTCGTCATCTCGAAGTCGGGCGGGACGAAGGAGACGCGCAACGGGATGCTCGTCGCCGCGGACGCGTACCGGCGGGCAGGCCTCGACTTCGCGAAGCACGCCGTCGCCGTCACGGGCGCCCACAGCGAGCTGGACGAAACGGCCGCGCAGGACGGCTGGCTGGAGCGCTTCCCGATGTGGGACTGGATCGGAGGACGGACGTCCGAGCTCTCGGCCGTCGGCCTCCTGCCCGCCGCTCTCCAGGGCCTCGACGTCGACGCGCTGCTCTCGGGCGCGGCGGCCTGCGACGCGGCGACGCGCGTTCCCGAGGTCGCGCAGAACCCCGCCGCCATGCTCGCGCTCGCGTGGCACCACGAGACGGGCGGCCGCGGCGCGAAGGACATGGTCGTCCTCCCGTACAAGGACCGGCTCCTTCTCTTCTCGCGCTACCTGCAGCAGCTCGTCATGGAGTCGCTCGGCAAGGAGAAGGACCTCACGGGCCGCGTCGTGAACCAGGGGATCGCGGTCTACGGCAACAAGGGCTCGACGGACCAGCATGCGTATGTCCAGCAGCTGCGCGAGGGCGTCCCGAACTTCTTCGCGACGTTCCTCGAGGTCGAGAAGGACCGCGCGGACGGCGAGCGCTCGCTCGAGGTGGAGCCCGACGTGACGCCCGGCGACTACCTGCACGGCTTCCTCCTCGGGACGAGGACGGCGCTCGCCGGGAACGGCCGCGGCTCGATCACGCTCACCGTGCCCGACGTGTCGGCGCGGACGATCGGCGTCCTGATCGCGCTCTACGAGCGGGCGGTCGGCCTCTACGCGCAGCTCGTCGGCATCAACGCGTACCACCAGCCGGGCGTCGAGGCGGGCAAGAAGGCCGCCATCGCGGTCCTCGCGCTGCAGGCCCGGATCCTCGCGGACCTCCGGGCGAGGAAGGGCGAGTTCCGGACGGCCGAGAAGATCGCGGCAGCGCTCGCCGAGCCGGAGGTCGAGACCGTCTTCGCCGTCCTCCGCCACCTCGCCGCGAACCCCGACCACGGCGTCGCGAAGAAGGACGGCCCGACGTTCTTCCTCGCGACGTTCGGGATCAGATGAACAGCCGGTCGCGCTGAAGGACGCGCGGAGAGGGATACTCGCCCCGTGGCGACGCTTTCGGACCTCTCCATCAAGAACCGCCTCTTCATGGCGACGTACCGGTACCGGACGGTCGATCCGATTCCGTTCGCGCGGCCGCGCCGGCCGCTGCGCGAGGCGCGCGTCGCTCTCGTGACGACCGGCGCCGTCTACGCGCCGGGCCAGCAGCCGTTCGACGAGGAGAAGAAGGGCGGCGACTCCTCGTTCCGGGTGATCCCCCGGGACGCCGACGTCGCGACGCTCGGGATCGCCCACAAGTCGGACGCGTTCGACCAGACGGGCTTTCTCGCCGACCGCAACCTCGGCTTCCCGCTGGACCGCCTGCGCGAGATGGAGGCGGAGGGCACGATCGGCAGCCTCGCGCCGCGCGCGCTCTCGTTCATGGGGTCGATCTCGGCGCCGGGGCGGCTCGTGAAGGAGACCGCGCCCGAGGCCGCGGCGCTGCTCGCGGAGGACGGCGTGGACGTGACGCTCCTCGTCCCGCTTTGACCGCTCTGCCATCAGACCGTGTGTCTGATCGCCGCGGAGCTGGAAGGAAGAGGGATCGCGACGACGTCCGTCACGGCGCTGCCCGAGGTCACGCGCAAGGTCGGCATCCCGCGCGCCCTCGCGGTTCCGTACGCGCTCGGCTATCCGCTCGGGCTGCCCCATGACGCCGTGCTCCAGACGAAGATCCTGGTGTCGGCCTTCGGGCTGCTGCGCGAGGCCGGCCCGCCGCCGGTCGTCCGCGACTTCTAGCGCAGGAGCGAACCCGACCGCTCCATCAGGATTTCCATGGCCTTCTTCCCGATGTCGCGGCGGAAGTGCTTGCCCTCGAAGTGGATCTTCTCGGCGGCCTCGCGCGCCTTCTTCAGCGCCTGCGAGAGGCCGCGGGAGCGCGCGCAGACGTTCAGGACGCGGCCGCCCGCGGTCACGAGCTGCCCGTCGGCCGTCGTCGCCGTGCCGCCGTGGAAGACGACCACGCCTTCCTCGGTCTCGGCGTCCTCGATGCCCGTGATCGGGCGGCCCTTCTCGTACGGGCCGGGGTAGCCCTCGGCCGTGAGGACGAGGCAGGCCGTGGCCTCGCGCCGCCACGAGGGCGTGACGCCCTCCTCGAACTTCCCGCGGGCCGAGGCGAAGAGGAACGGCAGGAGGTCGCCGTCCATCCGGAGGAGGACCGACTGCGTCTCGGGGTCGCCGAAGCGCACGTTGTACTCGAGGACGTACGGGTTGAGGCCTTTCTCGAGAATGATGCCGACGAAGAGGACGCCGCGGAACGGCCGCCCCTCGTCCTTCATTCCCTTCAGCGTCGGCTGGACGACGAACGCGAGGATGTCGGAGGCGGTCGACGCGTCGAGCAGGACCGACGGGCTGTGCGAGCCCATGCCGCCCGTGTTCGGGCCGCGGTCGCCGTCGTAGATCTTCTTGTAGTCCTTCACGGTCGCGAGCGGGAGCGCGCGCTCGCCGTCGCAGAGGACCATGAAGCTGACCTCGTCGCCTTCGATGAACCGCTCCACGAGAACGCGGTCGCCCGCCGAGCCGAAGACGCGATCCTCGAAGAAGAGCTTGAGCGCCTTGTCGGCCTCCGCCTGCTCCTGCGCGATGACGACGCCCTTGCCCGCCGCGAGGCCGTCGGCCTTGAAGACGACGGGCAGGCCGAACGACTTGAGCGCGCGCTCGGCCTCGGCGCGATTCGTAACGATCTCGGCGTCGGCCGTCGGGATCGAATACTTCTTCATGAAGGTCTTCGAGAACGCCTTCGAGCCCTCGAGCTCGGCCGCGAGGCGGTTCGGCCCGAACGCGAGGAGGCCGCGATGCGTGAGCTCGTCCACGAGGCCGAGCGTCAGCGGCAGCTCGGGCCCGACGATCGTCAGGTCGATGCTCATCGACTCGGCGAAGTCCGCCAGCTCGACGACGTTGTCGACGGAGATCGGGATGCACGTCGCGAGCTTCGCGATGCCGGGGTTGCCGGGCGCGCAGAAAATGTCCGTGACGCCCGGCGCCTGCGCGAGCTTCCAGACGAGCGCGTGCTCCCGCCCCCCCGAGCCGACCACGAGAAGTCTCATGTGACGGCTAGAATCTTACCGCGGGAGCGTTTTCATGAAGAGAGACATCCGCGAGCGCCTGAAGACCGAGGTCCTGCTCGGCGACGGCGCCATGGGCACGCTCCTCGTCTCCCGCGGCGCCCCCGCGGACGGCCCGCGCTCCCCCGTCTGCCTCACGACGCCGGACCTCGTCAAGGAAATCCACGACGACTACGCGGCCGCAGGCGCCCAGGTGATCTCCACGAATACGTGGGACGCGAACCGCTCCAAGCTCACGAAGTTCGACTGGGCGGATTCCCTCGAGAAGATCAACCGGGCGGCGGCCCGCCTCGCCCACGCCTCGGCCGAGGGCGAGTACGTCTACGTCGGCGGCGTCGTCGGCCCGCTCGGGCAGCTCGTGAAGCCCTACGGCCCGCTGACGCGCCCGCACGTCCGGGAGCTCTTCACGGAGCAGCTCCGCATCCTCCTCGAGGAAAAGGTCGACCTCCTCGTCTTCGAGACGTTCTCGTCCCTGCTCGAGATCCTCGAGGCCGTGCGCGCCGCGCGCGCCCTCTCGGCGGACATTCCCGTCCTCGCGTCCATGACGTTCCTCGCGGACGGCAAGACGAGCTTCGGCGACGAGGCGGCCGAGAGCCTCCGCGCGCTCGCGGACGCCGGCGCAGACGTCGTCGGCCTGAACTGCGCGATCGGCCCGCAGGAATCCCTCGAGGTCCTGACGCGCGCGACGTCCTCCGTCTCCCTCCCCGTCTCGCTCATGCCGAACGCGGGCTACCCGTGGATCGTCGGCGGCCGCACGGTCTACCCCGCGACGGCCGACTACTTCCGCGAGACGGCGCGCGAGGCCGTGCAGGCCGGCGCCGCGTACCTCGGAGGCTGCTGCGGCACGGGTCCCGAGCACGTCGCCGCGATGGCGCGCGAGACCGTCGGCAAAGCCCGCCGCGCTGCGCACGCGGCCCCGTCCGTCTTCGTCTCGTCCGAGCGCGCGCGGCCCGAGGCCGCCCCGCTCGAGACGTCCGCGTTCAAGCGCAAGCTCGCCGACCCCGCGGCCCGTGTCGTGACGGTCGAGGTCGAGCCGCCGAAGGGCTTCGACTCCTCGGTGGCGCTGGACGGCGCCCGCACGCTCAAGACGCTCGGCGTCGACGCCGTGAACGTCACGGACAACCCGATGGCGCGCCTCAGGATGTCCTCGATCGCCGTCGCACACCTCATCCGGCACGAGACGGGCGCCGAGACGATCTTTCACTTCTCCCCGCGGGACCGCAACGTCCTCGGCATCCAGTCGGACCTCCTCGGGGCCGCGGGCCTCGGGATCAAGGCGCTTCTCGTCGTGGGCGGCGACCCGCTGAAGATCGGCGACTACCCGCAGGCCAAGCCCGTCGGCGAGGTGGACACGCTCGGTCTCCTGCGGATCGTCAAGGGCCTGAACGCGGGCGTCGACCTCGCGGGCGGCGCGATCGGCGCCGCCACGTCCTTTGCGATCGGCTGCGCCGCGAACCCGGCCGCAAGGGACCTCGACGTCGAGATCTCGAAGCTGACCGCGAAGATCGAAGCGGGAGCGACGTTCGCCCAGACACAGCCCGTCTGGGATCTCGCGGCGCTGGACCGGTTCTGCGCGCGGGCCGAATCGCGCGCGATCCCCGTCCTCGTCGGCCTCATCCCGCCGAAGAGCCTCAAGCAGGCGCTCTACTTCGCGAACGAGGTCCCGGGGATGGTCGTCCCCGCGTCCCTGATCGAGCGGATGCGCAAGGCCGCCGACAAGGGGGCCGAATTCGAGGAAGAGGAGGGCGTCGCGCTCGCCCTCGAGCTCGCGAAGGAGATGGCGGCGCGCGTACGCGGCCTGCACGTGATGCCGATGGGCCGCTACGGCGTCGTCAAGCGCCTCATGGAGGCGCTCGGATGAGCGTCGAGGCGCGCCTTCGCGCGCTGCTCTCCCGGCGCGTCGCCGTGATCGACGGCGCGATGGGGACGATGATCCAGCGCGAGGGTCTCGACGAGGCCGCGTACCGCGGGGAGCGGTTCAAGGACCATCCAAAGGACCTCAAGGGCGCGAACGACCTCCTCGTCCTGACCCAGCCCGCCATCGTCGAGAAGATCCACCGCCAGTACCTCGAGGCGGGCGCGGACATCCTCGAGACGAACACGTTCAACGCCCAGGCGATCTCGCTCGCCGACTACGGCCTCGAGCCGCTCGCGTACGAGATGAACGCCGCGGCCGCCCGCCTCGCGCGGAGCGCCGCCGACGCCCACCGCGCCGCGACCGGCAGGGACGCCTTCGTCGCGGGCGCGCTCGGCCCGACGAACCGGACGCTCTCCCTCGCCGTGGACGTCAACGACCCGGGCAAGCGCACGCACGTCTTCGCGGAGATGGCCGCCGCCTACCGGGACCAGGTGCGCGGACTCCTCGACGGCGGCGCCGACGTCCTCCTCTTCGAGACGGTCTTCGACACGCTCGTCCTCAAGGCCGCACTCTTCGCGGCGCAGCAGCTCTTCGACGAGGGGGCGCGGCGCGTCCCGCTCATGGTCTCCGTCACGATCACGGACAAGTCCGGCCGGACGCTCTCGGGCCAGCTCGTCGAGGCCTTCTGGAATTCAATCGCCCACGTCCCCCTGCTCTCGGTCGGGATCAACTGCGCGCTCGGGGCGAAGGAGATGCGCCCGTACGTCGAGGAGCTGTCCGGCCTCGCGCCGGTCTTCACGAGCGCGTATCCGAACGCCGGCCTCCCGAACGCCTTCGGCGGCTTCGACGAGACGCCGGAGATCATGTGCGCCGACCTCGCGGCGTTCGCGCGCGAAGGCTGGGTGAACGTCGTGGGCGGCTGCTGCGGGACGACGCCGGAGCACATCCGCGCGATCGCGGACCGCGTGAAGGACCTCCCGCCGCGGCGCGTCCCCGAGATCCCGCGCGCGACGCGCCTCAGCGGCCTCGAGCCGTACACGCTGCGCGACGGCGTTTTCACGGTCGTCGGCGAGCGGACGAACGTCACGGGCTCGCCGAAGTTTTCGAAGCTCGTCCTCGCGGGCGACTACGAGGGCGCGCTCGCCGTCGCGCGGCAGCAGGTGGAGGGCGGCGCGAACGTCCTCGACGTCTGCATGGACGAGGGAATGCTCGACGGGGTGGCCGCGATGACGCGCTTCCTCAGCCTCGTTTCGGCCGAGCCGGACATCGCGAAGCTGTCGATCATGCTCGACAGCTCGAAGTGGGACGTGATCGAGGCGGGCCTCAGGTGCCTGCAGGGCAAGGCGGTCGTGAACTCGCTCAGTCTCAAGGAAGGCGAGGACGCGTTCCGCGCCCACGCGCGGCTCGTGCGCCGTTACGGAGCCGCCGTGATCGTGATGGCGTTCGACGAGGAGGGCCAGGCGACCAGCGCCGAACGGAAGCTCGCGATCGCGCGGCGGGCGTACCGCATCCTGACGGAGGAGGTCGGGTTCCCGCCCGAGGACGTGATCTTCGACCCGAACGTCCTGACGGTCGCGACGGGCATCGAGGAGCACGACTCCTACGCCGTCGATTTCTTCGAGGCGACGCGCCGCATCAAGGAAGCGCTCCCGTTCGCGAAGGTTTCCGGCGGGATCTCGAACGTGTCGTTCTCGTTCCGCGGGAACAACACGGTCCGCGAGGCGATGCATGCGGCGTTCCTCTACCACGCGATCCGCGCCGGCCTCGACATGGGCATCGTGAACGCGGGCCAGCTCGCGGTTTACGACGAGGTTCCGAAGGATCTTCTCGAGCGGGTCGAGGACGTCCTCCTGAACCGGCGCAGCGACGCCACCGAGCGACTCCTCGCGTTCGCCGCGTCCGTGAAGCAGGCCGGCCCCGCCGAGGCGAAGGCCGACGCGTGGCGCAGCGGGACGGTCGAAGAGCGCCTGACGCACGCCCTCGTCCACGGCATCACGGATTTCGTGGAGGCGGACGCCGAGCAAGCCCGGAAGATGCTCGCGCGGCCGCTGGACGTGATCGAGGGGCCGCTCATGGCGGGCATGAACGTCGTCGGCGACCTCTTCGGCGCCGGGAAGATGTTCCTGCCGCAGGTCGTCAAGAGCGCCCGCGTCATGAAGCGTGCGGTCGCGTACCTCGAGCCGTACCTCCAGGCCGACAAGGCCGCCGGGGCGTCGACGTCGCAGGGCAGGATCCTCCTCGCGACGGTCAAGGGCGACGTCCACGACATCGGGAAGAACATCGTCGGCGTCGTCCTCGCCTGCAACGGCTACGAGGTGATCGACCTCGGCGTCATGGTCCCGGCCGACCGGATCCTCAAGGCCGCGAAGGAGCACGCCGTCGACGCCGTCGGCCTCTCGGGCCTCATCACGCCGTCGCTCGAGGAGATGACGCACGTGGCGCGGGAGCTGGAGCGCGGCGGCTTCGCCGTGCCGCTCCTCATCGGAGGCGCCACGACGAGCCCCGTCCACACGGCGGTGAAGATCGCTCCGGCGTACGGGCGGCCCGTCGTCCACGTGCACGACGCCTCGCGCGCGGTCGGCGTCGTCTCCGGCCTCCTCGGCGGGGAAAAGGCCGCGTTCGCGGAGACGAACCGGAAGAAGCAGGCGCTCCTCGCCGCCGAGCACGAGGCGCGCGCGAAGAAGCCCCTCGTCCCGCTCGCGGCGGCGCGCGCCCGCCGCCCGAGGCTCGACTGGGCGGCGGCGGACATTCCCGTCCCGTCCTTCACGGGCGTCCGCGTTCTCCACGACGTCCCTCTCGAAACGCTCGTCCCGTTCATCGACTGGTCGCCGTTCTTCCACGCGTGGGAAATGCGCGGCCGCCATCCCCAGATCCTGGAAGACGCGGTCCTGGGCGAACGAGCCCGGGAGCTCTTCGCGGATGCGCAGGCGCTCCTCGCGCGCATCGTGAAGGACCGGCTCCTGACCGCCCGCGGCGTCCACGCGTTCTTCCCCGCCGCCGCCGAGGGCGACGACGTCGCCGTCTTCGCCGACGAGGCGCACACGAAGAGGATCGCGACGCTCCACACGCTGCGCCAGCAGATGGAGAAGCCCGAGGGGCAGCCGCTGGAGGCGCTCGCCGATTACGTCGCCCCCGCCGCGGGCGGCCGCCGGGATCACATCGGCCTCTTCGCCGTCACCGCCGGCATCGGCGCCGACGAGCTCGCCCGGTCCTTCGAGGCCGCGCACGACGACTACTCCGCGATCCTCGTGAAGGCGCTCGCGGACCGCCTCGCCGAGGCGTTCGCCGAGATGCTGCATCAGCGCGCCCGCGCGGACTGGGGCTACGGGCGCGGCGAGGCGCTCACGCACGAGGACCTTCTCAGGGAGAAGTACCGCGGAATTCGCCCCGCGCCGGGCTATCCCGCGTGCCCGGACCACACCGAGAAGCGGACGCTCTTCACACTCCTCGGCGCCGAGGAAGCCGCCGGCATCCGGCTGACGGAGAGCTTCGCCATGACCCCGGCGGCGTCGGTCTCGGGCTTCTACTTCGCGCACCCGGACGCTCACTACTTCGCGGTCGGGCGCCTCGGGAAGGACCAGGTCGAGGACTACGCGCGCCGCAAGGGGATCTCCGTCGAGGAGGCCGAGCGCTGGCTCGCGCCGAACCTCGGGTACGAGCCCGCGCGGACCGCCGCACCCGCCGCCGCGGCCCGCTGAGCCTGCGTTCGCTGCCGCCTACTTCGGCCGCGGTCCCCCGATCAATTGGAACGCGACGTAAAGTGCTGGTACCAAGACTCCCAGCCACGCCACCCGCCGCCATCGCTTTACCAGCACGCAGGCGGCTATCGCGAAAAAGCACATCAACGCCACGCCCTGAATCCCGTAGCTGTTCGGATGCCCCAATAGCCATTCCCATCTAACAAGGCGCACGACCACCTCAAAGACGCCCCAGAACACGATGCCGGCGAAGACCGCGGTCGCGACGCTCATCCGATGGGCGCGGTCATTCGCAACCCTCAGATCGTCACCCTGCTTCTTGAGACTCTCCTCGGCGTCTAGACGCTTCTGTTGCTCGGCCCGAAGGCTCGCTTCAGCGCTTGCCTTGGCCTCCAGAAGCCGCTGCTCGCTCGAGCGCGTCTTCTCAAGCACCTCCTCGGCTTTTCTCCTCGCTATGTGCGCCTGTTCGCGTTCTGTGTCGGATGCACGCGCTCGTTCTTCAAGCCCCACCCTCTCGCGCAGAAGGGCGGCGTTATTGGTCACGATCTCATTGTCGATGGCCGCCCGTAACTCGTCGTCGCTTCGGCCACTATCAATGGTCTTTAGGAGCACTCGATTTGCGAGAAGAACCGTCGCCGTCTCCTCCGCAATTCCCTCATAGCCAGCCAAGATACTAAGCAGGCGCGAAACGGCCGCGCTTGCTGCCCCGTGACTTGGATTGAGTTCTGGTAGTGCAAACGCCGCCGCGAAGCCGCCATCGAAACCGTTCGCGTCACTCCTCAGATAAGGTCGGAGGGCCTGCCAGAGGATGCTCGGCAGAACTACGCCCCTCGATCTATGTGCGCCACGTGCACGCTCCCATTCAAAAACGCAGAGCGCGTGATCACAAGTGAGAAGAATCGCGCCCCCCCCAATGGTCGAGCCGGACCCGCTGCGAAGGGAGTCAACCGTCTCCAGCACAGCCATGTCATGCTGGACGGCCTCCAAGCGCTTGTCCTCGCGGCCGGCCGCCTTCAGAAAGGCGGCGTAATCTGCCTCAAGCGTTGCGCGTCTCGAAAGGCGACCTTCATCCTTTTCCTGTCGATAGATCTCGATGCCGTATGTCTTCGCGACGGTCTCCCAATCGTCGGCGACGGCGAAGAAGTCCTCGACAAGGAGCGTGCCTTGGGCGTTTCGCTGGTGATACTTGAGTTCGATTCCCGATAGCTCGCCGTTCTTACAGGCCACACGACTCAGAACCTGCGGCCAGTACCGCGCCATCAGACGGGACTTGTAGTGCGCAATGGTGTTCGACATCTCGCGTCTTGTCTGCTCGTGGAAGCGCAGCTTGATCGGGAGCGACTGGGTCTTTGGTAGGCCTGCGACTGCCACGGCGGTGTCTTGCTGCGGCCCGTCCTGAAGGCCTACCAACGCGAGCAGCACATTTGTGTCGACGAAGAGCACGAAGGGTCTCAGGCTCCCTCTAAGCGCCTCGGTGACCTCCGGAGCATTCGAAAGGGCGAAGAGGTGGAAGGATCCGTCAGCGATCTGCGAAAGAAACGCAGCGCGTTTTGTGTTGCCCTTTACGCCAGTCAGGAAGTGGCCGATTGCTTCACGCGTAGCCTTCGCTCTCTGCCGAGCGCCCGCCTGTGTCAGAACCTCCTCAAGCAGTGCGCCAGGATTCGCCCCCTCGGTCGGCGTCTCCACCGACGGCACCAATAGCGAAAGGGCTTGCAGCCCGTGCGCTCGAAAAACGCGAGCTAGATACGCGATCAGCAATTCCCAGAGGTGATCCGGAGGAGGAAGCTCGAGGGACGATGGAAGTTCACGAATCCAGACCGCGCGCACTTCGTCCTGAAGTTCTCTAGCGGCGCCTGTTCGGCTCTTGATCTCTTCCCTCAACCGCGGTTCGACGGCAAGGACTCCTCCGGGGAGGCGGACCAGCCTGTGTTTACTCTCCAGCCGCTGAATTGAGGTCTCTACGTCGGGCAGATGAAGCCTGAGGCCCAATAGAACGTCGATCCCCGTGATGAGATCTTCAGCGCGTGCGCATCCTTCTCCCGGCAGAAGAAGCAGAAACTGCGGAAGCAAGAAGTCCAGAGCCTCTCGCGGTGACTGCTGCGCCGAAATCGCCAAGTACTGGGCGAGTTGGACGACCGTTCGTTGTTGATCGCTCGAACTGCCTACAGTCATCTTTGGACTCCAAGTCGTCTATTCTAGAATCTTCCTCTCAAGTTTTCGATACGGACTTGGTTCCCGCCATTCGGCCGTTCACCGATCCCGGCCGTCCGTTCGCCGATTTCCGTGGGCCGAAGGTCCCGCGGGCGCGTACCTTTCCCGTGGAGGCTCATATGGACCCCAACCCGCGCCCCGCCCTGAACGGACGCCTTCTCGTCGGGCTCCTCTTCATCGCCGGAGGCCTCCTCTTCACGGCCGCGAACCTCGGATTCGTCCAGGTGCGCGAGGTCTGGAGGTTCTGGCCTCTCGTCCTGATCGCGGTCGGTCTCCTGAGATTCATCTCGCGCAACTACTTCGCGGGAGTCATCTTCATCGGGCTCGGCGGCCTCTTCCTCGCACGCGAGTTCAACCTCATCTGGTTCCGCCTCTCGATGCTCTTCCCGCTCATCTTCGTGCTCGTCGGCCTCAACATCGTGTCCGAGCATTACCGGAGGCGCTCGGCGACCGTCGACGGGGGTGCGCCCGGCGGCGCCCTGAGCGAATGGGCGATCTTCGGCGGCGGCAAGCGCCGCATCCAGTCGCAGGAGTTCCGGGGCGGGCAGGCGAACGCCATGTTCGGCGGCTTCGAGATCGACCTGCGCGAGGCGCAGATGGCCGGCGACTCGGCGGTGATCGACGTCTTCTGCTTCTGCGGCGGCGGCGAGATCCGCGTCCCCGAGTCGTGGAACGTCTCGATGAAGGCGATCGCGATCTTCGGCGGGCAGGACGACAAGACGCGGCCTCCCGCGCCCGGAACCGCGCACAAGGAGCTCCTCGTCACGGGATTCATCCTCTTCGGCGGCCTCGGCATCAAGAACTGAAGGCGACGCCGTGCACCCGCTTCTCGCGCGGTCGGGCGCCTTCGCGGTCTACCTGATCGCGTGGGTCCCGCTCACGGCCATCCTCGGCGCTCTTCTCGTTCTCGCGGGCGGGATGACGGCGCTCGAGGCCGCCGTCGTCGCGCCGCTCCTGACGGGCGTGTACGCCTTCGTCTGCCTCTCCTCGTGGTACCTGTGCGTCGCGTTTCCGATCCGGACGTCCCGGCTCCTCCCTCTCGCCGTCACGCTCACCGTGGCGTCGGTCGTCGCCGCGTCGCTCTGGGTGCTGTGGGGCGCGACGCTCGGCGGCCTTCTCGCCCTCGCCCCGCCGTTCGAGACGATTCCCGAGGCGCTCCGCCGCTCGACGCTCGTCGTCCTCCTCCTCGGCATCCTCCTGTACCTCCTCGCGGTCGCGCTCCACTACCTCCTCGCGGCCGCGCGCGACGCGAAGGAACGCGAGGAGCGCGAGGTGGAGCTCAAGTCCCTCGCGCGCGACGCCGAGCTCCAGGCCCTCAAGGAGCGCCTGAACCCCCATTTCCTCTTCAACGCGCTCAACTCGATCGGCTCGCTCGCCGCGACGCGCCCCGAGGAGGCGCGCCGCATGTGCGCGCTGCTCTCCGACTTCCTCCGGACGACGCTCGGCCTCTCGGGCAAGGCCGAGATCCCGCTCTCGGAGGAGATCGCGCTCGCGCGGCGCTACCTCGCCGTCGAGCGCGTGCGCTTCGGCGACCGCCTCGGGTTCACCGAGGATCTCGACCCGGCAGCGGCCGATTCCCTCGTGCCGCCGCTCCTCCTGCAGCCGCTCGTCGAGAACGCCGTCAAGCACGGCATCGCGAGCCGGATCGACGGCGGGACGCTCACGCTCGTGACGAAGCGTTTCGGCGACCGCGTGTCGATCGTCGTCGAGAACCCGGCCGGCGACGACGCGCCGCGCGCCGCGGGAACCGGGCTCGGCCTCGTGAACGTCGCCCGGCGCGTCGCGGCTTCGTGGGGGGATTCGGGTCATTTCTCCGCGCGCCGCGTGGACGCGACGTTCCGCGCCGAGATCGAGCTGCCCGCGCGCACCTGACGCGTCGGCCGGGGCGCCGGCGCTATCCTCGCTCCGTGGCCTCCCGCCCTCTCGGCGTCGTGATCGTGGACGACGAGGAGCTCGCCCGCGAGCTCGTCCGGGAGTTCCTCGCCTCCCACGGCGACGTCGCCGTCCTCGCGACGTGCGTGAACGGGTTCGAGGCCGTGAAGGCCGTCGCCGAGTGGAGGCCCGACGTCCTCTTCCTCGACGTCCAGATGCCGGGCCTCGACGGCTTCGAGGTCCTCGAGCTCGTCGAGCGCGACGCCGAGGGCCGGCCCGCCGTCGTCTTCGTGACGGCGTACGACCAGTACGCCCTCCGCGCCTTCGACGCGAACGCCGTTGACTACCTCCTGAAGCCGTTCGACCGCGCCCGTTTCGACACGGCGCTCGAGCGGGCCCGGAGCCGCATCGGCGCGGTTCGCCCGGCCGCTCCGGCCGCTCCGCTGCGCGAGGGGCCGCTCCGGCGCGTCGTCGTGAAGTCCGGCACGACGGTGACGGTCCTCCCCGTCGAGACGATCGACTTCGCGAAGGCCGAGGACGACTACGTGCTCCTCTCCGCCGGAGGGAAGGAGCACCTCAAGCAGCAGACGCTCGCGAGCCTCGAGGACGCGCTTCCGAAGGAGCGCTTCGTCCGCATCCACCGCTCGTACCTCCTGAATCTCGACCGGCTCGAGAAGGTCGAGCCGGGAGAGACGGGCGCGCCGACGGCCGTCCTCGCGGACGGCACGCGCCTGCCCGTCAGCCGAGCGGGCGCCCAGCGCCTGAATGAAATCCTCGGGCGCGGGCGGGCGGGAGTCCGCTAGAGTCGCATCGATGGTGTGGCCGTTCGGGAAGAAACCGCGGGAGGCGTGGCGCGACAGGCCGCAGGCGATCACGAGCGCGATCCCGCGCGACGACGACCGCGCCGGCCCCGTCCCGCCTCCGCCGCGCACGGCGCACGCGCCGGGTGTGGCGATCCATGCATTCGGAGAGATTCCCGCGCCGCGCCTCTTGCGGCTCGACACGGGTGCGCGTGGGTATTTCTTTGAAGGTGAAGCGGGGAAGGAGCGCTCGTCGGCGCTGCTGGTGCTCGAGCCGGGCGGCGCAGCCGGTCCCGGCGACGTCCTGCTCTTCTCCCCCTCTTCCTCATTCGAAGAAATCTCAAAATCCCCTCCTCGTCCGAGCCACCACATCCGAAGGGACGACCTCTCCGGCCGCGGCGTCTCCGGCATCACCGGCCTGCGCTCGCGGCACGCAGGCGGCGGGATCACGGTCCTCCGCTTCGGGCCGCCGCCCGGGGCGCGCTGGGTGTTCGTGGGCCTTCACGCGATCGCGGTCTTCGCCGGCAAGGTCACGCTCGTGGACGGCGAGGAGTCGCGGGTCGTCTCCTCGGGCCAGCTTGCCCTCGTCGGCGACCCGACGGCCACGCTCTACGTGGAGGCCGGGAACGACTCGGCGCTCGCCGTCGCTCTCGGCGGGGCTCGCGTCGTCTCGGCGCTCGGCTGACTCCGCGTAAACACGACGGCCGCCGCTCTGCTCCAGCGCGTCTAGAATGGTCCCCCTTTCCGGAGGATCAGCTCATGTCACCGTCGAGACCCGCCCCCGATTCGCCCATGTCCGCCAAGCGCGGAGCCGACCTCGTGCCGACCGTCAACCCCAAGGGCGAGATGGCGTGGGAGAGCTCTCCGTCGCGTTACATCGCCAAGGTGAGCCTCGCGACCGGCAAGGAGATCCTCCGCCCGATCGACCCCGACGAGCTCCTCGTCTCGGCGCACCGCGACAAGAACCCGATCGAGGTCACGGCGCAGTTCTTCGCGAGCCGCGCGATCTCGTGGACCGGCAATGAGCAGACGGTGAAGGACGGCCTGAGGAAGGTGAACCTCCTCGGCCTGAAGATCGCGGAGGCCCTCGGCCAGGCCACGGGCAGCCGCGCCGTCGAGACGCAGGCGAAGAAGCTCATCGGCGTCTCCGAGCGCAACGTCTTCTTCAAGTTCCGCGAGGCCTCCCACCTCACCGAGAAGGAGGTCAAGGCGCGCGTTGAGAAGCTGCAGAAGGACGCGCGCGCCCTCCTGCGTGCTCGCGGGAGGAGCCCGCGGCTCCACGTCCTCCTCACCGGCGCCACGGGCTTCCTCGGCAAGGAGATCCTCTTCCAGGCGTCGACCGACCGGCGCATCGAGCGCGTCGTGTCCGTCGTGAGGCCCGAGAAGGTCCGCGACCCGAAGACGAAAGAGGTCGTGAAGGTCCTCTCGCCGAAGCAGCGCGGGGCGATCCTCCTGAAGCGCATCGGGATCACCGGCGCGAGGGCGAAGAAGTTCGTCTTCCTCGACGGCGACATCGAGCAGCCGCGCCTCGGCATTGCCGACGGCGAGCTCAAGCGCCTCGAGCGCTCGATCACGAACGTCGTGCATTGCGCCGCGAGCGTCTCCTTCGACGACGCGTACGAGAACTCCTTCCGCGCGAACGTGCAGGGCGCGCGCAACGCGCTGGAGTTCGCGCTTTCGCTCCAGAACGCGAAGGGCTCGAGGTTCATCCAGCACATCGCGATCGAGACGTCCTACATCCACGGGCGCAAGAAGCGCACGACGGCGCAGGAGTCGGCGCTCGTCTTTCCCCGGAACTTCTACAACAACTTCTACGAGCTGACGAAGGCGATGGCCTCGCTCGAGACGGACTACACGCTCATCGAGAGGGGCCTGCGCGTCGCCCAGCTCCTGCCTTCCATCGTGATCGGCCACAGCAAGACGGGCAACAACCGCGGCGACACGAAGGTCGTGAACGCCCCGATCAACGCGTTCGGCCGGAGCAAGGAGGCGATGGACGTCCTTCAGGGCGACGCCGTCGGGCGCGGGAAGGCCTGGCTCATCGGGTCGATCGCCTCCGCGTTCCCCGGCGACCGCTCCGCCGAGCTGAACATCGTCCCCGTGGACCGCGTCGTCGAGGGCATCCTCGCGGCGCTCACGGTGCCCGAATCCATCGGCGAGCGCATCCACCTCGCGACGGACAACCGCATCCGGAGCGAGGACATCGCGCGCATCACGCGCGAGGAGATCGGGATCGACGTGCGCCTCGCGGACCCGACGCTCTTCCGCAACGTGACGCTCCCGGTCGTCAAGGCCGTTCTCGAGAGGAGCGGCGAGCCGAAGCTCGCGAACGCGCTCGACAAGCTCGGGACGATCTTCGGCGGCTACGGCGAGTGGGGCCAGCCGATCCACGACGTCGGCAACGACGTCAGGATCCTCGGCCTCCCGCTCCGGCGCCCGAACACCGAGAACGCGTTCCGGATGCTCTGCCGGCACAACAAGTACGTGCAGGAGTTCGGCAAGGTCCGCGACCTCGACGAGATCGCGCGCCGCGAGCACCTGTGGGAGAAGACGCTCAGGGCGATCGAGCACACGACCGGCCGCCAGGTGGCCTCGATCCCGCCCGACGAGTTCCGCCGCTTCCTCTCCCAGCGCCTCGAGCTGAAGGGGTTCAAGGAGAGAGATGGCAAGTAAGCAGCCCGTCGAATCGTCTCGACACCGATACAGCCTGCCGATTGGCCGAGGTCAATGAGTGTCAGACGTTTTCCTCGTCGCAACATAGATGGGAGGCGAGAACATGAGACGAGCCCGGATGGCGTTTGGTGCACTCTGTCTTCTGGTTCCCGGTCTGTCCCGTGCACAGACTCCCGTTGAAACGCCTCTCTCCACGTGCCAGAAGCAGAATGAAGCCCAAGCGAAGGAGATCGTCCGGCTCAACGGTGAAGTCGCGAAGCTCAAGGACACAGTCGTTGGGCTGTCCACGAAGCTGACAAGTCCGGTCTCAACAAAAGCTCCCGCACCGAATCCCGAAAACTCCTTTGCCAAGCTGGTAGTGCTCATTAAGACGAAATACGGCCGAGGCCAGAGCTGCTCCATCACGACGAACGGGGCGGAGATCGGGAAGATCGAGTACCCGGACTTGAAGGGGCCCGACCGCGTAATGGACTACAGCAGCGGTTTCATCAAGCTCACTCCCGGCGATTACCGGATATCGATGACGTGCACTCCCACCCGGTCGCCGAACATCCACTCCGTCGACAGAGACGTCACGCTCGAGAACGGTCACAGCTACACATTGAACACGAAGATCAATGTCTGGACGAAGCGGCTGCAACTCGAAGGCTTCGTAAAGGACTAAGCTCACATCGGCAGGGACCGTTTCGCGCGAAGGGAGCGCGGCGCCCGTTTTAGTTCACACGCTAAAGGGGTTCAGCGTCCGGACTCCCGTCGACGAGACGACCTTTACGTTCCGCGTCGCGAGGACGAGGTCATGCACCTTCGCGGTCGCGGCCAGGAGGGCGTCGAGGACGGGCAGCGGGTCCGGCACGTTCATTCGTCCCCATTCCTCCGCAACCGGGCGGTCCACCGGCAGGATCCGGTCTTCGAACCCCGCCGAAAGCGCGGAGAGCCAGCGGTCGAGAGCCTGTACGGACTTCGGGTCGCGGCGGCGGATCCTCTCGATCCCGCGCCGGATCTCGCCGACGACGAGGACGCTCAAATAGAGGTCGTCCGCGTTCAGCGACTCGAACCACGTGACGACGTTCCGGTCGGCCCGGACGCCCTTTCGCAGCTCCGAGACGACGTTCGTGTCGAGGAGGAACCTCACAGATCGACGCGACGCGCCCGCTGCGCGCGGCCGCGGGGCCTCGCGAAGTCAGCGTCCGTCCCGCCCACGGGCATCGCAAGGAGCCATTCCTTGAAGGTGCCACGCGGTCCATTCCGAAGAAGAGCTTCCTCGAGGATGCGGCGGTGCTCGGCCTCGGCCGAGCGGCCGTGTTTCGCCGCCCGCACTTTCAGCGATCGCACGACGGCCTCTGGGAGATCGCGCACGAGAAGCTGGGCCATGCGGCACCTCCGAGAGAATGATATCACTGCTATCAGCTCGGATTCATCCCTGCCGGTACCGCGACGCGAGGAGGCCCGTCGCGAGCGAGAGATCGAGGTCGGCGACGAGGAGGCCTTCCTTGCCGTACGGCTGGAACGCGAGAAGCGTTCCGTCGGGCCGTACAAACGCCGACGTCGTCGCGGAGCCCTCCGCCGCGTAGTTCACCGACGCGATCCAGACCGTGTTCTCAGCCGCCCGGCAGAGGAGCGCCTTTTCGTGGAACGTGTTTTTCGGGTCCGCGAACGTCGTCGGTGCGTAGCCGCCCGGGCCGCCCAGCTCGAGGTGCGGGTGGAAGACGAGCTGCGCGCCGTGGCGCGCCGCGAAGCGCACCGTCTCGGGATACCGCCAGCCCTCGTGGCAGATGGCGACGCCGAACGTGAGCGGCCCGATCGTGAAGACGCGCCGCGAGCTCCCGGGCGTGTACGTTTCGTCCTCGCTCGGGTCGAGCTGCACCTTGTCCTGAAAGCCCAGCCGCGCGCCGTCCGGCGCGATCACGAGCGCCGTCGCGTAGAGCGCCTTTCCCTCGAGGCGCTCCGTGCCGAGGACGACGCCGACCTGCGCCTTCGCCGCGGCGGCCGCGACGCGCCGCCAGGCGCCCTCGAGAAACGCCGGATCGGGCGGCGGCGGCGTCCTCCCGAGGCCGCGATAGCCCGGGACGTAGCACTCCGGGAAGCAGACGACGGCGGCCCGCTCTTCAGCGGCGCGCGCGACGAGCTCTTCCACGATCTGAACGGACCGCTCTCCGGACGCAGGGTACGGCGGAGTCGCGAGCGCGATCCGGACCGTCGCTCCGCTCACGGCAGCGCGAGGAGGTAGTCGGCCATCGCGGCGAGCTCGGCTTCAGAGAGATACGCGTACTTCGGCATCTTCGAGCCCTCGACCAGCTTCTTCGGGTCCTTGAAGTGCTCGACGAGCCAGGCCTTGTCGCGCTTGCCGAGGAGGTGCTGGAGCGCGGGGCCTCTGCGGCCGCCGTCGCCGTAGATCTGGTGGCACTGGCGGCAGTCCTCCCGGTCGATCGCCGAGCCGCCCGCGCGGACAGGCGCGGGAAGCGCGGCGAAGGCCGCGCCTTCCTCGAGCGCCGCGACGTAGCCAAGCAGCGACGGAACGTCCTTGTCCGGGTCCTCGCCGCCCTCTTCGACGGGAGTCGCCGGCTTCGGCGTCTTCTCCTTCACGTGCGACACGAGCGCTTCGCCGGCGAGCGCGTGCGACCGCATCGCGAGCGGGACCGACCCGGCCGGCGCGGCGGGAGCGAGCACGCCCTCGACGCCGTGGCAGGACGCGCACCGGCGCCGCTCGTACGAGGCGAGGCCGCCGAGGACGCGCGGGTCCGGCACGTCGCCCGCGCCGAGACCCGACCGGGTTTTCACCTTCGGCGCGTCGAGCGCGCCGAAGACGAGGAGCGCGAGGATCCCGGCGGCGACGAGCGCGCCAAGGACGAGGACGGGCTTGCGGTCCCGCGGGCGGCGCGACGCGCCGCGGTCGAGCCACGGCACGAGCGCGAGCAGGAGCATCGAGACCCCGGGCAGGACCGCGGTGCCGATGGGCTCGAGCGGCCCCTGGAAGAACTTCAGGAGCTGGAAGAGCGGGAGGAAATACCACTCCGGCCGCGGCACGTACGACGTGTCCGACGGGTCGGCGAGACGCTCGAGCGGCGCGGGCGACCCCGCGGCGAGCGCGAAGAGGAGCAGCACGACTGCGAGCCCCACGACCGCGTCCCGCGCGGCCTGGTACGGGAAGAACGGCTGCCGCGGGTCCGGTTCCGCCGTCGGCCCCGCGTGGCCGTGCTTGCGGAGGAGGAGCAGGTGCACGGCGACGAGGCCGAGCGTGAGGATCGGGAGGAGGATCACGTGCACGGCGTAGAAGCGCGTGAGCGTCGCGGCGCCGACGACGCTTCCACCCGCCATGACCCGCGACGCCGCCGGGCCCACGACGGGCAGCGCCGCGGGGACCTTCGTCCCGACGACCGTGGCCCAGTACGCCTTCTGGTCCCACGGGAGGAGGTACCCCGTGAAGCCGAACGCGAGGATCAGGAGGAGGAGCGCGACGCCGACGAGCCAGTTCAGCTCGCGCGGCTTTCTGTACGCGCCGAAGAGAAACGTCCGAACGAGGTGGAGCGCGGCGAGGACCACCATCGCGGACGCGCCCCAGTGGTGGAGGCCGCGCACGACGGCGCCCGCGGGGAGCTTCGTCTGGACCGCCTTGACGCTCTCCCACGCGTGGTCCGGCGTCGGCGCGTAGGAGAGCGCGAGCGCGAGGCCCGTGACGACCTGGACGACGAGCGCGAAGAGCGCGGCCGAGCCCAGCGTGAAGAGCCACGCCCGGCGAATCGAGGTGGGTTCGTCGGCGAACGCGCGCCAGAGCGACGACGCGCCCGCCCGCGACTCGAGGAACCCGAGGAGCCGCTTCATGCCTCGAACGCCGAAGGGTCCACGGTGACGCGTCCGCCCGCGACTTTCAGCGGCGCCCTCGCGAGCGGCCGCGGCGGCGGGCCGGCGAGGACGCGCCCGTCGGCGGCGTACACGCCTCCGTGGCAGGGACAGAGGAAGGCCTTCCGCTCCGCGTTCCACGCGACGCCGCAGCCGAGATGCGTGCACGTCGTCGACACGGCTGCCAGACCGGAGGGCGAGGACGCGTCTTTCACGACCGCGAGGCGCTCCTTCACCTTTCGGGTCATGTAGCCGTCCTCGACCTTGCGGAGGACGACGACCTCCGCGGCACTGAGGGCGCCGTTCGCGACGGCGTCGAAGTCCTTCGCGGCGCCGAGGTCCAGCGCGGCGCCCGCGGCGGGCGTGCGGCGCACGAGCGGCGAGAGCGCGAACGAGAGCGCGGCTCCTGCGACCGACGCGAACGCGGCGGCGCCGGCGGCGAGAGCGGTGAACGTGAACGCGCGCCTCGACGGCATCGCGGGAAGGATATTCCGGCCTAGCTCCGTCCGGGACCGTAAATCAGCGCCGCGCAAACCGTGCCCCAGATCACAACGGTCGCGAGGAGGCCGGCGTCCGTGAAGAGGTCCTTCGTCGCGTCCTCGCCGGCTCCGCGCGTCTCGAGGAGCCGCCAGCGGAAGAGACCGAAGAGGACGATCGGCACCGTGACGAGAAGCCGGTCCGTCCTGAACCACGCGATCGTCTCGGGCGCGACGGTGTACAGCGCGTAGCAGACGATCGTCGTCCCGAGCGCGACGTTCTCGAACGCTTCGAGAAGGCCGACCGGCACATCCTTCAGCGACTCGCGCCCGGCCGCGCCGCGTGCGTCGAGCTCGCTCCGGCGCTTGCTGAGCGCGAGGAAGAGGGCGAGGAAGAACGTGCAGAGGAGCAGCCAGTGCGACGGAGCGACCTGCGCGGCCGCCGAGCCCGCGAGGACGCGCAGGACGTATCCCGACGCGACGATGAAGACGTCGAGGAGGGCGACCTTCTTCAGGCCGAGCGAGTAGAGGACCGTCACCGCCGCGTAGACGAGCGTCGCCGGGAGGGCCGCGGGAGCGGCGAAGAAGACGGCGAGGAGCGCGAGCGGCCCGAGGACTGCGGCCATCGCGAGGGCGACCCTCGGCGCGAGCGCGCCCGACGCGACCGGCCGCTCCTTCTTCACCGGGTGCTGGCGGTCCGCCTCGGCATCCTTGACGTCGTTCAGGAGGTAGAGCGCCGACGCGAGCGCGCAGAAGGCGGCGGCGACCGCGAACGTGCGGCCCGCGAGCTCGCCGCGGTCCGCGACCTTGCCGAACAGGACCGGCGCGAGGACGAAGAGGTTCTTGACCCACTGGGCGGGCCGAAGCGCGCGGAGGTACGGCGTGGCGGACAGGATTCCAGTTTACGCGACCTTGGTATTCTGGCTCCGCCCCGATGCACGCGCCGGACGCGCCCCTTCGTCTGGAATCCTGCGCCTGTCCGCTCTGCGGGGAGGCGCCCCCCGCGCGCGCACGCGTTTCCTTCCCGCCGTACCGCGTCGTGGAGTGCCCGCGCTGCACGCTGCGCTTCCTCTCGCCGCGCGTTGCCCGCGAGGACCTCGGCCGCCTCTACGAGGGCGGCTACTGGGAAGGCGGCGGGACGGAGGCCGGGTACGCGTCGTACGCGGAGATGGAGGCGCTCCTCGCGAAGACGTTCGCGCGGCGGCTCCGCTGGCTCGGGCCGCCGCCCGCCGGCGGGCGCCTCCTCGACGTCGGATGCGGGCCCGGCGCCGGCCTCGACGCGGCGCGCGCCGCCGGGTGGGAGGCCTGGGGCCTCGATCTTTCCTCGGAGGCGGTCACGCGCGCCTCGGCCCGGCACCCGGGGCGCGTGGCGCAGGGAACGCTCGAGGACTCCCCTTTTCCCGCCGGCTCCTTCGACGCGATCACCGCGTTCGACCTCGTCGAGCACGTGTACGAGCCCCGGCGCTTCGCGGCGGCCCTCGCGGCGGCCCTGAAGCCGGGCGGCAGCGTCCTGATCGCGACCCCGAACGTCGAGAGCCTCCTTTCGCGCGCGACCGGGCGCCGGTGGGTGTCCTATAAGATTCCCGAACACGTGACGTTTTTCTCGAGGAGGACGCTCGCCGACGCCCTCGCGCCGACGCTGACGCTCGTGCGCGCGGCGCCCTGCGGGCAGCACGTCTCGCTTCCGTTCCTCCTCGAGCGCGTCGGCGCGGCCCTGCCGGCGGGCGGCGGGCTGCTCCGCGCGGCCGCGCGCGCCCGGACGCTCTCGGGCCTCACCCTCTACGCGAACTCGGGCTCCATGCTCGTCCGCGCCGTCCGCGCGACGTGAACGCCGTGGACGTCTCCGTCGTTCTGCCCGTTTACAACGGCGCGGCCTTCGTGGCGGAGAGCGTCTCGGGTCTCGCGGCCTTCCTCTCGCGCCAGTCCTTCTCCTGGGAGATCGTCGTCGTGGACGACGGCTCGCGCGACGCGACGGCCGGCGCCGTCCCGGACGGGCCCGGGATCCAGCTCCTCGCCCTCGCCGAGAACCGCGGGAAGTTCGGAGCGCTCAAGGCCGGCATGGCCGCGGCGACGGGGCGCTGCCGCATCTTCACGGACGCCGACGTGCCGTACGACCTCGAGGCGCTGCCGTACGTGGCCTCGCTCGTGAACGGCCGCGGCTTCCACGTCGTCGTCGGGGACCGGTCCCTCACGGACTCGATCTACGGCTCGCGCCTCCCCCGCTCGCGCGCCGCGGCGAGCCGCGCGTTCTCGCTCCTCGTGCGGCTCCTCGTCACGGGCGGCCTCTTCGACACGCAGTGCGGGCTCAAGGGTTTCCGGGGCGACGTCGCGGACGCGCTCTTCCCGCTGCTCACCGTCGAAGGGTTCGCCGGCGACGTCGAGCTCCTCTACGTGGCGCTGAAGTACAACCTCTCGATCCGGCGGATCCCGGTGCGCCTGAAGAAGCACGAGCGGTCCACGATCCGCTTCGGCGCGCACGCGCCCGCGATGCTGCGCGACGCGCTCCTCCTGCGCGGCAAGTGGGACCGGGGCCTCTACGCGTCGGCGGCGCTCGCGAGGATCGCGGCGCAGGACTACTGGGTCCCGCCGCCGCCGGAGACGGCCGCGTGACGGCGCGCGCCGCCGCGGCGCTCCTCGCGCTCGCCCTCGCCGCGCCCGCATCCGCGGCAGTGGACGGCCCGTTCACGATCGCGATCCCGGGGGCCGGCGCTCCCGCAGGCGAGGTCGGCTTTTTCGACGCGACGGGCCGGCGCGTCGGCCGTCTCACCGGCCTCGGCGAGCCCGCACACCTCGCGCCCGCGCCCGACGGGCGTTTCCTCGTCCTCGACCGCGCCACGGGGCGGATCCTCGAGCTGGACGCCGAGGGGCGGGTCACGCGCGACGTGGCCTGTCCGCCGACGAATCCGCATCCGGACCGCGCGGCCCTCCTCCCCGACGGCCACGTGCTTCTCACGACCGAGGCGCGCGTGTCGGAGATCGACGCGGCGGGCGCGATCGTCGCCGAGTTCGAGCCGCCTCCGGGCGTGCGCTTTCTCGGGGCGGCCCGCCTCGCCGACGGCAGCACGGTCTTCTCGACCACCGAGCAGCCGGAGCCGATCCTCAGGAGGACGCCGGGCTCGAAGGAATTCGAGCGGATCGCGCTCGGCGACGGCTGGGCGCCCGCGCAGTTCGCGCTCCGCCTCGAGCCCGAAGCGCCCGCCTCGGCATCCTTCCTCCTCTGGCATCACGATCTCGCAGGCGTGAACCGCATGGCCGTCGAGAACGGCCGCCTCGTGAAGAAGGGCTCTTACCCGCTGCCGCTCGCGTGGAAGCTCACCGTCGACGACACGGGGGCCGCCGTCATGATCAGCGACGCGTTCGAGATCCGGCGGGCGCACACGGCCGGTCCGGTCACGCGCTTCCAGGTGCCCTTCGCTCCGCTCGGCGCCGTCTATCTCCCCGCGCGCGGGCTCTTCGCCGTCTCCTACGTGCGCATTCCGGGCGCGGCGTGGCCCGAGAGCTGGCTCGCCGACGCCTCGAAGAGCCGGTTTCCCTGGCCGCGCTTCGCGCTGTTTCTCCTCGCGGGCGCCGCCGCGGGCGCCGCCGTGTTCTTCGCGCGCGGCCGCCCGACGGCTCCGGCGACGCCGCCTCCGGCCGCGCAGCCGCCCCCGCCTTCGCCGGACGGCCGCGCGCTCGGGCGCCGCGTCCTGACGACGGCGGCGGCCTTCGTCCCGCTCGCGCTCTACGCCGCCGCCCTCGTCCTCACAAGGCGCGGCGTCCTCCTGCTCGAGCCGTACTTTCATCCGGAGCGCGACGTGCCGCTTCTCGCGGGCTTCACGCTCGCGCTCGCGGCGGCGATCTGGAGCCGCGTCGCCTCGCGGCGCGAGGACCCGTACTGGCGGGCCGTCCTCGAGGCGCCCGCGGAGGAAAGGCGCCTGCTGCTCGCGCTCCTCGGGGGCGGATTCGCGCTCGCCGGCGGGATGGCGCTCCTCTACCGCTGGCGCGCCGCGAAGCTCGAGGTGGATTCGACGTGCCTCTGGGCCGCTCTCCACGTTCTCGTCTTCGGCATGGTGGCCGCCTCTTTCCGCGGGCGGATCCGCCTGCGCGAGGCGTTCCGCGCGCATTGGGCCGTCGCCATCCCGCTGGCCGCCGCGTGCGTCACGCACCTTTACCGGCTTCTGGACGTCCCGACGAACGTCCACTTCGACTTCGTGTACTGCTCGGTCTCGGCCCTCGAGCTGATGAGCGGCCGGCTCGCGAGCATCTTCCAGACGGGCTTCGTCCCCGTGCCCGTCGTGGGCCTCCTGCCCGAGATGGCGGGGTTCCTTCTCGCGGGCCCCACGGAGGTCGGGTTCCGGCTCGGCCCCGCGCTCGCCGGCATCTCCGGCATCCTCGCGGTTTACATCCTCGGGACGACGTGGCGCTCCCGCGCGGCCGGCCTCCTCGGGGCCATCTTCCTCTCGGGCGCGGTCCCCTGGATCCATTTCAGCCGCATGTCCACGACGGGCGTGTCGGCCGTCGCCGGGCTCTGGCTGCTCGTCTTCTTCGCGCTCGCGCTGAAGACGAACCGCGCGGGCTGGTGGCTCCTCGGCGGGTGGGTCGCGGGATGGTGCTTCTACCTGTGGCCCGCGTCGCGCGTCGCGCCGGCGGCCTGCTTCCTCGCGGGGCTCGTCCTCGCCCTCCGCTCGCCGCGCGCGACCGCCCGGCGCTGGGCCGGCCCGCCGCTCATGGCGCTCGTCTTCCTCGTCTGGCTCGTTCCGCTCCTTCCCGCGTGGATCGCGGCGCCGAATCTCGCGCTGCCGCGCGCGCAGGAGTCGCTCGAGGTGTACAAGCCCCAGGGCGGCCTCGACCACGAGCGGCTCGCCGCGTCGTTCGGAAGGCCGCTCGCGATGAGCGCGGGCTGGTTCTTCACGACGCCGGACCAGAGCAGCCAGGGTTCGATGTCTCCCGCGCTGAACACGGCCGAGGCGACTCTCTTCGTCCTCGGCGTCGCCGTCGCGCTCGCCGCCGGTTTCTCGCTGAACGTGCTCCTGTTTTTCCACGTCGCGCTCGTCCTGCTCGTGCTCGGCGCGTTCGCGGGCTCGCCGCCCTGGTACACGCGAATGCTTCCGAGCCTCCCGGTCGCATGCGTGTTCATGGGCGCCGCCGCCGCCGCGCTGCTCGAGAGCCTGCGCCTTCCGAACGCGCGCCTGCGTGCGGCGGCTCTCGCGGCCGCCGCCGTGCTCGCGCTCGCGCTCTCCCCCGCCGCGAACCTGAAACGCTACGTCGCCTACGAGAGTCAGCAGCGTCCGATGTGGGAAGCGACGGCGCTCGGCCGCCGGCTCCGGACGATCGGCCCCGGCCGGACGGTCTACGTCGTCTCGACGGGACGCTCGGACTGGTCGCTCAACGTCAGCGGAGGCGAGCGCCCGCCGCGCCTCGGAGAAATGCTGCCGTTCGTCTGGAAGCTCCACCTCGTCGAGATCCGCGAGATGGAGGAGGCCGGCGCGTGGGCCGCCGGTCCGAAGGCGATCATCGTGCCGAGAGAACGGGTCGCGGCCGACCTCCCGCGTCTCGTCGCCGCGTGGCCTGCGGCGCGCGTGGAGGACCTTCCGGGCGTGGGCGGCCCGTGGGCGAAGATCCTCCTGGTCGACTGAGCGGGCGGCCTACTTGCCGCGGCTCGCGGCGACCGTGAGCGTCGCGGCGCCGAGGCGGCGCGGCTCGGACGAGGGCTCGACGACCCACATCTCGACGGCGTACTCGCCGTTCGCCCAAGCGGCCGTGTCTGCGACGAAGCTCACCGTGCCCGGATCGGGAGGCAGCGGCTTCGACTCCTCGCCCACCTTCGTGCCCGCGGGGCTCTTCACCCACACGACCTTCGTCGAGGAGCCGGCCTTCGCGTCGCGGATGCCGTACGAGACGAACACCTTGTCACCCTTGGCGAACGCGTTGCCCTCCCCGCGCACCTGGGAGTCGGACCCGAGCGCGTAGCCGAGGCGGAACGCGTCGAGGCGCATCTGGGGATTGGCCGGAGCGGCGGCGGGCGCCCCGGCGGGCTCGGCGGCCGGAGTCGAGGCCGCGGCGGCGCTGCCCGCGGCGGGCTGGGGCGCTTCCTTTTTGCCGCCGCAGGCCGAAAGCAGGAGGACCGCGGCGCAGACCGGGATCCAGACGTTCGTTCGTGCACGTTTCATGTCCAAAAGAATACCGCCCCCGGGGCCGGATTTCCAACGCTCAGGGCGTGAAGAGGAACGGCGTGCCGCGCCTGAAGGCGCGCAGCGCCCTGAGTTCGCCCTCCGGAAGAGGCGGCCGCGGCCCGGCGCCGGCGGGCGGCCGGAGTACGGTCGGCGGCACGACGGACTCGACACCGCCGGGCGGCGTCCAGATCCAGTCGATCGCCGCCGGCCGGTGGACGACCCGGTAGACGATCTCCACCGCGTGGGGGCCTCGCGTGAGCGGGACGGGCGGCAAGCGCGTGACCTTCTCGTCGTCGCCGTCCGTTCGGCGCGGGGGCCCGCCGTCGAGCGTCATCTCGGCGGTCCCGCCGTGCGTCAGGAACCCGAACACGTAGGGCCCGTCGGTCGGCGCGAGGATGGTGCCCGTCCAGGTCGCGGTCCAGGTGTCGTCGAAGTCGAAGTCCGCACCGAGCGACATCGCAGCGAGCGCGCCGTCGAGGCGGAGTTGCACGGCGTCCTTCGGATGCCTGTACGTCCCGAGGAGCCCCTCCGGCGGGCCGTCGACGGCCCACAGCTCCGAACACCGTGTGCGCCGGAGGCTCGCTTCGCCCTCGGGCGCCCACAGGAACGCCGCCGGTGCGGCGCCGAGCGGGGCCTTGAACTCCAGGCGATGGTCTCCTTCCGGGAGCGCGACCGTCGTCTCGCGCGCTCCGCCCCGCGCGCGCAGGATCTCGCGGCCGTCCACGGCCAGAACACCGTCTCCGATCGAGAAGCGCACGTTCCCGTAGCGCGGGACGCGCAGGGCCGCGGTCCAGCGGGCGGTCCCGTTCGCCGTCCCGGCGACGCCGGGCGGCCGGTCGCCGATCGCGTCCACGCGCACCGGCGCTCCCCCCGCGACCGAGACGAGGGCCCCGCGCCGTGCCGACCACGCGGCGAGCGGGACGCGGTACTCCGTCACGACGAGCTCGTTCGGGAAGTGCCGCTCCTCGCGCGTCGCGCCGCCCGGATAGACGCTCTCGAGATACGGAAGGTAGTAGGCCTGCCGCGCGTAGACGACGAACGAGAGGTCCCGCACCGCGGGGAACGCGAGGGGCAGGGCGATGCCCGGCGTCGCGACGCCCATGCGGCGCGCGCGGGGCGCGAGCAGGCGCACCCAGCCGGAGTTCACCATGTGGGCGTCGTTTCCGACGGTCAGCGCCCAGCCCCCGGCGCCGGCTTCGGCGGCGGCCACGCCCTCGACGCGCTTGTACGGCCAGCGGTCGGCCGCCGCGTACGGGCCGAAGTAGAACGCCAGCTCGGCCGCGGCGCACAGGGCGACGACGACGGCGGCCGCGGCCGTCGCCGCGGCCCTCGCGCGCCCCGGCGCCGGGCCGAAGCGCCGCACCGCCTCGTCGAGGACGAGCGCCGCGAGGAGCGGGAGGACGGGGATCGCGGTCGCCCAGCGGTGCATGTTCGGCGTCTCGACCGTCACGATGACGCCCAGGATTCCGATCCAGAACCAGAGCGACGCGAGCAGGACACGCACGTCGCGCACCTTGACCGTCGCGGCGAGGACGCCGAGGAGCACGAGCGCCGCGAGCGCCGGCGGGAAGAGGGGCTGGTCCGTGGGCCAGAGGATGTTCTGGTCCACGTAGCGGTTCAGGAAGCCGACGGCGTGCTCGACCTGCGCGACGAGGACGCGCCCGATGCCCCAGTCCGGGCGGAGGTACGCGAGGCGCGCCGCATTCCGGGGGATGAAGATCGTCGTCTCCTGCGCGCGCACGGTGAACTCGCCCGGAAGGCGCAGGGTCGCGGCGAGAAAGGGCCCGGCCGCCACGAGGGCGGAGAGCGCCGCGAACGCCACGCCCGCGGCCGTTCGCGCCCGCGTCTCGCGCGACGCGCGGAGGAAGACGGCGATCGAGAACGGGATCGCGAGGAGACACCAGAGCCGCCCCGTCGGATAGAAGTAGATCGACAGTCCGCCCGTGCACCCGGCGAACGCCCAGGCCCAGGCGCGCCCGCGGCGCGCGGCCTCGAGGAAGCCCGCCGCGCTGAGGGCCCACAGCGTCTGCGTGGGCGCGGCGCACGTCGTCACGCGCGAGAACTGAAGCGCGCCCCCCGTGAAGGACAGCAGCGTGCCGGCGAGGAGGCCCGCGCGCCAGCCGAAGTGCCGGACGGCGAGGACCGTCACGACGGCGACCGTCGCGAGTCCGCAGAGCGCGCCGAAGACCCGCGCGCCCGCGACGTCCAGCCCCGCGACCGACATGACGGCCGCCAGCAGTTTGAAGTAGATCATGCTGATGTGGTACCAGCCCGGCCGGAACCAGGCGTCCGTGTTGAAGCCGCCGACGATCTGCATCGCGAGCGCGGCCTGGTCGCCCTCGTCGGGGTTGACGCCGAACGGCACGTTTGCGAGGTTCCAGAGCCTCACGAACGCGGCGCCGGACAGGAGCGCGAGGACGAAAACCGCCAGCGCGACGCGCGGACCGCGCGACGCCGGAAGCCGCGCCGCGGCCCATCGCTCGGGGACGTCGAGGCCCCGGCCGGCGGCCGCCGCCGTCAGGAGCAGCGCCGCGAGCGAGGCGATCCAGAGCGGGAGCGCCGGCCCCCCGGACTCGCTCCAGAGCACGCGCATCGAGGCGGCCGCGAGGACCGCGGCGACGGCCATCCCGAGAGCCAGGATGCCGCCGCGCCGCGCCGGGACGACCGGCGCACCCGAGGGTTCGGGCGCCGGCCACGCGCCGGGCGCGAGGAGGAGCGCTCCCAGGAGCGTGAGGGCCGCGCCCGCGTACCACGCATGACCCGTCCGGACCACCGCCTCGCCCGCTGCCGCGAGCCCGAGGGCCGCCGCGCACGCGAGACGCGGCCGGGAGAGCAGCGCCGCCGCCGGTTGGATCACGGGGAATCAAGGTAGCACAGGCTTTCGCCGGCGCGGCGCCTCGCCGATAATCGGCCCAAGTCTCCATGTCGACACGAGGACCCGCCCTGAACTTCCGACGCGGGCTCGCCGTCGTCTT
Organism: Thermoanaerobaculia bacterium; assembly: GCA_036504335.1. Classification (GTDB taxonomy): domain Bacteria; phylum Acidobacteriota; class Thermoanaerobaculia; order UBA5066; family UBA5066; genus Fen-183. The sequence goes on from DASXVJ010000001.1 coordinate 121,852, forward strand.
CCTCCTCGCCGCCGCCGTGCGCGTCGTGGGGCTGGATTTCGACCAGAACCACTTCTTCCATCCCGACGAGCGCGCGATCGGCGAGGCGATCGTGCATCTCTCGTTCGTCCCGCCGCAGCTCAACCCGCACTTCTTCGCGTACGGCTCGTTCCCGTTCTACGTGACCCGCGCCGCGTCCTCGGCGCTCGCGGCGGTGACGCGGCGCGAGTGGTTCGCGTCCTACGACGGCGTCATCCACGTCGGGCGGTTCCTGTCCGCTCTCTGGGGCGCTCTCACGTGCGTCCTCGTCGCGCTGCTCGGCAGGCGCTGGTACGGCGAGGCCGCCGGCCTCCTCGCGGGCGGCCTCCTCGCGTGCTCGGTTCTGCACGTCCAGACGTCGCACTTCGCGGCGACGGACGTCGCACTCACGTTCATGGTCCTCTTCGCGCTCGTCTGCGATTCGCGTTTCGCGAACCGCGGGCGAGCACGCGACGCGATCTACGCCGGCGCTGCGACGGGCCTTGCGCTGGCGACGAAGGCGAGCGCCGCGCCGCTTCTGCTGCCTCTCGCTCTCGCGGCCTTCCTGTCCGTCGGCGCCTCGCGGCGCTGGGGACGCGGCATCTCCCTCGCGGCCCTCGCGTTCACCGCGGCCCTCGCCGGGTTCGCGCTGGGCGAGCCGTACGCGTTCCTCGACTTCCGCGAGTTCTGGCGCTCGCTGTCCGAGCAGGGCGCGATGGTCCGCCACGCGGGCCTCCTGCCGTACACGAACCAGTACGTCGGCGTTCCCCACTTCCTCTATGAGGGCAAGGAGCTCGTCCTCTGGACGCTCGGGCCGCTGCTCGGGCTCGCGGCGCTGTGGGCGGCGGGCTCGAAGCTCGCATCCTTCCGCCGGTTCCGGCCCGGCGAGTGGGCGCTCGCGTCGTTCTTCGTGCCGTACGTCCTCATCACCTGCACGTTCGCGGTGAAGTTTCCCCGCTACCTCCTGCCCGTCTACCCGATCCTCGCGCTCTGGACGGCCGCGTGGCTGACCGAGAAGGCGGCCGCTTCCCGCGCGGGGCGGATCCTCCGCGCCGCCGTCGCCGCAGGCGCCGCCGTCTGGACGCTCGCGTTCCTCGCGATCTACACGCGGCCGCACAGCGCCGTCGCGGCCTCCCGCTGGTTCCACGAGAACGTGCCCGAGGGGACTCGCGTCCTCGAGCAGGACTGGGATGAGGGCTTCCCGTTCTCCTTCCCCGGCACCCCCGCCGAGCGTTACCCCATCGTGATGTTCGGGTTCTACGAGCCGGACTCGCCCGCGAAGATGGCGAAGCTCGCGAAGGATCTGGCGGCGGCGGACCGCGTCGTCCTCCAGACGAAGCGGCTCTACGGGGCCGTGACGCGGGCGCCGGACAAGTTCCCGCTCACGAACCGCGCGTTCCGCCTCCTGTTCGCCGGAGACCTCGGGTTCACGCTCACGCGGTCCTTCGCGTCGCGCCCGTCGCTCTTCGGCCTCGAGCTTCCGGACGAGCTCGCGGACGAGTCCCTGAGCGTGTACGACCACCCGAAGATCCTCCTCTTCGAGAACCGCGAGAAGCTCGCGGCGGGCGAGATCGAGGCGCGGCTCCTCACGCGCCCGCCGTCGCGCGCGCTCTCGCGCCGCGACCTCCTGCTCGCCGAGCCCGCCGCCTCCGCCCGCCCCCCGGCGGAAGCAGGCCCGGGCCCGGGCCTGCCCGGGCTGAGATCCGGACCCGCCGCGCTCCTTCTCTTCGCCGGCTTCCTCGAGCTTCTCGGCCTCGCCGGCTACGCGATCCTCGCGTCGGTCCTGCCGGAACGCCCCGGCCTCTACGCGCTCGGGAAATCCTGCGGCGTTCTCTTCTTCGCGTTCGGGTCGTGGCTCCTCGTGTCCTGGCGCTGGGCGCCGTTCGGGCGGCCGCTGCTCCTGGCGTGGGCGGCGGCGCTCGGCGCCGGCGCCTGGGCGCTCGCGCGCCGCCGGCCTTTCGCGGCGCCCGCGGCCGAGCGCTGGAAGACGGAGCTCGTCGCGTGGGGAACGTTCCTCTTCTTCCTCGCGTTCCGCGCCGCGAGTCCCGAAATCTTCTCGGGCGAGAAGCCCATGGACTTCGCGTTCCTGAACGCGCTCCTCCGGTCGACCGCCCTGCCGCCGCCCGAGCCGTGGCTCGCGGGCTCGACGCTCTCCTATACGTACTTCGGGCATTACGGGCTCGCCGCAACCGGCAAGCTGCTCGGCATCCACCCCGGGCTCCTCTTCAACCTCGGCATCGCGGGCGTCGCGAGCCTCACGGCGTGCGGTGTCCTCGCGGCCGGCTCGGCGCTCGGCGGGCGTCTCCGGGCCGGAGCGGTCGCCGTGCTCCTCGCGATGTTCGCCGCGCCGCCGTCGGGCGTGCGCGAGGCCTTCCTGCGGTGGAAGGCCGGCCAGCCGCTCGACTGGCATTACTTCTGGGCCACGTCGCGCGTGATCGGGCCGAACGGGATCAGCGAGTACCCCCTGTGGACGTTCCTTTTCGCCGACCTCCACGCGCACGTTCTCGCGATGCCGTTCACGACCGCGTTCCTCGCGCTTCTTCTCGTCCTCGCGACGCGCGACGCCGTCCCGACGCCGCGCGAGGAGGCCGCGACGATCGGCCTCCTCGGCGTCCTCCTCGCCGCCATCCAGATCACGAACGGGTGGGCCGTGCCGACGTACGCCTGCGCGCTCGTCTTCGTCCCGCTCGCCGCGTACGTCGTGGCGCGCCCTGGCGGAGCCGCCGCGTCGATCCCCGGTTTCCTGCGCGCCGCCGCGCTCCCCGTCGCGGGAGCGGCCGCGGTCGCGTACGTCCTCGCCCGCCCGTTCTGGGCGCACTTCACGCCCCCGCCGCGCAACTGGGGGCGCGAGGTCGGGCCCTTCGCCTCGCCGTGGGACTTCTTCAACGTGTGGGCGTTCTTCCTCGCACTCCTCGTGCCGTTCGTGTTCACGGCCCTCCGGGAGGGCGATCCGCCTCCCGGCCGCGCGGCGCGCGCTCTCCGCGGGATCCTCGCGGCCGCGCTTCCTCTCTCCCTTCTCTCGATCGCGCTGAAGCCCTGGCACCTCGACCAGGCGCAGTCCATCCGCGGCTTCACGGCGCTCGCGTGCCTCGCTGCGGCGTGGGCGGCGGCGCGGCGAGGCGCCAGCCGCGAGATTCGCATCGCCTGCGCGCTCGCCGCGTTCGGGTTCCTCGTCCTCACGGGGTGCGAGGTCGTCTACGTGTGGGACCGGATGAACACGATCTTCAAGTTCCACCTCGAGGTGTGGTTCTTCTTCGCCGTGGCGGGCGCGGCCGCGTGGCGGCTCCTCCGGTCGGCCGGCGGGCCGCTCTGGAAATCCGCGGCCGCCATCGCGTTCGCGGCCGTCCTGTTCACGACGGCGACGGCCGTGCCCGGCTATCTGCGCAACGGCCGCGAAGACTGGCCGCGGGCGACGCTCGACGGGACGGCCTACCTCGAGTCGAAGGCGCCGGGGGACCGCGGCGCGTACGAGTGGATCAACGCGAACGTGCGCGGCGTGCCCGTCGTCCTCGAGGCGCAGGGCGACGCGTACCAGGAGTTTTCGCGCTACTCGATGATGACGGGGCTGCCGACCGTCCTCGGATGGGAGTACCACACGTTCCAGCGGGGCCACAGCCAGCCCGAGATCGACCGCCGCAAGGCCGACGTGAAGGCGGCGTACACGGCGCTCGCGCCGGACGAGGTGGCGGCGGTCCTCCGGCGCTACCACGTCGCGCTCGTGGCCGTGGGGCCGCTCGAGAGAAAGACCTACGGCGCCGGGATCCTCGCGCGCTTCGGCGGCTTCTCGGACCTCCTGACGCCCGTCTACCGGAACCCCGAGGTGACCCTGTTCGCCGTGAAGGGCGCGTTCGCACCCGGCGCCGCGACGCCGCCGCTCAAGGTCGAGGAGCTCCCGGCGCGCGCGGCGGGAGCCCCGGCGGCCGCGCCCGCGCAGCAGCCCGCCGGACAGGTCCGCCAGCCGCGCGGCCTCGCGTCGGACGCGAAGGGAAACGTCTACGTCGCCGACTTCGGCAACGTGCGCGTGCAGGCGCTCAAGCCCGACCTGTCGCCCCTCTTCTCGATCGGGGCCCTGGGCTCGGGGCCCGGCGAGTTCCGGGATCCCTGCGCCGTCGCCGTCGGCGCGAAGGGCGCACTTTACGTCGCGGACACGTGGAACGGGCGCATCCAGGTGTTCGACGAAAAGGGCGCGTACCAACGCGAGTTCTCCTCGGACTTCTTCGGGCCGCGCGGCGTCGCGGTGGACGCGACGGGCACGGTCTTCGTGGCCGACACCGGCAACAGCCGCGTCGTGCGCTTCGACGCGGAGGGGCGCAAGGAAGCCGAGTGGGGGCGCGAGAAGGGCGCCGGCAAGCTCGCCGAGCCGCAGGGCCTCGCGCTGGGCAAGGACGGCCTCCTCTACGTCGCAGACAACGGCAACGGGCGCGTCGCGGTCTTCGCGAAGAACGGAACGTTCGTGCGCGCGTTCGACGTGGCGGGCTGGCGGCGCCAGGTGATGAGCGAGCCCTACCTCGCCGTCGACGCGTCGGGCCGCGTCTGGGTCTCGGTGCCGCTGGACGGCGAGGTCCGCGGCTACGCGCCCGACGGAAAGCTCGTCGCGACGGCCCGAGGGAAGGACCAGCCCGAGGGCCGGCGCTTCGAGCATCCGTCCGGCGTCGCGCTGCTTCCGGACGGCCGGCTCGCCGTCGCGGACTTCGAGGGCCACCTCGTCGTGATCTCGCTTCCGAAATGACCGAGGCGACCCGCACGGGTTTCTCGCCCGCGTGGTGGCTGCGGGGCTCGCACGCCCAGACGGTCTGGGGCCGGCTCGCCCGCTCCCGGCGGCAGGTGCCGCTCCGCCGGGAGGCGCTTGCGGCGCCCGACGGCGACACGCTGTTCCTCGATCACGCGGACGCCCCCGTCCCGGACGGCGCGCCGCCGCTCCTGATCCTCCATGGGCTCGAGGGAAGCTCGCATTCCGTCTACGCGCAGGGCCTCCTCGCGCTCGGCCTCGCGGCCGGACTCCGGCCCTCGGTCCTGAACTTCCGCTTCTGCGCGCGCGATCTTCTCGACCTCTCGAAGACGCTCCCGAACGCGCGGCCGCGGCTCTACCACTCCGGCGAGACGACGGATTTCGACTTCGTCCTCCGGACGCTCGCCGCGCGCCACGGGCGGCCCGTCCTCGCGGCCGGCGTGTCGCTCGGCGGAAACGTCCTCCTCAAGTGGCTCGGCGAGCACCCCGGCGAGCGCCTCGTCGCCGCGGCGGCGACGCTTTCGGTCCCGTACGACCTCGCCGCCGGCGACCGCCACATGGCGTCCTTCCCGTCCGCGCTCTACGTGCGCGCGTTCGTGAAGACGCTCATGCCGAAAGCCGAGTCGATCGCGCGGCGCTTCCCCGAAGCCGCGGCCCGGATCGACCTTCCGCGCGCGGCGCGCGCCTGGACGTTCCGCGAGTTCGACGACGCGGCGACCGCGCCTCTGCACGGCTTCGAGGGCGCGGACGATTACTACGCCCGGTCGAGCTCGCTCCGCGTCCTCACCGCGATCACCGCGCCGACGCTCTGCCTCTCGGCGCTCGACGACCCGTTCGTGCCGCCGGAGTCCGTCGCCGCCGCGCGCGCGGCGGCTTCCCCCTCGGTGAGCTTCCACGTCACGGAACGCGGCGGCCACGCGGGCTGGGTGGCCGCCGATGGGCTCCGGCCCGTCTACTGGGGAGAAGCCGAGGCCATTTCCTTTCTCGCGCGGCGTTCCGGCGCGGTTAGTCTCGGCAGCTGATGCAGGCCGCCGACCTCGGGCCCGTCCCCGACGCCGAGAAGACGCAGTCGCCCGTCGACCTTTTCCTCATCATCGCGGGCGCGAACCTCGTCGCGACGACGCTCCAGACGGGCGCGAGCCTCGCGCCCGCGTTCGGCCTCGGGCAGGCCGCTCTCCTCGCGGGGGGCGGCATCGTCCTCGGCACGGCGCTCGTCGCCGCGCTCACGCCCCTCGGGCCGCGCCTCGGCGTCCCGTCCGTCATCGCGTGCCGCGCGGCGCTCGGCCTGCGCGGCGGCGCGCTCGTCTCGCTCATCCTCTACGTCACGAACTTCGCGTGGATCGCCGTGAACAACGTGATCGCGGCCTCCGCGTGCGCCCGGGTCTTCGGCGGACCCGCGAGCGTCCGGTACTGGGCGTTCGGGCTCGGCCTCCTCGCGACGGCCGTCGTCGCGGGCGGGCCGCGGGCCGTCCGCCACGCGGACCGCCTCGCGGTGCCGCTCCTGCTCGTCGTCGGCGGCGTCCTGACCTTCGCGTTCTGGCGGCTCCCCGCGGCCGCCACGGCCGCGCCCGGGAACGGGTCGATGACGGCGGTGCGCGGCCTCGACGTCGTGATCGGATACCAGGTCTCGTGGCTCCTCGTCTTCGGGGACTACCCGCGCTACACGCGCTCGCCGGGGAAGGCCGCGGCGGCCGTCTTCCTCGGGCTCGCGGCGACGAGCCTCTGGTTCGTGCCGCTCGGCTTCGTCGCGGCGCGCGCGGCGGGCTCGACGAACCCCGGCGCGATGATCGCGGCCGCGGGCTTCGGCGGGCTCGGGGCTCTCCTCCTCGCCCTCGCGACGCTCACGACGAACTTCGTCAACATCTACATGTCGGCGCTCGCGTGGAAGAGCCTCGTCCCGGCCGCGAAGGACCGCGCGTCCGTCTGGACGATCGGCGCCGTCGGGGCGCTCCTTTCGCTCTTCTCGGGCTGGCTCGAGCGGTACGCGGACTTCATGCTCCTCCTCGGCGGCCTTCTCGTGCCGGTCGGCGGCGTCCTCCTCGCGCACTTCTTCCTGACCCGAAAGCCCGTCACGGTGTCGGATCTCTACGACGAGACCGGGCCGGCGAGCCGCCACGGCGGCTTCGCGATCCCGGGAATGTGCGGCTGGGCCGCCGGCGCGGCCGCGTACTTCCTCGCCGGGGCGACGGGCGGAACGCTGCCCGCGCTGGCCACGGCTCTCGTCGTGACGTGGGGGCTCGAGCGCGTTCTCCGCGCCGCCTGAGCGGCGCAGAATCGGCCGCGTGGCCGCGCCTCCCCGCCGCATCCTCCACCTCGACATGGACGCCTTCTACACGTCCGTCGAGCAGCGGGACGACGCCTCTCTCCGGGGAAGGCCTGTGGCGGTGGGAGGGGACCCGAAGGGCCGGGGCGTCGTCGCGGCCGCGAGCTACGAGGCGCGGAAGTTCGGCGTCCGTTCGGCGATCCCGATGGCCCGCGCCGTGCGTCTGTGTCCTACGCTCGTGATCGTCAAGCCCGACTTCCGGAAGTACTCCGCCGTGTCGAAGGAGATCTTCGCCCTCTACCGCGCGGTGACGCCGCTCGTCGAGCCCCTCTCCCTCGACGAGGCCTACCTCGACGTCACCGAGAACGCGTGGGGCGAGCCGCTCGGGATGCAGGTCGCGAGGCGCCTCAAGGCGCAGGTGAGGGAGGCGACGCGCCTGACGGTCTCGGCCGGCGTCGCGCCGAACAAGTTCCTCGCGAAGATCGCCTCGGGATGGAAGAAGCCCGACGGGCTGACCGTGATCGCGCCGGAGCGCATGGAGGCCTTCCTCGCGAAGCTTCCCGTGGACGCCCTCTGGGGCGTCGGGCCGAAGACGGCCGAGCGGCTGCGGGCGATCGGCTGCGCGAAGCTCGTGGACGTGCGCGCCGCGGACGCCGCCGCGCTTCGCCGCGTCGTCGGGAGCTGGGCGGAGTCGCTCGTCCGCCTCGCGCACGGAGACGACGCCCGCCCGGTCGTTCCCGACCGCACCCGGAAGTCCGTCAGCACGGAGGACACGTTCCGCGAGGACCTGACCGACACGCGCGAGATGCGGACGATCGTCGAGTCGATGGCGCGGCACGACGCTTCGTTCCTCGCCGAGAAGCGGCTCCTCGCGCGCACCGTCACGCTCAAGGTTCGCTATGCGGACTTCACGACCGTGACGCGCAGCGACAGCGCGCGGCCGACGCGCGACGCCGACGAGCTCGCGGCGCGCGCGGCGGCGCTGCTCGACCGGACGGAGGCGGGCGCCCGGCCCGTCCGCCTCCTCGGGGTCGGCGTCCACGGCCTCGTGTCGCCCGGCGCTCCCGGGCCGGACGGCCAGCTGCCGCTCTGGACCGACTAGCCCCGCAGCTTCTTCAGGATGGCGTCCGCCGCGTCGCGCCCGATGCGCACGGCGTAGTTCTGGCCGCGGTCCTCCGGGTAGATCTGCGCCATGCACGCGGACCACAGGCCCGGCACGGGCGTCTCGAGCGGCGGCAGGAGCTTCGAGTAGCCCGGCACGACGATCGGCTGCGCGTACTCGGCGCGCCCGATCTGCTTCTTCAGGATCCAGCTTTCGTCGAACGCCGGGTTGATGCGCTTGAGCGCGGGGAGGTACTCGGCCCAGAGAGCCGCGTCCGGGCTCCTCCACTTCGGGTCGTCGGGCAGGACGTAGTTCGAGATGTAGACGACGTGCCGGCCGCCGTACTCTTCCCTCGGGATGAAGTTCGTGTGCTCGATGACGCCGCCGAACGGCATCGACGCGTCCCCGACGTTCAGCCAGTAGTAGGGCGACAGCGAGCGGTCGAGCTCGAGGATCGGACAGAGCGCGTGGCAGTACGAGATCGCGCTCCACGCCTTCCGCACGTCCTCCGGGAGGTCGGGGGCGAGCCGGAGGAGCTCGGGGATCGCGACCGTCGAGAGGACGAGGTCGAACGTCTCCGTCCCGCCCGCGAACTCCACGTCGAACCCGCCGCCGGCCTTCCGGACGATCTTCACGGGCCGCGACGTGCGGACGTCGCCGCCGCGCGCCTTGACGCGCGCGAGCACGGCGGCGACGCCGCGCCCGAACGAGCCCCTCAGGTACCCGAGGCGTTCGCCGAGCCCGGTCTTGTCGCGCGAGCGCGTGCGCAGCGCGATCTTTCCCCAGAGCCACACGAGCCCGACGTCCTCGGCGCGGCGGCCGTATTTCTGGAAGAGCAGCGGGCCCCAGACCGCGTCGAGGGCGCGCGCGTACCCGCTCCGGCGCATCCAGGCGACCGCCGTTTCGCCTTCGAGGCTCCGCCAGTCCGTGCTCTGCCGGAGCTTCAGCGTCGAGAGGACGAACTCGAGCCGCCCGAGGATCCCGAGCGGCGAGAAGGAGAGAAGCGACGCGGGCGTGCCGAAGTCCCACAGCTTCCCGCCCGAGAAGAACCCCATCCGGGACTTGAGCCACTGGAGGTCGCCGCCGAGGCCGAACTCCTCGGCGAAGGACACATAGTCGACGTCGCTCGTGAAGAGGTGGTGGTAGTAGCGCTCGAGGGCCGTGCCGCCGACCTCCACGACACCCACGAGGCCGCCGGCCTCGGGGAACTTCTCGAAGACCGTCACGGGGAGGCCCGCACCGAGCAGGCGGTCCGCCGCGACGAGCCCCGCGAGGCCTCCGCCGATCACGGCGACACGTGGAGAGGCGGCACTCACGGGTCCAGTCTAGCCCGGCGCGGACCGCGCTTTGTGTTACCTTGAATCGTTCCGTGACGGCCCTGTCCGCGTTCCTCTTCGCCTCGGTCCTTCTCCTGGCGAGCGCGTCGGGAATGGCCCTGCTCGCCCGCCTGTTCCGGGACGACGCGGCGGACGACGCGGCCGCCGAGAGCGTCTTTGCGTTTTCTCTCCCCGTCGGCCTCGTGGCGGCCGCCCTGCCCGGCTGGCTCGTCTCGGGGTTCCTGCCGGCCACGCCGATCCGGTCCCTCGCGCTGCCGCTCGCGGGCCTCGCGCTCGCGGCGCTGCTCCTCTGGGGCGGGCGGGACCTCGCGGGAGTTCTCGCGCGCGGCCGCGCGCTCGTCCCTGCGGCTGTCCTCTTCCTCGCGGTCTTCGCCGTTTTCCTCTGGCTCCGGGCGACGTACGGCGAGATCCGCCAGACCGAGAAGCCGATGGACTTCGCCGTCCTTTCCGGCCTCATGGCGACGCCGCGCCTGCCGTTCCCGGACCCGTGGCTTTCCGGCTCGCGCTTCCCGTACTACCACTTCGGGACGTACCTCTTCGCGCTGCCGGCGCGCGCGGCGCGCGTCCCGTCGGAGTACGCGTACAACCTGATCGCGGCGCTTCTGCCCGCGATCGCCGCCCTCGCGGCCTACGGGGCCGTCCGGACGCGCGGGGGCGGGCGGCGCCTCGCGCTCCTCGCGGGCTCCGTCCTCGTCCTCGGCGGAACGTTCGACGGCGCGCGGCAGGCCCTCGGCGACAAGCCGCTCCAGGACCTCGACTGGTGGGCCTCCTCGCGGCGCGTCGCGAACGCGATCACGGAATGGCCGCTCTTCACGTTCCGTCTCGGGGACCTCCACCCGCACGCCGTCACGTTCCCGTTCTTCCTCGCGTTCGCGGGCCTCGCCGGCAGGGTGGGGACGGCCTCGGGCACGCTCCTCGACGGCGTCCTCCTCGCCGCCGTCCTCTCGGCGAACCCCTGGGACCTACCCGCGTGCCTTCTCGTCCTCGCCGCCGGCAACCTCGCCGCGCGCCCGTTCCGCCCGGCCGTCATCCGGAGCGTCTTCTCGGCCCTTCTCGCCGTCCCGTTCCTCCTGCCGTTCCTCCGGTCGCCGCGGCCGGCGCTGCACGGCCTGACGTTCTGGAAGGAAGCGACGACCGCGGGAGAGGCGTTCCTCCACTTCGGCGTCCTCGCCGTCGTCCCCGCGCTCGCGTTCGGCGTCGCGCTCGTGCGCTCGCAGTCCCGCGAGGACCGCGCTCTCGTCGCGGCCACGGCGTTTCCCGCGCTCGGCCTCGCGCTCGCCGTCCTCACGAAGCGGCCCGTGTTCGGCCTCGCGGCGGGACTCGCCGCGGGGGTCCTCTGGCTGCTCTTCCGGGAGCCCGCCGCGGACGAGGCGCCCGCCCCGACGGGCGCGCTCCGGGCGGGGTTCCTCTACGCGGCCGCGGGCGCCGTGCTTGCCTCCGTGCCCGACGTCGTCCTCGTCTCGGACTCGTACGGCGACCAGATGCGCCGGATGAACACCGTCTTCAAGACGTTCATGGGAGCGTGGCCGCTCCTCGTGATCGGCGGCGCTCTCCTCCTGCCGCTCGCGCTTTCGACGCGCCGCGCCCGCACCTTCATTCGCGCGGCCCTCCTCGTCACGGCCGGCGGCCTCCTCGCCCACCCGCTCGCCGCCGCCGTCCTCCGGTGGAAGTGGACGGGCCCGGTCGACGGGCTGAACGGCCTCGCCTGGATGGCGCGCGAGGCGCCCGGAGACCTCGCGGCCGTCGAGTGGCTGCGCACGCACGCCCTCGAGGGCGCCGTCCTCGCGGAGGCGACGGGCAACGCGTACTCGGACTACAGCCGCATCGGCGGCGCGTCCGGCCTGCCGATCGTCCTCGGCTGGGACAACCACGAGGGCCTCTGGCGCGGCGGCAGCGCGGGCTCCGAGCTCGAGGGCCGCCGCCGGGACCTGCGGCTCCTCTACACCTCCGAGGACGCCGACGCCGTGTTCGCGACGCTCCACCGCTACAACGTCCGTTACGTCGTGGTCGGGTCGTTCGAGAAGAAGGACTTCGGCGTGAGCGCCTTTCCGCTTCGCGCGAACTTCCGGCGCGCCTTCGAAACGAAGGGCACCGCCGTCTACGAGATCCTGAAATGACGGCCGCTCCCGCCGCGCCGCCGCTCTCGGCTTTCGAGAAGCGGGCCTGGATCGGCCTGATCGCCCTCTCGCTGTTCCTGCACCTCGCCCGGCTCGGAACGCACGCGTTCCACCACGACGAGTCGATCCACGCGTATGCGTCGGTCAGGCTCCTCAAGGAAGGCGCGTACAAGTACGACCCCATCTACCACGGGCCCGTGCAGTACTTCGCCGTCACGGCCGTGTTCGCGGTCTCTTCCGTGGTCGGCAAGGCGGTCGGAGTCCTGACCGGATTCGCCGCCGCCAAGACGTGGGACGGAACGTCCGACTTCACCGCCCGCCTCGCCCCCGCGCTCGCGGGCGTGGCCCTCACCGCGATGGCCTTCCTCCTGCGCCGGCGGTTCGGCGCGCGCGCCGCCTTCGCGGCGGGCGCCCTCTGCGCGCTCTCGCCGAACATCCTCTACTACACGCGCTTCTGCCGCGACGACGTCTGGAGCCTCCTCGGGACCGCGGGCCTTTTCCTGTGGCTCGACGAGTACCTCGCGACGCGGCGCGTGAAGGACCTCGCCATCGCGGGGCTCTGGGCGGCCGTGGCGTTCGCGTCGAAGGAGAATTTCTACGTTCTCCTCGCGCTCATGGTCCCGTCCGTCGCGGCGGCGTGGATGGAGCCCGGGCGCGGCCTCGACGTCTGGAACCGCCTGCGGCGCATCATCGACTGGTTCGAGGAGAACGTGGTAGCCGTTGCCGGAGCGCTCCTCCTCTTCTTCGTCACGTCCGAGGTCCTCTACACCGTCTTCCTCGTCCACCCGGAGTCCGGCAACCCCGCGCTCGACGCGATCTCGTACTGGTGGGGCCAGCACAAGATGGAGCGCGTCGGCGGCCCGAAGACGTTCTACCTGCCGCGCCTCCTCCAGTACGAGTTCGCGATCCTGCTCCCGGCGCTCGCCTACGTCGTGCTGCGCGGGCGGAAGCTCTCCTTCGCCGAGCGCTTCGTCGCGGGCTGGGCCGTGTCCTCCGTCGCGATGTACGCGTATCTCGGCGAAAAGGCCGGCTGGCTCATCGTGCACCAGGTCCTCCCGTTCCTCCCGCTCGCGGGCGCCGCGTGGGCGCTCCTCGCGGAGAAGGGCGCCGGGTGGCGCCTTGCCGGCTCCGCGACCGCGTTCGCCTCGGTGGCCACGGCGCTCACGCTCTCCTTCGTCTACCCCGACCTCTCCCCGAACTCCCGCAAGGCCGAGTCCACGATCCAGGTCCAGACCTGCCCCGAGGTGCTCGGGATCGTCGACGAGATCCTCAGGTCCGGCCGCGCCGGGGAGGTGCCCGCCGCCATCGTCTCGGGCGAGGCCGGCTGGCCGCTGAGCTGGTACGTCCGGCCCGCGCCGGTCAACTGGCAGCCGCCGACGGGCGAGATGCACCCGCCGATCGTCGTCTGCGACGACGCCGACGCCGACAAGCAGGCGCAGACGCTCGGGCCCGGCTACGCGCGCGACCACGTGCCGTTCCGCGCGTGGTGGATTCCCGACACGGCGGTCTCGCCCCTGCGCCCGAGTCCGGGCCAGCTCCTGCGCTACCTCTTCACGCGCGACGCGTGGGATCGCGAGGACGGCAACAACCCGATCGGCGCCGTATGGGTCACCGTGTTCCGCCGGCAGTACCCGGCGGGCTCACCTCCGCCCGCGCCGCCGCCTCCGCCGCCGCAGGATTCGCCGGCGGCCGAGCCGAAAGCCCCGTCATGACGGCGAGCGCGCCCGAAGTCTCCGTCGCCCTGCCGGTCTTCAACGAGGCCGACAACCTCGACGAGCTGAAGGACCGCCTCGTGAAGGCGCTCGACGCCGCGGGCCGGACCTGGGAGATCGTCTTCGTCGACGACGGCAGCGCCGACGGCTCCTTCGAGAAGATGGCGGCCTTCGCGCGGGCGGACCGGCGCATCCGCGCGCTCCGCTTCTCGCGCAACTTCGGCCACCAGATGGCGCTCACGGCGGGCGTCGACGCGGCGCGCGGGCGCGTCGTCGCCGTGATGGACGCAGACCTGCAGGACCCGCCCGAGCTGCTCGTCGACATGCTGAAGAAGATCGACGAGGGCTACGAGGTCGTCTACGCGCAGCGCACGAAGCGCGAGGGCGAGAGCGCGTTCAAGCTCTGGACCGCCCACGTCTTCTACCGGCTCCTCAAGCGCTGGACGAACGTGGACATCCCCGTCGACGTCGGCGACTTCCGGCTCATGGGGCCGAAGGCCGTCGCCGCGTTCCGGAGGCTGCGCGAGCGGCACCGGTTCATCCGAGGCATGACGGCGTGGGTGGGCTTCCGCCAGACGGGCGTCCCGTACGTGCGCCCGCCCCGGACGCGCGGCGAGACGAAGTTCCCGCTGCGCAAGATGCTCCGCTTTGCGCTCGACGGCCTCACGTCCTTCAGCCACGTGCCGCTCCAGCTCGCGACGTGGCTCGGGTTCCTCGTGTCGGCCTTCGCATTCCTCTACATCCTCGTCGTCCTCGCGCTCTGGATCCTGAAGATCAACGTCCCCGGCTGGACGACGCTCATGGTCTTCGTCCTCTTCCTCGGCGGCGTCCAGCTCCTCATGATCGGCGTCCTCGGCGAGTATCTCGGCCGGATCTACGACGAGGTGAAGGGCCGGCCCCTGTACCTCGTGGCGGAGGAAGTCGGGGGGGACGAGCCCTGACACGGAATCTCCCGCGGGGGAAATCTGTTCTAACCTGAGAGCGGATGAAGTCGGGCTATTACCACAACGCGATCGGGGATCTCAGGGCGCGCCTCTCGGCCGCGGTCCCGAACGAGGTTCTGAAGGCGCTGCACCGGAAGACGCCCTGGCGGCACTTCGCGGTCGTCTTCCGCCAGGCCGTCCTCTTCGCCGGCGCGTTCGCGCTCGGCTGGCACTTCGAGAGCCTCTGGGTCCGGATCCCGTGCGCGCTCGTCCTCGGCTTCGTCGTCTTCGACGGGACCGTCCTCCTCCACGAGGTCGTCCACAAGGCCGTCTTCGACGGCGACCGGCCCGGCGCCTACCGTGCGCTCGGCCTCCTCTACGCGCTGCCGTCGGGGATCTCACCGACGCAGTTCACGCGCTGGCACCTCGACCACCACGCCGAGCTCGGCTCCTCGACGGACGACCCGAAGCGCGCGCATTTGTCGCCCAAACGCAACGTCCGCTGGCTCAAGCTCCTCTACGCGACGCCGGCGCTCTTCCCGATCTACTTCCGCGCGGCGCGGAAGGAGACGGCGACGTATCCCGAGACGCTCCGCCGCCGCATCGGGGGCGAACGCCTCGCCGCGATCCTCCTCCACGTCGTGACGGCGGCGCTGATCATTCGGTTCGGCGGCGGCGCGCGTCTCGTCTGGCTCTACCTCGTCCCGGTCTTCCTCGTCTTCCCGCCCGCCTTCGCGCTGAACCGCCTCGGCCAGCACTACGACATCGTGCCGGGCGAGCCCGCGAAGTGGGGGACGCGCATGGCGCGCTCGCCGCTCTGGGAGTTCGTCTACCTGTGGTCGAACCTCCACCTCGAGCACCACTACTACCCCGCCGTGCCGTTCTATCGCCTGCCGGCGCTCAACACGGCGCTCGTCCCCTTCTTCGAGAAGGAGGGCGTTCCGGCGCGCCGGTACCGGGACCTCCTCCGCGGCTGGATCATCGAGAACCGGGCGCCCCATTCGGACTGGAGCGCGCCGGCCGCTCCGACGGCGCCGGCCGCGTAGGGTAAAGTCCGGCAAAGATGGCTTCTGAAGCCGCCGCGCCCCGGGTGGACAAGTACGAGGGGCTGACGCGGGACGACCTCCTCCGCGCCTTCCGCAACATGGTCACGTCCCGGCGGATCGACGACCGGGAGATCCAGCTCAAGCGGCAGAACCGCATCTTCTTCCAGATCTCCGGGGCGGGCCACGAGGCGCTCCAGACGGCCATCGCCGCCCACATGAAGAAGGGCGTCGACTGGCTCTTCCCGTACTACCGCGACCGCGCGCTCTGCCTCGGGCTCGGCGTGACGCCGCGCGAGATGTTCCTCGAGGCCGTCGGCGCCGCCGCCGACCCCGCCTCCTCCGGCCGCCAGATGCCCTCGCACTGGGGCTCGGCGCGGCTGAACGTCTTCACGACCTCCTCGCCGACGGGCTCCGAGTGCCTGCCGGGCGTCGGCGCCGCCGAGGCGGGCCGGTACCTCCTCCGCCCCGACGCCGCGGCGATCCGCGACCAGGCGTCGCACGCGTCCGCCGACGAGGTCGTCGTCGTGACCATCGGCGAAGGGGCGACGTCCGAGGGCGAGTTCTGGGAGGCGCTGAACTCCGCCGCGACGCTCAAGCTCCCGGTCGTCTTCGTCGTCGAGGACAACGGCTACGCGATCTCGGTGCCCGTCGAGGTGAACACGCCCGGCGGCTCGATCTCGCGCCTCGTGCGCTCGTACCCGGGCCTCTTCGTCGTCGAGGTGGACGGCTGCGACTATCTCGCGTCCTACGACGCGTTCCGGTACGCGTTTGCGTACGCCCGCGAGCGCAAGGGCCCCGCGCTCGTCCACGGGCACGTCGTCAGGCCGTACTCGCACTCCCTCTCCGACGACGAGAAGCTCTACCGCCCCGAGAACGAGCGTCAGAAGGACGCCGAGCGCGATCCGATCGTCCTCTTCGAGAAGTTCCTCGAGGGCGAGGGTCTCGCGACGCCGGACGAGATCAAGGCTCTGCGCGACGAGGTCGACGCCGAGGTGGCGCGCGCCGCGGACGAGGCGCTCGCGAGCCCGCAGCCGGCCGCGGAAACCGTCTTCGAGAACGTGTACTCCCCGGACGCCGACCCGACGTCGGCGGCGTTCGACACGGAGGACGCTCCCGCGTTCTCCGGCGAGCCCACGACGATGGTCGACCTCGTCAACGCCGCGCTCCGGGACGAAATGGCGCGCGACGGGCGGATCGCCGTGTGGGGCGAGGACGTCGCGGACGCGAGCCGTGCGGACGTGCTCGGCGAGGTCAAGGGCAAGGGCGGCGTCTTCAAGGTCACCGCGGGCCTGCAGAAAGCGTACGGGACCGCGCGCGTCTTCAACGCCCCGCTCGCCGAGGCGAGCATCGTCGGCCGCGCTCTCGGCTGGGCCGCGCGCGGCCTGAAGCCCGTCGTCGAGATCCAGTTCTTCGACTACATCTGGCCCGCGATGCAGCAGCTGCGCGACGAACTCGCGACGGTGCGTTGGCGCTCGGGCGGCGCGTGGAAGGCGCCCGTCGTCGTCCGCGTGGCGATCGGCGGCTACCTGACCGGCGGCGGGCCGTACCACTCGCAGTCCGGCGAGGTCACGTTCGCGCACATTCCCGGCCTGAGGGTCGTGATGCCGTCGAACGCTCTCGACGCGAACGGGCTCCTGCGCACCGCGATCCGCTGCGACGACCCCGTCCTCTTCCTCGAGCACAAGCACCTCTACCGCCAGACGCACAACAAGGGGCGCTACCCGGGCCGCGACTTCATGATCCCGTTCGGGAAGGCCAGGGTCGTCCGGCCCGGCACGGACGTGACGGTCGTGACGTACGGGGCGACGGTCTACCGCAGCGCGGTCGCCGCGGCGGCGCTCGCCGAAGAGACGGGCCGCGAGGCCGAGGTGATCGACCTCCGCACGCTCGCGCCGTACGACTGGGAAGCGATCGCGGCGAGCGTGAAGAAGTCGAACCGGCTCCTCGTCGTCCACGAGGACTGGAAGACCCACGGCTACGGCGCCGAGATCGCGGCGCGCGCGGCCGACGAGCTCTTCGAGTGGCTGGACGCCCCGGTGCGCCGCGTCGCGGCCCAGGACGTCTTCTGCGGCTACGCGCCGCAGCTCGAGGACGCGACGCTTCCGCAGAGCGACGACATCCTCAACGCTCTCCGCGACCTCGTCGCGTACTGAGCGCCGGCACGATGAGCAACCGAGGGCGGCTCCTGAGCTGGAGCCTGGGCGTCATCGCCTTCACTTTCTTCTTCCTTTTCGGCGCGCTCGCCGTCGACCCGTTCCCCGCGTACCGCGCGGTCATGGAGGAGTGGCTCGCGATCTCGGGCGGCCACCGCGAGGTCTTCGCGGCCGACGACGGCTCGCGCCTGTCCGTCTGGGTCCTCGGGCCCCTCTCCGCCGAACGGCCCGTCGTCCTCCTGCACGGCCTCGGCGCCGACGCGTCGTACTGGGCCGGCGCGGCGCGCGTCCTCGTCCGCGCCGGCCGCACCGTCCTTCTTCCGGACGGGCCCGGCTCCGGCCGCAGCGAGCCGCCGCGCGGCGCCGCCGGCTACCGGGTTCCGGGTCGTGTGGCCGCGCTGGACGCGCTCTTCCGCGCGCTCGCGCTCGAGAAGGCCGATCTCGTCGGGCACTCGCTCGGCGGCTGGACGGTCGCGGCGTTCGCGCTCCGGCACCCGGAGAAGACGGGCCGCCTCGTCCTCGTCGACGCGGGCGGCTTCGAGCTGCCCGCCGACGTCGCGGCCGAGCGCCGCCGCGTCCTTCCCGAGGATCGCCCCGGCGCACGGCGCGTCCTCGACCTTCTCTTCTTCCGCCGGCCGTTCCCCGCCGCGGGCTTCGTCGTGAACGCCTTCGGCCGGAACTACGGCGGCGATCCCGCGGCCGTCACCGTCAGGTCGCTGGAGGTGTCCGACGGGCTCGAGGGCCGCGCGAAGGATCTGCCAGCCGGGACCGCCGTGATCTGGGGAGAGAAGGAAACGCTCTTTCCCCTCCCGCTCGGGAAGAAGCTCGCCGCGGAGATTCCGGGCGGCCGCCTCTTCGTCCTGCCGGGCGCCGGCCACGACGGCCCGCTCGAGACGCCGCGGGCCTTCCGCGAGGCGCTCGCGCTCGCGCTGACGTCCACCCCTCAGTCCGGCGACAGCCGGTAGACCGTGAACGTGGGCCGCCCCCACGGGTCTCTGCCCCGCGAGACCACCGTGCCCCGCCGGCCCGCGAGGCCGGCGGCTTCGAGCGCACCGCCGTCCGCGTAGAGGACGTTCCCGCCGAGCGCGACGTGCGGGTCCGTGAGGTCCCGGAATGCGACGACGGGTCCGCGCCGGGCGCCCGGCGGCGCGAGGAGCTCCTCGACGACATACGGGTTCCGCGCGGCGCCCCGCGCGTCGAGGACGACGCGCGCGGGCGGACCGCTCTTCGAGGCGGCGACGAGCGCGTCCGCGAGCTCGCGCTCCGGGCCGCCGAACGCCCCCCACGTCCGCGGAGACGCGCCCCACCGTGCGAACGCCGCGACATCGAGCGCCGCCGAGCTCACGATGAGCGCCCCGAGCGCGGCGGCCGCGAGGCGCCGCCGCTCCGGCGGGATCGCCTCGAGCACGACCGCGGCTCCGAGCCCGGCGAGGACGAGGACGTACGGCGTCATGGGAGAGATCCGATAGGCATTTGCTCCGGTGTCTTCCGCGGCGAGAAGACCGCCCGCGAGGAACAGGCCCGCCGGGACGAGCAGCGCGCGCGAAGAACCCCCGCGCGCGGCGCCCCACGCGGCGCCCGCCAGCGCGAGGCCCGCCACGGCGGCGGGGACGACGGGCCGGCCCGGGTCGCCGTGCCGTTCGTTCGCGTCCCCGCGCCAGAAGAAGAGAGCCGCGTACTCCGTCACGTTCCGCGCGAGGAGAAGCCCTGCGTCCGCTCCCCCGTGCCGGAGGAGCGAGAGCTCGCGCTCGCGGGCGAAGAAGCGGTCGGGATTCCGGGCGTAGTGCGCGGCCAGCGGCGCGACGACGGCGATCTCCGCCGCGAGCGCGAGCGCCGCGAGGCGCGAGACCCTCCGTCCCGCGGCGTGGTGCGCGTCGCTCGGCGCCAGCGAGAAAACGAGCGCGGACGCGAGCGCGACGGCCGGGGCCGCGAGGAAGAGGCGCCCCGCGGCATACCCGTACGCCCCGAGCCCCGCGCACGCGCCCGCGAGAAGCGCGAGCGCCGCCGAGCCCGTCCGCGCCGCGCGCAGGCCCGCCCACGTCGCGAGCGCGGCGAGGGCCGACGTCGCGAGGGCCACCCAGCCCCATCGCCCCGTCGTGAGGAGCCACATCGAGGTCGCGCCGAGCACCGCGGCGGACCCGTGCGCGAACGGCCGGCCGCGGCACGCCTCCGCCGCGAGGAGCAGGAACGCCGCGAGCAGGGCGAGCGCCGGCACGGCCGAGAGCGCATGAAAGGACGCGAGTCCTCCGCCGGCCGCGACGTCGAGCGCGCGGATCGCACGCAGGGTCGCGTTCGGAACCCACATGTTCACGAAGCCCTCGCCGGGCGGCGTGAGCGCCGTCGTGCCGAAGAGGGACACGCCGGGCGGGAGCAGGCGCGCCGCGCGGAGCGCGTAGGCCTCGTCGATCCACGGACCCGGCGGCCACGCCGAGAGGTTCACGAGGCGCAGTCCGGCGCCGAAGAGCGCCGCGAGAAACACGACCACGCGCACGCGCGTGCCGGACGTCACTGCGGCCCCCCGGGCTCGAACGTCGTGATCACCGGGACGCTCGCGATCTCCGCGAACCTCTCGTCGAACGCCTCGGCGAGGACGCGGCCGTCCATGTCGCGCGCGAGCGGCTCGCCCGCGAGCACGAGAAGCGTCGGGGCGAGATCGAGGACGCCGGCCGAGGTCAGGCGCACGCCCGACCGGACGCCCGCGCCGGCGAGAAGCACGAACCCGTCGCGCGAGGCGTCGGGGCCCGCCCCGGGCACGCGCCCGCGCACGAAGCGCACGACGGCCTCGGCCGTCGTGGGCGGGCCCCAGCCGACGGGTGCGAAGAGGCAGATCGTCCGCTCCTTGCCCTCGCGTTCGAGAACGTCCGCGAGCGTGTCGTCGAGAAACCGGTAGTACGCCTTCAGGGCGCGGGCCCGCGCCTCGGCCCCTTCAGGCGCCGCGAGCCCCCAGTAGCGCGCGTCCCCGGCGCCGCCGAAGAGGCGCGCGGCCGTCGCGAGGCCGGAGAGGACGAGGGCCGCGACGTTGTTCGGCCCGGCGGGAAGCGCGCCGAGCGCCGCACCGACGACGCTCAGGTCGCGCGCGGCTGCGGCGGGCGGATCGCGGCGGGCCGGCCCGTCGGGAAGGCCGTCCGGGCCGAGCGCGCGGGCGAGCGGCCGGTCCAGCCCGCCCGGAGAGACGCGGAAGAGGCGCGCGCGCCGGGCGGCTTCGGCCGGCCGCGCCGCGTCGTCCCCGTCGTCGCCCGCGAAGAAACGGTCCGTCGCCCAGAGCACCGTTCCGTCGCGCGCCGGGGCCGAGCAAGGCCAGTTCAGGACCGCCGACTCGTGGCCGCGCGCGACGAGAATCTCCCAGAACGTGAGGCTGCGGCGCCGCGCGCCGTCCTCGCGCACCCACGTCCCGAGCGGAGGGACGAGCCGCCCGAGCCCCGGCACGACCGGCAGGAGGCGAAACGTTCCCGAGAGCGCGACGCGGCGGAACTCCGAGACGACGCCGTGCTTCCCGGGCTTCTTCCCCGTCGCCGCGGACGTCCAGAGGGCCGCCCGGTCGTACGGCGCGAGAGACGCGAGCGGCCCCGCCGCCCCTTCCGAAAGCAGCCGCGCAAACGTCGGGAGCGAACCCTCGGAGGCGAACGCCGTCAGGAGATCCCAGGAAATCCCTTCGACCCCGATGACGAGGAGGCTCCGGCGCGCGGCGCGCGCCAGCGGCTCGGGGCTCGCGAGCACCGCCCGCTCCGGCGCGCGGCGTCCCGCGAGCGGCGCGAGGAGAAGCAGGACGAGCACGGCCGCGACGGGCCGCGCGGGCGCGCCGCGCCCCGCCGCGAAGACGAGGAGGAACGCTCCCGCCGCGAGCGCGAGCGCCGCGGCCACGAGGACGCGCCGCCCGCCCCCGGGGACGAAATCGTGCGTCGCCCGGCGCTGGACTTCGACGCCGGCGGCCGCGAGGCCGAGCAGGAGTGCGAGAAGAAGCGTCGACGCGCGCGTCGCGGGCCGTTTCCGGAGCCACGCGAGGGGCGCCGCGAGCGCCGCGCCGATCGCGCCGAGCACCGCGAGGACCCGCAGCGCGGAGGCGGGCGCGAGGAGATCGGGATTCAGTCCGATCAGGACGTCGGCCGCCGCGACGCCGGCGAGCGCCCCCGCCAGCACGAACGGCAACGCCCGACGTCTCTCGTCCATATAATCCGCGCCCGGCGAGTCTCGCCCCCTTCCCGATGGCCGTCAACGAAACGCTTCGCGTCCTCCGCACGCTGCACTACGACGCGGCGCACTATTCGTTGTTCCTCCAGGCCGGCACGATCGGCCCGGCGGCGAAAGCGGGACACTTCGCGATGCTGCAGGCGGGGGACGGCCTCCGGCCGTACCTCCGGCGGGCGTTCTCGATCGCGGACGTCACGACCGTCGCGGGCGTTCCCGCGATCGAGTTCGTCGTGAAAGCCGTCGGCGTCGGCACGGGAGCGCTCGGACGGCTTCCCGAGGGAACGCCGGTGCCCGTGCTCGGCCCGCTCGGCGTCCCGTTCCCGACGGACGACCTCAAGACCGGCGACCGCGTCGCCCTCGTGGCGGGCGGAATCGGCCTGGCGCCGCTCGTCCTCCTCGCCCGCACCCTCGCCGCACGCGGCCTCGCCGCGGACCTCTACTACGGCGGCCGCAACGAGAACGACATCCTGAAGCGCGCCGACTTCGAGCGCTTCCTCGGCCCGCACCGCTGCCGGTACGCCACCGACGACGGCTCTCTCGGCCGGCGGGGGCGCGTGACGGACATCCTGGCGCACGCCCTCGAGGGCGGGACGTCCTACCGGCGCGTCTTCGCGTGCGGCCCGCTCCCGATGTTCAGGACGCTCGCCGCGCTCGTCGAAAAGGCGGGGCTCGACGCCTCCTTCGCGATGGAGTCCGAGATGGCGTGCGGCTTCGGCGTCTGCCTCGGCTGCGTCGCGCCGACCGCGGACGGCCGCTTCGCCACGATCTGCAAGGAAGGGCCGTGCGTGCCCCCGTCCTTCATCGACTGGAAGAGGGTCTGATGGCCGTCGACCTCACCGTCCAGATGGGGCGCCTGCGCCTGAAGAACCCGATCGCGACGGCCTCGGGCACGTTCGGCTACGGCCTCGAGTTCGCGGACTACCTCGACCTCGCGGCGCTCGGCGCCATCAGCGTCAAGGGGCTGTCGCGCCGCCCGTGCCACGGAAATCCTCCGCCGCGCATCTGCGAGACGGACGCGGGGATGCTGAACGCGATCGGTCTCCAGAACGTCGGCGTGGACGCGTTCCTCGCCGAGAAGCTCCCCGAGCTCCACAGGAAGGGCGCGACGGTGATCGCGAACGTCTGGGGCGACGCGGAGGAGGACTACGTCGCCGTCGTCGAGCGCATCGGCGCGGACCGCCGGGTCGCGGCGATCGAGCTGAACGTCTCGTGTCCCAACGTCGTGAAGGGCGGGATGATCTTCGGCAACAATCCGCAGGCCCTCTCGGCTCTCGTCAAGAAGGTCCGCGCCGCGACCCCGCACGTCCTCGTCGTGAAGCTCTCGCCGAACGTGACGGACATCGTCGCGGTCGCGCAGGCGGCCGTGGACGCCGGGGCGGACGCGCTCTCGCTCATCAACACGCTCGTCGGCCTCGCGATCGACCTCGAGACGCGGACGCCGAAAATCGGCTTCACGACGGGCGGCCTGTCGGGCCCGGCGATCCGCCCGATCGCCCTCCGCATGGTCTGGGAAGTTCGCAAGGCGCTTCCGAAGATCCCGATTTTCGGAATGGGCGGGATCGAGACGGTCGAGAACGTCGTCGAGTTCCTCGTCGCGGGCGCGAACGCCGTCCAGATCGGCACGGCGAACTTCCGGGATCCCTCCCTTGCGGGCCGGCTCGTCGGCGAGCTCTCCGCGTGGTGCGGCGAACGCAGAATCGCGCGCGCCTCCGACCTCGTCGGAACCCTGAAGACGAGGCCGCGCGAGGATCACCGGTTTGCCTGACGCGCGCGCCCGCCTCGCCGTCGCGCTGGACCTCCCGGACCGCGCCTCGCTCCTCGCGATGGCGCGCCGCGTCGCCCCCGAGGCCGGCGTCCTGAAGCTCGGTCTCGAGGCGTTCGTCGCGGAAGGACCGGCCCTCGTCCGCGAGCTCGTCGCCTCCGGCGCGGACGTGTTCCTCGACCTCAAGCTCCACGACATCCCGAACACCGTCGGCCGGGCCGCAGCCGCGGCCGTCGCGACGGGCGCGGCGATCGTGAATTGCCACGCCTCCGGCGGGCGCGACATGATGAGGGCGTTCGGAGACGAGGGGCGCGCGGCCGCCGCGAAGGCCGGCCGTCCCGCCCCGAAGCTCATCGCCGTCACGGTCCTGACCTCCCTGGACGCGGGCGCGCTCGCGACGATCGGCTTCGGCGGCTCCCCGCGCGAGGCCGCCGTGCGTCTGGCCGCGCTCGCGCAGGAATCGGGCCTCGACGGCGTCGTCTGCTCGCCGGAGGAGATCTCCGCGATTCGCGCCGCGTGCGGGAAGGACTTCCTGCTCGTCGTGCCCGGCGTGCGCCCCGCGGGTGCGGAGAAGGGCGACCAGAAGCGCGTCGCGACGCCCGCCGACGCGATCCGTGCGGGGGCGGACCTCCTCGTCGTCGGCCGGCCCGTCACGGGCGCTCCCGATCCCGCCGCCGCCGCGCGGGCGATCGCCGCCGAGATCGCGGCCGCGCTCTGACCCGTCCGCCCGCTACTCGACCTTGATCTTCTCGTAGCGCGGAGCGCCGTCTCCCTTCGTCGCGCGCGTGGCGAGCGCGATCTCCTCGTCGAGGAAGTCGCGCAGGGCCTTCATGAGCTCGATGCCCGAGAACGCAGCCCGGCCGAGCGCGGCGCGCCCCGCGAGCGACACCGAGAACCTCCCGATCAGCCCGGCCGCGGGCCGGAGGAAACAGCCTTCGCCGCCGCAGGCGAGCCCGGGAATCGGGCCGCCGGCGCGCGGGGCGCCCGCCGCGGCTTCCGCCGCGTCCGCGGCCGCGACGCCGGGACCGAAGTCGGCCTCGAGGGGATCGACGGTTTTCTTCTTGCGTGCCATCAGGGCGCCTCCGTCGCGCGCGCGAAGCGCACGGTGAGCTTGCCGTCCTCGACCTTCGCGCCGGATGGCGTGAAACCCGCGAGCGTCCGCGGGATCGGGACGTGGTGCCGGACGTTGCCGATGCGGACGACGAGGTCGCCCGAGGCGACCGCGAGATCGACGTCCTCCTTCGCGACGAAGGGTAAGTCGAGCGTGAGGACGTAGCGGCCGTTCTGCTTCGTGTACCGGTAGGGCGCGTCCGAACGGAACGACGCCGCCGCGTCGCGGCCGGCCCACAGCTCCGTTCCGAGAGAAAGGAGCGCCGCCGAGCCGAGGACCTGGTCGTCGCGGAGCGGGAGCGTGAAGAGGGGAACCGGGTCGAAGTAGCGGTGCGCCTCCTCGAGGAACTGCGCCTGGGTCCTGCGCCACTTGTCGAAGAACGGGTCGTGCATCCTGGCGGGGAGCAGCCGGTTCACGATCACGGCGTCCACGGTGAACCCGTAGAGGCCGAAATACATGAAGGCGCGCTGCGTCTCCTTGATCACGATCTTCTCCGCGTTCGTGACGAGGCGGACGGTCGTCGTCTTCGGGTCCTTCAGGAGCGCGTCGACGCCGTCGAGCTTCTCGGCGAGCGACTGAACGTTGTCGAAGTAGCGGTCCGGCGGGAGCGGGACGTTCGCGACCTTCTTCGCGACGGGCCGCGCGACCTTCAGAATGTTCCTCTGGATCCGGAAGAGCTTCGTCATGTACCAGTCGAGCGTCGGCGGCAGGGAGACGAAGCGCAGGGACTCGCCCGTGGGCGCGCAGTCGAGGATCAGGACGTCGAACGCCTTCTCCTTCGCGTAGCGGTTCACGTAGAGAAGGGCGGACACTTCCTCCATTCCGGGAAAGATCGCGAGCTCCTCGGCGAGCACCTCTTCGACGCCCGTCACCGCGAGGAGGGCCGTGATGTAGCCCGAGATGTCCTTCCAGTGGCGCCCGATCTCCTCCGTGACGTCCACTTCCTGGATCCAGAGGTTCTCCGCGACCGGCACGGCTTCGCCGCGGTGCTTGTCCGTGAGGGCTCCGGGCAGGTCGAACGAGTCGGCGAGCGAGTGCGCGGCGTCGACGGACATCACGAGCGTCTTCAGGCCCTGCGCCGCGAGCGTCAGGCCCGTCGCGGCCGCCACCGTCGTCTTGCCGGTGCCGCCCTTGCCCGTGAAGAGGATGATCCGCATCCGCCGGATGTTACGCGGGCGGGACGCTTCGCCTTCCCGCCGCCTCGCAGGCCCACGCGAGAAGGAGGCCCGCGTACCCGTCGATCGCGTAATGCCACCCGCTCACGACGGAGGTGAAGAGGGTCACGGCGGTCAGCGCCGCGAAGAGCGCGAAGAGCGCCTTCGACCGCCGGCGCGCGAAGAACATGAGGAACGCCTGCGCCGCGACGTGCAGCGACGGCATCGCGGCCACGCCGAGATACGGGGAGATGTCGAACCCCTCCGGGTGGCGGTGGAGCGAACGGATCCGGCCGTAGTGCGCGAAGAGGAGGTCCATCGTCGCGGACTGCCCCGGCATCGCGGCGCGGACCTCCGTGTAGTCGTCCTTGAGGACGTAACAGGGACCGAGCGACGGCACCGCGAAGTAGAACCACGCGCCGAAGATCCAGAGGAACGTGAAGCCCGCCGCGAAACGCGCGCGGTCGCGCACGGAGAGCGCCGCCCCGAACCAGGCGACGCCCGCCATGACGGTCCAGATGAACGCACCGTAATAGACGTCGAGAGCGCGCCACAGGGCCGGATACGGGAAGAGGCCCTGGAGGAAGCGCCCGGGATTCACGCCCAGATGGAGCGCCGTCTCGATCCGGAAGAGGCCCGGGTCGAAGAGGACGTCGGGGCGGAAGAGCGGGAGCGCGACCTTGAGCCAGCTGTAGGCCCAGGACGTGAGCGTGAGGACCGCGAGGAGCCGCGCCAGATCCGGGAGGGACCTCGGCCGGAGGAGCGCGCGGAGCCGGGCCGCCCCGCGCCTCTTCCCGCGGCGCCCCGCGAGGAGCGCGCGCACGAGGACGCCGGCGAGGAGAACGGACCCCGTGATCGCGACGAACTGCCACATGTCGAGGAGCGTGCGCAGCAGATCGACGTTCATGCGGGCGCGTGTCCGGAGGAGGATGGCGACGACAACGACGTCGGCGAGGAGGACGATCTCGTAGAGTCTCAGGCGCGCGCGGCGCCTCACCACCCGCGCGTCCTCTCGCGCTGCCGCCGCTCCTTCTTCGTGGGGCGGGCGCCGCCGGCGTCCTTCGGAGCGAACATCCGTTCGAGCCTCCGCGCCTCGAGAACCTCCGGGGTCGGGGGAGGCGTCGTCTCCTCGAAAAGGGCGCGGGCGTCCGCCTTCTTCACGTGCCGCTCGGCCAGCCCTCTCACGACGAACGTGCGCCTGCCGCGCGCGAACGAGATCGACAGGCGGTCTCCCGCGCGGAGGAGCTTGTGCGCGGCGGACGCGTGGCCGTTCAGGTCCACCTTGCCGCCGGCGCACGCCGCCGCGGCCTGCGAGCGCGTCGGAAAGAGGCACGCCACGTCCAGCCACACGTCCAGCCGGACCTCGGTCAAGGGATCGTCTTCGTGCTCGCGCGTCTTTGCCATCGCGCGGCTAGAAAACCGGCTTCTCGACCTTCTTGTCGAACAGGTAGACGTACTTGTAGCCGAAGATGTCGGCGGTCTGCTTGTACCGCGCCGCGATCACGACGTAGCTCCCGTTCTTGTCGACGTGGATGTCCTGCAGCTGGAGCGGGACCTTCGCGTCCTGCGCCTTGAGGTAGACGTCCATCCGGAGCTTCTCGAGCGGCTTCAGCCCGCCGAAGTTCGCCGCCTCGTTCATCGCGTCGAGGATCTCGTTGCCGTGGATGTGCAGCGGAACGATCCGCACCAGCGCAACCACGGCCACGAACAGGATCGCAAGCCCGACGATCAGACCGAAGGCGCCTTCCCCACGATTCCCGTTGCGACGCATGTGCGAGCTCCTCTCTTCGACGCGGCCGTCCGGACGGATCTTCCTCAACGGACCGCCCGGAACGTCCGGTTCCAGCGCGTCCTGGCGAAAAAGTGTAACCCGGTGTCGAGCGTCCGGCGTAGCGCCGCGCCCCGCCCCGAAAACGTCCGGCCGGCGGGCGCCCACGACCAGAGGACGCAGACGGCCCGGCCCTCGAGGTTCGCGGCCGGAGCGGGCCCCCAGAAACGCGAATCCTGCGAGTCGTCGCGGTTGTCCCCCATCGCGAAGAACCGGCCCTCCGGCACCGCGGCCGGCCCGAAGGAGTCGCGTTTCGCGAGCGCCGGCGGCGCATCCGCGCCGTACGTCGCGGCGTCGCGGTGGACGACGAAGGACTCGTCCCGTGCAAAGCCGTTCACGCGCAGCTGCTTCGCCCGCTGCTCCACGGTGTCGCCGCCCGTCGCGACGGCCCTCTTGAGAAGGTCGCGCGCGGCGTCCCGCGGGTCGCGGAACACGACCACGTCGCCCCGCGTCAGGGCCCGGTACGGGAGGAGCCGCGCCCAGGGCCCCGCGTGCGGAGCGTAGGCGACCTTGTCCACGACGATCCGGTCTCCCGCGAGCACGGCGTCCTCCATGGACGACGTGGGGACGTGGAAGATCTGAAAGACGAAGGCCTTGACGAAGAGCGCGAGCGCCGCCGCGACGAGGACGGCCTCGGCCGTCTCCGCGAAGCGTCCGGGGCGGCTCACGAGTCGACCTTGAGAACGGCGAGGAAGGCCTCCTGCGGGAGGTCGACGCGGCCGACCTTCTTCATGCGCCGCTTGCCTTCCTTCTGCTTCTCGAGCAGCTTCTTCTTGCGCGTGATGTCGCCGCCGTAGCACTTCGCGATCACGTTCTTGCGCATCGCCCTCACGGTCGAACGCGCCAGGATCTTCGAGCCGATCGCCGCCTGGATGACGACCTCGAACATCTGCTGCGGGATCATCTCCTTCATCTTCTCCACGATCGAGCGGCCCTTCGTCTGCGCCTTGTCGCGGTGGACGATGAACGCGAGGGCGTCCACGGGCTCGCCGTTGATGAGGACGTCGAGCTTCACGAGGTCCCCGGGCCGGTAGTCGATGAGCTGGTAGTCGAACGACGCGTAGCCCCGGGAGAGCGACTTGAGCTTGTCGTAGAAGTCGAGGATGACCTCGTTCAGCGGGAGCTCGTACTTGAGGACGGCGCGCTGCGTGCCCGCGTACTCGAGCGACACCTGCGTGCCGCGCCGCTCCTGGGCGAGCGCGAGGATCCCGCCGAGGAACTCGTCCTTCGTGATGATCGTCGCGAGGATGTACGGCTCGCGCATCTCCTCGATGAGCTGCACGTCGGGGAGCTTCACGGGGTTCGAGATCTCGAGCTCCTGGCCGCGCGTCGTCGTGATCCGGTACGGGACCGACGGCGCCGTCGTGATGAGCGACAGGTTGAACTCGCGCTCGAGGCGCTCCTGGATGATCTCCATGTGGAGGAGGCCGAGGTACCCGCACCGGAAGCCGAACCCGAGCGCCGTCGACGACTCGGGCTCGAACGTGAAGGAGGCGTCGTTCAGCCGGAGCTTCTCCATCGCGTCGCGCAGATCCTCGTACGCCTCCGTCTCCGTCGGGAAGATCGACGCGAAGACCATGGGCTTGACGTCCAAAAAGCCGGGGAACGCCTCCGCGGTCGGTCGTTCGGTCTCCGTGACGGTGTCGCCGATCTTGGCGGCGTGGAGGTCCTTGATGCCCGCGATGACGTAGCCGACCTCGCCGACGGAGAGGTCGGGCACGACGAGCGGCTTCGGGTTGAAGATCCCGACTTCCTGGACCTCGCCGCCGAGGCCGGTCCCCATCATCCGGATCTTCATGCCCGGCCGGATCGTCCCCTCGTGCACGCGCACGAGGCACGTGACGCCGCGGTAGACGTCGAACCACGAGTCGAAGAGGAGCGCCTTCAGCGGCGCCGCCGGATCGCCCTTCGGCGCCGGGATGTCGTGGACGATCTGTTCGAGCAGGTCGCGCACGCCCGTCCCGACCTTGCCGGACGTCAGGACCGCGTGGCGGGCGGGGATCCCGATGACCTCCTCGATCTGCTCGCGCGCCATCTCGGGAACGGCGGACGGGAGGTCGACCTTGTTGATGCACGGGACGATCGTGAGGTCGTTGTGGATGGCGAGGTACGCGTTCGCGAGCGTCTGGGCCTCGACGCCCTGCGTCGCGTCCACCACGAGGACGGCGCCCTCGCACGCGGCGAGCGAACGCGACACCTCGTAGGTGAAGTCCACGTGCCCGGGCGTGTCGATGAGGTTCAGCGTGTAGTCCCGTCCGTCCTCGGCCCGGTACTTGAGAGTGACCGAGCGCGCCTTGATCGTGATTCCGCGCTCCTTCTCGATCGGGTTGTCGTCCAGAACCTGCTCGGTCATCTCGCGCGCCGTCAGCGCGCCCGTGATCTCGAGGATCCGGTCGGACAGGGTCGTCTTCCCGTGGTCGATGTGAGCGACGATCGAGAAGTTGCGGATGCGCGAGGGGTCGGTCATGCGGGGGGCGCGGCGCGAAAAAGGCGCGGCGGAGCGCGGATTCTAGCGGAGCGAGCCCTTTTCTGCCCCCGGCGGGCCGTGCGTCAGTCGAGAGTCTCGAGCGGCCAGCGCGAGCGCGCGACGGCCGCGAGTCCCTCGCCGAGGCGGCCCCCGGCCAGTCGCCGCAGCCCGGCGAAGCCGATCATGACGGCATTGTCGCCGGTCAGGGCGCGCGGCGCGACGCGCACGTCGACGCCGCGCGTCTTTCCCCACGCGGGGAGGCGCTCCCGGAGGAGCGTGTTCGCCGCGACGCCGCCCGAGACGGTCAGCACGCCAAACCGCTCCGCACGGGCGATGCGCTCCACGCGGTCGACGAGCTGGTCGACGACGGCGGCCTCGACGTCGGCCATGAGGTCACAGAGCTCCTGCGGCGCGTCGGCGGGCTCGAGAGCGGGCCCCGACGGCAGCCCCGAGACTGGCGCGCGCCCGATCTCGCCGAGCCTCTCGCGCACGGACGTCTTGAGCCCCGAGAAGCTGAAGTCGGCCGACCGGTCCTTGAACTGCGGCACGGCGAAGGGCCGCGCGGCGCGCCCGCGCCGGGCCAGCCGGTCCACCGCGGGGCCGCCCGGGTAGCCCAGCCCGGCCATCTTCGCGACCTTGTCGAAGGCCTCGCCCGCCGCGTCGTCGCGCGTCCGCGCGAGGCGGTCGATGCGCGCTCCCGAGAACCGGTAGAGGTGCGTGTGTCCGCCCGAGACGACGAGCGCCCCGAATCGCTCCGGCACGGCCGCCGCCGGGCCGCCTTCGGGGTCGACGAACGCGGACAGCGCGTGCGCCTCGATGTGGTGGACGGGGACGAAGGGAACGCCGAGGCCGAGCGCGACGCCCTTGCCCTCGGAGAGGCCGACGAGAAGCGCGCCGACGAGGCCCGGGCCCGCCGTTGCGGCGACGGCCGAGACGTCGGCGAGCGTCACGCCCGCGTCCGCAAGCGCGGCCTCGAGGAGCGGCGGGAGGTTCTGCAGGTGGGCGCGGGCGGCGATCTCGGGCACGACACCGCCGAAGGCCCGGTGCGCGGCCTCCTGCGAGGCGATGCGGGATGCGCGCGCGCGGCCCTCCCCGTCGAGGAGGGCGACGGCCGTCTCGTCACAGGACGTCTCGAACGCGAGAAGAAGCTCGCCCGGGCCGGCGGGGCCGCTCATCGGGGTGCGAGGAGCCGCGCGAGCCCCGCCGCGTGCGGGCGCTCGGAGATCCCGCGCTCGGTCACGATCGCGTCGACGAGGGCCGACGGCGTCACGTCGAACGCCGGGTAGAGCGCCGAGACGCCCGCGGGCGCCAGCGACACCGACCCGCCGCCGGGCAGCGGCAGGTCGACGACCTCCGCGCCGTCGCGCTCCTCGATCGGGATCGCCGCGCCGTCCGGCGTCGCGGGGTCCAGCGTCGTCGTCGGCGCCGCGACGACGAACGGCACGCCGTGAGCGTGCGCCGCGAGCGCAAGGCCGTACGTTCCGACCTTGTTCGCGACGTCGCCGTTCGCGGCGATGCGGTCCGCGCCGACGACGACCGCGTGAACGCGCCCGCGCGCGATGAGGGAAGCCGCCGCGACGTCCGGGAGGAGCGTGACGGGCAGGCCGTCCTTCGCGAGCTCCCACGCCGTGAGGCGCGCGCCCTGGAGAAACGGGCGCGTCTCGTCCGCGAGGATCGCGAGCTTTCCGCCGGCGGCGAGCGCACGCACGATCCCGAGAGCCGTGCCGATTCCCGCCGTGGCGAGCGCGCCCGCGTTGCAGTGCGTCAGGACGGTCGGGACGCCGACGGAAAAGCGGGCCCTGAGCCACGCGGCGCCGAGCCGCCCGATCTCCGCGCAGGCGGCGCGGTCCTCGGCGGCGATGAGGTCCGCCTCGGCCTCGAGGAGGAGGACGCGCCCTTCGGCATCGCCTCCCGCCGTCGCGAGCGCCACGCCGCGCATCCGCGCGACGGCCCAGGCGAGGTTCACCGCGGTCGGGCGCGCGGCTTCGAGCCGGTCCGCGGCGGCGTGGAGCGCCGCGTCCAGATCCTCCGGCACGCGCGGCAGGACGCGCCGCGCCTCCGCGCACATCCCGTAGGCCGCCGCGACGCCGATGAGCGGAGCCCCCCGGACGGCGAGGCTGCGGATCGCCTCGGCCGTCTCGAGGGCGCTCGCGCACTCGAGGACGGACTCCTCGTGCGGCAGGCGGCGCTGGTCGAGGAGGGTGAGGACGCCCGCGCGGTAGACGTACGGCACGACAGACGTCGCGGGACGAGACGGCATCTCCACGGCCCGACTATAAGCGCCCGGTCGGTTAGGATCGTGTCGCGGTCACCAGCAGGAGGACCCAATGGCGGACCTTCCTCCCTCGATCACCGGACTCGACCTTTCCGGCAAGCGCGTCTTCATTCGCGTGGACTTCAACGTTCCGCTGAAGGACGGGGTCGTGCGCGACGACACGCGCGTCGTCGAGGCGCTGCCGACCATCCTCCTCGCGAAAGAGCGCGGCGCGCGCCACATCGTCCTCGCGTCGCACCTCGGCAAGGCCAAGGGCGCCGCCGATCCGAAATACTCGCTCGCGCCCGTGGCCCGGACGCTCGAGCACCGGCTCGGAACCCCCGTCGCGTTCGCGCCCGACTGCGTCGGCCCCGAAGCCGAAAGGGCCGAAGGCGCCCTGCCCCCCGGCGGAGTCCTTCTCCTCGAGAACGTCCGCTTCCACGCGGGCGAGGAGGCCAACGACCCGGCGTTCGCGAAGCGGCTCTCCGCGCTCGCGGACGTCTACGTGAACGACGCGTTCGGCACGGCCCACCGCGCGCACGCCTCGACGGCGGGGATGGCGGCGTTCTTCCCGCGCGACCGCCGCGGAATCGGCCTCCTCATGGAGAAGGAGCTGACGGCTCTCGCGAAGGTCGCGACCGACATCGACCACCCGTTCGCCGCCATCCTCGGCGGCGCGAAGATCATGGGAAAGATCAAGGCGCTGAAGACCCTCGTCGAGAAGGCCGACGTCGTCCTCGTCGGCGGAGGGATGGCGAACCATTTCGTCGCGGCGCTCGGCCTGCCGGTCGGAAAGTCGCTCCTCGAGCCCGCGGGCGTGCCCGTCGCGCGCGCCATCATGGACCGTTGCAGGGAGCGCGGCGTCGCGCTCGTCCTCCCGTCGGACTTCATGGTCGCGCCGTCGCTCGACAAGGCCTCGTCCGCGAAGACCGTCGCGATGAACGCAATCCCGGCCGACGGGGCCGCCTTCGACGTCGGCCCGAAGACGCTCGAGATGTTTCGACGGATGACGAAGGACGCGAAAACGATCTTCTGGAACGGCCCCATGGGAGTCTTCGAGACGAAGCCCTTCGACGCCGGGACGCTCGGCGTCGCGAAGCTCCTGGCCGCCTGCTCCGGCTTCACCGTCGTGGGCGGCGGCGAGAGCGTGGAGGCCGTCGTCGCGGCGGGTCTCGCGGGCTCGATCTCGCACGTCTCGACCGGTGGCGGGGCGTCGCTCGACCTCGTCGCCGGCGAGGCGCTGCCCGGCATCGAGGCCCTGCGTTGACGCCGATGGCCTCACGCCGGCTCGTCGTCGCGAACTGGAAGATGTCCCTCACGCCATCGGCGTCGCTCGCGCTCGCCGAGCGCCTTCTCGACGCGCGTCTCCCGCCGGGCGTCGACGTCGGCCTCGCCCCGTCGTTCGGCGCGCTCGATCGCGTCGGCCGCCGCCTCCGGGGCTCGCGGATCGCGCTCGCCGCGCAGGACGTCTCGCCCGAGACGCAGGGCGCGTTCACGGGGGAGGTTTCGGCGGCCAGCCTGAAGGAACTCGGGGTCTCGATCGGCCTCGTCGGGCACAGCGAGCGCCGGCAACGCCACGGCGAAATGAACCCTCTTCTCGCGCGAAAGATCGAGCGCCTCGTCGAGAACGGGATCGCGCCGCTCTACTGCATCGGAGAGACGCGTGCCGAGCGCGAGGCGGGCGCCACACGCGCGATCCTGACGGGCCAGCTCGCCGCCCTCGACGGCTTCGCGGCGCCCCCGCCCGGCATTGCGCTCGCGTACGAGCCGGTCTGGGCGATCGGAACGGGCCTCGCCGCGACGCCGGCCATGGCCGCCGAGGCGCACGCGGTTCTCCGGGAGGCCCTGGGCGCGCGCTGGGGGGCGGCCGCCGCCTCGATCCGGATCCTCTACGGCGGGTCCGTCACGCCCGCGAACGCGCCGGAGCTCTTCCGCCAGCCCGGCGTGGACGGGGGGCTCGTGGGCGGGGCCTCGCTGGACGCGGCGGCGTTCGGGGCGATTCTCCGGGCTGCCGGCTGAGCCGTCGGGCCCCTTTCGACCCCGAAAGTCGCGCCCGGCCGGTGTTTCCGCTATCATCTGCGGCCCCGCCGATCTCGTCCGCGAGATGAGTGGCGGGCCCGGAGTTCACCGCATGTGGCTGTACGTTCTCGTCCCGATCTACGTGATCGTCTGCGTGTTCCTGATCCTCGTCGTCCTGCTCCAGCAGGGCAAGGGCGCGGACGTGTCGGCGGCCTTCGGGGCCTCCTCCTCGCAGACGACGTTCGGCGCCCGCGGCGCGACGACGCTCCTCGAGAAGATCACGACGTGGTCCTTCGTGGCGTTCTCGGTCCTCGCGGTCGCCATCTCCCTCATCCAGGCGCGGCGCCCCGGCTCCGTGCTCGCGAAGTCGGTCGGGGCGACGCCCGCGAAGGCTTCCGTCCCCGCCGCCCCGGTGCCCGTGACCGCGCTTCCGGCGGCGCCGGTCGCTCCGATCACGGCTCCCGCGGCTCCCGCAACGAAGTAGAGTTCGGTTAAGATCCCCCTCCCTCGCGAGGGTGCCCTGGTGGCGGAATTGGTAGACGCGCACGTTTGAGGGGCGTGTGGAGCAATCCGTGCCAGTTCGAGTCTGGCCCAGGGCACCATTCCTTTTCCCCCGGGACGCGGCCTCCGGCCGGAGGCGCGATTACTTGCGGACGGCCGAGGAGTCGGCCACGAAGAGCCGGACGTCGCCGTTCACGGTTTCGACCGCGAGGCTCTCCCTGCCCCCGTTGATCGAGCCGTGGGCCTCCTTCGGTCCCCACTTGCCCTCGATCGTCACGGGAAACTCGGACTGGATCCGGCCGTTGGTCGTCTGGAGCGCGCAGCGGATCGAGGAGTCCTTCGCGCACGTCACCGTCACCGAGCCGTTGACGGTTTCGAGGCTGGCCTGCCGCATCGCGCTCGCGAACGAGACCTCCACGGAGCCGTTCACCGTGTTGACCTTCAGGGGCCCGTCCTGGCCGTCCACCTTCACGGCGCCGTTCACGGTCGAAAGGACGAGGTCGCCCGTCCGCTTCGACGCGCCGATCCGGCCGTTGACGGTCTCGGCCTCGACGGCGACGCCCGCCGGCAGCGTGATCTGGTAGGAGACCTCCGCCGAGCTCGACCGCCCGAAGAAGGACCAGTTGAAGAACTTCCCCTGCTTGGGGAGGATCGTCTCGATCTCGATCGCCGAGCCCGTCTTCGTCACCCGGATCTCGGTTTCCTTCAGGACGTCGGCGTCGGAGGCGCGGCGGACCGTCTTGGCGGCCACGACCTTCAGGTTCTCGCCGCCCGACTCGATGTTCACGGCGCCGTTCACGTTCTGGAGGCGGACCTTGCGGACGCCGGCCAGCTCGTACGTCTTCTCGAAACGCTCTTCCTTCGCGTCGTCGGCCCGCACGCCGGAGGCGGCGGCCGCCACGAGAAGCGCGGCCGCGAGGGCTCCGCCGACGCGGGCGGGACGGCCGGGGCGGGTTCTGGGCGTGGCGTGCATGGCGGCTCCCACCTGAGAGAACGTGCGGCGGCAGGGAAAGGTTTCGGAGCGGCCTCTCAGGCCTCCACGAGCGTCGTCCCGGCCAGTTTGTCGCCTGGCCTCCGGCCGTCCCGACGACGGATAACCGATGCAATTTCAACGAGATTCCATCCCGGGACGAGGAGCGGCACGTTTCGGGCAAGGGAGGCCGCCGGCCCCGACGCCGAGCCGCCCCCGCGGATCAGGCGCAGGCCGAAGAGCTTCTTCCCGGGGCTCCCTCCGGCGGCGTCCCGGAAAAGGAACAGGAGGCCCGCGAGCACCTGCGCCGCCCGGAAACCGTCGTCGAGACCGGCCGGCGCCTGTTCGGACACGAAGGCGATCCCGAAGACGATCGCCGAGGCGACGAGGAGCGGCCCGCCCGCCACGAGCAGGAGGTCGACGCCGAACGCCGCCGCGCGTATCCAGAGCCGGCCGCGCGGCGGGGCTCCGAGCGGGACGGGTCCCGTCCGGAAGACGCCGTAGGATGCGTCCGCGTGGGAATCGCTCCGTCCGCCGCCCGTTTTCTCCGGCGTTTCGCCGCCGCGCCCGCCGTCGAGCTCCACCTTCACCTCGAGGGCGCGATCTCCGGAGCGACGCTCGTGCGTCTCTCCTCCCGAGCGCCCGCGCCCATTTTCCCGGATCTCGCGTCCGTGCGCGCGCGCCGGCTCGCGCTGGGCTCGCCGGAGGCGTTCTTCTCGTTCTACCGGGACGTCTGCCGGCAGATCCGCTCGGCCGCCGACTACGCGGCCGTCGCGCGCTCCCTCACCGCGCGCCTCGCGCGGGAGCGCATCCGCCACGCCGAGGTCTACGTCTCGCCCGCCGTCGCCGAGAAGCTGGGCCTCGACTGGTTCGAGGTGAAGGAAGCGCTCGAGGCCGTCTTCGCCGCTCACGAAACCGCGCGGCGGGGGCGCATCGTCGTCCTGCTCGACGTCGTGCGCCACTGGGGACCGCAGTCGGCCGACCGGGTCCTCGACCTCCACACGCAGCGCCCATGGCCGCGCGCCGCGGGGTTCGGCCTCGGCGGCGAGGAGGCGGCCTTCCCCGCCCGGGACTTCGCGCCGGCCTTCCGCCGCGCGCGCCGCCTCGGCCTGATGCCGGTCGCGCACGCGGGCGAGTGGGCGGGGCCCGACTCCGTCGCCGAGACGCTGAAGCACCTCGAGCCCGTGCGTCTCGCGCACGGGATCCGCGCCGCCGAGGATGCCGTGCTGCTTCGTCAACTCGCGCGGCGCGGCATCGTCTGCGACGTCTGCCCGACGTCGAACCTCGCGACCGGCGCCGTGCCGGAGGGCGCGCCGCACCCCGTGCGGGCGCTCCTCGCGGCCGGCGTGCCTGTCACGCTTTCGACCGACGACCCCGGCCTCTTCGGGACGACGCTCTCGAAGGAGTACCGGCGCGTCGCCTTCTGGGGCGCGACGGGCGGAGAGCTTCTCGCCTGCGCGCGCGCGGCCCGTCACGCCGCGGCCAGGACCCTCTCGTACAGCGCGAGGTAACGCGAGACGATCGCGTCCGCGTTGAAGAGCTTGATCGCGCGGGCCCGGGCGGTCTGCGACATCGTCTTGTAGCGCGCGTCGTCGAGAAGCAGAGAGGCCCCGTCGTCCGCGAGGCCGGCGACGTCGCCGACGGCGCGCAGAAACCCCGTTTCGCCGGACACGACGACCTCGGGCAGGCCGCCAACGGCGTAACCGAGGACGGGGACGCCGCAGGCCTGCGCCTCGAGCGCCGAGAGGCCGAACGACTCGGAGTCGGTCGGGAGAAGGTAGAGATCGGCCGACGGCATCAGCGCCTCGACGGCCGGCATGTTTCCGAGGAACGTCACGTGGCCCGCGATCCCTTTTTCGCGGCAGAGGGCTTCGGCCGCGGGCCGGTCCGGCCCGTCGCCGACCATCACGAGGGACGCCGGGACGCGCTTCTGGACGCGGTCGAAAATCTCGACGACGTCGAGGACGCGCTTGACGGGCCGGAAGTTCGAGACGTGCATGAGGACCCTGCGGCCCGCCGGCACGAAACGGCAGGAGAGCTGCGGCGACTCCGGCGAGAAGCGCACCGGGTCGATGAAGTTCGGGATGACGACGATCTCCTTCTTCGGCTGGAAGACGTCGATCGTCACCTGCTTCAGGTGCTCGGAAACCGCCGTCACGGCGTCGGACTTCTCGATCCCGAAACGCGTGATCGGCAGGTACGACCGGTCCTGCCCGACGATCGTCACGTCGGTCCCGTGCAGCGTCGTGACGAGACCGAGGCGCACGGGCGCGAGCATCTCGCGTGCGAGATGCGCCGAGATCGCGTGCGGGAGCGCGTAGTGGACGTGGATGAGGTCGAGCCTCTCGTGCGTCGCGACGTCGCCCATGCGCGTCGCGAGGGCGAGGTCGTACGGCGCGTACTGGAAGAGCGGGTACGACGGGACCGTGACCTCGTGGTACGTCACGCGGTCCGCGAAGACGTTCAGCCGCGAGGGCATCGCGTACGTGATGAAGTGGACGTCGTGCCCGCGCCGCGCGAGCTCGTGCCCGAGCTCGGTCGCGACCACGCCCGAGCCGCCGAAAGTCGGGTAGCACGTGATCCCGATCTTCATGGCTTCGCCCCCTCGTACCCCGCGAACGCGGCGGCGGGGTCGGCGAGCGTCGGCGGAGCCTTGGAAAGGAAGCCCTCCGCGTACGCGGCGTTCGCGATGCGCCCGTAGGCGCGCGCACGCGCCTCGACGCCGTCCCAGAACGACTTCGACGAGACGTACGTCTCCGGCGCGCCGGAGGGCGGCGCGTCCGACGTGTGGAACTGACTCCTGTATGCACGGAGCGCCGCCCGCTTGGCCTCGAAAGAACCCGTCACGTCCACGAGGAACGTCGGCGGAAGCAGCGCGTATGCGGCATAGAAGACGACCTGGTCGGGGCGGTGCGCCGGGAGGCCCGTTTCGAGCTTCGCGAGGCCGGCGTACCACGCGGCCTCCGCCACGAGGCGGCCCGCGCGCTCGTGGTCGGGATGGCGATCCTCCGTCCACGGCGCGAGAACGAGGCGCGGACGGGCGCGGCGGACGGCCTCGACGACGCGGAGCTGCGCGGCGCGGTCCGTCCGGAGGTCGCCGTCCCCGAGGTCGAGGTTCACGCGGAAGCGCGCGCCGAGGATTCGGGCGGCCTCGGCCGCTTCCGCCGCGCGCGTCTCGGGAGTCCCGCGGGTCGCCATCTCGCCGCGCGTGAGGTCGACGATGCCGACGCCGCGCCCCCGGCCGGCGAGAGACGCGAGCGTTCCGCCGCAGCCGAGCTCGACGTCGTCCGGGTGCGGGCCGAACGCGAGGACGTCCACGGGAACCGCAGCGTCGAGGTTCACAGCACGATCTCCTGCAGGCCGGCCTCGTCCCATTTCAGGTCCCGGCGGAGCGCGCCGACGACGGCGGCCCTCCCGAGCTTCAGAACGTACGGCAGGACCGGGTAGAGCCGCTCGGCGAGCTTTCCGTCCGGCAGAAGCTCGTCCGTGAGCCGGCGCACCTGCTGGGCCACCTGGGCGTCCGCGCGGCCCGCCGCGGCTTCCGTCTTTTCGACGAGCTTCTCGAAGGAGTACGAGAGCTTCTCGCGCGTGGCCGCGACGGCTCTCTCCAGCGACGCGTCCACGGCGACGAGCGCCGGCCGGGCCGCGTCGAGGTCCGCGAGCGCCCGCTCGGGAATCGACGCGACGCGCGCGAGGAGGGCGCGCGCCGAGCCCGCGCCCTTCCTCCGGAGGAGCGCGTCGCTGCCCTCGAGGACGTCTCCGAGCGCGAGGTCGAGCTTCGCGAGGAGTCGGCGCGCCCAGGGCGTCTCGAAGGCGACGAAGGGGCGAAGGAGGACGGCGGGAGGGACGATGTCCGCCCATGCGAAGAGGGGCCACGCCTGCGCCCAGTAGGCCACCTCCGCCGGACCGAGCACCGTCGCGCCGACGGGGTAGAGGACCGAGGCCGCGAGCGGGCGCGTGAGCGCCGAGAACGACGGAAGCCAGTGACCGGACTCGAGCCGCGCGACGACGTCTTCCTCGGCGAAGCCTCCGTCGCGGCCCTTGAGCGCGAACCGGCCCGCCTCCTCCACGAGAAGCAGCCTCTCGGCGCCCGTCCGGACGAAGAGGGGCAGCGCGGCGGCGTCCGTTTTCACCTGGAGCGGATGGCCCGCCTTCGCGAGCGCCGCGCCGCGCGCCTCGAGAAGCGCGCGCACGTCGCGCCTCTCTCTCACGAGCCGGACGGCCAGCGGCACGAGCGCGGGTTTCTCGGCCGTGTCGGCCGCGTCCACGACCGGGAGCGTTCCGTCGAGCAGCCAGCCGAGCGTCCGCGTGAAGGCCTCGCCGTAAGTGGCGCCCGCGTGCGCGCCCCGCAGGGCGGCGAGCGCGTCCTCGTCGGGCCCTCCGCCGAGGCTCGCCGCTGCCGCGGCGAGGATCGCGTCGAGGTCGGCGGCGATCGGGAGCGCGCCGACGGGAGCCCGGTTCGCCGCGAGCGGCGCGGGGTCCGGCCCGAAGTCGCGCGGCCCCTCGGGCGACGGCAGGACGACGCGCGTCACCTCGACGAGGTCGTGGTCCTCGCCGGCGCACCAGAACGCCGCCGAGGCCGGCGTGCCCGCGGCCGAGAGATCCGCCGCGAGCTTCTCCGCCGCGACGGCCTTCACGAGCGTGAGGTGCGGGCCGCCGAACAGGCCGGCCTGCTGGCCGGTGAGGACGGCGGCGCGCTCCCCCCGCGCGAGGGCCTGGAGCCGCGGGTCGGCGCCCGCCGCCGCGGCGCGCGGACGGAACGCGCTGCGGACCACGGCCGCATGCGCGGCGATCGCGGCCGGCGTCGCCGAGCGGGGCAGAAATTCCGACACGTCCGGCGCGCCCGTCGCGAGCCCGCGCGCGAGCGCCGGAATACCCGGCACACGGTCCAGCGGGGCGGTCATCGGCCAGGCGCTCCGAACGCCTTCGACGAAGGCTTCGAGGCGAGAAGGACGAGGCGGGGCGAGCGCCCGCGCTCGAACGCCGAGCCGTCGAAGTCGCCCCAGGCTCCGACGACCGTCAGCCCCGCGGTTCTCAGGCGGCCGCGCAGATCGTGCTCCGTCAGGGCGCGCGCGCGCTGCGCGTAAACGCGCCTGTCCGCTCCCGTCCCGAGCTCGATCTCTTTCTCCAGCATGCGCCGCTCGGGATCGTACCGTCGGCGAATCACGACGCGTGTTCCTTGAATCAGCTTTTCCTCCCGCCGCGCGAGGCCCGCGACGACGCGCTCGGCGTTGAAGACGGCCGCGAGGAACCCGCCGCCCGGCGCGAGGATCCGGGCGATCTCGCGGGCGACGCGCGCGTCGTCGGCCGGGTCGTCCGTTCGCCCGAACGAGCCCGAAAAGCTGACGGCAGCCCCGACGCTCCGGCTCGCCAGCGGCAGACTCTCCGGGAGCGCGCAGAGGGCGCCGGGTCTGAGGCGCGGCCCGCGGCGCCGCGCGGAGCCGACGAGGCGGAGCGAGGCGTCGACGCCCACGGTCGCCCCGAGGCCGTCCCCGAGGGCTGCGGCCCGGCGGCCCGTTCCGCAACCGAGGTCGAGAAACCGGAGGCGGCCAGCCTTCGCGAACGGGGCGAGGACCTCGCGCGCGAACACGGCCTGCGTGCGCGACTCGCGCTCGTCGCGTTCCGGATAGAGGGCGAGGTACGGCTCTCCGAACCAGTGCTCCCACCAGGGATCGCGGTCCTCTTTCACGCCGCCACCGGATCCGATGATAGGCGGAACCTCCGGGCCCGCGCCGCTCAGGACGCCGCGACCGCGATCCGCGCCTCGGCGAACCGGGCGTCGGCATTGGCGGCGTCGAGCTGTTCGTCGCCCACGACGTCCGCGCGGCGCGCCTCGGCCGCCGCCTTCTCCTCACCGGCCTTCCCGGCGTCGATCGCGTCCTTCGCGGCCGCCTCGTCCGCGAGGACGCGCACGGCGTCGCCCGCGATCTCGGCGAAGCCGCCCCGCACGGCGACGGACGTCTTCTTCGTTCCGTCGCGGAACGTCACGAGGCCGATTCCGAGGAGCGCGATGAGCGGCGTGTGCGCGGGGAGAATCCCCATCTCGCCCTCGAGTCCCGGCAGCGTCACCTCGTCGCAGAGGGCGCCCGCGACGACGGCGCGCTCCGGGGTCACGACGGTGAGCGTGAGGCGTCCGTCCACGGCGTCAGGCCGCTCCCTTGAGCTTCTCGGCCTTCTCCTGGGCTTCCTCGATCGCGCCCACGTTGAAGAACGCCTGCTCGGGCAGCTCGTCGTGCTTGCCCTCGACGATCTCCTTGAAGGAGCGGATCGTGTCGGCGACCTTCACGTACCGGCCCGGCAGGCCCGTGAACTGCTCGGCGACGTGGAAGGGCTGCGAGAGGAAGCGCTGGATCTTGCGGGCGCGGGCGACGATGACCTTGTCGTCCTCGGAGAGCTCGTCGATGCCGAGGATCGCGATGATGTCCTGGAGGTCCTTGTACTTCTGGAGGACCTGCTGGACGGCGCGCGCGACCTTGTAGTGCTCTTCGCCGACGGTGAGCGGCGAGAGGATCTTGGACGTGGAGGCGAGCGGGTCGACGGACGGGTAGATGCCGATCTCGGCGATCTGGCGCGAGAGAACGGTCGTCGCGTCGAGGTGCGCGAACGCCGTCGCGGGCGCCGGGTCCGTGAGGTCGTCGGCCGGGACGTAGATGGCCTGGACGGACGTGATCGAGCCGCGCTTCGTGGACGTGATGCGCTCCTGCAGCTCGCCCATCTCCGTCGCGAGGTTCGGCTGGTAGCCGACGGCCGAGGGCATGCGCCCGAGGAGCGCCGAGACCTCGGAGCCCGCCTGCGTGAAGCGGAAGATGTTGTCGATGAAGAGGAGGACGTCCTTGCCTTCCTTGTCGCGGAAGTACTCGGCCGCCGTCAGGCCCGTGAGGCCGACGCGCAGGCGCGCGCCGGGAGGCTCCGTCATCTGGCCGTAGATGAGCGCGGCCTTGGACTTCTTCCAGTCCTTCGGGTCGATGATCCCGGACTCCGTGAACTCGAGCCAGAGGTCGTTGCCCTCGCGCGTGCGCTCGCCGACGCCAGCGAAGACGGAATAGCCGCCGGCCGCCTTCGCGACGTTGTTGATGAGCTCCATGATGAGGACGGTCTTGCCGACGCCCGCGCCGCCGAAGAGGCCCGTCTTGCCGCCGCGCGTGTAGGGCTCGAGAAGGTCGATGACCTTGATCCCCGTCTCGAACATCTCGACGGACGTGGACTGGTCCTCGTAAGCCGGCGCCTCGCGGTGGATCGGCCAGTGCTCCGTCGTGGTCACGGGGCCCATCTCGTCGACGGGCTCGCCGATGACGTTCAGGACGCGGCCGAGGGTCTCGGGGCCGACCGGGATCGTGATCGGGGCGCCCGTGTCGATCGCCTTCATGCCGCGGACGAGGCCGTCGGCCGGCTTCATCGAGATGCAGCGCACGCGGTTCTCGCCGAGGTGCTGTGCGACCTCGGTGATGATGTCGATCGGGACCGTGGAGAGCTTCTCGTCGTCGACGATGCGGACGGCGTTGAGGATGGTCGGGAGCTTCCCGGCCGGGAACTCGACGTCCACGACGGGTCCGATGACCTGGACGACGCGACCCGTGTTTCCTGATGTCATGAGTACCTCGATCCGAACCTAGTCAAGGGCGGCTGCTCCCGAGACGATCTCGATGAGCTCTTTCGTGATGCGCGCCTGGCGCGCGCGGTTGTACGTGAGGGTGAGGCCGTCGATGATCTCGCCCGCGTTCTTGGACGCGCTGTCCATCGCCGTCATCTGCGCCGCGAAGAAGGCCGCGTTCGACTCGAGGAGGACGCGGTACATCTGGAACTCGAGAAAGCGCGGGACGAGCGTGCCGAGGATGACGTCGGGCGCCGGCTCGTAGAGGTAGTCCGCGCCGCCCGCGCCGGGGGCGGCCGCTGCGGCCTCGAGGCTGACGGGGAGGAGCTTCTTCGTGCGCACGACCTGCGAGATCACGCTCCGGAACTCGTTGTAGACGACGTAGACCGCGTCGACCTCGCCCGCGACGAACCGCGCGCCGAGGTCGCGGGCGATCTCCGTCGCGACGGCCATGTTCAGCTTCGAGAAGAGGCCGGGCCGGGCGTCGAGGATCTCGACCGCGCGGCGCTTCCAGAAGTCGTTCGACTTTTTGCCGAGGGCGATGAGGCGGACGGGGACGCCCTTCTCCTTCTGCTCGCGCAGGAACGCGCCCACGGCGCGGTTCACGTTCGTGTTGAACCCGCCGGCGAGGCCCTTGTCGCCGCTCACGGCGACGACGACGACGTTCTTCTCCTCGCGGCCCTGGAGGAGCGGGTGCGCCGGCGTGCCGTCCTCGTTGGCCGGGACCCGCGCCGCCACGGAGGCGAGCGTCGCTTCGAGCGTCGTCGCGTACGGACGCGCCGCCAGGACGCGGTCCTGCGCGCGGCGCAGCTTCGACGCCGCGACCATCTTCATCGCCTTCGTGATCTGCTGCGTGTTCTTCACGCTGCGGATCCGGCGCCGGATGTCGATCAGGTTGGCCATGGACGCGCCGTGCGGCTCCCTACGCGACCTTCGCTTCGGGCCGCGCGGCGAGGAAGACCTTCTTCGCCTCGGCGACCGCCGACGAAAGCGCCTCTTCGATCTCCTTCGTGAGCTTGCCCGCAACCCGGATCTCGTCGAGGAGCGGTTTCTTCTGGTCCTTCAGGTACTCGTGGAGCGCCGTCTCGAACGGGAGGACGGCCTCGACGAGGAGGTCGTCGAGGAAGCCCTTCGTCCCGGCGAAGACCGAGGAGACCTGGAGCGCGATGTCCATCGGGACGTACTGGTTCTGCTTGAGGATCTCGACGAGGCGCCGTCCGCGGTTGAGCTGCGCCTGTGTCGTCTTGTCGAGGTCGGAGCCGAACTGCGCGAACGCCGCGAGCTCGCGGAACTGCGCGAGGTCGAGGCGGAGCGTGCCCGAGATCGCGCGCATGACCTTGATCTGCGCCGACCCGCCGACGCGCGACACCGAGATGCCGACGTTGACGGCCGGGCGCTGGCCCGAGAAGAAGAGGTCCGA
Organism: Thermoanaerobaculia bacterium; assembly: GCA_036504335.1. Lineage (GTDB taxonomy): Bacteria > Acidobacteriota > Thermoanaerobaculia > UBA5066 > UBA5066 > Fen-183. The sequence continues at coordinate 166,496 of DASXVJ010000001.1, forward strand.
CTCGAGGAAGATCTGGCCGTCCGTGATCGAGATGACGTTCGTCGGGATGTACGCCGAGACGTCGCCCGCCTGCGTCTCGATGATCGGGAGCGCCGTCAGCGAGCCGCCGCCCTTCTCCTTGCTGAGCTTGCTCGCGCGCTCGAGGAGCCGGCTGTGGAGGTAGAAGACGTCGCCGGGATACGCCTCGCGGCCCGGCGGCCGGCGCAGGAGGAGCGAGATCTCGCGGTAGGACGCCGCCTGCTTCGAGAGGTCGTCGTAGATGACGAGCGCGTGGCGGCCGTTGTACATGAAGTACTCGCCCATCGCGCAGCCCGCGTACGCGGCGATGTACTGGAGGGGCGCCGGGTCGGACGCCGACGCCGCGACGATGATCGTGTGGTCCATCGCGCCGTGCTTCTCGAGCGTCTGGACGACCTGCGCGACCGTCGAGTTCTTCTGCCCGATCGCGACGTAGACGCAGACGACGTCCTTGCCCTTCTGGTTGATGATCGCGTCCAGCGCGATGGCGGTCTTGCCGGTCTGGCGGTCGCCGATGATGAGCTCGCGCTGGCCGCGTCCGATCGGGATCATCGCGTCGATGGCCTTGATGCCGGTCTGCATCGGCTCCTTGACGGGCATGCGGTCGACGACGCCGGGCGCGAGGCGCTCGACGGGATAGAACTCCTTCGAGGCGATCGGGCCCTTGCCGTCCAGCGGGACGCCGAGCGGGTTCACGACGCGGCCGATCAGGGCGTCGCCGACGGGCACGGACACGATGCGTTTCGTGCGCTTGGCCGTGTCGCCTTCCTTGACGAGGCTCGTCTCGCCCATGAGCACGCAGCCGACGTGCGATTCCTCGAGGTTCAGCGCGAGGCCGAACACCTCGTTCGGGAACGCGATGAGCTCGCCGGCCATCGCCTTGTCGAGCCCGTAGACGAGCGCGATGCCGTCGCCGACCGAGATGACCGTGCCGACCTCGTCGACGTCCACGCCCTGCGTGACGCCTTGGAGTTGGGCCTTGATGAGCTGGGTGATTTCCTGGGCGGTGATGTCGGCCATAAGCTTCTTTCTCCGGTCAAGACGCCGGGGCGAGTGCGTGCAGCGCGGCGCGAGCCTTCTCGAGCCGGCGCGCGAGCGACGCGTCGAGGCGGGCGCTGCCCACCGAGACGACGAAGCCGCCGAGGAGCGTGGGGTCGACGGACGGGACGACGCGCACGGTCGAGCCGGTGCGGCCCTCGACCATGCGGCGCAGGGCGTCGAAGACCGCGTCGTCGAGCGGGCGCGCGCTCGTGACGCGCGCCTCGAGGGTGCGGCGCTCGCGGTCGAGGCGCTCGCGCACCGCGGCGAGGAACGCCGGGAGGCGGTGCACGCGCCGGTTCTGGAGGAGGACGTCCAGGAGCCGGGCGCCGAGCGTGCCGACGCCGGCCTTCTCGGCGACGGCGTCGAGGAGCGTCTTGCGGCGCGACCGCTCGATGCCGGGATTCGCCAGGGCCTTCGCAAGGTCGGCGTTCGCGCCGATCGCGTGGGCGACCGTCGCAAGGGCCGGGAGCTGGGCGTCGACGGCCTCGGCGGAGCCCGCGACGGCGAAGAACGCGTCGACATAGGGACGGGTGAAGCGTTCCGCCATCGTCAGCTCTTTGTCCGCGACGACAGCTCGGCCACACCCTCGGCGACGAGGCGCTTCTCGTCCTCGGGCGTGACGTTCTTCGCGAGGATCTCACGGGCGACCTCGACGGCGAGGTCGCCGGCATAGGCGGTGAGCTCGGCGCGCGCGGCGCGCACGCGGTTGTCCACGTCGGTCGACGCGCGGGCGAGGACCCGCGCCGCGTCTTCTTCGGTCTGCTTCAGGAGAGCGGCGTGCTCGGCCTCGGCGTCGCGCCTGGCGCTCTCGCGGAGGTTCGAGAGCTCCGTTTCGATCTGCGCGAGGCGGCGGGCGAGCTCCACCGCGAGGGCCTCGGCGCGCTTCGTGTCGTCCTCGGCCTTCGCGAGCGCCTTGGCGACCTCGGCCCGGCGGGTGCCGAAGAACTCGGCGACGGGCTTTCGCAGGAAGTACCAGAGGAGCCCGAGAAACGCGACGAGGTTCGTGACCTGCCAGAAGAGATTCGGGACGCCGAGGAAGCCCTTCGCGGCCTCGTGTCCTTCCTCGGCGAGGAGGAGCACCGCGGCGGCCGTCATGCGAGTCTCCGCCCGAGCGCGAGCGAGGCAATCTCGCGTGCCGTCGTGCGGACGTTCGTCGCGAGCTCCGCCCGCGCGGCGGCGACCTCGGCGTCGAGTTTCGCCTGCGCCGCGGAGGCGGCGAGCCGGACCTTTTCGCGGGCTTCGTCGAGGAGCGCCTGCCGCTGCGTGTTCGCGGCGTTGCGGGAAGCCTGCCGGGCCGCGAGCGCCTCGCGCCGCGTCTCCGTCAGGCGGCGGTCGATCGAGGCGAGCGTCTCTTTCTCGTTCTCGAGCGCCTTCGTGAGCGCGTCCGTCGCCGAGGCGGCCTTCTTCTCGCGCTCCTCGAGGATCGAGCCGAGCGGCTTGAAGACCCACGCGCGCAGGACGGCGTACGTGGCCCAGAAGAGGACCATGATGATCAGCAGGGAGAGATCGGGAAGCTGCATGTCGGTCCGTCGAGCGTCGTTGCCCGCGCGGGTCGGGACCTCGAGGCGTGGCCTCGACAGAGGCGGGGTCGACGGCCCGGAAACGCGCGCTGGCCGGCGCGTTATCTCACAGCGCGGCCCATGGGTCAAACCTCGGGCGCGAAGGCCGCGGCCCTTTCCGCGCTTTCCCGCGCCTGCCATGATCGGCCGGCGCGGCCCATGCCTCAAACGCAGAAACTAATCGACCGTTTAGTAACGTCTCTCAAGGGGGCCGACCGCCTCTGGGACGAAAAGACCGCCGCGCTCCGTCCGGGCGAGCTGGCCTGTCGACCGGGTTGCTTCGGCTGCTGTGTCGGACTCTTCGCGATCGGTCTGCCGGAGGCGCTCGCGCTGCGACACGCGGTGGCCGCGCTCCCCGCGGGCGCCCGTGCGGCGTTCCTCGCCCGCGCGTCGCGGGCGGTCGAGCGGAGCGCCGCGACGTTTCCCGGCGACGCCGCGGCGGGCCTCCTCGACCCGGAGAGAAGCGACGCGGCCGAGGCGGCCTGGCTCCTCGACGTGCGCGCCACACCCTGCCCCGCCCTCGAACTTCCCTCCGGCCGATGCATGGTTTACGCCGCGCGCCCCACGACGTGCCGCACGTACGGCGTCGCGCTTCGTGCGGGGAACGAAACGCTCGTCCCCGCCTGCGAGCTGAACTTCCCCGCCGCCTCCGCCGGCCGCGTCCTCGAGACGGCAATCGAGGCCCGGGCGCTCACGGCCGTTGACCAGGCGCTCGTCGAGGTCGCGGCGGCGGCGGGCCTCCCCGCGGGCGTCGAGACGACGATCGCGCACGCGCTGACGGGCGCGGCGTTCGCGGCTCTCGAACGCGGTCTCCGCTAGGATTTCTCCGGGCCGGGTCCGTCGCCCGCGGCCGGACGCGCGGCGCCGGCTTCGACGGCGCCCTGGATCACGGCCCCCTCTTCGACGACGAGCGCCGGAGCGTGGATCTCGGCGAACAGCCGCCCGCCCGCGTGGACCTCGATGCGCTCTTTGGCGTGGACGACGCCGCGCACCGTGCCCGACACCGCGAGACGGCCCACGCGGATCTCGCCCTCGACGAGGCCTCCGTCTCCGACCACGAGCTCGGCGTCCGAGACGATCGTGCCCTTGAAGGCGCCGTCGATCCGGAACACGTCGTCGAACGTGAGCGTGCCCTCGAGCCGCGCGCCGCGGTCGAGGAATCCGTTCAGGGTGCCGCTGGACTTCTTCGTGTTCACGCGTCTCCCCTGCCCGACAGCTTCTCGAAGAGGCCGATGAGCTCTTCCTCCGAGTAGAACGAGATGCGAACCTCTCCGCCCCGTTTCTTCCTCCGGATCTCGACCTTCGTGCCGAGCGCGCGCCCGAGGCGCAGCTCCGCGTCGCGCGTGTCCGCGTCGACGGCGCGGTGCTTCTTCTTCTTTCCGCCGCCGCCCTTCCCGAGCGCGGCGACGCGCGCCTCGACGGCGCGCACGGGGAGGCCGCGCCGGACGATCTCCTTCGCGAGGGACTCCTGGTCCGCGGCGGATGACAGCGGGAGGAGGGCGCGCGCGTGCCCGGCCGTCAGCGCGCCCGCCTCGAGCGCCTCGCGCACGGACGCGGGGAGCTTCAGGAGGCGGAGCGCGTTCGCGACCGTCGCGCGGTCCTTGCCGACACGCTCGGCGACGTCCTCCTGCGTGAGGCCGAAATCCTCGCGGAGGTGGCGGTAGGCCTCGGCTTCCTCGAGCGCCGTGAGGTCCCGGCGCTGAACGTTCTCGACGAGGGCGATGAGGAGATGGTCGCGGTCCGCGACGCCCTCGCGCACGACGACGGGGACCTCGGTGAGGCCCGCGAGGCGCGCGGCGCGGACGCGCCGTTCGCCCGCGAGGATCCGGTAGCGCTCCCCCTCGCGCGTGACGAGGACCGGCTGCAGGATTCCCGTCTTCGCGATCGAGCGCGAGAGCTCGACCAGCCCCTCGTCGTCGAAGCGGCGGCGGGGCTGCCGCCTGTTCGCGTCGAGGAGCGCGAGCGGCACCGTGCGCAGGCCCCCGGCCTCGCGGCCCGGCTTCGCCGTGGGGATGAGGGCCGACAGGCCCCGGCCGAGCGCCGGTTTTCGGGACATCGGCGGAATCGTAGCAGCCGCCGCGCGGAGACGCGGCCCGCGCGCGTCAGCGCGCGTCGCGCCGGAGCATTTCGCGGGCGATGGCGAGGTACGCCTCGGCCCCGCGCGAGCGCGCGTCGTAAAGGAGGATCGGCTTGCCGAAGGACGGCGCCTCGGCCAGCCGCACGCTGCGCGGGACCGGCGTTCGGAACACGCGGTCGCCGAAGTGCTTCCGGATCTCGTCGAGGACCTGGCGAGAGAGGTTCGTCCGCTCGTCCCACATCGTCGGGACGACGCCCGCGACCTCGAGGGCGGGGTTCAGGCTCTCTTTCACCCGCTCCATCGTCGCGAGGAGCTCGGAAACGCCCTCGAGCGCGTAGTACTCGCACTGGATCGGAAGGAGGAGCCCGTCCGCCGCCGCGAGCGCGTTGAGCGTGAGGAACCCGAGGGACGGCGGGCAGTCGACGAGGACGTACTCGAACCGGCCCTTCACTCCCGCGAGCCGCTCCTTGAGCCGGAACTCCCGCCGCTCGGCGCCCACGAGTTCGACCTCGGCGCCGACGAGGTCGCGGTTCGCGGGCAGGAGCGTCAGGCAGGGCAGTTCGGTCGGCCGGGCGACCTCCTCGAACGCGGCCTCGCCCAGCAGCCAATCGTAGGTCGTGCGCGTGAGCTCCGCCTTGTCGACGCCGAGCCCGCCGGTCGCGTTGCCCTGCGGGTCGAGATCGACGAGGAGGACCGGCCGCTCCAGCGCAGCGAGGGCGGCCGCGAGGCTGACGGCGGTCGTGGTCTTCCCCACTCCGCCCTTCTGGTTCGCGACGGCGAGAACGCGATGTTTCACGTGAAACATTCCAGGACGAGGAGGCCCCGTCGCTGGCTGCCGGGGTCGCGGTGGAACGCGGAGGTCCTCGCGCGGCTGTCCCGGACCGCGTCCTTCACGAGCGGCTCCGTCGTCCAGAGGAGCGCCCGCGCGCCGGGCGCGAGGGCCGGCCGGGCCGCGGAGACGAGCTTCCCCGCCGAGCCGACGGCGCGGGTCGTGAGGACGTCGAAGGGCCCGCTCTTCGCCATCGGAAACGAGTCCGGGAATCTAGCGTTCAGGATGCGCGCGGTCAACGCGAGGCGCTCCGTGGCCTCCCCCAGGAACATGCACTTCTTGCGGATCGAGTCGACGAGCGTGCCCTCGACGTCGCGCCTGACGATGAGGAGCGGCACGGCCGGAAACCCGCCGCCCGAGCCGAGGTCGAGGAGGCGTCTCGGCTTCGGGCGCGGCTCCGGGAGAAAGGGCAGTCCGGCGAGCGCGTCCGCGAGGTGCCCCGCAAGCGCCACCGGCTCGGCCGCGCGCGCCGAGACGAGGTTCATCTCTCCGTTCCGCTCCAAGAGGAACGCGAGGAAGGCCGCGAGCCCCTCGCGCGCGGCCTCGGCCTGCGGCCGAACCGCGGCGGGCAGCGCCGCGACGACGCGCGCGACCTCGGCCCGGAGCGCGGCGTCCCTCACGCGGCCGCGCTCCGGTCGCGCGCCAGAAGCCGGGCGAGGAGGAGCGCCGCGGCGGCGGGCGTCACGCCGGGGATGCGCGCCGCCTGCCCGAGCGTGCCCGGCCGATGCCGCTCGAGCTTCTCGACGGCCTCGAGCGAGAGCCCCGGCGTGCCGCGGTAGACGAAGTCCCGCGGGATGCGCCGCCCGCCCGCGCGCTTGAGCCGGGCGACGGTCTGCCGCTCGCGCCGGAGGAACCCCGCATAGCGCAGCTCGGACGCGACGCGGTCGAGCGCCCCGGCGTCGAGCGCGGCGAGGTCCCCGCGCGCCTCTTCGTCCAGCGCTTCCGCGAGGAACGCGCGCAGTGTCGACGCGTCGAGCTCCGGACGCCGGAGGAGGCCCGCGAGCGTCGTCTCCTCGCCCACGTTCACGCCTTCCTCGGCGAGGCGCGCGCGCGTCGCGCGGTCCGGCGTGACCCGCGCGGTCTCGAGCGCCGTGGACACGCGCGCGTGGCGCGCCTCGGCCTCGAGAATCGGCTCGGCGTCTTCAGGCGCGACCAGCCCGAAGGCGACCGCCTTCTCCGTGAGCCGCGCGTACGCGCTGTCGGCGCCGAGAAGGAGGCGGTGCTCCGCACGCGACGTCAGTAGCCGGTAGGGTTCGTCGAGGCCGAGCGTCACGAGGTCGTCGAGCATCACGCCCACGTACGCCTCGTCGCGCGAGAGAACGAGCGGCTCTCCGAGATTTCTCGCCGCGCGCGCCGCGTTCGCGCCCGCGACCAGGCCCTGCCCGGCCGCTTCCTCGTAGCCGGACGTCCCGTTGATCTGTCCCGCGAGAAAAAGGCCCGGCAGCGCGCGCGTCTCGAGAGACACGTCCAGCTGCTCCGGGAACACCACATCGTACTCGACCGCGTAGGCCGGCCGAAGGATCTCCGCGCGCTCCAGCCCGGTAATCAATCTAACGATTTGTTCCTGCGTCGCGGGCGGGAGGGACATCGAGAGACCGTTCAGGTAGAGCCAGTCGGTCGAGAGGCCCTCGGGCTCGACGAAGATCTGGTGGCGCGCCTTGTCGGGAAAGCGCACGACCTTGTCCTCGATGGACGGGCAGTAGCGCGGGCCGCGGCCGGTGATGCGCCCCGCGTAGAGCGGCGAGAGCGGCAGGCTCTCGCGGATCAGGTCGTGGACGCGGGCGCCCGTGTGCGTCAACCAGCAGTCGACCTGGGGCTGCGCGGGGAAGGTTGCACCGCGCGAGCGGAACGAAAACGGCTCGGGCCGCTCGTCGCCCGTTGCGCGGTCCATGCGCGCAACGTTCACGCTTCCGGCGCGCACGCGCGGCGGCGTGCCCGTCTTCATGCGTCCCAGGCGCAGACCGAGCGCGGCCAGGGCGCGCGAGAGCGACTTCGCCGGCGGCTCGTCCCAGCGCCCCGCCTCGCGCCGGCTCTCCCCCACGTGCACGAGGCCGGAGAGGAACGTCCCGGTCGTCACGACCGCAGCCCGGCACGGAAGCGTCGTCCCGTCTTCGAGGACGAGGCCGGCGAGCCGGCCCTTTTCCACCGCGAAGCCCGCCGCCGTTCCCGCGGCCACCGTGACGCGCGGGGCCGACTCCACGACGCGGCGCAGCTCGGCCGCGTAGAGCGCCTTGTCGGACTGGCAGCGCAGGCCGCGCACGGCGGGCCCGCGCGAGGCGTTCAGCACCTTGAACTGGATCGCCGTCCGATCCGCGACGAGACCCATCGCGCCGCCGAGCGCGTCGATCTCGCGCACGACCTGGCCCTTCGCGAGCCCGCCGACCGCCGGGTTGCAGCTCATCCGGCCGATCGTCGCGGGATCGCCGGTCACGAGGAGCGTCGCCGCGCCGAGGCGGGCCGCGGCGAGCGCCGCCTCCGCGCCCGCGTGCCCGCCCCCGACGACGACGACGTCCCACGTCTTGCTCACGGGCGACACTTTAACGGCGTCGTCTACTTGCCGACGCAGAACGTCGAGAAGATGCGGTCCAGGAGGTCCTCTGTTGCGGTCTCCCCCGTGATCGCGCCGAGCGCGACGAGGCCCTCGCGCGCTCGCGCCGCCACGAGCTCCGCGTCCCGCCCGCCTGTCGCGAGCGCGCCGGCCTCGGCGAGGAGGCGTGCGGCCGAATCGAGCGCTTCCTTGTGTCGGGCGAGGACGAGAAGCTCGCCTTCGGCCTCGACGAGGCCGAGGCGCGCGGCCATCGCCGCGCGCAGCGCGTCGAGGCCCTCGCCGGTGAGCGCGGACACGGAGAGATCGGAAGAGGAGGAAGAAAAGGAAAGAAGAATTTCTCTGAAAGGGGGGGCGGGGGGCGCCAGCTCAGCGATTGTTGCCGGCGGCGCGTCGGGCGGCGGCGCCACGAGGTCGGCCTTCGTCAAGACGACGAGCGCCTCCTCCCCTCTTCCCTTTCCAAGAAAATCTTCGTCCTCTTCGGACTTTCCACGAAGCGCATCCACCGCATAGAGCACGAGGTCCGCGTTCTCCCCCGCCCGCGTCGCGACGTCGACGCCGATCCGCTCGACCTCGTCGCCCGACGTGCGCAGGCCCGCCGTGTCGACGAGCGTCACGCTCTCCCCCGCGACCTCCACGGTCTCGGTGATCGCGTCGCGCGTCGTGCCTGGCGTCGCCGTCACGATCGCGCGGTCGCTCCCGAGGAGCGCGTTGAAGAGCGTCGACTTCCCCGCGTTCGGCCGGCCGAGGATGGCCACGACCGGCCGCCGATCGCCGGCGCCGCGCGCCGACTTCGCAAGCGCGTCGAGCTCCGCGGCGATCGCACCGAACTCCGCTCCCGCGCGCGTCGCCTCGCCGGCGGGCACGTCCTCGGCGAAGTCGAGCGCGGCCTCGAGCGCCGCCAGCGCGTCGAGCGCCCGTTCGCGCGCAGCCTCCACGCGCCTGGTGAGCGCGCCCTCCACGAGGCCGAGCGCCCGCCGTGCGGCGCCGCGGCTCTCGGCGCGCGCGAGAGCCGCGAGGCCCTCGGCCTCGGCGAGGTCCAGCTTCCCGTTCGCGAGCGCGCGCCGCGTGAACTCGCCGCGCCCGGCCGGCCGCGCCCCGGCGCGCCGCGCCGCGTCCAGCAGGCCGAGGACGACGCCGGGCGAGCCGTGGCAGACGAACTCGACGACCTCCTCGCCGGTGGGCGAGTGCGGCGCCGCCCAGAAGAGGACGACGGCGCGGTCGAGCGCGAGGCCCTCGGCGTCCACGAGGCGCAGGAGCAGAGCCTGGCGCGGGGCCGGCTCGGCGGGGAAGTCCGGCGCGAGGCGGCGCGCGACCGCCCGCGCCTCGGCCGGGCGGCCCGTCAGCCGGACGACGGCGAGGGCCGAGACGCCGGGCGGCGTCGCGAGAGCGACGAGCACGTCGCCCCCGCGTTCGCGGTCGCCGGCGAGCGGCGACATCCTCGGCGGCCCGTCCTCAGGACGCCTTCGGCTTCATCGAAGAATGCCCGAGGTCCGTGAAGCGGTTGAGGATCATCTGCTGCGCGATCGTCAGGATGTTCTGCATGAGCCAGTAGAGGACGAGGCCGGACGGCACGTCCTTGAACAGGAAGCCCATGACGAGCGGCATGATGTTCTGGACGCGCTTCATCGTGGCGTCGCCCGTCGACGGCGTCATCTGCTGCTGGATCCACATCGTCGCCGTCATGAGGATCGGCGTGACGTAGTACGGGTCCTTCGCGGAGAGGTCCGTGATCCAGAGCATGAACGGCGCGTGCCGCAACTCGATCGAGTGCGCGAGCAGGTTGTAGAACGCGATGAGGATCGGCATCTGCAGAAGGAGGGGCAGACAGCCGCCCGCGGGATTCACGCCCTCCTGCTTGTAGAGACCCATCATCTCCTCGTTCATCTTCACGCGCGCCTGCGGGTCCTGCTTGAGGCGCGAGCCCCACTTCGTCCGGATCGCCTCCACCTTCGGCTGCAGCGCGCCCATCTTCTTCATCGAGACGAGCTGCTTGTGCGTGAGCGGGTAGAGGAGGACCTTGATGACGACGGTGATGAGGAGGATCGCGACGCCCCAGTTTCCGACGTACGTGTGGATCGCGCGCAGCCCCCACAGGAGCGGCTTCACGAGGACCGCGAACCAGCCGTAGTCGATCACGCGGTCGAGGCCCGGCCGCGTCTTCTCGAGGATGTCGATCGCCTTCGGCCCGAGGAAGACGTCCGTCGCGACCGCGCCGACACCGGAGAGGACGACCTCGCTCTCGGCCGCGGCCGCGGGCGCGGCGGACGGCGTCGCGGACGGCGTCGCGGTCTGCGCCGGGACGGGAGCGCTGAGCGAAACCGGGCGGAGCGCGACGGCGCCCTGCGCGCCGGGCAGGAACGCCGTGAGGAAGTAGTTGTCCTCGAGACCCGCCGCGACGAGCCCCGTGAGGGCGGCGAGCGGTTCCTTGAGGCCGTCCTTGGCGCGGCGCGTGACCGAGCCGCCCGGCGCGACCGTGATCGTCCCGCCCGGGGTCGAGTAGCGGCTCTTCAGCTCCTCGCCCGACGGGTTTCCGATGCTCGGGCCGAGGACGACGCCGACCGGGCCGGCCGCGCCCGCCGGGCCCTCGCGCTCGACCTTCAGGCCGATGACGTACGCGTTGCGGAAGACGTAGGTCGCCGTGAGGCCGTTGCCATCCGCCTCGCGGTACCGGAACCGCACGGTCTTCTCGCTCCCGTTCTCTTCCTTCGCGACGGCGAAGCGCGCCTTCGCCGCGCGGGCGAGGAACGGGTCCGCCGGGTCGAGCGCGAGCGTGCGCCCGGGGTACGGCGCGTCCTGGCGGACGAGGTCGAGCGGCTTGCCCGCGCTGTCGCGGTGCTGCGCGAGGACGAACGCGGTGAGGGCGGCGCCCTCGTTCGAGAGGCGCGCCGTGTAGAGAGGCTGGACGACCTCGACGGTCTCGGCGGCGGCCGCGGCGATCGGCTCGACCGGAACCGCCGGCGCGGCCGGCTGCGACGCGGCGACGACCGGGGCTGGCGCGGCCGGGGCGGTCGCGGCCGCCGCTGCGGGTGTTCCGGGCGCCGCCGTTTTCGGCGCGGCCGCCGTCGCCGCCGGTTTTGCGGGTGCGGGGGCCGGCGGCGGGAAGAGCACGTACCAGCCGATCAGGACGGCGGCCGAAAGGGCGAACGCGAGGACGAGGCGTTTGGTCTCCAAGGGTTCTCCTAGGACGATCTTCTCAGGGTACGGGGTCGTGGCCCCCCGCGTGGAACGGATGGCAGCGCGCCAGCCGCCGCGCGGCGAGCGCAAGACCGCGGGAAAGGCCGTGGCGGAGCACCGCGTCGCGCGCGTACTCCGAACACGTCGGGGTGAAGCGACAGGCCGGGGGCAGCAGGGGAGAGAGGAGCTTCTTGTAGGCGCCGAAGACCGCCGCCGCCGCGCGGGCTCCGGCGCCGGGCGCGGGCGGAAGCGCGGCGCCGGGCGTCGTCACGGCGGCGCTCACGCGCGCTCCGGCCAGGCGGCCCGGGCGGCGCGGTCGAGCAGCGCGCGCAGCTCGGCGTCCAGCGCCGGATATGGCGCGGTCGCGGCCCTCGCCATCACGTTCACGACGACCTCGAGCGCCGCGGCCAGGGGTGCGTCCGCGTGCCAGCGGCGGTAGATCTCGCGCACGCGGCGCCGGGCGCGGTTTCTCAGGACGGCGTTTCCGACCTTGCGCGTGGCCGTGATTCCGAGCCGTCCCGCGCCGTCCTTCGGCCGCGCGAACACGACGACGAGGCGGCCGTGGTGGCGGCGCCCCGCGTCATATGTCGCCGTGAAGTCCCGGCGCGCGGCGATCCGCAGGCGGCGCGGAAACGCTTCCGCGCGCGCGGGGCGCGGTTCGGGCGGAACGCGTGGACTCATGAACCGGCTCTTCGGCCGGGGGAGCCCGGTGGCGGCCCGGGCCCCTCCTCCGCTCAGGCGGAGAGGGTCTTGCGGCCCTTGGCCCGGCGGCGGGCGAGGACGGCACGGCCGGTCTTGGTTCTCATCCGGACGAGGAAGCCGTGCGTCCTCTTCCGGTGGCGGTTGTTGGGCTGGAACGTTCTCTTCGTTTTGGCCATGGTTGGCGGACCCTCCGGCGGGGAGGGGGATTCTCCGGGTCCCGGCCCCGCCTGTCAACTTGCAGCGCCTTGGACGGCCGCGGGGCGGATGGTAGGCTCTCGCCCCCGACGCCAGATCGATTTGCACCGCGGTGAACATCCTGTGGAAAAAGCCAACTCCTGGGCGAAGATTCTCGAACACCTGAAGACCCGCGTCGACGAGCGGGAGTTCGACTCCTGGTTCCGCGATTCCCGGCAGAAGTCCGAGACCGCGGACGCGATCTTCGTGCAGGTGCGGACGCCGCTCTTCGTCGACTACATTCCGGAGGCCTACGCCCACCAGATCGCCGAGGCGGCCCGCCTCGCCGGCGTCGGAACCCGCGAGATCCGGTTCGGGGCCGACGGGGAGTTCCGCTCTTCGGTCAACCCGCAGAAGCTCCCGGCCGAGCCGCGGCGCCGGGCGGGCGGCCTGAACCCCGCGTACACGTTCGAGAATTTCGTGACGGGCTCGTCGAACCGTCTCGCGCACGCGGCCGCGCTGCGCGTCGCCGACCAGACGTCCCGCCAGTACAACCCGCTCCTCGTCTGCGGCGGCACGGGGCTCGGCAAGACGCACCTCATGCAGGCCATCGGCCACCGGCGCCTCTCGCGCCATCCCGGCGAGAAGGTCATCTACCTGACGTCCGAGAACTTCGTGAACGAGGTCGTCCTTGGCCTCCGGTTCAACAAGATGGAAGCGGTCCGCCAGCGTTTCCGCGCCGCCGACCTCCTCCTTCTCGACGACGTGCAGTTCGTCGTCGGCAAGGAGGCTTCCGAGAACGAGCTCTTCCACACGTTCAACGCGCTCTACGACGAGGGCAACCAGATCGTCTTCTCCTCGGACGTGCCGCCGCGCGAGATCCCCGGCCTCGCGGAGCGCCTCAAGAGCCGTTTCGAGGGCGGGCTCATCGTGGACATCCAGCTGCCCGACTTCGAGACGAAGGTCGCGATCCTCAGGCAGAAAGCCGACGCGCACGAGGTCGCGCTGGAGGACGACGTCTCGTTCTTCCTCGCGTCGAAGATCAAGTCCTCGATCCGCGAGCTGGAGGGCTACTTCAACCGCGTCGTCGCGTACGCGTCGCTCAAGGGAGAGCCCGTCTCTCTCGACCTCGCGCGCGAGTCGCTGAAGGACGTTTTCCGCGCCGAGGAGTCCGCCGCGTCTCCCGCCGAGATCGTCAAGGGCATCGCCGCCCATTACGGCCTGAAGCCGAACGAGATGCGCGCGAGGTCCAAGCGCGGGCCGATCGTCTTCCCGCGCCAGGTCGCGATGTACGTCCTGAAGGAAGCGACGCACCTCTCGCTCCCGGAGATCGGCCGACTCTTCTCCGACAAACACCACACGACCGCTCTCCACGCGGTGCGCAAGATCGCGGCGATGCGCGAGGAGGATTCCGACTTCGACCGTCTCGTCGCGGGCTTCCTGGCGCAGTACCGCTGACTTTTCCACGCTTTTTTCCACCCGTTTTCCTCCCCGCCGGGCACCCTCTTGGATAACCCGGCGGGCGCGTTTTCCATGCCCCGTGAATGCACAATCAACCGGCCGGGCATACACAGGGTCTTGTGATGTCCAAACTATTCATAATGAGCACGTTACATACATATACACTTTTTGACACTCCCTACGACTTCTACTTCTTTTGGGGGGTTCTGAATGGTACGATTCAGATTCCTTAAGGAGTCGTCGTGGAGCTGACAATTCCGGCCTCGGTTCTTGCCCGCGAACTCAGCCTGATTCAGGGCGTCGTGGAGAAGAGAACCACACACCAGATCCTCACGAACGTGCTTCTCGAAGCGCGAAACGGCAGCCTCGCCCTGACGGCGACAGATCTGGACACGACCCTCGTGTCCGAGATTCCGACGACGGCGCAGAAGAGCGCCGGAGCCGTGACGGCGCCGGCGCGCCGGCTTTACGACGTCGTGCGCGAGCTGCCGCCGAACGCCGAACTCAAGCTCAAGGTGCTCGAGAACAACCACGTATCGCTCGAGTGCAAGGAACCGAAGCTGCGGATCCGGCTCAACGGCCTGCCGGCCGGGGACTACCCCACGCGGCCGGAGCCCTCCGGGGGACCGTCGCTCACTCTTCCGTTCGGCGCGCTGCGCCGCATGGTGGACAAGGTCCGCTTCGCAGTCTCGACCGAGGAGATGCGCCTTCAGCTGCAGGGAGCGCTCCTGAAGGCGAAGAACGGCGTCGTCGAGATGGTCGCCACCGACGGCCACCGGCTGGCCCTCGTCGAGGTGGAAGGGTCGAAGGCCGATTCGGGGTTCGAGCCCGTGCTCGTTTCGAAGAAGATCCTCGACGAACTCGGAAAGCTCGACGCCGCGGACGACGCGGCCGTGACGATCGTGCGCGGCACGAACCACATCGGGTTCGTCGTCGGAAACCGGAAGCTGTTCTCGAAGCTCGACGAGCGCCGCTTTCCCGACTACGAGAAGGTCATCAGCAAGGAAAACGACAAGAAAGCCGTCGTCCCGCGGGAAGAGCTCCTCGGCGCGGTCCGGCGCATCGCGCTCCTCTCGGGCGACCGGACGAAGGCCGTGAGCCTCGCGTTCGACAAGGGCTCCCTCGTCGTCTCGTCCGAGAGCCAGGAAGTCGGCGACGGATCGCAGGAGATCCCGGCGGCTTACGACGCGACTCCCGTGACGCTGCGCCTCAACGCGCGCTACCTCGAGCAGTTCCTCGAGGCGGCCGAGACCAAGGACGTCCACCTGTTCGTCAAGGACGAGCAGGCCCAGTGCCAGGGCCGGCCCGGCGAACCCCTCGGCGGCATCCGGAGCTACCTCTACGTCGTCATGCCGATGCGGATGTAAAAGGCTTCGTGGAGATTCTGTCCCTCACGTCGGACGCGTTCCGGAACCTCGCCAGCACCCGGCTCGAGTTCCACCCGAGGCTCAACCTCGTGGTCGGAGACAACGGGCAGGGCAAGACGAACCTCCTCGAGGCTCTCGCGCTGGTCTCCGGACGGGCGTCGTTCCGCACCCGCGATCTCGCGGAGGTGCGTGAGCACCTCGCGCCGCGCACGGTCGTGTCTGCGCGCGTGCGCGAGGCGGGAGATCCGCGCACGGACGCGACGCTCGGCCTCGTTCTCTCGGCCGGGGCCCGCGAGCACTACAGGGACGGCAAGCGCGTCACGCGCCTCACGGCCGCCCGCGCGCTGCCTGCGGTCTTCCTCACGTCGCGCGATCTCGCGCGCCTCTCCGGGCCGGCGGCCGACCGCCGGCGCGCCCTGGACCGGGCCGCGCTCGCCGGCGAGCCCGAGCACGCGCGCACGCTCGCGCAGTACGAGAAGGCGCGCGCGTCCAAGACGCGGCTCCTCGCGCTCTCGCCGCGCTACGACGCCGACGAGATGGCCGTTTACGAATCGACGCTCGCCGAGACCGGCGCGCGGATCGCCGTCTCCCGCCGCGCGACGCGCGCGCGACTCGAAACGGAGATCGCCCGCGCGGCCGAGGCGCTCGGCTCTCCGTTCCGCGGCGTCGCGCTCGAGCTCGTGAGCGACCTCCCGGCCGAAGGCGACGCGGCGGACCTCTCGCGGGCCCTGGCCGCGCTCATGCGCGAGAAGAAGGCCGACGAGCGGCGGGCCCAGCGCTGCCTCGCGGGGCCGCACCGCGACGACGCGCTTCTGAAGGCCGAGGGCGTTCCGGTCGCGTCGCGCGCCTCCTCCGGCGAGACGCGGACGTTCCTCCTCGCGTGGACGCTCGCCGAGATGACGCTCATGGCGGAGGCGGCGGGCAACCCGCCGGTCCTCGCGTTCGACGACTTCGACTCCGAGTGGGACCCGCGCGTCCTCGGCGCCTTCGCCGAAGCGCTTCCGGAGGACGGGCAGATCTTCCTTTCGTCCGCGCGCCCGGAGGCCGTCCGCGGCCTCCCGCTGCCCGCGGGCGCCCTCTACCGCATGGCGGCGGGCCGCCTCGCGCGCGAGGGAATCCTGGGCGCGGGCCGGTCCGCGGCGCGCGTCGCCCGCGGAGGCGGCCGATGAGCGCGGCGCACACGCCCGGAGGCCCGGGAGATCCCGTGGCGCCCGGAGCCGCGACACCGGCCGGACCGGCGGACCCCGGGGTGTCGAACCCGAACTCGGGCGACGATTACGGCGCCGCGTCGATCAAGCTTCTCAAGGGGCTCGAGGCCGTGCGCAAGCGGCCGGGGATGTACATCGGGAACACCGACGACATCACGGGCCTGCACCACATGGTGACCGAGCTCGTCGACAACGCGATCGACGAAGCCCAGGCCGGCTACTGCGACACGATCAGCGTCGTCGTCCACGCGGACGACTCCGTGACGGTCGAGGACAACGGGCGCGGCATCCCGGTCGGGCCGCACCCCGTCCACAAGCGCGAGACGCTCGAGATCATCCTCACGGACCTCCACTCGGGCGGCAAGTTCGACGACAACGCGTACAAGGTCTCGGGCGGCCTCCACGGCGTTGGCCTCTCGGTCGTGAACGCGCTCGCGGGCGCGCTCCTCGTCGAGGTCAAGCGCGAGGGCAAGGTCTGGCAGCAGCGGTATTCGAAGGGCGTCCCCGTCGAGCCCATCCGCGAGGTCGGGAAGACCACAAAGACGGGCACGAAGATCACGTTCAAGGCGGACCCCGAGATCTTCTCGGTCACGAGCTACAACTTCGACGGGCTCTCGCAGCGCCTCCGCGAGCTCGCGTTCCTGAACCGGGGCGTCACGATCGAGGCCGTCGACGAGCGCGATCCGAAGGGCGAGAAGAAGCACGTCTTCAAATACGAAGGCGGGATCAAGTCCTTCGTCGAGCACCTCAACAAGAACAAGGCGCCGCTGCACGAGGCCGTCATCACGTTCGCGGACGTGAAGAACCCGACCGGCGACCCGGCGCAGGACGCCAAGCACGAGCGGCTCGACGTCGCGCTCCAGTGGAACGAGGGCTACGCCGAGCAGATCTTCTGCTTCACGAACACGATCTCGAACAAGGACGGCGGCACGCACCTCGAGGGCCTCAAGGCCGCGCTCACCCGCGCGATCCAGCGTTACGCCGAGAGCACGGGGCTCACGAAAAACCTCAAGGACACGACGCTCTCCGGCGACGACTGCCGCGAGGGCCTCACGGCGGTCGTCTCGCTCAAGATCCGCGACCCGAAGTTCTCCTCGCAGACGAAGGAGAAGCTCGTCTCGCAGGAGGCGAAGACGTGGGTCCAGACCGTCACGTACGAGAGGCTCTCGAGCTTCTTCGAGGAGAACCCGAAGGTGGCCCGCCGGGTCGTCGAGAAGATCGTCGACGCGGCGCGGGCGCGCGAGGCGGCCCGCAAGGCGCGCGAGCTCGTCCGCCGCAAGGGCGCGCTGGACGGCGCGGGCCTGCCCGGCAAGCTCGCGGACTGCCAGGAAGGCGATCCGGCGCTGTCGGAGATCTTCATCGTCGAGGGCGACTCGGCCGGCGGCTCGGCCAAGCAGGGCCGCGACCGGCGCACGCAGGCGATCCTCCCGCTCAAGGGCAAGATCCTGAACGTCGAGAAGGCGCGCTTCGACAAGATGCTCGCGTTCGCCGAGATCCGCTCCTTGATCCTCGCGCTCGGCGCCGGGATCGGCGAGGACTTCGACGCCGGGAAGATCCGCTACCACAAGATCATCCTCATGACGGACGCCGACGTCGACGGGAGCCACATCCGGACGCTCCTTCTGACGTTCTTCTTCCGCCAGATGCGCGCGACGATCGACAAGGGCTACCTCTACATCGCGCAGCCGCCGCTCTTCCGCGTGGTGGAGGGCAAGAGGGAAACCTTCCTCAAGGACGAGAAGGAGAAAGCGCGGTTCCTCCTCGCGCGCCTCGGCGAGGACCGCACGCTCGTCTCCGAGACGACCGAGAAGACGGCCTCCGGCGCGGCGCTCACGGCGCTCGTCGCCGAGATGCAGGAGTGGCGAGGCCTCGTCGCGCGCCTCGCCGTGCGCGGCTTCCCCGAGGCGCTCCTCAGGACTCTCGTGAACGGCGGCCTCACGGACCCCGCGGCCTTCGCCGACCGTGCGCGACTCGAGCGTGCGGCGCAGGAGCTCTCCGCCGTCGTGGAGGCCTTCGAGATCCGGGCCGACGAAGAGCACGGCGGCCACGCGATCCACGTCCGGCAGGCCGTCAACGGCGTCGTCAAAACGGGCGTCGTCGACGCCGCGTTCCTCGCCGGGTACGAGATGCGCAAGGTGGCCGACCTCGCCGCGAAGATCGACGGGTTCCTGGACGGCCCGTACCGGCTGAAGGCGAACGGCTCCGGCGCCGAGCAGGCGCTCGCGACGCTGCCGGAGGCCGTCGACGCGGTCCTCGCGAGCGCGGAGAAGGGCCTCACGATCAACCGCTACAAGGGCCTCGGCGAGATGAACCCCGAGACGCTCTGGGAGACGACGATGAACCCCGCGTCGCGCCGGCTCCTGCAGGTGCGCGTCGAGGACGCCGTCGAGGCCGACGAGATCTTCACGATCCTCATGGGCGACGCGGTCGAGCCGCGCCGCGAATTCATCGAGGCGAACGCGCTGAACGTCTCGAACCTCGACATCTGACATGACCGACACGCCCGAGAAGCCCCCCGTGATCGACCCGACGGAGAAGATCCCCGTCTCCATCGAGGAGGAGATCCGGCGGAGCTATCTCGACTACGCGATGTCCGTCATCGTCGGGCGCGCCCTGCCCGACGTGCGCGACGGCCTGAAGCCCGTGCACCGGCGCGTGCTCTACGGCATGTGGGAGCAGGCCAACCGCGCGGGCCGCCCGTACAAGAAGTCCGCCCGCATCGTCGGCGACGTCATGGGCAAGTACCACCCGCACGGCGACTCGGCGATCTACGACACGATCGTGCGCATGGCCCAGCCGTTCTCGCTGCGCGAGCCGCTCGTGGACGGCCAGGGCAACTTCGGCTCCGTGGACGGAGACGCCGCCGCCGCGATGCGCTACACGGAGATCCGCCTCGCGCGCCTCGCCGACGACCTCATCGGCGACGACATCGACAAGGAGACGGTCGACTGGACGCTGACGTACGACGGCTCGCTCCAGGAGCCCGTCGTCCTCCCGTCGGCGTTCCCGAACCTGCTCGTGAACGGCTCGGAGGGGATCGCGGTCGGCATGGCGACGAAGATCCCGCCGCACAATCTCGCCGAGGCGTGCGACGCGGCCGTTCTCCTCCTCGACGAGCCGAAGACCGACCTGGCCGGGCTCCTCAGGGTCATGCCGGGCCCCGACTTCCCGACGGGTGGGATCATCCTCGGCCGGCAGGGGATCGTGGACGCCTACCGGACCGGCCGGGGCATCCTGCAGGTGCGCGGCAAGGCGGGGATCGAGAAGTCCCGGAAGAGCGACCGCGAGTCGATCGTCATCACCGAAATCCCCTACCAGGTGAACAAGGCGCGTCTCATCGAGCTCATCGCGCATCTCGTGAACGAGAAACGCCTCGAGGGCATCTCCGCGATCCGCGACGAGTCCGACCGCGAGGGAATGCGGGTCGTCGTCGACGTCAAGCGCGACGCCGTCGCGCAGGTCGTCCTGAACCAGATCCTCGCGCTCACGCCGCTGCAGTCGTCGTTCGGGATCATCTTCCTCGCGATCGTGGACGGGCAGCCGCGCGTCCTCCCGCTGAAGGACCTCTTCCGCCACTTCCTCGACCACCGCCGCGCGGTCGTCGTGCGCCGCACGCAGTTCGACCTGCGGAAGGCCGAGGAGCGCGCGCACATTCTCCTCGGCCTTGCCGTCGCGCTCGCGAACCTCGACCGCGTCATCGCGATCATCCGGGGGAGCAAGGACGGGGCGGAGGCGAAAGAACGGCTGTGCGCGGAAGTGGTCGTCGAGAAGGCCGCGCTCGAGAAGTTCCTCGGCGCCACGTCGCTCGAGATCTCGGCGTCCGCGCGCACCGAGGACGGCCTCCTGCGCCTCGACGCGGTCCAGGCGCAGGCGATCCTCGAAATGCGTCTGCAGCGCCTCACGGGGCTCGAGCGGGAGAAGATCCTCGCCGAATACCGCGAGGTCCTCTCCCTCGTGGCCGACCTGAAGGACATCCTCGCGACGCCCGCCCGCGTCGCCGCGATCATCCGCGCCGAGCTTCTCGCCGTGAAGGAGCGCTTCGGGAACCCGCGCCGCACGGAGATCCAGGCGGAGGCCGGGACGCTCGAGATGGAAGACCTCATCGCCGAGGAAGAAGTCGTCCTCACGATCTCCCGCGGCGGCTACGCGAAGAGAACGCCGCTGTCCGTCTACCGCGCGCAGCGCCGCGGCGGCAAGGGCCGCACGGGCGCCGCGACGGCCGCCGAGGACGTCGTCGAGCACCTCTTCGTCGGCTCGACGCACGACTCCCTCCTGGCCTTCACGAACAAGGGCCGCGTCCACTGGGTCAAGGTCTACGACCTCCCGTCGCTCGCGCCCGCGACGCGAGGCAAGGCGCTCGTGAACTTCCTCGCCCTCGAGGAGGGCGAGCGCGTCGCCGCGATGGCGACGACGCGCACGTTCCCCGACGACCGCTTCCTGATCTTCGCGACGCGGAACGGCACCGTGAAGAAGACGGTCCTCTCCGCGTACGGCAACCCGCGCGAGAAGGGAATCATCGCGATCAAGCTCGAGGACGGCGACGAGCTCCTCTCGGCGCAGATCACGGACGGCACGCGCAAGGTCTTCCTCGGGACCCGCAACGGGATGGGAATCAAGTTCGAAGAGACGGACGTCCGTGCGATGGGCCGCGACACGACGGGGGTCAAGGGCATCGAGCTGCGCGAGGGCGACGTCCTCGTGGAGATGGACCTCGTCGAGGACTCTTCGACGCTCCTCGCGGTCACCGAGAAGGGCTACGGCAAGCGGACGGACATCGCGGAGTACCGCCAGCAGGGCCGCGGCGGCACGGGCGTCATCAACGTGAAGGTCACGGAGAAGAACGGCCACGTCGTCGGCGTCTCGTCCGTGACGGACACCGACCACCTCCTCCTCATCACGGAGCAGGGGATCCTGATCCGGATCGCGGTCTCGGACGTACGCGAGACCGGCCGCGCGACGATGGGTGTCAAGCTCATCGACCTGGCGGAGGGCGACCGCGTGGTTGCGGTCGCGAAGCTCGCGGGCGAAGACGTCCCGAACGGCGACGCCGAGCCTCCGGCCGAGGGTGCGCCGGGCGCCGAAGGCCCGCAAACCGCCTCGACGGGCTAGACTCCGCCCCCCATGCGATTCTTTCTCGACACCGCGGACGCCGACGAGGCGCGCCGCGTCCGCGAGTGGGGCCTCCTCGACGGGATCCTCCTCCGGCCCGACGCCGCCGGCGCCTCCGGGCGGGACACCCGCCGCCTGCTCGCCGATCTCGCCCAGGTCGGCGACGGCCCGGTCGTCGCGACGCTCGCAGCGGGCGACCCGAAGGCGATGTACAAGGAGGCGCGCGAGCTCCACAAGCACGGCAAGAACGTCGTCCTGCGCGTGCCGATGACGCGCGAAGGCCTGCGCGTCGTGCGCCTCCTCGGCGACGAGCAGATCGCGACGGACGTCGGCCTCGTCTACACGGCCTCGCAGGCTCTCCTCGCCGCGCGCGCCGGCAGCGCGTACGTGAGCCCGTCCGTCGGCGAGCTGGACGACGCGGGCCAGATCGGGATGGACGTCGTCGAGTCCATCCTGCGCGTGTACGACAACTACGGCCTCGAGACGCAGATCTGCGTGCAGGGGATCCAGAACCCGATCCACGTCCTCGACGCGGCCGCCCTCGGGGCCGACGTCGCGACGCTGCCGTTCGCCGTCCTCGACAAGCTCTTCGACCATCCGCTCACGGCGAAGGGCGTCGCGCTCCTGCGCGCCCCGGCGGGCGACGGGCCGCGAAGGATCCACTGATGTCCATCTCCCGCGAGCGCGCCGTGGACCTTTCGCACCGGATGGTCGAGCGTCTCGGCAGGACGCCCGGCGTCGTCGTCGCGGCCGAGCGCGAGTTCCTCCGGAACCACATCCTCCAGGCGATCCTCGCGTGGGACAAGGAAAACGACCGGATCACGGACGCCGTAAAGGCGAAGATCGCCGCAAAAGCGCGCCGCGTCGTCGAAGGCACGCGCGAGTGGGACCTCCTCGTCGCCGAGGAGATGGAGCGCGCCTACGCGGCGCTCCTCTCCCGCGGGGAGTGACGCTGGCCGGGCCGCGCCTCCTTTTGGTTGGTCCACGGTGACGGCCGGTTTGACGTTGGTCTAGGCCAAGCCCTAACGTATCGGGCATGGCGACGACGTCGGAAGGGCCCGCGAACGCGGCGGCGCGGGTCCCGCTCTACCGGACCATCGCGGACGCGGTCATCCGCGACATCCGCCGGGGCAGGCACCTCGAGGGCGAGCGCCTCCCCGCGTCCCGCGACCTCGCGCGGGTGCTCGAAGTCAACCGTGCGACCGTCCATCAGGCGCTCCAGGTCCTCAAGCGCGAGGGCTGGATCGAGACGAACAAGGGCGGCGGAACGCGCGTCGTGCGGCGCTCCAGCGCGGCTCCCGTCCTCGGACCCGCGCCCGCCTGGGACCGCATCGCGTCGTCGCTCCTCCTCCGGATCGTCGCGGAGCCGCCCGCGGCCGAACCGGTTTCCTCCCCGTTCGACCTCTCGCGCCTCGCGCCCGACGAGCGCGACTTTCCGGCCGCAGCGTTCGCCGCGCTCCTCGCCGAGGTTGCCCGCGACGGAGCGCTCCTCGCGTACGGCTCGCCGTTCGGCTACCGGCCGCTGCGCGAGACGCTGGCCGAACGCCTGTCGCGCCGGGGAATCGCGGCCGACCCGGACGCCCTCCTCATCGTGAACGGCGCGCAGCAGGGCCTGGACCTCATCACGCGCGCGCTCGTCGACCCGGGCGACGCCGTCGCCGTCGAGAGCCCGAGCTACTCGGGCGCGCTCTCGCTCCTGCGCGCGCATCGCGCCCGCCTCGTCGGCATCCCGCTCGACGAGGAAGGGATGGAGACGGCCGCCTTCGAGCGCGCCCTCGCGGAGCGGCCGAAGTTCGTCTACGCGATCCCGGACTTCCACAACCCCACGGGCCTCCTCGCGTCGGCGCGGCGCCGGGCCGAGATCGCGGGCCGCGCGGCCGCCGCGGGGATCCTCCTCGTCGAGGACGCGTTCGACGCGGACCTTCTCGTCGAGGGCGAGCTGCCGCCGCCGCTCGCCGCCCTCGCGCCGGACCACGTGATTCACCTCGGGACGATCAGCAAGGCGCTCTTCCCGGGCGTGCGCGTGGGCTGGATCGCGGGCCCGAAGGAATTCGTCCACCGGCTCGCGGCGCTCAAACGCGTCGGCGAGCTCACGTCTCCGCCCCTCCTGCAGGCCGCGCTGAACCTGTTCCTGACGCGCGGCGACTACGAGCGACATCTCGCGCGGACGCGCGTGAGGCTCAAGAGGCGCCTCGCGCTCGCCCACCGGACGGTCCTGAACCGCTTCCCGATCGGCACGGCCGTCGAGCGCCCCGCCGGCGGGTGGGTCCTCTGGGTGCGCCTGCCCGAGGGCGTGTCCGGGCGGGCGCTCGTGGCCGCCGCGCGCGAGCAGGGCGTCCTCCTGTCGGCCGGCGCCGATTTCCTGCCCGACCAGTCCGACGTTTCCGCCGTCCGCGTGTCCGTGGCGCGCGGCACGACCGCCGAGCTCGAGAAGGCCCTCGAGATCGCGGGCGCCGCGGCGCGCGACCTCGCCCGCCAGGCCGCGCGGCAGAAGAAGGGCCGCGCGAAGTCCGCGCGGGACGCGAGCGACGCCCAGGAAGCGGCCCTCATCCAGATCTGAAGACGAAAGGAACTCCGATGACCACTCCCGTGTTCTCGTCCCCGTTCTCCTCCGACGCCTTCCGCGTCAAGGTCGGCCTCGCAGAGATGCTCAAGGGCGGCGTCATCATGGACGTCGTGAACGCCGAGCAAGCGAAGATCGCCGAAGACGCCGGCGCGGCCGCCGTGATGGCGCTCGAGCGCGTCCCCGCCGACATCCGGCGCGACGGCGGCGTGGCCCGCATGTCGCCCGTCTCGAAGATCCGCGAGATCGAGGCCGCCGTCTCGATCCCCGTCATGGCGAAGTGCCGCATCGGCCACCTCGCGGAGGCGCGCATCCTCGAGGCGCTCGGCGTGGATTTCATCGACGAGTCCGAGGTCCTCACGCCCGCCGACGAGGAGAACCACGTTTACAAGCACGACTACAAGGTCCCGTTCGTGTGCGGGTGCCGGAATCTCGGCGAGGCGCTGCGCCGCATCGGCGAGGGCGCCGCGATGATCCGCACGAAGGGCGAGGCGGGCACGGGCGACATCGTCCACGCCGTCAAGCACCTGCGGGAAGTCACGCGCCAGATGAAGGCGCTGACCCTCCTCACGAAGGACGAGTGGATGACGGCCGCCAAGAACCTCCAGGCGCCGTTCGACCTCGTCGTGTGGGTCGCGCAGCACGGCCGGCTTCCGGTGCCGAACTTCGCGGCCGGCGGCATCGCGACGCCCGCCGACGCGGCGCTCTGCCGGATGCTCGGCGCCGAGGCGGTCTTCGTCGGCTCGGGAATCTTCAAGTCCGAAGACCCCGCCAGGCGCGCCCGCGCGATCGTCGAGGCCACGACGCACTTCGAGGACGCCGACCGCGTCGCGAAGGCGTCCGAAGCCCTCGGCGAGGGGATGAAGGGCATCGAGGCGGCGAAGCTCCCCGAGGCCGAGCAGCTCCAGACCCGCGGCTGGTAAACCCGTGATCGGCGTTCTCGCCCTCCAGGGCGACTTCGAGGCGCACCTCGCGGCCCTCGGCCGCGCGGGCGTCGCCGCACGCGCCGTGCGCACGGCGGCGGGAATCCTCGAGTCGACCGGCCTCGTGATCCCGGGGGGAGAGTCGACGACGTTCCGCACGCTCATGGAAGGCACGGGAATCGAGGCTGCGATCCGCGAGCTCGCGCGACGGGGCGACCCGGTTCTCGGGACGTGCGCGGGCGCGATCCTCCTCGCGGACACCGTCACCAACCCCGAAGGCGCGGGCCTCGGCCTCCTGGCGGTGACGGTCGCGCGGAACGCGTACGGGCGCCAGCTGGATTCGACCGTCCTCAGGCTCACGGACGTGGACCCCGCGGTGCTCGGCCCCGCGCCGCTCGAGGCCGTGTTCATCCGCGCGCCGAAGATCACGGCCGCGGGGGCCGGCGTCGAGAGCCTCGCCCGGCGCGACGGCGCCCCCGTCCTCGTCCGCAAGGACAACGTCGTGGCCGCGACGTTCCACCCGGAGCTCACCGACGACCGCCGCGTCTTCGACCTCTTCCTCGCCGCCCGCATGAGAAAATCCGCGCCATGAGCTCCGAATTCTCCGCCGTCACGATCGACCGGCCGACCGATGTCTTCGTCGAGGACCGGGGCGCCGTCCGCATCCTCTCGCTCTCGCGCGGGAAGGCGAACGCGCTCTCGACGGAGTTCGCGCACGCCCTCCACAACGCCGCCCTCGCCGCGCAGGAAGACCCGGCCGTCCGCGGGGTCGTCCTGACGTCCACGAACCCGAAGATCTTCTCGGCGGGCTTCGATCTTCGGAAGCTCGCGCACGCGACGGACGAGGAGTTCGCGCGGTTCGTCCGCGTCTTCGACTCGCTGTTCTTCGACCTCTTTCTCCTCGGCAAGCCGCTCGTCGTCGCGCTCACGGGCCACGCGATCGCGGGCGGAGCGCTCCTCGCCTCGACGGCCGACTTCCGGCTCGCGGCGGAGGGACCGGGCACGATCGGTCTCCCCGAGGTCACGCTCGGGATCCACGTCCCGCGGCATTACCTCGAGGCGATGCGGACGACCGTGGGGGAGCAGGCGCTCACGCACTGGGCGCTCCTCGGCGAGACGATGCCGTTCGCCGAGGCGCGGACGCTCGGCGCGATCGACCGGATCGTCCCGGCGGACCGCCTCATCGAGGAGGCCGTCCGCTTCGCCGAGCGCCTCGGCGCCGCGCCGAGCGAGGTGTACGCCGCGATCAAGCGTGACCTGCGCGGGTCGGCGCACGAGCGCGCGCTGGACATCCAGCCCGACGCGCGCAAGGCCTTCGTCGAGTCTTGGTTCTCCGGGACGGGCCAGCGAGGCCTCGCGCGCGCCCTGGCCCGTTGAAGGCGCCGGAGGCGGTGTGACGTCCGCGGCCGCGCGCGCGTGGCTCGAGGCGCTCGGCCTCGAGCCCAGGCTGCCCGACACGCGCTTCCTCGAGGACCTTTTCCACGTCTTCCAGCGGCGCGTCGCGTGCGAGACGCTCACGCGCCCCGCGGGCGAGGCGGCGGCTTTCGACGCCGAGGCGTTCGCGGCGGAGTGGACGGAGGAGGAACGCGGGCTGACGGGCGAGGAGCGCGCGAAGGCGTTCGCGTGGCTCGCGGGGGAGGTCGGGTTCGACGTCACGCCGGAGGAGTCTCTTTGCTCCCGCCCCTGGGCCGGGGCGGAGCGCGACGAGGCTCCTCGCGGCAACGGCCCGGCTGGTTTTTCTCTGAAGGTGAATGGGCCCGAAGCGCATCGGGCCGTCATCGCGCGCGTGGAGGGCCGGCGCTTCCTCGCGGATGCGGGCTTTCCAATGCCCGTTCTGCTCCCTCTTCAATTGCCTTCTAAAGAAATCCCCTCTTCCTTCGGCACGTTAAGCGTTGCGTCTGTCGTTGTCGGCGGCGGCTTTCGCGTTTCGTGCGACGCCCGCGGCGAGGTCGCGGAACTGCTCCGTCTCGGCACGCGGGCGGAGGCGCGCGCCGGCGGGGCGCGCGCCCCCGCCGCCCCCTTCGCTCTCCGCGTCCTCGACGACCGCGTCCTGCACTGGGAGGACGGCGTGATGACGATCCTCGACGCCTGGAGCGTGCTGCGCTATCCGCTCGCCGCAGCGGAGCGCGCCGCCTTCGAGTCCCTCTTCGCGCTGAACCTCGAAGGCGTCGAGCTGCCCGCCGGTCCCGCGGCCGCGCTCGAGCCCGCGCTGACGGTCTTCCACGCGGTGCCGCTCCCGCCGGAGGACGTGCGGCGGGGGCTCGCGCGCGCCGCGCGGCCGGCCTCGGATCTCGTCGCGCCTCCGGAGGCGTTCATCGAGGCGGTCCCGGGCGGGTCGCGCGTTGCGCGGAGCGCGCGATTCCTCGCGCCGGTGCCGGCCGCGGGGCCGGGCGAGTCCGTGCGGAAGACGCTCGTCTTCCACCTCGCCATGGACCTCCTCGGGCTCGGGGCCTAGAACTCGAGGTCGTCGCCGTCCGCGAGGACGACGAGGCGGGAGTCTCCGATCGCGGCGATCTCGGCGGAGAGCCGATCGAGGGCGGGCGGCTTCATGTGGTACAGGTAGACGGGGACGTCCTTCGGAAACTTCGCCATCTCGGCGCGCAGCGTCGTCGGCGTCAGGTGGCAGGAGACGGTCGCGATCGGCTGCATGTCGCTCGGAAACGAGCACTCGACGAACAGAGCCTTGAGGTTCGGCGTGCGGCGCGCCGTGGACCAGATCGCGTCGGTCGGGCCGGTGTCTCCCGAGAAGACGACGGCGGCCCGCTCGTCCGCGAGGACGTAGCCGTACGTCGGGACGACGTGAGACACCTTCACGGCGATCGCGTTGAGGCCGTCGGCGGAGAACGGCGCTCCGACCGGGACGGCCCGAAACGTGACGCTCGGGCCGGCCTGGCCCTCGATGCGCGAAAAATCCGGCCACAGTGCGTCGTTGAAGAGGTGCGTCCGGAGGGCGTCGAGGACGTCGTCGGGCGCGAGGATCTCGAGCGGCCCGCGCGTTCGCCCGAACACGTTCTCGACGAGAAACGGAAGCGACGCGACGTGGTCCATGTGCGAGTGCGTGACGAGAACGGCGCGCACGCGCTCCTGCTCCTCGAGCGACAGCGCGTCCGTGACGGCGCCCGCGTCCAGGCACAGCGCGTCGTTCAGGAGGAAGGACGTCTGGCGGTGTCGGGGCGTGGAGCCGCCGTGGGCTCCGAGAACGCGAATTCGCACGGGTCCGGGATTATGAGGCCGCCCGCGCCCGGAGGGTCGGGCGGTGACGAACCTCACAGTCTAGAAGGTCGTCCCGACGTAGAAGGTCGTCTGCCAGTCCGACAGCGTGTTCTTGAAGTCCCATTTCTTGGCGAAGTCCACGTTCCACGGCAGCCCGAGGAAGTAGACCGAGAAACCGCCTCCGAAGGACGCGAGTCCGCCCGGGACTCCCGGGTTGTTCAGCCCGTTGAGCTGGCCGTCCGTCATGAACACGAAGCTCTGGCCGTCGAACCAGCCGCCCCCGACGTCGAGGAAGATGCGCCCCCGGACGCCCTGGAACGCGAGGATGGGCGTCGCGAGAACGTCGATGAGAGGGAAACGGAACTCGCTGTTCACGTAGAAGATGTTGTTTCCGATCACGGTGTTGTAGTCGTAGCCGCGGAGGGTGTCGAGGCCGCCGAACGCGTACACGGTGGGCGCCGCCCCGTTCGAGTGCGCGGCGAAGGCTCGGAACGCGAAGAGGACGCGCCGCGAGAGCGGGACGTAGAGGCGCGCCTCCGCGATCGCGTCGAACGAGAGCGTCGTCTCGCCCGTCTGGAACGACGGCGTGTACTGGAGGTTCACGTCGAGCCGGTGCCCCGAGTGCGGCCCGAAGTACGAGTACCGTGTGGTGTCGTTCGAGAACCCGACGCCGCCCGTCGGAACGTTGTCCGACCGGGGCAGGTAGACGTACTGCTGGGTGCCGTTCGCGTTCGACTGGAGGATGGGGACGTCGAGCGAGCGGCTCACGAAGCCGATGTTTCCGTCGAAGCGCGTGTAGCGCGAGGTCGGGTAGGTGCCCACGAGAGTGACGCCCGTGTCCCGCGAGATCCGCTGGTCCCGCACGGTGGCGCCGGTGTCGTAGTCGTAGCCGTAGAAGTAGCTGCGGTTGTCGTAGATCTGCGCGCCCCACTGGAGGCGTCGCCTGAGGTTGAAGTAGCCGACCCGGAAGTTGGAGAACGTCGACACCGAGTCGAACTGGAAGAAGGCGCGCCGGTCGCCGAGGTAGTCGGAGAACGACAGGAGGATCTGCGAGACGAACGTCTGGTCCGAGTTGACGCCGGCGATGAGGGACGCGTTGTCGAGGAAGAGCTTGAACTTCGGGCGCGAGATCTTCTCGGGGTCGACCGAGACCTCGACGGACGGGACGAACCCGGACGCCCCGTCGGGCTTCAGCGCTGCGGGCGCCGCGGCCTTTTCGTCGAGCTTGCGGAACGGCTTCTTCGCGTCCGCCATGTAGAGCTGGAACCGCCCGCCCTGGTAGCCGGAGAACACGACCTTCTCCTGCCCGTCCGGCCCCGTGAACGCGGCCGGCCCGAGCGCGGCGCCGATGACGTCCGTGTACTGGACGACGTCGCCCGTCGCGAGGTCCTGCCCGTAGATGTTGAAGATGCCGCCGCGGGACGAGGCGTAGTAGAGCCGCTTGCCGTCCGGCGAGAAGGCCGGGTCCTCGTCGCTGCCGTCGCCCCACGTGACCTGCTCCACCTTCGCCGGGTCCGAGAGCGGAAAGCGGACGACCTTCGAACGGGCGCCCACGATCTTCGAGTGATAGATGTATTTCCCGTCGGGGGAGAACACGGGCCCCTCGTCGTACGCGACGTCGTTCGTGAGGTTTTTCACCGCGCGCGTCTTGAGGTCGAGGAGGAAGATGTCCCGGCTGTTGCCCTCGATCGCCGAGAAGACGATCTCGTTGCCCGACGGGGACCACGACGGCGCCATCGGGACGTCCGGCGCCACCGCGATGCGCTCGAGGAGGCCGCCCCCGCGTGCCGAGAAAATGAGGAGCTTGCGGCCGCGCTCCTGCCGGCCGAAGACCGCTATGCGGTCGCCGTCCGGCGCGAAGGACAGGTCGCGCCCGCTCTCGGGCCCCGTCGTGAGGTACTGCCCGACGATGTACTCGTATTTCGTCGTCGTCCCGGGGGAGAGATTCTTGTAGAGCTTGCGTTCCTTGACGGAGAGAAGGCCGATGTCGATGTCGTCCTTGTACGTCGTGAGCGTCGCGATGAAGTCGCCCGACGGCGAGGGCGCCGCGCCGATCTCGTAGGACTCGCGGCCGTACGGCCCGACGCGGAAGCGCTCGCCGTACTCGGACGCCTCGCCCTTGACGGCGAGGAGGGGCAGGTACTTGCGGCGCAGGTACCTCCGGAACTTCAGGTCGAAGTCGTCGGGCTGGATCTCGAACGTCCGGCGAAGCGCGACGGAGATGTCCCGCCCGAGAAACGACCGGAACTCGAAGATGAAGTCGCGGACGCCGTCCTTGCCCCACTCGGCCTCGATGAAGTCGAAGACGGCGTGGCCGTAACGGTACGCGGGGTAGCCGTTGATCTGGACCTTCGTGATCGGCGGGATGAGGTCCGCGTTCACCGCGTCCCTGAGGTACATCCGGTCCTTGTCGTCCTCGTCGTTCCCGAAGTACGAGGCCATGCCCTCCATGAACCACGTCGGCGGGTTCGAGGTGAGGGCGCGCGAGAGGCGGCCGCCGAAGAGAATCTCGTACTGGAAGACGTGCGTGAGCTCGTGCTGGATGAGCGCCTGGAGCTTTTCGTCCGGCAGGTCGATCGGGAGGACCATCCGGTTGCGCGCGGGCTCCGCGAACGCGCCGACGCCCTCGGGGATGAAGTTCAGCTCGATGTTGTTCTGCTCGAACTCCGCGTGCGTCGCGTAGTAGATGATCGGAACGCGCTTCGGGATCTGGTAGTTCAGCCGGCGCGAGAGCTCGTCGTACGCGGACTCGGCCATCGAGACGACCTTCTGGAGCGTCGCCTTCTCGCGCGAGTAGTGGTAGACGTCGAAGTGCGTCGACTGGTAGATCGACCAGTCGAACGTGTCGTAGACGATCTTGTTCTGGCCGGCGGCGTGGACGCGCGGAGCGGCGGCCGTCGCGACGCCGACGAGGAGCACGAGGGCGAGGACCTTCCTAGTCGAAGACATACCGGTTGGCCTCCCGCTCGCGGACGACGAAGAGCCCGAGGAGCTGGTTCTCCAGGGAGAAGAGGTTCTCGAAGAGGCCGGCGAGCTCGTTCACGGAGCGCTGGTTCTTCTCCTTCGTGTCGCGGAAGTTCTCCTGGAAGAGGCGCGCGCCGGTTCGCCCGTCCATCGCGAGGACGGTGACGTCGAAGGAGAAGCCCGTCGAATCGATGTTGACCTGCCGGATGTACTTCCGGCCGTCGATCGGGCTGATGTACTCCTCGGCGCGGTACCCGGACTTGTTCTCGACGCGGAAGTCGACGACGCCGGACAGGATGATGTCGGCGCCGGTGCGCGCCCCGAGACCCTTCCAGAAGTCTCCGGCCTCCGTGAGCTCCTTGAGGTGCGTCGTCGGGAGGCGGACGTCGGCGGGCATCGTGACGACCGTCATCTTCGTGCGCTTGCCGAGCTGCTTGCCGAGATAGCGGCGGAACTCGGCGTCGAGGTCGAGGTCCTTGTACTTCGGCGCGTCCTTCTTGTCGGAGAGGCGCGACGCGACGATGAAGGGCGCGAGCGTGATGCGCTCGCGGCCCGTCACGGCGAGCTTCGGGCGGAGGGGGAGCTTGAGCTTGACCTCGTTCGAGCTCCCGCAGGCCCCGAGAAGGAGCGCCGCGGCGAGGGCGGCCGATGGGGCGCGGCGGGTCACAGACCTCCTCCGGGCGGCTGGGCGGGGGGCAGCGAAGGCGGAGGCGAGGGGGCCGGGAGCAGCGGGGGCGCGGGGGTCGGCGACGGGACCGCGGCCGGGGCCGGACCCGGGGCCGGCGCGAGCGCCGGCGCCTCGGGCGCGGACGAGGACGGCCCCGGCAGCGACGAGGAGCGCTGCACGGACGTGTAGTACTCGGCGAACCGCGCGTAGTTGCGCTTGATCTTCGCGTCCTGCGGCGCGAGCTCGAGGGCGCGCTTGTAGGCGGCGAGCGCGCGCGCCGTGTCGCCCGTCGACTCGTACGCGACCGCGAGGTTGTTCTGGACCTGGGCGTCACCGGGCTTCTGGGCCGCCGCCTTCTCGTAACGGAAGAGCGCCTCGCGCCAGAAGCCCCTCTTCGCCATCTCGGTCCCGTAGGCGTTCTCGGCCTTCCACGTGTCGTCCGTCTTGCCGGAGGAGCACGCCCCAAGCACCGCGGCGAGAGCCGCGGCGGCGGCGACGGCGACGGCTCGGCGAAGACTCGTCACGGTGCGGTCGGGCATTATAGACAGCGACTCCTCCGCAAATTCTCGCAAGAGAGGTGCCGCGTCCCGAACTCCTCGAACGATCTCCGGACAGGACTCGCGTGGTCGCGCCTGGCCCGCGGACGGCGGGCGCGCGCCCTTTCGAGGCTCCTCGGGGCGGTCGAGACGCCGTCTCATGTGCTCGCATTGTCCCCCGCGGAGGCCGCCGGGATCGCGCGGGAGGCCGAGGAGGTCGTGGCCCCGCTGCTCGCGCCGGACCTCGCGTCGACGGACGCCGACCTGCGTCGGCTGGAGGCGTGTGGCGCGCGCCTGCTCTTCTTCATGGATCGGGAGTACCCGGAACTTGTGCGCGAGATCACGGATCCGCCGCCGCTCCTCTTTGCGCGCGGCGCGCCGCTTCCCCCGGCCCCCGCGATCGCGCTCGTCGGGGCGCGCCGCGCCTCGCGCCTCGCGCTGGACGTCGCGGCCGTCCTCGCGCGGGGTCTCGCGGAGGCGGGAGTCAGCGTCGTCTCGGGGTTCGCGCGCGGCGTGGACGCGGCGGCGCACCGCGCGGCGCTCGAGGCCGGCGGGACGACCGTGGCGGTGTTCGGCTGCGGCGTCGACGTCTGCTATCCCGCCGAACAGCGCGGGCTCCTCGAGACGCTTCTCGCGTCCGGGACGGCGCTCTCGGAATTCCCGATGGGCGACGAGCCCGAGCCGTGGCATTTTCCCGTGCGCAACCGGCTCATCGCGGGCCTCGCGCGCATCGTCTGCGTCGTCGAGGCCGCGGAGAAGAGCGGGTCGCTCATCACGGCGCGCTGTGCCACGGGGTACGGGAGGGACGTCGGCGCGGTGCCGGGCTCGGTCCTCGCGCCGGGAGCCGCGGGCTCGAACGCGCTCCTGAAGGACGGGGCGATTCTCGTTCGAGCCGCCGCCGACCTTCTCGCCGAGCTGCCCGAGGAGGACCGCCGCCGGCTGAACGTCGCGGTGGCGGCCCGGACCGCGGCGTCGCTCCCCGACCTCCCGCCGGACGCGGCGGCCCTGCTCGGGGCGCTCGACCCCGACGAGCCGCGCGACGCCGACGCCCTGATTCCGGCGGCGGGGCTCGACGCGGCGCGCTTCTCGGCGGCCCTCCTGCACCTCGAGATCGAGGGCCTCGCGGCCGCTCTGCCGGGCGCGCTCTTCGTCCGCGCGCGCCCCCGGAGTTGACAGGCGTGGCATCGTGACGGGTCCTGTATGGCCAAGTCACTCGTGATCGTCGAGTCCCCCGCGAAGGCCGCGACCCTCGGGAAGTTCCTCGGGAAGGACTTCACCGTCATGGCCTGCTACGGCCACGTGCGCGACCTGCCGCGGAAGGGCATCGCGGTGGACCGCGAGCACGGCTACACGCCCACCTACGAGATCCTCCCCGGAAAAGAGCGCACGGTCGCGGACCTCCGGCGGGCCGCGAAGGGCGCCGATACGATCTATCTCGCGGCCGACCCCGACCGCGAGGGCGAGGCGATCTGCTGGCATCTCCAGGAGATCCTCAAGGCCGGCTCCCCGAAGGCGAAGTTTCACCGCGCCGAGTTCCACGAGATCACGAAGTCCGCGGTCACGCGCGCGGTGCAGAACCCCGGCGTGATCGACCAGAACCGCGTGAACGCGCAGCAGGCGCGCCGGATCATCGACCGGCTCGTCGGCTACGAGGTGTCGGACCTCCTGTGGTCGAAGGTCTGGCGCGGCCTCTCGGCGGGGCGCGTCCAGACCGTCACGCTGCGGATCATCGTGGAGCGCGAGAGCGAGCGCGACCGCTTCGTCGCCGTGCCGTACTTCTCCGTCCCCGTCACGCTGAAGAAAGGCGACGCGGCCTTCCCGGCGCGCGTGGTCGCGTGGAACGGCGAGAAGCTGCGCTTCGACGGGACGGACCCGCGCCTCGCGA
Source organism: Thermoanaerobaculia bacterium (assembly GCA_036504335.1). Lineage (GTDB taxonomy): Bacteria > Acidobacteriota > Thermoanaerobaculia > UBA5066 > UBA5066 > Fen-183. Next base: position 200,514 of record DASXVJ010000001.1, read on the forward strand.
CCGCCGGGCAGGCCGAAGCGGCCCGCGCCCACGTCGCGGCGGCGGCGCCGGTCGCCGTGAGCGTGGACGCGAAGGAGCGCCGCTCCAGCCCGCCGCCGCCGTTCACGACGTCCAAGCTCCAGCAGGGCGCCGCGCGCTCCCTCGGGTTCAGCGTCCGCCGGACCATGCAGGTCGCGCAGCGGCTCTACGAGGGCAAGACGATCGGCGAGAAGGGCTCGATCGGCCTCATCACGTACATGCGCACGGACTCGACGCGCACCGCCGAGGAAGCGCTCGCCGCGGTCCGCGACTTCATCGGGAAGACGTACGGGTCGGGCGCGCTCCCGGAGGAGGCCCGCCGCTTCCGGCAGAAGAAGGACGCGCAGGACGCGCACGAGGCGATCCGCCCGACGTCGATGGACCTGTCGCCCGAGGCCGTCGCGCGGTACGTCTCGCCCGAGGAACTCAAGCTCTACCGGCTGATCTGGAACCGCTTCGTCGCGTCGCAGATGAGCGTGTCGCTCTCGGAGATCACGACCGTCGAGTTCGAGGCGCGCCGCGCCGGCTCGCCGGACCTCGCGATCCTCCGCGCGACGGGCTCCGTCCTCAAGGACGCCGGCTGGCTCCGCGTCTACGAGAAGGAAGCCGACACGGGGGAGGACGAGACGCCCGCCGAGGGCGAGGAGGGCGACGCCGCGAAGGTGCGCCTCCCTGCGCTCGCGGAAGGCGACGCCGTCGCCGTCGCCGAAGCGGCGGCCGAAGGCCACGAGACGCAGCCGCCGCCGCGCTTCAACGAGGCGTCGCTCGTGAAGTTCCTCGAGGAGAACGGCATCGGCCGCCCGTCCACGTACGCCGAGATCCTGCGCAAGATCGAGGACCGCGAGTACGTGCGCAAGAAGGACCGGCGCTTCACGCCGACGCCGCTCGGCCAGGTCATCGTGGACCTCATGCGCGAGGGCTTCGACGACTTCTTCCAGACGGAGTACACGGCGCGGATGGAGGAGGAGCTCGACGAGGTCGAGGAAGGGAAGCTCGACTGGCGCAAGGCCCTCGCGGAGTTCGACGGCAAGTTCGTCAAGGACCGCGAGAAGGCGAAGAAGAAGATGGTCTCGCTCAAGGCGGGCCTGCCCCTCAAGGACGTGAGGACCCACTTCACGGACTTCAAGCTCACGAACGACCCGGGCGACACGTGCCCGAAGAGCGGCCACGCGCTGAAGCTCCGGATGGGGAAGGCGGGCCTCTTCATCGCGTGCTCGGGCTACCCGGACTGCGACTTCACGCAGGACATTCCCGAGGTCGAGGAAGACCCGATCGACGCGACGGAGCTCGAGGGCCAGACGTGCGAGGAGTGCGGCAGCGCAATGAAGCTCCGCACCGGCCGCAGCGGCTCGGCGTTTCTCGGCTGCACGGCCTACCCCGTGTGCCGCAACACGGTGCCCGTGAAGGTCGCGGGCGGCAAGGCCGAGGCGAAGCCCGACGTCCCGACGGGCGAAAAGTGCCCGAACTGCGGCTCCGCCCTCGTGACGCGCCACGGCCGCTTCGGCGACTACGTCTCCTGCTCGAACTACCCGGCCTGCCGTTTCAAGCCGCCCAAGCCCGTCACGCTCACGGGCGTCAAGTGCCCGGTGTGCGGGACGGGCGACATCCTCGTGAGGCGCGGGCGCTTCGGCCCGTTCTACGGCTGCTCGAACTACCCGTCGTGCGAGAAGAACTTCAAGGCGCGGCCCGTGCCGAAGGCGTGCCCGAACTGCAAGGCGCCGTACCTCCTCGTGCGCGACCGCAAGGCCGGCGCGTTCTACGTCTGCGAGACGGAGGGCTGCGGCCTCGACGTCCCCGCGAGCGACCTCGACGCGTTCGAGCCGACGACGCGCATTCCCGAAGGCGCGCTCGAGGCCGCGATCGCCGAGGCGCGCGTCCCGGCGCCGGCCAAGGGCGCGAAGAAACGGGCACCGCGGCCGAAGGCGACTGCGCCGGCCGAAGAGGCCGCGCCGAAAGCCCCGAGAGCTTCGAAGTCGCCGAAGCCGAAGTCGCCGAAACCGAAGGCGCCGCGCGCGAGAAAGCGCTGACGCGCCAGGTCCGCCCTAGACGTCGATCTCCCCGCGCATCATCAGGACCGCGCCGCCCTCGACCCGTACGCCGGCTGGCCGGCCGCCGTCGACGAGGACCGTGACGTCCAGCTCGGACGGGCGGCCCATCTCGACGCCCTGGTCGATGAGAAAGCGGCCGCTGCCGCCCGCGACGCCGCCCGGCACCGCGCCGTGGAGCGCGAGGTAGACGCCGACGGGCCCGGCCGCCGAGCCCGTCGCGGGATCCTCGGGCACGCCCGCGCCGGGCGCGAACATGCGGGCCCTCAGGCGCGCACCGCCGGGCGTCTCGTCGAACGCGAAGAAGAACAGACCGAGAACGCCCAGCTCCCTCTCGACGTGATTCAGCATCCGCGTGTCGGCGAGCGCCGAGGACACCGCTTCGACGGACGCGAGCGGCACCATGAGAAACGTGTTCCCCGTTCCGACGGCCTGCGGAGGAAGCGCGGGGTGCAGCGCGTCGAACGGGACTCCGAGAGCGGCCGCGATCTGGCCCTTCACGTCGTCGCCCGTCACGGGCGCCTTCCACTCGGGCTTTCCCTGCTCCATCCGCACGCGCGAAACGCGCCCGTTTCTCTTCAGAAGCTCGAGCCGGAGCGGCCCGAAACCGACTTCGATCGTCAGGGGCGTGACGCCGTCGGGCGCGCCGGCCGCGACCTTCCCGAGCGCCGCCATCACCACGGCCGTCCCGACGGTCGGGTGGCCCGCGTACGGGATCTCCTTCACGGGAACGAACGTCCGCTGCCAGTAGGCGTGCGCGGAGTCCTTCGCCGGAAGGACGAACGTCGACTCGGAGTAGTTGATCTCCCGGGCGATGGACTGCATGTGCGCCGGCGAGAGCCCGCGTGCGTCCGGCACGACGAGGAGCGGGTTGCCCGTGAAGGGACGATCGGTGAAGACGTCGCAGGTGACGAAGGAGACCTTCATGAAAGGGACGTTACCGCCCGGAGGCACGTCCGGAAACGGCAGAGGCCGACCATCGGGAGCGCCCGGTCGAGGGCGCCGAGCAGGGGATACGGGCTCGCGGAGAAGAAGAGTTCCTCCATGCGGAACCCGGCCGCCGCGACGAGCGCCACGACGCGGGCCGCGGGGCGCACGGCGATGTGGTCCTCCTGCTGCAGGCCCGGCACGGCGGCCTTGATCCGCTCGGCCCAGTGGTCCCGGTTCGGCGTGTAGATCGCGAGGGCGCCGCCGGGGGCGAGCGACCGGCGCGCGCTCCCGAGGCACGGGACGAGCACGTCGTCGAGGACGTGCTCGACGAAGTCGGCGAGGAGGACGACGTCGAACGGAGCGCCCGGGACGCGCGACAGATCCCGCGCGTCGGCCTCCTCGAACCGCACGTTCGCGAGAGAGCGCGCCGCCTGCTCGGAACGGGAGGCCTCGACGGCCGCGGGCGAGGCGTCGATCCCGACGACCTCGGAGACGCGCGGCGCGAGGAAGAACGCCGTGTCGCCGCGCGCCGAGCCGACCTCGAGGACGCGCAGGGACGGCGAGGGCCGGACGATTCTCAGGAGCGCCGCGTCGCGGTCCTCGTACTTCCGCCGGTTCCTCAGGAACCAGTGCGGCCGGTACATCCGGCCGTAGTAATCCGGTCCGTAGACGTCGGCGTTCGGGGCGAAGCGGCCGGCCGGTCCCGTCACGGCTTGCCGAGGCCCCCGAGAGAGCCGCGGTCGAAGAGGTGGCCGCCGAACGTCACCGCGCGAGTCTAGCGGCGCGGCCCGCCTGGGCCCAGGAGGTCAGCGCCCGGCGCCCTGGACGATGATGTCCACGCGGCGGTTCTGGCTGCGGCCCTCGGGGGTTGCGTTGCTGGCGACGGGCTGCGTCGAGGCGTACCCGTGGGTTTCGATGCGGTCCGGCGAGACGCCGTGCGCGACGAGAGCCGCCCGGACGGCCTCGGCCCTGAGTGCCGACAGCTTCTCGTTCGTCGCCGCCGACCCCGTCGAGTCCGTGTGGCCTTCGACGAGGATCTTCCGTTCCGTCGCTCCCGCGAGCGCCTCGGCGATTCGCGCGATGCGTTCGGCGGCTCCCGCCTTCACGACCGAGCGGCCGGTGTCGAACGTGACGCTGCCGGGAAGCGTGAGGACGATGCCGCGCGCCTCGAGCCGGGCGGACCGTTCGATCGCCTGCAGGCGGGCCAGGAGATCGCCCTGCGCCTTCTCGCGGGCGGCGCCCCGCTCGGCTTCGCGGCGGGCCTCCTCCGCGCGGGCCCGCTCCGCCTCGGCGGCGCTCCGGGCGGCGGCGACCTGCTCCTCGGCGGCCCTCCGCGCGGCGTCGGCGGCCTTCTTCTGCTCCTCGAGCTGCGCCTTCAGGGCATCCACCTGGGCCTGCTGCTGCTGCTCGGCGGCCTTCTGGCGCTCGGCGTCGAGCTGCGCCTGGAGGGCCTTCACGCGCTCGTCCGCCGCCTGTTGCTCGGCCTCGCGCGCCCGCGCCGTCGCCTCCATGCGCTCGCGCTCCGCGCGCGCCCGCACCTCCGAGGCGATCCGCGCCCTCTCGGCGTCCGACTGGGCCCGCGCGGCCAGCGCCTTGATCTCGGCGTCCCTTACGGCGACCTCCAGCTCGGTCCGGCGCCTCGTCCCGGCCTCCACGGACGCGCGGGCGTTCCGGGCGATCGCGCGGTACTGGGCGTCGCGCGCTTCCATCTCGGCGAGACGGGCGTAATGGGCGGAGGTCGCGAGGTCGCCCGACGACCGGTACGTGTTCTCGGCGTTCCCGAGGTGGGCCTGGGCGGCCGCGAGGAGGTTCGGCGCGCCCTCCTGGGCTCCGGCGCTCCGCGCGTCCTGAATGGCGAGGCGCGCATCGCGCAGCTCGAGGGGCTCGGGCTTCGTCGACACGCAACCCGAGAGAAGGAAAAGCGCGACGGCGGCCGCTCCCGCGAGGGAAGCCCGGGCCGGGTCCGCAAATCGTGTGTGCGTCATCGTGGTCCTCCTACGGGCGCTGCGCTTGCGCGTTGAACTCGCGGATCCGCCGCTCGATGTCGTCGAGCTGGCGCTTCAGGGCCGCCTCCTGCTCGACGGCTTGAACCGAACGGGCCTGGCTTTCCGCGGCGCCGGCCGCGGACCGCGCCTCTTCGAGCCAGGCGCGCGCGGCGTCGTCGTGGCCCTTGGCGCGCTCGCTCTGCGCGGCCGAAAGCGCCGTCCGGGCCCGATCGAGGAGAACCTTGGCGTGCTGGGTCGCGGTCGCGTTCTCGGCGGCCCGGATCGAAAGCTCGACCTCGCCGACTTCGCGGTCCGGGACCCTCGTGCCGGAGGCGCAGCCCGCCGCGGCGCCGATCGCCAGCGAGACCGCGGCGGCGGCGAACCCTTTTCCCGTCCTTGTCATGGATCCCTCCTGACGTCCGGGCCGCGGCGTTGCGCGACGCATCCCGCGGTCCCGCGGGACAGGCGGCGTCGGAACTTCTTACACGCCGCCGCATGCCCGGAAGGCCTGACGCAAAGAGCGTGCCTTTCGGTCGACGCGCGGCGCTCCCGGGGTCAGAATCCGCGAATGGGACCTCCTCGCCCGGCCGTCACCGTGATCGGCGGCGGCTTCGCGGGCGTGGAGTGCGCGCACCAGCTCCTGCGCCGGGGCCACGCCGTGACGCTCGTCGAGATGCGGCCCGTCCGGACGACCGACGCCCACGCGACCGACCGCCTCGCGGAGATGGTCTGCTCGAACTCGTTCCGGTCCGACAACCCCGCGAACGCCGTCGGCCTGCTGAAGCGCGAGATGGAGAGCGTCGGGTCCCTCATCCTCGAGGAGGCGCGCAAGGCCGCGGTCCCGGCCGGCGACGCGCTCGCGGTGGACCGGACGATCTTCGCGGACGCCGTCACGCGGCGCCTCGCCGGCGAGCCGCTCCTCACGCTCGTCCGGGGAGAGGCCGAGACGCTGCCCGACCCCGGCGGCGGGTTCGTCGTCGTGGCGACCGGGCCGCTCACGTCGCCCGCGCTCGAGCAGGCCCTCCTCGCGCTGCTCGGCGAGAAGTACCTCTACTTCTACGACGCGATGGCGCCCATCGTCGAGGCGGCGTCGCTCGACGTGGAGAAGCTCTACGCGCTCTCGCGCTACGGCAAGGGCGGCGGCGACGACTACCTGAACGTCCCGCTCTCGCGCGCCGAGTACGAGGCGTTCGTCGCCGCCCTTCTCGCGGGGGAGAAGGTCCCGTTCCACGACTTCGAGAAGGCCGTGTACTTCGAGGGGTGCCTTCCGGCCGAAGCGATGGCCGAGCGCGGCGTCGAGACGCTGCGCCATGGCCCGATGAAGCCGTTCGGGCTCCCGGACCCGCGCACGGGGAGGGAGCCCTACGCCGTCGTCCAGCTGCGGCAGGACGACCTTGCGAAGACGCACTTCAACCTCGTGGGTTTTCAGACGAAGCTCAAGGTCGGGGAGCAGCGGCGCGTCTTCCGGATGCTGCCGGGCCTCGAGAACGCGGAGTTCGTCCGCTACGGCATGCTCCACCGCAACACGTACATCAACGGCCCGGCGCACCTCGACCGCTTCTTCCGCTGGCGGAAGGACCCGCGCGTCTTCTTCGCGGGCCAGCTCACGGGCGTCGAGGGCTACCTCGAGTCCGCGGCGACGGGCCTCATGGTCGGGGCGTCGCTCGCCCAGCTCCTCGAGGGCCGGGAGCCGGCTCCGCTCGCCTTCTCCACGGCGCTCGGCTCGCTCGCCCGGCACGTCTCGACGGCGCGCGAGGGAGACTTCACGCCGATGAACGTGACGTTCGGCCTCATCGACGACGCGGACGTCCCGCCGTCGAAAGACCGGGCGAAACGCCGTGCGGAGATCGCGCGCCGCGCCCTGGAGGAGGTCTCGCGCTGGAGGGCGGAGGCGCTTCCCGTGCCGTCCGTCACGGTCTCCGGCGCGGGCGGCTCCTAGAATCGGCGCGGAGGAAGATCCGTGAAGAAGAACCTGCCCGCAGCCCTGACCGCCATGCTCCTCGCCGCCGCGCCGGCCGCCTTCGCCGAAGGCGCGCGCTCCGAGAACTTCCAGACGTACTGCTCCGTCTGCCACGGCGAAGACGGAAAGGGCCAGACCGAGGAAGGCAAGAAGAAGGGCGCCCGCGACCTCACGAACGCGCGCTGGCAGGACAAGGTGGACGACGGGCGGATGGTCAAGTCCGTCACGAAGGGGCACGACAAGATGCCCGCCTTCGAGAAGAAGCTCTCGGCCGACGAGATCAAGGCGCTCGTCGCCGAGGTGCGGACGCTCGCGAAGAAGTAGTGCGCGGCCGCCTCGCCGAGGAGCTCGCCACGTTCGACCGCCACCTCGCGGACGAGCGCGGCGTCTCGAGGCACACGCGGGCGGCTTACGGAAAGGACCTCGGCCGGTTCGCCGTGTTCCTCTCGACGGTGTTCTGGAACAAGCCTCTCGAGAAGATCGCCGCGAAGGACGTCGACGCGCTCGCCGTGCGGTCCTACCTCGCGCACCTTCGGGCGGACGGCCTCGCGAAGGCGTCCATCGGCCGGCACCTCTCGGCGCTCCGCACGTTCTTCGCGTTCCTCAAGCGCGAGGGGCACGTCGGGGCGAATCCCGCGAAGGCGATCGCGACCCCGCGCAGGGAGCAGTCCCTGCCCCGCACCCTCTCCGTCTCGGAGGCGGGCGCCGTCGTCGAGGCGAAGGGGCGCGAGGGCGCGCTCGGCGCGCGCGACCGGGCGCTCCTCGAGATCCTGTACGCGACGGGCCTCCGCGTCTCGGAAGTCGTGGGGCTGAAGCTCGAGGACGTGGACCTCTCCGCGCGGCAGGTGCGGACGGTCGGCAAGGGAAGGAAGGAACGGATCGTCCCGTTCGGGCGCGCGGCCGCCGACGCCGTGAAGACGTGGCTCAAGGCGCGGGGAGAGATGCGCCCGGGCGCGAAGGACGCGGCGTTCCTGTTCCTGAACGCGCACGCGGGGCGGCTGACGGACCGCAGCGTGCGGCGCATCCTCGACCGGGCGATGCTCGGGGCCGACGTGGCCCGCCACGCCTCGCCGCACGCGCTCCGGCACTCCTTCGCGACGCACCTCCTCGCGGCCGGCGCGGACCTGCGCTCCATCCAGGAGCTTCTCGGCCACGCGTCGCTCTCGACGACGCAGAGGTACACCCATCTCGACGCCGAACGCCTCCTCGAGGTCTACCGCAAGAGCCACCCGAAGGCCGAGGAGCGGGACTGACCCCAGCCCGGCGCTAGACTCCCCGCGTGGCACATCCGGTCTTCCACCACACGACGATCCTCTGCGTGAGGCGCGGGTCGTCCGTCGCCCTCGGCGGCGACGGGCAGGTCACGATGGGAACCACCGTCATGAAGCACGGCGCCTCCAAGGTGCGGCGCCTCCTCGACGGAAAAGTCCTCGCGGGCTTCGCGGGATCCACGGCCGACGCCGTCACGCTCTTCACGCGCTTCGAGAAGAAGCTCGAGGAGTTTCACGGCCAGCTCGAGCGCGCGGCCGTGGAGCTCGCGACGGACTGGCGGACGGAGAAGACGCTCCGCCAGCTCGAGGCGCTTCTCGTGATCGCGGACGCGAAGACCTCCCTCCTCCTCTCGGGGACCGGCGACGTCATCGCCCCGGACGAGGGCGTCCTCGCCGTGGGGTCGGGCGGCCCCTTCGCGGCCGCGGCCGCGAAGGCTCTTCTCCGGCACTCGTCGCTCGACGCCGCGGCGATCGTCAAGGAGTCGCTCGCGATCGCCTCCACGATCGACATCTACACGAACGACACGATCAAGGTCGAGACACTGCCGTGACGCCCCTGACGCTGCGCGACCTGTCGCCGCGCAAGATCGTGGCCGAGCTGGACCGCCACGTCGTCGGCCAGGCGAAGGCGAAGCGCTCCGTCGCGATCGCGCTCCGGGACCGCTGGCGCCGCCAGCGCCTCCCGGCCGATCTCGCGCGCGACACGACGCCGAAGAACATCCTCATGATCGGGCCGACGGGCGTCGGCAAGACGGAGATCGCGCGCCGGCTCGCGCGCCTCGTGGACGCGCCGTTCGTGAAAGTCGAAGCGTCGAAGTTCACGGAGGTCGGCTACGTCGGGCGGGACGTCGACTCGATCGCGCGCGACCTCGTGGACGCCGCGATCCGGCTCGTGAAGGAGGAGCGCCGCGCCCGCGTCGCGGACCGCGCCGCAGCGGCCGGGGAGGAACGGCTTCTCGACCTCCTCACGGCCGCCCTCGCGACGGACGCCACGGGCAAGTCGGTTCTCGCGGAGGGGCGCGACAAGGTCCGGCGCGACCTGCGCGAGGGCAAGCACGAGGCCCGCGAGGTCGAGCTCGAGATCACGGACGACCAGAGGCCCCAGATCTCCGTCATGGGCCCGCAGGGCATGGAGGAGATGGGAATCGACATCCCCGGCATGCTCCCCGGCCTCTTCGGCGGCCCGAAGAAGAAGAAGGTCCGCCTGCCGGTGTCCGAGGCGAGGCCGCTGCTTCTCGAACGGGAGGCGGACGCCCTCACGGACGAGGCGACGCTTCCGCAGGAGGCGATCCGCCGCGCCGAGGAGACGGGCATCGTGTTCCTCGACGAGATCGACAAGATCGCCGGGCGCGAGGGTGCGCGCGGCGGGCCCGACGTGTCGCGCGAGGGCGTCCAGCGCGACCTCCTCCCGCTCGTCGAGGGGACGACCGTCAAGACGAAGCACGGCATGTTCAGGACGGACCACGTCCTTTTCGTCGCGGCGGGCGCGTTCCACGTCGCGAAGCCGTCCGACCTGATCCCGGAGTTGCAGGGGCGCTTCCCGATCCGCGTCTCCCTCGACGCGCTCAGCGAGGACGACTTCCTCCGGATCCTGACCGAGCCCGAGCACGCGCTCCCGAAACAGTCGGCCGCGCTCCTCGGCGCGGACGGGATCACGCTGGAGTTCGCGGACGACGGCCTGAGGGAGATCGCCCGCGCGGCCGCGGAGGTGAACCGCAACCTCGAGAACATCGGCGCGCGCCGCCTCCACACGATCCTCGAGACCGTTCTCGAGGAGATCTCCTTCGCGGGCCCGGACGCGGCCGGCGCCCGCGTCGTCGTCGACAAGGCGTACGTCGACCGCGCGCTCGCGAGCCTCGTGCGCGACCGCGACCTCTCGCGCTTCGTGCTGTGAAGCGCGCCCTCTTCCTTCTCGCGGTCGCGTTCTTCCCCGGCTGCGGGCGGAAGCTCCCGCCCGAGGCGCCGCTGCTCGTGCTGCCCGCGCGCGTCGAGCCCGTGCGCATCTCGCAGGAGGCGGGCGACGTCGTCCTGCGCTTCCCGTATCCGTCCGTGACGAACTCCGGGTCGACGCTCACGAACCTCACGAAGGTCGCCGTGCTTCGGGAGACCGCGAGCATGCGCGAGGGGCAGCGCGTCCCGCCGCCGCCGGCCGACGCCGCGCAGCGCGAGAGCGAGGAGAGAACCTTCCGCGCGCGCGCCGAGACGGTCGCGGAGCTCTCCGCGCGGGATCTCGCCGCGGCCACGGTCGGCGCGGACCTCGTCTTCCGCGACCCGCTGATCCCGCTCTACCGCGAGAAGAGGCTCGGGCGCGTCCTGCTCCGGTACGCCGTCACGGCGACGCGCGACAGGAAGCGCGTCTCCGAGCTCTCGCCGATCGCGTCGATCGTCCCCCGCGTGCCGCCCGACCGCCCGCTCCGCGTCGTCCCGGCGGTCGAGGAGAACCGCGTCTGTCTCGACTGGTGGCCGCCCGCCGCAATGCTCGACGGCGCGAAACCCGCCGTCATCGCCGGATACGCGATCTACCGGCGAGACGCCTCCGAGGAGGAGTTCGACGACCAGCCGATCGGCGTCGCGATCGGCGCGACGACGTACGTCGACGCGACGGCCCGGCCGGACCGCTCCTATGTCTACACGGTGCGCGCCGCGCCCGTGGCGGACGTCCCGCTCGTCCTCGGCCCGGCCGCGGACCCCGTCGCCGTCTCCACGAAGGACGTGTTTCCGCCGCCCGCACCCGAGGGACTCCTCGTCCTCGTCGAGTCGGGCGGGACCCGGCTCGTGTGGAACCCGTCGCTCGCTCCGGACCTCGCGTCCTACCGGGTCTACCGGACGGACGGCGCGTCGCCCACGCGGCTCGCGGACGGCCTCAAGGACCCGCTGTTCTTCGACGCGGGGGCCGCTGGGCGAACATACGGCGTGACCGCCGTCGACAAATCCGGCAACGAGAGCGCGCTGGGGACGGTGAAATGAAGATCTCCCCGCTGCTCGGCGGCCTTCCGATCCGCTTCACGAAGATGAGCGGCGCGGGAAACGACTTTCTCGTGTGGGGCGAGCGCGTGAGCGTGGGCGCGGCGGAGGTCGCCGCGATCCGGCGCCTCTGCCGCCGGGGCACCGGCGTCGGGGCCGACGGCGTCCTTTTCGTCTACCCGGACGGACCCGGCCGCGTCGCGGCGGACTACCGCAATGCCGACGGATCGGTGGGCCGCTTCTGCGGCAACGGCACGCGCTGCGCGGCGCGCTTCGCGGTCCTGAAGGGGCTGGCGCCGGCAGACCTGATCGTGAGGACCGGATGGGGCGACGTCGCCTCCCGCGTCGAGGGCGCGCACGTCACGCTCCGGCTGCCCGAGCCCGTCGCCGTGGGCCGCGCCGTGTCCTCGCTCGACACGTCCGGAGCCCTGGAGCGCGAGGCGTACGCCCTCACCGTCGGCGTTCCGAACGTCGTCGCCTTCGTCGCCGGGGGCGTCGACGTCGCGGCTCTCGATTTCCCGCGCTTCGGGCCGGCCCTGAGACATCACCCGGAGTTGCGCGAGGGCGCGAACGCGGACGTCGTGCAGGTGCTCGGTCCGTCACGGCTCCGCGTGCGGACCTGGGAGCGCGGCGTCGAGGCCGAGACGCTCGCGTGCGGCTCGGGCAACGTCGCGTCGGCGGTCACGGCGGCCGCGCTCGGCCGGGTGAAGCCTCCCGTGTCCCTCGAGACGCGTTCGGGGCAGACGCTGCGCGTGGACTTCCGGTTCGAGGGCGAAGTCGCGCGCGACGTGACGCTCGCGGGCGACGCCCGCATCGTCTACGAGGGAACGCTGGATCCCCGGGAATGGGAGGACGCATGAGGCTCGTGAGATTCGTGAACGCCGGCGCGCCCGCGTGGGCGCTGGCCGAGGAGGAGACGCTCGTCCCGCTCGCGGGAGCGCCGTGGGAGACGGGGGGAGCGCCGAAACCGTCCGGGCCCGCGGTGCCGCGCCGCGGCGCCCGCCTCCTGGCCGCCGCGGCGCCGACGAAGATCCTCTGCATCGGGCGGAACTACCGCGCGCACGCGGCGGAGCTCGGCCACGAGGTCCCGAAGGAGCCGCTCGTCTTCTTCAAGCCACCGTCGTCCCTGATTCCGCACGGCGGGACGATCCGCCTTCCGAAGGAGAGCGCGCGCGTCGACTACGAGGGCGAGCTCGCGCTCGTGATCGGCCGGCGCGCCCGCCGCGTTCCGAAAGAGGACTGGCGGGACGTCGTCTTCGGCGTCACGTGCGCCCTCGACGTGACGGCCCGCGACCTCCAGAAGACGGACGGCCAGTGGTGGCGCGCGAAGGGCTTCGACACGTTCTGCCCGCTCGGCCCGGCGATCGAGACGGACGTCGATCCGTCCGTCCTCACGCTCGAGACGTTCGTGGACGGCGCCCAGCGGCAGAGCGGGACGACGTCGGACTTCATCTTCGACGTCGGGACGCTGATCGCCTGGACGTCGGCCGCGATGACGCTGGAGCCCGGGGACGTGATCCTCACGGGCACGCCCGAGGGCGTCGGGCCGCTCGCGGCCGGGCAGACGGTGGAGGTGCGGATTTCCGGGGTCGGGAGCCTGTCGGTCGCCGTCGCCGCGGAGGACTAGCGGGCCTTCAGGGCCTCCAGCAGCTTTCGGGGGAAACCGCCGAACGCGCCGGAGGACATCGCGATGACGACGTCCCCCGCGCGCAGCTCGGGGAGGAGGGCCGCGAGAAGCTCCTCGGGCGTCGGCGCCGTCAGCGCGGGCTTTCCGGCCGCGCGGAGCCGGGCCGCGAGGGCGGAAGCGTCGAGAGCGCCGGGCCCGCCGGGCCGGGAGAGCCGCGCGGCGTGGAACGGAGCGGCGAGCGCGACGGCGTCTGCCGCGCCGAGAGCCGCCGCGTAGGGCGCGAAGAAGTCCGCCCGGCCCGCCGTCATCGAGCGCGGCTCGAACGCGGCCCAGACCCGGCGGCCCGGGAAGCGGTCCTTCGCGCCGGCGAGCGTCGCCGCCACCGCGGTCGGGTGGTGTGCGAAGTCGTCCACGATCGTGACGCCCGCCTCCGTCCCCATCACCTCGAGGCGGCGCTTGACGCCGCGGAAGGACGCGAGGCCGCCTGCGAGCTGCGCCGGGTTGAGGCCGAAGCCGAGGGCGACGCCGAAGGCGGCGAGCGCGTTCGAGACGTTGTGCCGGCCGGAGAGCGGTGAGAGGACGGAGTACGGCTCCTGGCCGGAGCGGTGCACCGTGAAGCGGGTGCCGCCTTCGCCCTCGGCGACCTGCGTCGCGAGGAGGTCCACGTCGGGCGCGCCCGCGGGACGGGGCGCGACGCCGTAGAGGAGGACGCGGGCGCGCGCCGCAGCGAGCACCTCGCGCACGGTCGCATCGTCGCCGTTCGCGACGATCGCGCCGTCCCCGGGCACGAGCGCGACGCCGGCGCGGAATGCGGCCTTCACGGCGGCGAGGTCCGCGTAGAGGTCGGCGTGGTCGAACTCGACCGACGTGAGGACGAACGTCCGCGGCGCGTAGTGGAGGAACTTGGGCCCCTTGTCGGCGTAGGACGTCGAGTACTCGTCGCCCTCGACCACGAACGGCGCGCCGCCGCCGAGCGCCGCCGGGCCCGGGAAGTTCGCGGGCTCGCCGCCCACGAGGTAGCCGGGGTCGCGGCCCGCGGCGGCGAGGAGCCACGCCGCGAGAGCGGTCGTCGTCGTCTTGCCGTGCGTCCCCGCGACCACGACGGGGTGCCGGCCGAGAAGGATCTCGTCGCGGAGCGTCTCGGGCATCGACCGGACGTTGAGGCCCCGGCGCTGGGCCTCGAGGATCTCGGGGTTGTCCCTCCTGGCGAGGTTGCCCGCGACGACCTCGGACACGTCGGCGCCGACGTTCTCCGCGCGGAAGGCGGGCAGGACGGTGATCCCGAGGGCCGCGAGGCGGTCCGACATCGGCGGGTAGAGGGGGCCGTCGGAGCCCGTCACGCGCTCGCCCCGGGCGAGGAGAAGGGAGGCCAGCGGCGTCATCGCGGTCCCCCCGACGGCGACCAGGTGGAACGTGCGAGGGGCTGCGGACACCGGGCGCGGAGTTTGCTAGACGGGTGGGGCGCCGTCAAACGCGCCGCGCTGGCGTGTCCCCCGGGAGGCCGGTGGGCCGCCACGTATACTCGGCAAGGCTCGAATCCAGAGTGTTTCAGGGTCCCGGCGCCGCCGGACCCGTCCCCGAAGGAGGCTCCCGGACATGACTCCCCCCCGCCATTCCCAGCTCGTTTACGCGTTCGCGGCCGCTGCACTCGCGGCCCTCGTGCTGCCGTCGCCGCTCGCCGCCCAGGCGAAGGCCGCGGAGGCCGCCGGCCCGAAGCTCGTGATCGCCGAGGACAAGAAGGACGTCGGGCAGGTCGCGAAGGGCGAACCGATCAAGCACGTGTTCGTCCTCAAGAACACGGGCAACGCCGACCTGCACATCACGGACGTGAAGCCTTCCTGCGGATGCACGGTGCCCGAGTTCGACAAGGTCATCAAGCCGGGCGGCGAGGGGAAGGTCACCCTCACGGTCGACACGAAGGGGTTCTCGGGCCCGATCTCCAAGACGGCGCTCCTCATCACGGACGACCCGGCCGTGCCGCAGAAGACGCTCTTCCTCTCGGCCGTCGTGAAGCCGTTCGTCGACGCCCTGCCGTACGCGTTCTTCCGGATCACGGCCCTGTCCGGCGAGGCCGCGTCCGCGGACGTGATCCTCGTCTCGGACGAGGCCGACTTCAAGCCGACGAAGGCGGAAGCCCCGAACTCCTTCCTGCGCGTCGCGCTCACGCCCGTGCCCGAGAAGGAGCTCCTCAAGGACCGCGGCCCGAACCAGTGGAAGGTCACGGTCTCGACCGCGCCCGACGCGCCCGAAGGCCTGCTCGGCGGCGCCGTGAAGGTGACGACGGGCGCGAAGAAGCAGCCCGAGATCGAGCTCCAGGTGACCGGCTTCATCAAGCCGGCCGTGTCCGTGACGCCGCTCTCGATCAACTTCGGGAACTTCGACCCGAAGGGCGACCCCCAGAAGCGGAACGTCATGCTCGTGAACAACAACGCGGCCGTCGAGAACTTCTCGGTCACGAAGGCCGAGACGAACGTCCCCGGCATTTCGGCCGAGGTCGTGCCCGTCGACAAGTCGCGCGTGCAGGTCGTCCTCACGGTCGACCAGAAGATCAAGAAGGGCGTCTTCGAGGGCGACCTCACGATCAAGACGACCGACAAGGCCCGCGCCGAAGTGAAGGTCCCGATCAAGGGCGTCATCCTGTAGGGCGGGGGCTCCCGCTGAAAACGGAAGGGGGCGCTTCGGCGCCCCCTTTTCAGTTTTTCCGGCGCGGCGTCGAGGACGGCTGGGGCGAGGTCGGGACGTCGTGCAGCGGCGGGTACCGAAGCGTCGCGGCGTGCTCGGCAATCGCCTTGAACATGCGGAGCGCCGAGAGACGGCGCGCGCGGCGGGCGGGCATGTACGTCGGCGACAGCAGCGCCGAGAACGGTGAGTCCGCGTCGTAGTGCGAGGCCCACGTCAGGTCCGTCGTGCCGTCGGGCCGGGCGTCCACGAAGAAAGACAGCGTGAGGCTTTCGACCTTCGCGTCGAGAAGCTCCGCGGCGTCGGATTTCAGCAGGAAGGACAGGACTTCTCCGGGCTGGAAGGCGATCACGGTCAGGTCGATCCGCCGCGGCCCGTCGGCCGTCGTCGCGTCGATCGAAAGGACGTCGCTCTTCGACGCCGTGAGGCCCTTGCGGTAGCTTGCACGGCGGGGAACGACGTTGGGAACGCCCGTGAGCAGCCACGTGCTCACGGTCTCGGGGCCGACGAGGAGGCGCCAGACGACGGGCTTCGGCGCCTCGATGGAAACGCACTCGGCTCCCTGGAACGTCGCGATGGGCGTGTCCGTGAAGCTCCGGAGCCGCGTGCTGAGCGGGTCGGGCTGCTGCGCAGAGGCGCTGCCCGCCGCGAGGGCCAGAACGCCGAGGATCGGCAGGGGGCGCTTCATCGGGTTCAGCATACCGGGAAACGTGGCCTCTACAATTCCCCGATGCACGTCCGGCGCCTCGCCGTCCTTTTGCTTTTCGCGTCCCGGGCATCCCTTTCGGTGGCCGAGGACGCGCCCGCGCCGTTCCGCTGGGAGGGGCTCGCGCGCCGCAACCCGGGGATCGTGATCTTCCGGAGCCGGTGGAATTCCGGCGTCCTCGAGCTCCGGGACGACCTCGTCCGCTGGACGGACCGCAAGGACCCCGGGAAGAACCTCGTCCTGCCCGTGCGGCGCCTGACCGGCCATAAGCTCGTCTGCCGCGGCGGGGCCGCGGCGCCTTGCACGGAGTGGCGCGTCGCGACGAAGACGGAGGACTACGTCTTCCGGGAAGTCCCGCCCGCGGGCGGCGCCTCGCTCCGGCGCGCGTTCGACGCGTTGCGCGGCGCGTACGCGGACGTCCCGTCGACCGAGGAGCGTTGAGCGCTCCGGCTACCTCTTCTTCGGCGCGGAGACGGGCGGGAGGATCTCGAGCCAGTCGAAACCGGCCGCGAGCGTGCGCTCGTCGGTCGCGCCGGGGATGCGGTCCTTCGGAGACTCGGCGTACGTGAACGCGAACGTCAGCTCGTTGGCGCCGCGCTTCCACGCGTCCTTCGGCGTCGGGATCGTGTAGACCCTCGGCTCCCCGCTCAGATTCACGGCGTCGATCTTCCGGCCGTTCACGGAGAACGTGAGGGTCTGCCCGGGGCCGCCCGGGAAGCCGAACGGCCAGCACCGGAAGCGCACGAGCCTGTCGCCGTCGGCGCGGCTCTGGACGGCGACGCGCGCCTCCTTGCCGTGGGCCCAGACGAACGTGTCGCCCGAATCCGTCTTCTCGAAGCCGTCCCATCCGGAGCCGAGGGCGCCGGCCGTCGTCTCGGGGTCGAAGTTCAGGGACCGCGTCTCCTCGACACGGCGGCAGGACGCGGTGACGACGAGCGCGGCGAGCGCCGCGAGGGCGAGAACGGACTTTTTCACCGGGCGAGTCTAGCGCCGGACTTCGACGCCGGCCGCCACGAACACGGCGCGCCCCTCGCGGTTCTGGGCCTTGCCCTCGGCCGCGAGCGTTCCGCCGGCCAGCCCCTCGGGCAGCGTCCACGAGCCGTCGGACACGATCGGGAGGACGGCGTCGCCTTCCCGGAGCGCCGGCTTCCCCGCGGCGCCTTCGTTCTTTCCTTCGACGCGCACGGCTTTTGCGGCGTACTTCTCCGGAGCCGCCACGACCGCCGCGACGCTGACGGCCGTCAGACCCCGCAGCGGCTTGCCGTAGAGGTCCGCCGCGCGCGCGGGAGCGGCGGCGGAGAGGGCGAAGGCGGCGGTGAAGACGGCCGCGGCGCGGGCGGTTCTCATGGGAGCTTGAAGACCTTCGCGCCCCGGTAGGCGTACGTCGCGGTCGCCCCGCCGCACGGATCGCCCGCGGAACCGGCGGAGCGCGTGTACGTGATCGTGCCCTGGATCGAGCCGTCGTACCGGGAGAGGATCGTGCCGCTGAACGTGCTGTGGGTATCCGCTCCCGAGAACGAGATGGTCCCGTCCGTCGCGTTTCGAACGAAGCTCGTGTTCTGGAGCGAGGGCCCGAAGGACGGACCGAACGCCTGGAAGCTGAAGCCGACCGGCCCCCCCGCGCAGCCCTCGACGACCATCGTCGTATAGACGAAGTCGCCGTTGCCGTCCACGACGTCGAGCCGGCCGCCGGCGCCGTAGGGGTCGTTGAGCACGATTCCGAAGGCGCCGTTGTTCGCGATCGCGACCTTCACGGGCGGCGAGTAGCTGATCGACGCGATCGCGTTGTCGATCACGGAGGCGCCCGTCGCGACCGGGCCGCCGCTCTTGACCTTCACGGTGGCCGTGAGGTTCGTGTCGTTCGCGGTGTAGCCGAAGGACCCCGCGATGCCGTTGATCTGCGTCTGGGCGAATTTCGCGAGCGTGACGTCGCGCGTCCCGAGGACCGTGCCGTCACCCTTCAGGAGCGTGACCGTGACGACGGTCGAGCCGGAGGCGTTCGCCGACAGCAGGAAGAGGTTCGTGCGGTAGCCGCTCGAGCCGCTGCTGGACGACGAGACGTACGGCACGTAGGCGGTCTCGCCGAGCGCGACGAGCTGGTCCGTGTTCTGGGCGGGGATCGCGAAACCGTTCGTGCCGGGGACGCCCGCCGAGCTCTTCGCGTTCACGACGAGCGTCTGCGAGAGGACCCACACGGGTTGCGGCGTCGTGCCCGTCGATTCGACGCGGATGCCGCCGGCCCCGACCGTGCCGAACTTCGTGGACAGAACGTCGTCGATCGCGAGCGTCGCGTTCGCCGGCACCGTGACGGTGACCTTTCCCGCCGCGCTGTTGTCGCCGGATCCGTCGCTCGCGGGGAGGAGATACATGTCGACGGTCGCGGCGGCCGCGTTCGGGTTCACGATCCGGAGGCCCGTGACGTAGTCGTTTCCGCCGCCGGAGGCGTGGGCGGACGTCACCACCCACTGCGTCGTGGCCGGCGTGTCGGCCCGGAGGGCGGCGGGCATCAGGAGAACGGCGAGGGCGGCGAGACGAAGGGTCAGGCGCATGCGGTCGGTTTCCTCTCGGGGAGATTTTGACCCGGATTGGACGCGGCGGGGCCGCTAAAGCTGCGACCCTGTCTCCCGAAGTGTCGCCCGTCTCCCCGGTCTTTCAAAACATGGCCCCGGGGGCGCCCGCGATCCGCCGGAAGTCGCCGCGCCGGCGGAGCGTGAGAAGAGGGATCGCCTCGCCGGCCACGAGCGAGAGGCTCCGCGCGGCCCGCAGGAGAGCGGCGGCCTCCGCGGGGACGCGCACGACGAGGCGTGACGCGCCGGACGCGCCCGCCCGCGCGGCGAGGGCGAGGAGAAGCTGCGCAGCGGCTTCGGGGCTCCGGCCCGCGGCCGGACCGATCCACGCGCGGGTTCCGGCGCGGCGGAGCGCGCCGACGGCCTCGGGCCGCCCGCGCCGGCGCAGAGCGAGCACCTCTCCCTGTGCGACGGCACGTTCCCATTCGGGCACGCGCGCAAAGCCGCGCGTTTCGCGGTCGAGATCCGCGACCCAGCCCGTCAGGGGCGCGCCATAACCCACGGGCTCGAGGACGCCGGCGCCGGCCGCGGTCTTCGGCGGGGCCCCCGCGAACGAAAGGACGAGCGTGCGGAGCGAGAGCCCCGCACAGAGGAGGAACGCGACGCCTTCCGGCCCCGCGGGGGCGAGCGCCTCGAGGACGCGCGCGCGCCGCGCGGCGCCGTACGCGCGGACTCCTTCGAGGAGGGCGCGGCCCACGCCTCTTCCCCGGAACGAGGGATCCACCTCGAGGCGCGCCAGGAGGAGGGCGTCCTCCCGCGCGGCGGCGGCGGCCCGGCCCAGGATGCGTCCGTCCGCCGCGGCCGCGACGAGGGCGCCGTCGGGGTCGGTGGCGAGGAGCGCGGCGTCGGCGGCCGTCTTCGGCCACTCGGCGGGACGCGCGGGCCGGACCCGGAACGAATGGTCGGGAGGCACTCTCAATTACCCCGACGCTAACATCGGCCGGGGTCCCCCGACACGCTCCGGACCAATCCTCCGGTTTGTTTAGAATCCAAATTCGCCATGGGGACGGATTGACGCCATGAAGAAGCGCAACGTGGGCCGTCCGCGTGGCGGCGACCCCGCCGAAACGCGGCGCGGCATCCTCAAGGCCGCCGAGGAAAGCTTTGCGGCAGCAGGGTTTGTCGGCGCGACGACCCGCCAGGTGGCCGCCCGGGCCGGCGTCAACGTCGCGACCCTTCATTACCATTTCGGCAACAAGGAGCGCCTCTATCGCGCCGTCCTCGAAGCCGCCGTCTCCGGCGAGGTCCCCGAGACGACGGGGGCTCGCTCGCCCGCCGAGCGCCTGACCGGGGTCGTCGAGGCGCTCTGGAATTTCGGCTGGACGCGGCCCTCGCTGCCGCGGCTGAGCCTCCTCCACCGCCTCGCCGGCCCCGCGTCCGCGGAAAGCGGCGCGCACGGGCCGCTGGACGACCCCCGCACGAAGCTGCTCTCGAAGACGATCGCCGAGGTTTCGGCCAAGGGTGCCCTCGCGCCCGACGACGCGGCCCGGTTCGTCCTCGTCCTGATGGACGGGGCCCTCGTCGCCTCGCGCAACGGCCACAGCGCCGACGCTCCGGCCCCCGACGAGCCGCGCCGGGCCGTGGTGGCGGCCGCGCTCCGCGTCGCCGGGCTGAGCTAGCCGGCCGGGCCGCTGCGCGGCCTGCGCAAGCCACAGGCAAGCACCACGGCGTTCACGCCCGTTCCCGCGAGGACCGGGTCGACGCCGGCGACGTGCGCGAAGCGCTCCAGCATCGCCGCCGCGCCGCCGAGGAGCATCGCGGCTCCCGCGTAGCGCCGGTCCACGCGGACGCCGGGCACGAACGCCGCGAGCGCCGGGAGGATGAGGCCCGATGCGAAGAGCGTGTAGCCGAGCCGGAACGTCTCGACGAGATCCTGGAGGACGAGCGCCACCGCGAGGCCGGCCGCGCCGTAGACGACGACGGCGGCCCGCGCGAAGCGCACGCCGGCGCCCGGCACGAGATCGTGCGCCGTCGCCGCCGCGGCCGAGAGGAGCACGGAGTCCGCCGAGGACTGCATCGTCGCGACGAGCGCGACGAGGAGGAGCGGCGCGAGCGCGGGGCCGGCGAGCGCGAAGACGGCGCGGGGGAAGAGCTGGGCCGGCGGCCCGCCGACGGCGAGAGAGACGCCCGCGAGCGCGATCGCGGCCGTCGCGAGGCCGAACACGAGCTTGGCGCCGGCCGCGCCGAACGCCGCGCGCCGGGCCGCCGCCGCGTCGCGCGCCGAGAGCACCTTGGACCACACGTCGCTCCCGACCGCGTGAGGCAGCCCGACGAGGACGAGGAACGCGAAGACGTCGGCCCACGAGAACGCGGGCCCGGTGGGGAACGCCAGAAGGCGCTCGGGCGCGGGCGTCCGCGCGAGCGCGGCGAGCGCGAGCGGGAGCGCGACGAAGAGGAGGCCGGAGACCATGAGCGCGAACTGGAGAAGGTCCGTCCCGACGACGGCCCGCTGGCCGCCGAGCGCCGTGTAGGCGACGAAGAGCGCGGCCGTCAGGACGAGGACGCGGTGCGGATCCCACGGCGTCGTCGCGACGATCACGGTCTGCGTCGCCTCGGCGAGGAGCGCGAACCAGACGATCTCGGCCGAGACGACGAGGCCTGCGGCGATCTTCCGGACGCCGGCGCCGTACGTCCGCCCGATGACTTCCGCGATCGTCGTCGCGCCGGTGGCTCTCACGCGCGGAGCGAGAAACAGGCCCAGCGCGAGGAGGCCGAGCGCGCCCGCGAGGTCGAGCCACAGCGCGGGAAGGCCCTTCGCCGCCACGAGCGCGGCGAGGACGAGTGTCGTGGAGCCGCCGATGACGGTCGAGGAGAGGGCGACGCCCGCCCGGAACGCCCCGAGCCCCCGGTCCGCGACGAGGAACGCGTCCGTGGAGCGCGAGGCCCTTCGGGCCGAGACGACGCCGACGAGGAGGACGGCGGCGCCGTAGAGGGCGAGCGCGAGCGCGAGACTCACGCGGGCGGGGCCGAGAGGACGTCGCGGGCGTATGCGGCGAGGAGGCGGGCCGCGTGAGGAAGGGCGCGCTCGTCGAAGTCGAAATCCGGTGCGTGGTGCGGCCCGCGGGGGCCGTCGGTGCGGGCGGCGCCGACGAACGCAAAGGCGCCGGGGACGCGCTGGAGGAACTCGGAGAAGTCCTCGCCGCCCATCGTCCGGCACTCGGCCGAGGCGCGGCCCGCGCCGAGGATGCCGTCCGCGGCGCGCCGCGCGCGCGCGGCCTCGCCGGGGTGGTTCACGACGGCCCCGCTCCGCCGGTCGTAGACGGTCTTCGCCGCGCAGCCCGCGGCGGCGGCCGCGTGAGCGGCCACCTCCGGGACGAGCGCCGCGAGAAGGTCGCGCGCGTCGCGGTCGAACGAGCGGCACGTCCCCGTGAGCGTCACGGACTCCGGGAGGACGTTGAACGCGGAGCCGCCGTGCACGGACGTGACGGACACGACCGCGGGCTGGAGCGGCGAGAGGCGCCGCGCGACGACGGTCTGGAGCGCGGTGACGACGAGCGCCGCGGCGACGACGGCGTCGCGCGTCTCGTGCGGCGAGGCCGCGTGCCCGCCGGGGCCCGTGACGTCGATCCGGAACTCGTCGACGGCGGCCATCATCGCGCCGGAGGCGACGCCCGCCGAGCCGAGCGGGAGCGACGTCCAGAGGTGGATCCCGAAGACGGCGTCGGGGCGCGGGTCGTCGAGGACGCCGTCGGCGATCATCGCGGCCGCGCCGCCCGCGCCCTCCTCGGCCGGCTGGAACGCGAAGACCACGCGGCCGCCCGCGGGCGGGTCGAGGAGCAGGAGGTCGGCCGCCGCGTCGAGGGCGGCCATGTGCCCGTCGTGCCCGCAGGCGTGCATCCGGCCGTTCGTCGACGCGAACGGCAGGCCGGTCTTCTCGGCGACGGGCAGCGCGTCGAGGTCGGAGCGGAGGAGCACCGTCGGTCCGGGGCGTCCCGTGTCGAGGACCGCGGCGACGCCGGTCTTCCCGAGGCCCGTCCGCACCGCGAAGCCGCGCGCACGCATGCGGCCGGCGACGAGGCGCGCGGTCTCGACCTCCTCGAAGGCGGTCTCGGGACGGGTGTGGATCTCGCGCCGGAGCGCGACGGCGGCGGCGTGCGCGGCGGCGGCGTCCTTCGAGAGCGGATTCACGCCGGGATCATAGGCTCGGGCCGCGCTATCCTTGGGCCGTGACCGAGCCCGTCCGGAAGACGTTCACGTTCGACGAGGCGCGCGCGCTGCTCCCGGCCGTGCGCGAGAGAACGCGGCGCGCCCTCGAGGCGCTCGACGGTCTCGCGGCCGTGGACGCCGCCGCCGCCGAGACCGCCCGGCGGCGCACGGAGCACGCCGTCGAGGGGATCCTGAACGGCTGGCGCGAGGAGCTCGAGGCCCTCGGGATCGAGGTGAAGGGCCCGTGGCTCGTGGACTTCGACTCGGGCGCCGGCTACTACTGCTGGAAGTGGCCCGAGGAGTCCCTCGAGTTCTTCCACGGGTACGAAGAGGGCTTCGCGGGGCGCGTGCCCCTCCAGTAGCTCAGGCGATCCCGAGGATCCGCTTTCCCTCGGGCGTCATCATCTCCGCGCTCCAGGGCGGGTCCCACACGAGCTGGACCTCCGCTTCCTTCACGCCCGGCACCCGCGCGACGCGGGACTGCGCGTCCGAGGCGATCGCCGGGCCCATCCCGCAGCCCGGCGCCGTGAGCGTCATCTTCACCTCGACGCGCGCGCCGCCCCTTTCGGCCGCGAGGACGCGCAGGTCGTAGACGAGGCCGAGGTCCACGATGTTCACGGGGATCTCGGGGTCGTAGACGGTCTTGAGCTGCTCCCACACCGCGTCCTCGCTGACCGGGCCCGCGGCGGCGGCCGGAGCGTCGTCGGCGCCGGCCGTGATGCCGAGGGCGTCTCCGTCCGCTCCCGAGATCCGGAACAGGCCGCCGAGCGCAGGCGCCTGCACGGTGAGCGTTCCGCCGAGCGACTGCGTGAGGAAGACGTCCGTGCCGGCCTTGAGCGTGAGGGGCTCGCCCGACGGGATCCGGATGGCCGGGCAGTCGCGCGAGAGCTGGTGTGCGGTGGGAACCTGGGGCGTCATCGGGGGGACTCCTCCGCGCGCGGCGGCGCGTCTGCATTCTCTCTCAGGAGGCCGGCCGCAGAAAGCACGAGAGCGCCGCCCTGCAGCGCGGCGGCGGCCCAGTGCGGCGCATCCGGCCCCACACGCAGGTAGAGGTTCTCGCCGGCGAACGGGCCGAAGACACGTCCGAGGGAGGCCATGGACTGGTACGCCCCGAGGACCTCGCCCTGCTCGGTCGCCGCCGTTCGCCTCGAGACGAGCGACGAGAGCGTCGGCGTCGTGATCCCGATGCCGAGCGCGATCACGGCGATGGCCGCGAGGAGGCGCGGGACCGTCGTGCCGAACCGCAGCGCGGCAAAGCCCGCGATCAGCAGGACGCAGCCCGCCATGACGAGACGCGCCTCGCCGAAACGCGGTGCGAGGCGCCGCACGAGGCCGCCCTGGACGACGACCGAGCAGACGCCGACGAAGACGAAGAACCAGGCGACCGTCGACGGCCCCGCCCCGAGCCGGAGCGAGAGGAACTGCGCGAACGTGGACTCGAAGTTCGCAAACGCCGTCGTCGTCACGAAGGAGAGCAGCATCAGGGCGCCGATCTCCGGGCGCCGGAACGCATTCAGAAGCCGGCCCGTCGAGAAGAGCGGGACGGATGGGGCGGCCGCCCCCGTGGGCCGCGTCTCGGGGAGGCGGAAGAACGCCCAGAGGCACGCGACGGCCGAGAGCGCGGCGGCGAAGAGGCCGGGAGCGGACTCGCCGAGGTGCACGGAGAAACCGCCGATCGCGGGTCCGAAGATGAAGCCGAGACCGAACGCGATCCCGACCATGGCCATTCCGCGCGCGCGCTCGGAAGGCGCCGTCGAATCCGCGATGACGGCCTGCGCGGTCCCGATGTTTCCGCCCGTCGCGCCGGGAAGGAGGCGCGCGACGAAGAGCATCGGGAGCGAGCGCGCGAAGGCGAAGAGGAGATATCCGACCACCGTGCCCGCGAGCGAGAAGATGATGACGGGCCGCCGCCCGTAACGGTCCGAGAGTCGGCCGAGGAGCGGACCGAACAGGAACTGCATCGCGGAGTAGCTCGACATGAGGAGGCCGAAGGCGAGCGGCGACGGGTGGTACTTCTCGGCGTAGAGCGGCAGCAACGGGATCACGATCCCGAAGCCGAGAAGGTCGATGAAGACCGTCAGGAAGACGATCTTCAGGATGGAGCGGTTCTGCGTCAGCTGAACGACTTGCCGCAGCCGCAGCTTCCACCGGTCGCGTTCGGGTTCTCGACCGCGAAGCCCGCGCCACGCATGTCTTCGACGAAGTCCACGGTGGCGCCGTGGAGCTTGAGCGCGCTCGCGGGGTCGACGACGACCTCGATGTCCTTCACGGCGAGGACGTGGTCCGTCGGCCGCTTGTCGTCGAACGTGAAGCCGTACTGAAAGCCGGAGCATCCGCCGCCCTGGATGAAGACGCGCAGCGGCTTGTTCGCGGCCTCGGGCATCTTCGTGGCGAACTCCTTCACCTTCGCGACGGCGCGATCCGTCACGCTGAGAAGGAAGACGGACGGGGAAGCGACCTGCGTGGCGGTCTCGGGAGCGCTGGACATCGAACTAACCTCCGGCGGCGCGCGCCGCCTGTGGAATATGGCCGCGAACGGCTGCGGAAGTCAAACGCCCGAGAGGGGTTGCGTATTCCCCACAGGCGGTGAATAACCCCACCATCTAGTGGCTCCCCGAAAGAAAAACACTATCCCTTGCGTTTTACCCTTGAAATCAGATCTCAGCGGCACTACCTTGTCCGACAGACCTGACATCGACCCGGCGATCGCGAAAAGTCGTCTTCCCCGGTCAGACGAAGAGCCCGAGGTGCCGTCGGGTGGCGGCAAAAACAGGACAAACCGCTCACGAGATCCGAAGGTGAGAGGGAGGCTTTCCCGGCAATGAGCAACATGAACGCGCGCGAGACGAAGGCCGGAACGAGGACGGAGAAGGCGAATGGCGCGGCCCCCCGGTCGGGCGCCCGCGGGCTCACGTTCCGACGCGTCTACACGGACGGCGTGACGCACCCCTACGACGCGATCGAGTGGGAGCTGCGCACGGCCGCGATCACGAACGAGAAGGGCGAGGTGTTCTTCGAGCAGAAGGACGTCGAGGTCCCGAAGGCGTGGTCGATGACGGCGACGAACATCGTCGCCCAGAAGTACTTCTCCGGGAAGCCGGGGACGCCGCAGCGCGAGCGATCGGTCCGCCAGCTCATCGGCCGGGTCGTCGAGACGATCACGGGCTTCGGCGCGAAGGGCGGCTACTTCCGCACCGCCGCCGACCGCGACGCCTTCTCCGACGAGCTCACGCACATCCTCGTGAACCAGGCCGCGAGCTTCAACTCGCCCGTCTGGTTCAACGTCGGCGTCGAGCCGAAGCCGCAGGCCTCCGCGTGCTTCATCAACTCCGTCGGGGACTCGATGTCTTCGATTCTCGACCTCGCGAAGACCGAGGGCATGCTCTTCAAGTTCGGCTCGGGCACGGGCTCGAACCTCTCCAACCTGCGCTCGTCGACCGAGTCCCTCTCCTCGGGCGGCATCGCCTCCGGCCCCGTCTCCTTCATGAAGGGCTTCGACAGCTTTGCGGGCGCGATCAAGTCCGGCGGCAAGACGCGCCGGGCCGCGAAGATGGTCATCCTCAACGTCGACCACCCCGACATCGAGGAGTTCATCCTCTGCAAGGAGAAGGAAGAGAAGAAGGCCTGGGACCTCATCGACGCCGGCTGGGACGGCTCGTTCAACGGCGAGGTCTACAGCAACATCGCCTTCCAGAACGCGAACCACTCCGTCCGCGTCACGGACGAGTTCATGAAGGCCGTCGAGTCCGGCGGCACGCACACGACGAAGGCCGTCACGACGGGCGAGCCCATGGGCACGTTCGACGCGAGAGGGCTCCTCGTGAAGATGGCCGAGTCGGCCTGGGTCTGCGGGGACCCCGGCATGCAGTACGACACCCTCATCAACAAATGGAACCCGTGCAAGGCGACGCACCGGATCAACGCGTCGAACCCGTGCTCGGAGTACATGTTCATCGACGATTCGGCCTGCAACCTCGCCTCGCTGAACCTCATGAAGTTCGCCAGGGAGGACGGCGGCCTGGACGTCGAGAAGTTCCAGCATGCCGTGGACGTCGTCTTCGCGGCGCAGGAGATGCTCGTCTCCGAAGCGTCCTACCCGACGCCCGCGATCGAAAAGAACTCGCACGACTTCCGCCCGATCGGACTCGGCTACGCGAACCTCGGCGCGCTTCTCATGTACAACGGCCTGCCGTACGACAGCGAGGAAGGCCGCCGCTATGCGGCAGCGGTCACGAGCCTCATGCACGGGCAGGCGTTCCTGACGTCCTCGAAGATCGCCTCGGAGATGGGCGCGTTCGCTCTCTACGCGCCGAACCGCGACGCGTTCCTCGAGGTCATCTCCATGCACCGCGACGCGGCCTACGCCGTCGAGAAGCCGGGCGTCCCGAAGGACCTCTGGGAAGCCCAGCGCGCCGTGTGGGACCTCACGCTCGAGTCCGGGCGCCAGCACGGCTACCGCAATGCGCAGGCCACGGTCCTCGCGCCCACGGGCACGATCGGATTCATGATGGACTGCGACACGACGGGCGTGGAGCCGGACCTCGCGCTCGTGAAGTACAAGAAGCTCGTCGGCGGCGGCACGATCAAGATCGTCAACCAGACCGTCCCGCACGCGCTCACGCGCCTCGGCTACTCGGACGACGAGATGCACGCGATCGTCCGCTACATCGACGAGAAGGGCACGATCGAAGGCGCTCCCTCCCTGAAGAGCGAGCATCTGCCGGTCTTCGACTGCGCGTTCAAGGCGCTCGGCGGCACCCGCTCGATCGCCCCGATGGGCCACATCCGGATGATGTCGGCCGTCCAGCCGTTTCTCTCGGGCGCGATCAGCAAGACGGTCAACATGCCGAACGACGCGACCGTCGAGGACATCGCGGACGTTTACGTGCAGGGCTGGAAGCTGGGCCTCAAGGCGATCGCGATCTACCGCGACGGCTGCAAGCGCACCCAGCCGCTCAACACGTCCGCGTCCAAGAACGACGACGGCGTGAAGGGCACGCGCGACGCGCGCGGCAACGTGATCGCCGCCGTGCCCGCGGCTCTCGCGCCCGCGCTGCGCCGGCACAAGCTTCCGGACGAGCGCCGCGCGATCACGCACAAGTTTTCCGTCGCAGGGCACGAGGGCTACGTCACGGTCGGCCTCTACGAGGACGGCATGCCCGGTGAGATCTTCCTCACGATGGCGAAGGAAGGCTCGACGATCTCCGGCCTGATGGACGCGTTCGCGACGGCGATCTCGCTGACTCTCCAGTACGGCGTGCCGCTGGAAGCGCTCGTCGAGAAGTTCAGCCACATGCGGTTCGAGCCCGCGGGTTACACGAAGAACCCCGAGATCCCGATTGCGAAGAGCCTCGTCGACTACATCTTCCGGTGGCTCGCGTCGAAGTTCCTGACCGCGGACCTCAAGGAGAGGGTCGGGATCATTTCGCGCGAGGAGCCCGGCCCCGCGACGTCGGCGTCCGGTTACAAGGTCGCGACGACGCTCGCACCCGTCGCCGACGCCGCGATGGCGCCGATCACCGCGGCGTTCCAGGCGATCGCCGGCATCAAATCGGACGCGCCGTCCGAGGGCGCCGAGTCGCGCGCCATCGGATTCGCCGTCCCCGTCGTTCCGGCCTCGAAGCTGACGTTCGAGAACAGCGCGGACGCCCCGAGCTGCCACGAATGCGGAAGCCTCATGGTACGCGGCGGCGCCTGTTACAAGTGCCTGAACTGCGGAGCGACCTCCGGTTGCAGTTGACGTAGGGCGCGGCGGGCCTGCGGTGCGAGACTGAGGCGCACATGGTCCGCATGTTCTTCGGCGCCTTTGCCGCGCTGCAGACCTTCTTCTGGCTCGCGAAGCGGGACCGGTTCGAGGTTCTTTTCTGGTGGACGGGCGAGACCTGGCTCTATGTCCTGCTTCTCTGGCTGAAGAACCTCGCGCTCGCGGCCGCCGCAGGATTCGTGGCGGCAAGGCTTCTCGCCGCCATCGTCCGCGCGGCGGCGCGGCGCGAGCAGGAGCCGTCGCCCCCTCTGACGCCGGGCGCGGAGGCCGCGTGGACCCTTCCCGTCCTCGCCGCCGGAATCCTCCTGCGCTGGGCGCTTTGGTCCTCGAACCCGCCGGGTCTGTGGGTCGACGTCGTCTACGTGACGCGCCCGCTCTTCGGCGGCGCGCCGGTGCCGCTCTGGGGCGCGTCCCCCTACGGGGAGAACCCGGCGAGCCACGAGGTTCTCTCCCACCTCTACGTGGCGTTCGCGCGGGGCGTGTTTGCCCTGTTCGGAAGCGGCGAGCTCGGCTTCTTCGCCCTCTCGGCGCTGCCGGGCTGCCTCGCGCTCCCGGCGTTCTGGTGGCTCGCGCGGGAGGCGTGCGGACCGCGGACGGCGGGACTGGCGCTCCTGCTCGGCGCGCTCGTCGGCTGGCCGATCCTGCTGGCGCGCTGGACGTATTACACGATCCTCCTCCTGGCGCTCGTGCTCCTCGCGGCCGCGGCGACGCTGCGCGCGCGCCGCACCGGGAGCGTCGGGCTCGCCGCGTTCGCGGGCGCATGCGTGGGCCTCTCGCTCCACACGTACGCGGCGGCGTACGCGATCGCGCCGGCCTTCGCCGCGTTCGCCCTCCTCGAGGCGCGCGACAGGAGGACGCGACGTCTCATCGGAGCCGCCACGGCCGCGGGGCTCGTGGCGTTCGCGCCGCTCGCGTGGGCCTTCGTCGCCGGTGAGGCTCGCGTGGGAGGCCACCTGCGCGACGTTCACGTCGGGCTGCCGGTCAGAGGGGAGGACCTGCCGCGCGTCGACGGGGTGTTCCGCGTTCCCGTCGCGCTCGCGTGGAACACGGTGAAGTACACGGGCGTCTTGCTGTGGACGTTCGACCCGGAAGAGAGGCACACGGGCGGACGCGGGGCCGTGACGCCGGTCGTGGGAGCCCTCGCGCTCCTCGGGCTCGGCCTCGCCGCCTCGACGCGCCGTCCCGCCGACGTGCTTCTCCTCCTCCTCGCGGCCGCAAGCATTCTCGCGGGGATCCTCTCGAATCCGGGCGGCGCTCCGAACACCCTGCGCAGTTCGGGGATCCTCGCTCCCGCGATCGTTCTGGCCGCCGCCGTGCTCGAGATCTGGATCGGAGGGGCGGTGCGGAACGGCGCCGCCTCGCGCGGTGTGCTCATCGCGGGCGTTGCGGCCGTGCTCTTCGTGTGGGAGACGCTGCCCGCGCTGACAGGCTTCCCGGCGCGACCGGGCGTCGCGGTCCGGCTCTGTGCGGCCGAGACGGAGGCCGGCCGGCTTCTCTCGCGTCTCGCGAAGGCGCCGGTCGTCCTCGAGCGCGGCGCCGTGCCCTATCCCATCGTCGTCGAGGCGGTCGCGCACGGCGCCGACCGGTCTCTCCCTCTCGACCTCTTCGCCCGGCAGACCCCGGCCGAGATCCGGGCGGCTCCGCTCGCGAGCCCGTTCTGGGTTCTCGCGACGCGGCGCAGTCTCGCCGCGCTCGCGGCCGGAGGCTTCACGTGCGGCCGCGGAATCGCACCTGCCGGCGAGGCGTCGGGGCTCGTTCTCGCCCGGGCGAAGCCCCCAAGGTGACGTCCGACTGTTTCCTTTACGGACGCCTCAGGGCCGGATGCCGAAGAGCCGGTTCCTCAGCGCCTCGAGGAGACCCACGCGCCGCAACGCGACCTCGCTTCTGCCGGCCGGCAGCCGGACGCGGAGCGTGCCGCGCTCCGTCGTCTCGACCCGGCCGCCGCGGTCGGCGCTCACCGCGAGGAACGGGTTCGCGAACTGGTTGATCTCGAGCATGCCGCCAGGTTCGGCGTCCACGGAGAGCCGAAGCCGGGGAACGGCGACGGCCCGCTGAAGCGCCGCGATGCGGGCGCGGTCTTCCACGGCGCAGCCGACCTCCTCGAGAAACGGCCGGGCGGGCGACCGCGGAATCCCGCGCGGCCGGAACTCCCCGCTGTGTGAGGCGGCAGCGAGCCGCTCGGTCGTCAGGCTCTCCTCGATCTCGGTGACGGAGAGGATCCGGCCGACGCGTCGCGGCCCGACGCCGCGCCAGATCTGAAAGAGAACGGCGAGGGTCAGCACGCCGCGGAGACCCCATCGAATCGAAGGCCGGGAGGCGCCCGCCAGAAGCAGATCGGTCGAAAGGCAGAGGACGAAGATCGACGCGGGCGTCGAGAAGACGAGGAGGCGCCAGGGAAACTGGATGTACTGGAGCGGAGGCGCGAGCCGGTAGAGCGGCGCCGCGAGAGGCGTCTGAAGGAAGAGGGAGCAGAGGGCCGAACCGAGGACCAGGAACCACGCCGGGAGCGTTTCCCGGAACCGCGCCGCCGGGAGGCGGCGGCGAACGAGACCCGCGGCGACCGCGACCGCGCCGAGGACGGCGAGCGTGTTGAACCCCCTTCCGATCTCCACCGAAAGACCGCCCGCGCCGGGCGCCCAGCCGCTCCCACGGTCGTAGAGGTATTCCCCGAGCGGCACGAAGTTCCGGAAGACGCTGAACATTCCCGCCCGGAAGCGGTCGAGGTCGACGTCCTTTCCGAAGAGCCAGAGACCGAGGACATGGGGCCCCGCCGCGACGAGAACGACGAGCGCCGCCTGGCCCGCGTGAACGAGGCAGCGGCGCGGGGCCTTCGAGAGCACGAGAGCCCCGAGGAAGGCGACGAGAACGAAGGCGAACGAGAAGACGAAGACGACGGAGTGCGCGAAGAAGATCAGGGCCAGGACGGCGCCGAGGACCCATCCCGCGCGCGGCTTCCCGAGGACGACGCCGAGCGCGGCGACGGTGAGCCACGGGACGAGCATGAAAGCCGCGAATTCGGCGAATGCGCCCCGCACGACCCAGTCCGCATACGCATAGTTGGAGAAGACGAGCAGCAGGGCTCCGCTCACGGCGAGGAACGAGTCCAGCCCCATGGCGAGGATCGCCTTGCGCATTCCGAGCGCACCCGCGAAGAGAAGCAGCGGGATCATCAGCTTCACGGCCGACAGGGAGGAGCCCGTGACGAGCGCCGCGCCTCCGGCAAGCGAGTTGAAGAGGCGGTGATAGAAGAACGGAAACGGCGAGCCCAGGCCGTTCTCGGCCAGGGGCGTCCAGAGAGGAATGAGAACGCCGTCCGCGAAGGACCGGCGGAAGATCTCGACCCGCTGAAAGCAGGCCACGCCGTCGTGGTTCGAGGGCCAGCCGGGGAGCATGAGAACCGGGGAGGAGGCGAGGAGGCTGGCCAGCAGGAGAAAAAGGTGCGGGCCCGCGCGGCGCAGCGCCATCCGGAATCCTAGAGCGACATCGGCGACCAGAGCCGCCATAGATTGCTCCTCACGGTCGGGACGCGAGTCGGCCCCGGCCGCGCGTACTCCGTAAACTCCGGCCGTCCTCCGGTGCGAACGAGGCCGACGCTCTCGCTCCAGCCTTCGAAGTCGGCGTTGCCCTCGACGAGGACCACGTCGGGCGCGAAGCCGTCCAGGGGCGCCTCGCCCGCCGACGGGAAGGCCGCGGCCGGCGTCACGAGGTAGACGCTCTCGATCCGTCGCCAGCAGAAGTACTTCACGACGTCGCGCCCGGTCCGCGCGACGAGGAGGACGCGTCTCCCGCCCGAGGCGAGGTCGCGGGCGCGCTCGCCCATCGCGGTGGCCCTCTGGTGGAAGGCCCACGCGGCGGCGTTCGACGACCCGAACGTCACGGCGTACGCCTCGGCGCGCAGGAGGAGCCAGACTCCGAGGAACGCGGCGAGGGGAAGACGCAGGCGCGGCGCGGACGCGAGAAGGGCGTTTGCGCCGACCGCCGCGAAGACGATCCAGGCGGGAACGAGAATCAGGAGACGCGTGAGGCTGGGTCCGAACGCGCCGAGCAGCACACAGCCGGCGGCCCAGGCGACGAAGAGAAACGAGAGCCCGTTCGAGGCACGGCGGCGCGTCAGCGCGAGGATCCCGAGGACCGAGAGCGCCGCCGCCACCGCGTCGATCGGGTCGATTCCGCTGACGGTCAGCGCGACGCCCGTCATGTCGAAAACGTGCCCGTCCCCCCGCCAGACGCGGTAACGGTCCGGGTAGCCGAACGGCAGGAAGACCGTCGCCGCGACGTTTGCGAGCTTGTCGGTGAGTCCTCCGCGGTCGACGTAGTAGCCGCGGCTCAGCACGGCATCCGGCGCCCTGACGAGAAGGAGAATGTTCGGGATCGAGACCAGGAGGAACGCGAGGCCGACGCGGCGGGCCTCGGCGGCGAGACCCGGCCGAATCGAGGGCCACCGCACGGCGCGCCAGGCCGCGTGTGCGGCCCACGCGATCGGCAACAGGCGGCAGCCCGAGTAGGCGTAGAGGGAGAGCGCCATCACGGCGCCCGCGGCGTACGGACGGGAGGCGAGCCGGGAGCCGTTCGCGTCGTCCAGGAGGAACACCGTCACGAGGAGAAAGAGCGGAGCGGCGGCGGCGCGAAGGCCGACCTGCCCGTAGTGAAAGAGCCAGAGGGAGGAGGCGGGCAGAAGGAGCGCCACGGACAGCGGCAGAGCGGGCAGCGCGCGGCGCGCGAAGCACGCCGTCAGGAGCGCCGTGGCAACGGACGCGAGGATGGTCGGCACCGCGAGAGCCCAGCGCACGGGGCCGAAGACGGCGAGGCTCGCGCCGCTGAGGTAGAGGAAGAGGGTCTCGGCGGACGGTCCGATCGAAACGGTGAGAATTTCGAGTCGGCGCTCGGCGACGAGGCGCAATCCCCGGAGAGCTTCGACGGCCGGGTCGGCGGCGAGGCCGGGCGGCACGCGGCCGAGCGCGAGACCATGCAGGCCGAGGAGGAGCGCCGCTCCGGCCGCCCAGGGCGCCAGGGATCGAAGGGCGCGCGTCGAAAATGCCAGGCGGTGCTCCTCATGCCCCGATTGCGGCGGCCCCCGAGCTTGAAAAGACTGAGTCCACATTGTAGGACGCCGCGTCATGGTTCAAATGAGGGATAGACGGCGCTCGGCCGCTCCCCGACATTGACCGTGGATGACTCTGTCCCGGGTCCCCTTCCACCGTCGGCTCGGCTTCAAGATCACCGCGGCGGCGGCCGCGGCGATCCTCGTGCCCGTCGCGATCGTGGCGGCCGTGACGATCCGCGCCCAGCACGACGAGCTCGTCGCGCGGGCGCAGGGGAGCGCCGCGATCCTCTCGGAGACGGTTCGGAGCGCGACGCACGACTTCATGCTGAAGGACCAGCGCGAGGACGCGTACCGGATCGTCGAGATCGTCGGCCACGAGAGCCTTCGCAAGGACAGCTCGATCGAGAGCGTCCGCATCTTCAACAAGACGGGCGCGACCGTGTACTCGACCGACCGCGCCGAGATCGGGCGCATCGCCGACAAGAGCGCGGGCGCCTGCGCGCCGTGCCACGGCGGAGCGGGCGCCCCGATCACGAACCCGGACCCCACGACGCGCAGCCGGATCACGTCGGTCGGGGACCACCGCGTCCTCTCGTTCGTGACGCCGATCTACAACGAGGCCGCGTGCGCCGCGGCGGGGTGCCACGCGTCTCCGGGGGACCAGCGGGTCCTCGGCCTCCTCGACGTCGCGCTCTCCCTGCGCGACGTGGACGACCGGCGGGCCGCCGCGACGTGGCGCATCGTGGGCCTGTCGATCCTCGCGCTCGTCGGCCTGACGGCGCTCGTCTCGGCGATCGTGAGGCTCCTCGTCGTGGGTCCCGTCTCCGAGATGCTCGGGGCGACGAAGAACCTCGCGCTCGGCGGCACGCCCGCGCCGCTGCCCATCCGGTCCGAGGACGAGCTCGGGCTGCTCGCGCGCTCGTTCAACGAGATGAGCGCCTACCTCCAGTACGCGCACTCGCGCCTCGAGGCGGCGGCGAACGGCCTCGAGCACCAGGTCGAGGAGCGGACGGCGGCGCTCAGGCAGGCGCAGGAGGCGCTCGTGCAGTCCGAAAAGCTCGCGTCCCTCGGAACGCTCTCGGCCTCGATCGCGCACGAGATCAACAACCCGCTCGCCGGCATCCTGACGTTCGCGCGCCTGATGTCGCGCACGCTCGAGGCCGGCGAGATCGACGACGCGGCGCGCGCGGCGTGCCTGAAGAACCTCGGCCTCATCCAGCGCGAGACCGAGCGCTGCACGCGGATCGTGCGGAGCCTCCTCGACTTCGCGCGGGCCCGGCCGATCGAGCTCCACGCGGTGGATGCGGTGGCCGCGCTCGACGAGGCCGTTTCTCTCACGCAGCACAAGCTCCAGCTCCAGCAGGTCGTCGTGACGAAGTCCCTCGCCGGCGCGGCGATCGTCCGGGGTGACTTCGGCCAGCTTCGGCAGGTCTTCGTGAACCTCATCCTCAACGCCTGCGACGCGATGCCGGAGGGCGGGGCCCTCGCCGTGACGTCGCGGAAGGCCGACGGCGCGGTGGAGATCGAGATCGCGGACACGGGCACGGGCATCGCGCCCGAGCACCTCTCGAAGATCTTCGACCCCTTCTTCACGACGAAGCAGATGGGAACGGGCCTCGGGCTCTCCGTCGTCTACGGCGTCGTCGAGAAGCACGGCGGCTCGATGAAGGCGCAGAGCCGCCTCGGCGAGGGGACCACGATGACGGTCCGGCTCCCGCTCGCCGGGGAGGCGGCGGCGCCGGCGGGCGCCGCCGCGTGAGCGAGGTCCTCCTCCTGTGGATCGGCGTGAAGGAGCCCGCCGCGGAGCTTCTCGAGGGCGTGCGGCGCAGCGTCGCGCGCGAGTACGACCGCGCGGTGCGCGTGAGCCTCGCGGCGGAGAGGCCCCAGGACGCGTTCGACGCGCGCCGCGGCCAGCATTCCTCCACCCGGATTCTGGCCTGGCTGAACGAGCGGCGCGAGGGCGCGCACCGCGTCCTCGGTGTGACGGACGCCGACCTCTTCATCCCGATCCTGACGTTCGTGTTCGGCGAGGCGCAGCTCGGCGGCCGCGCGGCGATCGTCTCGACGGCCCGCCTCGGCGACACGCCGCTGATCCCGGGCGAGCCGGCGCGCATCGCCCTGCGCCTCCAGAAGGAGGCCGTGCACGAGCTCGGGCACACGTTCGGGCTCCTGCACTGCGCCGACGCGCGCTGCGCGATGGCGCGCTCGCCGAGCCTGAGACACGTCGACGCGAAATCCACCGCCCTGTGCCGCGCCTGCCGCGCCCGCACCCGCGAACTCTCGGAGAACGGAGACGTCCATGAGCAAGAAGAACACGCGAATCCTGATCGTCGATGACGAGGAGATCATCCGGGAGTCCCTCTCGGGCTGGCTCGGCAAGGACGGCTACACGATCGGGACGGCGCCCGACGGGCTGACGGCGCTGAAGCTCATGGAGGAGCACCCGTGGACGATCCTCCTCGTGGACCTCAAGATGCCCGGCATCGACGGACTCGAGGTGCTGAAGCGCGTCAAGGAGCGCTGGAGCGACACGGCCGTCCTCATCATGACGGCGTACGCGACGGTCGACACGGCCGTGAACGCGATGAAGGCGGGCGCGTTCGACTACGTCGTCAAGCCGTTCGACCCCGAGGAGGTCAGCCTCGTCGTCGAGAAGATCGTCGCGCAGCAGGCGCTCGTGCGGGAGAACGTGATCCTGAGGAAGGCCCTGAAAAAGGAGTACCGCTTTCACGACCTCGTCACGAAGAGCCCGGCGCTTCTCGCGACGCTCGAGCTCGCCCGGACGGCCGCGCGCAGCCCGTCCACGGTCCTCGTCCTCGGCGAGAGCGGCACCGGCAAGGAACTCCTCGCCCGCGCGATCCACGCCGAGAGCCCGCGGAGCGGCAAGCCGTTCGTCGCGATGTCCTGCGCGGCCCTCACGGAGACGCTCCTCGAGTCCGAGCTCTTCGGGTACGAGAAGGGCGCGTTCACGGGCGCGAACGGCCGGCGGGAAGGGAAGTTCGAAGCCGCGAGCGGCGGCACGCTGTTCCTCGACGAGATCGGCGACATCAGCCCGAAGCTGCAGCTCGACCTGCTGCGCGTCCTCGAGGAGCGGCGGGTCACGCGCGTGGGCGGCACGGAGTCGCACGCCGTGGACGTGCGGATCATCGCGGCGACGAACCGGGACCTGAGGCGCGCGGTCGAGGAGGGCCGCTTCCGCCAGGATCTCTTCTACCGGCTGAACGTCATCACGATCACGCTGCTGCCGCTGCGCGAGAGAAAGGAGGACATTCCCCTCCTCGTCGACCGGCTCCTCGAGCAGCTCTCCTCCGAGCTCAAGAGGCCCGTCGAGCGGGTTGCGCCCGAGGCGATGGCGATCCTCCTCGCCCACTCGTGGCCCGGGAACGTGCGCGAGCTGCGCAACGTCCTCGAGCGCGCGATCGTCGTCTCCGAGGGCCCGGTCCTCGAGGCCCGGCACCTCGGTCTCGTCCTCCAGGACGGCGCCGGGGCGCCGATCCCCGAGCACCCGGCGTCTCTCGAAGAGATCGAGCGCCAGTACATCGGAAGCGTCCTCAAACAAAGCGGCGGCAACGTGACGCAGGCCGCGCGCATCCTCGACATCGACCGCGTGACGCTCTACGCCAAAATCCGGAAGTACGGGCTGAAACGCGCCGAGGACGGGGAGTTCGAGCCCGCAACACCGGCCCGCTGAGAACCACAACCCCCTGTTGAGAAAGCGAACGCGCGGGCTCCCCCGCGCGTTTCTCTCATGCGGGGCGCAACCCGCTCTGAGCGACGGGGATGCGGACCGCACGCGGCGCCGCGAGAAACGTGGCCCGGTCCGTGCAATCCCCTCGTCGCCATGTTGACCGACACCACGACCGCCTGCCCCTGGCTGAAACAAGTGGTGATGCTCTATTGCGACGCCTGCCCGACGAAGAAGATGGTCCCGAAGGACCAGCTCGTGTCCCAGGGCCCATGCCTCGCCGGCTCCTTCGCGGAGTGCGCGATGTACCGCGAGATGGCCCAGCGGCTCGGGTCGGGCGTCCCCAGCAACGTCGATGACACGGAGGCGAGCCGAGATGCCGCTTCCGGGAGGGAGGTCCCGTCATGATCGCCACCGTTCCGCTCGCCGTTCTCGCCCTCCTGACGCTCCTCGCGATGGCCCGCCAGAGCCGGGTCCGGACCGCGTGAGAAGGAGACAGACGCGATGAACCTGAACCGCCGCAACCTTCTCAAAATCGCCGGCGCCACGGGCGCGGCCACGATCGCGGGCCACGCCTACTCGTCGGCAACGACCCGCGGCGCCGCAAAGGACGCGGTCGGCGTCCTCGTCGACACGACGCGCTGCGTCGGCTGCCGCGGCTGCGAGGCCGCGTGCTCCGAGGCGAACGCGCTCGCCGCCCCGGAGAAGCCGGGCGACGACGCCGTGTTCGCCGCGCGCCGTCGGACGGGCCCGACGGCCTTCACGGTCGTCAACAAGTCGCCCCGGAAGAGCCCGTCCGGCGAGGACCGCTACGCGAAGACGCAGTGCATGCACTGCGTGACGCCCGCCTGCGCGTCGGGTTGCGTCGTGAAGGCGCTCGAGAAGACGGCCCTGGGGCCGGTCGTGTACCACGAGGACCGCTGCCTCGGCTGCCGCTACTGCATGATCGCGTGCCCCTTCGGCGTTCCGAAGTACGAGTACACGAAGGCGGCGCCCCTCGTGAGGAAGTGCACGTTCTGCGCGGCGCGCCAGGAAAAGGGCCTGCCGCCCGCCTGCACGGACGCGTGCCCCTCGGGCGCGCTCACGTTCGGCAAGCGCGCCGACCTCCTCGAAGAGGCCAGGACCCGCATCTACCAGAACCCCTCGAAGTAC
Source organism: Thermoanaerobaculia bacterium (assembly GCA_036504335.1). GTDB lineage: Bacteria > Acidobacteriota > Thermoanaerobaculia > UBA5066 > UBA5066 > Fen-183. The sequence continues at coordinate 239,057 of DASXVJ010000001.1, forward strand.
GTCCACGAAATCTACGGAGAGGACGAAGCCGGCGGCACGAGCTGGCTCTACATCTCGGACGTCCCGTCCGCGAGCCTCACGCTCCCGCAGGACGTCGTGAAGAAGTCCTACCCCGAAATGGCGGACGGCGCGCTCTCGGCCGTCCCGTTCATCGTGACGCTGTGGCCGCCGCTTCTCATGGGCCTCTACACCTTCAGCAAGCGGGTGGGCGACGTTGCCGGCCGCGAAGACGCACCGAAGGGAGCCGGCCATGAGTGAGACCTTCGACCGCGTCGCCGCCGCGGCCTTCGTGCGCGAAAAAGTCCTTCTCGGCATGGCGCCGAAGACGTACGCGAAGAGCCTCCTCACGAAGACGAACGCGATCTTCGCCGCCATCCTCGCGATCGGCCTCCCGACCATGGCCTACAGGTTCTGGAAGGGCATGGGCGCGGTCTCCAACCTGTCCCAGACGAATCCGTGGGGCATCTGGGTGGCGTTCGACGTCGTGTGCGGCGTCGCGCTGGCGGCCGGCGGCTACACCGTGGCCGCGGCCGTCTACCTGTTCGGCCAGAAGCAGTTCGCCCCGGTGCTCCGTCCGGCGATCCTGACCGGCTTCCTCGGCTACGCGTTCGTCCTCGTCGGCCTCATCGTCGACCTCGGCCAGCCGTGGCGGCTCCCCTACCAGTTCTTCCTCACGCCGGGCACGACCGCCGTCATGTACGAGGTCGGCTGGTGCGTGTTCCTGTACCTGATGGTCCTCGCCCTCGAGTTCCTCCCGGCCGCGCTCGAGTGGCTCGGGATGACGAAGGTCCGCCGCTTCATGAGCGCGATCTCGATCGGCATCATCGTCCTCGGCGTCACGCTCTCGACGCTCCACCAGTCCTCGCTCGGCGCCTTCTTCCTCATGTCGCCCGGCAAGCTCCACCCGCTGTGGTACTCGCCGTTCCTCCCGATCTTCTTCTTCGTGTCCTCGATCTCGGCGGGCATCGGCATGGTGATCTTCGAGAGCTCGGTTTCGCACCGGGCCTTCCAGGACCAGCTCGACCCCGAGGCGCACGTCGACATGGACGCGCTGCAGCTCGGGCTCGCCAAGGGCGGCGCGGTCGTCCTCTTCGCCTACTTCTTCATCCGGCTGCAGGGCCTCGTGGCGTCCGGCCGGTACGACCTCCTCCTGACCGGATGGGGCGCCTGGTACGCCCTCGAGATGCTGGGCTTCGTCCTCCTGCCGTCGCTCCTCTTCGCCTTCGCGGTGAGGACCCAGAACGCGAAGCTCGCGCGGGCGGCCGGCGTCATGACGGTGCTCGGCGTCGTTTTGAACCGCTTCAACGTTTCGCTGATCGCGTTCAACTGGAACGTGCCCGACCGGTACGTTCCCGCGCTCGGCGAACTCATCATCTCGGTCACGATCGTGACGCTCGGCGTCCTCGTGTTCCGCTGGATCGTCAACCGCATGCCGGTGCTCCATGAGCATCCGGAATGGCGCGGCGTCCACTGAAAGAGGAGAGAAGGAACATGAACGAAAGCAACCTCCTCAGCCCGCACGCCACCAAGGCCATCGAGTACCTGCTCGCGGTCTCGTACCTCCTCCTCTTCATCCCCTTCTGGCGCTTCGTGAACGGCGCGACGGTCGCGCAGTCCTTCGCGCTCGGATGGTTCCAGGTCCCGGAGAACGTCCACCTGCACCGCGGCCACTCCTGGGCCAAGACGTTCGGCGGCGCGGTCGCGGTGGGCCTGGACGACTTCGCCCACAAGCTGATCGGCCCGCTGGACGAGGTCCGGTTCCCGGCGGTCGGTACGGCGCTCCGGCAGGGCCAGAAGGCCTTCACGGTCGTTGCGGACGGCAAGCCCTTCGACGTCGTCTCGCCCGTCGACGGCAACGTCGTCGCGGTCAACGAGGTCGTGCACGCGCACCCGGCCGACGCGGTTCGCGACCCGTACGGGACGGGCTGGCTCCTCAAGGTCGAGCCGCGCTGGCTGACCGCGAACCTCAAGAACCTCGTCTCCGGCGACTCGGCCCGCCGCTTCCTGGACGCGGCCGCCGAGGCGCTCTCGGGCCGCATGAGCCCGGAGCTCGGCGTCGTCCTCCAGGACGGCGGCAGCCCGGTCCACGGGATCGCGCGCGAGATCGACCCGGCGCACTGGGACGACGTCGTGCGCCACTACCTCAGGGGCGCGTGAGGAGGACGCGATGAGAACCTGCATCCGTTTCTTCGCGGCCACCCTCCTCCTCGCCCTTTCCTCCGTCCTGTTCGCGGGCGCGCTGCCGAACCTCCCGAAGGACAAGGCGCTCCCGCAGGGCGATGGCAGCCCCGGAGTCGTGGCCTTCCGCCACGACTCGCACGTCGACGCCTCGCGTCCCGACTGCACGACCTGTCACCCGACGCTCTTCCCCATCGTCAAACGCACCGCCTCTTCGGCCGCCCCAGCCGCGATCCGCCACGCCGACATGGAAAAGGGCAAGAGCTGCGGCTCCTGCCACGACGGCAAGAGCGCCCACGGCCTCGACGACTGCGGAACGTGCCACAAGGCCAAGTGAGGTGACCTATGACGCCTCTTGAGTTCCTCCAGCTCGCCGGCATCTTCCTCGCCGGCCTCGTCGTCCGCGCTCTCGCCTTCACTCTCGTCCTCGCGATCTGCGCGCTGCCGATCCTGGCGGCGTGGGCGCTCTGGCGCTCCTGGCAGAAGCTGCGGGACCGGCGGGTCGGCCTCGTGGACATCGGAGGGCTCGAGCTCGCCGAGGCCCACTACTACGCACCCGGCCACACGTGGCTCGCGCGCCGGACGCGCGGCACGGTGCGCGTCGGGCTCGACGAGCTCGCGGGCCGGCTCCTCCACGGGCCGACCGGCGTCACGCTCCCGAGGCCGGGGTCCATCCTCGCCGCCGGCCTCCCCGCCGCCACCGTGAACTGCCGCGGCCGCTCCGCCGCGATCCCGGCGCCCATCTCGGGCACCGTCGTCGCGATCAACCCCGCCGTCGTCCGGGACCCCTCCCTCCTCGAGGAGTCGCGCTACCGGGACGGCTGGCTTTTCGCGATGAAGCCCGCGACGGCCGCGTTCCTGACGCTCCCAACCGGCGACACGGCCCGCGCCTGGTTCGAGGACGAGACGGCGCGCTTCTCGCACGCCCTCGAGACCGAGCTCGGCCTCCTCGCCGCCGACGGCGGCGAGCTCGTGGTCGAGGCGCCCGCGCTGCTCTCCGAAGAGAAGTGGCAGCGCCTCGTCTCGGAGTTCCTGAAGGGCTGAGCGTTCAGCGCTTGCCGAAGAGGCTGTCGAAGGCCGACCGCGCGCCGTCGGGCGTGTCGGCGGCCTTCGTGCCCGTGAGGTCCATGCTCACGACGGGCGCGTAGAACGTGCAGTCGTTCGCCCTCGACTTCGCCGGGATCGCGACCGGGACCGGCTGGCGGCACTGGGCGGGGGCCGCCCCGTCGAAGTGGCGGCACTGGCTGCACGCGTGGAGCGCGGCCCCGCACTTCCGGCAGGCCGACGCCTTCGTCACCTCGGCGTCGTTCTTCTCGCCGCAGGCCTTGCAGCGGAAGACCTCGTCGCGGTGGGGGTCGGCGCCGCGTCCGCGGGGCGCGCCTTCCATGCGGGCGGGGCGGTCCGGGGAGAACCCGCCGCCCCCGCCGGCGCCGCCTCCGGAGCCGCCCGTGCGCGCCCCGTCCTGATAGCCCTTCGAGCGGTACTTGCGGTCACCCATCCGCATCATTCTACGGTCCGGCGCGCGAGCCGTAGAATCCTCCGCCGAGGTACTCCATGAGACTCCTCCTTCGCATCCTCATCAACGCGGCGGCCCTGTGGGTCGCGGCGTCGGTCGTGGACGGCATCCACGCGGGCGGGGTGGGCTCCATCCTCGCGGTCGCGGTCGTTTTCGGCGTCGTGAACGCGCTCGTGCGCCCGCTGCTGAAGCTCCTGAGCTGCCCGATCATCTTCCTGACGCTCGGTCTCTTCACCCTCGTCCTCAACGCGCTCATGCTCATGCTCACGGCGTGGGTCGGCAAGCAGCTCGGGATCGACTTCACGGTCGCCGGGTTCTGGCCCTCCGCCTTCCTGGGCGCGCTCATCGTCACCATCGTCTCGACGGTCCTGTCCTGGTTCATCCCGGACAAGGCCGCGTGAACCAACACCCGAAAAGGAGCTCTTTCCCCATGCGCGTTCCGGTCACACTGATGGCTTTCGTTCTCCTCGCGGGCTGCGGCAAGCAGCAGCCCACGCTCGACGTGAAGACCGCGGCCCCCGCGACCGCCCCCGCGGCGTCCTCGTCCGCCCCCGCATCCGGCGTCGTGCCCGCCGCGCCCGAGGCGGCGCTCGTCACCGTCTCCGGCACCGTCCTCGAGACGATGGACGCGGCCGAGTACACCTACATGCGCCTCAAGACCGCCTCCGGCGAGACGTGGGCCGCGATCAACAAGACGAAGATCGCCAAGGGCGACGCCGTCACGGTCACGAACGCGATGGTGATGGACGGCTTCCAGAGCAAGACGCTCAATCGCACGTTCGACCACATCCTCTTCGGCGTGCTCGCGACGCCCGGCGCCCCCGCCCCCGCGGCGGCCGCGGCTCCGCCCGCGCCGATGGCGTCCGGCCACCAGCCGGCGGCCGCGCCCCCGACGCAGGAGCAGATGGCCGCCCAGCACGGGCAGGCGGCCGGGGGCCCCGCGGACGCGCCCGACGTGAAGGTCCCGAAGGCCGAAGGCTCGAACGCCAAGACGGTCGCGGAGCTCTGGGCGCAGCGCGCTTCGCTCAAGGGCAAGGACGTGGCCGTGAAGGCCAAGGTCGTCAAGGTCACGAACGGCGTCATGGGGAAGAACTGGCTCCACGTGCGCGACGGCTCCGGCTCGAAGGCCGCGAAGGACAACGACCTCACGGTCACGACCGACGTGGTCGCGAAGTTGGGCGACGTCGTGACCGTGAACGGCACGGTCTCCGTCGACAAGGACTTCGGAGCCGGCTACGCGTACCCCGTCATCATCGAGAACGCGAAGCTGACGAAATAAGTCCCGGGGCATCCGTCTCCGGTTCAGGGGCCCGCATCCGGGCCCCTTTTCTTTGATGACACAATCGAAGAAATAGAGCTGTATCAATGCGATGCGGTTGAGCGCCAGCCAGCGGTTGAGACTCACGCGCAACCATTGCAGCTAAGGCTCTTAGAGCATTTGCCTCAGGCGGTTCCCGGGCCCGGGACCTACCGTTCGTCTTGTGAATAAAGGGACAAGGTGGCTCTTCCGCGCGCTCCGCGGGAGGAGTCAAGCCGCCCCAGAAGGAGAGTCCACCCGATGAAACATCTCCGCCTGTTCATGGTCTTGCCGGCCCTTTTGGCGCTGCCGCTCGCTGCGGCGGACATCAGGCCGGTCGCGGCGCACCCGCTCACTCCGGCCGCCGCCGCGCGCCCGTCCTCGCTCGCGCAGGTGCTCGCGAGCTACTACTCGGCCCAGGAGCTGGCCCAGAACGTCTACCTCGGCTCCGAGTTCTGCCTCGCCTGCCACAAGGACAAGGACACGTTCCGGGACACGCAGCACGCGTTTGCCCTCGTCCAGCCGCGCACGCAGAATTCGATGATCGCCAGGAAGGGCGTCGTTGCCGACATGAACAAGAACGGCAAGGACGACTTCGTGGACGCGTTGGACTTCAACACGGTCTCGTCCAACTTCGACAAGTACAAGCCGAACGCGCCGAAGCTCTCGGTCGAGAACGGGACGTACTTCATCCAGATCGGCCCGACGAAGATGAAGGTCGTCGCGATCCGCCAGTGGGTGGAAGCCGACCGCACCTGGCTCCAGCGCTTCATCGTGAAGATCCCGGCCTCGGACGGCGTGAACGGCTACAGCCGCGGGAACTACGTGAGCGGCATCCTCTTCCGCGGCTCCACGGGGCAGTGGGAATCGGACGGCATCGAGTCCATGTACGACGCGAGCGGCCAGCCGAAGCTCCCGACGCTCCCGACGATCGCGCAGATCGTGGCGGCGCCCGCGGGCGGCAGCTTCGAGACGTGTGCGGGCTGCCACACGACGGGCATCCGCAACTACCAGAAGGTGCAGGGCGAGTGGGTCATGTCGCCCTACGTCGCGACGCTCTACAACGCGGACGACCCGGCCTACTTCGACTACAACGGCGACGGCAACATGGAGACGATGAACATCGGCTGCGAGGCCTGCCACGGCCCCGGCGCGAACCACGTCCTCAACACGGCCGACAAAACGAGGATCGTGAACCCGTCGCGGCTCACCGCCGCGCAGCAGCTCGACGTCTGCGGGCAGTGCCACTCGCGGCTGAAGTCCCTCCCGAACAAGACGTTCTCGTTCCCCTACAACGACCAGACGATGACGCAGTGGACGCCGGGCACGGACATGGCGCCGTTCTACGCGAACCTCGCCACGTCGTACTGGCCGGACGGCAAGACGCCGAAGTCCACGCACATGGAGTTTCTCGCCGTCAAGACCTCCCTCCACCACACGAACCCCTACGAGCAGCTCACCTGCAGCGAGTGCCACGACCCCCACAAAGCGACGGGGGCCGGTCAGCTCGTCGCGTCGCGCGTGAACGGAAAGACGACGATCAAGACGTCGGCGGAGGACAACACGCTCTGCCTGTCCTGCCACGCGACGCACGGCCCGTTCGCCTCGGTCACGGTCGCGATGGTCGCCGACTACGCGAAGAACGAGGAAGCGATCGGCAAGGCCGTCGCGTCGCACGCGCACCACCCGTACGCGCCCGAACGGATCATGGGCCTCGGCCGCTGCATCGAGTGCCACATGCCGACCGCGGGCCTCGCCCCCGGCAACGCGACGGGCGAGTACACGGTCCGCTCGCACTACTTCCAGGCGACGGCGCCCGAGCTGACGCTCAAGTACCAGGACAAGGGCGGCATGCCGAACTCCTGCGGCGTCACCTGCCACCAGTCGAAGGTGAATGTCTTCAAGCTCGGGATGGATCCGACGCCGACCGTCTGGAACAGCGACTACGACAAGGCGCTCGCGGCGGCCCTCCAGAAGTACTACGGCCCCGGCGGGACGTGGTGGAACACGACGCCGAAGTGACCCGCCTTGACGAAGGGAGTAATCTCCTTTTCTCGATGAACGCGCCGTTCGCCGCCGCCGCCGTCTTTGCCGGGTATTTCTATACGCCGGTCAGGAGGGGCTCGGCCGAATAAGCCGCGCAGAAACCCGGGTGATCCCCGAGGCCCCCCTCCGGATAAAGACGGAGGGGGGCCTTTTGCTTTTGAAGGAGGCCTCCATGGACGGATCGATTCCCGAAGGCGCCACGCCGGACGTCCCGACGCCGCGCGCCGGTTACCAGGGCGAGCCCGGCTCGTTCTCGGCGCGCGCGGCCGCACGCGCGGGCCGACCCGTCGCGCACGCTACATTCGACCGCGTCCTCAAGGCGCTCCTCGGAGGCGAGGTGGACGTCGCCGTGCTCCCCGCGGCCACGCACGGTGCGGGCCCAGTCGTCGAGCCGCTCGAGGCGCTCGCTCGCGTCCTCGAGGGCGGCGGCGTCTCCCTCGAGGTCCGGGACGAGATCGCGATCCCGGTCCGCCTCGTCCTCGCGGCGCCGCCGGGGGTCTCCGAGGCGGACGTGAAGGAGATCCACTCCCAGCCGCCGGTCCTGCGCCAGTGCACCGGGCTCCTCGCGCGCCGGGACGCCGTGCCCGTCGAGACGCACGACACGGCGTTCGCGGCCCGGCGCGTGGCCGAGCTGGGCGGACCGCGTGCGGCCGTGTGCTCGGAGGAGGCCGCGCTGGAGGCGGGCCTCGTGGTCCTCGAAGAGGACGTCTCGGACGTCAAGCCGAACGCGACGCGCTTCTGGACGGTGGCGCGCCGCTCGGACGCCGAACCGACGGTGCGCGCGCTCTTCTTCTCCGGCGCGCGCCTCGCGGCGGCCCTGCACGACGCCGGCGCCGAGATCCTCATGCTCGCCGGCCGGCCGGGCGCGGCCGTGGGCGGTTTCGCGACCGTCCCCGCTTCGGCGCTCGCGAAGGCGGCGGGCCTCGCGGCGAAGGCGGGGGAGACGCTCGTCTGGCTCGGGCCCGCGCCCGACCACGTCCCGCCGCCGCGCCTCAAGGAGGCTCCGCGCGCGACAGAGGCGAAAGAGCCGACCGTCGTCACCGCCGGCGTCTTCGCGGTCGGCGGAGGACGGCGCGCCGTGATCGCCGGCCCGTGCGCGGTCGAGTCGCCCGAGCAGGTGATGCGCCTCGCCAAAGCGGTCGCACGCGCGGGCGCGACCGCGCTGAGGGGCGGCGTCTTCAAGCCGCGCACCTCGCCGTCGGCCTTCCAGGGGCACGGCCTCGAAGCGTTGCGCTGGCTGAAGGACGCGGGGGACGCCGTCGGACTACCGATCGTCACGGAGGTCATGGCCCCGGCTCAGGTCGAGCCCGTCGCGCGGCTCGCGGACGTCCTGCAGATCGGCGCGCGCAACTGCCAGAACTACGACCTTCTGAAGGAGGCCGGCGCCGCGGGGCGGCCCGTGATGCTCAAGCGCGGCTTCGGGACGACCGTCGAGGAATGGCTCTCGGCGGCCGAGTACATCCTCGCGGCGGGCTGCAGGGACGTGCTTCTCTGCGAGCGCGGAATCCGCACGTTCGAGCGCACCACGCGCGGCACGCTCGACCTCGGCGGTCTCCTCGCGGCGCGGTCGCTCACGCACCTCCCGCTCCTCGCGGACCCGTCGCACGCGGCAGGCCGGAAGGAGCTCGTGCCCGGCCTCGCGCGCGCGGCGTGGGGTGCGGGCGTCGACGGGCTCATGATCGAGGTCCACGACGCGCCCGAGTCCGCGCTCTGCGACGGGCCGCAGGCGCTCCTGCCCGACGACCTCGAGGCGCTCCTCGACGAGTTCGGCCTCCTGCCGGGGCGCACGGGCTCGGTCGAACGCGTGAGGCGCGCCATCGACTCCGTGGACGCGTCGATCGCCGCGCTCGCGGCGCGGCGCCTCGAGCTCTGCCGCCGCGTCGCGGAGGTGAAGAAGGCGACCGGCCGGCCGATCCGGGACGAGGCGCGCGAGGCGACCGTGCGCGCCCGCTTCGCCGAGAGCCTCGGGAAGGACGCGACGCAGGCGGCCGGCCTCGCGGACGCGCTCATCGCGCTCGGCCTCGAGGCCGAGGGATGGGAAGGCGACGCTACTCGCCGATGATCTTGATGAGGACGCGCTTCGGGCGGCGGCCGTCCCACTCGCCGTAGAAGATCCGCTCCCACGTGCCGAAGTCGAGGCGGCCGTTCGTGATCGCGACGACTGCCTCGCGGCCCATGAGCTGGCGCTTGACGTGCGCGTCCGCGTTGTCCTCGCCCGTGTCGTTGTGCCGCCACTGCCGGAGGGGCTCGTGCGGCGCGATCTCCTCGAAGAAGCGCGCGTAATCCGCGTGGAGGCCGCTTTCGTCGTCGTTCACGAAGACCGACGCCGTGATGTGCATCGGGTTCACGAGGCAGAGACCTTCCTTGACGCCGCTCTCCTTCACGGCGGCCTCGACCTCGGGCGTGATGTTCACGAATCCGACGCGGGCCGGAACGTTCAGCGTGAGGACCTTGCGGTGGGACTTCACGGGACGTCGAGCTCTCGCAGGGCCGTCTCGGCGTTCTTCGCGGCGTCACTCCCCGCGGGCGCGAGGCGCAGGATCTCCTCGTAGAGCCGGTGCGCATCGCGCGCGCGGCCGGAAGCGCGGTAGAGCCCCGCGAGGCCCACGCGCGCCGGGAGCGCCTCGGCGGACGCGGGCGCCGACCGGAGGATCTCCTCGTACAGCGTTTGCGCGCGGAGCGCGTCCTGGCGCTTCTCGGCGGCCTGGGCGAGGCGCAGCGTCGCCGTCCGCGCGGCGTCGGCGTCGGCGCCGGAGCGGGCCTGCTCGTAGACGTTCAGGGCGTCCCCGTCGCGCCGGAGGCTCTCGAGGTACTCGCCGCGCGTGAGAAGCGCCTCTCCCCTCGCGGAGGGGATCGCAGCGAGAAGATCGAGCGCCTTGAGGACGCGGGCGTCGTCGCCCGCCTTGCGGGCGAGCTCCGCCATCGTCCGGTAGAGCGCGGCGCGCGTCTCGGCGCGCGGGGTCTTCGCCGCGGCCTCCGCGTAGAGGTCGAAAGCCTTCGCCGGTCCGCTCTCCTTTTCGGCGGCCGCGCCGCGCTCGAGGATCCGCGCGAGCGTCTCGTCCGCGACGGGGGAGCGGGCCGGATCGGGCATGGCGGCGTGAGCCTGAAGCGAAGCCGAAGCCGGGGCCGCGCCCGCGCCGGGCAGCCGGGGCGCGCGGCGGGCCCACCACGCTCCGAGGACGACGACCGCGAGGACGGCGGCGGTGAGAAGCGCGGCGGGGAGGCGCGGGCCGGTCCGCGCGGGCGGCGCGGCGGGAACCGTGCGCGGGCTGGCGGGAACCGACGCCGGCAGCGCACGCGCGGCGCCCGCGTCCGACGAGAGCAGCGAGGCGATCTGTCCCTGCGTGTACGGGTCCGGCGGCGCGAGCGCCTGGAGCTTGCGGAAGAACCGCATGAGGTTCACGAAATCGTGCTCGAGGCGGTAGAGCTTCGCGAGCTGGAGGAGGATCGCGAGGTTGTCGGGCTCCTTCCGGAGCGCCTCTTCGAGTGCGCGGATCTTCGCGTTGTCGAGGGGCTTCTCGCGCTGGCCGGCGCGGGTCGCCGCCGTCCGGAAGAGCTCCTGCGCCTTCGCGTCGTGCGGAAGACACGCGACCGTGCGGTAGGCGGCCCAGAGGGCCTCCTCGGGCCGCGCCGAGGAGTCGTTCAGAAGCGTTTCGGCCGCCGCCGTGGATTCCGCGGCGAGCCTCCGGTTGCGCGCGGCGACGAACGCGCCGGGGTCGTCGAGGAACGAGCGGAAGAGGACGGCGGGGCGCTCGACCTTTTCCTTCTCGAAGACGGCGCTCAGGGCCCTCGAGGCCGTCGCGGCGTCGGGGAAGCGGGCCGCCCGGTCCTTGGCGTGGAGTTTCCGGAGAAACGTGTCGACGCCGGGAGGGATCGTCGGGTCGAGAAGCGAGGGGAGCTCGGGCTCGGTCTCTGCGACGCGGCGGAGCGTGACGGCGATCGAGTCCGCCGTGAACGGGTTGAACCCGCAGAGGAGCTCGTAGAGCACCGTGCCCATCGAGAAGAGGTCCGTGCGCGGGTCCAGCTCGTCGCCGCGCGCCTGCTCGGGCGACATGTGCGCCGGCGTCCCGACCACGGTCCCCGTCATCGTGAGGCGCGTGAGGTGCTCGGCGTGGCTGATGCCGAAGTCGCCGATCTTCACGGCGCCGTCCTTCGTCCACATGATGTTCTGCGGCTTGATGTCGCGGTGGACGATGCCTTTCGCGTGCGCGGCCGCGAGGCCGTTCAGGGCCTCGTCGACGGCGTAGAGCGCGATCTCCCACGGGAAGCGCCCCGATTCCTGGCGCAGGGCGTAGAGCTCGCCGCCGTCCACGTACTCCATGACGATGTAGGCGTTCGACGGCGTCGGGCTGCAGTCGACGAGCTCGACGATGTTCGGGTGCCTGAGCCCGATCTGGATCCGGATCTCGTGGAAGAAACGGTCGAGGAAGTCGGGGTCCGTCACGAGGTGGGGAAGGATCTTCTTGACGGCGACCTTGCGGCCCGTCTTCCCGTCGACGGCCAGGAAGATCTCCGCCATCCCGCCGAGCGCGAGCCGGCGGACGATCTTGTAGTGGTCGATCCGCTCCGGGACCGGAGGGCCGCCGCCGTCGGGCATGGTCCGGGAATCTTACGCGGCCCTCCCGCGATATCGTGGAAAGGGAGGCCGCGCATGAACAGGTTGTTTCCGGTCAACGAGCATCCGGTGGAGCGTGTGGTGCGCGTCCTCGTCGGCGTCACGCTCGTGGCTCTGGCGCTGACGGGGAAGATCGGCGCGTGGGGATGGGTCGGCGTCCTGCCGATCCTCACGGGCCTCACGGGGAGCTGCCTGCTCTACACGCTGTTCGGCGTCTCGACCTGCGCGAAGTCGTCCGAGGCCTGAACCTCAGCGACCCGTACCCGTCTCCATGGGCAGGTCCTCGCGCGAGGACCACTCCCAGAGCGAGCCGTCGTAGTTCGCCGCCACGACGCCGAGACGGGCTTCGAGGAGGAACGCGAGGAGCGCCGAGCGGACGCCGCCCGTGCAGTAGGTGACGACGGGCTGGTCCGCGGGCAGCGGCCCGGCGGCCGCGGCGAGCGCCTCGGCGGAGGCGTACGTGCCGTCCGGGGCCCGGAGAGCGGCCAGCGGAACGAGGCGCGCGCCCGGCAGGCGGCCGCCGCGCGTCTGGCCGGTGAGCTTCTTTCCGGCGAACTCCTCCACGGTGCGCGCGTCGAGAAGAACGGCCTGGCCGGAGGCAACGAGGTCGCGCAGCGGGTCCGCGGCAATGCGGCGCCCGGGCTGAGGCGACGGCTCGAAGTCACCGGGCAGCGGCGCGGCGCCGCTCGGTGGGCCGCGCTCGATGCGCGCCCCCTCGAGCTTCTCCCACGCCGGGAACCCGCCGTCGAGAAGCGCAACGTCCCGCGCGCCGAGGGCGAGCAGCATCCAACCGATTCGCCCCTCCTCGCCCCAGCCGTCCGCGCCTCCCACGACGACGACGGACCGCGCCGCCGAGAGGCCGAGGGCGCGCAGCTTCGGAGCGAGCTTCGCGCCGTCCGCGAGGAGCCCCCAGCGCGACGAGCCGCGGAACAGGAAGGTGAACCCTCCGGGCCGTACCGCGCTGAAGTCCCGCCAGTCCACGTTCCGGCTGCCCGGGACGCGGCCGGCCTCGAACGCGCGGCGGTCGCGCGCGTCGAGGACGACAGGTGCCGAGGGTCCGTCGAGCGCGGCGGCGAGCGCCGCAGCCTCGACGAGCCGGGCGCGGCCCGGGGCGGCCGCGAGAACGGGCGTCGCCAGCGCGAGAAGGAGAGCGGCGCCGCGCACGCGTCAATTCTCGCGCAGCCGGGCGCGCAACCCGTCGAGGAGGCGGACGGGGCCCTTCGCGCGGCCGGCGCCGCGCATCCACGCGGGCAGGCTCTCGCCGAAGACGTCGCTCTCCGTGTACACGAGCGTCGCGCCGCCCGGCGCGGGTCCCGGCGACACCGCGAAGCACCCGCTCACGGGAGCGACGCGGACGCGGCCGGAAGCCGGCGGCGCGAGGCGAGCCGAGGCGTCCTCCCAGAACACGACGGCCGCGTCGCGGTCCCGGGCGGCGGCGGGCGCGAGCGCGTACTCGCGCTCGCGGAGCGGCCACGGCGCCGCGAAGACCGCCGCGAACGCGGGAGGCTCGCCGGGCACCTGATTGAAGGAGCGCAGGCGCCTGATCCACGTGGGCCAGCGCGCGACGTCTTCGAGGATCGAGATGACCCGGTCCGCCGGCGAGTCGAGGGCGGCGCGCGCGCGCAGGACCACGGCGCCGCCCGGCAGTCGCGCGAGGCCGACGGTCACGCCGTGCTCTTCGTGAACGGGCGAGAACCGGGCGTCCTCGATCCGGCAGGGATGGCCGGCGGCGAGCGGGCGCTCCGGGAGCGCCGCGGCTCCCGGACCACACACCCCCGCGAGCGCGGCGAGAAGCGCGGCGGCGGCGCCGCACGGGATCACGAGGCGCGCGCCGCGGGGAGGGCCGGCAGCGCGAGCGCGCCCGTCTTCGGGTCCCAGACCCCGGCGCCGCCCGCGGACGGGAGGGCGAGCGGCTTCAGGATGTACGCGTCGCGCCGCGCGTTGTGCGCGCACATCGAGACGGGGCCGTCGTCCGTCATGACCATGAACGAGCAGTGCGCGAGGCGCTCCTCGTCGAGCGCGTCCGCGTCCATGAAGTTCTGGATGAAGAACGTGATCTTGCCGGTCTTCTTCCGCGCGAACAGCTCGCGCCTCACCCGCCAGAGGCGCGAGAGGACGAACGCGCCCCCGCGCAGAACCCACCAGGGCCGGCGGGCGAGCGCGAGGAGAACCCGCCGCGCCGTGCGCGGGACGTCGCGGCGGTCGAACGGCACGTGCTTCATCTCCTCGAGGAAGCTCTCGTAGAGGGTCTGGTCGGCGAGGACGTCCACGGCGCGGCCGCCGAACGTCGCGAGCATCGTGGCCTCGTGGCAGTCCGGGTGCCCGAGGAGCGCGGCGTTCCACGCGAGGCCCCCTTCCCCGACCGCCGCGGTGACGCGCTCGCGGATCGCCCGCATCGTGACCTCGGGCGCGCGCGCGCGCCACTCGCCGCGGCCCGTCGCCGCCTGCACCTGGAACGAGGCCATCCCGACGACGTCGGAGTGGGCGAGGAAGAAGCGGACGAGCCCCGGGATCTCGTCGAGGTTCCCGCCGTGGACGGACGTGTTGAAGATCACGGCGATGCCGAGGCCGCGAGCGCGCTCGATGTACTCGCGGCGGATCACGTGGAGCGACTCCTCGGTGGGGAAGCGCTTGCGCCGCTGCGTCGTGTCCACGTGGAACGCGACGTCGTAGAGGCCGGCCGCCGCGAGCTCCTCGAGGAGGTCGCGCGTGGCCTTGATGCCGTTCGTGAAGAGCGAGGGGCGGAGGTCGCACGCGGCGACGCGCTTCACGATCGCGACGAGCTCCGCGCGGTCGCGCAGCGTCGGGTCCCCGCCCGTGACCTGCACGCTCACGCCCGCCCCGTATTGCGCGCGGATGCGGTCGATGCGCTCGAAGAGGATCTCGAGAGGAGTGTCCTTGACCGACTCGGACGATTCGGAGAGGTAACAGAGCGTGCAGTCGAGGTTGCAGCGCTGCGTGATCTCGAGGGCGACGCACCCGACCGTCGAGCGCCGCCCCAGCACCTGGTTCGGGAGGCGGAAACGCGGGTCGAGCCGCTCCCACGCGTCGGCAAGCGCGCGCTCGCGCAGAGCGGCGTCGGGAAAAGCGGGCAGACGGCTCACCGGATGGAATATTCGGAAGAGGGAGGGTGATATTCCCTCGAACGGGAAGAAAACGGGGGACGGGGGGATTTTCTTCGAATGAGTAAGAGCGGGTGTCGGGGCGCCGCAGGCACGCTTCCGGCTTTCCTCTGGCTGATGTCGGCCTTCGCCATCTCCGGAGGCATCGCAGGCCATGCCTCGCCGGTGCCAGCGCCCGATGCCCCTTTCAGGGAATCTCTCTCTTCTTCTTTCTCCTACGCAGACTGGAATCTCGCGCTTTCGACCTTCGTCGACGACCGTGGCACGGTGGATTACGCGGCGCTCGCCCGCGCCCCTCAAGCGCTCGACCGGTTTCTCGCCGCGGTCGAGCGGACGAGCCCGGACTCGGAGCCGGCGCTCTTTCCGGCGCGAAACGACCAGCTTGCGTATTACCTCAACGCGTACAACGCGTGGGTCTTCCGCGGGGTCCTCGCCCGCGGGCCGGAGACGGTGAGCGTCTGGAAGGGCGGGCTCGTCTCGGGCTATTCGTTCTTCGTGGGGATGGACATCGTCCTCGGCGGCGTGAAGACGAACCTCAAGAAGCTCGAGGACAAGACGTTGCGAGCGCGCTTCGCCGACCCGCGCATCCACGCCGCGCTGAACTGCGCGAGCCGGGGCTGCCCGCGCCTTCCGCGCAAGGCCTTCGAGCCGGCCACGCTCGACGCCGAGCTGGACGCCGCGATGAGGGAATTCGTCTCCGAGGAGCGCAACGTTACGGTCGATACGGCCGGGCGGCGCGTGACGCTCTCGAAGATCTTCGACTGGTTCGAGGGCGACTTCCTCGCCTTCGAGAAGAAGCAGGGCAACGCGGACCCGAGCCTCGTCGACTATGTGAACCGGTACCGCGCAGCGGACGCGCAGGTGCCGCGGGATCTCCGGGTCCGCTTCACCGAGTACGACAAGAGTCTCAACGGGCGCTGACGGGCGGCAGCCCGTACACTCGGCGGCCGTGCCGCCGCGAGCGCTCTCCCCTCCCGTCCTCGCCGTCCTCGACGTCGGCTTCTTCCGCCACCCGGACATGACGGCGCGCCGCGTCCTGGCCTGCGTCGACGTCACGGGCCGGCGGCCGTCCCCGTTCCGTTACGGCGCGCCGGGCACCGGGGCCGAGCACGGCACGCGGACGATGCTCCTCGCGGCGGGGAGCGGCCGCGCGAGCGGTCTCGTCTCGCCGGCGCCGCGCGCGAAGGTGGTCCTCGCGAAGGTCGGGGAAGGCGGCCGCGTCCCGCGCGAAGCGATCGTCCGCTCCTTCCGCTGGCTCCTCGCGCACGCGAAGCGCTGGGGCATCCGCGTCGTCCTCTGTCCGTTCGGGGACGATGCCGAAATCCGTGGAAAGAGGAGCGAGGTGCCGGCGCTCGTCGCGGAGCTCGCGGCCTGCGGTCTCGTCGTCGTCGCGGCCGCGGGCTGGGATCCCGCGAACGAGGTCATCTCGCCCGCCCGCTCGCCGTACGCGATCGCCGTCGGCGGCTGGGATCTCGCGGACGACGGCCCCGCGCGCGGGCCGCGCGTGGGCGTCGTCGAGGGCGTCCTGAAGCCGGACCTCCTCGCGCCGGCGGTTCCGCTCGACGTGCCGTGCCTCCACGGAAGCCGGATGCACGAGCGGGCCGGCGGAACGTCGTTTGCCGCGTCCCTCGTGGCGGGGGCCGCGATCCGCATTCTCGAGAAGGAGCCGGGGCTCGGAAAGGACGGCGTCCTCGCCCGCCTGGCGGCCGCGGGGCGCCCCGTTCCGGGCCACCCGCCGTTCCTCCCCCTCAAGGCGCTCCGGCGGACCTGACCCCCGGAATTGCTGGGTTTTTCGCGGTTCCGCGTCTGGACTCAGATGCAACTGCACCATTCCTTTCCGTTTTCCGGGGGGGCATCGTTCCTGTCACCATGAGCGGAAACACCGACGAACGCCGCGTCTTCGACGAATTCCTCAAGCGCAAGGGCCTGAAGGTCACACGCGAGAGAACGGCCGTGTTCGACGAGATCTTCTCGACACACCGGCACTTCGACGCCGACGACCTCGTGAGCCGCATGCGCGAGCGGGGCACGAAGATCAGCCGGGCGACGATCTACCGCACGCTCGAGCTGCTCTACGGCTGCGGCCTCGTGGGGCGCGTCCGCCTGAACGAGGAGAAGTACCGCTACGAGCGGCTCCGCAAGGGCGAGCATCACGACCACCTCGTCTGCACGAACTGCGGCAAGGTCGTCGAGTTCGTGGACGGCGCCATCGAGAAGCGACAGGACGCGGTCTGCAAGGAGCACGACTTCGTCGCGACGTCGCACTCGCACCAGATCTGGGGGCTTTGCGGAGCCTGCCGGAAGGTCGCGCTGAAGGCTCCGGGCCGGGCTCCCACGATCACCGCGTAGACTCGCGCGCGTGTCCGTCGCCGTCGTCTGGCTGCGGCGGAACCTCCGCCTCGACGACAACCGCGTCCTCGACGCGGCCCTCCGGGCCGCGGACGCGGTCGTCCCCGTCTTCGTCCTCGACGACCACTACCTCGTCGAGGACTTTTCGCCGCCGCGCCTCGCGTTCCTCGCCGGATCGCTGAGGGAACTCGCCTCCGGGCTCGAGCGGAAGGGTGGCCGACTCATCGTCCGCAAGGGCCCGGCGGGCGATGCGCTCGCGGCGCTCTGCCGCGAGACCGGCGCCGACGCGGTCTTCGCGCACGCGGACCACGAGCCGCACGGGAAGGCCCTCCACGACGAGGCGCGCCGCGCGCTCGCGGCGCAGGGGACCGCGTTCCACGCCGTCGAGGACCTGCTCCTGCTTCCGCCGGGGCAGCTCGCGACGCAGGAGGGCAAGCCCTTCACGGTCTACACGCCGTTCTCGCGCCGCTGGCTCGAGGCCGACAAGGCCGCTCCCGTTCCCGAGCCCGCACGCGTTCCCGCGCCCGACACCGTCCTTTTCCGCGAGTTCCCGTCGATTCCTCTCGAGAAGCCGCGGGGATTCCGTGAGACGGGAGCGCCCGCGAACCCGGAGGCCGGCGCCGCAGCGGCCCGCCGCACGTGGGACGCGTTCCGCGCGTCGGCGCTTTTCCGCTACGCCGGGGAGCGCGACCGGCCGGACCTCGCGGGCACGTCGCGCCTCTCGCCGCACCTGCGCTTCGGGACGATCGGCATTCGCCGCGTTCTCGCCGAGGCGCGCGCGGGATGGAGAAGCGCGCCGGCCGAAGGCCGAAGGGGAATCGAGACGTTCGTCAAGGAGCTCGCCTGGCGCGAGTTTTACGCGGGGATCCTCCACGCATTTCCGCGCGTTCTCACGGAGAACTTCCGGAAGGACTTCGACGCGTTCCCGTGGGCCGAAGGCGACGAGGCCGAGCGCCGCTACGCCGCGTGGACGGAAGGGCGCACCGGCTATCCGATCGTGGACGCCGGGATGCGGCAGCTTCAGGCCGAAGGCTGGATGCACAACCGCGTGCGGATGATCGTGGCGTCCTTCCTCACGAAGGATCTGCTCGTCGACTGGCGGCGGGGCGAGGCGTTCTTCCGCAGGCACCTCGCCGACGGCGATCCCGCCTCGAACAGCGGGGGCTGGCAATGGGCCGCGGGCTCGGGCACCGACGCGCAGCCGTTCTTCCGGATCTTCAATCCCGTCCTGCAGGGCCGGAAGTTCGACCCCGACGCGGCGTACGTGAAGAAGTGGGTGCCGGAGCTCGCGACCGTCGAGGCGAAGCCTGTTGGCCTCCACGCCCCGTGGACGCTCGTGGCGCCGCCGGCCGACTACCCCGCCCCCGTGGTCGACCACGCCGCGGCGCGGGCCGCGGCGCTCGCCGCGTTCGCGACGATTCGGCGTCCGGCATGAGGCCGAGGCTGCTCTTCGCGCTGGGCGCGATCGTCGTCGCCCGGTTCGTGCTGCACGTGTTCTTCGTGCCGGCTTACGACGGGCCGGACGAGCCGTTCCACCTCGCGCGCGTCCTCGCCTTTTCCCGGGGCCCCTTTTTGGCCGCTCTTCGGGGTGCCGTGCTGCCCGCCGACCTGGTCGACTCCGTCTCCCGCCGCCCGTGCGGCGCCGACCTGTCGCGGGTCTTCCATTGCGCGCGGTTCCCGTCGAAGGGTTCGGTGTTCAACCTGGTTGCGAAGGCTCCGGCGGGCTCCGGTGCGAGCGCGATCCGCGAACGCAACTACGAGAACCAGCAGCCGCCCCTCGCCTACGTCGTCGCCGGACTGATGCTCCGCGGCCTCCGGATCGACGAACCGGACCACGCCCTTCTCTTCCTGCGTCTCCTCTCGGTCTTCTTCGTCGCCGTCGCCCTCTTCGGCCCGCTGCGGATGCTCTCTCGCGACCGGTCTCCGGCGCTCGCCGGCCTGTTCCTGCTCGCGCTCCTCGTGCCGGGCGCGGCCGAAGCGCTCGCACGCGGGTCGAACGACGCCTTTCTCTTTCTCTGGGTCGCCGCCGTGCTCGCGGCGCGGGCGCGCGAGCGGTCGTGGCTCGTCCTGGTCCTCCTCCTCGCCGCGGGCCCGCTGATCAAGCTCACGGCGTTCCCCGTCGTGGTGTTCGTCGTCGTCTCCCTGTGGCGTTCGGGCCGGCGGCGGACCGCGCTGGCGGGCCTGGCGGCCTCCCTCGCGGTCGTTCCCGTCCAGTGGGCCCGCGGCTGGCTTCTGGGCGCCACCTACACGTACGGGCCGCAGGGACTGGGGGAGGATTTCGGCCAGGTGTGCGTCGGTCTCCTGCGCTCCGCGTGGGGCCTCGTCAAGACGGCGTTCTGGGTGGGCGGATGGACGGCGTTCCGCCCGCCCTGGGCGCTCGTCGCGGCGGCCGTGACGGTCGTGGCGCTCGCGCTCGCGACCCTGCGTCCGATCCGGCTCCGCGCCTTTCCGGAGCATGCCCTGGCGGCCGCCGTCGCCGCCCTGGGAACCGTCGTCATCGCCGTCGGCAACCGGCGGTTCGCGGGCACGTGGGGCGGCCTCTGCGGGTGGTACCTGTGGGGATGGTCCCCCTGGATCGCGGTGTATCTCTCCGACACGAGCGTGCCAGCGCGGGCGCCGCGCACCGCGCTCGTCCTCGCGGCGATCGGCGTCGTCGTCGCCGCGAACGTCGTCTGGTTCGTCACCGCGCTCGGGGCGTACGGATGAATCGGGGTTCGGATCGCCCGCGCTACGGGGCCGCCCGCGCGCCGGCCTCGAGCCGCGGGACGGGCGTGTCGAGCGGGAGCCCGTAGAGTGCGGCGTACGCGCTCTGGAAGTAGAGGACGCGCTTCACGTAGACGCGCGTCTCCGTGATCGGGAGCCCCTCGAGAAACTCGTCCATCGGCGCGCCGCCCGCGGCTCTCTTCCACGACCTCACGCGTCCCGGCCCCGCGTTGTACGCGGCCACGGCGGCGGCCGAGTCGCCGTTGAACTCCGCGAGGAGGTCGCGCAGGTACGCGGCGCCGAGATGCACGTTCTCGGCGGGGTCCCTGAGATCCGGCCGGCCCTTCGATCCGTTCTCGCGCCGGTTCATCGATTTTCCCGTCGCGGGCATGACCTGCATCAGGCCGAGCGCGCCGGCCTTCGAGCGGATGTCCGCGGTGAAGACGCTCTCCTGCCGGATGACGCCGTAGAGGAGCGAGGCGGGCAGGCCGACACGCTGCGCCTCGCGCTCGACGATGCCGGAGTGCGCGACGGGGTAGTACGCGCGGCGCACCTCGGCGGGCACGCCGCCCTCCTCGGGCGTCCCGAGCTCCGGGTAGCGGCGCTTGAGGAGGCCGGCGGCGCGCCGGTAGTCACCCGTTCCGGCTGCGACGCGCGCCGCGAAGACCGGATCGAGCGTGCCCTCGAGCTCGGCGGCGTCGCCCGCGAGGTCGGGAAAGCCGCAGGACATGAATTCCCGCGAGGGTGACAGCGGCGTGTCGCTTTCGGCCGCGGCGTCCCGGAGGGGGGCGGTCGCGGGCACGGCGAGCGCGACGCCGAGCGCGGCGGCGGCCCAGCGCGCGTAGAGGTCGGGCGCCGCGCCGGGAACGAGGTTCGCGTAGAGGGAACGCGCTCCGGCCGCGTCGCCGAGCTGCTCCTTCGACCGTGCGGCCCAGTACGTCGCGCGCCGCCTGACGCCGACCTCGCGCCAGAGAGCGCTCTGCTCCTCGAAGGCGCGCGCGGCCTCGGCCCAGGCACCCGCCGCGTAGAGATCGAACGTGTCGCGGAACGCATCGGAGGCTCCGGCGTCGTTCGCGGGGTCGATCTCGAGGAGGCGCAGCAGGAGCGCGCGCGCCTCGTCGCTTCGGCTCGTCCGGCGGGCGAGGCGCACGCCGGTTTCGAGCAGCCGGCGGCGGTCGTCTTCCGCGAGCGGCCGCGCGAGCAGCGCCGGAAGCTCGGCGAGGCGGAGCCCGGCCGCGGAGCGCTGGGCGGGCGTGAATGCGGGCGGGGCCTTCGCGGGCGCCGGTTTCTTGCTGCGCGAACTGCGCCGCGCGGCGCGGGGCGGCGGTTGTACGAGAACGCGCGCCTCGGCGAGCCATGAGAGCGCGGAGCGGTGCAGCGCCTCCGCGTCTCCGAGCCCGTCGGGCGGCGGAAGCGCGAGCAGGCGCCGCGCGTCCTTCGGACTGCCCGCGACGAGCCAGGCCTCGGCCGCCGCAGTCCGCACGGAAACGGGAGGAGCCGGGCCGAGCGACTTCAGAAGCGCCGCAGCCTGTTTCGGGTCGCGCCCCGCGACGGCGCGGGCGCGGGCGGCCTTCACGCCGGGAGGGGCGGCTTTCATGGCGGAGTCGAACGCAGCGCGATCCGTCTCGTCGAAGAGGTCCGCGGCGCGCTCCGGCGCATCGGGCCACGCACCGCCGGCCGCAGCCAGCGCGAGCCGCCCTTCGTCGCGCGACGGGGCGACGCGGGCGAGCGCCAGCGCGCGCGCGATTCCGGCGCGCGCGTGGCGCTGGTCGGGCTCGGGCCGGGCCGCAAGGGCGTCTCTCACCGCGCGTTTCTCGGCGGCCGTCGCCGCGACACGAGCGGCCTCGCCGAGGGCTTCGCGGGCGAGGACCTCGTCCTGGGCGGATGCATAGGAGACGAGAGCGGCGACCGTCGTCGTCTTGGCGGGCAGGCCGGCGGAGAGCCCGATCCACGCCGCGAGACCCCGGATGCCGAGCGGCGTTCCGTCGAGGCCGGCCGCGAGCGCGGGCGCCGACGCGTCGCCGCGCGCGAGCGCGGCCGCTGCACCCGCGAACCCGCGGCGCAGGGCCGGGAGGTGCGGCGCTCCCGCGGGCGCCGCGTCCGGCGGAGATCCGGAAGCGGCGAGCGCCGCGAGGAGCGCGAGGACGGCGGGGCTCAGGGGGTCCCGCTCAGCCCATCGGCCCGAGCGACTCGGCGCGTCCGTCCGCGAGGATGCGGACGAGCTCGTCCCTGAAGAAGTCGTGCTCGCGGCGGATGTGCTCCGGCGTGCGCTCGTCGTAGACCTGCCGGCTCCGCTCGATGTCGTCCTTGAGGCGCTCGTAGAGGTCCGACGAGGCACGGCCTTCGTCGACCTTCTTCTCGTTGTAGAGCTTGATCTCCGAGATGAGGAGGCGCGCGAGGCGGCGGGCGTCGTCGAGCGAGCGCTGCGGCCCTTCCGCCTGGCCGGCGCGGCCGCGCGGCACGAAGCCGGAGATCGGGCGGACGCCGCTCGCATCCTTCGGAGGCAGCACGGCGGAGGCGCCCGTGCGAGCGGGCTTCTGGACCGTCACGTCCACGCCGCCGGGAGCGGACGCCCGGGGCCCCGGGCGCAGGGCCGCGCTCGACGCGCGAAGCGCCTCGAAAGCGCCGGTGAAATCGCCGGTGGATGCGCCGGAAAGAGGCGACGGAATGCCGGTCGGAGGGGGCGGTGCGGTCACGCTCGGGGGCGGCGTCAGCGACGGATACGGGATCGAGCCCGAGGCCGGCACGGACGTGGCCACCGTCGACGCGGCCGGCGGCGCCGGCATGGGCGCGGACGGCGTGATCATCGACGGGATTTGGCTCGTGAGGCCGGGATCCGAGAACGTGTGCTTCAGGCTCGGGACCGGGCGCTTGCCCGACTCCTCGATGGCGCGCAGCGCCTCGCGTGCGTCGGTCGGGCGCGGCCGGGCCGGAGGAGCGGACGGCGGCTCGAGCGCCGCGACCGTCATGGCCGGCCGCGGAGGAGGGGGAGGCGCGGCGATCGTCGCGGCGGGCGGCGCCATCGAGAGCGCGTCGAGGCCGGGCGCGGGCATCTGCACGGTGGCTCCGGGCGACGCGACCATGAAGCGCGCGATCTTCTCGCCGGTGGGCGTGAGCGTCGGAGAGGGGATCTTCTTGCGGGCCGCGAGGAGGTCCACGGCGAGTCCGGTGACGAACGTGAGGATCTCGATGGCGGCCTCGTTCAGGCGGCCCTCCTCGCCGGGCAGCTCGTCGGCGCAGACGATGCCGGCCAGGCGGTCGCGGATGACCATGGGGACGAGAAGCGTCCGCGCGGGGGCGGGGCCGGAGAGCGCGCGGCGGAGCGGCGAGCTCTCGTCGGGCGGCTCGGCGACCATCGAGCGCTGGCCCTTCAGCACGGCCGCGACGAACGGATCGTCCTCGGCCCCGAGGTCCACGGCGCGCACGGCCTCGTCGCGGCCGCCGGTCGCGTCGTAGCCGACGGACTTCCAGCCCGTGAGGCGGTCGTTGCGCAGCACGAGGAGCGCGACGCGCGAGGCGTGCGCCTGCGTCTGTGCGAGGAAGCGGGACAGGACGTCCACCTGCGTGCGCGCGGACTCCACGGCGGCAAGCGACCCGCGGACGACCGTCCAGTCGGCCTGCGCGGGCACCGCAGGCGCGGCGGCGCGCGCGGCGGGGGCCGCCGCCGGAACGGGGGGCGCGGCGTCCTCGAGCATGAGGGCGACGACGTCCTCGGGGAACAGGGGCTTGGCCTGCGCCGGGATCTTGTCGGACAGGGTCGCAAGCAGGGACTCGATGTCCCGGCGTGCGTCGACGAGCGACGACTTCCACGTCGCGAGGTGGTCCTCGAGGTGCGTGGAAAGCGATTCGATCAACCGGCGTGTCGCGGCGGGATCCACCGACATACTTCTCCTGACGGCGCCAGTCTGGGCCCGTGCGGCGTCGTGTCCCGGCATTATATTCAGACAACACAACTTGTGCCCGCCGCCGGCCTCCTGATTGACGGAAGGCCCCCGGCCCCTTAGCATGTGGGGTTTGCCCGCGTCCGGAGACCGTCGTCCGGACCAGTCGGGGCGCGGAAGGAGGGATTCCAAAAGTGCCGCTGATCCACGTCAAAGAGGACGAGTCGTTCGAGAACGCCCTGCGCCGTTTCAAGCGCAAGTGCGAGAAGTCCGGCATCCTCTCCGAGCTCAAGAAGCGTCAGCACTACGAGAAGCCCTCGGCCAAGCGGAAACGCAAGGCCATCGCCGCCCGCAAGAAGATGCTCCGCAAACTCGCCGAAGAGCGCCGTACCGGGATGTAGATTCCCGGTTGGTGTCACCTCTTCCGGCTCACTCCGAACTCGACTGGCCCGGCGTGCTGCGGCTCGCCGGGCGTTTTTGTTCCTCGGAGCGGGGCCGCCTCCGCCTCCTCGCGTCCGAGCCGTCGGCCGACCCGTTCGAGGTCGCGCGGCGCCTCGGAGTCACGCGCGACCTTCTCGCGCGTCGCGCGCTCAAACCCGCCATCGCCCTCGCGGGCGTCGACGAGGGCGCGCCGCTCGTCGCGCGCCTCGGCCCCGCGAACCGCGCGCTCGACCCCGAAGACCTCCTCGATCTCTTTCTCTTCGTCGAGCGCTCCGAGGGCGCGCGCGTCGCCGTGCCCGTCGAGGGAGCGGACCTTCCCGCGCTGACGGAGCTTCTCCGCCCGCTCGCGGACTTCGAGGACCTCCTCGCCGAGCGCGAACCGACGTTCGAGCCGGACGGCCGGATCAAGGACACGGCGTCGGCCAGGCTCTACGCGCTGCGCTCGGCGATCCAGCGTCTGCGCCGCGACCTCGTGAAGAAGCTCGACGAGCTCGCGCGCGCGCAGGGCGACGCCCTCTCCGGCGGCTACGTGACGGAGAAGGGCGGGCGCTACTGCCTGCCCGTCCGCTCGGACCGCCGCGAGGCCGTGCAGGGTCTCGTGCACGAGAAGTCGGGCTCGGGCCAGACGTTCTTCGTCGAGCCGCTCGCGGTCGTCGAGGACAACAACGCGCTTTCCGAAGCGCTGGAAGAAGAGCGCGAGGAGGTCCACCGCATCCTCGTTGCGCTCACGGCGCGCTTCGCGCAGCGCCGCCCTGACCTCGCCCTCGCGGTCGAGATCCTGACGGAGCTCGACGCCGCGCAGGCGCGCGCGGAATTCTCGTCGGCCTCCGGCGGCGTCTTTCCCGAGTTCGGGGACCGCCTCGTCCTCCGGGGCGCGCGCCACCCGCTTCTCGACAGGAGGCTCGCCCAGCTGCGCGCGGAGGTCTTCGGCGAAGACGAGGAGCGCCACGCGGAAGCGGTGCCGCTCGACCTCGAGCTGCCGGAAGGCACGCGGACGCTTCTCCTCTCGGGACCGAACGCGGGCGGCAAGAGCGTGGCGATGAAGACGGCCGGGCTCTTCTCGCTCCTCGCGCAGTCGGGCTTCGCGATCCCGGCGGGCGCCGGCTCGACGCTTCCGGTCTTCGACCGCGTCCTCGTCGTCGCGGGCGACGCCCAGGACCTGCTCGGCGATCTCTCCTCCTTCGCCGCCGCGATGACGCGCACGGCGCGCGTGCTCGCGGAGGCGACGCCCGGGAGCCTCGTCCTTCTGGACGAGCTCGGGAGCGGCACCGACCCCGACGAGGGCGCCGCGCTCGCGATCGCGGTCCTCGCCGAGGATCTCGCGCGCGGCGGCTTCACGGTCGCCACGACGCACCTTTCGGCCGTCAAGGAATGGGCGCAGGACCGCCCCGGCGTCCTCTCGGCCGCGATGGAGTTCGACGAGAAGGCCGGCCGTCCGACGTTCCGCGTCCGGCCCGGCGCGTTCGGCCGCTCGCGTGCGCTCGCCGTCGCCGAGCGTGCGGGCCTGCCGGCGCGCGTCCTCAAGGCGGCGAAGGCGCGGCTCGGGAACAAGTGGGAGGCGGCCGACGCGGCGCTCACGCGGCTCGAGACGGAGACCCGCCGCGCCCGCGAGGAGGCCGACGCCGCGAAGGCGGCGGCGCTGAAGGCGGAGGCGCGGCTCGCCGAGCTCGACCGGGAGCGCGCCGCGCTCGCCGCCGAGAGGGCGAAGGTCAAGGAGAAGGCGAAAGAGCAGATCGAGAGGGCGCTGCTCACGCTGCGCGAGAAGACCCGTCAGGAGCTCGAGCGGATGCGCGAGGATCTCCGGGCGGGGCGCAGCGTGTCGAAGGGCGCGCTCATGACGGTGACCCAGAGCGCCCGCGAGGCGGCGCTCGGCCTCTTCGGCGAAGAGGAGCCCGAGGCGCCGTCCGGGCCCGTCGAGCCCGGAATGGACGTCCGGGTCGCGCCGTTCGGCGCCGTCGGACGGCTGCTGACGCTCGGGGCGCGCGGCGAAGCCGAGGTCGAGGTGAAGGGCAAACGGATGCGCGTGGACGTGAAATCGCTTTCTCCCGCTTCCGCCGTCCCGGCAAGCCGACCGAACCTGGAACGCGCAGGCCGCGCGGTTCCCGGCGATCCCCTTTCCAGGAAAGCTTCCTCTTCTCCCCGGTCTTCCGACCTCTCGCCCGCCTCCCCGGCCGTCGTCGCGACGGCCGAGCTCGTCCTCGTCGGCCAGCGCGTGGACGCGGCGCTCCCGCTCGTCGAGCGCGCGATCAACGACGCGCTCCTCTCCGGCAAGGGCGCGCTGCGCCTCGTCCACGGCCACGGCACCGGGCGCCTCGCGGCCGCCGTGCGCGAATTTCTCACGACGCACCCCGGCGTCGCGTCCTTCCGCTACGCGGACGCGTCCGAGGGCGGCCCCGCCGTCACGATCGCGAGGCTCGATGTCTGACCCGCAGTACGACATCAACGACGACGTCAAGCGCGATGTCCTCGCCGCGACGGACATCGTGGCGCTGATCGGCGCCTCGACGTCGCTCAAGAAGATGGGGAAGTCGTGGAAGGGGCTCTGCCCGTTCCACGGCGAGAAGTCGGCCTCCTTCTACGTTCACCCGGACAAGGGCTTCTACTACTGCTTCGGCTGCGGCGCGAAGGGCGACGCGATCACGTTCGTGCGCGAGACCGAGCGTCTCGACTTCCCCGAGGCCGTCGCGTACCTCGCGCGCCAGGCGGGAATCACGCTTCCCGTGCGCCGCGGCGGGACGCGCGCGGACCGCGGGCGCGACACGCGCGCCTCCGAGGCGCTCGCGGCCGCGGCGGCGCTCTTCCGCGCGAACGTCGAGAAGCACCCGGCCGCGCGAGCGCTCCTCGAAAAGCGCGGGCTGACGCCCGAGGAGGGCGCCTCCTTCGGCTTCGGCGCGGCGCTCGATTCGTGGGACGCGCTGAAGAACGGCCTCGGCGCCCGCTTCACGGAGGAGGCGCTCGTCGACGCCGGCCTCCTGCAGAAGAACCCGGAGACGGGCCGCGTCTACGACCGCTTCCGCAACCGCCTCACGGTCGAGATCCGCGACGCCCGCGGCGAGATCCTCGGCTTCGGGGCGCGCGCGTTCGGCGACGACCAGCCGAAGTACCTGAACTCGCCCGAGACGGCGCGTTTCTCGAAAGGAAAACTCCTCTACGGCCTCGACCGCGCGCGCGACGCCATCCGGAAGGAAGACGCGGTGCTCCTCGTCGAGGGCTACTTCGACCGCATCGCGTGCGAGAGGGCGGGCGTCGGGTGGGCCGTCGCGTCGATGGGCACGGCGCTCACGCCGGCGCAGGCCGACCTGCTGTCGCGGCACGCCGCGACGGTCGTCGTCGCGTACGACGGCGACGCGCCCGGCGTCGCCGCGGCGTTCAAGGCGTTCCCGCTCCTCCTCGCGCGGGGCGCGAACGTGAAACTCCTGGCTCTGCCGGACGGCCACGACCCCGATTCGTTCCTCGCCGCGAACGGCGCCGAGGCGCTCCGCGCCGAGGTGGCGGCGGCGAAACCTCTTCTCGACGCGCTTCTCGCGGGGGTCCCTCCGGCCGGGAGCGACGCCGTCGACCGGGCGGGGAAGCTGCGCGAGGCGGCCGAGATCCTCTCGGCGGCGTCCGACCCGGTCCTGCGCCACGAGCTCCTGACAGGCCTCGCGCGGGGGGCGGGCGTCCCGCTCGCGGTGCTCGCGAAGGGCGCCTCGGCGGCGGAAGGGAAGAAACCCGGGCCTCCGGCGGTTAGGAAAGAGGCGGTGGCGTCACAACAGGAGCTACCGGAACAGGAGGCCCGGGTCCTTTCGGTCGTTCTTTCCGACTGGCCCGAGAGCGCCCCCCTCGTGGGGCGCATCCCGGCCGAGCTTTTTTCACATCCGATTGGGCGGGAAGTCTTTACGGCCCTGAAAGAGTATGCGTCTCAGCCGGGAACCCTTGATTTTTCGTCACTTACGACACATCTTGGGGCGGATGCGGGGCCCGTGGCCGCTCAGCTCCTCCTCCGGGAGGGCAACCAGAGGACAGACGGCGGGGGCACGGCGGGCTCGGAGGGGCTCAGCCGCATTCATATCCCATTGTTGCAGTTGAAGATACGCCTCCTGGAGGAGACCGCAAAGAACCTCCAGCCCGAGATCCAGAGCGCCTCTTCAGCCGGAGACCGACCGGCGGGGGACGCGGCGACCCGAAGGAAGCAGGACCTGGTCGAGGAAATCCGCCGCCTCAAGGCGGAACTCAAAGCCGAGACCGCGAGACGAATCTGAGTAGCGCCCCGGGGAGGCCGGAGCGCATGGAAGTGAGACACCGGTGACCGTAGAAGAAAAACACCCCGAAGTCCGGACCCTGATCAACCTCGGCAAGGAGCGCGGGTATCTCCTGTACGACGAGATCTACCAGGCGCTGCCCGAGGAGCTCGCGAACGCTCCGGAGGAGCTCGACGAGATCTACATCCGGTTCGGCGACTTCGGGATCGAGGTCGTCGACGTCCCGGAGAAGGCCACGAAGAAGGCCGCGGCGCCGGGCACGGAGACGACGGTCCCGGACCCGGCCACGGTCGAGAAGACGAACGACCCCGTCCGGATGTACCTGCGAGAGATGGGCACCGTGAAGCTCCTCGACCGCGAGGGCGAGGTCTCCATCGCGCGGCGCATCGAGAACGGCGAGGCGAAGATCTACCGCGCGCTCTCGACGAACCGCGTCGTGCTCGAGGAGATCCTCCGGATCGTCGAGCAGGCCAAGAAGGACAAGAACGTCGCGCGCGGATTCCTCGAGTTCGCGGCCGCGGCCCTCGAGGACGCCGACGAGATCGACCCGCGCACGGCGCACCGCATCGAGGGGATCCTCGGGCACTTCAAGAAGATCGCGAAGCTCGACGGCGAGCTCCGCAAGCTGGCCGACAAGAAGAAGCCCGCGCCGAAGGCGAAGAAGCTCACGGTCAAGGCGTTCGCGCAGTCCCGCGCGCAGCACAAGGCCGGCGGCAAGCCGGTCCCGCCGACGAAGCCGGTGCCCGTCGTCGACCCGGCGATCGACCGCCGCATCTCCGAGATCGCGCGCCTCATCCACGCGATCGACTTCACGCCCGCGACGCTGCTCCGGATGGTCAACATCCTCCGGGACATCGACCGGCAGTTCGCGATGCCCGAGGCCACGATCCGGCAGGACCTCGCGAACATCAAGAAGGAGAAGAACGAGGTCCGCCGCGACTTCTACAAGCGCCGCGTCTCCAAGTACCGCCAGATGCTCAAGGATCTGGAAGAGAAGTACGGCGTCTCGCACGACGAGATCAAGAAGACGATGCGGCAGATCCGCGAGGGCGAGGACGAGGCCGACCAGGCCAAGCAGGAGCTCATCGTCGCGAACCTGCGCCTCGTCGTCTCGATCGCGAAGAAGTACACGAACCGGGGCCTCCAGTTCCTCGACCTCATCCAGGAGGGGAACATCGGCCTCATGAAGGCGGTCGAGAAGTTCGAGTACCGCCGCGGCTACAAGTTCTCGACGTACGCGACGTGGTGGATCCGCCAGGCGATCACGCGCGCGATCGCGGACCAGGCGCGCACGATCCGCATTCCGGTGCACATGATCGAGACGATCAACAAGCTCACGCGCACACAGCGCTCGCTCGTCCAGGAGCTCGGCCGCGAGCCGACGGCCGAGGAGATCGCCAAGCGCATGGACATGCCGGCCTCGAAGGTCCGCAAGATCATGAAGATCGCGCAGGAGCCGATCTCCCTCGAGACGCCGATCGGCGAAGAGGAGGATTCGCACCTCGGCGACTTCATCGAGGACCGCCAGGTCATCTCGCCGATCGACGCCGTGATCGTCGCGAACCTCAAGGAGCAGACGCGCCGCACGCTCAAGACGCTCACCCCGCGCGAGGAGCAGGTGCTCCGGATGCGCTTCGGCGTCGGCGACGGCTCCGAGCACACGCTCGAGGAGGTCGGCAAGAGCTTCAACGTCACCCGCGAGCGCATCCGGCAGATCGAGAGCAAGGCGCTCCGGAAGCTCCGGCACCCGAGCCGGGCCAAGAAACTGCGCCCGTTCGTGGACGTCGGGCAGTAATCGCCTGCCGTGTTATCCTTCGAATTCGGCCGTCGGGGTCCGTAGCTCAGCGGTCAGAGCCACCGGCTCATAACCGGCGGGTCCCTGGTTCGAATCCAGGCGGACCCACCAGGTCGGCGGCAGAGGGAGATCGACAATCCGGTTGCGACGAATTGATTCCGATCCCGCGGGCGCTTTCGAGCGCCGGGGGTTCGTCCAGGCGGGCGCCGTCGAGCGCCCGCTTTTCGTTTTCAGGGGTTCCTTCGTGACACCACGAGAGATGGGAGCGGGACGTTGAGCACGGGCACCATGGGGGCACTGGACAGGCTGTTTCTCCTTCAGGAAGTCCTGATCGAGGTCCAGCTGAAGACCGAAAAGCGCGGGCAGACGCCGGAGCATCTCGCGCACATCGAGGCGGCGTACCGCGACTCGCGCCAGCAGCGCGAGGAGACCGAGCAGACGCTCGCGAAGGCGGCCGAGCGCAAGAAGGCGCTCGAGGGCGAGATCCTCGACCTGAACGAGAAGCTCAAGAAGTACCAGGGGCAGCTCCAGACGGTCAAGACGAACCGCGAGTACGGCGCCCTCCTGAACGAGCTCGACGTCGTGAAGCGCGACGTGAGGACGCGCGAGGACGAGATCCTCGCGCTCGAAGAGACCGCGGCGGCGGCCGCGGAGGAGCTCGAGCGCCGCAACGAGGCCTTCCCGGCCGAGGAAGCGAGCTACGAGGAGCAGATGAAGGAGTGGCGCGCCGAGCAGGCCGGCCTCTCCGCGGAGATCGAGAAGGCCGAGGCGCAGGCGAAGGCGCTGCGCGCCGAGCTCGACGCCCGGCTCCTGTCCACGTTCGACCGGCTCGCGCGCGTTCGCGCGGGGATCGCGGTCGCGAAGATCGACATGGTGGGGACCCAGACGGCCGCCTGCTCGGCCTGCCACGTGCGTCTCCGACCGCAGCTGCTGTCGGACCTCCGGCTGGCCCGCGAGACCGTGACCTGCGAGAGCTGCAAGCGCATCCTCTACTGGGCGGGCGCGTGACGGACGCGGGGCGACGCGCGGGCGGCGCCGCTCCCGCTTCCGCCGCCGCTCCCCTCGTCCTCTACTTCGACGGGGCCTCGCGGGGAAACCCGGGGCCGTCGGCGTACGGTGTCTGGTCTCCTTCCGGCCTCGAGAAGGCCGACGTGCTCGGCACGACGACGAACAACGTGGCCGAATGGCGCGGCTTCCTCGCGGCGCTCGACCTCGCGGTCGCATCGGGCGCCGAGGACGTCGAGATCCGCGCGGACAGCCAGCTCGTCCTCCGGCAGTTCTCCGGGGAGTACCGGATGAAGGCGCCGCACCTCGCGGAATACCTGACGGCCGCGCGGGCCAAGGCGCGGAAGGTGCGCCGGCTGCGCGTCCTCCACGTGCCGCGCGCGGAGAATCGCGAGGCGGACGCCCTCGCGAACCGCGCCCTCGACGTCGAGGCGCGGCACGTACGGGGGGCCGGGACGAGCGCGTGACCCGGCCGGGCGAAATCGCCGGGCGCGTCGCCGAGGTGCGCGGCCGGATCGCGGAAGCCGCGCGCCGCGCCGGGCGCGACGCCGCGTCCGTCACGCTCGTCGCCGTCGGGAAGACCTACCCGCTCGACGATCTCCTGGCCGCGCACGCGGCGGGCGTCACGGCCTTCGGCGAGAACCGCGTCCAGGAAGCCGAGGCGAAATTCCCGCTCCTCCCGCCGGGCTGCGCGGCGCACCTCATCGGCCCGATCCAGTCCAACAAGGCGAACCGCGCCGCGAAGGTTGCGGCCGTCGTCCAGACGATCGACTCGGAAGACCTCGCGCGCCGGCTCGACCGCGCGGCCGCGGCGCTCGGCAAGCGCCTCGGCGCGTTCGTCCAGGTGCGGCTCGGCGGCGAGACCACGAAGTCGGGAGTTGAACCCGGCGAGCTCAGGGCGCTCGTCGCCGTCGTGAGAACCCTTCCGAATCTGGAGCTTCGAGGTCTCATGGCGATTCCCCCGCCCGGCGACACGCGGCCGCACTTCGCCGCCCTGCGCGCGCTGGCGGAATCGCTCGGGCTCGCCGGCCTTTCCATGGGAATGAGCGACGACTTCGAGGCCGCCGTCGAGGAGGGCGCGACGCTCGTGCGCGTCGGCTCGGCTATTTTCGGAGAGCGAAGAAGAGGGATTTCTTAGAAGGTGAAGAGGGGAAAACGAGGATGAGGCCGACGTATGCGATGCGATTTGCCGGGCCCCCCGGCTGGAGGCGGATTCCGCCTGTCACGCGCACGCTGCTCGTCCTCGTCGGCGCGGGATACCTCCTGACGCTCGCGGCGCCGGCCGCGGCGGTGTGGCTCATCCTCGCGCCGGGAGCGGTCCTTTCCGGGCAGGTCTGGCGGCTCCTCACGTACGCGTTGGTGAGCGCGTCCATCACGGGCGTTCTCTTTGATCTTCTGATGATGTGGAGCCTCGGCAGCGCGATCGAGCCGCGCTGGGGCTCGCGCCGGTTCGCGCTGTTCGTCGTGGCCGCTGCCGCCCTCGCGGGCGCGCTCGGCGTTCTCGTCGGGGGCGGCGCGGGTTTGGCGCCGACGGTTCTCGCGCTGATCTTCGCGTGGATGCTCGAGGGACCTTCTCAGCCGGTTTCTCTCTTCGGCCTCTTGCCCATGACGCGGCTTGGCCTCGCGCTCCTCGCTCTCGTGTTCGTCGTCTTCTCCGAGCTCGAGGCGACGCGCTCGCTGCCGCGTCTCCTGTTCGTCCTCGGCGGGCTGCCGGTCGCGTGGCTGTTTGCGCGCGGGCCGCGCGGAGGCGGGCCCGGCGGTCCGCGCTTCCCGCGCGTCCGGAACCCGTTCCGCCGGCGGCGCTTCACGGTCGTGGGGTCGGATACGGTCCATTGAGTTGAAGGCAAAGGGTTTATAATCCGCTCATGCGGCCAACCATCAGCTCCCTGGAGATCCGGAAAAGGCAGTTTCCGAAGAAGTTCCGCGGCTTCGACGCGGCCGAGGTGTCGCAGTTCCTCGAGGCCCTCGCGGAGGACTTCGAGGAAATGTCCCGCGAGCTCGACGAGTTCGAGCGCGAGAACGCACGGCTGCACGACGAGAACACGCGCCACCGCGAGACGGAGGCGACGCTCAAGGAAACGCTCCTCCTCGCCCAGCGCTCGGCCGACAGCCTGCGCGCCACGAGCGAGAAGGACGCCGGACGCATCGTCGGCGAGGCGGAGACGAAGGCCGAGAAGATGGTCCAGCAGGCGATGGACCGCATGGCCGAGACGGAGAAGAAGATCCGCGAGCTCCGCATGGAGCGCCGCAACTTCCACATCAAGTTCCAGGGGATGCTCGACCTCTTCCAGCAGGTCCTGAAGTTCGACAAGGAGGAGGACGAGATGGAAGCCTCCATCTCCGTCCATCGCCCGAAACGGAAGGAAGGGGAGGCCGGCTGACCGGCGTCCTCACCGTCCGGCGCCTCGCGGAGCTCGCGACGCCGGAGGGAACCGCCGCCCGAGGCGGCGCCACGCAGGGCGCGATCCGGCGCGTCACGAGCGCGGCCCTGCGTTTCGAGAGCGGGCGCATCGCGTTCGCCGGGACCGACACGGAGTTCGTGAGGCGCTACGGCGAGGCGCCGCTGCCGGGCGAGACGATCCTGGACGGGCGCGGCAAGACCGCCGTTCCCGGCTTCGTCGACGCGCACACGCACCTGCCGTGGGACGGCTTCCGGGAGGACGAGTTCAACCGGCGGCTCAAGGGCGAGACGTACGCGGGGATCGCGGCCGCGGGCGGCGGCATCGTCGCGACGGTTGCCGCGACGCGCGCGGCCTCCGTCGAGACGCTCGCGGCAAACGTGCGCGGGCGCCTCGACCGCATGCTCCGGCACGGCACGACGTTCTGCGAGGCGAAGACCGGCTACGGCCTCGACCTCGCGAACGAGAAGAAGCAGCTCGCCGCGATTCTCGCCGGCGCGAAGGGCCACGCCGTCGGCGTCGCGCCTACCGCGCTCCCCGCGCACGAACTGCCGCCCGAGCGCCGGGGCTCTTCCGCCCTCCGAAGGCGCTACGTCGATGAATGCATGGACGAGATCCTCCCCGCCCTCGCGGAAGGGGGCGCCCGCTTCGTGGACGTCTTCTGCGAGGAGGGCGTCTTCTCGCTCGCGGAGTCGGCCGAGATCCTCGAGACGGGGCGGACCCTCGGCCTGATCCCGCGCGTCCACGCCGATGAGCTGACGCCGCTCGGCGGCGCGTCGCTCGCCGCGCGGATGAAGGCCGCATCCGCGGACCATCTCCTCTTCGCGACGGACGCAGGCATCGCCGACATGGCCGCCGCCGGCGTCGTAGCGACGCTGCTGCCCGGGACGTCCGTCTTTCTGCGCATGAACCGGTACGCGCCGGCCCGGAAGATGATCGCGGCGGGCGTGGCCGTCGCCCTCGGAACCGACTGCAACCCCGGCTCGTCCTATACGGAGTCGCTCCCGGCCGTCGCGTTCCTCGCCTCGGTCGGCATGGGCCTCACGGTGGAGGAGACCCTCACCGCGATGACGTTGAACGCCGCCGCGTCGCTCGGCGAGGGCGCGCGCCGCGGCACGCTCGAAGAGGGCAAAGCGGGCGATGCGGTTCTTCTCGACGGCCCGGCTCTCGAGCATCTCGTCTACCACTGGGGAGTCAGCCTCGTGACGGACGTGATCGCGGGCGGGCGCCACGTCGTCCAGCGCGGCCTGCTACGCTGACCGCATGAATCGCCTCGCCTCCCTTTCCGTCGAGGGTTTCGCCGCCGCCCTCGCGTCCGACGCACCCGCTCCGGGCGGCGGATCGGCGGCAGCCGCGGGAGGGGCGAACGGCGCCGCGCTCCTCGCGATGGTCGTCCGCCTGACGCTCGGCAAGGAGAAATACAAGTCCGCCTGGGAAGACCTCTCTCCGCTCGTCGACCGGCTGGACGACGCGCGCGCGAAGCTCGTCGAGCTCATCGACGAGGACACAAAGGCGTTCGACGCCGTTCTCGCCGCCCGCCGCCTCCCCAAGGAAACGGATGCCGACAAAGCCGCGCGCCAGAAGGCGATCGACGCGGCGAACGTCCTCGCGACGGCCGTGCCCATGCAGACGGCGTTCTTCGCCCACGAGGCCCTCAAGAACGCGCCGGCGATCCTCGAGAAGGGAAACCCGAACGCGGCGTCCGACGCGTGGGCCGGCGCGCTCGCCGCGTGGGCGGCTGTCTTCGCGGCGCTCGCGAACGTGCGGATCAATCTGCCCGGCGTCGCCGACCCCGATCTCCTGCGCGGCTTCCGCGAGGACGCCGACCTGATGGAGAAGACGGCGGGCGAGGCGCTCGAGAAAACGCGCGCGATCGCCCGCTCCCGCGGTCTCGCCGCGTGACGCCGCGGTCCGCGCGCGCGGCGGCGGCTGCCCTCGCGCTCCTCGCCCTCCTGCGCCCGGCCGGTGCGGCCGTGCTCGGCTTCGACCGTCCCGCGGAGGCGTTCGCGCCGTCGCCCGGCTTCCGCCTCGACGCCGCGCCCGGGCAGGCTCTCCCGGCCTCGCCGGCGCAGGCCGCCGCGGCCGAGGCCGCCCCGCGCCCCGTTCCGGAGTTCTGGGACGCGAAGACGACGGCGATCACGGCCGGCGTCCTCATCGGCGCCCCCGTCGTCGGCTACTTCAGGTGGTGGCGGGCGGACAGCCACTCGTCGTTCGCTTTCGCCAGCGAGCGCTGGTTCCAGTACGACACGTACGCGGGAGGCGCGGACAAGGCCTCGCACATCTTCCTCGGCTACTTCGGGACGCAGATCCTCCAGGGCGCGTACCGCTCCGCCGGCAAGACGCCCGTCGAGTCCCGCGCGCTCGCGCTCGGCGTCGTCGCGCTGACGGGCGCCCTCATCGAGGTCGGCGACGGGTACTCGCAGTACGGCTTCGCGTGGGAAGACATCGCCGCGAACACGATCGGCTCCCTCGTCGCGACGGGCATCGACGCGTGGGGCCTTCAGGACACGGTCGGGCTGCGGTTCGGTTACGTGAAGGCTCTCATCCCGGACGAGTGCTGCCGGTACGGCGGCTACGGCGACGACTATTCGAAGGAGATCTACTCCGCAGACCTGAAGCTCGCGGGCTTCCTGCCGCGCGTCGGGCTCAAACCGGGGCCCGCGCGGTTCTTCCTCCTGTCCGCCACGTACGGCAGCAAAGGCTACCGGTACTCCGACGAGCCGCTCCGGCAGCGCAACCTCGGGATCGAGATCGGGCTCAACCTGCGCGAAATCCTCCTCGCCGTCGGCGTGCCCGAAAAGCCGCTGTGGGGAAAGGTGCTGCTCACGATCGCGACCTATTTCCGGTTTCCGTACACGTCGTTCGGGTGGCACTACGACTTGAACCACGGCACGTGGAGCGGCCCGGACACCGGCGACAAGTTCGACCCCGGCTCGATCATCTACGACTGAGCGTCAGGACGCCGGGCGTCAGGGGGAGCGCCGCTCCTCCAGCCAGTCCGCGAAGCGGTCGCGCGACCACGTGTTCACGACGCGGCCGGCGGGGACGCCGGCGAGGCGCGCGACGGCGAGGCCGTAGTCGAGGAACGACAGGTGCGCGGCGGCGTGTGCGTCGCTCGAGATCGAGAAGAGACAGCCCGAAGTCTCCGCGATCCTCGCGAGCGCGGGCGGCAGGTCGAGGCGTTCCGGGCAGCCGTTCAGCTCGATGGCGACTCCCCGCGCCGCGGCGGCGGCGAAGACGCGCGGCCAGTCGGCGCGCACGCCGCTGCGCATGTCGTAGAGGCGGCCCTTCGGGTGGCCGAGCACGGCGACGCCGGGCGTCTCGACCGCACGCACGAGCCGGGCCGTCTGGTCGCGCGTGCCTCGCAGCTCCGTGTGGACGGACGCCACGACCGCGTCGAGCTCCGGCACGCCCGCCGGCGTCACGTCGAGGGAGCCGTCCTCGGCGATGTTCGCCTCGGCCCCGACGAACATCGCGAACGTCCCGGTGCGCGCGTTCAGCGCGTCCACCTCGCGCCGCTGCGCGCGGAAGTCGGCCGGGAAGAGGCCGCCCGCGACCGCGCAGTCGCGCGCGTGGTCCGTCAGGAGCGCGTAGGCGTCGCCGCGCGCCTCGAGGGCGCGGTGGAGCGCCGCGAGAGGCATCCTCCCGTCCGAGCGGTCCGTGTGGAGGTGCGCGTCGCCGCGCAGGTCCGCGTGCGAGATTCCTTCCGGCGCCGACAGGATGCGGTCCACGTCCGCGCGCGACAGGAAATCTGCTTTCCGATGCGCGGCGGGATCGGCTCGGTCCAGCATCGCGGCGAGCGCATCGCCCACGTTCTCGTCCGAGCCGCAGGCGAGAAAAGAGGCGATCGCGTCGGCCGCGCGGGGCGACACGCCGGGCAGCGAGGCCACGGCGACGCGGCGGCCGAAGAGGTCGGCGTCAAGCTGGCGGAGGGTCCGGGCGGCTGCGCGGTACTCGGCGGCGCGGCGGCTCAGGGGGTCCTCGGCGGCGGCCAGAGCCAGGAGCGCGGACGCGACCCGCCCGTTCGTCACCGGAGGCGCCGAGGGAAGGGACGAACCGGGCCGGGGTGACGGGACAGCCGACATCGCGCCTCGTCCCGATTCTACGTGCCGGCCTCCGGTCGGGATGCCAGTTTCGAAAGCGCGAACGCCGACGCGCCGGCCACGGCGAGAAACAGCGGCAGGCGCGCGGCGGCTCGCCCCGCCTCGACGGAGTGCAGGAGAGCCGCGTAGCGCGGCTCGAAGACCGAGCGCTTGTACGCGACGGCGCCGGAGCCGAACGTCGCCTTCTCCCAGTCCTTCCAGGAGCCGAGGTCCTCCGCGGCGTTCACGGCGAACCCGAGGACGAACGGGAGGGCGAACGCGGTCTGGCGGATCCGGCTCCAGCCCGGAAAAGACGCGACGAGGAACGGGATCGCAAGGTGCAGCACGGGCACGAGCGGCAGGAGGAAGCGCGGACCCCAGCACCAGCCTCCTTCGAAGGAGTCCCAGGACGCATAAAGAACCAGATAGCCGGCGAAGGCGCAGGCGTAGAACGTCGCGATGGACGCGAGCGCTCCGAGGCGCCCGCGCCGGAGGAGGAAGGGAAGCGCGAGGAGCGCAAGGACGGTGGGCGGCGAGTAGAGGACGATCCCGCGCCCGATCGAGACGAAGAGACCGGAAAGCCCGACCGCGAGCGGCGTCCCGAAGCCCTCGCCGTCGTAGCCGACGCGCAGGGCGTCCCCGTAGCGCGCGTGATTCCAGAGCAGCCACGCTCCGAGAGCCGCGAGGAGCGAGGAAGTCCCTGCGAAAAGGACGCGAAGGGCCGCGCGCACGTTCGTCCGGCGGCGCGCGAGCTCGGCGCCGAAGGCGATCTGGGCGACCGCGAGCGGTGCGAAAGGCGCCCCGTTCAGGACGAGGAGCGCGGAGGCCGCCGCGAGGCGCCGGGCCGCGCTCGCGGACCCGCCGCTCGCGTCGAGAAGCGCGGAGGCGGCCAGAAGGACGAGAAGCGCGTTGAGCGGCTCGGTGAAGAGGAGGCGCGTGTACGGGAGCAGGAGCGTCGTGAAGAGCAGCGTGAAGACGCCGAAAAGAGCCGTTCGCTCGCCCGCGCCGGCGCGGAGCGCGGCGCGCCGGAAAACGACGCAGAGCAGCGTCACGAGAAGCGGAGTGAAGAGGAAGGCCGTCACGCGGTAGCCGACCTGCCGCGGGTCGGCGCCCGCGAGGGCGCCGAGCGCCTTGCCGAGCAGGTACGTCGGGACCATGAGGACGCTCTGCAGGGGGCCGTACTTGATCGGCCCGAACTCCGGCGTCACGGCCGACCCGCGCTCGACGAGCGAGCGCGTCACGGCGAAGCGCTGGATCGCGTCGACGGTGCCCCACGTGTGCTGGCCGAGGAGGGAGAGGGTCGCGAAGACGACGGCGGCGAGCGCGGCGTCGCGGCCGTTCCATTTATCGCTCACGTGGTCCGCGATTCTGGCACGCGCCGCGGATACACTCGCCGCGATGGCGACCTCCGAACGGCCCACGCTCGCGCTGATCGACGCGTCCAATTACCTCTACCGCGCGTTCTACGCGATCCGCGGCCTCACGGGCCCCGGCGGCCGGCCCACGAACGCGGTCTACGGCTTCCTCAACATGTGGAGGAAATACGTCGCGGACCGCAAGCCCGCCGCGGTTGCCGTCTGCTTCGACCGGTACGAGAAGACGTTCCGCGAGGAGCTGGACGCCGCGTACAAGGCACAGCGGCAGGCGATGCCGGACGACCTCGTCCCGCAGATCGAGGACGCCAAGCGCCTCTGCCGCCTGCTGGGCCTGGCGGTGCTCGAGGAGGCGGGATTCGAGGCCGACGACCTCATCGGCTCGATCGCCGTCGTCGCGCGGGAGGCCGGCTTCCGCGCCGAGATCTGCTCGGCCGACAAGGACCTCTTCCAGCTCGTGAAGGACCCGGACGTCGCCGTCTTTCACCCCGCGAAGGACGTCCTCCTCGACGAGGCGGGCGTCCTGGATTTCTTCGGCGTCAAGCCCTCGCAGGTCATCGACGTCCTCGCGCTCATGGGCGACTCGTCGGACAACATCCCTGGCATCCGGGGAATCGGTGAGAAGACGGCCAAGGAGCTCATCACGACGTTCGGGTCGCTCGACGCGGTCTACGCGCGGCTCGAGGAAGTCAAGGGCAAGAGGAAGGAGCTCCTCGCCGCCGGGCGCGACGAGGCCTATCGCTCCCAGACGCTCGCGACGGTGCGCTGCGACCGGCCGCTCCCGGCGCGGCCGGAGACGCTCCTCGAGCACTTCCGCATCCGCCCGGTCGAGGGGCAGGCCGCAAAGGAGCTCGCGGCCTTCTACGACGAGATGGGGTTCGGGCGCTTCAAGAAGGAGCTCCTCGAATCCGCATCGGCGACGAAGGGCGGGGCAACGAAGGGCGGCGCCGCGACGGCGACCGCGTCCCTCGAGCCCGCGACTCTCTTTCTATTCGAAGAGTCTTCCTCTTCCTCTTCGAATCTCCCTCGGGAGAGCGTGCGCTGGATCGCGGACGCCGCCGGCCTCGACGCCCTCGTCGCGGCGGCCGCGAAGGCGGGCCGCGCGTCCGTCCACGTCGAGTGCGGCCCCGGCGCGCCGTGGCCTGCGCCGCCGCTCGCGGCGGCCGTGGCGGTGCCCGGCGGCGACACGGCGGCATTCGCGTTGGACGCGGCCGGCGCGAAGGCGCTCGCGGCGCTCTTCGCGAAGGTCCCCGTCGTCGCGCACGACGCCAAGCGCCTGTTTCTCGCGGCCGACGCGCTCGGGATCGCGCCGCCGGCGCGCTTTCTCGACGCGATGCTCGCGAGCTACGTCGTGGCGCCCGGACTCCACGCGCACGATCTCGCGGGGGACGCCCGCGGCGTCCTGAATCTCCCGCCGGAGTCCGTGCCTCCGCTCAAGGAGCTCACGGACGGGGAGCCCACGTCGGCCGCGACGTTCGCGTCCGAGGAAGGCCGCCGCTGGCTGGAGCCGCGCGTGCTCCTCCCGCTCGCCCTCGCGGACGCCCTCGCCCCCCGCCTCTCGGAAGGCTCGCCGCTCTCGCGGGTGCTGGAGGAGATCGAGCTCCCGCTCGTGCCCGTCCTCGCGCGCATGGAGAAGGCGGGCGTCGCCGTGGACCGCGGCGTCCTCGCGGGCCTCTCGAAGGAGTTCGACGGCCGGCTCGCCGCGCTCGAGGCGAAGATCCACGAGGCGGCGGGCGAGCCGTTCAACATCGGATCGCCCCTTCAGCTCGGCAAGGTGCTGTTCGAGAAGCTCGGCTACCCGGCGGTCAAGAAAACGGCGAAGACGAAGTCGTACGCGACGGGCTCGGAGGTCCTCGAGGAGCTCGCGGCCCTCTCGAGCGGGCCCGTCCCGTCCCTCGTCCTCGAGTGGCGCGAGATCTCGAAGCTCAAGGGCACGTACGTCGACGCGCTGCCCGCGTGCATCGCCGCGGACGGGCGCATCCACACGCGCTACGACCAGGCCGTCGCGGCGACGGGGCGGCTCTCCTCGAACGCGCCGAACCTCCAGAACATCCCGATCCGCACGGAGGCGGGCCGCGCGATCCGGCGCGCCTTCGTCGCGGCGGAGGGAATGAAGCTCGTCGCGGCGGACTACTCGCAGATCGAGCTCCGGATCCTCGCGCACCTTTCCGGCGACGAGGCGCTGATCGACGTCTTCCGGCGGGGAGAGGACATTCACCGCGCGACGGCGGCGAAGATCTTCGGCGTCGAACCAGGCGCCGTGACGGCGGATCAGAGGCGGAGCGCCAAGACGATCAACTTCGGCGTCCTCTACGGCATGGGGCCGTTCGCTCTCGCGGCCCAGCTCGGCGTCCCGCGTGCGGAGGCGAAGGAATTCATCGCGGCCTACTTCGACCGCTTCCCGAAGATCCGGGCCTGCCTCGACGCGATCCTCGAGAAGGCGCGCGCGACGGGCGGCACCGAGACGATCCTCGGGCGGGTCCGCCCGATTCCGGGCCTCCACGACCGCAACCACAACGTCCGCGCGAACGCCGAGCGCATGGCGATGAACGCGCCGTTCCAGGGCTCGGCCGCGGACCTCGTCAAGAAGGCGATGCTCGCCCTCGACGGCGCGCTGGCGGCCGAGCTCCCGGGCGTCCGCCTGCTCCTGCAGGTCCACGACGAGCTCGTCCTCGAGGCGCCGGCGGCCCTTGCGGAGAAAGCCGCAGCGCTCGCGCGGCGCACGATGGAGGGCGCCGCGAGCCTGAGCGTTCCTCTCACGGTGGACGTCGGGATCGGCCTGAACTGGGCCGAGGCGAAGTGAGGGGGCGGAGGCCCTAGAATCGCCCCATGCGGAGGCTCAACGGTTTTCTCGGCGCGGCCGCGCTGGCCGCAAGCGGCGTCCTTTCCGCGCAGACTGCGGCCCTCAAGCCCGTCGAAGCGCTGCCCGATCCCGTGCGCCCCGTTCTCGCCGAGGTCGCCTACGCGCATCCGCTCTTCCTCGCGCTGGAGGAGCCGCCGAAGGTCCTCGAGCGCCCGAACCCCGTCGACCTCGAGACGCGCGTTCCGCTCGTGCTCATCGCGCGCGTCCTCGAAACCGGAAAGGTGAGCGAGCTCGCCCTCGTCGAGCCGCCGCTGAAGGCGCTCGCGACCCCGCTCCCGGCGCTCGCCCCGCGCTGGCGATACGCGATTCCGAGAAAGGGCGGGAAGCCCGCCGCCACGTGGGCGACCCAGCTCCTCGAGCTGAACGTCTCGCTCGAGAAGCCCGTCTTCAGCGTCTTCCAGTTCGAGCCGCTGAAGAAGGACGATCCGCTCGCGAAGGTGTTCCGCGAAAACTCGGGCGACGAGTGGATGTCCCGGTATCCGGCCGCGATCGACCCGAAGGACGCCGAGGCCGTCTCCGTCGAGGATCTGGACGCGCCCCCGGCCGCCGAGAAGACGCCGTGGAGCTTCGACGCGACGCGCCAGCGCGGCCGGATCACGGCTCTCGTCGAGATCTCGGCGCAGGGCGCCGTCTCGCGCGTCCTCCCGACCGGCGACGCCGAGCCGCTCCTCGTGCGCTGGGTGCGCGAGAGCTCCGCGAAATGGAAGCTCTCGCCGGGCAAGGCGGGCGGCAAGCCGGTGGCGTCGTGGATGACGCTCGACGCGACGCTCGATTACACGATCGACTCGGCCAAGAAGAAGGGTGAGCGGTCGGTCAAGAAGAACCTGCGGGGCCTTCCACCTTCCTGAGGTCCCCGACCCGGCGCGTGAGCTTCCGCGAGTCGAAGTACTCGAGCAGCGGAATCAGCGTCTTGCGCGTGAGGCCGAGGAGGTCGCGGAAGCCCGCGACCGCGAGCGTCTGGCCCCGGACGCTCTCCAGCTTCTTCTCGGCGGCGGAGGCGACGTCCCGGTGCACGACGAGGTCGGGCGAAAGGCGGACGAGGAGGCCCGACTTCACGAGGTGTGACGCGAGACCCTCGACGACCTGCGGCTTCGTCCCGAGGACCTTCGCGGCGTCGAACGTTTTCGGCGGCTCGAAGCCGGACTTCCGGTAGAGCTCTTCGAGCTTCGCGGCGAACGACGCGGCTTCGCCCGAGAGATCGGCGGCCTTCGCGCCGGGAGGCGCCACGCGGTCGCCCTCGAGCGCAATCGTCCTGCCGGCCGCGAGCGTGGCGAGCCAGCCGTCGGCGGCGCCGGAGGA
The DNA here is from genome assembly GCA_036504335.1 of Thermoanaerobaculia bacterium. Classification (GTDB taxonomy): domain Bacteria; phylum Acidobacteriota; class Thermoanaerobaculia; order UBA5066; family UBA5066; genus Fen-183. The sequence continues at coordinate 282,262 of DASXVJ010000001.1, forward strand.
GATTCCCTTCGCGAGGCGGGCGAGGAACTCGCCCTTCCCGAGCGCGACGGCGGCCGAGCCGGCCTTCCGCCGCTCGGTGAAGAGAGCGGTCGCGCGGCCCGCGAGGTCCGACGCGACGGAGGCATGCGCGAAGAGCGCGGGTGCGATCTTCAGCGCGCGGCCCGCGGCCGCGAGCGCGTCGAGGAGCTCGGCGGCGGCGGGCGACACGATCCCGAGGCGGGCGCCCAGCCGCGCGGCGGTGAGTCCGGCGGGCCCGGCTTCGAGGAGGAAGAGGTCCGCCAGCGCCTTCTCGTCGCCAAGGGTGAGAATCGACTGGACCGGGAAGAGGGCCGCGTCCGCGCCGGCGCGCCGCTTCATCCGCGGGCGCCCGGCGTCGAGGACGCGCCCGCCGCCGAGCGTCTCGGCAGGAGACGGCCGGCGCAGGATGAAACGGTCGCCGGGCCGCGCCGCGACGGGCGACTCGAGAAACAGCTGGACGAAGGCAGTCTCTCCCGGCTTGAACGCACGGTCCGCCGCGTCCGCCGGTCCCGCAGCCGCCCGCAGGAGCTTCGCGGCGACGTCGGCGGTGCCGAGGTGAACGCGGACGCGCACCCCGTCGGGCAGGGCGGCCGAGGGCGCGGGGAGAATCGTCACCTCGGCGGTGAGCACGGACGCCGCGTCCAGAGCTCCCTTCGGGACGAGCGCCTGCCCGCGAGCGAGGCTCCCGCGATCGACGCCCGCGAGGTTCAGGCTCGTGCGCTCGCCCGCGAAGGCCTCACGCCGCTCCTCGCCGTGCACTTCCACGCGCCGCACGCGCACGTCGACGCCGTCCGGCAGGAGGGTGAGCGCGTCCTCGACGGCGATGCGCCCCGCGTCGAGCGTCCCCGTGACGACCGGCCCGAAGCCCTTCATCGTGAACGCGCGGTCGAGGAAAAGGCGCGGCACCTTCCGCGAGCGGTCCTCGCGCACCACGCGGCGCGCCGCGGCGAGGAGAGCCGCCCGGAGGGCGTCGAGACCCTCGCCCGTGACGGCCGAGCACGCGATGATCGGCGCGTCCTGAAGGAACGAGCCCTTCACGAGCGCCCGGATCTCCTCGTCCACGAGGGCGCCCGTCTCGGCGTCCACGAGGTCGCTCTTCGTCCGCGCGATCACGCCCGTCGAGACCTTGAGGAGCTTGAGAATGTCGAGGTGCTCGCGCGTCTGCGGCATCACGGAGTCGTCGGACGCCACCGCGAGGAGGACGAGATCCACGCCCTGCGCCCCCGCGACCATCGTCTTGACGAACTTCTCGTGCCCCGGCACGTCCACGAACGAGAACGTCGTGTCGTCCCAGTCCGCGTGCGCGAAGCCGAGGTCGATCGTGATGCCGCGCGCCTTCTCCTCGGGGAGCCGGTCGGGATCCGTGCCCGTAAGGGCGCGCACGAGCGCGCTCTTGCCGTGGTCGATGTGGCCGGCGGTGCCGACGAGGACGCGGCGCATGGGCGCCGATTATGTTCTCAGTACTCCGGCCCCTTGAAGATCGTCGACTTCTCGGCCTCGAGCCTCTCGCCCGCGAGCTTTGCGCGCACGTGCCGGGCGACGCGCAGGCCGTCCAGCGCCGCCGAGACGATGCCGCCCGCGAAGCCCGCGCCCTCGCCCGCGGGGTAGAGGCCGCGCACGGAGGTGCTCTCGCACCAGCCGTCGCGGTCGATCCGGACGGGCGACGACGTGCGCGACTCCGGGGCGAAGAGGACCGCCTCGTCCGACACGAAGCCGGGCATCTTCCTGTCGAAGGCCTTCAGACCCTCCGCCAGCGCCTCGAGGTACGGCTCGGGCAGGATGCCGTCGAAGGCGACGGCCGTCACCCACGGGCCGTACGTCGTCTTCGGGAGCGGACGCGGCGAGATGGGCCGCTCGCGGCTCCTGAGGAAATCGGTCACGCGCAGGGCGGGCGCCGCATACGTTCCGCCGGCGGCCGTGAACGCCGCGGCTTCGACGCGCCGCTGCAGCTCGCGCCCGCGCAGGAGCTCGGGGCCCGGCATCGCGTCGAAATCCTCGTCCTTCGTCTGGACGACGATGCCGGCGTTCGCGTAGCCCGAGCTGCGCTTGTAACGCGACATCCCGTTCGTGACGACGCCGCCGGCCTCGGACGAGCATGCGATGACCTCGCCGCCGGGGCACATGCAGAACGTGTAGATCCCGCGCCCGTTCGAGGCGACGTGCGCCTGCTTGTAGTCCGCGGGCTGGACGCCGCATTCCGTCGACACCTGCGCGTACTGGATGAGGTCGACCGCGTCCTGCGGGTGCTCGATCCGCACGCCCATCGCGAAATGCTTGCGCGTCATCGCGACCCCGCGGGCGTTCAGCATGTCCATCGTGTCGCGCGCCGAGTGGCCGAGCGCGAAGATCGCGACGTCGGCCGGAACGTCCTCGCCGGACTCGAGCGACAGGCCCGCGAGCGCCCCGTCCGGCCGGGTCCGCATGTCGGAGACCTTCGCGCGATAACGCAGGGTCGCCCCGTGCTCGAGAAGATGCTTCCTGATGTTGCGCAGGACGACGACGAGGCGGTCGGTGCCGATGTGCGGCTTGGCGTCCACGAGGATGGAGGCGGGCGCCCCGAAGCGGTGGAACGTCTCGAGGATGACCTTGATCTTGTCGTGGCGCTTTCCGCACGTGAGCTTGCCGTCGGAGAACGTCCCCGCGCCGCCCTCCCCGAACTGCACGTTCGACTCGGGGTCGAAGACGCCCGACGTCCAGAACTTCATGACCTTGCGATAGCGGTCCTCGGCCGGGTCGCCGCGCTCGAGAATCGTGACGGGGACGCCCGCGTCCACGAGGGCGAGCGCCGCGAAGAGGCCCGCCGGCCCCGTCCCGACGATCACGACCTTCGCCTTCGTGTCGAGCTCGGGCAGGAGCAGCGCCGGAGCCGGGGGCGGCTCGGCCGGCGTGAGGCGCAGCGGGGCTTCGGGCGTCAGGTCGAGAGCCGCCGCCGACGTGAACTCGACGGCGATCTCCCAGTAGAGGACCGGCTTCTGGCGCGCGTCGAGCGAGCGGCGCACGAGGGCGAAGTCGGAGAGGCCGTCCCGGGGAACGCCGAGGAGCCGCGCGACGGACGCGAGGTTCACGATACTCGGGGTGCGCGCCCGGACACCCGCGAGGCGATAGCGCGGCACGCGCGTATTGTGCCGCCGCGATACTCTGATGTCATGCACGGTCCGCGTGAAATCGAGACGAAATTCCGGATCCGGGACCGGGGAGCGCTGGAGGAGCGCCTGAAAGGGCTCGGCGCGCGTCCCGGTCCGCGGGAGGACGAGACGAACGTCCTGTACGACGACGCGGCGGGCCGCCTGAGGGCCGGCGGTTGCGCGCTGCGCGTCCGAACCGTGGACGATCGCGGCCTCCTGACCTTCAAGGGACCTCCGGAAGTCTCCGGCGGAATCAAGAGCCGCGTCGAACTGGAGAGCGGGGTCGAGTCGCCGCGAGCCGTCGACGCCATCCTCGAAGCCCTCGGTCTTTCGCCCTCGTTCCGATACGAGAAGCGGCGGACGACGTGGACCTTCGCCGATCCCGCCCGCCCGGTCGTCGTCGTGGACGAGACGCCGCTCGGACTTTTCGCCGAAATCGAGGGGACCGATTCGGCCGTGAGGGCCCTGGCCGCGGAGCTGGGTGTCGCGGAGGCGGATTTCATCGCCGAGTCGTACGTCGCGCTCTGGCTCGCGGCGCGCGGGAAGGATCCGTCGCTGCCGGAAGACATGGTGTTCGCGTGATCGCGCTCGTCCTCGCCGCCGGTTTCGGGACGCGCTTCCGGCCCACGACGCTCGCGACGCCCAAGCCTCTCCTCCTGCTCGCCGGCCGGCCGATCCTCTTCCACGTCTTCGACCATCTCCTCGAGCAGGGGGCGGACCGCTTCGTCGTCAACGCCCACCACCTCGCCGGGACGCTGCAGGCCACGGTGGGGGATTCGTATGCCGGAATCCCGGTCGCGTGGTCGTTCGAGGAAAAGATCCTCGGCACGGCGGGCGGGATCCGGTGCGCGTTCGAACGCGGCCGCCTCGGCGAGCAGTTTCTCGTCGCGAACGGCGACGTCCTGACGACGCTTCCCCTCGGGCGGCTCCTCGCCGCGCGGCACGAACCGGGCGTCGTGTCCGCGCTCGGAGTCCTCCCGAACGAGAACCCGGGTCCGGACACGCCGCTGTGGGCGGACGCCCGGGGCCGGCTCGCGGCCGTCGGCGGCCCGCGGCCGAAGGGCGCGACGGGCCCGTGGCTCTTCACGGGCCTTCAGGCCGCGACGGCCGCGCTCGTGGCGCGCATTCCCGGGGGCTTCGCCGAGCTCGCGAAGGACGTCCTCGTCCCGTCGGCGGCGGCGCGAGACGGCGCGTTCGCGCTCGTCCCGTACGCGCCGTCCGACGGGCTCTGGTTCGACCTCGGGACTCCGGAGCGCCTCGCGGCGGCCGAGGCGGTCCGGGGGCGATCGGCGGGCTAGAAGGCGCCCTTGCGGAGAGCCACGAACGCGGCCGCGACGAGGAGAAGTCCGGTCACGGCCATCGCCCAGGGGGACAGCGCGGGGACCGCGAACGCGGACGTTCCGGAAACGGAGCCCGCGTTCGTGTTTCGAGAAGGCGCCGCCGGGCCGCTGCACGTCGCGTTGGCGCACGAGGCTTCCTGACCGAGCAGCGTGACCGTGCCGCCGTTGTTCGTGAGGGCCGTGCCGAAGTTGAGCGCGAACGCCCGCGCGCCGGTGAGGTCCGCCGCGTTACTGGCCGCCGTGAGCACGCCGCCGCTCGAAGAGAAGGCCGGCACGACGTACAGGAGAGTCGCGCCCGTGACGATCACGCTGCCCGCCGTCGTCGTGATGTTCACGGAGCTGTACGTGTTCGTGTCTGCGTTGTAGACGAACGAGCCCGAGGCCGTACCGCCGTCCGTGAACGTGACCCCGTTGAGAGTCCAGATCACCGGGTTGGCGGACGCGGCGGACGTGAGGCCGAGGACGAAAAGGGCGAGAAGAGCCTTGCGCATGAATTTCTCCTGCCAGTGCGTTGTGGTTCGTTTGGCGGGAGTATAAGGCCCTCCTCACCATCGCGCGATCCACTTCAGCTTCTTCCCGTGCCAGGTCCAGATCTGGATCTTCGCGTTGATCGGCGTGACGCGGACCGCGGCCTGCCGGTTCCGGCGGTTCGAGAGGTACACCGTGCCGGGCGAGGCGTGGCCGACCGGCGAGAACGAGCAGATGTTCGACTTCCCGAACCGGATCGGATCGGCGAGGTCGCCCATCGGTGCGCCGCCGGGATCGGTGCCGTCCATCCCGGGCACGAACGAGAAGCTCACGCCCGGGTAGCGGCTGCCCAGCCAGTACGGGCCGGCGACGAGCCTGTCGACGCCCTTCCGGATGTCGGCCGTCGTCACGCCGTTGGCGTTGCCGTCCTGGTAGACGGTGAGGACGAGGTCGCCCGCGTTCGCGACCCACTTCACGCCGACGTCCGCGCCCTGGAAGACGGCGCGCGCGCGGGCGGCGTGGAGGATGGCGGAGACCTCACGTGCGGCGGCGCCGAGCGATTCCTCCGCGAGGATCTCCGACAGCGCCGGGATGCTGACGAGAAAGAGGGCCCCGAGGATGGCGAGGACGGCGGCGAGCTCGGCCAGCGAGACGCCGCGTTCGGATGCGCGCATGGTTCCTCCCTTCGTGCGCGTGAGGAGGGGGGACGGCGCGGCGCCGTTCGTGTGCCTGCGGCGCCGCGCCGTCCCGGGGGCGGGAGGGACTCAGGCCTTCGTCTTGGCGGGCTTCTTCGTCCCGGGGGAGGTGGACTTGGCGCTCCTGGACCCGCCGCGCGTCCCCTTGGACGACACCTTTTCGGCGAGCGTCGTCGCGCCGGAGACGGCGACGTAGGGTTTGAGCGTCGTGAAGAACTTCTCGCCGACGCCCTTCACCTGCATGAGGTCCTCGGGGCGCTTGAACGCGCCGTGCTGGCTGCGGTGCTGGACGATGCGGCCGGCCAGCTTCGGGCCGACGCGCGGCAGGCGCGCGATCTCGTCGGCGGAGGCCTGGTTGATGTTGACGACCTTGTGCGCGGCCGGCGCCGCCCCTTCGCCCTCGGCGAGAGCCGGGTGCGAGGCGATGCCGGAGAGCGACAGGCCGAGGACGGGGACGACGAGGGCGCGGACGATCGGACGCAGAGTCATCGTGAACTCCTTTGTTTTCTTTCTTCTTTGTTCGGAAAACGGACACGAACCGGGATTCGGGGGTTTGTTCCTTCCGCTTCGTCCCGGCGCGTCCGGGTGCGCGTGAGGGCCTCAGCTCATTCATCACCTCCGCGGACGGCCATCGCACGGGCGATGCCGGGCGGCGCGGCCCCGGCGCAACGGACTGGAGCTGAGGGATTTCTTCTTAGAAAGGGTCGGAGGGCGGCGTCGGAGCGCGACAAGAAATCCTGTCGCGCACGGCCGCCGCCTGCACCCTATTACCTTCTAAGAAAATCTCTTTCCCCCTCCCTCACGGAAAGGGAGAGCGCGACAGGAAAAGCTGTCGTGGTGGAGAATCGGGCGATGGCGCAGCGCGCGGGCGGGAAGAACGACCTCATCCTCGGAATCTCCGGAGCCAGCGGATCGCGGCTCGCGCTGCGGGCGCTGCGGCTCTTCTCGGCGTCGCCGGACGTCGAGCGCCTCCACGTCGTCGTCTCGCCGCGGGCCCTCGTCGTGGCGCGGGACGAAGTGGACGCGGCGATCACGTCGGTCGACGCGTTCGTCGAGGCGGCGGGGCTCGACGCCGCGTCCCGCGGCAGGCTCGTCCTCCACCCCGAGAGCGCGGTCGACGCCTCCATCGCGTCGGGCTCGTTCAAGACGCGCGGGATGGCCGTCCTGCCGTGCTCGGCGGGCACGCTCGCCTCCATCGCGCACGGGACGTCGCGCGGCCTCCTTCAGCGCGCGGCCGACGTCTGCCTCAAGGAGCGCCGCCGCCTCGTCCTCGGCCTCAGGGAGACGCCCCTCTCCCTCGTCCACGCCGAGAACATCCTGGCCGTCACACGCGCGGGCGCGATCGTCGCGCCGCCCGTCCCGGCCTTCTACGCGGCGCGCACGGCCGAGGCGATGCTCGACGCGTACCTCGAGCGCGTCGCGGACCTCCTCGACGTCGGGCTCGACACCGCCGGCTTCCGCTGGACGGGAGCGCGCTGAGACCGTAGCGCTCCGTGAAGAAATACCTCTCCCTCGTCACGTTCGCGCACACGATCTTCGCGCTCCCGTTCGCGCTGCTCGCGGCCGTTCTCGCGGCGCGCGGAATGCCGCCGCTCCCGGTGCTCTTCTGGATCCTCGTCGCGATGGTGGGTGCGCGCTCGGCCGCGATGGCCTTCAACCGGATTACCGACCGCGACCTCGACGCGGAAAATCCGCGGACGAGGAGCCGGGACATCCCGGCCGGGCGCGTCTCCGTCCTCGAAGCCTCGGTTTTCTGCGCGCTCTCTGCGGCGGTCTTCGTCTTCGCGGCCTGGCGGCTCAACCCTCTGTGTCTCGCGCTTTCCCCCGTGGCGCTCCTCGTCGTCCTCGGCTACTCGTACGCCAAGCGCGTCACCGCGCTCGCGCACCTCGTCCTCGGTCTCGGCCTCGCGATCGCGCCGGTCGGCGCGTGGATCGCGGTCACCGGCGCGTTCGCGGCGCCTCCGGTCGTCCTCGGCCTCTCCGTTCTCTTCTGGGTCGCGGGTTTCGACGTCATCTACAGCCTGCAGGACGAGGCCTTCGACCGCGAGCACGGGCTCTTCTCTCTCCCGGCCCGTCTCGGGGCCCGCCGGGCGCTGAACGTCTCGACGGCCTTCCACGCCCTCTCCCTCGCGCTGCTGTACGCCGTTCTCGTCCTCGTCCACGGCGGCCTCCTCTTCGGGCTGGGCGTCGTTCTGGCCGGGGTCTTCCTCGTCCGCCAGCACGTCCTCGTGAAGCCGGGCGATCTCTCCCGGGTGGACGGGGCCTTCTTCACGGCCAACGGCTGGCTTTCGGTGGCCGTCCTCGTCTGCGGGGCGGCCGACGTCTTCCTCCGCCGGTAGCCTCGCGGACCGGTAAACTCGCCTCCCGTGCCCGCGCCCACGCCGAAGGAATTCCCGCTGCGCCACATCGCGATCGAGGGCCCGATCGGCGTCGGGAAGACCTCGCTCGTGGGCCTCCTCGCGAAGCGCTTCTCGGGCACGCAGATCCTCGAGGACGTGACGAACCCGTTCCTCGCGGACTTCTACGCGGGCAAGAAGGGCGCCGCGTTCCAGACCCAGATGTACTTCCTGCTGTCGCGCTACCAGCAGCAGCAGGAGATCGCGCAGATCGACCTCTTCCGGAACCTCGTCGTCGCGGACTACACGTTCGCGAAGGACAAGATCTTCGCGTACCTCACGCTGAACGACCCCGAGATCGCGCTCTACGACAAGATCTACGGGACGCTCGCCGCGAGCGTCCCGCGACCGGACCTCGTCGTCCACCTCACGGCGTCCGTGGACACCTGCCTTTCGCGGATCAAGAAGCGCGGGCGCGCGTTCGAGAAGGGCATCTCGGCCGAGTACCTCAAGTCGCTCGTCGAGGCGTACAACTACTTCTTCTACCACTATCGCGACGGCCCGCTCCTCGTCGTCGAGACGAACGAAATCGACTTCGTCGAACGAAAGGGCGACCTCGACGACCTCATCGCGCAGATCACGCGCCCGTTCCGCGGGACGCAGATCTACGTGCCGCGCGGCTCGAAGAAGTAAGCGTGGGCGCCGTCGAGCGGCTGCGCGAGCTGGGCGCGGGGCGCGAGATCCTCGGCGAGACCGTTCCGCGGGAGCGCGACGGCCTGCGCGCGTCCCCGCGGAACGCGGACCTCACGCCGGAAGAGCGCGGCGCCGCGCCCGCCGTCTTCCGCGCGCTCCTCGCGGGGCAGCTGCTCCACGGCCTCGGCGAAAAGAAGTCCGCGAAGCTCCTCAAGGCCGTGCGCCTCGCCCTCGAAATGGAGCCCGGTCTCTCGATCGAGGCGCTCGACGTCGTCGACGCGGTAACGCTCCGGCCTGTCGAGAAAATCAACGGTCCGGCGGTCCTGATCGCGGCGGCCTGGGCGGGCCGGAACCTGCTCGCCGACAGCGTGCGCCTCGAGAGGCCGCGCTGATACGACGTCGCAATTTCTTTTTCGCTTGATTTCGTTGATTGTTTCGATTCTCATTCCACTAACAACAGCCCGGAGAGCCCAAGGGTCAGTCCCAACGCCTTCGAAGGCCGTGAAGTCTGTTCGTCGGATCGAGTTCGTTTAGGAGGCGAGACCCATTTCCAGCCCCGGGGGCAGCAACAGGAACAACGCCCCGTCCCTCCTTCCTGAATTCTCCGACCGGCTCCCCTCGCCAGTTCCCGGCGTCCGCCGCTCGATGGTGAGCGTCGTCCGCGATTTCCCACCCTCGGTTTCCGGTTAGAGCCGGCGACCCTCTCTGGAGTTCTGATGTACACGGACAAATCCATCCCCTGTATCGACTGCAGCGCCCCCTTCATCTTCTCGGCGAACGAGCAGGAGTTCTACGCTCAGAAGGGCTTCTCCAACGAGCCCAAGCGTTGCAAGAACTGCCGCGACAAGCGCAAGGCCGGCGGGTTCGGCGAGGGCGGCGCGCGCCAGCTCTACAACGTCACCTGCGACGCCTGCGGCAAGACGACCCAGGTCCCGTTCAACCCCACGAACGGCAAGCCGGTCTACTGCCGCGACTGCTACCGCGAGCGGCGCCCCGCCCGATAGGGGGGTCTGGGGGGAAAGGGTTGGACCCTTTCCCCCCGGTCTATAGTCTCGCTCTCATGAGCGAGAGCACCCGCAAACCCGGTTTCGCGACGACCTGCATCCACGCGGGACAGGAGCCGGAGCCCGTCACGGGCGCGGTGACCGTCCCCATCTTCCAGACGTCCACGTACGTCCAGGAAGCCTTCGGCAAGCCGCGCGACGGTTACGAGTACGCGCGCACGAAAAACCCCACGCGCCTCGCGCTCGAAAAGCAGCTGGCCGCGCTCGAAGGCGGCGCCGCCGCTCACGCGTTCGCCTCCGGCATGGCCGCCGAGACGACGCTCATGCTCGCGTTCGTGAAGGCGGGGGACCACGTCCTCGTCAGCCGCAACACGTATGGCGGCACCTACCGCTTCTTCTCCAAGGTCCTCGCGAACTTCGGCGTCACGTTCGACTACGTCGACACGACCGACGCCGAGGCCGTGCGGAAGGCCGTCACGCCGGAGACGCGCATGCTCTTCGTCGAGACGCCCACGAACCCGACGATGGAGATCTCCGACCTCGCGGCCCTCGCGCGCGTCGCGAAGGAAGAGGGCGGGAGGATCGGCGCGAAGATCCGCGTCGTCGTGGACAACACGTTCGCGACGCCGTTCTTCCAGAAACCGCTCGCGCTCGGCTGCGACGTCGTCGTCCACTCGACGACGAAGTACCTCAACGGCCACTCGGACTCCGTGGGCGGCGCCGTGATCTGCGCGGACGCCGCGGACGGCGCGAAGATCGGCTTCACGCAGAACGCCGCGGGCGGCATCCTCTCTCCGTTCGATTCGTTCCTCGTGTCGCGCGGCATCAAGACGCTGCCCGTGCGCATGAAGGCCCACGACGCGAACGGCCGCGCGGTCGCCGCGTGGCTCGCGCGCCACCCGAAGTTGCTCAAGATCCACTACCCGGGACTGCCCGGGCACCCGGGGCACGCGACCGCGGGGCGCCAGATGACCGGCTTCGGCGGGATGATCTCCTTCGACCTCGGGTCCGAAGCCGCGGCCAGACGCCTTCTCGACCGCGTCGTCGTGTGCGCGCTCGGCGAGTCGCTCGGCGGCGTCGAAAGCCTCATCTCGCACCCGGCGACGATGACGCACGCGAGCGTCGAGCCCGAGGAACGGCTTCGGCGCGGCATCACGCCGGGCCTCGTGCGCGTGTCGGTCGGCATCGAGGACGTCGAGGACGTCCTCGCGGACCTCGAGAACGCGCTCGCCGGCGTCTAGCGCTTCAGGGCCAGCGCACCGAGGACCGCGAGCGCGGCGGCGAGCGCGGCGAGAGCGCGCGGCGAAAGCGCCGGCACGTCGCCCGCGGGCGGCGGATTGCCCGGCCCGCCGCCGGGCGGCGTGAAGGTGATCGTGAGCGAGGGCCGCTGGGCGGCGTTCGCGCTCTCGCGCGAGCCGAACCGCCGCGCGCTCGGCGCCGCCTGCAGCTCGTCGGCGCGGACCTGCCAGCCGAAATTCGTCGCCGGCGCGTCCAGCCAGCTCTGCACGTCGGCCTGCATCGCGGCGGTGGGGCCGAAGGAGTACGTCGTGAGCGCGACCTGCACGGGAATCCTCGCGGACGAGAGGGCCGCGGTGTCCCCGCCCGGCGTGAGCCACGCCGTGCCGGGCCAGATTCGTCTGGTCCACGTGGCGTCCCCCGCCGTGGCGGGCGCGCCGGTGCCGCCGGGACTCCCGGCGTCGGACGTTCCCTCGCCCCAGGCGGCCGCCGCGCGGAACAGGTTGACGTCCACCGGGTTGCCCTTCCCGCTCAGGAGGACGAGGTCGAGGCGCGCCCCGTTGATCGTGGCGCCGGCCGGCACGGCGGCCGCGACGTCGAACCGCACGAACGCGCGACGGATCGCCGTCAGCGTGTTGCGCCCGGCGAAGATCCCGGGGCCCTTCGCGTCGGACGAGTCGCCGTTCTCCTCGTAGATCGTCGTGTCCGCCACGGGCCGCACCGTCACCGCGTCGGCGGCCAGCCGCGCGCCGGGGAGGGTGACGGCGAGAATCAGACAGGCAAGCAGTCGGCGCATCGGACCTCCGGGGACGAAATTGAAGGATGGCGGCGCGGGAAGTGACCCGGATCGCCGGAATCCTACGGCATCCATTCTGCAGGACGAACGTCGTAAGATATTTCGTGGCCCTTGCTGCGCCCTCCGAGGCCGAAAACGTCCTCCGCCGGGAGAAGGAACGGCTGGACCGGGCGGCGACCGCCGGGCGCGTCGCGCTCTGGGAGTGGGACCTCGCGACGGGAGTCGTCGAGTGGACGAGCTTCGTCGACGACATGCTCGGGTTCCCTCCGGGGGGCTTCCCGCGGACCGTCGAGGCGTGGGCCTCGCACGTTCACCCCGACGACGTGAACGCGGTCGTCGCCGCCCTCGACCGGCACCTCGGCAAGAACGTCCCGTACGATGCGGCGTACAGGATCCGCCGCGCCGACGGCGACTACGTCTGGTGGCGCGACGTCGGATTCGCGGAGCGCGACTCCTCGGGGAAACCCTTCCGGATGGCGGGCACGTGCGTCGACGTCACGGAGCGGAAGAAGTCCGAGGACGCCGAGCGCGCGCTCAAGGTGAGCGAGCGCTGGCTCGCGGAAACCCAGCGCGTCGCCCGGCTCGGGTGGTATTCCTACCATCCCGCCTCCGACGTCTTCACCGTGTCGGAAACCGTGGACGAGATCTTCGGGATCGGTTCCGACTTTCCGCACGGGGGCGCCGAGTGGCTGACGCTCGTGCATCCGGACGACCGCGATCGCGTGCGCAAGCTGACGCAGCAGGGACTCGCCGGCCAGCTCACGCCCGATCTCGAGTACCGGATCGTGCGGCCGAGCGACGGGCAGGAGCGCCACATCCACGCCCGCGCCAGCGCGGTCTTCGACGAGTCCGGCCGCGTCGTGCGGATCCTCGGGACGATTCAGGACCTGACCGATCGCAAGCGCGACGAGGGCGAGATCCGGCAGCTCGCGGCGGCCGTCGAGCAGGTCGCGCAGTCCGTCGTGATCACCGACACGGACGGGACGATCCAGTACGTCAACGCGGCGTTCACGGCCATCACCGGTTACCCGCGCGAGGCCGCGCTCGGAATGACGCCGAGGATCCTCAGGAGCGGGCTGCACGAGGCGTCGTATTACGAGGGACTCTGGAACACGATCCTGTCGGGCGAGACGTGGCGGGGCCGCTTCACGAACCGGAGGCGGAACGGAAGCCTCTACGAGGTCGAAGCCACGATCACACCCGTCCGGGACTCCGTCGGAAACCTCGCGTGCTTCGTGTGCATCGAGCACGACATCACGGAGATCCTCGTCCAGCAGAGAAAGCTCCAGGAGCATGAGACGCTCGCGGCCATCGGCGAGATCGCGGCGAACATCGCGCACGAGGTCAAGAACCCGCTGTTTGCGATCTCGAGCGGGATCCAGCTCCTGATGGAGGAGCTCACGCTCGAGCCCGAACAGCGGAGGACGTTCGAGGTCATCCACGGCGACGTCCTGCGGATGGACCGCCTCGTACGGCAGCTCCAGCTCCTGAGCGCCCGGCGGCCGCTGGAGCCGGCCTCCCGGAGCCTGGCGGCGCTCGTCGAGGGAGCCGTCACGCTGAATCGCGGCCTCGCCGCGGAGAGATCCCTTTCGATCGAGACGAGCTTCGAGGAGGGACTCCCCGACCTCTGGGTCGACGAAGACCAGATTCACCAGGTCCTTCTGAACCTGCTCCAGAACGCGATCTCGTACTCGCCCGTGGGAGGGCGAATCCGGTTCGAAGCCGCGCGGCGCCCCGCCGGGGATCGCGTCGTCCTGCGCGTGGGCAATCAGGGGCCGCGGGTCCCCGACGAAATCCGGGAGCGGATCTTCGAGCCGTTCTTCACGACGCGCCACCCGAGCGCCGGAATGGGCCTCGCGATTTCGCGGCGCATCGCGCTCGACCACGGCGGGACTCTCCGGGTCGAGTCCCCTCCCGAGGGTGGCGCCGTCTTCGCGCTCGAGCTTCCCGTGCGGCGGCCGTCGTGACGGCAAAGCTGCTCGTCGTCGACGACCAGGACTCGATCCGGGCGAACCTCAAGCGCTTTTTCGAGCGGCGCTCGATGGAGGTTCTCACGGCCTCCCGCGGGCTCGAGGCGGTCGAGATCTGCGCCTCGTCGATGATCGACGTCGTCCTCCTCGACCTCAGGCTGCCGGATCTGGGCGGGCTCGAGGTCCTCGAGCGCGTGAAGGCCGCGTCCCCGCAGACCTCGGTCGTCCTCATCACGGCGCACGGCGACGTCGACACGGCCGTGAAGGCGATGCAGCTCAAGGCGGACAACTTCCTCGTGAAGCCCGTCGACCTCGGCGCGCTCGACATCCTCGTGGCGAAGCTGCTCGAGGGCGCGCGGACGAAGTCCGAGGTCCTCTACCTGAAGGAGAAGGTCTCGCGCCTGTCGGGCTTCTCCGGCGGCGTCGCCCATCGCCTGCCGCGGGAGCTGGCGGAGATGATCGGCAGTATCGCGTCGAGCCCGGCGACGAGCGTCCTGATCCAGGGCGAGACGGGCACGGGCAAGGGCGTCGCGGCCCGTCTCATCCACGACGCGAGCGCGCGCGCGGCGGGCTCCTTCGTCGACCTCAACTGCGCGACGCTGACGGCGGAGTTCCTCGAGTCGGAGCTCTTCGGGCACGAAAAGGGCGCCTTCACGGACGCCAAGGACTTCAAGCGCGGGATGCTCGAGCTCGCCCACGAAGGAAGCCTTTTCCTCGACGAGATCGGCGAACTCGCGCCCGTCGTGCAGGCGAAGCTCCTGAAGGTCATCGAGGACAAACGGTTCCGGAGGCTCGGCGGCACGTCGCCGATCCTGGTCGACACGCGAATCATCGCGGCGTCGAATGCCGACCTCGAGCGCGAAGCGCGGGCCGGCCGCTTCCGGTTGGACCTCTTCTACCGCCTGAACGTCATGACGCTCGTGATTCCGCCGCTGCGCGAGCGGCGTGACGAGATTCTCCCGCTCGCCCACGACTTCCTCGAGGAATTCGGCGCCGCGGCCGTCCCGCGGAAGTTCCTCCGGCTGACGCCCGAGGCCGAGTCCGCGCTCGAGGCCTACTCCTGGCCGGGGAACATCCGCGAGATGCGGAACGTGATGGAGCGCGCCGCCCTTCTCGTGCGCGGCAGCACGATCGGCGTCGAGAACCTCCCGGGCGGCATGCTCCAGCGCGGCCGGCGGGCGCAGGACGCGGGCGGCTCCGACGACCTCTCGCTCGAGGCCCTCGAGCGCATCCACATCGCGAGGGTCCTGAAGCTCTGCGAAGGCAGCCGCTCCCAGGCGGCCCGGCTTCTCGGCATCCACCGGTCGACGCTTCTTCAGAAGATCGGCCGCTACGGGCTCGGCGAGCCCGACTGACGCCGCCGGATTTCGCGACAGTCGGATTTCCCGACACCCTCGAGGCCTCCCCGCCGCCCCCGCGGAGACGCGTCGTCCGCGCCCCGGATCGTGACAACTCCTTGACGACGCGCGCGTTGGCCGCGCGCGCGGGGCGCGCGAGCGGCCCGGCACGGACCATGCGTTGCGAGCGCCGAGCCTACACAGCCAGGAGGCATCTCCCGCGTGGCGATTCCCGCAGCGTATGAACGAACGGAGGGCCCCGAGCCGCGGCGGCTGCGCCGCGTCCTCGTGGTGGACGACAGCCCGTCGGTTCTCTACGTGCTCCGGCGCGCGCTCGAACCGATGGACTTCCGAGTCGACACGGTCGGCTCCCTGGGCGCGGCGCTCGAGATCCTCGCGCGTCACGAGTACAGCGCCGTGATCACGGACCTGAGGCTCGGCGGCGACGAGCGGACCCTCGGGCTCGAAGTCCTTTCGGCGTGCAAGCGTCTCCATCCCGGGACCGACGTCATCGTCCTGACGGGCTTCGGGAACCCGGCGGTCATGGAGAAGGCCTTCGAGCTCGGGGCGAACTTCTACTTCGAGAAGCCGGTCGCGCTCGAGCGTCTCAAGCTCGCGCTCGTCCCGGAGGCCCGGCCGTGAGCGTCGAGGCGCCGGCCGTGGACAACGCGTTCGCGGGAAGGCTGGAAGACGTCCCGCTCGCGGACATCATCCAGGTGCTCCAGGTCAGCTCGAAGACGGGCGCGCTCCTCCTCCACCGGGGAGACGGGCACGAGGCCCTCCTCGCGTTCCGGGGCGGCGCGATCATCCAGACCACCTGCACCGAGTCGTACCAGTCGCTCGGGGACCGGCTCATCGCGAGCGGCGACCTGACGCAGAACGACGTCAAGGAAGCCCTTCAGTACCTCGCCCAGTGCCCCGGCATGCGCCTCGGCGACGCGCTCGTCGAGCTCCAGTACGTCCGGCGGGCCCGGATCGAGGAGGTCGTCAAGGCGCAGATGACCGAGACGCTCGACCGGCTCACGCACTGGACGAACACGGAATTCGAGTTCCGCATCGGCGCCCTCGCGGTGCCGCGCGGAACGTCGCAGCTCGCCCTCGACCTCGTCCACGAGAAAGGCGTCGAGCCGCGCCACCTCCTCCTCGAGGCCAGTCTTCTGGAGGATCGCCGGAACCGGAACGCCGCCGGGACACCCGAAGCGGCGCCCGACCTCGAGGAGCCGGGAGCGCGGGCGCGCGAGGTCGAGGAGGATGCCGAGAGGATCATCCGCTGGTTCGACGAGGGAGGTCCCGCGGTCGTCCCGGACGTCGAGGACGCGCTGGACGCCCGGACGGCCGCCTCCTATCTGTCCATCAGCGAGGAGCTCTTCGTGGCGACGAGCCGGGGCGAGATCGGCCTCCTGCTCCTCCGCTACGCGGCCGAGCTTTACGCCGACGGCGGCCTCGTCATGCGGGCGAAGGACGGCTTCCGCGTTCTCGGCCAGTTCGGCGAGGCGTTCGCCTGGTCCGAGGGCCGCCCCCGCGAAACGAAGACCTTCTTCGGGCCGGGCGAGTGCCCGCTCTTCGAGACGATCGCGACGAGCCGGCGGCCGTACGTCGGCTTCGTGTCCCTGAACGCGTCCGGCGGCCTCGAGCCCGTCGGGCCCTCGGCCGCCGGAGGGGCGCGCGTCGTCCTCGCGATCCCGCTCTTCGTCCTCGGCGACGTGTCCCTGATCCTCTTCTGCCGTTCGGCGCTGTCGGGCGCACCGGACGCGCGGGCGCTGATCGCGCTCGCGCGCCAGGTTTCCGTGACCCTGGAAAACGCCGCGCTGCGCGAGCTCGCGAAGCGGGCCGCGTCGGACCGCTCGGCGATCCTCAGGAGGCCGCGATGACGGCGCCCGACCGCAGCGAGGCGATCCGGGGGCTCTTCCGCGAGCTCGCCGAGAGGAGCCGCGAGCTCCGCGACGACCTCACGCGCGAGAACGAGCGGCTCAGGGCCCGCGTCCAGAGCCTCGAATCCGACATCGGGATGGCCGAGTCGATGCTCTCGAAGGACGTCGAGGACGAGCGGGGCGAGCACGAACGCCTGAGCCGCGAGGCGCTGTCCCTTGCGGAGGAGAACCTCGACCTCGCGCGGCGCTATGCCGAGCTCGAAGAGCACGCGACGAGCATGGCGAACCTTTACGCCGCGACGTTCCAGCTCCACGCGACCCTCGACCCGGCGGCCGTGGTCCGGGCGATCGCGGACATCGCGGTCAATCTGATCGGAGCCGGCGAGTTCGTCGTCTACCTCGTCGACGACGCGCGAAACGACTTCGTGACCGCGCTGAGGGAGGGAAATCTCCCGCCGAACCTCACGCACCTCGTGGCGCTCACGCACGGCCTCGAGCGGGACGCCGTCTCGCGGCGCCAGACCGTGTTTGCGGACGCGGACGGGTCGGCTTCCCGGGACGCGAAGGGGCCGATCTGCTGCACCCCCATGTTCATGAACGACCGCCTCGTCGGCGTCCTCACGATCTACGCGCTCCTCTCCCACAAGAAGAGCTTCTCCGAGCTCGACCGGAAGCTCTTCGACCTCGTGGGCGAGCAGGCCGCGGTCGCCCTCGTCTCCTCGCAGTGCTACGTCTCCGTGGACCGGAAGCTCAAGACGGTCCAGCGGTTTCTCGACCTCGTCAAGAGTTGAAACAAGGAGGCCCCTTCATGGCGCGCAAACGAATCCTGCTCGTCGACGACTCGGAGACGAGTCTGATGATGGCCCGGATGATCCTCTCCAAGGCGAACTACGAGATCCTCGTGGCCAAGGACGGCCAGGCGGGAGTCGAGACGGCCGCGCGGGAAAAACCGGACCTCGTCCTTCTCGACGTCGTGATGCCCCGCATGAACGGCTTCGAGGCCTGCGCCGCTCTCAAGGCGCAGCCGGAGACGCAGGGGATCCCCGTGATCATGGTCACGACGCGCGGCGAGGGCGAGAGCGTCGAGAGCGGCTTCTCGGCCGGCGCCTCCGACTACGTCACGAAGCCCGTGAACGGGCTCGAGCTCCTCACCAAAGTCCGCAGCGCGCTGGGGGACTGACATGACGCCCAAGACCGAGCACGACTCCCTCGAGAGCTACGTCCGGCGCGTCCAGGCCGACACGCACCGCTACGTCCACGACCTCCTGGACGAGAACGGAAAGCTCCGCGTCGCCGCGGCGACGCTCCAGCTGGAAAAAGCGCGGCTCGAGGAGGAGCTCCTCGCGACGCGCGAGTCCGTGGACCGTCACAAGCTCGAGGAGGTCAAACTCGAGCGGCGGCTCGCGGAGATCGCGGCCGAGAACCGCCGGTACGTCGAGGAGTACGTCCTCGTCGAGCAGCAGAACACGGCACTCGCGAACCTCTACGTCGCGAGCGTGCGGCTCCACTCCTCGCTCCAGCGCGAGGAGATCCTCGCGGTGATCATCGACATCATCGAGTTCCTCGTCGGCTGCGAGGAAGTCGCCGTCTTCGAAGTGAAGGACGGGCGGCTCGCCGTCGCGACCTCCAAGGGGACCGAGGCGCTCGCGAGCCCGGAAATCGCGCTCGGCGAGGGGCCGATCGGCCGCACGGCGCTGACGGGCCAGCCGTACCTGCCCGTCGCGCCCGGCGTCGACGACGACGGCATCACGGCGTGCTTCCCGGTGAAGTTCCGGGACTCGGTGGCGTACGTGATCACGCTCTTCAAGCTCCTCCCGCAGAAGTCCGGGCGCCTCCAGCCGATCGACCACGACCTCCTGAATCTCCTCGCGGCCGAGGCGGGCACCGCCCTCGCCTCGGCGTCGATCCTCTCCGACTCGTCGGTCCGGACGCGCTGATGGCGGACGCTCGCGGCCGGTCGCCCCAGGCTCGCGCTCTCGTGGCGGACGCCCGCCCGGGCGCGAATGGAGACCGGCCGGCGAGCGTGTATCTCTATCCGGGCGACTGGCTCGTGACCGCCGACCCGCTCGTCGTGTCGACGGTCCTCGGGTCGTGCGTCGCCGTGTGTCTCTGGGACCGCGAGACCCGGAGCGGCGGGCTCAACCACTTCGTGCTCCCGTACGCCTCGCGCGAGGACGGCGCGTCCTGCCGCTTCGGCCCGAGCGCCATGGAGCTCCTGCTCGAAAAAGTCCTCGCCCTCGGCTGCGAGCGCCGGAACCTCACGGCCCGGATGTTCGGAGGCGCCTCGCAGTTTGCGCCCTCGTCCGAGCGGGTGCCGATCGGCGCGCAGAACGTCGCCGTCGCGACGAGCTTCCTCGAGGAGGCCGGCGTCCCGCTCGTCCAGAGCGACGTCGGCGGCGTCCGGGGGCGGCGCGTCGTGTTCTCTGTCGCGACCGGGGACGTGGCGGTGAAGAGCCTGTGAAGACGCCCGAGACGCCCGACCCGTCCGTCTCCGACGCGGACCGCCGCGAGCTGATGGGCGTGTTCCTCGCCGAGGCCGAGGAGCGGCTCACGCAGATGGAGGAGGGCCTCGTCGCGCTCGAGGAGCGCCCGAACGACGACGAGCTCCTGCAGGGCATCTTCCGCGCCGCGCACACACTCAAGGGAAACTCCGCGACGCTCGGCTTCGGCGCGCTCACGGAGTTCACGCACGTGCTCGAGGACCTCCTCGAGCGCGTGAGGAAGCGCAGCCTCGTCGCGACGCCCGTGCTCGTGACGCTCCTTCTCGAGTCCGTCGACGCCCTGCGCCAGCTCCTCTCGGACGCGGCGGGAGGGCTCGACGAGATGCGCCCGGCCCAGCACGCGCTCCTCGGCCGGGTGCGCGCCGCGCGCGACGCGGACGCCCCCGGCGCGCCGATCGACGTCGCGCTCGGACACCCGATGCGCCGCGAAGAGGACCGCGTAAGCGAGGTCCCCGACCTCAACGTCGCGACGCGGACGCTCCGCGTGGACGTCGAGAAGCTCGACCGGATGCTCGACCTCGTCGGCGAGATCGCGGTCGCGCGCGGACGCCTCCGGCAGCTCCTCGGCCACACCGGCGCGCTCGACGCCGAGGAGGCGCTCGAGGTCCACCGCGAGGCGGACCGGCTCGAAACGGACCTCCAGGACCTCGTGACGCGCATCCGGATGATCCCGATCGGCCCCACGTTCCAGCAGTTCGGCCGCACGGTGCGCGACCTCGCCCGCCAGCTCGGGAAGCAGGTCCGGCTCTCCGTCGAAGGCGGGGAGATCGAGCTCGACATGCGCCTGGTCGAGAAGATCCGCGACCCCCTCACCCACATGGTGCGCAACGCGGTCGACCACGGGATCGAGTCGCCCGCGGCCCGCACGGCCGCCGGGAAGGACGCGTGGGGCACGGTCCGCCTCCGCGCTCTCCACGACGCGGGGTCGATCGTGATCGAGCTCTCCGACGACGGCGCCGGCATCGACCGCCGCCTCCTCGTCGAGCGGGCGCGGGCCCAGGGCGTGGTGGCGGGGGAGGAGCCGGGCGAGGCGGACGCCGTGCGGCTCGTGTTCGCCCCCGGCGTCTCGACGGCCCCCGCGATCACGGAGCTCTCGGGCCGCGGCGTGGGGATGGACGTCGTCCTGCGCGACGTCGAGGCCCTCCGGGGAACCATCGACGTCGCGAGCGAGGCGGGGCGCGGCACGACGTTCCGGATCCGCCTCCCGCTCACGCTCGCCCTCATCGACGGCTTCGTCGTCCGCGCGGCGGGCGAGTCCTACGTCCTCCCGATGGAATCCGTCGTCGAGTGCCTCGACCTGCCGGCCGAAACGCGCGACTTCCAGCTCTCCGGCCTCTTCAACCTGCGCGGCGCGGCGCTTCCGATCCTCAGGCTCCGCGAGCGCTTCGGCCTCCCGGGTCCCGCCGCCGCGCGCGAGAACGTCGTCGTCGTGAGGGGCGAGTCGGGCCAGGCGGGTCTCGTCGTGGACACGCTGCTCGGGGGGCACCAGGTCGTCATCAAGCCGCTGGGAGCGCTCTTCCGGGGCGTCGCGGCCATCGCGGGCAGCGCGATCCTCGGGGACGGCCGCGCCGCCCTGATCCTCGACGTCCCGAAGCTCCTGAAACAAATCCCGGCTGAGTCCTGTGGAGGTTGACGTGAGATCGCTGCGGATCGGACAGAGGCTCGTCGTGATGTTCGGGGCGGTGATCGTCTTCGCGCTCCTGATCGGCGGCATCGGCCTGAGGACGACGTCGCGCCTCGACGCGAACGTCCGCCAGATCACGAAGGACCGGTTTGCGCTCGTGACCCTCACGAACGAGGTTCTCGAGCGGTCGGTCGACAACGCGCGGATCACGATGCAGCTCTTCCTCGTCTCGGGCGGCCAGCCGGAGCAGGCGCTGCTCGTGCAGAACCAGGAGAACAGCAACCTGATCGGAGCCGGGCTCGCGAAGATCGAACCCCTGCTCGCCTCCGAGAGGGACCGGGCGCTCTTCGCGGAGGTCAAGGCGCTGCGCGGCCCCTACCTCGAGAGCCGCGCCTGGGCGAAGAAGCTCCTCGAGGGCGGCAAGCGCGACGCCGCGATCGCGCACGCCCACGACGTGATGGTCCCGAAGCTCATGGAGTACCGGGCGGCCTGGTACCGGTTCCTCGCGGCGCAGAACGACGGGCTCGTCCAGGCCACCGAAGCGGCCGCGGAAAAGGTGCGCTTCGCCCGGACCGTCATGGGCGGCTTCATGCTCCTCGCGGCGCTCGTCGCGGCGGGAGTCGGGTGGGCCGTCACGCGCAGCATCGTCGTGCCCGTCAAGGCGGCCGTCGAGCGGGCCGAGCGGATCGCCCGGGGCGACCTTTCCGGAGACCTCGCCGTGGTCCATCCGGACGAGACCGGCCGGCTCGAGGCCGCGATGCAGGAGATGCTCGTCAAGCTCCGGCGCGTGCTCGGCGAGGTCGACGAGGGCGCCCGCGCCGTATCCCAGGCGGCGGGCCAGGTCTCGGCGTCGTGCCAGGCGCTCTCGCAGTCCACGAGCGAGCAGGCCGCGTCCGTCGAGGAGACGACGGCCTCGCTCGAGCAGATGAGCGCGTCGATCAGCCAGAACGGCGAGAACAGCCGGGCGATGGAGCGGATGGCGAGCCGCGGGGCCGAGGAGGCCGAGGAGAGCGGCCGCGTCGTCGCCGAAACCGTGAAGGCGATGCAGACGATCACGGAGCGGATCGTGATCATCGAGGAGATCGCGTACCAGACGAACCTCCTCGCCCTCAACGCCGCCATCGAGGCCGCGCGCGCGGGCGAACAGGGCCGCGGCTTCGCGGTGGTCGCGACGGAGGTCCGGAAGCTCGCCGAGCGCAGCCAGGAGGCCGCCAAGGAGATCTCCGAGGTCGCGTCCTCGAGCGTCCGCGTGGCCGAGCGCTCGGGCCAGCTCATCACCTCGCTCGTGCCCGCGATCCGCAAGACCGCGGACCTCGTTCGCGAGGTCGCGGCGGCCACGGCCGAGCAGTCTTCGGGCGTCTCGCAGATGAACCGGACCATGACCCAGATGGACGAGGTCACGCAGCGGAACGCCGCCGCGTCCGAGGAGCTCGCCTCGACGGCCGAGGAGATGACCGCCCAGGCCGAGGCGCTCCGGGACCTCATGGCGTTCTTCCGCGCGGGGGAAGTCCCCGCGGAGATCGAGCGCCCCGCCGGGAACGTCCGGTCCCGGGCGCCCATCGCCGTGCTGACGGCTTTCGAGGCGGCGGGGGCGGCGTCGTGACGGAAAGGAAGGCGGACGTGGAAAGAAAGACCGAAGACACTGCGACGACCCAGTACCTCGCCTTCTTTCTCGCGGGGGACGAGTGCGCGATCGGGATCCTCCGCGTCAAGGAGATCATCGAGTTCGACTCCGTCACGCGCGTCCCGGCGACGCCGCCGTGGGTGCGCGGCGTCATGAACCTCCGCGGGAGCGTCGTCCCGGTCATCGACCTCGCCGTGAAATTCGGCCTGCCCCCGAGCACCGTGACGCGCCGGACGTGCATCGTCGTCGTCGAGACGGACCTCGAGGGCGAGCGCGTCGTGATGGGCGTCATGGCGGACTCCGTGAGCCAGGTCCTCGACGTCGCGCCGGGAGACATCGAGCCCGCCCCCGCCTTCGGGACGTCCGTGCGCGTCGACTACCTCCTCGGCCTCGGCCGGCTCAAGGACCGGTTCGTCCTGCTTCTCGACATCGACCGCGTCCTCTCGGCCGCCGAGCTGCTCAAAGTCACCGGCGTCGAGCCCGCCGCGGCGGCCGCCGCCGCGGCGCCCGAAACGCAATCCGCTCCCGGACACTGAGAACACGGAAAAGGAGAACGAGATGAAGCCCATGCTCAAGACGTTCGCCGCCGCGCTCGCGGCCCTCGGCCTCGCGGGACCCGTCCAGGCCTTCGAAATCACGGCCTCGATGCAGAAGGAGCTGACCCGCCAGGCCGAATCCGTCAAGGCCCTCGCCGCGAACCCCGCCGTCGTCAAGGCCGTCCTCGACCAGAACGAGAAGGGGCCGATCGAGGGCATGACCAACGACAAGTGGAAGGCCGTGCGCCGCAGCGACGACCTCATCAAGGGGTTCGTGAAGAACGACGCCGGCAAGGTCCTCGGCCAGAAGCTCGACGCCTCCGACGGCCTCTGGGTGCGCGCGTTCCTCTCGGCGGCGGGCGGGGAGAAGGTCGCCTTCACGGAAAAGACGATCAGCTATCTCCACGCGGGCCAGCCGAAGTTCGACGTCCCGTTCTCGACCGGCAAGGTGTGGCAGGGGCCGCCCGAGCTCGACACGGTCACGGAGACGCACGACGTCCAGATCGCGGCGCCCGTGATGTCGGGCGGCAAGCCCGTCGGCGTCCTCATCGTCGGGGTGAACCTGTCCCGGCTCTCGAAGTCCATCGCGAAGTAATCCAACCCGGAGGTAAGCCGTCATGACCCGAAAGATCCTGACCCTCGCCGTTCTCCTCGCCTGCGTCCTGGCCGGCCGGGCGCGTGCGACGTTCGAGATGACCGCCGCGCTCCAGAAAGAGCTCGACCGGCACGTCGAGAAGATCAAGGCATGGGCGCTCGACCCGGCCCTCGTGAAGGCCGTCTTCTGGGAGGGCAAGAAGGGGCCGATCGCCGGGATGGACAACGAGAAGTGGCGGACGGTGCGCCGCAGCGACGATCTCGTCCGGAGCTTCCTGGGCAGCGACGCCGGAAGGCTGCTCGCCAGGAAGATCGAGGGCTCGAACGGCCTCTACGTGCGCGCGTTCGTCTGCGGCGCCCGGGGCGAGCAGATCGCGTCCACCGAGAAGACCGACAGCTACCTCTTCGGCGGCCAGCCGCGGTTCGACGTCCCGTTCACGACCGCCATGACGTGGCAGGGCCCGCCGGAGCTCGACGCGGACTCGGACGCGCACGACGTCCAGATCGCGGCGCCCGTGATCGCGAGCGGCCGGACGATCGGCGTCCTCGTCGTGGGCGTCAACCTCACGAAGCTCGAAAAGACGGTCGGGAAGTAACGGACCCGCGAAGGAGACCCCCATGGGCAAGACCATCAATCTGCGGACGAAGTTCATCGGAGCGTTCATCCTCGGGAGTCTCCTCGGCGCCAGCGCCGTCGTCTGGAACCTCGCGAACTTCCGCTGGGCGGCCTCGGCCTTCCAGGTCGCGACGAAGGAGAACCTCCCCGCGCTCGCGTCGATCGCGGAGCTGGACCGGGCCATGGAGCGCGCGCGCGTCCAGGAGCGGAGCCTCATGCTCGTCCGGCAGACGTCGGAAGACGCCGTGCGGGCGCGCAAGGAGCACGGCCAGCTCCTCGCGCTCACGAAGGCGGCGTGGACGCGGTACAAGGCGATCCCGTCCGGCGAGGACGAGAAGGCGCTCCAGCCCGAATTCGAGGCCGCGTACACGGAATGGGAGAAGGCGTCCCTCGAGGCCGTCCGACTCCTCGGGCAGGAATCCACCGACGCGCGCAAGGACGCGATCGAGATCTCCATGAGCGAGGGCGAACGGAAGTTCGAGAAGGCGCGTGCCGTGCTCGGCAAGCTGGCCTCCGTCCGGCAGAAGAGCGCCGAGACGTTTGCCGAGCAGATCCGCGGGACGTCCACGAAGACGACGATCATGACCGTCGTCGTGATCCTCGGGCTCATCGCGTCCGGCGTCGTGGCGGGGCTCCTCTTCGCGCGCATGATCGTGGGCTCGCTCGTCGACGTCGCCGCGCAGGCGCGGCGGGCGGCGGGCGGCGACCTCGGCGCGCGGATCGCCGTGCACGGCGCGGACGAACTCGGCGACATGGCCGCGTCCCTGAACGGGATGCTCGAGACGTTCGAAGGCGTGATCGCCCAGGTCCAGCGCTCGACGACGCAGACGGCGGACGCGTCGCGCCAGCTCGCGTCCGGCTCCGAGCAGCTCTCGAGCGGCGCGGGAGAGCAGGCGTCCTCGATCGAGGAGACGTCCGCGTCTCTCGAGGAGATGAGCGCCTCGATCACCCAGAACGCCGAGAACAGCAAGCGGATGGAGGAGATGGCCGTCCAGGGCGTGCGCGAAGGCGAAGCCAGCGAGAGAGCCGTCACCGAGACGCTCTCCGCGATGAAGTCCATCGCCGAGAAGATCTCCTTCGTCGAGGACATCGCCTACCAGACGAACCTCCTGGCCCTGAACGCCGCGATCGAGGCGGCGCGGGCCGGCGAGCACGGGCGCGGCTTCGCGGTCGTGGCCGCCGAGGTGCGCAAGCTCGCCGAGCGCAGCCAGGCCGCCGCCCGCGACATCAGCGGCCTCTCCGGCTCGAGCGTGAGCGTCGCCGAGCGGGCGAGCCAGTCCCTTTCCGTCCTCGTTCCCGCCCTCCGCAAGACGACGGAGCTCGTCCAGGAGGTCGCGGCGGCGTCGCGCGAGCAGGCGTCCGGCGTCGTCCAGGTCAACCGCGCGATGACGCAGGTCGACCAGGTCACCCAGCGCAACGCGGCCGCGGCGGAGGAGTTCGCCGCGACGTCCGAGGAGATGGCGACGCAGGCCGAGGGCCTCCAGCAGGTCCTCGCCTTCTTCCGCGGCGGCGCCCCGGCGCCCCTGCCGGCCCGCGCCGAGATGCACGCGGCGGCGCCTGCGCCACGGGTGCGCGCGCCGAGGCGCAACGTCCTGTCCTCGCCGGGAGTCGTCGTCGCCAACCGCGCCTCGGGAACGCATGCGGAACCGGACCGTCACTTCAGGCGCTTCTGAGCCGGGGGCGCGCGCGGAGCGGCCGGACGCAAGTCCGATCGCGACGCGTGTCTTCCGCAGCTTCCAGGCGGTGATCCGCCGCGAGTCGGGCATCAGCCTCTCGGACGCGAAGAAGGCGCTCCTCGTGGGGCGGCTCGCGCGCCGCATGCGCGAGCTCGGGATCGAGGACCACGAGGAGTACCTCGAGCGCGTCGAGGCGGACGCCGGCGAGCGCGTCGTCATGCTCGACGCGATCGCGACGAACGAGACGCACTTCTTCCGCGAGCCGGCGCAGTTCACGTTCCTCCGGGAGACGGCGTTCCCGCGCTGGCTCGAGGCGGCGGCGGCCGGGAAGCGGCCGCGGCGGCTTCGGGTCTGGAGCGCCGGCTGCTCGACGGGAGAGGAGCCGTACACGCTCGCGATGCTCCTCGTCTCGTTCTTCCCGCGGGACTGGGACCTCGAGGTGCGCGCGACCGACCTCTCGACGAAGGCGCTCGCGCGCGCCGAGGCGGCGGTGTGGCCCATCGAGAGGGCGCGCGAGATTCCGCCCGCGCTCCTGAAGACGTACATGCTCCGAGGCACCGGCCCGGAAGAAGGCCGGATGAAGGCCGGCCCCGAGATCCGCGCGCTCGTCCGGTTCGAGCGCCTGAACCTCGCCGACGACAGCTGGGCCGAGGGCGGCCCGTTCGACGCGATCCTCTGCCGGAACGTCCTCATCTACTTCGACGCCGAGGGCAAGCGCCGCGCGGTCTCGCGGCTCCTCGACCACCTCGCGGAGGGCGGCCTGTTCTTCGTCGGCCACGCGGAGAGCCTGAACGGAATCACGGACCGCGTGCGGCCCGTGATGCCCTGCGTCTACACCGCGGGAGACGCGCCGGCCGCCCGCGGAAGGG
The DNA here is from genome assembly GCA_036504335.1 of Thermoanaerobaculia bacterium. Taxonomy (GTDB): domain Bacteria; phylum Acidobacteriota; class Thermoanaerobaculia; order UBA5066; family UBA5066; genus Fen-183. The sequence continues at coordinate 309,191 of DASXVJ010000001.1, forward strand.
TCCGGGCCCGGGCGTGAGCACGGCGCCGCGTCCCCGCGTCCTCGTGATCGACGACTCGGCGCTCGTCCGCCAGGTCCTCGCCGGCGTCCTCAAGCGAGAGGGCCACGAGGTGGACGTCGCGGCGGACCCGATCATCGCGTTCGAGAAGATGAAGAAGGCGCGGCCGGACGTGATCCTCCTCGACCTCGAGATGCCGCGGATGGACGGGCTCACGTTCCTCCGCAGGCTCATGAGCACGGACCCGATCCCCGTCGTCGTCTGCTCGGCGCTCACGGGCCCGGGCACGGAGGCGGCGCTCCGGGCGCTCGAGGAGGGCGCCGTCGAGATCGTCACGAAGCCGCGCCTCGGCGTGCAGGGCTTCCTCGAGGACTCGGCGACGCTCCTGACCGAGGCCGTCGCGGGCGCCGCGAAGGCCCGCGTGCGCCGGCGCGCTCCCGCGCCGCTGCCCCGCGAGGCGAGCGTGTCGGCGAAGGCGGCGTTCCCGGCCCGGTTCACGCCCCTCACGATCACGACGGCCCGCGTCGTCGTGGTCGCCGCGTCGACGGGCGGAACCGAGGCGCTCCGCGTCCTCCTCGAGGAGCTCCCCCCGGACGGGCCGGGCGTCGTCATCGTCCAGCACATGCCGGAGCTCTTCACCGCCGCGTTCGCGCGGCGCCTGAACGAGCGCTGCCGGATCGAGGTCAAGGAGGCCGAGAACGGCGACCGCGTCCTCGAGGGGCGCGCGCTCGTCGCGCCGGGCAACCGGCACACGCGCCTCCGCCGCACGGGGATGCACTACGCGGTGGAGGTCACGGACGGCCCGCTCGTCACGCGCCACCGCCCGAGCGCCGACGTCCTCTTCTGGTCGGCCGCGCAGGCGGCGGGCGTCAACGGGGTCGGCGTCATCCTCACCGGGATGGGGACCGACGGCGCCGACGGCCTCCTCGAGATGAAACTCGCGGGCGCCCACACGATCGCGCAGGACGAGGCGACCTGCGTCGTCTTCGGGATGCCCGGAACGGCCGTCGCGCGCGGCGCCGTCCACGAGGTGCTGCCCCTGCCCCGGATCGCGGCGGCGATCCTCCGCGCCGCGAAGGCCGAGAGGGCCGCGCGGTGACGCCGAAGGGCGCCGCGGCCGCCGCGCCGGCCGCGGACGAGGAGGTGAGCCGCCTTCTCTCCCACGGGTTCCTGTCGATGGCGTTCCAGCCGATCGTCGAGATCGAGACCGGCCGGAAGCTCGGGTTCGAAGCGCTCCTGCGCGGCCCGCGCGGGACGCCGCTGTCGCTGCCCGGCATTCTCTTCGGAAGCGGGCGCGCGCTCTCGGGCGACGTGCTCCGTCAGCTCGACCTCGCGTGCGTGGACGCGGCCCTGCGCTCCGGCGGCGCGCTCCCGAAAGGCGCGCTCCTCTTCATCAACATCCAGACCGGGGCGACGTCCCTCGCCGGCCGCGAGCTCTTCTCGCTCATGGAGGCGCTCGAGATCGACCCGAAGAGCGTCGTTCTCGAGGTCTCCGAGACGCTGGCGGACGGCGCGAGGGCGCGCGCGATCGCGAAGCGCCTCCTCCCGTTCCGCAGGAAAGGCGTCCGCCTCGCGCTCGACGACGTCGGCGTCCGGGTCCCGTGGCTCTCGCACCTCCTGCACCTCGAGCCCGAGTGGGTCAAGGTGGACCGCTCGTTCGTCCGGAACGTCCACCGCAGCCCGCGCATGGCGGATCTGCTCCTCGGGCTGCGCGAGCTGACCGGCCGGATGGGCGCGCGCGTCATCGCCGAGGGAATCGAGTCGGCGGAGGACGCGCGGGCGCTCTCGCGGGTGGGCATTCCCCTCGGGCAGGGCAGGCGGTTCGGGCGGCCCGCTCCGGCCGAAGCGTGGCTGGACAGGCCCGCGCGCCGGAACCTCTGGAAGCGGCCCGTGGACGCGATCCACGTCCGGCCGGGCCGCGCGCGGCTCTGACCGCGGCGGCCCGCGGCTCCGTCAGTCGATCGTCGCCTCGCCGGGCTCGTCGTCCTCGTCGTCGTCACTCGCATCGCCGGTCGACGAGTCGTGCACCCAGGCCGCGAACGCGGAGTCGGCCATCGCGGCGGGGAACGCGGCGATCTCGGGCAGCTCGTAGGCGTTCAGCTCCTTGATCACGCCGCGGACGGCCTCGAAGTTCGACGCGAGCGTCTTGACGACGAGCAGCAGCTCGGCGTCCTGCTGCACCTTGCCCTTCCAGCGGAAGATCGACCGCACGCCGGGCAGGATGTTCACGCAGGCCGCGAGGCGCCGCTTCACGAGCGCGTGCGCGATGTCGAGCGCCTGCTGCTCGGTGCCGACGGACGTGAGGACCGCGAGGAGGGCGGGGGGAGAGGCGTCTTTGGCCACGGGCTCAAGGTAGAAGCCCGGAGCCCCGGCGTCAAGCGGCAGGATTGATCAGGCGATCTCCTTCTTGAGGCGTTCGGCGAGGAACTGCTTCAGGAGCGACTGGTAAGGGACGTCGCGCTTGTTCGCCAGGACCTTGAGCCGACCGATCATCGATTCGGGGAGCCGCAGCGAGATTGTTCGCAGAGAGGGTTTCAAGTGCGGAAACGACGGCCGGTCGGCGCGACGCCAGTCGACGTAAGCGTTCGAATCGTGAGAGGCCCAGAACCGACGCTCCGCCTCGGCGGATGCGAACGAGGAAATCTGCTTACGCTCTCGCTTGCTCTTCACTCATCGAGCCTCCCAGAACGTTGCGACGGATTCAAGCCGGCCGTTCCGAATGAAGCACTGCCTCCCCGGTCGGCGACCTGACGATTCAGGCGGCGTTCAGCCTCCGCCCGAGGACGAAGAGCGGCCCGCCGGCGAGAAGGATGACCGTGCCCGCCAGCGCGAGCGCCGGCTGCGTCACCGCGACGTGCGCGGCGACCGCCGCGAGCGCGAGGACGTAGAGCGCGGGCAGGACGGGATACCCGGGAATCCGGAAGGCCCCGGCACCCGCGCCGCGCCGACGCAGCACGAACAGCGTCGACGCCACGACGACGAGCGTCACCATGTCCGTGAAGATGATGTAGTTCAGAAGCTTCTCGAAGGATCCGAGGAGGAACGCGGGCACGAGCATCGTCACGCCGAAGAGGGCGAGCCCGGCGAGCGACACCTGCGTCCGCGGGTCCACGCGCCGGAAGACCGCGGGCAGGACGCCGTCCTCGGCCATCGCGTGATAGCTCCGCGGCATCTGCAGGACCGTGGCGTTCACGAAGCCCGCGGCCGAGAGGAAGATCAGCGCCGAGACCACCGCCTCGCCCGCGCCGCCGATGCTGGCGCGCGCGAGCGCCGCCGCGACGAGCTTCGACTCGGCCACGCCCGAAGGGCCGAGCGTCCTCACGTACGCCGCATTGATCGCGAGGTAGAGCCCGGCGACCGCGAGCATCCCGGCCGTGACGGCGAGCGGGAAGCGCCGCCGCGCGTCCTTCACGTCCGCGCCGAGGTTCATCGTCATGTGGTACCCGCCGTACGCGTAGAAGCACGGGATGAGCGCGGCGGCGAGGCCTCCGGCCGCGGGCGCCGGCGCGGCGGCCGGGCCGGCCGCCCGGGGAGCGAGCGCGAAGGCGGCGGCCGCGAGGCCCGCGATCATCACGATCTTCGTCATCGAGAGGACGTTCTGCGTCCGGGCGCCCACGCGGATGCCGAGGCCGTTCAGGACGAGAAGAACGAGCATGAGCGCGAGCGCGACGAGAAGCACGGCGTTCCCGCCGCGCTTCTCCGGCGGCAGCAGCAGCCCGACGAGGTACTCGGCCCCGATGAACGCGACGCCCGCCGCGCCCGCGCCCTGCATGAGCGTCTGCGCCCAATTCAGGCTGAACGCGAGCGCCGGGTGGTAGCAGTCCGCGACGACGCGGTAGTAGCCGCCCGCGCGCGGGTGACGCGAGCCGATCTCCGCGAACACGAGCGCGCCGACGAGGCTCACGAGGCCGGCGAGCGCCCAGGCGAGGAGGAAGCGTCCCTCCGTCCCGGCCGCCTTCGCCACGATCGCGGGCGTCCGGAAGATCCCGATCCCGACGACGAGGCTCACGACCACCATCGCCGTGTCGAACGTCCCGAGCCGGGCCTGAATGGACCCGGGTTCAGCCCTCACGCAGCGCCTCGGCGAGGAGCTTCGCGAGCCGCACGTACTGCTCTTCCGCGTTGTAGAGCTGCGCGGACAGCCGGACGAGCATCGCGCCGTCCGACGGCGACGGATGGAACCAGCTCTCCACGCCGCGGGCGCGCATCCGATCGGACAGGGCCACGCGATCGAGGCCGAGGGCGGAAGAGCTCTGAGAAGGAGGGGGCAGCGCCACCGCAGCCATCGACCCCACCATGCGATCGGGGCACGACGCCTCCCCTCCTAACCGTTCTAAGAGAATCCCCCGGGCGCGAAGCGCCAGCTCCCGGTTCCTCTCCATCAGGGCTGGCCATCCTCCCCGCACGAGAGAGCCGAGGTACTCGATGCAGAACGGGATCGTCAGCGCCGGCGTCGGGTCGATCGTCCCGGTCCAGTCGAACTCGTCGCGGAAGCGCGTCTCGCCGCCCGCGTAGCCGTGGCTGATCGTCACGGGGTGGACGAGCTTCTGCCGGTCCTTCCGCACGTGCAGGAACGCGACGCTCTTGGGCGCGCAGAGCCACTTGTGCGCGTTGCCGGTGTAGTACGCCGCGCCGAGGCGCGTCAGGTCGAGCGGCAGCATCCCGAGCGCGTGCGCGCCGTCCACGACGGTGTCCACGCCGCGCGCGGACAGCTCGGCCACGAGCCTCTCGATGGGGAAGACGAGCGCCGTCGGGCTCGTGACGTGGTCCAGCATCGCGAGCCGCGTGCGAGGCGTCACGGCCGCGAGGACCGGCGCGACGACGTCGTCATCGCCCGCAAGCGGGAAGGGCACCTTCGCGATCGTGACGCGCGCGCCCGCCCGGGACGCCACGTAGTCGAGCGTCTTCCGGCACGCCCCGTACGCGTGGTCCGTCGTGAGGATCTCGTCGCCGGGGGAGAACGTCAGCGACCGCACCACGGCGTTGACGCCCGTCGTCGCGTTCGGTACGAACGCGAGGTCGTCCGGGTCCGCTCCGACGAACTGCCCGAGGGCGGTTCGTGCTTCCGCGTACAGCGCGGGCGCGTGCCGCACGAGAAAGTCCATCGGCTCGCGCTCCAGCCGCGTCCTGAGGTCCGACTGCTTCTCGAGGATCGCCTTCGGGCAGGCCCCGAACGAGCCGTGGTTCAGGTAGTCGACGGCCGGGTCGAGGGTCCAGAGATCCGCGTAGCTCATTTCTCGATCGCTCCGAGTACGCCGCGCGCGACGAAGATGCGATTGCGGCCGCGGCCCGTGACCTCGGCAACGACGCCCGCCTCGACGAGCTTGAGGACGTTCAGCGTGGCCGCCCGGTGGGTGACCTTCAGGCGCCTGGCTGCTTGCGGAATCGTCAGGACGGGCGCTTCGAGAAGGCCGTCCACGAGCTTCAGGAGCAGGGCCGACGACCGCGCGGACTCGAATCGCGCGCGGTACTCCTGGCGAAGGTCGAGAAGCGTACCCGTTCGTCGGATCGCGTCGCGCGCCTGCTCTTCCACGCCGGCAAGGAAGAACTCGACCCAGGCCGTCCACTCCCCGCTCCGGCTGACGTCGAGGAGAAGGCGGTAGTAGTCCTTCCTGCGGCGCTCGAAGAACGCGCTCAAGGACAGGAGAGGCTGGACCAGGAGGCCCTCGTTCGAGAGGAGCAAAGAGATCAGCAGTCGCCCGATGCGGCCGTTTCCGTCGATGAACGGGTGAATGGCCTCGAACTGATAGTGGACGAGTGCGATGCGGACGAGAGCCGGCAAGTCGGAGGAAGCATGGACGAACGCCTCGAGCTCGTGCAGGCAGCGCTCCATCTCACGGACGGGCGGCGGCACGAACACCGCGTCGTCGAGGCGCGACTCCGGCGGGCCGATCCAGTTCTGGCGGGTCCGGAACTCACCCGGCGTCATGCCGGCGCCGCCGATACCGTCCATGAGGCGCTCGTGCAGCTCGCGCAGGAGGCGAAGGCTGATGGGCAGCGTCCCGAGGCGCGCGAGCCCATACTCCAGCGCCGTCACGTAGTTGGCAACCTCTCGCACGTCGTCCGGCGCAGCCGCGCCTCCGCCGGCCCTGGCGAATGCGGGCCCCGACTCGAAGAAGAAGAGGTCGGAGAGAGAGGCTTGTGTGCCCTCGATCCGGCTCGAAAGCACCGCCTCCTTGTGGACGAACGGCGCAACGAGGAGGCGCGGATTGGGGAGCGAGCGGCCAGCCCCCGCCAGCTCGGCGAGCGCGCGGTCGGCCCGTGAGACCCCTGAGCTCAGAGCCCACGTTGACGGAAGCGGCGGAGGCAGCCGTTTCGGGACGAAAGCCTCGTAGCCGCCCGCGATGCGTGCGAGGCGGCCCCAGCTGTCCCGCGAGAAATCGGAGGCCTTCATCCCCTTGATACCTCGTTACGATTCACGTTTCGAAATGATACTTTCGACACCAAAAGTATCATAACGCGGTCGTCGCAAAATGAGACCCCCGGGGAGGTTCCCATGAAGCGCGTGATCGCCGCCCTCGTTCTCCTTGCCTCCTCCGCCGCGTCCGCTTCCGACCTGCTCGTGACGCCGGAGTGGCTCGCCGCGCACCAGCGGGACAAGAACCTCGTCCTCCTGCACGTCGGCGTGCCGGCGGAGTTCGAGAAGGAGCACATCCTCGGCGCCATCCCCGTCACGCCGGCCGACTTTGCGATTCCAAGGTCAGAGGGCGCGCTCATCCTCCAGCTCCTGCCGCCCGACCCGCTGAAGGCGAAGCTCGAGGGCTACGGCATCTCCGACGACTCGCGCGTCGTCGTCTACTTCGCGAAGGACTGGGTCTCGCCCACGACGCGCGTCTACTTCAGCCTCGACGCCGCGGGCCTCGGCGAGAGGACGTCCATCCTCGACGGCGGCATGCCCGCGTGGAAGGCCGCGGGCGGCCCGGCGGTCGAATCCGCGAACGACCCCGCGTCGGCCGTCCCGCGAAAGCCCGGGAAGATCACCGTCAAGCCGCGCCCCGAGCTCGTGGCCGACCTCGACCTCGTCAAGGCGAGCATCAGGAAGAGCGGCGTCGCCATCGTCGACTCGCGCAACCCGAAGTTCTACGACGGCGAGGACGCCGGCAACATGCCGCGCGCGGGACACATTCCCGGGGCGAAGACGCTGCCGTTCGACACGCTCGTCAACGACGACAACACCATGAAGAGCGCGGCCGACACGGCGAAGGTGATGGAGGCCGCCGGCATCAAGCCCGGCGACACCGTCATCAGCTATTGCCACATCGGCCAGCAGGCCACCGTCATGTACGTCGCCGCCAGGCGCCTCGGCCACAAGGCGCTCCTCTACGACGGGTCGTGGGACGAGTGGAGCCGGAAGCCTGAACTGCCCGTGGAGAAGAGCGCGCCCAAGCCCTAAGGCTTCTCTCCCTCCGCCGGCCCGCGCGCCCTCCGTCAGGCCGCGAAACGCAGTCCCGTGTTCGCGTCGAAGAGCTGGAGCGCGTCGACGTCCGCGTGAAGCACGAGCGGGGCGCCGGGTTCCGGTGGACGCGCCGGGGCGACGCGGGCCGCTACGGCGGCGCCGGGGGAAGCGCCCACGCGTCCGTGGACGATGACCTCGTGGCCGAGCGGCTCGACCATGCCGACGCGCACGTCGAGCGGCGCGCGTCCGGGGCCGGGCTCCTCGTGCAGGTGTTCGGGCCGGATGCCGACGACAACCTGGAGTCCGTCCTTTCCCGCCGTTATTGCGCGCAGGGCGGGCGGCATCGGCAGGACGAAGCCGTCGCCGACGAGGGCGGCCCCGCCTCGTTCCACACGGGCCTGTAGCCGGTTGATCGGAGGCGTGCCGAGAAAACCGGCGACGAAGAGGTTCGCGGGGTCGCGGTAGACGTCGAGAGGAGGCCCGACCTGCTGGAGAACGCCGTCGTTCAGGATCGCGATCCGGTGGCCGAGGGTCATCGCCTCCACCTGGTCGTGCGTCACGTAGATCGACGTCGTCGCGTAGCGCTCCTGGAGCCTCGCGAGCTCGGCCCGCATCTGGACACGGAGCGCGGCGTCGAGGTTCGAGAGCGGCTCATCGAAGAGGAAGAGCGCGGGCCGCCGCACGAGGGCGCGGCCGAGAGCGACGCGCTGGCGCTGTCCGCCCGAGAGCTGGCGCGGCGTCCGGTCGAGAAACGGCGAGAGCCCGAGAAACTCGGCCGCGTCGTGGAGCCGCGCGTCCGCCTCCACGCGCGGCACCTTGCGCATCTCGAGGCCGAACGAGAGGTTCGCGCGGACCGTCATGTGCGGATACAGCGCGTAACTCTGGAAGACCATCGCGATGTCCCGCTCGCGCGGGGGGACGCCGTTCACGACCCGGCCGCCGATCGAGATCGTGCCCTCGGTGGGCTCGTCGAGGCCCGCAATGATGCGCAGGGCCGTGGACTTCCCGCACCCGGAAGGCCCCACGAGGACGAGAAACTCGCCGTCCTTCACGTCGAGGTCGAGCCCCGAGAGGACGCGGGTCTGCCCGTAAGCCTTGCCGATCTTTTCGAGACGGACCTCGGCCACCCGTCCTCCCGGGCCCATGTTAGGCCCTCGTCCGCCGCGAACGGCCCCTGGAAATCTCCGGGCGCCGGTGCGATCTCCCTTGACATAAGGGCGCGGTTTACACAGATTGTAAACGTTTACATCGTCGAATGAGAGTCGTCTCGACCCCAACCGAGACCCAGCGACCGCGGCCCCGGCGAGGCCGCCGCGAGGGGGACGCCCGGAGCGCGACCATCCGCGAGGTCGCGCGCGCCGCCGGCGTTTCGGTCGCGACCGTCTCGCGCGTCCTCAACGGGAAAGGGCCGGTGCGCGAGGACACGAGCCGCCGCGTGCGCGCTGCGGCCGACCGGCTGCGTTACGTTCCTCACGGCGGCGCGCGGAGTCTCATCACCCGGCGGTCGAACACGATCGGCGTCCTCCTGCCCGATCTCTTCGGCGAGTTCTTTTCCGAGGCGATCCGCGGCATCGACCGCGCGGCGCGCGGAGCCGGGTACCAGCTCCTTGTCTCCGGCTCCCACGGCGACCGCGCCCAGGCGGATGCCGCGCTCCGCGCGATGCGCGGTCGTGTGGACGGGCTCGTCGTGATGTCGCCGAGCGTCTACGGGCTGACTCTGCGAGAGACCCTTCCCGAGAGCTGGCCGGTTCTCCTCCTGAACTGCGCCGTGGACGGGGTGCCCTTTGACTCGATCAACATCGACAACGAGGGCGGCGCCGCGGCGATGGTGACGCATCTGGCGGGGCTCGGCCACCGGCGCATCGCGCACGTGACCGGCCCGGCCGACAACTGGGACGCCCGCGAGCGTCTCCGTGGGTACCGGCGCGCGGTCCTCTCGGAAGTCGGGAAGGACCCCCGACGGCTCGAGGTGCCGGGCGACTTCACCGAGGAGTCGGGCTACCGGGCGGCCCGCGTCGTGCTCGGGATGCGGCCCCGGCCGACGGCGATCTTCGCCGCGAACGACGCGATGGCGATCGGCCTCCTGTGCGCCTTCCAGGAGATGGGCGTCCGGGTCCCCGGCGACGTCGCGGTCGGCGGCTTCGACGACATTCCGATCGCGCGCTTCATGTCGCCACCCCTGTCCTCGGTCGCCGTCTCGATCGCCGACCTCGGCTCGCACGCGATGAATCGCCTCCTTGCAGCCCTGAAGAGCGGGAGCCGCCACGTCCCCCGCCACGAAACCCTGCCGACGCGCCTCGTCGTGCGACGGTCGTCCGGCATCCGTTCCCCCAAACCACCAACCTCGACTCATCACTCTCGTACAAGGAGGAAGGATCAATGAGACATCTCTGGCAGCGTCTTCTTTTCCTGGGCGTGCTCTGCGCATGCCTTCCCGCTCTCGCCCAGACCACGACGGCGCGGCTTCAAGGCGTCGTCCGTGACGCCCAGGGGCCGCTCCCCGGCGTGACGGTCACGGCCGTCAACAACGAGAGCGGCCTGCACCGGTCCGCCGTCACGGAGGCCGAAGGATCCTTCGTCCTCATCCTTCCGCCGGGGCCGTACACGGTGACGGCCGGGACGGCCGCCCACGAGTCGCAGAAAGCGGCGATCCGGCTTCAGGTCGGCCAGGTCATCGAGTTCAACTTCGACCTGAAGCCGGGAAAGGTGTCCGCGGAGGTTACGGTGGCCGCCGAGGCAACCCCCGAGGTCGAGCTGCGCTCGTCGGAGGTGGCGACGAACGTGTCCCAGGACCAGATCAAGAACCTTCCGCAGGCCACGCGCAATTTCCTGAACTTCGCAGCCCTCGCCCCCGGCGTCAACCTGTCACACAACGAGCTGCGGCAGGAGATCACGTACGGGGCCCAGGGCTCCTCGAACACGAACGTCTTCATCGACGGCGCGTCGTACAAGAACGACGTTCTCCTGGGCGGCGTCGTCGGCGGGGACGCGAGCCGCGGCAACCCGTTTCCCCAGAACGCCGTCCAGGAATTCCGCGTCATCACGCAGAACTACAAGGCGGAATACCAGAAGGCCTCGAGCGTCATCATTTCGGCGGTCACGAAGTCGGGCACGAACGACTTCCACGGCGACGTCTTCGCCTACTACCAGAACAAGAACCTCGTGAGCCAGGACGTGTACACGGAGATGCGCGGGACGCCGAAGCCCGAATACACGCGCTGGCAGCCGGGCCTGTCGCTCGGCGGCCGGATCGTGAAGGACAAGGTCTTCTTCTTCGCTTCTTACGAAGGCAATTACCAGGACCGCGAATCCGAGGTGTTCCTCGGCTCCAATCAGAACTGGCCCGCCGCGTTCCGCGCCCAGTTCAACTCGTACACGGGACTCTTCACGAGTCCCTTCCGCGCGACCCTCGGTTTCGGCAAGGTCTCCTTCCTCATGGGGGCGGGGTCGACCCTCGACGTCTCGGGTGACTACCGGCACGAAACCGACATCCGGGACTTCGGCGCACAGACGAGCTATCAGGCCGCGAGCAACATCCAGAACGACGTCGGCACGGTCCGGGCCAAGTACACGGCGCTCACCTCGAAGCTCCTGAACGAGGCGATGGTCAGCTTCCAGCGCTTCAAGTGGAACCCCGTCCCCCAGGACAACTCGACCATCGGCCAGAACTTCGAGGGGCTGATGCAGATCGGCAACGCCAGCACGACGCAGAATTTCACCCAGGATCGCTTTGCGGTCCGCGACGACGTGACGCTGACGAGCTTCCAGGCAGGGGGCGAGCACGTCCTCAAGGGAGGCGTCACGTTCGACTACCTGAAATATCACGTCATCAAGACGCTCAATGGCAACCCGGTTTTCAGTTTCCGGAACAGCACATTTCTCGCGTCGCCGGGCGACATGCCCTACAAGGCGTCCATCGGATCCGGCGATCCCGACCTCTCCACGAACAACCGCGAGTTCGGCGTCTACGTCCAGGACGACTGGCGGATCAACTCCCGCCTGACGGCGAACGTCGGCCTCCGCTGGGACTTCGAAACGGACGAGCTCAACAACGGCTATGTGACGCCCGCGAACGTGCGCGCAGGCTTCTCCGGCGTCTATTCGTCGGACTACTTCACGGACGGCTCGAACCGTCCGACCTTCTACGGCGCCGTTCAGCCCCGCGTGGGCCTGTCCTACGACGTCACGGGCGACGGCAAGACCATCGCGTACGCGGGCTACGGGAAGTACTACGACCGGACTCTTTACAACGACACCCTCGACGAGAAATTCCGGCTGCAGTACCGGGTCTCGACGATCTGGTTCTCCAAGGACGGAAGCCCGCAGGACGGGCGGCCGGCCACGAAGTGGAATCCGTCGTACCTGAGCCTCGCCGGCCTCCAGACCCTCATCGCCTCGGGCACCACCGACCCGCCGGAGGTCTACCTCCTCAACAACAACACGAGGCCGCCGTCTTCCGACCAGTGGAGCGCGGGCGTTCGCCACAACTTCGGCGGGTTCACGGCCGCCGTCGGGTACGCAGGCGTCAAGAGCAAGGACCAGCTCACGTGGACCTGCGGCATCAAGGCCGCGGACGGCACGTGTGACTGGGGAGCCCGCCCCGCACCGGGCCTGGGCTTCTCGCTCGTCAACCGGGCCAAGGAAGGCTGGTACAACTCGTTCCAGTTCAGCCTCGACAAGCCGTTCACGACGGGCTCCCGGTGGGGCGCCTACGTCTCGTACGTGTACGCCGACGCCAAGCAGACCGGGAACGACCTCTTCAGCTTCCAGCTGCTCGATCCGGCGGTCGGCATCCAGCAGAGGAGTGCGCAGGCCCAGAAGCACACGATCCTGCTGACGGGCACCGTCGGGCTCCCCCTGGACTTCCGGTTCAGCACGGTCGCCAGCCTCGGGTCCGGCTATCCCTTCGGAGGTACCGACTGCTCCAGGGGCTGGGACAAATGCCTCGACAACGTCGGCGGCGGAGACCCGCCGAAGTGGACCCAAAGCATCGATCTGCGCCTGGACAAGAGTTTCACCTTCGGAGAGTCGATGAACGCGGGCGTTTTCGTCGAGGCCATCAACGTCTTCAACTACACGAACGAGCAGTACTACGACGGATGGCAGCCTGCCCTCCCGGAGGTGAACACACACTACGGAAAGACCGATCAGGCTTACAACCCGCGCCGGATTCAGCTCGGCGTGCACCTCTCGTTCTGATCCTTTGAGATCGTCGGCCGGCGTCGCATTCCTTCGCCGGCATCAGGGGCGAGCCCGGACCCTCGGTCGGGTTCGCCCCGTTCTGCTGTCCGGATTCGCCGCGATCCTCGCGGTCGCGTGCGCGCGCCCGCTCGCGCCGCCGGCCGAGGTCCCGCCCGCCGCCATCGCGCGGGAGAAGGCCGCCCTCTCGGCTTCGGACGTCGCCTTTCTCGACGACCTCGAGCGGCGGACGTTCTTCTGGTTCTGGGACAAGACGAATCCGAAGAACGGCCTCGTCCCCGACCGCGAGCCGACGGCCTCTTTCTCGAGCGTGGCCGCCGTGGGCTTCGGCCTGACGGCGTATCCGATCGGAGTCGAGCGCGGCTGGGTCACGCGCGAGGCGGCCCTCGAGAGAACGCTCGCGACGGTGCGCTTCCTGCACGGTGCGCCAACGGGCGACACGAGAGCCGGCGTTTCTGGAACGCGGGGATTCCTCTACCACTTCCTCGACATGGAGACGGGCCGCCGCTTCGAGACGGTCGAGCTCTCGACGATGGACACGGCGCTCTGCCTCGCGGGCGCTCTCTTCTGCCAGTCGTACTTCGACGGCACGGACCCCGCCGAGGTGGAGCTGCGCGGTCTCGTCGAGGATCTCGCGAACCGCGCGGACTGGGCCTGGGCCGCCACGCCGCGCCCGCCGCGGATTTCGATGGGCTGGACGCCGGAGAAGGGCTTTCACGACTACGACTGGAAGGGCTACAACGAGGCGATGATCGTCTACGTTCTCGCCCTCGGATCGGCGACGCATCCGGTCGGCGAGGAGGCGTGGACGGCCTACACCTCGACGTACCGCTGGGAGACGTTTCACGGCCAGACGTTCCTCAATTTCGCCCCGCTCTTCGGGCACCAGTACTCCCACGTCTTCCTCGACCTCGAGGGCATCCGCGACGCGTACATGCGCAAAAAAGGGATCGACTATTTCGAAAACTCGCGGCGAGCGACACTCGCGCAGCGGCAGTACGCGACCGCGAATCCCGGAAGCTTCTCGGGCTACGGTCCCGACGTGTGGGGCCTCACGGCGTGCGACGGCCCCGCGGACGTGACGCTCGACGCCAACGGCCGGCGCGTGCGCTTCTTCAGCTACGCGGCGCGCGGCGCCGGGGCCGGCGACGTGCGCGACGACGGCACGCTCGCGCCGGCGGCCGCGGCGGGCTCGCTGCCGTTCACGCCGGAGCTGTCCGTCCGCGCGCTCCGGACGATCGCGGCGCGCTGGGGCGACGAGCTCTACGGCCCGTACGGCTTCCGCGACGCTTTCAACCCGACGTTCACGTTCACGGCCGCGCTCAAGCACGGCCGCGTCGTGGCCGGGAAGGGCTGGTTCGACGGCGACGCCCTCGGGATCGACCAGGGCCCGATCCTCGCGATGATCGAGAATCAGAGGAGCGGCCTCGTGTGGAAGACGATGCGAAGGAACGCGGTGATCGTGCGCGGCCTGACGCGCGCGGGCTTCACCGGCGGATGGCTCGCGGACCCGTCGCTTCGGGCCGCGCCGTGAGCGGCGCGTGAGGCGCGCCGCCGCTCCCGTCGTCCTCGCCGTCCTCCTCGTGGCGGGAGCCTGCGCGCGGGGGGGCTCCTCCCGGGAGGCCGTCCGCTTCTGGGGCCTCGGGCGCGAGGGCGAGGTCGTGAAGGAGCTCCTTCCCGCGTTTCGCGAACGGCACCCCGGCGTTCGCGTGGAGGTCCAGCAGATTCCGTGGACGGCCGCGCACGAAAAGCTCCTGACCGCCTTCGTCGGCGAGTCCCTGCCGGACGTCGCGCAGATCGGCAACACCTGGCTTCCCGAGTTCCAGACGCTCGGCGCCCTCGAGGACCTTGGGCCGCGCGTCGCGCGCTCCGCCGTGATCGCGGCCGGGAAGTACTTTCCCGGCATCTGGGACACGAACCTCGTCGAGGGCGTTCTCTGCGGCGTGCCGTGGTACGTCGACACGCGCGTCCTCTTCTACCGCAAGGACCTCCTCCTCTCCGCGGGCGTCGTGGCGCCGCCGAAGACCTGGGCCGAGTGGCACGACACCCTGCGCCGCCTGAAGGCGCGCGCGGGAGAGGGCCGATGGGCGATTCTCCTTCCGACAGACGAGTGGGCGCAGCCCGTGATCCTCGGCCTCCAGAACGAGGCGTCGCTTCTCACCGCCGACGGCGGCGACGCGGCCTTCCGCTCGAAGGCGTTCCGCGAGGCCGCGGCCTTCTACGTGAGCCTCTTCCGCGAGGGGCTCGCGCCGGCCGTCGCGAACACGCAGGTCGCGAACCTCTACCAGCAGTTCGCCGCCGGCGATTTCGCGATGTACGTCACGGGCCCGTGGAACCTCGGCGAGTTCCGGCGCCGCCTGCCCGAGTCCCTGAAGGACGAATGGGCGACGGCGCCGCTGCCGGCGGCCCGGAACGGGTCCGGCGGGCCGGGCGTCTCCCTCGCGGGGGGATCCAGCCTCGTCCTCTTCCGCACGTCGAAGCGCTCGGACGACGCGTGGAAGCTGATCGAGTTCCTCTCCGAGCCCGCGCAGCAGGTCCGTTTCTACGCGCTGGCGGGAGACCTTCCGGCCCGCCGGGACGCCTGGAAGGACCCGATCCTCTCCGGCGACGCGCCGGCCCGCGCGTTCGAGGCGCAGCTCGAGAACGTCGCCGCGACCCCGCGCGTCCCCGAATGGGAGCAGGTCGCGCAGAAGGTCGCCGAGCACCTCGAGCCCGCGATCCGAGGGACCGCGACGGTGGACGCGGCGCTCGAGGCGCTCGACGAGGACGTGTCGGCGCTTCTCGCGAAGCGCCGCTGGGTCCTCGCGCGGAAGGGGGCCCATGCGCGTTGATACGCGCCGCGGGACGCCGGCGGAGGTGCGCGCGGCGCTCTTCTTCCTCGCGCCGGGCCTCTTCGTGATCGTCGTCTTCTTCTTCCTGCCGATTGCCGCCTCGTTTCTGCTCTCGGGCACGGACTTCGACCTCTACACGCTCGCGGACCCTTCGAACGTGCGCGTCACGGGCAGCGGGAACTACCGGGCGCTCTTCTCCGACCCGGTCTTCCGGACCGCGCTCAAGAACACGCTCGTCTTCGTCCTCCTCACGAGCCCGCTCACGGTCGCCGTCGCGCTCACGGCCGCCCTCCTCGTGAACGCCCGCCTCGCGCGCTGGAAGGGCTTCTTCCGGACGACGTTCTTCGCGCCGGTCGTCACGACGCTCGTCGCGGTCGCGGTCGTCTTCCGGTACGTCTACCACCCGCGCTTCGGCCTCCTGAACCGGGGGCTCACGCTCGTCGGCCTTCCGGCGGTGGACTGGCTCGGCGACCCGCGGTTCGCGCTCGTCGCGATCGTGATCCTCGCGGTCTGGAAGAACTTCGGGTTCTCGACGATCCTCTTCGTCGCGGGCCTGCAGGGCATCCCCGAGTCCCTCTACGAGGCGGCGCGCCTCGACGGGGCCGGCCGCTGGCAGCAGTTCCGGCGGATCACGCTGCCGCTGCTCGCGCCGACGATGCTCCTCGTCGGCCTCACGCGCACGATCGACTCCTTCCAGCTCTTCGCCGAGCCCTACGTGATGACGTCGGGCGGGCCGCTCAACGCGACGCTCACGATGGCGCTCCTCATGTACAAGGAAGGCTTCCGGTTCTGGAACATGGGGCGTGGCGCCGCGATCGCGTTCGTGCTGTTCGGCGTGATCCTCGTCGTGACGGTCCTCCAGTTCCGCCTGCAGAAGGGAGGGGAGACGTGAGGCGGAACGCCGGCCGCGTCGCCGCGCCCTTCGCCGTGAACGCGCTCCTCGTCCTCGGGGCGGCGCTGACGCTCGCCCCGCTCGTCTGGATGATGTCGGCGTCGGTCATGCCCACGGGCGAGGCGAGCTCCTTCCCGCCGGGCTTCATCCCGAGCCGGATCACGTTCGAGCACTACCGCGACCTCTTCCAGCGGCTCTCGCTCGGGCGGGCGTTCGGAAGCAGCCTCCTTCTCGCGTCTTCCGTCACGTTCTGCTCCGTGCTCCTGAACTCGATGGCGGGCTACGCGTTCGCGAAGCTCCGGTTCCCCGGGCGCGACCGGCTGTTCCGGCTGCTCCTCCTCGGCATGGTCATTCCCGTCCAGATCGCGATGCTCCCGCTCTTCCTTCTCATGCGCTCTCTCGGTCTCGTGAACACCTATCTCGGGGTCGTCCTGCCGTCGGCGGCCGGCATTTTCGGCATCTTCCTGATCCGGCAGTTCGCACGCTCCATCCCTGACGAGCTCCTCGACGCCGCGCGCGTCGACGGCGCGAGCGAGTGGCTCATCTACCGGCGCCTCGTCCTGCCGCTCCTCAGGCCGGTCCTCGTGACGCTCGGGGTCTTCATGTTCCTCGGGACGTGGAACGACTTCCTCTGGCCGCTCGTCGTCCTGACCGACGACACGAAGTACACGCTCCCGGTCGCGCTCGCGAACCTCGTCGGCGAGCATGCTCAGGACACGGAGCTCATGATGGCGGGCTCGGTCCTCACGGTCCTGCCCGTCCTCCTCGTCTTCCTCGGGCTGCAGCGGGCGTACATCGAGGGCATCACGGCGGGCGGGCTCAAGGAATGAGACGCCGCCTGCTCGCAGGTGCCGCGCTCGGTCTCGCCTGCTCGTGCGCGCGGCTTGCCGAAGGCCAGGCGAACACGAAAGCATGGACGCCGGTCGCCGCCGCGGGCGTCGAGGTCTCTCTCTCGCCTCCCGACGGGCCGGGCATTCGCATGGCGTACGACTTCCACGGCGGCGCGGGCTGGGCCGGCGTCCGCCGCCCGGCCGCGCTCGAGTTCCCGGGCGACTGGACGTTCTCCTTCCGCGTCCGCGGCGCGGGCACGGCGAACACGCTCGAGGTCAAGTTCCTCGACGCGACCGGCGAGAACGTATGGTGGGCGCGCCGCGAGGGCTTCGCGCCTTCCGGTGAGTGGCAGGAGATTCGGGTCCGCAAGAGGCAGGTGACCTTCGCGTGGGGTCCGGCGGGCTGGGGAGAGCTCCGGCACGCCGCGGCGCTCGAAATCGTCCTCTCCGCGGGGACCGGAGGGAGAGGCTTCCTGGAGGTGGAAGAGCCCGCGCTCGCCGCGAGGGCGAAGCCCCTGGCGCTGCCGGAGCCGATCGTCACGCACACCTTCTCAGAAATCTTGATCGACTTCGGCGTCCTCCGTGAGCTTTCGACGCTGATCCTCGACTGGCCCACCCGGGTTCCACTGCAGTTCAACGTCGAGATCTCTTCCGACGGCCGGTCCTGGGAAGTGGTGCGCCGGGTCGCGCACGGCGGCGCGCGGCGGGCGTGGCTCCATCTTCCCGAGACGGAGACGCGCTTCGTCAGGCTCATCCTGCCGCCGGGCGAGTGGGGGACGCCGCGTGTCACGGTGCAGCCCGTGGAATGGGCTCCCGCCGTGAACGACTTCGTCGCGGCGATCGCGAGGGAGGCGAAGCGTGGCCTCTACCCGCGCACGTTCCTCGGCGAACAGACGTACTGGACGGTGGCCGGCGTCGACGCGGACACCGAGGAGGTCCTCGTCGGCGAAGACGGCGCGCTCGAGCCCGGGAAGGGGTCCTTTTCACTGGAGCCGTTCCTCTTCGCGGGCGGCCGGCTCCTCACGTGGAACGACGCGACGATCTCTCACGCGCTCGAGAGAGGCGATCTCCCGATTCCGACGGTGACGTGGAAGGCCGGCGACCTCTCCCTCGACGTGACGGCGCTGGTGGACGGCGAGAGCGGGTCGTCCGTTCTCCGCGCGCGTTACCGCGTCCGGAACGCCGGGAGGGCGACGGCGCGCGTGAGGCTCTTCGTCGCGGTGCGGCCCTTTCTCGTGAACCCGCCGACGCAGTTCCTGAACGCGCCGCACGGCGTCGTGCGAATCGACACGCTCTCGTTCGCGGCCGGAACGGCGACCGTGAACGGCGCGCGGACGATCTCAGCGGCTCCCCCTCCCGCGCAAGCCGGCGCCGCCGCATTCGACGAAGGGCCGATTTCGGATTTTCTTCTGAGGGGCGAATTGCCGCAGGCGCGCGAGATCCGCGACGAGACCGGCCTCGCGTCCGGGGCGCTCGAGTGGGATCTCGAAATCCCCGCCGGCGGCGCGCGCGACGTCGTCCTCGACGTTCCCTTGCATGCGGGCGTTCCGGCCGCCTCGGTCCCTCTTACCCTTTCCAGGAAATCCTTCGACGAGCGTCTCGCGCGCGCATCCGAAGAGTGGGGAAGAGCCGTCGACTCCGTGGTCTTCCATGTCCCATCCTCGGCGAAATCTCTCGTTCGAACCCTGAAGTCGAACCTCGCCTACGTCCTCGTCAACCGCGACGGGCCGTGGATCCAGCCCGGCTCGCGCGCCTACGAGCGCTCGTGGATCCGCGACGGCGCGCTGACGTCGTCGGCGCTCCTCCGGCTCGGCCACTCGCGGGAGGTCCGCGACTTTCTCCTTGCGTTCGCCGGGAAGCAGTTCGCGGACGGGAAAATTCCGTGCTGCGTCGACGCCCGCGGCGCCGACCCGGTGCCGGAGAACGACAGCCACGGGGAGTTCCTCTTCCTCGCCGCCGAGTACTTCCGCTTCACGGGAGACGCCGCCACGCTCGCGGGCCTCTGGCCGCGGATCGGGAGGACGGTGGCCGCGATCGACGCGCTCAGGCGGCAGCGCCGGACGCCGGAATACGAGTCGCCGCCGAAGCGCGCCTTCTACGGCCTCCTCCCCGAGTCGATCAGCCACGAGGGGTACTCCGACCGGCCTGTCCACTCCTACTGGGACGACGCCTTCGCGCGGAAGGGACTCGCGGACGCGGCGGAGCTCGCGCTCGCGCTCGGACATCCCGCCGAAGCCCGGTCGTTCGCGGCGATCGCGCGCGAATTCGAGACGGACCTCCTCGCCTCGATCGCGCTCACGATCGAACGGAACCGGCTCCACACGCTCCCGGCCTCCGTCGAGAAGCACGACTTCGACCCGACCTCGACGACCGCGGCCCTCTCTCCTTGCGGCCTCCAGGAGAGGCTGCCGCAGGCGGAGCTCGCGCGCACGTTCGACCGCTACGTGAAGGAGTCGCGCGAGCGGCGCGACGGGGCGGACGGGGCGCGAGCCAGGCCGCCGGAGAGCGATCTCTACACGCCTTACGAGCTGCGGGCGGTCGGCTCGCTCGTGAGGCTCGGCCGGAAAGAAGAGGCACACGAAATGCTCGCGTTCTTCATGAAGGACCGCCGGCCCGCCGCCTGGAATCAGTGGGCCGAGGTCGTCAGCCGCGACCCGCGCGCCCCGCGGTTCGTCGGGGACATGCCGCACACCTGGGTCGGAACCGACTTCATCCGCTCGTTCCTCGATTTCTTCGCGATCGAACGGGAGGGCGCCGGGGGGGCCGGCGCCTCGCTTCTCGTCGGGGCCGGGCTCCCGCCGGAATGGGTGCATGCGCCGGGAGGCGCCGGCGTGGAGGGCCTCCGGACGATTTACGGGCCGCTCGATCTCTCCGTCTCGGCGCGGGACGGCGACGTGCGCGCGCGGATCGCCGGCGTCAGGATCCCGCCCGGCGGCCTCGCCCTCGCGTGGCCGCTTCGGGGCGTCCCGCGGGCGGCCACCGTGAACGGGAAGCCGGCCGAGATCCGGGGCGCGGAGATCCTCGTCCGCGAGGTTCCCGCCGAGGTCGTGGCCTTCCCATGACGGCGACCGCCCGCTCCGGCGCATACGGCCGCTTCTCGGAGGACGGCCGGGAATACGTCGTCACCGATCCGAGAACCCCGCGCCCGTGGGTCAACGTCGTCGCGAACCCGAAGGCCGGGTTCGTCGTGAGCCAGACGGGGAGCGGCTTCTCGTTCCTCGAGAACTCGCAGCTCGCCGTCGTGACGCGCTGGCAGCAGGACCTCGTCGAGGACGTCTCGGGGAAGTTTCTCTACGTGAGGGACGCGGAGGGCGGGGCCGTCTGGTCCCTCTCGCCCGCGCCCGTGTGGGCGCCGTTCGATTCCTTTGCCTGCCGGCACGGCCTCGGTTACACGACGTTCGAGTCGTCGCGCTCCGGGATCGAAGCCGCGTGGACGCTCTTCTGCCACGCGAAGGAGACGGCCGAAATCTGGCGGGTCACGCTCCGGAACGTGTCCGGACGGCCGCGGACGCTCCGGCTCACGGGTTACCTGGAGTGGTGCTGCGGCGTCACGCCCGCTTCACGGCGCGAGTTCGGAAAGCTCTTCATCGAGACGCGGTTCGACGCCGGGAGGCGCGCGATCGTCGCGCGGAACCACATGTGGGACGTGCCGTCCCCGCGGTTCGGACACTGGAACACGAGCTTCCCGTACACCAGCGTCCTCGCGACGTCCGAAAGGGTCGTCTCGGCGCAGGGCGACAAGGCCGCGTTCCTGGGCCGTTACGGCGGCCTCCGCGCCCCGGCGGCGCTCTTCGGAAAAGGCGGCGCCCCGGCGTTCGGGCGGCACGAGGACCCGATCGCGGCCCTCGAGGTCGAGGTCGCGCTCGCACCCGGCGAGTCGCGGACGATCGGCTTCACCCTCGCGACGTCGGAGTCGGAGGAAGACGCGGCGGCGCTCGGGTCGCGCCTCCTCGAGGACGAAGCGAGCCGCGCGGCTCTCGACGAGGTGACGGCGGGCTGGCGGACGCGCCTCGCCGCGCACCGCATGGAGTCGCCGGACCCGGTCTTCGACTCCGTCGTGAACGACTGGACGCGCTATCAGGCGATCGCGGCGCGGCTGTGGGCGCGCTGCGGCTACTACCAGCAGAGCGGCGCCTTCGGCTTCCGCGACCAGCTCCAGGACTCGCAGGTCTGGCTGACGATCGAGCCCGGGCGCTGCCGCGAGCAGATCCGCCTCCACGCGGGCCACCAGTTCGCAGACGGCTCCGTCCAGCACTGGTGGCATCCGCTCACCGGGCAGGGCCTCGTCACGACCATGACGGACGACCTCCTCTGGCTCGCCTTCGTGTCGGCGAACTACATCCGGGAGACGGGCGACTTCTCGATCCTCGGCGACGAGGCGCCGTTCCTCGACGACGAGAAGCCGGCCCCGCTGACGGAGCACGTCGCACGCGCGTTCCGGCGCGTCTTCTCGCGGACGAGCGCCCGCGGAATCCCGCTGATCGGAGCGGGCGACTGGAACGACGGCCTCTCGGCGGCCGGCCTCCTCGAGAAGGGCGAGTCCGTCTGGCTCGGCCACTTCCTCGCCGGCCTTCTCGCCGACTGGCGCGAGATCTTCCGCCGCGCCGGCGAGGCGTCGCTCTCCGACGATTTCGCCTCGCGCCGCGTCGCGCTCGTCGCCGCGCTCAACGCGCACGGCTGGGACGGGGGCTGGTACCGGCGCGGAACGCTCGACGACGGGACCCTCCTCGGAAGCGCGGAGAACCGCGTCGGGAGGATCTTCCTCAACGCGCAGACGTGGGCGATCCTCAACGACGTCGCCCCGCCGGAGCGCGCGGCGGCGTGCCTTGCGGCCGTGAAGGAGCACCTCGTCACCGAGGCGGGATCGCTTCTCCTCGCCCCCGCGTTCGACGAGCCGGTTTCCGGGATCGGATACATCACGCGTTACGGGCCCGGCCTCCGCGAGAACGGAGGCGTCTACACGCACGCCGCGACGTGGGCGATCGCCGCGGCGGCGAAGGCGAAGGACGCCGCGCTCGTCGAGAGGCTCCTCGTCGCGATCAATCCCGCGAACAAGGATCCCGAGCGATACGCCGCCGAGCCGTACGTCCTGCCCGGCAACGTGGACGGGCCCGCGTCGCCCCATCACGGCCGGGCCGGATGGACCTGGTACACGGGTTCGGCGGCGTGGCTCCACCGCGTCGTGGCCGAATGGGTCTTCGGCGTGCGCCCCGGGTGGGACGGGATGACGATCGACCCGTGCCTGCCGCCGTCCTGGAACCGGGCACGGATGGTCCGGCCGTGGCGCGGGGCGACGCTCGAGATCGAGATCGCGCGCGGGGTCCCGGCCGGCGGCCGCGACGTCTCGGTCACGGTCGACGGGATCCCGCTCGCGACGAACGTCCTTGCGCCTCCGGCGCGGCCGGGGGGAACGCGCCGCGTCGCCGTGACGGTCCGGTGAGCCTCAGGCGGGCGCGTCCAGGGCGGCCCCGCCGCTCCGGATCACGTCCGCGTAGAACAAGGCGCTCGCCTTCGGCGTCCGGCGCTGCGTCGCGTGGTCGACGTGGACGATCCCGAAGCGCTTCGAGAAACCGTACGCCCACTCGAAATTGTCGAGGAGCGACCAGGCGAAGTACCCGCGGACGTCCACACCGCGCGCGATCGCCTCGCGCGTCGCGCGGAGGTGCTCGCGAATGTAAGCCACGCGCAGCGGGTCCCGGACGCCCTCCGGCCCGGCGGAGGGCGGGTCGGGGAAAGCCGCGCCGTTCTCGGCGACATAGAGAGGAACGTCCCCGTAGCGCGACTTCACCCAGGTCAGCGTGTCGAGAAGGCCCGGCGCGTAGACCTCCCAGTCCATCTCGGTGTGGAGGGCGCCGTCCTGCCGCACGCGCGTGGCCCCGGTGAACGCTCCGGGATCGTCCTTCACGACGCTCCGCGTGTAGTAGTTGATGCCGAGGAAGTCGATCGGCGAGCGGATGACGTCGAGGTCCGAGGCGGCGATCCGCGGCCACGCGTTGCCGAAGATCCCGGGCAGCTCGTCGGGAAAACGGCCGAGGAACACGGGATCGAGGAAGTGCCGGTTCATGTAGGCGTCGGCGCGTGCGGCGGCCGCGGCGTCGGCGGGGGAGGGCGATGCCGGGAACTTCGGCTCCAGGTTGACCACGAGGCCCACCCGGCGAACGCCCGCGGAACGGCACGCGGCAACGGCCGCGCCGTGCGCGCGCAGGAGATTGTGCGCGACGACCGGGGCCTCGGAAATGCTGCGGTGGCCCGGCGGATGGCTGCCGGTCACGTTGCCGTCGTGCATCACGACCCACGGCTCGTTCAGCGTCGCCCACGAGGAGACGCGGGAGAGCGCGCGGCAGACGACGCTCGCATACTCCGCGAACCAGTCGGCGCTGTCGCGGTTCAGAAAGCCGCCCCGCTCGGCGAGAGACTCCGGCAGGTCCCAGTGAAAGAGCGTCCCGAATGGCTCGATCCCCGCGGCGAGGAGCGCGTCCACGAGGCGCCGGTAGAAGTCCAGCCCCTTCTCGTTCACGCGCCCGCGGCCTTCGGGGAGGACACGGCTCCACGACACGCTGAAGCGGTAGGCGTTGAGCGAGAGGCCGCGCATGAGCGCGACGTCTTCCGCGAAGCGGTTGTAGTGATCGCACGCGACGTCCCCGTCATCGCCGCCGCTCACGCGTCCCGGCGTGTGGGTGAAGCGGTGCCAGTTGCTCGGCCCGGCCCCGTCGGCCAGGGGCGAGCCCTCGACCTGATAGGCGGAGGTCGCGGCCCCCCAGAGGAATCTCTCCGGAAACGCGGCCGGCATGTTCTCGCCTCCTCGCTTCGATTATCCAGCCGGCGGTCCGTGCGCCAGGCGTGGCGCTTTCGCGACGCCGGGCCGTACCGTCCCTTGACAGATCCCGAGTCGCAATCGAGACTCGGTACACGAGCCCCGAGTGTCCGGCGCCCTGCGGCGAAGGGATCGGGCGGAGGTTTCCGATGTCGTCTCGCCCGAGCGCGATCAGCGGAACTTCCGCCGGCGACGCGGAAACCACGCTCGACACGCCGAGCGCTCCCGGCGGCGCGGCCGCGGGCCCGTCGTCCCAGGCGACGGACGCGGTCATCCAGCCGGGCCTCGTCATCAACGGGCGTTACCGCGTCGACCGGCTCCTCGCGCGCGGGGGAATGGGCGGCGTCTACCGCGTCGACGACCAGCTCTTTCCGGGGCGTCCGACGGCGCTCAAGATCTTCCTTCACCCGCTTCAGAACACGGTCGAGCTGTTTCGCGCCGAGTTCAAGACGATGGCCTCCCTCCGGCACCCGAACGTCGCGCGCGTGTACGACTTCGAGCAGGTGGCGGGCGTCGACGCGTTCTTCTTCACGATGGAGCTTCTTCCCGGCGTGCCGCTCGACCGTTTCCTGGCCGCGGCGCCTCCCGTCGAAGAAGAGACGGTCGACACCGGCTCCGCGCCCGCGCCGTCCACGGACGCTCCGCCGCACCCGGCCCGGCCGCCGCTCGGAAGGATCGTGCCGTGGCAGGAGGCCCTCGACCTCCTCGTGCCCGTGATCCGGGCGCTCGCGTACCTTCACGGCCGCGGCGTCGTCCACTTCGACCTCAAGCCCGGCAACATCGTCGTCGATTCGCGCGGCGCGCAGCGCAACGTCCGCCAGATCAAGGTCGTCGACTTCGGTCTCGCGGGCCTGCGCGGCATTCGCGGCCTCGTGATGGGCACTCCCCACTACGTCTCGCCCGAAATCGCGAGCGCGAAGGAAGGCGACCACCGGGCCGATCTCTACAGCCTCGGCATCATGGCGTTCAAGCTGCTGACGGGCGAGACGCCCTACAGCGCCACGCAGGGCCTCGACGTCCTGCTGAAGCAGAAGATGACCGAGCCCGTGCGCTTCACGGCCGCGCAGGCGGAGCGCATCCCGCCCTGGCTGCGCGAGATCGTCGAGCGGCTCTGCTCCGTCCGCCCCTCCGAGCGCCCCGCGAGCGCGGGCGAGCTCCTCGACCTGATCAACCGCGCCGGCTCTCTCGCCTACGAGCTCGAGACGCGGGACACGCGCGAGAACTACCTCTTCTCGAGCGCCTTCGTCGGCCGGAAGCGCGAGCTCGAGGACGTCCAGCGCTCCGCCGACGCGGGCCTGAAGGGCGAAAAGCACGCCGGCCTCTTCGTCACGGGGCGGAGCGGGATGGGCAAGTCCCGCCTCATGCGCGAGGTGCGGCAGGCCGTCCAGCTCCGCGGCGTCCCGTTTCTCGAAGTCGACTGCTTCGAGCGCGACCTCACCGAGTCCGGCCCGATGGCGAACCTCGTCCTCCAGGCCGCGCACCTCGCAAGGTCCGTCGGCGCGCAGTCCCTCCTCAACGCGCACGCCCCCGAGATGGTGAAGCTCGTCCCGTCTCTCCCGCTCGACGCGGGAGTCGAGCCGACGCCGCCGCTCCCGAACGCGGACGCCGAGCGCCGGCGCGTCATCGAGGCCATCGCCGCGTTCCTCGTCGGGCTCGGCCGCGTCACGCCGTACGTCGCCTACGTCAACGACGTCCAGTGGGCCCGCAGCGGCACCGTCGACATCGCCTCGGCGCTTCTCGCGCTCCGTTCGGGGACGGGCTCGGGCTCGAAGTTCTGCCTCCTCGGCAGCTACCGGATCGACGACGTCACGGGCCGGCCGCTCGCGCGCCTCATCCAGCCGGGGCCCGAGCGCCCGGCGCCGCGCGTCGTGGAGCTCGAGGCGCTCCACGAGGAGGACGTCGCCGGCCTGCTCCGCTCCATGCTCGGCCTCGCCGAGCTGCCCGAAGGCCTCGTCGCGCGCGTCACGGAGTCGAGCGAGGGGCTGCCGTTCTTCGTGGAGGAGATCCTGCGCGACATCCTCGAGGAAGGCCGGCTCTGGGCGTTCGAGGAGCAGGAGCACGCGGACTCCCGGATCGCCGAAGGCCTGCGCATCGACGCGGCCGCGTCGTTCCTGAAACGCGCGGCGCGCGTTTCCGTCGACGAGCGGAGCGTCCTCGACATCCTCGCCGTCTCGGGGCGGCCCGTGGACTCCGACGTTCTCGTGGACGTCAGCGCGCTCGCGCCGCAGACGGCGCGCGAGGCCCTCCAGATCCTCGGCGAAAAGCAGATGGTCGTCGCGATCCCGGGAGAGAGGGAGCGCTACAACCTCGCCCACGACCGCATGCGCGAGGCGCTGTACGCCGGCCAGCGCGCCGACGCCCAGACGGCCCTCCACCTCGGCCTCGGGCGGAGCCTCGCCCGCGCGCTCGCGGCGGACGGCCGGTGGGAGACGCTGTTCGAAGCCGTCGCCCACTTCGGCCAGGCCCTCGACCGCGACGGCTCCGGGGCTCTCGCCGGCGAGGCCGAGCGCACGAGCGTCGCGCGCCTTCACCTCCGGGCGGCCGCGGCCACGAACGCGACGGGCGCCTTCTCGACCGGCGTCTCCTACCTCGAGCGCGCGCGCGCGCTCCTCCCCGAGCGCCCCTGGGAGCGCGACTACGACCTCGCCCTCGCCGTCGACCACGCGCTCGCGGCGACGCTGATCCCGCTGGGGCGCGTCGACGAGGCGCTCGCCACCGCGGACCGCATCGTCGCGAACGCGCGCGGCGCCCTCGACGAGTCGCCCGGATGGGAGGCCCGCATCCTCGCGTACGCGGCGCTCAACGAGTACCCGAAGGCGATCGCGGCCGGCCTCGAGATCTGCGGCCGTCTCGGCCTCGCGCTGCCGCCGGACCCGACGCGCCTCGACATCGCCCGCATCCTCGGCCGCGTCCTCTGGAAGGTCCGGAACATGACGGACGAGACGCTCGCCACGCTTCCGGAGGTCCAGGACCCGCGCGCCCTGCGCCTCATCCGCATCATGTCGTCGATGACGGCGTGCGCCTACGTCTCGCGGCCGTACCTGTGGCCCGTCCTCATCGGCAACTGCCTCACGCTCATGCTGCGCCACGGCCGCGGGCCGACGCACGCGCTCCTCTTCGTGTGGTTCGGGACGGCGCTCAACGCCGTGGGCCTCTACGGCGCGTCCCCGCGCTTTTCGCGCCTCGGCATCCGCCTCATGGAGGCGCCCGACGGCGCCGCGTTCCTCCCGAAGCTGCACCACGCGATGGGGCAGTTCGTGTCGCACTGGAGGGAGCCGATCGCCCGCTCGGTCGAGTGGTGCCGCGAGGGCTACGCGCTCGGCCGGCGCGTGGAGGACGCGGAGTTCGCGGGCTACTGCCACATGGGCTGGGCGAAGGCCCGGCTCGAGACGGGCGAGCCGCTCTCCGACGTGCGCGCGACGGCCCTCGACGCCCTCGAGACGGTCAAGGCGTCGGGACAGATCGGCACCGAGGTCATGCACAGGACGACGATCGAGGCCGTCGACGCCCTCATGGGCCTCGCCGCGTTTCCGGCCGCCGGCGACGACGCCGCGTCCGCCGCCGAGCTCAGCAACACGCAGAACGCCTTCCGCCTCCTCGATCGCGCGCGCCTCCTGTGCTTCTTCCGGAGAAGCGGCGGCCCCGCGCTGGGCACGGAGCTCCTGAAGGTGAGCGAGATCGGCCTGCCGGCGACGTTCTTCCTCTCCATCGGGCGCACCTTCGCCTGCCTCAACTGGATGCTCGAGGCGCGCCGCGGCGGCGCGTTCACGAAGATCGCGTGTCTCCTCCGCGTGCGCCTCGCCCGCGGCCGCATCCGCAAGTGGGCGCGCCTCTGCCCGCACAACTTCGAGCACCGGTCTCTCCTCGTGGACGCCGAGTGGCTGCGCACGACGGGGCGCACCGGGCGGTCCCTCCGGAAATACGAGGAGGCGATCGCGGCGGCGATCGACCACGGATTCGTCCAGGACGCGGGTCTCGCGCACGAGCTCGCGGCCGAGATGCTGGCCGGCCGCGGGGAATCCCGCGCGGCGCGGAGTCACGTCCTCGCGGCGATGGAGCGGTACCGCGCGTGGGGCGCCGACGCGAAGGTCCTCGACCTCGAGACGCGTTACGCCCCGCTCCTCGACCCCGCCTGACGCGCGGCGGGCCGCCCCGTCAGATCGAGATGCTGTTCGGGATCATCGAGGGCAGCTGGTTCTCGTACGGCAGCGGGCGCGTCTTGTTGCGCTTGCGGATCTCGGCCTCGATTGCCGCGAGGGCCATCCTGAAGTCGACGTTGACGGCTTCGGCCCGCGCGTCGACGAAGTAGGGCCGGCGCGGGTTGTCCGAGTACGTGCCGAACACGTCGTACTGCACGCTGGAGAGCAGGTACCCGAACGCCACCTGGTAGAGCGCGACGTCCACGGGCGGCAGCAGGGCGAGGAGCGGGTCGGGCAACGAGGCCGCCGCCGGCGTTCCGCCCGAGGACGGCGGCGCGTACGCGGACCCCGAGACGCTCGGCAGGTACGACATCAGCGGGTACTGCGCGTAGTTCACGTTCGCGTGCTGCGGACCGGCCGTGTAGACGATGAGCGACACCATGTCGACGAGATAGTCGAAGCTGTCGATCCGAGCCGTCCCGTTTTCCGCCTTGAGGCCGCCGAGCCCGTGGAACGAGGCGGCGGCCGGGCTCGTGATCTCTTCCACCCACGCCTGCAGCTCGGTGTCGGCGGCGACGTCGCCGTTGCCCGCGTAGTAGCACGCGAGATACGCGCGCACGTACACGCGGATCGCGTCCCACAGGAGCAGCGTGTCGTCGCGGAACGGGAACTCGGGCAGGCGGTCGCGGTCGACGCCGCGCAGCGCGAACAGCCGGTGCGGCAGGTTCTGGTCGAAGCGCCACGCGAGGCGCGCGTCCCGCACCATCCCGAGGCTCCCGGCGATGCTCGGCGACAGCACCGACGCCACGACGCCGTGCGGAATGATGAGGCTGTGCTTGGCGCCCTCGTTGATGTCGAGCGTGAACCGGAAGTGCGGCCCGAGAAGCGCGAGGACCGGGTGCTGGTACGAGAGCTGGCGGTTCGTCGCGACGACGAGCGTCTCGATCGTGAGATGGCAGGCGCCGAGGTGCGCGACCGTCTCGTGCTGCACGGCGAGGCCGTTCAGCACCCAGAACTTCGCGACGCGCCATGCCGCCGCGTCGCCCCCCGGAACGTAGATCGGGCAGGTCGCCGCGTCATGCTTCTGACCGAGCTGGATCGCCACCGGCTGCAGGCTGCCGCGCCCCTCGGGATAGCCGGGCCCCGGCTCGGGGTTCCAGTAGAAGAGGGCGATCGGCGCGGCGAGGTAGCGCGGGTCCCCGTGGAGCCTGCTCGCCGGGACGCCGTCGAACATCGTGAGGTCGAGCGCGTAGAGCCGGCCGATCTCCGCCGCGCGCTGCAGCGTGACGGACGAGTCGCCGGAGGCGGCCGCGAGCATCGCGTCCGTCACGGGCATCTTCGCAAGCAGCGCGCCGAGGTCGAGCGCGAGCTCCGGCGCCTTGCCCGCCGGGAAGACGCCCTTGAGGTTCGAGGTGTTGAAGCCGGCGATCTGGAGCCAGCCGAAGTACCAGTCGCTCTCCCACACCTCCTGGCCGGGCGCGAGGCGCATCCACGGCTGCGGCTGGAAGTTCGTCACGGCGGGCGGTCCGGGGAAGGCCGGGTACAGGGTCTTGAACTCCGCGAGGTCCTTCGCGTGAAGGTACGCGTCGCCCCTCTCCGGCGTCCGCAGGACCTCGTAGATCGTGTCCCTGAGAAACGACGTGATGCCGACGTCCTTCATGTCTTCGAGCGACTTCGTGAGCGCCTTCTCGAGCCCCTCCACGAGCCGCGGGATCTCGGCGAGCTTCTTGTACGTCTCGGCGAGGTCCGGCGGCGCGTCGTGCAGCGCCGCGAAGATCGCGTGGATGGCCGAAATGTCGCCCGGGATGTTCACCGCGTTGAGGCCCGAAAACTGCTTCTCCGCCTCGTCGATCGCGGCCCTCAGCGCGACCATCCACGGCATCGGCATCGGGGGAAGGTCGGCGTTGAGCTGCGCCTCGAAGCGCGCGACGAGCACCTGTCTCAGGTTGTTGGCGACCTCGAGGAGGACCGGCGCGACCTTCGCCTTGTACGCGAGCGTGAATTTCTCCGAGTCCGGCACCTGGGCCGCGAGCGGCGCGGGGTAGAGGTAGCTCGTCGTGTAGTTGTAGCGCGTCCGCGCGAGCGACAGCTCGTACGCCCGGTGCTTGCTCCGCTTCTCGTCGTCTTTCTGCGGGAGGGACGGAACGGAACCCGAAGCGGAACTCGAGAGCATGCTGTCGGCCACGAAGCCTCCTCGAAACACAATCGGCGCGGACTGGGTTACGGCTGGGCAGTATAGCGGCGCCGCGATTGCGCCGCAGTCGCGTTACTCGTCCTGGCGCTGACCCGTCTCCAGGGCACGCACGTCGTCGAGGTCGCGGGGGCGCCCGGCCGCCCGCTTGGATGCGATGAGATCGGCGCGAGATACGACCCAGAAGGTCTGACCCTCGTAGGACATCGCCTGCCTCCGCGCCCACGCATCGGCGAACGTGAGGCCCGGCGTACGTGTTTGCACGTCGATTCGTACGCGGTCGCTGAATACGGTGATCTCGTGCGAAAGAAGATCATCCACGTCCGTCAGGGTCGCCGTGCCGAGGCCCGCCGCCTCGAGCGCCTTCAAGAGCCTTGCAGCGTTGTCCTTCGTGGGGTCTATCAGGATGTCGAGGTCGAATGTGGCCCGAGCAACACCGTGCAGGACGGCCGCAATCCCCCCGATGACGACGTACTTAACGTCGTGGGAGGCGAAGGACGCGAATACGTTCCGTAGACGGTTGAGCAGGCGGGACCTCGGCAAGCTCGGGCCGGTTCTGGAGCGCCAGCTCCGTGAACTCGACCAGCAGTGCCATCCGTTCCTCCAGCGGAAGCGATTGGAACCAAAGAGACTTCTTCTCTTCAGTTTCCAAGCTTCGATCGTGGCTGACGAGCGGTGTCACACGCGAATCTTACCGCCGCGGGCTGCGTTTGGGTGAACGTTCCGCGGGCCTCGGAGGTCGCACTCGCGGCCGGTCGAACCTCTCGCCGCAGGCCTTGCAGTGCTTTTGCGGGTCGTCGGCCGTGACGCAGCAGCCGCCGAGTTCGATCTCTCCCCGTTCCGCCGCCTCCATCGCCTCCGGCATCGGGTAGCCGTACATGATGGGTACGACGTCGAGGCTCCCGCACTTCGGGCAGGCCTTCCCGCGCTTCTTCAACACCCCGGGTACTTTCGCCACCATTCGTCCGTCTCCTCGACGCCCTTCGCCTGGTTGATCTTCAAAACGAATCTCATCAGAAGTCTCTTCTGGATGCGCGGACACCCGGTGTCTGTGCGGGTGGTCCAACTTTGAGACGTGAACAGTCGAAGGCAAGGCAGTTGTGCCAGATTCATGGTTTCCGAGTCGGCGCGGCCGAGCCCGACTCGCCCAGCGAAGGAGCGTTCATGACCCTCACCGGAACACGACTCGATTTCCCGTCGCCGCCCCCCAGGAAAGCGCCGCCTGGCGCCTGGCCCGCCTTCGAGAGGAAGCTCGCCGAGACGCTCGGTGCGCTGGAGGAGGATCAGTACCTGGTCGTCTCGGCCAAGCGCGGCTGGGCCTACGTGCAGTTCGCCGCGCAGGGGTCGTTCGGGCTGCGCGCCGAGTGCGTCGGCAACAACTACCTCGACGAGGCTCACGCGCTGAGCGCCGGCCAGACGGCGCTTCTGCGGAGGATCGGCTGGTCGTCTCCCACGGGGACGCCCGGCTCCCCGAACTTCTTCCGGGACTTCGAGCGGCCGGTTCCGTGCGCCGACGCGGCCCGGATGGCCGTGCGCGCGCTGACCGAGGTGTTCGAGATCCCGCATCCGGGGTCTCTCGTGTACAAGGCGTTCGACAAGAAGCAGCGGACGATCCTGGTCCCGACGCTCGGGCTGAAGCGCGAGGAGCCCGCGCCGCCGCCCGAGAAGCCCCGCGAGGACGCCGTGCAGGACCTCAGGGCGCTCGTCTTGAAGGCGATCCGGGAAGGGTCGGGGAACGCGGACTCGAGTTCTCCGAGGACGGGAACCTTCCGCTGCGATTCGGAAGCGCTGCCGTGTTCGTCCGCGTGCTGGACGATCCGCCGTGCGTGAGGATGTTCTCCCCGGTGCTGGAGGACGTGGAGGCCGACGACCGGCTCTTCGACCGCCTCAACGAGCTGAACGCCGGGATGCGCCTAGTACGGTTCTTCGTGGTGGAGGGGAGGGTCATCGTGGTCGCGGAGATGTTCGTGGCGCCGTTCGCGGCCGAGCACGTGAAGCGGGCCTGCGTGGTGGTGGGCAGCCTCGCCGACGAGTTCGGCGGGATGCTGCAGAAGGAGTTCGGGGGACTAAGG
>DASXVJ010000002.1:0-71930 GCA_036504335.1 Thermoanaerobaculia bacterium
CGGATCAGGGACAGTGCCTGGTGGGTAGTTTAACTGGGGCGGTTGCCTCCTAAAATGTAACGGAGGCGCTCAAAGGTATGCTTAGGCGGATTGGAAACCCGCCGTTAAGTGTAAAGGCAGAAGCATGCTTAACTGCGAGACGGACAGGTCAAGCAGGTGGGAAACCAGGACTTAGTGATCCGGTGGTTCTGTATGGAAGGGCCATCGCTCAACGGATAAAAGGTACGCCGGGGATAACAGGCTGATCTTGCCCAAGAGTTCACATCGACGGCAAGGTTTGGCACCTCGATGTCGGCTCATCGCATCCTGGGGCTGAAGCAGGTCCCAAGGGTCCGGCTGTTCGCCGGTTAAAGCGGTACGTGAGCTGGGTTCAGAACGTCGTGAGACAGTTCGGTCCCTATCTCGTGTGGGCGCAGGAAATTTGCGGGGCCCCGACCCTAGTACGAGAGGACCGGGTTGGACGAACCTCCTGTGCACCGGTTGTCGCGCCAGCGGCACACGCCGGGTAGCGGAGTTCGGTTTGGATAAACGCTGAAGGCATATAAGCGTGAAGCCGACCCCAAGATGAGATTTCCCCGGGGCGCAAGCCCCCTGAAGGACCGTGGGAGATGACCACGTTGATAGGCCGGGTGTGGAAGCGCTGCGAGGCGCGAAGCTGACCGGTACTAATCGTCCGTGCGGCTTGGCCATAAAATTCTTGAGGCGCGAACGTACGAAGATCTTCGCAATTTGCATTCGCTCGATTCTGTACGGAAACGAAATAGAGTTTCCGGTGGCCTTATCGAGGGGGCCCCACCCGTTCCCATTCCGAACACGGCCGTTAAGCCCCTCGGAGCCGATGGTACTGCACGGGAAACTGTGTGGGAGAGTAGGACGCTGCCGGGAAGTTTGAAGGGCCCGGACCGAAAGGTCCGGGCCCTTGTCTTTTGGAGCGAATAAACTCGGCGTATGACGACCTCGACGCGCGCGCTCATCACGGGCATCACGGGCCAGGACGGGAGCTACCTCGCAGAGCTTCTCCTTTCGAAGGGCTACGAGGTCCACGGGATCATCCGGCGCTCCTCCTCGTTCAACACGGAACGCCTCGACCATCTCTACCAGGACCCGCACGTCCCGAAGCGGAACCTCGTCCTCCACTACGGGGACCTCAACGACGCCTCGTCGCTGAACCGCGTCCTGAGGCTCGTCGAGCCGCACGAGATCTACAACCTCGGCGCCCAGAGCCACGTGAAGGTCTCGTTCGACGTCCCGGAGTACACGGGCGAGGTGACGGCGCTCGGCGCGACGCGGATCCTCGAGGCGGTGCGCGAGGTCGGCCTGAGGCCGCGTTTCTACCAGGCGTCGTCGTCGGAGATGTTCGGCAAGGTCGCCGAGACGCCGCAGACGGAGTCGACGCCGTTCCATCCCCGGTCGCCTTACGGCGTCGCCAAGCTCTATGCGCACGCGATCACGGTGAACTACCGCGAGTCCTACGGCCTCCACGCGACGAGCGGCATCCTCTTCAACCACGAGTCGCCGCGGCGGGGCGAGACGTTCGTGACGCGCAAGATCACGCGCGCCGTGGGCCGGATCGTCTGCGGCCTGCAGGACGTCCTCTGGCTCGGAAACCTCGACGCGAAGCGCGACTGGGGCTTCGCGGGCGACTACGTCGAGGCGATGTGGCTCATGCTGCGCCAGGACGAACCGGACGACTTCGTGATCGCGACCGGGGAGACGCACACGGTCCGCGAGTTCTGCGACCGCGCGTTCGCGCGCGCGGGCCGTCCGCTGCACTGGACCGGTTCCGGCGCGGACGAGACGGGCGTGGAGGCTGCGTCCGGCGTACCCCGCGTGAAGGTGGATCCGCGTTACTTCCGGCCCGCCGAGGTGGACCTGCTCCTCGGCGACCCGTCGAAGGCGAAAAGGCTGCTGGGCTGGGCCCCGCGCGTCGCGTTCGCGGGCCTCGTCGACATGATGACGGACGCGGACCTCGCGCGGGCCCGCCAGGAAGCCGCGGCGTCCGTCCCGTCAGTCTGAGGAAAGGGCGAACGCGAGCGTCGCGCGGAAGTCGGGAAACGCGCCGGACGTCTCGACCGCTCCGTGGAGTGCGGGCGTCAGCGACCTCACGGGCGTCTTCGGCGTCGAAAATGCCAGATTCGCGGTGACGCGACCCTCGTCGAAAGCGAGCCAGCGCGGCGGGTGCAGCGTGCCCTCCGCCCGCCCGGCGGCCACGAAACACTCCGTGAAGAGCGTGCGGAGCATCGTGGCGTCGTCGAGCCCGGCGCCCTGCACGGGGTAGGTGGAGCCGTCGGATTCGCCGGCCGGCGGCGCGCCGCCGTAGACGGCCTCGAGGGCGGCCTTGACGGCGGAGCCGTAGAGCTCGTCGCGGGTCTTCGCGGCGAGCGTGATCGTGAGCCCGGAGGGCGTCTCGGAGATCCCGTACGTCACGTCTTCGATCCTCCTCGGTCCAGACGAAGATCTTAACCGGCTGCTAGGCTCGCGGCGATGATGCCGCTTGCTCAGCGTCTCGCCGCGCGCATCCGCGCCGAGGGCCCGCTCCGTTTCGACGCGTTCCAGGAGGCGGCCCTCTACGACCCGGAGGGGGGCTATTACGAACGTGCGGGGCGCGTCGGGCGCTCCGGCGACTTCGTGACCGGTCCCTCCTGGCACCCGGCGTTCGGCCGGACGATCGCGCGGATCGCGCGGCGGCTCCGGGAAGAGGGAAGAGGAGAAGAAGAGAGTTCTTTGAAAGTGAAAGAGGGCGCGCCGCGCGCGCTGCGCGCGCCGACGGATGTCGTGGACGTGGGGGCCGGCGAAGGGGAGCTGCTGTCGGCGGCGGACGCGGCGCTGCGGGGGTGGGGCGTCCGCGACGACTTCCGCCTCGCCGGCGTCGAACGCTCGGCGGTGCGCCGCGAACGCGCAGAGCAGAATTGCCCCGGCGCCGCATGGCTTTCTTCACTCGAAGAAATCTCTTCCCCGGTCTCCGGCCTGGTCGTGGCCTACGAGCTCTTCGATGCGCTGCCGGTGAGGGCGCTTCTCTTCGAAGGTGAAAAGCTGCTGGAGCGCGTCGTGACGCTGGCGCCCGGCGGCGCGGGCTTCGCGTGGGGCCTCGCAGAATGTGCGGACGGAGAGGCCCTGCTCGAAGGGCTCCGAGAGAGGGGTATTCACCTTCTCAGAAATCAGAAGCTGGAGATTCGCACCGGCGCTTCTCGTGTCGCGGCAGAGCTGGCCTCGCGTCTTTCTCGAGGAATCCTCCTCGTCTTCGATTACGGCGCGCCGGCGCGCGCGCTCTACTCGGCCGCGCGCGCGAACGGGACGCTCGAGGCGTTCGTCTCCCACGGCGTGACGCGCGACGTCCTGACGGATCCCGGTTCGCGTGACCTGACGGCGTGGGTCGACTTTTCGGAGCTCGCCGACGCGTTCACCGCCGCCGGTCTCTCCGTCGCGGGGCCCGTGAGCCAGTCGCGCGTCCTCGCCGCGGGCGGCATCTTCGAGGAGCTCGGGGTGGACCCCGCCGCGGTGCCGGACGCCGGGCGCGAGGCGGACCGCCGCGCGGCGGCCGCTCTCGTCCAGCCGGGCGGAATGGGCGAGTCGATCCGGGTCCTGATCGCCTCCCGAGGGACCGCGCTCGGATCCGCCCTTTCTTCCTGGACACGCCCGGCGTGATGCCTTTGCATCGTTTGACTTCGCCGGGAACGGCACAGAGAATCCCCCTCGTCTTGACCGAACCCGGGCGGTGCGCAGGCGCGGGCGGACCGCGAGGGGTGTGCCCATGAACCCGTCCATGGCGTCCTACCTGCCCATCCTCTACTTCGCGATCATGGCGGCGATCGTGCCGATCGCGGGCCTCGCGGCAATGTCGCTCCTGAGGCCGAAAAACCCGAACCCGACGAAGCTCTCGCCGTACGAATGCGGCGTCGCGTCGCCGACGGAAGCGTTCGACCACCGCTTCTCGGTGAGGTACTACCTGATCGCCGTCCTCTTCGTCGTGTTCGACGTCGAGACGATCTTCCTCTTCCCGTGGGCGGTCATGTACCACAAGCTGAAGCTGTTCGGCCTCGTGGAGATGCTCGTCTTTCTCGTGATCCTCGTCGTGGGATACGTCTACGCGTGGCGGAGGGGAGCGCTTTCGTGGGCCTGATCGAGAACGCGTTCCCGGACAACGTCCTCACGACCACGGTCGACGCCCTCATCGGATGGGGCCGCAAGAACTCGCTCTGGCCGATGCAGTTCGGCCTCGCGTGCTGCGCGATCGAGATGATGGCCGTCGTCGACAGCCGCCACGACATGGCGCGTTTCGGCGCCGAGGTCTTCCGCGGCTCGCCGCGCCAGTGCGACATGATGCTCGTCGCGGGCACCGTCACCGAGAAGATGGCGCCGATCATCAAGCGCCTCTACGACCAGATGGCCGACCCGAAGTGGGTCATCGCGATGGGCTCGTGCGCGACGTGCGGCGGCCCGTACCGGAGCTACGCGGTCACGCAGGGCGTCGACCGGATCATCCCCGTGGACGTGTACGTGCCCGGCTGCCCGCCGCGGCCCGAGGCCCTCCTTTACGGCCTCATGGAGCTCCAGAAGAAGATCCAGAAGATGCGCGTGATCCGGCGCGCTCCCGAGGAGCTCGCCGTTGGCTGACGAACCGAAGGACGCTCCCGCCGCACCTCCGGCCGCGCCGGCCGCCCCGAAGCCGGCCGCTCCTCCGAAGGTTCCCCTTCCGGCGCCCGTCGACGCGATGGGCGAGCCGCTCGTCGTCGCGCTCGCCGCGGCCGTGCCCGGCGCGGTCCTCGGCGCGAAGAAGATGGTCGGCCAGACGACCGTGGAGATTGCACCGGGCAAGCTCGTCGAGGCCTGCCGGCACCTCAAGGACGTGGAAACGTACACGTTCCTCGTGGACCAGACGGCCGTGGACTGGAAGGAGCGCGCCCCGCGCTTCGACGTCGTCTACTGGCTCCATTCGTTCGACCGTGGCAGCGCGCGCGTGCGGCTCAAGGTCGGCGTCGCGGACGGCGAGGCCTGCCCGACCGTCGCCGGCGTCTGGGAGACCGCGAACTGGATGGAGCGCGAGGTGTTCGACCTCTTCGGCATCTCCTTCGAGGGCCACCCCGACCTCCGCCGGATCCTCACGTGGGACGGCTTCCAGGGCCATCCGCTCCGCAAGGACTTCCCGGTCGAGGGCATCGACACGGGCGCCGCGATCTACCCGGACCGCTACCCCGAGGGCGGCGGCCCCGCGCCCGACGACAAGAACAGGAAGACGGTCTCGTGAGCGAGCTCGTCGGTACCGCCGGCGCCGTCCCGGAGTCGGAAGAGACGATGCTCGGGCTCCGCGAGATGGAGCTCAACTTCGGGCCGCAGCATCCGTCCACGCACGGCGTCCTGCGCATCGTCCTCAAGGTGGACGGCGAGCGGATCGTCTCGGCGCGGCCGGACGTCGGCTATCTCCACCGCGGCACCGAGAAGCTGTTCGAGACCGAGACGTACCCGATGGTCATCCCGCACACGGACCGCCTGGACTACGTCGCAGCCGCGACGAACAACCATGCGTACGTGCTGGCGGTGGAGAAGCTCCTCGGCGTCGAAGTCCCGAAGAGGGCGCAGTACATCCGCGTCGTCCTCGACGAGATGCAGCGCATCTCGTCGCACCTCCTCTGGCTCGCGACGGCCGCGATCGACCTCGGCGCGATCACGCCGTTCTTCTACACGTTCCGCGAGCGCGAGGTCATCCTCGACCTCTTCGAGGACTACTGCGGCGCGCGGCTCACCCTGAACTGCATGCGCGTCGGCGGCCTCCAGGAGGAGCTGACACCGGGCTGGATCGAGAAGCTCCGCGCGTTCACGGAAGACCTCGGCGCGAAGATCGACGAGTACGAGGACCTCCTGACCGAGAACCGCATCTGGAAGATGCGGACGATCGGCGTCGGCATCCTGAACACGGAGCGCTGCATCGAGTGGGGCGTCACGGGCCCGCCGCTGCGCGCCGCCGGCTTCGCGTGGGACGTGCGGCGCGCGCTCCCGTACGAGTGCTACCCGGAGCTCGACTTCGAGATCCCGACCGGGAAGAACGCCGACACGTACGACCGCTACCTCGTGAGGGTCGCCGAGCTGCGCCAGAGCCGCCGCATCCTCCTGCAGTGCTGTGACTGGCTCGCCGCGAACCCCACGGGCGACATCCGCGGCAAGGTGCCGCGCGTCATCAAGCCGCCCGTCGGCGACGTGTACGCGAGCGTCGAGTCCCCGAAGGGCGAGCTCGGCTTCTACCTCGTGTCGAACGGCGGCAACAAGCCGTACCGGCTGCGCGTGCGTCCGCCGAGCTTCATCAACCTGCAGGCGCTGCCGGAGATGGCCCGGGGCCACATGGTTTCGGACCTCGTCGCGATCATCGGGACCATCGACATCGTCCTCGGCGAGGTGGATCGGTAGACATGGACATTTCCGAGACCGTCCTGAACTACGTCCTGATCCCGGCCGTCAAGGCCGTGGTGGTCGTGATCCTCGTCGCGACGGCGGCGGGCGTCCTCACGTACATCGAGCGCCGGACCCTCGCGTTCCTCCAGGTGAGGAAGGGCCCGAACCGCGTCGGGCCCGAGGGAATCCTCCAGTTCGTCGCCGACGTCGTGAAGCTCCTCACGAAGGAAGACGTCGTCCCCGCCAAGGCGCAGCATTTCGTCCACTTCCTCGCGCCGATTCTCGTGATGGTCCCCGGCCTCGCGGTCTTCGCCGTGCTGCCGTGGGGTCCCGAGTTCACGATGAGGATTCCCGGCCTCGGCAAGATCACGACGGCCTGGTACGCGACGGACCTCAACGTCTCGCTGCTGCTCCTTCTCGCGATCACGTCCGTCGGGATCTACGGGATCATTCTCGGGGGCTGGGCGTCGAACTCGAAGTACGCTCTCCTTGGCGGGCTCCGCTCGGCGGCGCAGCTCATCAGCTACGAGGTCCCGATGGGTTTCGCGGTCGTGAGCGCGATCCTCATGGCGCGCTCGCTGTCGCTCGTCGAGATCGTCGAGGCGCAGCGGACGCACCACATGTGGTTCA
Organism: Thermoanaerobaculia bacterium; assembly: GCA_036504335.1. Lineage (GTDB taxonomy): Bacteria > Acidobacteriota > Thermoanaerobaculia > UBA5066 > UBA5066 > Fen-183. The sequence continues at coordinate 7,015 of DASXVJ010000002.1, forward strand.
TCCTGCCCGGCCTCGTTTCGTTCTTCCTCTACTTCGTGTCCGGCGTCGCCGAGACGAACCGCATCCCGTTCGACCTGCCCGAGGCCGAGAGCGAGCTCGTCGCGGGCTTCCACACGGAGTATTCGGGCTTCCGGTGGGCGATCTTCTTCCTGACCGAGTACGCGAACATGATCACGATCTCGGCGGTCGCGACGGCGCTCTTCTTCGGCGGCTGGCTGCGGCCGTTCCCGAACGTGGCGGCGCTCTCGTTCCTCGACGTGATTCCGGGCGTGATCTGGTACGTCCTTAAGGTCTCGTGCTTCCTCTTCGTCTACATCTGGTTCCGCGGGACGTTCCCGCGCTACCGGTTCGACCAGCTCATGGCGCTCGGGTGGAAGACCCTGATCCCGATCTCCCTCGTGAACCTCGTCCTCGTCGCGGTCGCGGCGCTCGCCGGGTTCCGCGGGCTCCGGATCCTCGGCACGATTCTCTGGGTCGTCGCCATCGGCGCCTTCCTCATCGTGACCCGGCTGCGCGCGGCGAAGAAGCCGCCCGCGACCCGTTTGGTTCCGGCGCCGGTCGGCGCCCAAAAGGCGGAGGCCTGACGTGAGCTTCTGGGACGACGTCCTCCTCCTCGACATCTTCGGCGGCCTGAAGATGACCGGAAAGCACCTCTTCCGCAAGGCCGACACGGTGGAGTACCCCGAGGCCGCGCGCGAGCCGAGCGACCGCTTCCGCGGCATGTTCCGGCTCGACGAGGAGCGCTGCATCAAGTGCACGCTCTGCGCGATCGAGTGCCCGATCAACATCATCTTCATCGACTGGCACAACGAGAAGAACCCGCAGGGCAAGAACGAAAAGGTCCTCGACCGGTTCGACGTGGACCTCAAGCGCTGCATGTTCTGCGGCCTCTGCGAGGAGGCCTGCCCGACGAACCCGAAGTCGATCTGGCTCCGGACGAAGACGTACGAACTCGGCACGTACGAGCGGAACGACGCCCTCTACCTCGACATCAAGAAGCTCACGAAGTGGGACGAGAACGTCAAGCCGTTCACGATCGTCGAGCAGGGGGAGGGGCGGTGACCGCGCCTTTCTTCTTCTGGTTCTTCGCGGCGATCGTCGTGTTCGGCGCCGTCGGCGTCGTCGCCATGCGCCAGCCCGTTCACTCGGCGCTCTTCCTCCTCCTCTCCTTCTTCGGGATCGCGGCGCTCTTCGTGACGCTGAACGCGGAGTTCCTCGCCGCGGTCCAGATCCTCGTCTACGCGGGCGGGATCATGGTCCTCTTCCTCTTCACGATCATGCTCGTGAACATCCGGAAGACGGCGGGCGAGCCGTTCCTGCACCGCCAGGCGGGCGGCGCGCTCCTCGTCGCGTTCCTCCTCCTCGCGGTCGTGGGCGGAACGATCGTCGCCTCCTCGCGGACGAGCGGCCTCGCGGACGCGGGCCAGAGCGCGGACCCCGCGAAGCTCTCGACGACGACGATCACGCGCACGGTCACCGAAACCGTCGACGGGAAGGTCGTGAAGACCCCCGTCACCGAAGAGATCGCCGGCAACAGCCAGGCCGTCGCCTGGAGCCTCTACCGCGACTATCTGCTCCCCTTCGAGGTGGCGTCGGTGTTTCTCCTCGTCGCGATGATCGGGGCGGTCGTCCTCGGCAAGCGGACGATGGAGCGGGTGGACTGATGATCTCGGTCACCCACTACGTCGCGCTATCGTTCCTGCTCTTCGCGATCGGGGTCACCGGCGTCCTGATCCGCCGCAACCTCCTCACCGTCCTCATGTCGATCGAGCTCATCCTGAACGCCGCGAACCTCAACCTCATCGCGTTCTCGCGGCAGCTCGGCGACCTGAACGGCCAGCTCTTCACGGTCTTCGTGATCACGCTGGCCGCCGGCGAAGCCGCGATCGGCCTCGCGATCATCATCTCCCTCTACCGCCTGAAGAACTCCGTGAACCTCGACGCCGTGTCGGAGCTGAAGGGATGAAGGCTGCCGCGATCCTGCCCTGGATCCCCGTCTTCCCGCTGATCGGGTTCCTCGTCAACGGGCTCCTCTACCTCGTCTCCCATTCGAAGCTGGGCGGCAAGGACTCGCCGAAGGGTCCGCACGGGCACGGCGACGGCGGGCACGCCGACGCCCACGCCGCTCACGCGGACGCCGGACACGGCGGCGGCCACGGCGAGCATCACGAGATCCCGTTCGCGGCCGTCCACGCAGTCGTCGGGCCCGCGGCGACGATCCTCTCCTGCGTGGCGGCCTTCGCCGCGATCTTCCTGTGGTGGGGCGAGACGCACGGCCACGAGGGCGTCGTGGCCACGCTGTGGACCTGGATGCCTCTCGGCGCGAACCCGACGTGGTTCGGCGGCAAGGCGCTGGTCGTGGACGCGGCGTTCCGGCTCGACGCGCTCTCGGCGCTCATGCTGGGTTTCGTCACGTTCATCGGCTCCCTGATCCACGTCTACTCAGTCGGGTACATGGGGCACGACGAGGGCTTCGGGCGGTACTTCTCTTACCTGAACCTCTTCATGTTCTCGATGCTCACGCTCGTCCTCGGCGCGGGACTCCCGATCCTGTTCGTCGGGTGGGAAGGCGTGGGCCTCTGCTCATATCTGCTGATCGGCTTCTACTGGAAGAAAGACTGGGCGGCCGACGCCGGCAAGAAGGCGTTCGTCGTCAACCGCATCGGAGACTTCGGCTTCGCCCTCGGCATCTTCGGTTGTTTCGCGCTGTTCGGGACGACGGACTTCGGCACGATGTTCTCGATGGCGGCCGCCAGCCCGGCGAAGTACGCCGCGGGCGGCCTCATGACGGCCGTCTGCCTCGCGCTCTTCATCGGCGCGTGCGGCAAGAGCGCGCAGATCCCGCTTTACGTCTGGCTGCCGGACGCGATGGCGGGCCCGACGCCCGTGTCCGCCCTGATCCACGCCGCGACGATGGTCACGGCCGGCGTTTACATGGTCGCGCGCTGCAACGTCTTCTACCGCATCTCCCACGAGTGGGCGATGAAGACCCTCGGCGAGCATACCTCGGTGTGGGGGCTCCTGACGCACGACGCGTCCTTCGTCGTCGCCGTCGTCGGCGGCGCGACCGCGCTCTTCGCCGCGACGATGGGTCTCGCCCAGACGGACATCAAGAAGGTCCTCGCGTACTCCACGGTTTCGCAGCTCGGCTACATGTTCCTCGGCTGCGGCGCGCTTGCCTTCTCGGCGGGCATGTTCCACGTCTTCACGCACGCGTGGTTCAAGGCCTGCCTCTTCCTCGGGGCGGGCTCCGTGATCCACGCCCTCGGCGGCGAGCAGGACATGACGAAGATGGGCGGGCTCCGCAAGCTGATCCCGCACACGTTCGTCACGATGTTCGTCGCGACGCTCGCGATCGCGGGCGTCCCGGGCCTCGCGGGCTTCTTCTCGAAGGACGCGATCCTCGCCGAGACCTGGGGCGCGGGCTACAAGGTCCTTTGGACCCTCGCCGTCCTCACGGCCGGGATCACGGCCTTCTACATGTTCCGGCTCATCAAGATGACGTTCTACGGGACGTTCCGAGGCACGGCCGAGCAGCTCAAGCACGTGCACGAGTCGCCGCCCTCGATGGTCGTGCCGCTCTACATCCTTGCAGCGGGCGCCGTGCTCGTGGGGTGGCTCGGGATTCCGAGCTTCATTCTCGGAAAAGAGAATTTCTTCGAAAGTAAATTGGAGGCGGTCATCACGCCATTGGCGGCCGGCTGGCAGCCGCATCCCCACGAAATGTCGCATGCGACGGAGTGGGGCCTGATGGGCACGTCCGTCGCCATCGCCTTCATAGGAATCTCTCTCGCCGTCTCGTTCTATTCCGGCGCTTACCCGTTCAAGATGCCGGAAAGAATCGCGTCCGCGCTCGGCGGCTTCTACCGTCTCGTGCGCGACAAGTACCGCGTCGACGAGCTCTACGAGGCGGTCTTCGTGAACGGACTCATCAAGAAGGGCGGGCGCCTCATGTGGGAGATCGACGCCCGTGTTCTCGACCTCATCCCGAACGGCTCGAGCGGTCTCACGCTCTTCGCCTCGAGGATTTCCTCGTGGTTCGACCGGACGTTCGTGGACGGGGCGGTGAACGGCGTCGGAACGACGCTCGAGACGGCGTGGCGCGGGATGCGCCGTGCGCAGTCCGGGCGAACGCAGAACTACGCGCTGACCATGGCGGCCGGCGTTTTCGGATTCGTCTGCCTCTACCTCCTCCTGAAGTGAAGAAGGGCGCCGCATGAACGGACTCCTCTCCCTGCTCATCTTCCTGCCGGTCGTGGGGACCCTCGCGGTCTTCCTCGTGCCGCGCGAGAAGCCGGGCCTCATCCGCTGGGTCGCGACGCTCTTCACGGGCGCCGAGTTCCTCCTCTCGATTCCGCTCTGGACGTTCGCGGGCTTCCGCAAGTCCGGCGACTTCTTCTTCCGCGAGACGGTGGACTGGATCCCGTCGCTCGGCGCGAAGTACGCGCTCGGGGTCGACGGAATCGCGGCGCTCCTGATCCTCCTGACGACGCTCCTCTCGTTCATCTCCGTGTACTCGTCCTTCACCGCGATCACGAAGCGCGAGAAGGAGTACTACGCGTTCCTCCTCCTCCTCGAGACGGGGATGATCGGCGTCTTCTGCGCGCTCGACTTCTTCCTCTTCTACGTGTTCTGGGAGGTCATGCTCGTCCCGATGTACTTCCTGATCGGGGTCTGGGGCGGGCCGCGGAAGCTCTACGCGGCGATCAAGTTCTTCCTGTACACGCTCGCGGGCTCCGTCGTCATGCTGCTCGCGATCATCGCCCTCTACTTCTTCAACACCTCGGGCTTCCTGTGGTGGAAGGGCCTCGGCAACGCGCCGTCGTTCGACATCGTCCACTTCCAGTCGATCGCGTCGCAGATCCCGCCGGACCTCCAGATCTGGCTCTTCTGGGCGTTCTTCATCGGCTTCGCGATCAAGGTCCCGATGTTCCCGTTCCACACGTGGCTGCCGGACGCGCACGTCGAGGCGCCGACGGCGGGCTCCGTGATCCTCGCGGGCGTCCTCCTCAAGATGGGGACGTACGGCTTCCTCCGGTTCTCGCTCCCGATCTGCTCCGGCGCCTCGCGCACGTACTGGGTGCAGCTCTCCGTCGTCGTCCTCTCGATCATCGGCATCGTCTACGGCTCGATGGTCGCGATGGTCCAGAAGGACATGAAGAAGCTCGTCGCGTACTCCTCGGTCGCGCACCTCGGCTTCGTGATGCTCGGCCTGTTCGCCCTGAACAACGCGGGCATCCAGGGAGGCATCCTCCAGTCCATCAACCACGGGCTTTCGACGGGCGGGCTCTTCCTCCTCGTCGGGATCGTCTACGAGCGCACGCACACCCGCATGATCGCGGACTACGGCGGCCTCTCGGGCGTCATGCCCGTCTACGCGATGCTCTTCATGGTCGTCCTCCTCGCGTCGATCGGCCTGCCCCTTCTGAACGGGTTCGTCGGCGAGTTCACGATCCTCACGGGCGCCTTCCTCGCCGACTGGCGCTGGGCCGCGTGGGCGAGCCTCGGCGTCATCCTCGGCGCGGCCTACATGCTGTGGCTCTACCAGCGCGTCTTCTTCGGCGAGCTGACGAACGAGAAGAACAAGGGCCTCGAGGACGTCAACCTCCGCGAGATCCTGACGCTCGCGCCCCTCATCGTCATGTGCTTCTGGATCGGCCTCTACCCGAAGCCGTTCTTCGAGATGACCGCGAAGTCGGCCGAGAAGATCGTCGCCGCCGTGAATCCGCCCGCGGCCTCCGAGTCTGCGCCCCGCATGGCGGCTGCAGGAGGCCAGTAGGCCATGCCGTTCGCGGCCGCCGACACGCTCCTCATCCTGCCGGAGCTGTTCCTCACGGCGGCGGGGCTCGTGCTGCTCATCGCCGCGACCGTGGGCGGCCGCGAGAGGGAGCGGACGATCGCCTTCGCCGCAATCGGCTCGCTCGCCACGACCGGCCTCCTGCTCGCCGTTTCGGCCTCCACCGCGAAGGCCCTGCCGCAGTCGGCCTTCGGCGGGATGTTCGTCCTCGACCGCTTCGGCCTCTACTTCAAGGTCCTGATGCTGCTCGCGGCCGCCGTGACGATCCTCTTCTCCCTGCGGTTCGTCGGCGCCTCGCCGTACCCGTCGGGCGAGTACTACGGGCTCATCCTCTTTGCGACCGTCGGGATGCTCTTCATGGCGTCCGGCACGCATCTCGTCTCGATCGTCGTCGCGCTCGAGCTCATGGCGCTCTCGCAGTACGTCCTCGCGGGCTACTTCAAGCGTGAGACGAAGTCCCTCGAGGCGGCCACGAAGTACTTCATCCTCGGCGCGTTCTCGTCCGGCGTTCTCATCTACGGGATCTCCCTGGTCTACGGCGCGACGGGGACGCTCTCTCTCGCGGGGATCTCGAAGGCCCTGGGGGCCGCGCCCGCGACGCCGCTTCTCGTCGTCGGGATCATCCTGGTCGCGAGCGGCATGTTCTTCAAGATCGCCTCGGCGCCCTTCCACGTGTGGGCGCCGGACGTGTACGAGGGCGCTCCGACGCCGATCTCGGCGTTCTTCGCCGTCGGGCCGAAGCTCGCGGCGTACGCGATCTTCGCGCGCATTTTCTTCGTCGGGTTCGGCCCGCGCGCGGGCGACTGGACGGCGATCGTGGCGGCGTCCGCCGCGCTCACGATGGTCGTCGGAAACGTCGGCGCCCTCCAGCAGACGAACGTCAAGCGCCTGCTCGGCTACTCCTCGATCGGCCACGCGGGCTACGCGCTTCTCGGCCTCCTCGCCTACGGCGACGCGACGGGCATCGGCCTCTGGGCCATCCTCGTCTACCTCCTCGCGTACGCGTTCATGAACCTCGGCGCGTTCGGCCTCGTGATCCTCCTCGAGTCGAAGGGCTACGCCGCCGAGAGCGTCGACGACTTCAACGGCCTCTCGAAGAAGAACCCGTGGGCCGCGGCCGCGATGCTCGTGTTCCTGCTGTCCCTCGCGGGCATCCCGCCGACGGCCGGGTTCGTGGGCAAGTACCTGCTCTTCTCGGCCGCGATGAAGGCCGGATGGTTCTGGCTCTCGCTTCTCGCCGTCCTCATGTCGGCCGTGTCGCTCTTCTATTACTTCCGGATCGCGCGGGCGATGTATCTCGTGGACGGGGAAGGCGAGCTGCACTGGCGCGAGGAGCCCGCCGTGACCGCGGCGATCGCGATCTGCGCGGCGGGGACGCTCGCGATGGGCATCCTCCCGGGGCCGTTCGTGGCGTTCGCGAAGAGCTGCCTCTTCCCGTGAGCCGGGCAGCGGCGGAATGAGCGGCGCCGCCGGTCCCGGGAACGACGACGGTCCGGGCGGCGACCGGGGTTTTGCGCGCTACTTCGCCGACGTCCTGACGTTCGGGTGGGTCCTGCCGGCCGCCATCGCGGCGGGAGCCGGCCTCGGATGGGTCCTGGACAAGGTCTTCGGCCTGTTCCCGGTCCTGACGGCAGCCCTGGCCCTCGTGGGACTCGTGGCGGGCCTCCGTCAGATCTACCGCGAGTCGGGAGTGCTGTCCCGCGGCGGGAAGGGCCCCGGAAATGGTCGCGCCTGACGGCCGTGAGGCCCCCGAGCCGCCCGGGCGGCGCTGGTTCAGGACGGCGGCCGTCCTCGCCCTCCTGGCCGCGTCCGGACTGGCCGCCACGGGCCGTTTCCGGCCCGCGCTCGCCTTGACTCTGGGGGCTGCCGTGGCTATCGTCTCGGCGCTCTGGCTGTCGGATTTCCTCGGTCGCTTCGCGGCGCCCGAGCGAAGCACGCCGGCCCGATTCGACTGGAAACTCGGGTTCAAGGCCGTTCTCCGGTACGGCCTGATCGGAGCCGCCCTGTGGGCCTCCGTTCGGGCTTTCCCGGCCGACGTCCCGTGGCTGATCGGGGGTCTCTCGACGGTCGTCGCCGCGGCGGCGATCGACGGGGTTCTCGAACAGTTCCGCGGGGGGCGGAACGGAACGGGCGCGGCCCGCTGAAGGCGGAAACGGCGACGTGCACCACGAACATTCGATCTTCTTCGGGTTCTTCAACGCGCTCCTGACCCGGATTCTCGGGCCCGTCGACGGCGCTCCCGCCTGGTGGAAGAACGGCGTCGACCTCGGGGGCCTCCACGTCGCGGGCGTCGCGCCGCGCGGCGAGCACGGCGAGCTCCTCGGCTGGATCCCCGACCACCTCGCCATGGCGATCGTCGTCTTCCTCTTCTGCGCGCTCTTCTTCCTCTGGGCCTCGCGCCGCTACCGCCGGGACGCGCCCGGCCCCGTGCAGAACGTGATCGAGGTCTTCGTCGACTTCCTGCGCGGCGTCATCAAGGAGAACATCGCCCACGGGGAGCGCTACCTTCCGATCGTGGGGGCGTTCTTCTTTTTCATCTTCTTCTCGAACATCTGCGGCCTGTTCTTCTTCCTGCAGCCGCCCACGGCGAACCTGAACGTGACGTTCGCGCTCTCGATCACGTGCTTTCTCATCTTCAACGCCGAGGGCATCAAGGCGCACGGCCTGTTCGGGTACCTCAAGCACTTCCTCGGGCCGATGCTCGCGCTGGCGCCGCTCATGTTCCTCATCGAGATGATCGGGAACTTCGCGCGCGCGCTTTCGCTCTCGATGCGTCTCTACGGAAACATCTACGGCGAGCACACGGCCGGCAGCATCTTCACGGGCCTGATGCCCATCGTGGTCCCCTGGCCGATGATGGCCCTCGGGATCTTCACGGCCCTGCTGCAGGCGTACGTGTTCACCCTCCTGACCACCGTTTATCTGGGCGGCGCGACCGCCCACGAGCACTGATCTTGGATTTCTCATCCCGAAAGGAGTCTCACGAAATGTTCAAGAAGCTCATGTCCGCGGGCGCCCTCGGTGCGCTCGCCCTCGCCCTCCCGAATCTCGCCCTCGCGGAGGAAGCCGCGAAGGCCGTGTCGTCCGGCGGCGCCGGATGGGGTCACTTCTCGGCGGCGTTCGCGATCGGCCTGGCCGCCGCGGCCGGCGCCATCGCCCAGGGCCGGACGGCGGTCGCGGCCTGCGAGGGAATCGCGCGCAATCCCGGCGCGGTCGGCCAGATCCGCGGCCAGGCCTTCCTCGGCCTCGTCCTGATCGAGTCGCTCGTCATCTACGCCCTGGTCATCGCTTTCGTCATCAACGGCAAGTAAGTCTTTTCCCGTCAGGGATTTGGCGGCCCCGGGCGACCGGGGCCGCTGCATTTTTCGGGGTGCCGGAAAAGCCGTTTGAAACCGGCGCGCGTATTGCTACTCAGAGGGCGGCACGGACCATGGCATTTCTGACCACCAAGAAGCCTTCCTCCCCGGGCGCGTGGGACTTCAGGAGCGGCGAGCTGCCGTTCGCGGATGCGCTCTACGGCGCCGCCCTGCGCCTCACGCGCAACCGCCAGGACGCCGAGGACCTCCTCCAGGAGACGTACCTGAAGGCGTTCGCGCACTACGAGGGCTTCACCGAAGGGACGAACCTCAAGGCGTGGCTCTTCCGCATTCTCAAGAATGCGTTCATCAACGGTTACCGGCACGCGAAAGTCGGGCCGAAGGAAGTCGACCTGGGCGCCGACGGCGACGACGCCCTCGAGGCTGCCGGGACGCGCGCGCGCGCGGCGGCGAACCCGGGTCCCGAGGATCAGCTCCTCGCCGGGACGATCGACGGCCCCGTGGCGGAGGCGCTCGCGGCCCTGCCCGAGGACTTCCGCCTCGTCGTCGAGCTCGTCGACCTGCAGGACTTCTCGTACCGCGAGGTCGCGGACATCCTCGAGATTCCGCTCGGGACGGTCATGTCGCGCCTCTACCGCGGGCGGAGGCTCCTCGAGTCGGCCCTCCTCGAGTACGGCCGGCGGCGCAATTACCTCGGCGACGGCGAGCCCTCGCGGACGCGCCAGGGCGCGCCCCCGCCGAAGACCGTTCAGTTGGCGGAATACCGCAAGCGCCGGTAACGTTAGGTCGGAGTGGCGGGGACGACCGCCGCGGACGATGGATTGCCGGACGGCCAGCCTCCTCATCGAGGCGTACCACGACGACGAGCTCGAGCTCGTCGACGCCGCCCGTCTCATCGCCCACTTCGAGGCCTGCCCCGAATGCCGCTCGCGCTGCGACGAGGCGGCGCGCCTGCGCGATACCGTCCGCACGGGCAGGCCCGTGGACCGCTGCCCCGAGGATCTCGCCCGCCGCCTCGCCGCGCGCTGCGGCGCGCTTCCCCCGCGCGCCCCGCGCCGTTCGCTCCGGCCGGTCGTCGTCGTGCTGGCGGGCGGCTGCGGCCTCCTCATCGGCTGGGCGGCGGGCCGCTTCGTTCCGGACGCCGTCCGCGGCCCCCTCGCCTTCGCGGGCGCGCGCCGGACGTTCGACGCGGACGTCTTCTGCCTGCGCTGCGCGCTCGACGCGCTTCTTCCCGGCGCCGCGGACTCCGGAGCACACCGGCCGCTCCTGCGGACCGCGGACGGCAGGATCTGGGTCGTCGATCCCGGCAGCGCCGCGCGGTCGCGCTTCGGCGAGCCGGGGCGGGGGCCGCGGCACGTGGTCGTGACGGCCGCGCTCGACGAGCGGACGGGCGTCGCGGACGTGTCGGACGTGTCGGACGCCGTGTCGCCCGCGGCTTCTCCGGCCGCGGCGCGCTGACCCCCGAGCCCGCGCGTCAGGCGGGCGCCGCCGGAGGATTGAGCCGCTTCTCGAACACGATGCGCTCGCGGACTCCTCCTCCGACCGGGAAGGCCTCGAGGCCCGCGACGCCGAACCCGTAGAGCCAGTACAGGCGGCACGCGGCGGGAGAGACCGCGTAGGAGTAGGCGCGCAGGAGGTTCCGGCCGCGCTGGCGGCAGGCCTCGATTCCGCGGAACAGGAGCTCGCGGCCGACGCCGGAGCCGCGCAGCGCCCCCTCCACGGCCAGCCAGGTGAACACGGCGGCCTCGCCCGACCCGCCTCCCGGCAGGACGAGGAGGACGCCGACGTCGCGGCCTTCCGCCTCGGCCGCGACGCACAGGTCGCGGCGCGCGTCGAAGATCAGCGATGCGGCCTCGGCCTCGCGCGTGAACGCGTCGTCCGCCGGCGTGTCGAACTCCTCTCGGAAGACGCGCGCGACGAGCGGCACGAGCGCGGGGAGGTCCGCCGCGCCGCATTCCCGATAACGGACGTCCCGAGCGGGCGTCACATCCTCTCCGGGATCGGGACGCCGAGGACGCCGAGGACGTCCGCGAGGTGCTCCGAGACGACCTGGAGGGCCGCGCGGCGGGCGCGGCGGCGCGCCTCGTCCTTCTCCTGTGAGATCGGGTGCGTGTGGTAGAGGTGGTGGAAGGCCGCGGCCACCGCGAGCGCGTGCCGCACGAGGAGCGAGACCTCCAGCGTCTCGGCGACTTTCTCGAACGTGTCGAGCGTGCGCGAGCACGTCCGGACGACGTCCCACAGGCCGTCGTCGAGCGTGTCGAGCGGCAGCGCCTCGACGGCCGCCGTCTCGGCCGCGTCGAGCCGGCCCGCGAGGCCGGTCTCCTCGAGCTTCCGGAAGATGTTCGCCGCCCGCACCGCGGCGTACTGGAGGTACGGCCCCGTGTCGCCCTCGAACGCGAGCGCCTCGTCGAAGTCGAACGCGATGATCTTGTTGCGCGAGAAGCGCGTCATGTAGACGCGCAGGGCGCCGACGGCGATCGACTCGGCGCGCCCCGGCTCCGGGCGCTCGGCGCCCGCGCGGGAGGCGATCTGGTCGCGCGCTTTCTCGACGAGCCGGTCGAGAAGGTCGTCGGCCTTGACGCCGAGGCCCTTGCGGCCCGACATCTCGACGAACGGCTTCGCACGGTCCTCGTCCGTCAGCTCCACGCCGAGCGCCTCGGCGGAGGCCGGCGTCAGCGCGACCATCTCGTACGCGAAGTGGACGGAACGGTCGGCGGCCTCCGGGAAGCCGGCCTTTCGGACGGCCTCCTTGACCACCTTCTGCGGGTAGGACTGGCGGACGTCGATCACGTTGATGACCGCCGTGCCCCTCCCGAACCGCCCGCGGGCGGACGGGTCCGCGCCCTCGGCGTCGTGCCGCGTCCGGTAGAGAGGCGACGTGCCGTCCGAGGCGCGGAACTCGGGGCTCCCGTCCACGTCCACGTAAGGGACGGGCTCGTACTCGAAGTCGATGCCGAGGACGCCGAGCTTCCAGAGCTGGTAGGCGACGTCCTTGCCCGTGTACGTGACCGTTCCGTTCGAGCGCACGAGGACCTTGTCCGCGTCCTCCATGCCCTCGAACTCGGCTGCGCCCTCGAGGGGCATGACCCAGCAGCCGGCGTTCTTGCCCTCCGATTCGAGGCGCGCGGCCCCGGCGGCTTTCAGCCGCTCGAACGCCGCGACCCAGAACTTCCGCCCGAGGATGTCGCTCTCGCGGGGAAGAAGGTCGTAGTCGACGCCGATCCTCTCCATCGTCAGGAGGTGGCAGCGCACGACGGCTTCGGCGAGCCGGGCCGCGATGGCGGCCGTGGCCTTCTCCCCGGGCGTCTGGTCGTGGCCCGTGGCGGCGCCCTCGATCGCATGGAGCGTCGCGCGCCGCTCCTGTTCGAGCTCGGGATCGGCCGCGTAGCTCCTGCCCATGAGGGCGTAGAGATCCCAGGCGAGGTCGCCGAGGCGGCGGCCCGGCACGCCGGGCGCGTCGTACGGAAACGCCTCGAGGATTTCGCGGATCTCCTCGCCGTACGCGGCAGCTTTCTTCGGGTCGACGAGGGCGTCCGGGTGCTGGAGGCCGACGACGACGTCCGCGACCTGCACGCCGGTGTCGTCGAGATAGTTCTGGACCTCGACGTTCCGTCCGAGGCGCCGGAAATTCCGGACGAGGACGTCGCCGAGGACGGCGTTTCTCAGGTGGCCGATGTGCGCCGCCTTGTTCGGGTTGATGTTCGTGTGCTCGACGATCAGCTTTTCGCCTTCTTCTGCCTCCGGAGCGGGCGCTCCGTGCGTCGAAGCCGGCTCATGGGTGTCCTCGAGCATCGCCTTCAGAACCTTCGGGCGGTCCACGAAGAAGTTCAGGTAACCGCCGCCCTCCACGGTCCGCTTCACGACGACGTCCGGGAGGACGAGGGCGGGCGCGAGCTCCTCGGCGATCTTGCGCGGCGGGCGCTTGAGCACCTTGGCGAGCTCGAAGGCGACGGGGCAGGCGAGATCACCCAGCTCCACCTTCGGGGGCGTTTCGAGGACGAGGCGAGGGGGCTCGACCCCGAACGTCTTGAGGCAGGCGTCGACGATGGCGCGCTCGATCGCGCCCTTGAGTCCGATCAGCATGGCGGCGGCGATTCTCGCATGTCGTAGCATCGCGAACGTGAGCGGCGCCGTGACACGCGGGGTTTTTGTGCGTGCCGAGCCCGGGCGCGCGTTCGAGGCCTTCGTGCGGGTCTCCGAAGTGCTCAGCTGGCTCGCGGACGGCGCCGTGATCGGCGCGCGCGCGGGCGGCAACTGGGCGCTCGGGTGGTACGCGGATGCCGACTCGGACGCCGGCTACAGCTCGATGGGCCAGATCGAGACCTTCGAGCCCGGGCGCACGCTCGCGGTTTCGAACCTCGTCTTCTCGAGCCCCGAGGGGCTGTCCTTCGGCCCCATGCGCCTCGTCATCACGTTCGAGGCCGTGGAGGAGGGCACCGACGTGACCGTGACGCAGGAGGGGCTCGAAGAGGGGCCCGTGTGGGACTCGTACCGCGACCAGCTGGGACCCGGCTGGGAGCGGATGCTCGGCGACCTCAAGGCCTGGCTCGAGGAAGGGAAGAAACTCCCGGGGCGCTGAGGGCCGGGATCAGGCCGGACGCGGCGGGCGATGGAACCGCGCGTCGCCGGGGTACTTCTTCAGGCCCTCGAGTTTCCAGCGCTCCGCCCCGGCGCGGTCGCCGAGGACCGACAGCGTCTGGTATGCGGCGAGGTACGCGTCGACGCCCGGGGAGGCCGCGATCATCTCCTCGACGGCCTTGTGCACGTCCGCGATCCGGTTCTGCGTGGCGTACAGGATGACGAGGGAGGACCACGCTTTGAGCGTCGTCGGGTAGGCCCGCAGCTCCTCGCGGAACTCCGCCTCCGCTTCCTTCGGGCGGCCCATGCGCGCGAAGACGTCGCCGCGCAGGAGGTGCAGGCCCGCGAGCGGGAGGGCCCGGACGGACCCTTCCTGGACGCGGGCGGACGCCTCGAGCGCCTTCGGCAGGTCTCCCCGGCGCGCCTCGACCTGCGCGAGGACGAGGAGCCCCTTGTCGCGGTTGCGGTCGCTCCTGAGGCACTCCCGCGCGGCCGTCTCGGCCGCCGGCAGGTCGCCGAGCGCGAGGCACGCGCGCGCGAGGATCTCGTCGCCCGCCGGGTCGCCCATCGACCGCGCGAGCTCCGCGTGCTTCCGGGCCTCGTCGGCCTTGCCCATCTGGAGCGCGTGGTTCGCGAACGAGACGACGTACTGCGTCGATCCCGCGGGAGCGAGCTCGATCGTCTTCCGGAGCGACGCGAGCGCCTCGTCGGTCTTCCCCTGCTTCGCGAGCGCCTGCGCCTGCAGTTCCCAGATGTCGAGCATCCGCGGGTTCTCCGCGAGAAGGTTCTGCGTGATCGCCACGGACCTGGCCGCGCTGCCCTCGACGAATTCGCGGAGAGCGTCCTTCATGAGGCCGACGGTCGCGATGTGGTCCTTCGGGTCGTCCAGCGGGCCGCTGCCCGCCGCCTGACCCGAGCTGAGGTAGCCGAGCGACGCGAGCTTCTTCGCCGTTTCGCGGTCGGCGGCGGCGGGCGCCGCGAACGACGTCCGGAGCGCCTCCATCTCGATCCGCATCTTCCGGAACGGATCGGGCCGGCCGTCCGCGAGGTTCGTCCTCTCGGCCGGGTCGGCGGCGAGGTCGAAGAGCTCGGGCCGGGGCGCCTCGACGTAGTGCCAGCGGCCGTCCACGAGCGAGCGCAGCTCGTTCCACCCGAAGTGCGTCCGCGGGAAGAACGACTCGGCGTAGATCCGCCGCCCCGGCTGCGCGACGGCGTCGGCCAGCTCGATCAGCGAGACCGTTCCGGCGGGCGCCGCGAAGCCCTCGAGTCCCGTGGCCTTCCCGATCGTCGTGAAGACGTCGGCGAGCTGGACGGGCGCGGCCACCGAGCGCGGCGCCGGGGAGCCGCCCTTCGGGAGTTTCACGAGGAGCGGCACCTGCAGGACCTCCCGGTAGAGGAAGACGCCGTGCTCGCTCTCGCCATGGTCGCCGAGCCCCTCGCCATGGTCGGACATCAGGACGATCAGGGCGCCGTCGTAGAGGCCCTTCGCTTTCAGGAAGTCGAGGAACCTGCCGGTGATCGCGTCCGCGGTGGCGATCTCCCCGTCGTACGGGCTCGCGTAGAGGCTCCGAAAAGGCTCCTTCGGCTCGTACGGCGCGTGCGGCTCGTAGAGGTGGAGGAAGGCGAGGAACGGCCCGGACTGCTTCTCGATCCAGCGCTCCATCGCGGCCTCGGCTTCGTCCCCCGGGCGCTGCACGCGGCTCAGGGCCTGGTACGCGCGCGTCGGAACGACGTCGTCGTCCCAGAGGCCGAAGCCGCGCCCGATGCCGGTCGTCCCGGAGAGGACGAGGCTCGTGACGGCGCCGCCGGTCGCGTAGCCGGCCTTCCCGAGGAGCTCCGCGAGCGTGGGGACCGAGGGATTCAGGGAGTAGCCGAGGTTGTCGTGGAGCCCGTTCTTGTCCGGCAGCAGGCCGGTGAAGACCGTGGCGTGCGACGGGAGCGTGAGCGGCGCGTGGGCCCATGCACTCTCGAAGAGGATCGAGTCTTTCCGGAGGGCCGAGAGCGCCGGCGTCTTCACGCCGCCGTAACCGTAGAAGGGGAGGCGGTCGGAGCGGAGCGTGTCGATCGAGATCAGGACGACGGGGGCCTTCGGGAAGACGCGGGACGAGGATCGAGGCCGGGCGCAGCCGCCGGCCGCGACGAGGACGACGAGCCCGAGGGCCGCTGGCAGCCCGCAGCGGGCTCGCGTCGGGAAGCGCACGCGGCGAGTCTAGCCCCGGGCAAAGAAAAGGGCCCCGGCTGCGCCGGGGCCCGTCGACGAAGGAGGGAGGAAAGTCTAGAAGCGGATGCCCACCGACATCTGGAAGTAGCGCGGGGTCTGATAGCTCCCGGCGGCGGTCGGGGTGCCGTAGAGCGAGCCCTTCTGGTAGTTCGCCCCCATCGCCTTGCAGGCGGCGCCCGCCGTGCCCTGCGGACACTCGATCGGCGACGCGTTCGTGAACGGGTTGAACGCGACGAGGTTCGACGTGTTGAAGTTCGTGTTCACGGTCGTGTTGACGGCGACGACGTGCTGCGCGTTGAACACGTTGAACACCTGCGGGATGACGAAGATCTCGAGGCCGCCGACGATGCGGTGCGAGTAATAGAGCTGCATGTCCGTGCGGTAGATGCTCTCGGTCCGGTACGTGTCGCGCGGCTGGAAGTAGTAGGTCACGGACGCGGGAGGCGTCAGGTAGCCGGGGTTCGTGACGTAGGAGCCCGTGCGGATCGAGCCCGCGGCGCCGTAAGGCGTGCCGGTGTCGTACGTCTGGATGAGGCCGATGTTGAAGCTCCCCCAGCTGGCCGGCACCGGGAGGTCGTAGTTGCCGTAGACGCGCACGCGGTGGCGCTCGTCCTGGCTCAGGTCGCCGACCGGGTTGTTCCACGAGCGCTGGAAGTACTCGGGGTAGACGTGCGAGCCGCCGCGCACCGGGCCGGAACCGCTCGTCTCGCCGACGATGTCGCCGATCAGGTGTGACCACGTCCAGTTGGCGCCGAGCGTGAAGCTCGGGGTGAAGCGGTAGAAGACCTGCGAGTGGAGGCCGGTGTACTCGCGGCGGTAGTCGTCCGAGTTCACGACGAGGCCGAGGTCCTGGACGGCTCCGAACGGGCTCGTGACACTGCCGGTCGACAGGTCCTTCTTGAGGTCGTAGTAATCCTTGTACTCGCGGCGGACGAAGTCGACGCGGTAGCTGCCCTGGGTCGACTTGCCGAAATTGCCCGCGACTCCGAACACGTACTCCTTCGTGTTCGGGGAGGCCAGCGAGTCGCGGATCTGGACGTTCACGCCGCCGATGGACGGCGCGCCGCCCTGCGGGATCTTGCAGCTCGCGGCGAGGGGGTTCGGAAGGCAGCCGCCGGCGCCGAACCATTCGAAGACCTTCTGGAGCGCCTGCTGCGAGGTGAGGTACGGGCCGGCGCCCGTGTTGATGCCGGGGCCGTCGTAGTACCAGTAGAAGTCGGCCGGGCTGCCCGCGAGCGTCGCGCCGCTGCCCGCCTGCGTCTCCTGCAGGGCCGCGACGTACTGCGCGTAGCTCGCCGTGACGCGCAGGCTGCCGTTGCCGGTGACGTCGTACGTGGCGGAAAGACGCGGGCTGAACTTCGAGTCCTTCGACGTGACGTTGCCCGCCGCGTCGGTGGCGTCGTTCTTGTCCCAGCGGACGCCGAGGTTGAACGACAGGCGGTCGTTCAGGCGCCACGCGTCGTTGAGGAACGCGGACTGCGTCCGGAGATTGCTGCCCTGCGAGGCCTGCAGGACCGGCCAGTAGTCGAGCTCGGCGGAGGAGTTTCCCGGGATGACCGGATAGATGTTCGGGCCCTGAATGATGGAAGCCGTGTTGCTGTAGAAGACGTAGTTGCTGCCCGACTGGTAGTTGTTCGACAGGCGCTGGCCGGCGAAGTTGTCGTAGCCGAGCACGAGGTTGTGCGAGCCGAGGCTCGGCGTCGAGAGGAAGTACGTGCCCTTGACGAAGAACTCGTTGTTGTCGCGCTTCTCGGGGCCGCACACGCCGCAGAAGATCGGGGCGTTGTACGAGACGCCGAGATTGAGGTCGCGGTAGACCGTGCCGTTCACGTTGTCCTGGAAGCGGCCGCCGGAATTCTCGAACGTGAACTTGCGCCTCGAGTACGAGCCCTCGAGGAAGAAGTTCGACGAGAGGACGCCGTTGTAGTTGAACGCCAGGAGCTCCTGCGGGAGCTGGCGGTCGTAGATGCTCGCCATGTCCGCAATGGGGATGGGTGTGAAGGAGTAGTTGACGTCGTCGTGCTTGACCCCGATGTACGAGCCGGTGAGGGTGTGGTTCTGGACGGGCGAGAACGTCAGCTTGCCTTCGTAGCGTGTCTCCTTCGCGCCGTTCGTGTACGGAACGTTCGTGAAGCGCGTGACGGAGGTGAGGGCCTCGCTCGTGTCGAAGTAGCGGCCGGCCCCGAAGAACCAGAGCATGTCCTTGAGGATCGGGCCGCCGAGCGTCGCCTCGTAGGTCGACGTGACCGTGTTCGTGAAGGTGCCTTCCTGCGGGTTCGCGCCCGTCGCGGTCCGGTAGCCCGACGTGGAGTTCCAGGCGTTGTTGTTGAGCGTCGCGCGGAACGAGCCGGAGAACACGTTGCCGCCGGACTTCGTGATCGTGTTGATCACGCCGCCGGTGAACCTCCCGTACTCGGCCGAGACGCTCGACGTCGTCGTGGTGGTCTCCTGGATGGCGTCCTCGATGAAGAGGTTGTTCGGCGAGGAGCGCACGTTGTCCGTGATCGTGACGCCGTTGACCGTGTAGAGGTTCTCGGTGGACTGCGCGCCCGAGATCGAAGCCCCGTTCGGGCCGTTCTGGTTGACGCCGGGCGAGAGGATGACCGCCGACGTGACCGTGCGCGCCGTGGGGAGCTTGGCGAGGGTGTCGCCCGTGTAGGTGGTCGCCTGGGCGGGCGACTGCGAGATCGAGTCGCTCTGGGCCGTGACCGTCGTCGTCGCGGTGACCGTCATCGCGAGGTTCGCGTCGAGGCTCGCCTGCTGCGAGGCGCCCAGCGACTTGTTCAGCGTCTGGGCCTTGAAGCCCTGGATCGCGAACGTGATCTGGTATTCGCCGGGGGGCAGGTTCGCGAGGACGTAGGTGCCGTTCGCTCCGGTGACCGTCGTGCGGGTGCCCTGGAGGGCCGGGGACTTCGCCGTGACGGTGACACCCGGGAGATCGAGCGCGTCGTTGCGTACGCGGCCCGACAGCGTGGCGGTCGGAAGTCCCTGTGCGAGGAGGACGGGCGCGAGGGCGAGGCCCACGAGGAGCGCGACGCCGACGAGGATCGAAAGACGCCTTGCGGAAACGGGGGATGTTGACGAGCGCACTGGTTTCCCTCCTTCGGGTACCCCGGCCTTCTCGCCGGGGAATGTGGAGATGAAGAAAGACCGGAATCCGGGACGAGTCGCATCGGGCCGGGATGATGTTTCCCGGATGATCCTATGGGATCGGGGAGCCCGCAAGGCCTGATGCGTCTGCATCAGGCAGGAGAGGAGATCCCTTCGCCCTTGTCAGGGATTCCACTTTGCGGTATTCCAGCGGTCAAGATGAGAACTTCTCTTCGCGTCGTCGCCTTGCTCCTTCTCGCCGCATCCGTCCCGGGCCTCGGCGCCGGCCTCGAGCGCTACAAGGACTGGACCCGGTCGCCGGAGTTCGTGTTTCTCGCGACGGACGCCGAGCAGAAGGAGTGGAAGAAGATCACGATGGACGAGCAGGCCGACCGGTTCGTCCAGCTCTTCTGGGCCAGGCGCGACCCGGACCTCAAGACGCCGGTCAACGAGTACAAGCTCGGCTTCGACCAGCGCGTGAAGGAGGCCGACCAGCTCTTCGCAATGCCGCGGCAGCGCGGCGCCCTGACGGAGCGCGGGAAGGCGTACATCCTGCTCGGCCCCCCGAAGACGCTTCTGCGGTCCGCCGGAACGAAGGCGCAGCCCACGTCGGCTCCGGGCTCGGCCAACATCCCGCCGCCGAACGAACCCGGGACGTCGATCGGCGAGAGCAAGGTCACGTTCGTCTACGAGGCGGCGCAGCTCCCCGAGTGGGCGAAGATGAAATCCCTCCTGGCCGAGTTCATCGTGGAGCAGGCGAGCGACTTCGCGGCGGGAAGGTCCAGCGGCGACGTCAAGCGCCTCGAAGTGAACGCCCGCGCCGCTCTGGTCAGGAACCCCGACCTCAAGGAGGCGCCGCACTACCGCACGGCCGCCGAACTCGAGGCCGAGCGCCAGGCCGCGCTCGCCGCCGAGGCCGAGGCCCGCAAGGGGCCCGCCCTCACGCCCGCGATCCGGACCTCGCTCGAGGGCCTCGCGGAGGATTCCGCGCTCCTCGCGGTGGTTCCCCTGGCCGCAGGGGAGACGGACGACACGCGCATCCAGGCCCAGATCTTCGTCACGGCGGCCGCGGGCGAGCTGCCGGCCGGAAGCCGGCTCGCGTTCCTCGTCCGGACTTCGGACGGCAAGGACGCCGCGCGTTACGAAGAAGCGACGCCGCTCGAGCCCGCGCCGGGCGGAGGCCTCTACGCGAGCCGGTGGTTCTCGGTCCCGCCCGGCGAGTACACCGTGGCCGCCGGCGTCTATGACGCTGCCGGGAAGGCCGTCGGGGCGGCCCGGAAGAGCGTCTCCGTCGCGGCCGTGCCCGCCGACTTCGCGGTCTCGCCCCTCGTGATCGCGAGCGCGTTCTTCGTCGTGCCGAATCCGAAGCCCGAAGACGCGTTCACGTTCTCGGGCCACCGGTTCGTCTCCAAGGGGGCGCGCCTCGACCCGACGGACGGCCTCTCGTTCGTCCTGCGCGTCTACAACCCGGCCGTGGACCCCGCGACGAAGTCCGTGAGCCTCTCGCGCTCGGTCCGGTTCCGGCCGAAGGGCGCGCAGTGGTCGGACGTTCCCCAGCCGCAGGACCCGCCGACCCCGGTCCCGGACCGCAAGGACCAGGCTTCCGGGGGAATCCTGACCGTCGACGTCTCGGCCGTCCTGATCGAGACGCGGCTCGGCGAGTACCTGCGCAAGCCCGGCGATTACGAGATCAAGGTCGTCGTGACGGACAACGTCTCCAAGAAGAAAGCCGAAGCGTCGACGACGTTCGTCGTGACGGGGACGCTCCCTCCGAAGAAGTAGCCTTTCAGAAGCGCGCGTCGCCCGGGAAGCGGCGCCTTGCCTCGCGGCGCATCTCGCGCTCGCCGTCCGGGTCTTCCGTCGCGCGGAACGTCTTCATCGCGAGGAGGAAGGTCTCCGGGCTCGGCTCGTGGACGACGAGCGCGATGAGCGTCCGGCGCGCGTCCTCGCGCCGGCCCGCGGATGCGTAGAGGGCGGCGAGCGAGACGCGGGCGTCCGTGCGGTCGGGGTAGAGGCGGATCTCCTCGAGGAACTCTTTTTCGGCCTCCGGCGCCCGGCCCTGCCGGGCGAGGACGTCCCCACGCAGCATGTGGAGACCCGACTGGACGGTCTTGTCGTCCGCGGAGAGGGCGGCCGCCTCCTGCGACCACTTGTCGGCAGAGGCGAAGTCGTTCCGCATGACGGCGAGGCGCCCGAGGACGAGAGCGCCGCGCACCTTCGTCTTGCCCGAGCCCTTCTCGTACGCGGCGCGGGCGGCGGGCTCGGCGGCGGCGAGATCGCCCTTGCCGAGGAAGCCGCGGGCGGCGATGTCTTCCGCGTCGGGGTCACCGAGCGCGCGGAGCGCCTCGGCGTGCTTCAGCGCCTCGTCCCACTTCCCGAGCTGCAGGCAGAGGTTCGCCACCTCGCGCAGGTACGGCGTCCGCGCCGCCTCCGGCGCGAGGTCGACCGTCTTCTTCAGGGCCGCGAGCGCCTCCTCGGGCCGGCCGAGCTGGACGAGGGCCTTCGAGTCCATGTCCCAGACGTCGAGCATCCGGGGGTTCTCGGCGAGGAGCTTCTGGAAGACCGCATGCGCCTTCGCGGCGTTCCCCGCCGTGAATTCGCCGAGGCCCATCCGGAGCTCCTCGAAGGTCTTGATCCGGTCCTTCGGGTCGGCGAGGCCTCCCGCGTTGGCGCTCGACGGGCCCGCGCTCAGGTAGCCGAGGGAGGCGAGCTTCTTGCGCGCCTCGGGGTCGAGGTCGCCGGCCGATTCGTACACCGGTTTGCGCTTCTCGATCTCGGCGAGCATCGGCCGGAGCGGGTCGGGCTTCCGGGAATGAAGATTCGACGTCTCGGCGGGATCGGCGGCGACGTCGTAGATCTCGGCCTTCGGCGCCTCGATGTAGTGCCAGCGCCCGTCGAAGAGCGACGACAGCTCGCTCCAGCCGAAGTGGATCCGCGGGAAGAACGTTTCGGAGAGGATGCGGCGCGGGGGAGCCCCCGGCGGGTCGAGGAGGGACCGCGTCCCCTCGGGCCGCTGGAAGCCCCGGACGCCCGCGCCTTCGGCGATCGTCGTGAAGACGTCGAACAGCGCCGCGGGCTCGTCGACGGTTTCGCCCGCGCGCCGGCCGCCCGGCAACTTCACGAAGAGCGGCACCTGCAGGCTCTCGCGGTAGAGGAACACCCCGTGCTCGGACTCGCCGTGCTCGCCGAGGCCCTCCCCGTGGTCCGAGAGGAACACGATCACGGCCCTGTCGTAGAGGCCGCGGGCTTTCAGGAACGCGACGAGCCTGCCGAGGATCGCGTCCGACTCCGCGATCTCGCCGTCGTACGGCTGCGCGGCGTAGCGCGTCTTGAACGGCTCGGGCGGCTCGTACGGCGTGTGGGGCTCGTAGAGGTGGAGGAACGCGAACGTCTTCCCGTTCGCGGGCCGCGCCGCGAGCCAGGTCTCGAGCCGGGCTTCCGTCTCGGGCCCCGCCCGCTGGACCCGTCCGAGGGCCTCACCGCCTTTTTCCGGTTCCACGGCGTCGTCGTAGAAGTCGAAGCCGCGCGAGATCCCGCTGGCGGCTCCCTTCAGGACGAAGCACGAGACGGCGGCGCCGGTCTCGTAACCCTCCCTCTTGAGGAGCTCGGCGAGCGTCGGGACGTCCGCCCGGAGCTTGTAACCGAGGTTGTCGTGGATGCCGTGCGTGGAGGGCTCCCGCCCGGTGAGCATCGAGGCGTGCGAGGGAAGCGTGAGGGGAACGTGCGAGAAGGCGCGCGTGAAGAGGATCGAGTCCTTCCTCAGCGCGTCGAGAGCGGGCGTCTCGACGCCCTTGTACCCGTAGGCCGGGAGATGGTCCGAGCGGAGCGTGTCGACGCTCACGAGGACGACGGGTGCGCGTGAGAAGGCCTCGGCCTTCGGCCCGCGGCGGCACCCGGCGGCTCCGAAACCGAGGGTGATCGCGCAGGCGACGAGCGCCGCGGCGAGCCTTCCGGACTCCATCGACGGAGGGTAACCCAGGGGGGTGAAAGAAAAGGAGCCGGGCCCGAAGGCCCGGCTCCAGAAAGAACGGGTGAGAAAAGACTAGAAGCGGAGGCCCGCCGTGAGGAGGAACGTCCGGGGCTGCTGCCAGCCCGCGACGGACGTGACCTGCCCGAAGCTCGGGCCGTAGTTCCAGTTCGCCGTGGGATTCGCCGTATCCCGCGGGCCCTGGACGGGCGTCGTCGTGAAGGGGTTGAAGTGGAGGTAGCCCGTCGTGTTGTTCCTCGTCTGAACCGTCTGGTTGACGGCGATTGCGCCCTGGTTGTTCGTGGCGTTGAGGACCTGCGGCTGGACGAAGAGCTCCAGGGTGTTGAAGAGCCGGAGCGTCCACGTGAGCGAGAGGTCCGTGCGCTTGATGTCGTCCGTCCGGAAGGCGTCGCGCGCCGTGTAGTAGTACGTGGACGTCGTGGGCCGCTGCTGGTAGCCCGGGTTCGTGACGTAGTTGGACGCGCGGACCGTGCCCACCGCGCCGTACGGGGCGCCGGTGTCGTAGCCCTGGATGAGGCCGAGGTTGAAGTTGCCCATCGCCTTGGGGATGAACGGGAGGTCGGCCGACGCGATCAGGCGGACCCGGTGCCGCTGGTCCGAGGCCATCGAGCCGTACGGGGCGTTCCACGACGGCTGCTTGTATTCGGGGTAAGACTCGGTCGTGTTCGTGACGGCGCCGGAGTTCCCGGCCTCGGCGTCGAAGGTGCCGAGCGTGTGCGACCACGTCCAGTTGCCGCCGACCGTGAGCCACTGCCAGCGGTACTGGAACTGCGTCTGGAGGCCCGTGTAGTTGCGCTCGACGCTGTTCGTGTTCCCGATCAGGCCGAAGTCAAGCTTCTGGCCCGTCGGGGTGGTCACGTAGCCCGTCGACAGGTTGATGACCTGGTTGTAGAAGTCGTGGAATTCGCGGCGGACGAAGTCGGCCCGGTACGAGAAGTTCGAGCCGAGGTTGCCCGTGACGCCGAACGTGTACTCCTTCGCGTACGGCGACTTGATCGTTCCGTCGATCGTGCGGTTCAGGCCGGGGACGTTGGCGCCGCCGAGGGGAAGCGTGCACGTCGCGAGGGTGGGGCAGCCGTGCGCGTAGAACCAGTCGAAGACCTGCTGGATCGCCGCCGCGGCCGAGACCGGGGGCTGCGTGCCCGCCGGGACGCCCACGTTGATCTTCTGCGCGCCCGAGGCCGCCGTGTAGTACCAGTAGTACGTCGCGGGCTGGCCGCCGGCCGACGTCGAGTCCTGGATCGAGTCCTGGAGGCCGCCGACGTAGTGCGCGTAGGAAGCGCCGAGGCGGACGTTGCCCTTGCCGGTCACGTCCCAGTTCACGGCGACGCGCGGGCTCCACGCCGCGTCGTTCGCCGTCGTGGCGCCGACGCTGTTCTTGGCGTTGTTCTTGTCGTAGCGGACGCCGAGGTTGAACGACAGGCGGTCGCTGAGGCGCCACTGGTCGTTCAGGAAGTACGAGTCCGTCTTCGTGCTCGTGCCCTGCGTGAGCGTGGTGATCGGCGTGTAGTAGATGTAGTTCGTGCCGGTGTTGTCGATGACCGGGTAGATGGTGCCGTTGTACTTGATCGTGCTCGAGTGGAAGATGCGGTAGTTGCTGCCGGACTGGTAGTTGTTCGCCGTCCGGATGCCCTTGAACGTGTCGTAGCCGAGCACGATGTTGTGCGAGCCCAGGGAGCCCGTCGAGAGGAAGTACGTGGCCTTGAGGAGGATGTCCTCGTTGTCGCGCTTCTCGGGACCGCACACGCCGCAGAACGTCGGCGCGTTCCAACGGGCGTTGCCGCGCGACTGGTCCCGCATGAGCGTGCCGTTGATGATGTCCGTGAACGTGGACCCCGAGTTCTTGAACGTGAAGTGGCGGTTCGAGTACATGCCCTCGAAGAACAGGTTCGACGTGAAGACGCCGTTGTAGGCGATCGAGAGCGTGTCCTGCGGCAGCTCGCGCTGGACGAAGCTCGCCGTGTCCAGGACGGTCCCGAAGACGTTGTTCCCTTCCTTGTTGCTGATGCTCAGGTAGGAAGCGGTGAGGGTGTGGTTCTGGACCGGGGTGATCGTGAGCTTGCCGGAATAGCGCTGCTCGTCGATCGAGTTCGTGTAGGGAGTTCCCTCGTAGCCGCCGACCGGCGTCTGGCCGCCCACCTTCGCGTCCGCGAACGTCGAGGCGGCGTTGCCCGTCTTCGCGCTGCGGCCGGAGCCGAAGAACCAGATGTGGTCCTTCCAGATCGGCCCGCCGAGGGTCGCCTCGTACCGCTCGTTGAGGTCCTGGACGCGCGCCTCGCCCTGGGGCGTCACGGCGCTCCACGCGTCGTTGACGAACGTCGTCCGGAATGAGCCCGAGAACGTGTTGCCGCCGGACTTCGTCACCGTGTTGATGACGCCGCCCTGGAACCGGCCGTACTCGGCCGAGATCCCGTTCACGTTCGTGGTCGTCTCCTGGATCGCGTCCTCGACGAAGAGGTTGTTCGGCGTCGCGCGGATGTTGTCCGTGATGACGGCGCCGTCGACCGTGTAGAGGTTGTCGAACGTCGGCGCGCCGCCGATCGTGAGGGCGTTGCCGAGGCTCACGACGGGGATGACGCCCGAGGAGAGCGCCGCGGCCTGGGCGATCGTGCGCGTGTTCGGCAGCTGGTTCGAGAGGTCGTTCGTGATCGTCGTCGAGGCCTGAGTCGTCGTCGAGACGATGTCGGACTTCGCCGTGACGACGGCGCTCGCCTGCACGCCCGAAAGCGTCATGTTGACGTCGAGGGCCGACTGCTGGCCCGCGGTCACCTTGACCGTCTTCGTGATGGGCTGGAAGCCCTGGAGCGCGAACGAGACGGTGTACTCGCCGGGGGGAAGCGCCGCGAACGTGAAGGCGCCCGCGGCCGACGTGGTCGTCGTGCGCGTCCCCTGCAGGTTGGGCGACTTGATCGTGACGCTCACGCCGGGCAGGCCGGCGTTCTCGTTCTCGACCTTGCCGGTGAGGTTGCCCGTCGTCGTGCTCTGACCCATCGCGCTCGTCGCTCCCACGACGACCACGAGGAGCAGAGCCAGGAGTCCGAGAATCCTTTTCCTGGTCATGCTGTTCCTTCCTCCTCCAATTGAATCGATTTGATTTTCCGTTCCGGGCGGCGGGGTGACCAAGGCAATGGATTCCGCGAGCCGGAGACGGAGCTTCAAGTGCAGTTCGACCGATGTGTCCCTAGCACTCTACATGCCGTCCACGTCGCCCGCAAACTGCCTTTTATCCAACTGAAAACAAATGCTTTCGCTGGCGGCGGCAGGGACGGGGACGCGAATGTCGAACGTCAACCGGGATTCCGGTCCAAGTTTCCGTAGTCGAGCGCTGGCGTTTTGCCCGTCGCGAGGGAGAGTCGAACGCTCCTGTATAGTCGCGGGTTGGCGCGCCTCCTCGAGGCGCCCGACTGAAACCGCGCTCCGCGCGCTGGAGTCGTCATGAAGCGATCGATCTCCGCCTTCGCCCTCCTCGCTCTCCTCGTCTCGGCGGCCCCCTCCGCGTTGGCCGCGCTCGACAAGCACAAGGACTGGGAGAAATCGCCCGAGTACCAGTACCTCTCGACAGACGCCGAGAAGAAAGACTGGAAGAAGGTCGCGTCCGACGAGGAGGCCGAGAAGTTCATCGCGCTCTTCTGGGCGCGGCGCGACCCGGACATCAAGACGCCGCGCAACGAGTTCCGCGAGCGCTTCGACGCGCTCGTGAAGCTCGCCGACGAACGATTCCCGGTCGGCAAGAAGCGCGGCGCCCTGACCGAGCGCGGCAGGCTGGTCATCCTCGTCGGCCCTCCGAAGGAGATCACGGCGAAGGCGACTTCTTCGGCGGACACGCCGTTCGCCGGCACGGGAGGGGCCGGCGGCGTGTCGGGCACGGGAGGCGGCGCGTCGATGCTGTATACGTTCGTCTACGACAAGGCGCACCTGCCGGCGTGGGCCGACGTCCAGTCCCAGGAAATCAAGTTCATCGTCGACGTCGGCCTCGGGACCGAGTCGCTCCTCGACATGTCGCCGGCCCGGCGTTTCGAGAACAAGGCCGCGCAGATGTCGGTCGTGAGCCCGGACCTCAAGGAGGTCCCGGTCTACAAGACGCGCGAGCAGGCCGAGGCCGAGCAGAAGGCCGCGGTCGAGGCCGCCAAGGGCCCGGCCCTCGCCCCGGCGTCGCGCGCCGCGATCGACGGCCTTCCGAAGGAGGCGTTCGGCCCTCTCGCCCTCCTCTCGCTCGCCTATCGCGACGGGGCGACGCGCCTCAGCGTCCAGCTCTACGCTCCGGCCGGCGCGGTCGGGACAGGCGCGGGCGCGCGCCTCGCAATCGTCGCGCGCGCCGCCGACGGGAGCGAGGCCGCCCGCGTCGACGAGGACGCGAAACTCCTGAAGACGCGTTCCGACTTCTTCGCTGATCGCGCGCTGCGCGTCCTCCCCGGCGACTACGACGTGGCCGCGGTCCTGCTCGACGCCTCCGGCAAGGTCCTCGTGTCGGGGCGCCGGACGATCGCGGTCCCGGCCCTTCCGACGGAGTTCTCGGCCTCGGCCCTCGTGGTCGCCGTGAACGATTTCCCGACCGACACGCCGGCGGCCGACGATCCGTTCACGTTCTCGGCCCGCCGGTTCGTCGTCAAGGGCGACGGCAAGCTGGATCCCGCCGACGGTCTCTCGTACGCCGTCCGCGTGTACAACCCCCCGGTGGACCCGGTGTCGCGCACGCTCACGCTCAAGCGCACGATCAAGCTCAAGCCGAAGGGCCAGCCGCCGATCGACGTGCCGACCCCGCCGGAGGAGCCGCAGAAAGTTCCCCCGTCGCAGGAGGGCGGCGCGCTCGTTCTCGACCTCGCCGGCGGCGTCATCGAGTCGAACCTCGGCCAGTACCTCAAGCCGAACGACTACGAGCTGCGCGTGACGATCCTCGACACGGTCACGCAGAAGAAGCTCGACCTCGTCGCGCCCTTCTCGGTCGTGGGGGGCGCGGCGCCCGCTCCGGCGCCTGCTCCGAAAAAGAAAGGCTGAGGCCTACTCCACCCGGACGCTCGCGGAGCCGACTCCGACGCGGTTCGAGGCGACGTCGCGCACGGTCGCCACGAACCGCATGTTGCCGGTTCCCGACTTGAACTCGCCGCGGTAGACGAACGGCTCCTTCCCCGAGGCCGCGAGGACCTCGGGCGTCACGACGATCTCCTGCCTCTGGGTGACGGGCGCCGAGCGCGCGCCGGTGTCTTCCACGGCCGCGAGCCCGATCTCGACGACGGCCTTCTTCTTCCCGCCTTCGTCGAGGAACGTGAGCGCCGAGACGGGGACGACGACCGCGAACGGGACGAGGCGGCGTCCCATGCCGCCGCCCTTCTTCGGCGCCTCCGTCCGGACGGCCACGGCGAAGTCGCCGGCCGCGTCGGGGGTGATGAGCGCCATCTCGAGCCTGTCGCGCGCGGCCTGGGCGGCCGTGAGCGGCGCGAATCCCCGGCGCGTCCGGAGCGTCACGCCGGGGCGGGTCGTCCGGAGCTTCACGTCGTGCGTGGGCTTCTTCGCGTTGAGCACCGCGAGGGTGACCCCGATGGAGTAGTAGCTCGCGGATTCGCGGTAGATGCGGTCGAGGGAGGGCGCGAAGACGTTCCGGTTCTCGACGAGGAGCCCTCCCGTTTCGTCCGCGAGGCCCGCGAGGATCTCGCGCCGGTTCGCGTTCGCGAGGAAGGGATCGATCGCGGGCGGATCGGACTCGGAGGCGTCGCCGCCCGCCACGAGTCCGAGCGCGTCGATCGCGTGGAGCGTGATCCCGGCGCGGTTCGCGGACTCGAGGACCGCCCGGTACTGGGGCATGACGTCG
Organism: Thermoanaerobaculia bacterium; assembly: GCA_036504335.1. Classification (GTDB taxonomy): domain Bacteria; phylum Acidobacteriota; class Thermoanaerobaculia; order UBA5066; family UBA5066; genus Fen-183. The sequence continues at coordinate 35,812 of DASXVJ010000002.1, forward strand.
TAGTCGAACTGGTTCAGGGCGCTCCCGCCGAGGGACTGCGCGAAGCTCTGGCCCGGGCGAAGTTCCATGCCGTGCGACACGTAGAGGAGAACGCGCTTGCCCGAGCGCGCCGCGAGCGCGTCGACGGTCCGGCGGAACTCGTCGAGCGTGCCCTTGTCGCGCGCCCACGCCTGCGCCCCCCAGGTCCGCACGATCGAGTCGCGCGCGGCCTGCCCCTGGATCGAAACCGGGGAGTAGCGTCGCGCTTCCCGGATCGCCTGGCGATACTGGGTGTCCCAGTACAGCCCGCGCGGGGGCAACTTCTCGAGCCGCGAGAGGCCGAGGAGGAGATCCTCCTTCGAGCTCGTGAAGGGCACGAAGACGCGGGTCGAGATGTTGTATGCGAGGAGCGCCATCGAGTCCGACGGCGAGAGGCGCGTGACGAAGTCGCGCAGCCCCTCGATGACGCGCTTCCTCTCGAACGGCATCAGGTGCTCGTCGTCGAAGAAGGCGAGGAACTGGCGGGGGACCCAGCGCGTGTCGCCGGCGCGCGTCGTCTCGAGGACGACGTCGGGCGACGCGTTCGCCAGGTCCGGGCCGTGGACCTGCCCGGCGTCGATGCGGGCGAAATAGTCGGGCGCGTACGGGATGCCGTCCACGATGACCGTGATCTCGCTCTTCCCGAGGTCCGTCACGGGATCGCCGCCCTTGCCGGTCGCGACGACGTCGAGGTCCATCACCGTGACGTCGACGGCCGCGCGGACGCCCTCGCGGAGAAGAGATGGGGGCTCGGGCTGCTGGGCGGCGGCGGCGACGACGGCGAACGCGGCGACGAAGGCGGCGGCGCCCGGGCGCCGGAAACGGACGGCTGGAGTCATCGGTTCACCTCGCGGGGAAAGGGGCGTCAGAGCTGGAGGATTTCGCGCAGCATCGACGCGTCGCGGGCGACGAGCTGGGGAAGGTCGGCGCGGGCGGAGAGCGCCACGACCTGGTCCGAGAGCTTCGGATCCTCCGTCGTCCACTCGTGCCCGATCTGCTCGGACGGCGCGATCTGCTTGGCGAGAAAGATCAGCTGTTCGGCGGCCGGGCTGCGCGAGGCGACCCGCCCGCTCGAGCCGAGGACGTCCTCGACGGCCTGCGGGAGATTCAACTTCCGGGCCAGCACGCGTCCGGCCGCGGCGCGGAAGCGCGAGAGCGCCCCGACGCGGATCGGGCCGGGCGGGAAGGGCGCCGAGATCAACAACTTGAGGAGCTCGTAGCTGCCGAGCGGCTCGAGGAGGCCGAGCGTGTACGCCTCCTCGCGCGGGATGTCCGTCCCCTCCGCGAGATGGGAGGCGGCCACCGCGGTGGACAGCGCCGCGCGGCGGATGACGCGCTCCATCTTCTCCTCGGACGGGACCTTCGGCGTGGACGGGTCCGCGAGGAGGCCCACGAACCGCCGGAGCGCGGCGTTGCCGAGGACGCCGGCGGCCTCGCGGGAGGTCCGCACGAGCTCGGTGGCCTCGGTGCGCAGCGCGTTCGCGAGGTAGAGGAGGTCGATCGTGAGGAACGGGTCGAGCGCCGCGATCTGCACGAGGCGCTCGGGATCGCCGCCCTCGTCGAGCGCGCTCTTCAGCATGACGGCGGTGTCGTCGTACACGGGGAACAGGCGCGACGGCTCGCGGAGGCGCTTGTGGACGCGGTTCGCGAAGGACGTGAAGCCCTGGTAGGACTCCTTGAGCTGGGCGGGGGACGGCGTTTCACCGGGGAGACCCTCGAGGATCTCCCAGAACATCGCGGCAAGGCTCTCGGCCTTGAACTCGCGCTCCCAGCGCGCGCCCGTTTCGTCGCCTCCGGTCGCCGTCCCGACGTTCACGCGCGAGTCGTCGACCGCTTTGGCGCCGTGGAACGCGAGGACCTGGCCGCGGAGGGACAGGTGGATCCGGATGAGATCCTCGATCTTGAAGAGCGGGTCGAACTCGAACGACGCGCCCGCCCAGTGAAAGAGGTCGAGCAGGACCTTCATCGCGAGGCCCTCGACGGCCTCGGCGAGCTTCTCGCGCGGGAGAAGGTTGCGCTCGAGGATGAGGCGCGTGAGGTTCCGGCCCGTCGCGAAGCTCTCGGCGAGCAGCTCGAAGACGACCGGCTCGGTCAGGACCTTGCGGCGCGTCAGGAAGACGCCGAGGCGCTCGTTCGGGAGCGACGAGGACACGAAGACGATCGCGCCGCCCTTGAGGTCGATCGTGCGCACGACCTCGCCGCGCCAGACCGTGACGCGTCCCGACAGGGCGTTGATCTCGAGCCACTGCAGGAGGTCGGCGAGCGAGAAGGTGTCGAGGTTGCCGCTGAGCGTGCGTGCCACGTGTGGACCAATCTTGACACGAACGCGCGAACCGGCGCCGGGACGGGTCAGGAGCCCGTGCGGAGGAGCCGGGCGGCCCTCTGGAGGGAGATCAGCTCGCGGGCGTCCTTCTGGAAGACGGCGTCCCCGTAACCCTTCTTCGAGATGAAACGGTAGTGGAGCTCCTGGAACGGCAGCCCCTTCGGGACCCGGTCCTGGCGGTAGTACCAGATCTCGACGTCGCCCTCGATGTCGCCCGGAGTCACGCCGCCGCGAGAGGTCGTCGGGACGCGAAGGAGCGACCCCCCGCCCGTCGCACTGCGGACGATCACGGGCTGCGACGTCTTGAGCTGCGTCATCGTGTCCTCGGACTGGAGGAGCGGCGAGCGGCCCACGTACGAAGGAGGGCCGAGGACGACGAGGACCCGCCCGCGGTCCGAGAGCGAGCCGCGCATCGTCTCGGTCGAGAAGTGCGCCTCGGCGTACTGGACGCGCCGGTAGAACTCGCGCTCGGCTTCGTTGTCGCGCGTCGCGGGGTCCGGGTCGAACTTCTTCCAGAACCGGAAGACCCACTCCCGCCGTGCCGCGTCGTCTCCGAGCGCCGCGAAGTCCCGCTTCTCGGGTTCCGTCAGGAGGAAGGAGACTGCGGTGGCGGGCCACGCCGGGTCGCCCGAGTACTGGGGGATCGTGCCTAAGTCCGGCAGCGTCGTGCCGAAGTCGGCAAGCCCGGGCGGCGGAGGCGGCGCCGGGTTGCGCCGCTCGGCGGCCGTGCGCTGGGCGTCGAAGAAGATGCAGTAGCTCTTCGGGTACGCACCCGGGTCGACGGTCGCCTCGGGCTGGAACTCGAAATAGCGCGCGAGCTCCTGACGCGCCCGCTCCTCGTCCTTCCGCTCCCAGGCGACCGCGGCCGCGTAGAAGTGGTAGGCGGGGAGGATCTTCGTCAGGGCCGGCTCGCGCCCGGGCGCGGCGGCGAGCTCGAGGAGGCGCCTGAGCGCGGCGTCCGCGTCGGCCCAGCGCTTCTCCCTGTAGGCCTTCTTCGCCTCGAGGAGCGAGAGGAGGAGGGGATCTTCCGCGGCGTGCGAGCCGCCTCCGGCGAGGAGGGCCGCGAGGAAGAGAGCCGGGAGTCGACGGAGGGCCACTTGGGAACCTCTGCCGGACCAGCTTAGCATCGGCCTCATGAGCGACTCCAGCGTCACGACCACCTCCGGCCTCCCGGTCAAGGCGTCCTACGGCCCCTCGGACGTGCCGGCCGGCTGGGATCCCGGCAAGCCCGGCGCGGCGCCGTTCACGCGCGGCACGCTGCCCGGCGGCTACCGCACGAAGCTCTGGACGATGCGCCAGTACGCGGGCTTTTCGAGCGCGAAGGAGTCCAACCGCCGGTACCGCTTCCTGCTCGACCGCGGCCAGAGCGGCCTCTCCGTCGCGTTCGACCTCCCGACGCAGATCGGCTACGACTCGGACCACGCGCTCGCGCGCGGCGAGGTCGGGAAGGTCGGCGTCCCGATCGCGTCGCTCGAGGACATGGAGACGCTGCTCGACGGGATCCCGCTCGACGCCGTGTCGATCTCGATGACGATCAACGCCACCGCGTCGATCCTCCTCTCGCTCCTGCTCGCCGTCGCGAAAGGGCGGGGCACGCCGTGGGCGAAGCTCTCCGGGACGATCCAGAACGACATCCTCAAGGAGTACGCGGCCCGCGGCACGTACGCGTTCCCGCCAAAGCCCTCGATGCGGCTCGTGACGGACGTCTTCGCGTTCTGCCAGAAGGAAGTCCCGCGCTGGAACACGATCTCGATCTCCGGCTACCACATCCGCGAGGCGGGCTCGACGGCCGTGCAGGAGGTCGCGTTCACGCTCGCGGACGGCCTCGAGTACCTGACGGCGGCCCGGGAGGCGGGCCTCGATCCCGCCGCCATCGCGCCGCGCCTGTCGTTCTTCTTCAACGTCCACAACGATTTTCTCGAGGAGATCGCGAAGTTCCGCGCGGCCCGCACCCTGTGGGCGCGGCTCGTCGGCGAGCGCTTCGGCGTGACGGACCCGCGCGCGGCCGCCCTGCGCTTCCACACGCAGACGGCCGGTTCGACGCTGACCGCGCAGCAGCCCGAGGTGAACGTCGTCCGGGTGGCGATCCAGGCGCTCGCGGCGGTGCTCGGCGGCACGCAGTCCCTCCACACGAACGGCAAGGACGAGGCGCTGTCCCTGCCCACGGAGGATTCGGCGCTTCTCGCGCTCCGGACGCAGCAGGTCATCGCGCACGAGACGGGCGTCGCGCGTGTCGCGGACCCGCTCGGCGGCTCGTGGGCCGTCGAGGCCCTCACGGCCGGCATCGTCGCGGAGGCCGGCGCGCTCGTCGCGCGGATCGACGGGATGGGCGGCGCTCTCAAGGCGATCGAGTCCGGCTTCTACCAGCGCGAGATCCAGGACGCGGCCTACCGCGCGCAGCGCGCGATCGAGGACAAGGAGCAGATCGTCGTCGGCGTGAACGAGTTCACCGTCGCCGAGGAACGGCCGATCCCGACGCTCGTGATCGACCCGGCCGTCGAGACGGACCAGGTCGCGCGGCTCACGGCGCTCAGGGCCCGGCGCGACGCCGCGGCCGCGGCCCGGCTGCAGAAGGCCGTGGCGGACGCGGCACGCGAGGGCCGCAACCTGCTTCCCCCGATCGTCGAGGCCGTGTCGGGCCTCGTGACTCTGGGCGAGGTCGTGGACGCGCTGCGCTCCGTGTTCGGCGAGCACCGCGAAAGCGCCGGCTGGTAGGGGTCGAAGGCCACAGAATCGCGTCAAACAGGCATTTTTCGAGGGTTTTCCGCTTGTGAGCGCGATCAAACCCGCATGGTGAGCCGACTTCGCCCTGTGTAATTCGCCGGAACCGGCCATCCATGCGGCTCCCCGCGGTCTTTACGCGGTCCGTGCGGCGCAAACCTCCGGAATTCCAACGGTTTGGCTTCTGCACAGGAATCCGTGCAGGATTTGTGAAGGCCGCGCGAAATGCGGGAGCCCCGCCTTTTGCACAACGCAATCCACAGGAGAATTCACAGATCCTCTGAGGATCTCCGCAACGTCTTCGAACTCAATCGGTTGAAGAGCCGTCCGGGAAGGGCAGCTTGCCCTCCGCGCTCGCGACGCCGGGCTCGAAACAGCGCCGGCAGCGGGCCTCGTACAGGCCAGCGGCGCCCACGACGACGCGCTCGGTGGACTCGACGAGACGCTGCGTGCGGCTCGCGGGCTGGCCACAGCGTACGCAGATCGCGCGCGTCTTCGTGACCTCCTCGGCGGCGGCCATCAGGGCCGGCATCGGCTCGAACGGGCGGCCGAGGTAGTCCTGGTCGAGGCCCGCGATGATCACGCGCTTGCCGAGGTCCGCGAGCCGCGAGACGACCTCGACGATCGCGGCGTCGAAGAACTGGGCCTCGTCGATCCCGACGACTTCCGTGCGCGCGTCCGTCCTCGCGAGGACCTCGGCGGACGTGGTCACGGCGACCGCCACGAGGCGCTGGCCGCCGTGCGAGACGACCTCCATCTCGGCGTAGCGGTTGTCGAGCACCGGCTTGAACGCCTGGACGCGGCGGCGCGCGATCTGCGCCCGCGTGAGGCGGCGGATGAGCTCCTCGGACTTGCCCGAGAACATCGAGCCGCAGATGACTTCGATCGAACCGATTCCGGGAGGCGTCATTTTCTGGTCCCGCTGGGAGACGAAGACGAAGAGGAGATTTTCTTAGAAGGCGCGTGGGCGGCCTTCGCATGCCGAACTCGGCGCGCCGCGCCGGGCGCCTTCGCTATCTTCACTTTCAAAGAAGTCTTTCTCTTTTCCTCCACTCCGATCTTCGGGCAGATGTCGGCAAGGGTGCAGAGGTCGCACTTCGGCCGCTGCGAGACGCAGATGCGGCGGCCGTGGAGGATGAGGGCGTGGCTGATCCACGTCCAGCGGTTCTCGGGGATCTTCGTGTTGAGGTCCTGCTCGACCTTCACGGGGTCGGTGTTCTTCGTCCACCCGAGCCGCCGTGCGAGCCGGCCGACGTGCGTGTCCACGACGACGCCGTCCGGCGTCCCCCACACGTTGCCGAGGACCACGTTCGCCGTCTTTCGGCCGACGCCGGGCAGCGCGTGGAGCTCGGCCATCGTGCGCGGGACCTCGCCGCCGTGCTCCTCGACGAGCGCCTTCGCCATCCCGCGGAGCGACTTCGCCTTCGCGTTGAAGAAGCCCGTGGAGCGGATGACCTCCTCGAGCGCCCCGGGCGGCGCGGCCGCGAGCGCGGCCGCGTCGGGAAAGCGCCGGAACAGCTCGGGCGTGACCATGTTCACGCGCGCGTCCGTGCACTGCGCCGAGAGGATCGTCGCCGCGAGGAGCTCGAGCGGGCGTCCGAAGTCCAGCGAGCAGCCCGCGTCGCCGTAGAGGTGCTCGAGGCGCGCGAGCGTTTCGGGGACGGGCGCGGGAGGGGATCCAGGAGATTTCTTCGAAGGCATGGGGCCGGAGGATATGCCAAGATTCGCGGACTTTGAGACGTCCGCACCGCCGCCCTCGCATCGCTCCGCTCTTTCTCCTCTCCCTCCTCGTCTTCACTTTCAGTGGATCCTCTTCCTCCGCCGCGGCCGACCGCGTCGTCGTCACGATCCTCCAGACGACGGATCTGCACGGCCACCTCCTCCCGTGGGACTACCAGCGCGCGCAGGCCGCGGACGACGGGCTCGCCCGCGTCGCGACGCGCGTCGCCGCGATCCGCAAGGAGACGGCGAACGTTCTCCTTCTCGACGCGGGCGACACGATCCAGGGCACGCCGATCGAGTTCCTGCACGCGAAGGACCCGTCGAAGAGCGCCGATCCCATGGCCGAGGCGATGAGCGCCATGCGGTACGACGCGATGTCGGTCGGGAACCACGAGTTCAACTTCGGCCTCGCGGTCCTCCGCAAGGCGCAGAAGGAGTCTTCGTTCCCGTGGCTCTCGTCCAACACGCGGAACGTCTCGGACGGGTCGGCCGCGTTTCCCGAATACCTGGTCAAAACGGTCGCCGGGATCCGCATCGGCATCCTCGGCCTCACGACGCCGAACATCCCGAACTGGGAGCCCGCGCGGAACCGCCCCGGCCTGCGCTGGGAGGACCCCGTGGACGCGGCCGCGCGCCTCGTGCCCGTCCTGCGCGGCAAGGAGAAGTGCGACTTCGTCGTCGCGCTGATCCACAGCGGCCCCGAAGTGGACCTGAAGACGGGCGAACCCGACGGCACCGAGGACGAGAACCGCGTCGTGGCGCTCTCGAGGGTGCCCGGGATCGACCTCCTCCTCACCGGGCACACGCACCGGCGCATCCCTCTCACGCGGCTGAACGGCGTCGCGATGATCCAGCCCGGCCGCTGGGGCGACGTCCTCGCCCGCGTGGACGTCACGTTCGAGAGGTCCGGGAAGCGCATGAAGGTGGCCGACCTGACCGCGGCGCTTCTGCCGTCGGATGCCTCCGTCGCGACGGACGCGTCCGTCGCCGCCATCGCGGCGCCGCACGACGCCGCGGCCCGCGCCTACATGGATACCGTCGTCGCGACGGCCGAGGACGACTTTCCGGGCGCGCGCGCCCGCCTCGAGGACACGGCCCTTCTCGACTTCGTGAACGACACGATGCGCGAGGCGACGGGGGCGGACCTCTCGATGACGTCGCTCCTGCCCGGCCGTTTCGAGGGCTTCCGCAAGGGACCGATCAAGGTCCGCAACGTCTACACGCTCTACCCGTACGAGAACCAGCTCGTCGAGATCGAAGTCGACGGCGCCACCCTCAGGGCCTGCCTCGAGCACGCCGCCGAGTTCTACGGCGCCGCGCAATGGACGGACGGGAAGCTCGTCCTGACGCCCAAGGAGAAGATGATCCCGTACAACTTCGACGTCGTGCAGGGCGCGACGTATCGCATCGACCCGACGGCGCCCGTCGGCTCGCGCGTGAAGGAGCTTGCGTACAAGGGACGGCCCGTCCAGCCGTCGGACCGGTTCACGCTGGCCGTGAACGCCTACCGCGCGCAGGGCTCGGGCGGCTACAAGGCGCTCAAGGGCGCGAAGGTCGTCAAGGAGTTCCCCGACGAGATCCGCGAGCTGCTCATCGAGCGGCTGAAGAAGCTCGGCACCGTGCGCCCGCAGACCGACCACAACTGGGTCGTCGCACCGGACGCCGCCTGGGCGCCGGAGGCGCCGAGGCGGGCGCCGGCGCCGTAAGCGCTACTTCGCCGGCGGGAACAGGTCCCACGCGCGGCTCAGGCTGAAGCCGATCTTCACGTTGTTGTCCGTGACGCCGCCGTTGTAGTCGCCGCCGATCATCTGGTCCATCGTCGTCGGCTGCGAGTTGCCCATCCACAGCGCGAAGCGGTGGTTGAAGACCTGCTTCTCGATCGCGACGGACCACTGCCCGACCGAGTCCGGCGCGTAGTTCTTCTTCGGGACGTACTCGCCCATCAGCGCGATCGACTTCGTGACCTTGATCTGCACGACGACGGGCACGTTCCAGACGTCCTTCTGAAACTGCGTGTTCTCGACCCAGGCGGGCGCGGCCGCGAGCGTCACGCGGTCCGCGATCGTGTACGAGACGATCGCCTGTCCGAACCAGCTCGTCTCCTTCGGCGCGTAGGACGCCGTCCGCCAGTCGAGGCCGCCGCGCAGGCCGAGCGCGAGCGGGACTTTCGCGGTCGGGCGGAGGAGCGTCGCCTTGAGGGCGAACTCGTAGTCCGCGTAATTGTTCACGCGGTAGACCTGCACGGCGAGGTTCGTCACGGGCACGTACTCGATCCCGACGCCCGTGGACGCGCCCGAATCGAGGCCGAAGAGGCTGCCGCCCCCGGCGTCCTTCACGTTCTGGTTGAACCGGTGCGTGATGTACGCCTCGAACGCGCCCTTCAGGTTCGTGAGGGGCGTCGACGTCTGGACGAAGTGATTGCCGACCGTCGTCGCGACTCCGGGGGCGTCCTGCGCAGCGGCGGGTCTGGCCCCGCATGCGGCCAGAACAGCGGCGGCCACGGCTGCCGCCGCTCGAATTTCACGTCGCGTCATGGAGAAGCCCTCCTCGCGGTTACTTGGGTACCACGAAGGGTGAGAGGACGTCGGTGTCCTGGCTCACGCGATCGCGTCGCGCGAGGATGGCGAAGACGGGCGCGCTTCCGTCCGCCGGCGTGACGTCCACGCGCCCCATGTCGGTCGTCTCCCCGGCCGGCCACGCGGGAAGGTTGACGACGGCCTGTGCGGGGAGGGTGACGGTCCGCGCGCTTCCGACGGACGTGCCGTCCGCCGCGGTGAACTTCACGGTGACGGTGGCCGGGTCGAATCCCGCGCTCACGAGCTGAAGGGTCGAGGTGAACGCGTCGTTGACGGTGGAAGAGACGAAGACGCCGCGGGAGCCCGCGGGAATCGCGGCACCGATCGACTGGCCCGCGACGCCGTAGCCCGCCGTGCCGCCACCCGCCTCCGGACGCCGGTAGCTCGCGAACGCCGCGACGTTCTGGTCCGACGAGAGGTCGAGCGCGCCCTGCGCAGGGGCGCCCGCGCCGAGATCGACGGACACGACGGCGCCCGCCGGAACCGTCACGCTGCCGATCGCCTGGCCGGGAGCCGCGGGCGCTCCGGGCGCCTGCGCGGCGCGGAACGAGAGGTTCACGTGCGCGGACGTCGTGCCGGGATTGAAAACCTGGAGCGTGCCCGCGAGCCCGCCTCCGCGGACGAATCCGGGCAGGACGGGCCAGAGCCCGACGTCTCCCGAGCGGAACGGCTCGAGCCGCACGGCGTCGCCGCTGACCGGGTCATATGCCGTCCCGAAGAGCAGGACGCTGCCGGTCGTGACCCGGCAGACGATCCGTGCCGAAGGCAGCGCCGGGAGGCCGAAGACCTCGAAGATCGTCGAGCCCTGGGCGCGGAATCCGGAAGGCCAGTCGAACGGGAACGTCACGCGCGTCTGTCCGGAGGCGTCGACGACGGAGATCGTGCCGGTCGCGTCCTGGACGATGAGGATGCCCGCGTGCGTCCTGAAGCTCGCGTCCGCCGGGGTGAAGACGAAGCCCGAGTCGCCGGCGGTGATCGCTGCGGTCCCGAGAACCGCGTTCGTCGCAGCGCCGAGCGTCCCGCCGCCGGCGGCGGGAACCGAGATCCGCGACCACGCGAACGTGTCGGCGCCGCGGTCCGAGAGGAGCCGGATCGAGCCGAGCGCACCGGGGGCTTTCATGTCCGTTCCGACGGCGTCGGACTGAACGAGAATCTTGCCCGCGTCGACCGCCTGCTGCGCCGCGGGCGACCAGCCGGCGATCCACCCTTCGGGGAGGAGGCGCTCGACCTGGTTGAGTGTCTTGGTCGCGCCCGCGGCGTCCGGCGTTCCGCGGTTCCACGTGACGATCTGCGTCGTCGTGCCGGCGGCCGGGCTCCCCGCGGAGGCGACCGGGAAATACAGCTCGTCGGCCTGGACATAGGGCGGCGCGGAGAGCGCCCCGACGCTCGAGGTCGTCCCGAAGTAGATGCGGGCTCGCTTCTCGTCGACGACCATGCCCCACACCGCGCTGCCGTTGGCGGGCGAGAGGATGCCGCCGTCGGCGCCCTGCACGCCCGCGATGCTGCCGAGGACCGTCGTGGTGACGGGATCGTCGGCGAAGGACAGCGTGGAAACACTGGCCCCGGTCGCGTAGACCGTCTGGATGAAGGGCTTCACGTCCGTGGGGGTGAGCGTCCTGGTGACCGGCGCCGAGCCGGCCGGGTCCATAAACCCGATCTGGCCGGCCTGGTCGGAGTAGAGGATTCGCCCCCGGTACTCGTGCAGGTCGTACGGGTTCGTGCCCGCGCCGGTGGCGAAGAAGTCGATCTGGCCGGTCGCCTCGTCGAATCGTGCGATCTGCGAGGAGTAGTAAATCGAGATCCAGAGTTTCCCGCCGAGCCGGACGATCTTCGAGGGAGCGCTGACGTAGATGTCGAGGGGAAGCTGCCAGACTCGCGCCGTCGACATGTCCGGCGCCCAGTGAGCGATCGAGTTGTAGACGAAGTCGCACGCCCAGACCGACCCGTCGGCGTCGACCCACGGGTACGAGAGATAGAACATTCCCGGAGTGACCCAGTACGTGAAGGACGGCGCGGCGGGATCGAAGACCGCCATGTAGCCGCCGGTCTCGGGCAGCCAGAACTTCCCGTCCGGACGCTTGGCGAGAGCCGTCGGCCGGCGATAGGCGTCGGGCCACCGGGTCAGCGTGCCGTCCGCCGGGTTGAAGCGCCCGACGTTGAATCCGCCCAGCTCCGTGATCCAGAACGTCCCGTCGCTGTCCTTCAGGAGCGAGCTCGGCGCCGTGTCGGCCGCGAACGTCCAGCGGGTGACGGTCGTCCGGTCGGGCGCCAGCCTCGAGATCTTGTTGTCGGCGGCCGAGACGCTCCAGACGGAGCCGTCGGGATCCAGCGAGAGATTCGCCCCGTCGATGTTCGGGGCGTTCGGGAACCCGTAGAGATTCGAGTTCGCCGTGAGCGCCGTGACCGCGGGCGTGGGAGAGGGTGTCGGCGTCGGGGTGGGCGTCGGCGTGGGGGTTTGCGCGTGCGCCCCGAGCGAGGCCGCGAGGATGGCGGCGGGCAGGAGGGGAAGGAAACGGGACGGACGGAGGAGGGGGTGCGGAATTGTCACGGCGCGCATTGTAAGGGCGGCGGATGCACGACCCGTTCCGCCCGAATCGTCGGGTCAAGAGGGCGATTGACGGGCGCTTCCGAATGGGCGTAGCATGTGAAACGTCGTCGCAGGGCGGCCTCGATCCGGTGAGCCAGCGGGCTCCGGATGCGGAGCCGAAGGGCCGGGTCCAATCCCGCCGCCGCCCGGCAACGCAGGACCTGACGATCCGGGATCCCGTGCGCCGCCCCGGCGACGCGGGCCCCGACCGCAGGCCAGGGTGCCCGTTGGCTCCCGAAAGGGCCAACCCCGGAGGACAGGTTGAGCGAAAACGAACCCAAGGAGCGCGTCCTGACGGCGCCGGAGGGCGAAGCGCGGGGCGGCGAGCCCGAGGGCGACTTCGAGTCCGACGCCGGCGACGAAGCGGGCGACGGTCCCGAGGGTCCGGAGGGTCCGGAGGGCGGCGAGGGCGCCGCCGCCGCTGAAGGCGGAGCACCCGGCTCGTTCGACCCCTTCCGCCGCCGGCGCCGCCGGCGCCGCCGGCGCGGGCGGGGACGCGGTCCGGGAGCGCCCGGTGCGGGCGGCGACGGCGCCGCGGCCCCCGCGAACGAGCCCGCTCCCGAAGCGCGAGGCCGGTACGCGACCCCTCGAGTGGACGCGCCCGCCGCGGGCGCCGCGAGCAGCCAGGCGAAGGTCACCGTCAAGGGGATCGTCCGGCTGCACGGCGACCACTCCGGAATGCTCGTCTCGCCCGAATCCTTCTTCGGCGAGCGGGGCGACCCGTTCCTGCCGAAGTTTCTCGTCGAGTCCGAAGACCTCGAGGACGGACTCCTCGTCGAGGCCGAGGCGGTTCAGCGGGGCGGCAAGGGCCCCATGGTCCAGAAGATCCTCGCGATCGAGGGCCTCGAGCCCACGGAGTACCGCGGCAAGTACGTCCAGTTCCACAAGGGCGTCTCGGTCGACCCCGACCGCCGACTGCGCATGGAGACCTCGGCCGACGAGGTCTCGGGCCGCGTCCTCGACCTCGTCGCGCCGATCGGGCGCGGCCAGCGCTGCCTGATCGTCGCGCCGCCGAAGGCCGGCAAGACGTTCCTCCTGAAGACGATGGCGAACGCCATTGCGAAGAACAACCCCGACGTCGTCATCTTCATGCTCCTCGTCGACGAGCGGCCCGAGGAAGTGACGGACATGCAGCGGTCCATCACGGGCGAGGTCATCGCCTCGCCGAGCGACTTGAACGCGGCGCACCACATCGCCGTGTCCGAGGCCTGCTTCGAGCGGGCCAAGCGCCTCGTCGAGATCGGCAAGGACGTCGTGATCTTCTGCGACTCGATCACGCGCATGAGCCGCGCCTACAACAACGAGCAGCGCGGCAGCGGACGCATCCTGTCGGGCGGCATGGATGCCCGCACGATGGAGAAGCCACGGCGCTTCTTCGGCGGCGCGCGCAACCACGAGGACGGCGGCTCGCTCACGATCATCGCGACCTGCCTCATCGACACGGGCAGCCGCATGGACGACGTCATCTTCGAGGAGTTCAAGGGCACCGGGAACAGCGAGATCATCCTCGACCGCGGGCTGTTCGAGCGCCGGATCTTCCCGTGCATCAACATCCCGGCGTCCGGCACGCGCAAGGAAGAGAAGCTTTACGACGCCGACGAGCTGCCGAAGATCCACAAGCTCCGGCGCGCGCTCTCGTCCGTCAAGCCTCAGGACGCGATGGAGCTCCTGCTCTCCAAGCTCGCGAAGACGAAGACCAACAAGGAATTCCTGAAGAGCATTCTTTAAGAGTTTCCGAGTCTTCTATTCTTCGGGCGGGATGTAGAAGTCCGTCAGCCGCCGCATGACGTGGCGCGCGTCCTCCATGTGGAGGAAGCGCCCGAGGCCCTCGAACGTCACCCCCTCGGCGCCGGGGACGCCCTGGACGATCGCAGCCGCGCAGCGGAGGCGTTCGGCGTCTTCGCGGTTCCCGACGAGGACGACCGTGCGGACGAGGATCTCGCCGAGCCGCTCGGCCTGGGCGGGGCCCGCGTGCGGTGGACGCTCGAGAGAGCCGCCGGCGACATGCGGATTCGCGTAGATCGCCTCGAGGCGCTCGAACGGCGTCTCGTGCTCGCGCGCGACGTCGAAGATGGGCGACGGCAGCCACTTCTCCGCGATTGCGCGCTGCGGGTTACGCGCGTACGCCGCCAGGAGTTCGCGCCGCGCCGCACGCGTCTCGTCCCGCCATGCGAACCCCTCGAGCGTCGGCGCGAGCAGGGCGAGCGAGAGCGTGCGCTCCGGGAAGTCGAGCGCGAACTGGAGGGCGATCTCGGCGCCGTCGTCGTGGGCGAGGACGTGCGTCTTCTCCGTCGAGAGCCAGTCGAGGAACGCGGCGAGCTCCGCGGCCTCTTCGGCGAGCGGGAGCGGGTCGGGCGCCTCGCCGGAGCGGCCGTGGCCGCGGCGGTCGTAGCGGATCGCCCGGAAGCCCGAAGAAATCGCGGTCGCGGGCGCCTCGAGGAGGTCCGCGTTCGCGAACGAACCGTGCAGGAGGACGACCGTCTCGCCCTCGCCGCCGACCTCGTAGTAGAGGCGGCGCCCGTTCACGCCCGCGTACGGCATCGTCCTCAGGCCGGAGCGGCCGCCTCCGCGCGAGGCGCGACGCGCCGCCCGCGCCGCCGGCGGCGGCGCTTCGCCGGCGCGCCGGCTGGACTGCCCTCGGGCGGCGGTTCGGGAAGGTCCTCGCCGAACCCGCCCTCGGGTGCGTCGAGACCGAACGCCTCGCGGGTCCAAAAGTCGCCGGCGAGGAGGGGGAGCGGGGGTTCGGAAGAAGATTCTTCGAGTGAAGAGAGGGGAGAAGAAAGAGAAAGAGAAGGGGGGATTTCTATGAAGGTGGGTGGGACGGGTTCCAGCTCCGGCGCCGCCAAGACCCGCTCCACCTTCGAAGAAATCTCCGGCGCCGAAGGCGCGATCTTCTCTTCCACTTTCAAAGAAATCTTCGGCGCCGCAGGCGCCGTCTTCTCTTCCTTCTTCTCTTCCTTCCGCGGTGCCGCGGGCGTTGCGCCGGGCGGCGCGAACAGCTTGTCGTCCGCGAACTCAACCGGGATCTTCATCCCGATGAGCTTCTGGATCGCGTCGAGCGAAAAGACGTAATCCTCGTCCGCGAGCGAGATCGCCTTGCCCGTCCGGCCCGCGCGCGCCGTCCGGCCGATGCGGTGGACGTAGTCCTCGGGGTCCTGCGGAAGGTCCACGTTGACCACGTGCGTGACGCCCTCGATGTGGAGGCCGCGCGAGGCGACGTCCGTCGCGACGAGGAGCGGGAGCGTTCCGTTCTTGAAGTCCGCGAGGATTTTCATCCGCCGCGCCTGCGGGATGTCGCCGGTCAGCGCGCCGATCTTCCAGCCGTGCCGCTCGAGCGTTCCGACGAGGCGCTCGGCGAAGCGCTTCGTGTTCACGAAGAGGAGCGTCCGGAGAGGCTCTCCGCGCGGGGCCGCGGCGGCCTCGCGGCGGAGGATGCCGAGGAGGAGCGGCATCTTCTCGCGCTGCGACACGTGGTAGAGCGCCTGCGTGACTCGGTCGGCGGTGACCTGCTCCGGACGGATCTCGACCTTCACGGCGTCGTTCATGTGCTCGTAGGCGAGCTCCATCACACGCAGCGAGAGCGTGGCCGAGAACATCATCGAGTGGCGCTTCCCGGGGGGCGGGCAGCGGCGGAGGATGCGCCTCAGGTCGCGGATGAAGCCGAGGTCGAAGAGGCGGTCGGCCTCGTCGATCACGAGCGACTCCACCTCGCCGAAGGACGTCGCGCCCTGCTGCTCGTAGTCGAGCAGGCGGCCGGGCGTCCCGATCAGGAGGTCGCAGCCGGCCTTGAGCTGGTCGCGCTGCTTGACGTAGTCGATGCCGCCGAAGACGGTCACGATCCTCGGCTTGAGGAAGTGCCCGAGGGCCTTCGCGTCTTCCTGGATCTGGATGGCGAGCTCGCGCGTGGGCGCGACTGCGAGGGCGCGCGGGTACGGCGAGGGCCTCGGACGTTTCGTGCGCGCGAGGCGCGTGAAAATCCCGATCAGGAAGGCGGCCGTCTTGCCCGTGCCCGTCTGCGCCTGCGCGGCGACGTCCTTGCCGGCGAGCAGGAGGGGCAGCGTCGCGGCCTGCACGGGGGTCGCGCGCACGAATCCGCACGCTGCGACGCCCGCGCTCACGGCGTGGGGGAGCTTGAGATCGGCGAAGTAGACGTCGGTGAGGTGATCGCCGAATTTTCCCGGGGGCGCGGCCATCCAGCCGTCATTGTAGCGTCCGCGGCCTCCCGGAACGCCCGCGTATACTCGGTCGAGTCGTGCCTGTTCGGGAGCTGACCAAACGGATCTTCCTCGGCAAGAGCCGGGATCCTCTCGATCCGCAGGTATTCCACCAGCTGTCCCTCGTGGCCTTTCTCGCATGGGTGGGCCTCGGGGCGGACGGATTGTCGTCCTCGGCGTACGGGCCGGAAGAGGCGTTCATCGCGCTCGGGACGCACACCCACCTCGCGGTCTTCCTTGCGGTGGCGACCGCGCTCACGGTCATCCTGATCTCGGCGTCCTACGCCCAGCTCATCGAGCTGTTCCCGTCGGGCGGAGGCGGCTACCTCGTCGCGACCCACCTTCTCGGCGAGACGGCCGGGCTCGTCTCCGGCGCGGCCCTCCTCATCGACTACGTCCTCACGATCTCGACGTCCTGCGTGGCGGGCGTCGCCGCCCTTTCCTCGTTCTTCGGCGAGATCTCTCCGTCCCGCCAGCTCGCGTACGCCTGCATCTCCGTCGTGGTTCTCGTGGTCCTGAACCTGCGCGGCGTCCGCGAGTCGATCCAGGTGCTGCTCCCGATCTTCCTCGCCTTCCTGCTGTCGCACGTCGGGATCCTGCTCTTCGGAATGTTCCGCCACGTCGGAGCGGTTCCCGAGCTCGTCGCCCAGACGGCCCACGAGACGCGGTCCACGTGGGCCGAGCTCGGCGCGTGGGGCACGATCATGCTGCTCCTCAAGGCGTTCTCCCTCGGCGGCGGCACGTACACCGGAATCGAGGCGGTCTCGAACGGCCTCCAGATCCTGCGCGAGCCGCGCGTGAAGACGGGCAAGCGCACGATGGCGTACATGGCGGTTTCCCTCTCGTTCATGGCGGGAGGGCTGATCCTCTGCTACCTCCTCGCGAACGTCCGGAAGGCCGAGGGCGTGACGCTGAACGCGTCGCTCTACCAGATCCTCTCCCGCGAGCTGTTCGGGACCGGCGGCGTCTCGGCCGCGTTCGTCCTCGTCCTCCTCGTCTCGGAAGGCCTCCTCCTCTTTGTCGCGGCGCAGTCGAGCTTCCTCGCGGGGCCGCGCGTCCTCGCGAACATGGCGATCGACTCGTGGGTGCCGCACCGCTTCAGCCTGCTCTCCGAGCGGCTCGTGACGCAGAACGGCGTGATCCTCATGGGCGCGGCCGCGATCGCGATGCTGGTCTACGCGCGCGGCTCGATCCACATCCTCGTCCTCATGTATTCGATCAACGTCTTCCTGACGTTCACGCTGTCCCAGCTCGGGATGTGCGTGCACTGGTGGCAGGTGCGGAAGACGGATCGCACGTGGGTCCGCCGTTTCGCCGTGAACGGCGCGGGGCTCGCCATCTCGGTGACGATCCTCGTCGTCTCCACGGCGCTGAAGTTCCGCGAGGGGGCGTGGATGACGGTCGTCATCACGGGCGCCCTCGTCGCGCTCTGCATCGCGGTCAAGAAACACTACGGCTCGGTGAGCCTCCTCATGAAGCGCGCCGACGACGTCCTCACGACGCTCCCCATGTCGAAGACGGCGCCCGGCGCCGCCGCGCCGGCGCCGGAGCGCGCCGCCCCGACCGCGGTCTTCCTCGTCTCGGGCTTCAACGGGCTCGGCATCCATTCGCTGCTGCAGGTCCAGAAATACTGGCCGCGTTACTACCGCAACGCGGTCTTCCTCTCGGTCGGCGTCGTGGACTCGGCGAAGTTCAAGGGGACGGACGAGATGGAGAACCTCCGCCGCGAGACGGAGCGGGACCTCGAGAAGTACGTCGAGTTCGCGCGAGGGCTCGGAATGAACGCCGAGCAGCACTACACGATCGGAATCGATCTCCTCGACGAGATCGTCGCCCTGTGCAAGAGCGTCAAGGAGCAGTACGACCGGCCCGTCTTCTTCGCGTCGAAGCTCATCTTCCCGAACGAGAACCTCGCGAACCGGCTGCTCCACAACCAGACTCCGTTCGCCGTCCAGCGGCGCCTCCAGTTCGAGGGCCTCCAGACGGTCATCCTCCCGATCCAGGTCTCGATTTGAAACCGGAGGCGCGGCCGCTCCCGCGGGGGCCATTCGCGTCCCGCCGCCCCCTCGCCTTCGCCCTCGGGATCGCCGCGCTCGTCCTTGCCCTCACGACGGACGAGCGCGTGTTCGGCCTCGTCACCGACGGCCAGATCATGACCCGCACGGCCTATGCGATGGCGGCGCTCGGAGAGATCGGGATTGCGAAGGGCCATCCGGTGGACATCGTCCAGCCGGCGGGCGACGCGGTGACGCGCTACGGGATGGGGCCGTCGCTCGTGCGTCTGCCGGTGACGGCGCTCGGCGGCCCGTTCGAGAACGCGTTCGGCCCCGGCGCCTCCCAGACGCTCTTCGTCCTCGAGCAGATCCTCCTCGTCCTGCTCGCGGCGCTCTCGGCCGGACTCCTGGCCCGCGCGCTCGGAGGCGACGCCCGCGCCGTGCGGCGGGCGGTCCTCGGCACCGCGATCGCGTCGCCGCTCTGGGCCTACGCCTCGTCGGACTGGTCCGAGCCGCTCCAGGCGGCGTGCGTGGGAGGTGCGTTCTCCGCGGCAGCCTGGGCCGTCACGGAGTCTCCGAATGAGGAGCAAGCGCCGCGCCGCGCGCTTCTCCTTGCCGCGCTCGCCGGATTCCTCGCCGGATTCGGACTTCTTTCGAAGAGTCTCCTGGTCATTCTCTTCCCTTCGGTCCTCGCCGCCCTGTGGACTCCCGCGGCGGGCCGCGCGCGCCGGCTCGCGGCAGCTTGCGCGGGCTTTTTGCCGCCGGCCGCGCTGTGGCTCGCGCTCGAGATCGTGCGCTTCGGAGCGCCGTTCGCTTCGTACGGAGGGGAGCGCTTCAGCCACCCGCCGCTGGACGGCCTGTGGCGGCTGACGGTCGGGCCGAACAAGGGCCTCTTCGTCTACTTCCCGCTCGCGCTCTTCGGCGTCTGGGGCTTCGTCCGCCTCGCGCGGACGCGCCGCGTCCTCGGGCTCGCGCTCGCGGGCTTCTCGGCGTTCGTCCTGCTCACGACGGCGGCGTGGTGGTCGTGGGACGGCACGGCGGGCTGGGGCCCCCGGCTGCTCGTCCCGCTCGTCCCGCTCCTGGCGGCGGCGGCGGCTCTCGCGGCCCCGGCGCTTCCCGCCGCGGCGTTCGCCGCGCTCTTCGCGCTCGGCGTCGCCGTGAACGCCCTCGGCGCGCTGCAGCCCGACGCGGTCCTCACCTGGTACTACGCGACGGTCAAGCCGCGCGTGCTCTCCAAGGCGGAGCAACGGGCGTTCCCGTCCTTCGCTCTGGAGACGGATGCGGCGGGCGTCGTGCGGCTTCTCCCGGTCCACGACGTCGCGAACCACGCCGCGCTCTCGCCGCTGCGCGTGAACGCCTGGCTCCTCGCGCGGCGCCTCGCGGGCGGGAACGTCCTCGCCGCCCTCAGGACGCCTCCGTGGCCGACGGACGTCCCCGGGCAGGAGATCGGCCTCCCTCCCGAGCAGGCGATCCCGTCGAGCGCGCTCATCTTCCTGACGTCGCCGTTTCGCTGGCCGCACGCCGGGATGTCGCTCTCCCGCGCGTCCGCCCAGACGGACACGGTTCTCGCGTGGATCGACTGCCTCTACGACCAGGCGCTGCGCGCGCAGGACATGGAACGCGGCGACCGCGCCGTCGCGTTTGCCGAGGAGCTCTACCGGCGCGTGCCGGGGGCGCAGACCGCCGCGACGCTCGCGGAGGCGTATCGGATCGCGGGGCGCCACGAGGCGCTCGCCGACTTCGTCGGATCGCTGCCGCCCGCCCGGAAAGCAACTCCCGAGTTCGGCATGGTGCTCGCGCTCGCGACGCGCGACACGGGCAACGAGGCGGGAGCGCGCAGGATCCTGGGGCAGGTGCTTGCCGCCAGGCCGAGGCCCGAGTACGCCCGGCTCGCGGACACGCCGCTCGCCGCGTGGCCGTCCACGCTGCGGAAGATCCAGTATCCCGCCTCGTTCCTCGCGCCGAAGTCGCCGTGAAGGCCCCGCGTCCCCTCGCCGCCGCGCTGCTCCTCGCGGGCGCCGTCCTCGCGCTCACCGCGGACGAGCGCGTCTACGGTCTCATGGCGGACGGAAGGACGATGCTCCGGACCGCCGTGTCGATCGCGACGCTCGGGGAGATCGGGATCGCGCGCGGGAGCGCCGTCGACGTCGCCCGGCCCGGTGGCGACGCCGTGTCGCGTTACGGGATGGGCGCATCGCTCGTTCTGGCCGTCCCGGCGTTCCTGGCCCCCCGCTTCGAGAAGGCGTTCGGGACCGGAACGTCGCAGACCCTCTTCGTCCTCCTGCAGATCCTGCTCGTCCTCCTCGCGGCGCTCTCCGCCGGCCTTCTCGCGCGCGCGTGGGGCGGAGGGGAGCGGGCCGCGGCGGGCGCCGCCCTCGCGACCGCGCTCGCCTCGCCGCTCTGGGCGTACGTCGCGCTCGACTTTTCCGAGCCGCTCCAGGCCGCTTGCGTGGCTGGCGCCTTTTCCGCGGCGGCGTGGGCTGCGAAGGAATCCGCGATGGAGGCGGTCCGGCGGCGCGCGCTTCTCCTGGCCGTTCTCGCCGGGTTTCTGGCCGGATTCGCTCTTCTTTCGAAGAGTCTCCTGGTGATTCTCTTCGCCGCGGTCCTCGCCGCACTGTGGGCTCCCGCGGCGGGCCGCACGCGCCGGCTCGCGGCTGCGTGCGCCGGGTTCGCGCCGCCGGCCGCGCTGTGGCTCGTCTTCGAGATCGTTCGTTTCGGGCGCCCGTTCGCGTCCTACGGAGGAGAACGCTTCTCTCACCCGCCCTTCGACGGCTTGTGGCGCCTCCTCCTCGGAGCGAACAAGGGCCTCGTTTTCTATTTCCCTCTCGTCCTTCTCGCGGCGTGGGGTGCGTTCGAGCTCCTGAGGACGCGCCGCGCCGCCGCATCGCCCGTCTTCGCCTTCGCCGGGGCGATCCTGGCCGCCGCCGCCGCGTGGTGGGCGTGGGACGGGACTTTCGGCTGGGGTCCGCGGCTCCTCCTGCCGGCGATCCCGTTGCTCGCCGCCGCGGCGGCGGTGGCGCCGGCGCCGCGCGCCCTCTTCGCGGCGCTGTTTGCGGCCGGAGCCGCGGTGAACGGCCTCGCGGCGTTTCAGCCTTCGACGCTCACGACGTGGACCTTCGCGACGCTCGCGCCGCGGCCGCTCGCGCCCGCGGACGCCGGCCTCTATCCGGACTTCGCACTCCGGCGCGCGGCGGACGGCACGGCGTCCCTCTACCCGCAGTACTTCGCGTCGGGCGAGGCCGCGCTCGCGCCGATCCCGCTCGCGGGTCGGCTTCTCGCGGCGCGCCTCTCCGGCCGCGGCGCCGCCGGGATCGACGCGGCGCTCTGGAAGGGAGAGCCCGCCCCCGCGTTCGGCGTCGTCGCCGCGGTGCCCGCGAGCTCGCTCGTGCACCTCACCGCGCCGTTCCGGTGGCCCCGGCTCGGGATGTCGTTCTCTCGCCGAAAGAACGAGGCGGACTGGTCGCTCGCGTACGTCGAGGCGCTGCTCGACCAGGCGCTCCGCGCGCAGGACATGGGCCGCGCGGACCGGGCTCTCGACTTCGGCGAGCGCCTCTTCGCCTTGCTGCCGAATCCGGAGACGGCCACCGTCCTCGCGGAGGGATACCGCCTCGCACGGCGGCCCGAGACGCTCGAGTCCTTCGCCGCGACGATTCGCCGGAAGGGGATGCAGCCCGAGTTCGCCGTCGTCCTCGCGCTCGCGGCGCGCGACGCCGGAGACACGGCCTCGGCCGCGGCGCGGATGGGGGAGGCCGCGGAGCGGAGCGGCCGCGCCGACCTCCAGGCGCTCGCCGCGGCGCCGCCGTCCACCTGGCCCGCGACGCTCCGGATGGTCCAGGCCGCGGCGGGTAGGATGGCGCGGTGAGCGCCGCCCCGATCCGCATCGTTTCGCCCGCGACGGGCGTCCTTGTCGGCGAGGTCCCGGACTCCGGGGCCGCCGGCGCCGCGGAGGCGTTCGCCCGCGCGCGCGCCGCCCAGCCGGCGTGGGCCGCGTGGGACCTCGAGCAGCGCGTCGAGGCGATCCGCCGGTGGCGTGACGCCGTGCTCGACGAGCCCGCCGTTCCGGAGACGCTCGTGAAGGAGAGCGGCAAGCCCCGGATGGAGGCCGAGGGGATCGAGGTCCTCTACCTCTGCGAGCTGATCCGCGCGATGACGCGCCTCGCGCCGAGGGCTTTCCGGGAGGAGACGCGGCACCCCCTCCTCTTCCTGACGAAGAAGACGCGTCTCGTGCGGCGCCCTCTCGGCGTCGTCGGGGTCATCGGCCCCTGGAACTTCCCGATCCTGAACAACGCCGCTGACGCCGTGGCCCCGCTGCTCGCGGGAAACGCGGTCGTCCTCAAGCCGTCCGAGGTGACGCCTCTGACGTCCGTCCTGCTCGCGGAGCTCTGGCGGCGGGCCGGGAACCCTCCCGGCGTCTTCCAGGTCGTGACGGGCCGGGGCGAAACGGGCGCCGCCGTCGCGAACCTCGCGGACGGCGTCATGTTCACGGGCTCCGTCGCCACCGGCCGCCGCGTCGGGGCGCGCTGCGGCGAGCGGCTGGTTCCGTGCGTCCTCGAGCTGGGCGGCAAGTCGCCGTTCGTCGTCCTCGCGGGCGCCGACGTCGAGCGCGCGGCGGAGGCCGCCGCGTGGTCGGCATTCATGCACTCGGGCCAGGCGTGCATCCGGACGGAGCGCATCTTCGTGGACGTCTCGGTCGCGGACCGCTTCGAGTCGCTCCTCGTCGCGCGCGTCGCGGCGCTGCGGCAGACGGCGCCCGACCCCAGCGGCGCCTCGACCCACGACGTCGGCTCGGTGACGTTCGGGCCCCAGATCGAGGTCGTGGAGCGCCACATCGCCGACGCCCTCTCGAAGGGCGCGCGCGTTCTCGCGGGGGGAGCGCGCGCGGCGGACCGCACCGGCCTCTTCTTCCAGCCGACCGTTCTCGCGGGCGCGACGCCGGACATGGCGGTCATGCGGGAGGAGACGTTCGGCCCGCTCGTGCCCGTGATGCGCGTGTCGGGCGCCGAGGAGGCCCTCCGGCTCGCGAACGACACGCACCTGGGGCTCAACGCGACGGTGTTCGGCCCGAGGGCCGACGCGCTCGCCTTTGCGCGCGAGCTGCAGACCGGCCAGGCGATCGTGAACGACGTCCTCGTGAACTACCTCGTCGTCGAGTCGCCGCTCGGCGGCTGGAAGGAGAGCGGTCTCGGCGTGCGGCACGGCGTCGAGGGCCTGCGCCAGTGGACGCGCACCGAGGCGGTCACGGTCGGCAGGCTGCTGCTTGCGCCCGTCGACCGGTTTCTCGCCCGGATGCTCGCGTTCCCGTACGACCGGCGCGTCCTCGCGGTCCTGCGCCGCGCCTCGCGTCTCCTGTACCGCCGCGGATGGGCCGAGAAGCTGAAGTCCCCTCCCGGCCCCTCGCGCCCGTAGAATCCGCCGGATGAAGCGCTCCCTCGCCGCTCTTGCGGCCTTGTCGTTCCTGTCGTCCGCTGCGGCCGCCCAGTCCGGCGCCGCGGCGAAGAAACCCACCCCGATGTCCGCCCCCGGCCTCCAGGTGTCGACCTCGACCGAGGCGCCGAAGGGCGCGACCGTCAGCGCCGGGGACATGCGTGCGATCCAGGGCGAGATCCAGGACCCGTTCGAGCTCGAGCGCCTCGGCCTCGCCGCGGTCAACGCGAACGACCTCGACCGCGCGCGCGTCTTCTTCGAGAAGGCCTGGAAGGTCGGCGAGCTTCCGACCGCCGCCTACAACCTCGCGTGCCTCGACGCGCGCAAGGGACGAACGGACGCGGCGTTCGCCAGCCTCGACAGGGCGCTCGCCGCCGGCTTCGACGACGGCGCGTCGCTCGAGAAGGATCCGGACCTCGCCTCCCTGCGCGGCAAGCCGAAGTGGCCGTCGGTCGTCGCGGGCGCGGCGCGGAACCGCGCCGCGGGTGACGCGGCCGTCGTGAAGGAAGGCGTCTTCCTCATGCCGAAGGAGAAGCCGCTCGCGATCCTCGTCCTCGTGCACGACAAGCAGTCGGATCCGTACTCCGTGAGCGGCCCGTTCGCCGACGTCGCGCTCGCACACCGGCTCTTCGTGGCCGCGCCGCGCGGCCCGGGCCGGTCGGCGAAGAAGCGCTTCGGATGGGGCTCTGCGGACCGCGCCGCGAAGGGGATCGACGCGGCGATCGACGCGGCGCGCAAGAAGGCGGGCAACGCGAAGCTCCCGATTCTGATCGTCGGCGTCGGGAGAGGCGGCACCGAGGTGTTCACCGTCGCCGCGAAGAAGGCGCCGAAGACGTTCGAGGGCATCGGGTCCATCGGAGGCCCGTTCGATCCGGGAGCGGCGCCGAACACGGCCGGTCTGCGCGGGGCGAAGCTGTTCCTCGGGTCCTCTCGCGACGCGGAGCCGAACGAGATCAACGCGATGCGCCGGGGGATCGAGACACTGCGCCAGCAGGGGTTTCAGCCGGCCGTGGCCCAGTGGCCGGGCACGGCGGCCGGCTTCCCGACCGACGTCCCGCGCGCCGTCAAGGAGACGCTCGACGCCTTCGCCGGAATGGTGCCGGCCGCACGCTGATGGCCGTCGACTTCTACCGCCATTCGCTCGGCGAGGAGGAGAAGGACGCGGTCCGCTCCGTCCTCGACTCGCTGTTCCTCACGACGGGCCAGAAGGTCTACGCGTTCGAGAAGGCGTTCGAGGAATACCTCGGAGTGCCGGCCGTCGTCTGCACGGCGCACGCGACCGCCTCGCTCCACATCGCGATGCTCGCGGCCGGCATCGGCCCCGGCGACGAGGTCGTGACGACGCCCATGACGTTTCTCTCGTCGGCTAACGCCGTGCTCTACGCCGGCGGGACGCCCGTGTTCGCGGACGTCGACCCGTCGACCGCGAACATCGACCCCGACGCCGTCGAGGCCGCGATCACCCCGCGGACGAAGGCGATCGTCGCCGTCGACCTCTACGGCCTCCTTGCGGACATGAAGGCGCTGAGGAGAATCGCGGACCGGTACTCCCTCGTCCTCGTCGAGGACGCGGCCCACTGCGTCGAGGGGCGGCGCGACGGGTACGGCCCGGGGCAGCTCGCGGACTTCGCCTGCTTCAGCTTTTACGCGACGAAGAACCTCACGTGCGGCGAGGGCGGCGCGGTTTCGGCGCGCGACGCGTCGAAGAAGAACCTGCTGCGCCAGCTCGGCTCGCACGGAATGTCCCGCAACGCGGCGGACCGCTACGCGGGGAAGTACCAGCACTGGGACATGGAGCGCCTCGGCTACAAATACAACCTCTCGGACGTCGCGGCGTCACTCCTGCTGCCGCAGCTCCCGAAGCTCGCGGCCCGCCTCGCGCGGCGCGAGGAGATCTGCCGCCGCTACGAGGCGGCGTTCCGCGACGTCCCGGGCGTCACGTTCCCGGTCGTGCCCGCCGGCGCGACGTCGGCGCGGCACCTCTTCACGATCTGGGTCGAGCCGGCGGACCGCGACGCGATCCTCGCGGGGATCCAGGCGCGCGGGGTCGGCGTGGCCGTCAACTACCGCGCCGTCCACCTCACGTCGTACTACGCCGAGCGCTTCGGCTTCACGCGCGGGATGTTCCC
This sequence comes from Thermoanaerobaculia bacterium, assembly GCA_036504335.1. Taxonomy (GTDB): domain Bacteria; phylum Acidobacteriota; class Thermoanaerobaculia; order UBA5066; family UBA5066; genus Fen-183. Next base: position 61,520 of record DASXVJ010000002.1, read on the forward strand.
GAAGGCCGAGCTCATCGGCGACTCGACGATCACGATCCCGCTCTGGCCCGCGATGACGGACGCCCAGGTGGACGAGGTCATCGCGGCCGTGAAGGCGGCGGTCGCGGAGGCGGGCTAGGGGCTCGGCTTTTCGTTCTCGACACAGATCGGGATGCTGAGCATGCCGCAGTGCCGCGGGACCTGGATCGAGATGGAAGTCGTCTCCCTGCTGCCGTCCCTCGAGGCCGAGACCTTCAGGGTGTAGGTCTTGTCCTCGTACTGATTCCGCCAGCCTTTGGCCGGGCCGGGACTGAAGGCCGCGCGCCACGGCAGTCCGGCTCCGCACGGGGGCTTGGCCGTCGAGCCCTCTGCCTTGACGAGGCCCGGGAAGGCCTTTGACGGAACGCCTCCATACCATCCCGCGTTGCACCCGGCGCATCCCGTGAGATCGGTGTCGTAGTCGGCGTCCACGTCTACGTTGCAGACCGAGTACTCCTGGTGCCATTGCGTCTTGTCGAGGGTGAGCTTGCCGAGGACGACGATCGGCCGAGGCAGGCCTGGCGGCACGACGTTCACCGTAGGCCGGAGCGTGTTGTCGGCGCGCAGCGCCGGAGACTCTCCGACGACGTTCTCGGGGTCGGCCTCGCAGCTGAGGGCCACGGCGACGGCGCGCGCCGGCGTCCAGGAAACCGAGCGGGACGTCGACGCGCCCGGGGCGAGCGTCGCGACGGAGAAACTGTCGACGGTCGCGTGGTCCGCGACCACGACGACGCGGAATGGCCCGAGGGCGACGGGCGACCCGCTCCGAACCTCCCAGGTTACGGATGCAGATTTGCCGGCAGCTGGTCCGGCCGGCGTCACGTCGCATTTTGTGAGCGCCAGCTTGTTCACCGAGGAGGTCACCTCGTACGGGGAGTCGGCGGTTCCGGAGTGGTCCGACCCGCCGGCCTTCCAGGTGACGCCGAGCTTGAGCACGTATCGTCCGGGCGGGAGGGGGACCGACTCCTCGCGAGCGCACGTCGGATCGGGCCCGCCGGTCCAGACGGCGCCGTGCGCGGCGGCTTGCGGCCAGACCTCGAATTTGCAGACCGGGCTCGCGATCGTGCCACTCCCGGTCCGGATCGGTCTGAGGCGGACGGGCGTGCCTTCGGGACCCGACCCGGAGGGCGTGGCCTGTATGGAGTACGGCGGGTACTCCGCGCGAGACGATGCCGGAGCGAGAGCGAGGGCGGCGAGCGCGAGGCTTTGGAGGGTCTTCAAGATGTGCTCCTGTAAAGAAACGCGCGAAGGGAGGTTGCCCGGGGTCGCGCGGTCGAAACGAATCACGCCGGCCCGGTCGACTCGACGATCTTCAGGACGTCCGAGCCCGGGTCGAGCGTGATCCCGGCGACGAACTTCTTCGACGGGTTCGGGACGACCACGGTCGTCGTGACGCCCGTCGCCGTGACCGGCACGTCGTCGAACGTGCCGTCCACGTGCGTGATCCTCACGACGAGCGGAAAGACGTAGTACGGCTTGTCGTTCGGCCCGGCGATGGGATGGGAGACGGCGTGCCCCTGCGTCTGCGTGACCGTGAGCGTCACCGTCGACGCGTCGACGGCGGTCCGGTACGTGGCCCGGAACGTCGGCCGGAACCGCGTCTCGAGCCACTGGTCGAAGAACTGCTTGAGGTCGAGCCCCGTGCGCTCCTCGTAGAGCGCGCGCAGCTCGCCGCGCGACGCCGTGCCCCATGCGTGCGCGTCGCCGTACGCGCGCAGCCCGGAGAAGAACGCGTCGTCGCCCACGAGGCGCCGCAGCATGTGAAGGAACCACCCGCCCTTGTTGTAGACGGCCCCGGTGTACCTGAACGGGTCGGCCGGATCGGCGACGACGGCCTGCGCGAGGCGGCCGCCGTAGAGCCCGTCGTCGTAGGACGTGCGCAGCGTGTTGCCGGGGTTCCGGCCCAGCGCCTTCTCGAGGTACAGCACCTCGGCATACGTCGCGAAACCCTCGTTCAGCCAGATGTCGTCCCACGTCCGCATCGTGACGCGGTCGCCCCACCACTGATGCGCCAGCTCGTGCACGAGGAGGAGCGTGATGTCGCGCGACGTGTTCGAGAGGATGCTCTCGCCGATGGACGTGAGCGTCGGGTGCTCCATCCCGCCCGAGAACCAGGAGGAGACGATCCCGTACTTCGTGTCGACGAACGGGTATTCCCCGAACAGCGACGCAAGGACCGAGATGTGGTCCTTCATCGCGGAGAGCCGCGGCGCGTTCGCAGCCGCGTTCTCGGGCATGAGGTACGAGCGAATCGGCATCTTCCGCCCGTCGAGCGCCGTGTACGTGTCCTCGACGACGGCGTAGTTCGCGACGTTCAGGGAGACGAGGTACGTCGAGATCGGCTGCGGGAGGCGCCACGTCGACCGGATGCGCCCGTCGGGCAGCGTGGCCGACGCCCCGAGGCCCGCGGACGCGACGACGTAGCCGGGCGGGACCGTCGCCGTCACGGTCGCGACGGCCTTGTCGTCCGGCGCGTCCACGCACGGCCAGTACGTCCGCGAGTCGAACGGCTCGGCGACGCTCGTGGCCGCCCGGCCCGTCGTGTGATCCCACCACGCGAGCGCGGCGGCCGCCGGAGGAATGCCCGACCAGGCGATGCCGATCGACGTCCGCTCCTCGGCGGCGAGCGGGGGATTGAGCGGCACGGTGAGCAGGTCGTTCGCGAACGTGAAGCCGGAGACCGGCGCGCCGTCCCGCGTGACGGAGGAAACGGCGTACGCGCGGTCGAGGTTGAACGTGACGGAGGCGGTCGACTTCGCGAAGCCCGAGAGGCGCGTCGTGGACGAGCCCGAAAGGATCCGGACGCCCGGGTCGAGCTCGAACGAAAGGTCGTAGGCGACGACGTCGAAGCCGCGCGTCGTGCCCTCGACGGACGCCGGAGGCGGCCCGGAAACCCCGCGCGCCAGCGCGGCCTCGGCCGCCGCGCGCGCGAGCGCGTGCTTGGCGCGGCCCTCCTCGTGCTCGAGGACGAGGCGCGTTCCGTCCCCGGGGCCGGGGCGGCGTGCGCCGGCCTGCCAGGCGGCGGCGCCGAGGAGGACGGCGACGGAAGCGGCGAGCGGGAGCCGCAGCGCGCGGGTCACCCGCCGATTCTACGGCGCGATGCCGCCCTCAGAGCGCGGCGCCGAGGGCGTCGCCGCGTGCGATGCGCTCGCCCATCGCGATGCCGTCGCGCCAGCCGCCCGTGAGGACGAGACCCGGCAGGAGCTCCAGGTCCTTCTCGACCGCGGCGAGCGTGCGGTGATGGAGCAGCGGGATCTGCGGGATCGCGGCCGGCCACCGGAAGATCCACGAGCGGGTCGGCGCCGTCAGGCCGGGGTGGAGGCGTTTCGCCTCCTCCGCCGCGACCGCGAGCACCTCGGCGTCGGAGGAGGCCGCGAGCGCGGGATCGAGCGCTCCGCCGAGGAAGGAAGTCGTGAGAATCGAGCCGGCGGGCGCGCGCCCGGAGAAGAGCGACGACGGGTAGAGGACGCCGAGCGACCGGATGCCCTCGCCGCGCGGGACGAGCGCGCCGAAGCCCCTCGGCGAGCCGGGCCCGTCCGGCCACGCGAATGCGACGACCGTGATCGGCGACGTCTTCATCGCGCCGAGCCCCGCGCCCGAGCGCGGCAGCCGGTCGCCGAGGAGGCGCGCGAGCGTCGGGCCCTCGAGCGTCGAGACGAGAACGTCCGCGTCCCACGAGCGTCCGTCCGCGAGGCGCACGGTCCACTTCGGGCCTGAGGGATGCGGGCCTTCGACGATGGCGGCGGGAGCGTTCGTCTCGATGCGGCAGCCGGGTCGCGCACTCAAGGCAGATTGAAGAGTTTCTATGAGTAGGTAGAGACCCGTGTCGAACGTCAGCGTTCGGGCACGATGGCGGGCCGGAGCAGCCGCGCCCTTCTTACCCTTTCTAAGAAATCCTCTTATGACGCTTCCCGCCGCACCTTCCGCCTCCCAGAGCTTCGGGAATGCGCTTCGCGTCGACAGCGTGTCCGGGTCGCCTGCGTACACGCCCGAAACCATCGGCCCCGCGCCGTAGCGCGCGGCCTCGGGCCCGAAGCGCCGGGCGAAGAACGACGCCACGCTCTCGTCCTCGAGATCGGCGGGGCGCCCGGGAACGAATGGCTCCTTGAGGAGGCGGAGCTTGCCGCTCGTCGTGAAGACCGTGTTGAAGAGGGCGCCCGGCCCGGGCACGACGGCGCGGGGGCGTCCGCCGCGGACGATCCAGCGCGGCGCCTTCGGATCGGCCTTCACGACGCGGGGCTCGAGGCCGAGGTCGGCGAGGAGGCGGTCGGCCTCCGCGCTCGTGCGGAGCGTGTTCGGGCCGCCCTCCACGATGAAACCGTCCTGGCGGACCGTCTTCACCGAGCCTCCGGGCGCGGGGCGGGCTTCGAGGACGACGGTTTCGCCTTCGCTCTTCCGCCGGTAGGCCGCCGTCAGGCCGGCGATGCCGCCGCCGAGGATCACGACACGTTTCATGCGAACGCCTTCCGTGCGGACGTGTTGACGATGTTCGCGAGCGCCCGGACGAAACCCGGGTGGTCGTTGAGGCCCTCGGCGACGGCGTAGTGCGGGATGCCGAGGCGTGCCGCTTCGCCCGCGAAGAGGAGCCGGATCTCGTAGAGCGTCTCGACGTGATCGGACACGAACGCGACGGGAACGACGACGACCTGTTTCACGCCTTCCTTCGCGAGGCTCGCGAGGACCTCGGAGGTCGAGGGGCCGAGCCACTCCACCGGGCCGACTTTCGACTGGTAGCCGACGCGCGAGCGGAAGCGGTTCCCGAGAGCGGCGTCGATCGCCTTCACCGTGCCGTCGACGTGCTGCGGGTACGGGTCCTTCTGCGTCACGACGGTCTTCACGGGCAGGGAATGGGCCGAGTAGAGGATCACGGTCTTCGCGGGGTCCGGGTCGGGCAGAGTCGCGTGCGCCTTGAGGATCAGGTCGGCGTGCGCGGCGACGAACTCGGGCTCCTCGTACCAGGCGTCGGGCGCGTTCGTCCGCGCCACGCTCCAGCCCATCTTCGCGAGGGCGGACGTCACGCGGTTGAATGAGCCGCGCGTCGTCGTCACGGAGTACTGCGGGTAGAGGGGGAGGACGAGAAGGCGCGTCGCGCCGGCCTTCCGGAGGTCCTCGAGCGCGTCCTCCACGAACGGGTACGAGCACGTCATCCCGACGCGGACGACGGGCGCCGGAGCGGACGAGGCCGCGCCCTTGCCGAGCTCGGCCTCGAGGAGGAGGGCCTGCGTTTCGGACCAGCGGCGGATGGGCGACCAGTTGATCCGCTCGTACGTGGCGGCGGACTTCGGCGCGCGCGTCGTCGCGATGAGCCAGGCGACGGCCTTTCGGAGCGGCGCGAAGGAGATCCCGAGGATTTCCGGATCTACGAACAGTTCATACAGAAAGGGTCGGAGCTCGGCGCGGGAGGCCGGCCCCCCGAGTTGAACGAGCAGCACACCGAGACGATCGCTCACAGCGTGCGCGAGAAGATCTTCGGCGCGTCCGCGGTCTTTTTCTCGAGGTAGGCGTCGAACAGCATCGCCACGTTCCGGATGAAGATCCGTCCCATCGTCGTCACCCGGATTTCGTCGGCGGTGACCTCGACCATCCCGTCGTCCACCAGCTCGGGGAGCTTCGCCGTCGCGTTCGCGAACGTCTCGTCGAACGACTTCAGCGAAAACGTTTTCTCGACGTCGCGTTTGTCGATGACGCAGTGGCAGAGGAGGCGCGTGATGACCTCGCGGCGGAGGACGTCGTCGTCCGAGAGGCGGCAGCCCTTCACGGTCGCGACGCGGCCCGCTTCCATGGCGGCGTGGTACTCGGCGTAGTCCTTCGTGTTCTGGAGGTACATGTCGTCCACGGAGCCGATCGCCGAGACGCCCATGCCGTAGAGATCGCACCCGGCGTGCGTCGTGTAGCCCTGGAAGTTGCGCGTGAGCGAGCGGTCCTGCTGCGCCTTCACGATCTCGTCGTGCGGCAGCGCGAAGTGGTCCATCCCGATGTAGACGTAGCCGGCGGCCACGAAGCGCTCGATGCCCGACACGAAGATCGCGAACTTCTCGGTCCCCTCGGGCAGGTGCGCGGCGAGGACGCGCTGCGGGCGCTTGAGCCACGGGACGTGCGCGTACGAGTACATCGCGACGCGGTCGGGCCTCAGGGAGATGATCTGCTCGACGCTCGCCTCGAAGCCCGCGCGCGTCTGGCCGGGGAGGCCGTAGATCATGTCGAGGTTCACGGAGCCGTAGCCGAGGGACCGCGCGGCGTCCACGAGAGCCTTCGTCATGTCGAACGGCTGGACGCGGTTCACGAGCTCCTGAACCTCGGGATCGAAGTCCTGCACGCCCATCGAGACGCGGTTGAACCCGCGATTCTTCAGGACCTCGAGGTGTTTCGCCGTCGTGACGCGCGGGTCGACCTCGACCGAGACCTCGGCGCCCTTCGTGGGGCGGAACGTCTCGAGGAGGTGCTGCGCGAGGCGGTCGGCCTGGACCGGCGTGAGATACGTCGGCGTCCCCCCGCCCCAGTGCACCTGCTCGATGCTGCGCGAGGGGTCGATGCGCCTGGCGAGGAGGTCGATCTCCTTGTGGAGGTCCGCGAGGTAGGGCTCGATCTCGGCGCGATCTTCGCCCTTCCGGTCGGGCTTCGGGACGACCTTCATGAAGCAGCCGCAGAACCAGCACTGCTCGTCGCAGAACGGGAGATGGGCGTAGAGCGAGACCGGCGATTTCCGCGCGTTCGCGCGGGCGCAGGCCTCCTCGTAGTCCTTGACGCCGATCCCTTCGTTCCACTCGGGGGCGGTGGGGTAGGAGGTGTAGCGGGGGCCCTGGACGTTGTACTTGTCGAGCAGCTCCGTCGTCATCGGGAGCGTCTCGCCGCGGAGGCGAATCGGGATGGCCGTCACGGGGGTGGAGGTTAGCACCGGCGCGACGCCGTCTCGTTAGAACAGGTGCATCAGGCGCGCCGGGGCGGCGCTCATTCCACGAGGGTGACCTTCCGCGCCTTCGGGGAGAGGGAGATCGACTGCGGGAGGTGCCGGCCCTCCAGCCACACGATCCGCTGGGCCTCGACGGCCTTCGTCACGTTCTTCACGGCGCCCGGCACGTCGGCGCTTGTCATGAGGACCTCGGGCTTGCCCCATGCGGGGTCGACCATCCTCTTGTTCTTCGCCCAGACGAACAGCGGAACCCGCAGCGCGCGCAGGTACGCGCGCGTCCATGCGATCGGCGTCTGGCTCTCGTCGTCGCCGCCGGCCACGATGAGGACGACGGCCCTCGGCCGGTTCCCCGCGGCAGCCGAGAGCGAGGCCACGCCGACGGCGTCGCCGAGCCGCGGCGGCCCGCTGTACTCCGGCGGGGCGACGCCGATCAGGAGCCTGCGCACGTCCCACGGCGGGGAGAAGTCCTGCGAGCGCAGGAAGACGTCGTAGCCCGGGGCGGTGTCCGTGGGCTTGAGTGTCCCCGGCCAGCAGAAACGCAGGCGCTGGCCCTTCCGCAGGGGGGACGCGTACCGGGTGTCCTGGGCGAAGAAAATGGAGGTGCGGAGCTGGGCGATCCACGGGCCCGCGTTCTCGTCCTTCACGACGACGATCTCGCCGGGGCTTTCCTCGACGGCTTCGACGTGGACGGGCTCTCCGTTCGCGAGGAACCAGCCGTCCATCTCGGATTCTTTCGGCGGGCGGCCCTTGAAGACGACGGGCACGGCCGTGAGCTCGGCCTCGGCCTCGCCGCGCATGGTCTCGGGCCCGCCGGGCGCCTCGCGCTTCACGCCTCCCACGAGGAACTCGGTCGAGACCCGACTCCCGCCCTTGAACTCGAGGACCGCCCTCAAGACGTGGACGTCGGCCGGCCGGAAATCGGGGAGGCGGATGCGGGCGAGGTTGCCGGGGTCGAGGACCTTGCCGTCGAACGTCAGCTCGATGCTCTCGGGCCGCGCGGAGAAGGCGCTCGCGAACGTGAGGCACGCGACGCGCCCGGTCCCGCCCGTGCCGGGCAGGAGCGTGAACGACGCCTCGGAGTTCGGGCGCGGGACATTGACGAGCTGGACCGCGCGCCCCAGCTCGGCTCCCTCGCGATCCCGCGCGATCGCGACGAGCTCGTGCGGAACGGGACGGCCGAGGTCGACGACCGTCTTCCACGGGGGCTGCGTGACGGAAGGGAGGGTTCGCCCGTCGAGCTGGAACTCGACGAACGCGGCGGCCGGGTCCGCCTGCACCTCGACGGTGTGCAGGCCGACCGCGATCCCGAGGTAGAGCGTCAGAAAGGTGATCACGCGGCAGCGCCGCTTTCGTCGCCCTGCGTCAGATCCCGATCGGCAGCGCCACGGCCCCGAGGCGGTTCGTGGACGTGTCGCGCACGCCGACGAAGAGGCGGCCCTTCCAGCGCCTGTCGAGGGTGAAGTTCGAGTCTTTGCGGAAGAACGCACCGGCTCCGGCGGCCTTGTCGACGGTCACCGAGAAGGGCATCACCATCGGCTCGGAGGCGCGGCCCTCCTCGTCGACGCCCGCGATGAGGAGCTCGAGCCTGGCGCGCTTGGTGTCGCCACGCTCCTCGGCATAGACGCCGCCGACGGGGACGACGACGTCGAACGGGAACGCGTCGTCCTTGCGGTCCTTCGTGGCGGCTTTCGTCTCGAGCGCGATCGCGAAGTCCCCCTTCGGCGCGTCGGCCGACAGGAGCAGCGCCGCGAAGCGCGCGCGCGCCGCCGTCTCCGGCGTGAGCGAGCGCTGTCCGGCGGCGGCGCGGACGACGACGCCGGGCCGCGTGGCTTTGACGCGGATGTCGCGCCGTGCGGACGTGCCGTCCGGCGGTGTGAAGCCGAGGCGGTAGCGCTGCGCGAGGAGCTTCGCCTCGGCCGTGAGGCTTTCCACCGGCTTGTTCGTGAAGCCGAGGCGCGCGCCGCCGGTCGACTGTGCGATGAGCGCGAACGTGTCGCTCCGGTACAGGAACGAGTCGACGGCGTCGCCCTCGGTCACGTTGTTGGCGGGCCTCAGCGCGGCGGCGGCGTCCCGCGGGGGCCGGCCGGAGGGGCTGGACATGGAGCCGATCTCGGCCCTCCCGTCCGGCGAGTAGAGGCCCGCCGGGTCCACGGCGACGACCGTGGCCCGGGCGAGGAGCGCCTGGCTCTCCGCTTCCTTCGCCTCGGCGAGGAAGTTCCAGAGGCCGCGCGCCGTATAGGAGTCTCCCGAGGTCGAAAGGACGTCGATGCCGTCGGTCGGGCTCCCCGGGAGGACCGTCTGCCCGAGCGCCCCCGAGCCAGCCGGGCCGCCGATCGGCTGGACGAAACCGGTCGGGGAGATCGGCCCCGCCATGACGACGACCGTCTTGGGCTCGGGGCGGTTCGCGATCGTGTCGAGGACGGTCGAGAAGTTTCGGAGCATCTGGCGCGACTGGCCCTCCCACTCGACGCTGCCCCGCTGCGGGAAGACGTACGCCCGCGGGAGCGTCCGCGCGGGTTTGTCGAGCGCCTTCTTCAGCGCCGAGCGATCCGAGGTGAAGGCCTGCAGGCGGCGAACGCCGTTGTCGAGAAGGTAGACGGCCGCCTCTTCGGCCGCCGGCATCCGGTCGACGTAGGTCTTGAGCGCGTCGAGGCCCGCGTTGCGCGAGCGCAGGTCGGACTGGAGGTCGGAGATCACGAAGACCGTGCTGTGCATGCGGCGCGCGGCGATGGCGCCGGTGAGGACCTCGGCGGCCGGAGCCGCGGGCGCGGCGGAGGAGCCGGGCGCGGCAGGCGCCGGGGCGGCGGGCGCCTCGAGCCAGTCGATCGGCGTCTCCTTGCCGTTCACGAAGAGCCGGAAGTCGCCCTTGGCGAGGCCCTCGACGGGTTTTCCCTTCGAATCGAGGACGAGCACCTCGACGTCGGCGGCGACCGCTTCGACGGAACTCTTGACCGACCGGGGCGCTTCGGGCTGCGCGGAGGCGGGGACGGCCGGGGAAAACGCGAGAACGGCCGAGAGGGTAAACGTCAGGGAACGCTGCATGAGGGCCTCCGGACGCCCTCCTAGCACGCCCCGTGCCGGTTGTCACAAGGCCCGACGTCTCCCGGCGGGGACGGAAGCGCCGAAGTGCCGCGCCGAAGGTCCATCTCCTCGAGCTCGTGCGCAAGGGTCCCGCGGGCAACGTGGTCGAGCGCGCGGTGCGGTGGCTGAATCGGCCGGGGGCCGCAGAACGGCCTGCGGACGGCGGACGCGGTCGCGGCTGCGGCCTTTCACGCCGGGGCGGCGCCGCGCCGCCGCGCCGTCGTGCTCCTCCTCGGGGGTTCCGGACTGGACACGAGCCGGCTGCCCGGCGCGGGCGTGCGGCGCTATGCTGCCGAGGTCGGAGTTCCGCTCGAGGTCTGGCGCCTCGATCCCGCAGACAGGCCGCGGTCGAGGGGCCCGCGGAGAAGTGACTCGAGTGGGCGGAGGCGGCCCGGCGCGGGT
>DASXVJ010000003.1:0-180886 GCA_036504335.1 Thermoanaerobaculia bacterium
ACACCTCTCTGGCTGTTAGGCCGAAGTGTCAACTTTATCGGGTCAACTGCCGAGTCCGCTGCAATGAGGTGTTAGGCCACCGCCAGGCTCTGCGGCTGCTGACTCATGGCTGCATGAGCGCCTGCTCGGCCTTAACTTCAAGGTACTGTCCTACACCTTGGATGATTCGTGATGCTTCGGCAGCCGGAGCGACGATGACGTAGTGGCGCCTTGCGCGAAAAAAAGACACCTTGCTTAGGGGCAGGACGATGTGGCCGCTTGCGCCGTACTGCCTAGCGACGGCCGGCGCGCGTACCTCCGACCAAAGAAGGCGCTTTTCACCGACGAGAGTGCGAAGAGTTACGCCGCGGGCATCGAGCTCGCGCAAGCGCGCATATGACGTGAGAACGACGTACGCATTTAGGATTACGAAGAGCCAGACAACGGCGAGAACAACTACGACTGATGCGTCCATGTGGAGGCTTTCGGTGGCCTAACTAGTAATAGACGTCGGCCGACCTGGGCACATCTAGCCACTTTCGGAGAGAAATGGACAGGTATATCCATTCTTTTGTGGATATCTCTGCCCACATCTTCCGGCCCTCAGCCCGCCTTCGCCGCCGGAGCCGGTGTGGGGGGTTTCGGCGGCGGAGGGGGCGGCATGCGGTTGATCGCGATGCCGCGCTCGGCGAGCGCCGGGAGCAGCGGGAGGCCGGACGGCTCGAACTGCCCCGCCTTTTTCATCGGGCTCGCGCCCTCGTACGGCCGGTAGCCGTAGCCCGGGCCGCCGGCCGCCGTGTCCGACGGCTTCTCGGCCAGCTCGGGGATGCCGAGGACGGCGCTCTTCCGGTCGAAGAACGAGAGCTCGTAGTCGCGCGTCATCCAGATCGCGTCCTTCGGACACGCGTCCACGCAGTAGCCGCAGTAGACGCAGCGCAGGAGGTCGATCTCGAAGACGGTCGGATACTTCTCGTACGCGAGCACGGGGTGCTCCCCCGCCTCGATGTGGATGCACTCGGCCGGGCAGGCCGTCTCGCACATGTAGCACGCGACGCACTTCAGCGTGTCGTCCTCGCGCTTCTTGAGGATGTGCCGGCCGCGGAAGCGGCCCGAGTACTTCCGGAGCATCTCCGGGTACTGGATCGTCGGCAGCCCCTTCATGTTCGTGAGGTTCTTCCAGAAGTGCCCGAACGTGCGGGCGAGGCCCTTCGCGATCTCGACGAGGTAGACGCTCTCGGCGAGCGTCGTCTCGGGCACCTTGAGGGTGACGACTTTGGCGGCCATCAGCGGTCCAGCTCCCCGGCGATGATGTTGAGGAGGCCCAGCGTCGCCACGGCGTCCGCGACGGGGTGCCCCTTGATGATCTTCTCGAACGAGGCGAAGAGCGGGAAGCAGGGCGGCCGCACCTTGAGGCGGTACGGGAAGCCGCTTCCGTCGGAGATGACGTGGAAGCCGAGCTCGCCGTTCGCGCCCTCGGTGGCGGAGTAGATCTCGCCCGGGGGCACCTTCACGCCTTCGAAGACGAGCTTGAAGTGGTAGATGAGCGCTTCCATCTCGTTGTAGACCATTTCCTTCGGCGGGAGGATCACGCGGTAGTCGTCCGAGCGGACGGGCCCGCCGGGAAGCTTGTCGAGGATCTGCTCGATGATGCGCAGCGACTGCTTCATCTCCTCGACGCGCACGAGGTAACGGGCGTAGTTGTCGCCCTCCGTCATGATCGGCACGTCGAAGTCGACCTCGCCGTACCACTCGTACGGCTGGTCCTTGCGCAGGTCGAACGGCACGCCCGACGCCCTCAGACACGGCCCCGTCCAGCCCCACGCGAGCGCCTGCTCCTTCGTGACGACGCCGGTGTCGCGGAAGCGCTTCCAGACGATCTTGTTGCGCGTGACGAGCGTCTCGACGTCGTCGATGCGCGCCCGCGTGCCCTTGATGATCTCGCGGGCCCACGGGACGAAGTTCTCGGGGACGTCGTTCGCGAGGCCGCCAACGCGCCCGTAGGACACGGTGAGACGCGCACCGCTGCAGGCCTCGAGGAGGCCGTAGATCTCCTCGCGGGGCTGGTACGCGTACCAGAAGTTCGTGAGGCCGCCGATGTCGACGAGGTTCGCGGCGAGGCACACGAGGTGGTCCATGACACGGCTGAACTCGCCGAGGATCGTGCGCACGGCGAGCGCGCGCGGCGGCGGCGTGACGCCGAGCATGGACTCGATCGCCCGCGCGTAGCCGTTGTTGTTGAGCATCGGCGAGCAGTAGTTCAGGCGGTCCGTGTACGGGAACACCTGCGAGTACGTGTGCGCCTCGGACATCTTCTCGAAGCAGCGGTGCAGGTACCCGCACTCGCTCTCGGCGCCGACGATCGTCTCGCCGTCGAGGCGCATGACGATGCGCAGCGTGCCGTGCGTCGCCGGCTGCGACGGGCCGAAGTTCAGCGTCGTCGTCTCGAACATGTCCGCGGGCTCGTCCGTCTGGGCCGCGAGCTCGGTCTGAAGGAGGTCTTCCTCGGTGCAGAGCCAGCGCTGCTTGGCGTCGTAGTCCTTGCGCAGCGCGTGGCCCACGAAGCCGCCGTGCGTGAGCAGCCGCTTCTGGTTCGGGTGACCCTTGAAGTCGATCCCCATCAGGTCCCACGCCTCGCGCTCGAACCAGTTCGCCGCGGGCCAGACGTCCGTGAGCGTCGGGACGGAGGGGTCCTTCTCCGGAAGGTTCACCTTGAGGCGCAGGTGCTCGTTGCGCTTCGTCGAGTAGAGGATGTAGTTCGCCTGGAAGCGCTCCCCCGCCTTCGGGGCCTGCGGCCCGGGCAGCCGGGACAGGTCGGCGGACGCGAGGTCGAGGAAGAGATCGTACGCGGCTGCGGGGTCGTCGCGCAGGAAGCGCGCGGCGTCGTGGAGGGACGCGGCGTCCGTGACGAGCGTCGGGACATCGGCCGCAAGGCCCTCGAGCGGAGCCACCTTCTCGCCGAACTTCTTCTCGAGGACCGGCAGGAACTCGAGGCCCTTCGGGGGCGCCACGGTCGCGCTCACGGGTTCTCCCTTCCGCGCGCCGCGGCGATCCCGGCGTCCATCTCCCGCATGCCCTCGGGCGTGGCTTCGGCCTCCGCGGACGCGGGCATCCCAGGGAGTGCGTGGCGGCCGGGCAGGTTCGCCATGACCGCGTTCGAGTACGCGGGGATCGCCGAGACCGGATCCTCGCCGACGCGGATCGGGACGAAGGTCTTGGCCTCGCGGTGGCGCGCGAGCTCGCCGGACTGGATCTTGGCCTGCAGCATCATGATCCCGTGGATGAGGTTCTCCGGCGTGGGCGGGCAGCCTGCGACGTAGACGTCCACGGGCACGATCTCGTCGACGCCCTGCACGACGTGGTACGCGCGGTAGAAACCGCCCGTGCACGCACAGACGCCCATCGAGATGACCCACTTCGGCTCGGCCATCTGGTCGTAGATCTTCTTGAGGACCGGCGCGAGCTTGTCGACGACGGTGCCCGCGACGATCAGGAGGTCCGACTGCCGCGGCGAGAACCGCACGACCTCGGCGCCGAAACGCGAGAGGTCGTAGTGCGACGAGACGACCGACATGAACTCGATCGCGCAGCAGGCCGTGCCGAACGGCATCGGCCAGAGCGAGTTCGACTGGGCCCATTGGACGGCGACGTCGAGCTTCGTGGTCAGGAAGTCGGCGCCGCCCGTGGAGGGGACGCCCGGCGCGATCGGGGGCGCGATCTTCCCCGGCGCGATCGGGAGACTGGGTCCAGTGATCTTCATCCGGCTCTCCGGGCGCTTGTGAAAAGCGTCACGAGCCGGGATTCTACGTCAGGCGGAGCGAGCGCCAAGCGGCCTGGCCCGGGGAGCGGGGGCACCCGTTGAACCGGGGATTCGGTCGCGAGAAATGCAAGAATTCGCGTTACTTCTCCTCATGGGAAAAGAACAAGATCCCGACCCGGCCGGAGAGGTCACCCAGCTCCTCCGGCGGTGGAGCGCCGGGGACGGGGCCGCGCTCGAGAAGCTCCTCCCGCTCGTCTACGACGAGCTGCGCCGGCGCGCGGGCGCGTACCTGCGCCAGGAGCGTCCCGGGCACACTCTTCAGCCCACCGCCCTCGTCCACGAGGCCTACCTGAAGCTCGTCGGTGGAAGCTCGATCGACTGGAAGGACCGGGCCCACTTCTTCGGCGTCGCGGCCCGCGTCATGCGCCAGGTGCTCGTGGACCACGCGCGCGCGCGGAACACCGCCAAGCGCGGTGAAGGGCAGATCCTGGTCGGCCTCGACGCCGCCGAGGCCGCCGCGGCGACGCCCGCGCGCAGGCTCGACCTTCTCGACCTCGACCGCGCGCTCTCGAGGCTGGCGGCCCTGGACGAGCGCCAGTCCCGCCTCGTCGAGCTGCGCCTGTTCGCGGGCCTGACGATCGAGGAATCCGCGGAGGTCCTGCGGATCTCGCATGCGACGGTGAGCCGCGAGTGGAAGCACGCCGAGGCCTGGCTGCAGCGCGAGATGGCGGGCCTCCCTTGACGCCGGAGCTGTTCCGAAAAGCGAAGGACATCTATCTCGAAGCCGTCGAGAAGGCGGGGCCGGACCGCGCCGCGTTTCTCGCCGCGACCTGCGCCGGCGAGGAGAGCCTGCGCAACGAGGTGGAATCGCTCCTCGCGGCCGCGGAAAACCAGGATCTCGAGGGCGTCGTGCGTGCGGAAGCGCTTCGGCTCGGCGACGCGTCCCCGCCAGAGACGCTCCTTCCGGCACGAATCGGGCCGTACGAGATTCTGGGCGAGCTCGGGCACGGCGGCATGGGAGCCGTCTACCTCGGAGTCCTCAGGGACGAGGGCCTCGAGCGGCGCGTGGCGCTCAAGGTGGTCCGGGGCGGGCTCGGGTCGGAGTTCCTGCGCGAGCGCTTCCACACGGAGCGCCGGATCCTCTCCGGCCTCGAGCACCCGAACATCGCGCGCCTCTACGACGGCGGCACGACGGCGGACGGCCAGCCGTGGTTCGCGATGGAGCTCGTCGAAGGCAGCCACCTCGTCGAGTGGGCCGACCGCGCGAGCCTTTCGCGAGAGGCGCGCATTCGCCTTTTCCTCGAGGTGTGTGAGGCCGTCCAGTATGCGCATCAGCATCTCGTCGTCCACCGGGACCTCAAGCCCGGAAACATCCTCGTGTCGAACGACGGGACGCCGAAGCTTCTCGACTTCGGCCTCGCGAAGCTCCTCGACGTGCCTTCCGACGAACGCACCGCGACCGAGCACCGGCTTCTCACGCCCGAGTACGCGAGCCCCGAGCAGGTGCGCGGCGAGAGGATCACGACGGCCACGGACGTCTACTCCCTCGGCGTCGTCCTCTACCGTCTCCTCACGGGCGCGCTCCCCTACCGCACGAAGACGGGCTCGAGCGCCGACCTCCAGCGCGCGGTCGTCGACCAGGCCCCTCCCTCCACGGAGCCCGTCCTCGGCGCCGACCTCGATACGGTTCTCCGCAAGGCCCTCGCGAAGGAGCCGGAGAGGCGCTACCCGACCGTGCAGGCATTCGCGGAGGACCTGCGGCGGCATCTCGACGGACGACCCGTCCTCGCGCGTGGCGATTCGTTTTCGTATCGCGCCGGGAAGTTCCTGCGCCGTCACCGCCTCGCCGCCGCGGCCGCCTTTGCGGTCGTGCTCTCGCTGGCCGCAGGCGCCGGCCTCGCGTTGTGGCAGGCGGCCCGCGCCCGCGCGAGCGAGGAGGTCGCGCGCAAGCGCTTCGAGGAGGTCAGGTCCCTCGCAAAGACCGTCCTCTTCGAACTGCACGACGAGATCGCGCCCCTCCCCGGCTCGACGAAAGCGCGCGCCGTTCTCGTTTCGACGGCCCTGCGCTACCTCGATTCTCTCGCCGCCGGCGCCGGGAGCGATCCGGCCCTCGCCCGCGACGTCGCCGCCGGGTACGCGCGGCTGGGGCTCGTCCAGGGAGGGAACAACGCGACGCTCGGCGATCGGGGCGCCGCCCTGCGGAGCCACCAGGCGGCCATCCGCCTCCTCGAGCCGCTTGCGGGCGCTCCGGCTGCCGCCGCCGCAGACCGCGACGCCCTCGCCGCCGAGCTCCACGCGGCCGCGGGCCTCCTCGGTCCGGCCGACCCCGGCGCTCTGCCGATGCACGCGCGCGGCCTCGCGCTCCGCCAGGCGATCTTCGACGGCGATCCGCTCTCGAGGGACGCGCAGCGGGCGCTGGCGCGAAGCTGCAGCGCGCTCGCGGACCATCACTCGTACCGCAAGGAGTGGCCGGCGGCGGTCGCCCTGCGGGAGAGGCAACGCGATCTCTTTCGGAAGATCGCCGGGGAAGCCACCGCGACCGACGACGACCGCCGCAACCTCGCGCTTTCGGACAAGACGCTCGGGGCGGTTCTCGAGTACAGCGGCCGCTCCGTGGAGGCCGTCCCGCTCTACACGGAGGCGATCGCGCTCGACGAGGCCCGCACGGCCGCGGACCCGACGTCCGCGCTGGCCCGGATGGACCTCTCCTTCAGCCTCGGCGCTCTCGGCTCTCTGCGCCTCGACCAGGACGACCTCGCGGTGAGCCGAACCCTGTATCTCCGCGCCCTGACTCTCCGCGAGGCCGTGGCGGCCGCGGATCCCGCGAACGCCTGGGCGAAGAGCGGCGTCGCCCGCGCGCGCGCGCGCCTCGCGGAGATCGAGGAGCGCCTCGGGCACGCCGAGGCGGCGAAGGCGCACCGGGCGACCGGCGCGCCTCACCCCTGACCGGCGCGACCTCGCCGGCCGGGGATCAGTCCGCGATTGAGTGCCACTCCACGGTGTACTCGAGCAGCGGGGGCTCCAGGATTATGAATTTCGCGTTCCCATCATGGGGCCGAAGGAGTCCCCCGTCGGCAAGGAGACCGTAGAGGAGGTCGAAATCGTAGCTCGTCGCATCGTCTACAAACGAGAGCGTCGCCGGGGGCGGGATGGGGTTCGGGCAGTCGTATTTGACGACGGGAATCATGTTCTCGATGACGGCTTTGCCGGACAGCTCGAAACGCGACGGGAACCGCCGCGAGGGCTCTGAGAAGGTGTTCGTGAGTTTCCCGGTGACGTTCGGGAAGGTGACGACACCGGGCGTCCCCACCGACGTGATCGAGCACCGGCATCCCTTGACGGTCGCGTCGTCGGGAAGGCTGGCCAGCGTCGGATCCTTCACGAGCACGAAGCCGGACGGGGAGTCCTCGAGGTGGAAGTCCTGCTCCTGGTCGTCGGCATACGAATAGGAGTATTCCGTGTTCGATCCGCTGCAGGCGAGGTTGAGCTTGAAACCCACCCTCAAGGCCCATCGGCGCCGGACGATGTTCACAGTCTTCGTCGCCTCGTAAATCCCGAAGGGGACGCCCCCACGGGTCACGCTGGCTCGCGCGCGCAGGGTCACGGGCACCGTGGCGTGGGCGATACTGGCGGGCGCGGAGTAAGAGAACTCGCCCAGGTTCAGCCCCGCCCCAATCGTCCCGATCTTCGGCGGAAACATCCCGGTATTCGCGCGGTCGAGGGTCAGCTGACCCAGGTCGTAGAACTGCGGCTCCGCGCCCCGGCTGGAGGGCGGAAGGTAGAAGATCAGGTTGATGTGGTCCATCTTGCCCCCGGCAACGACCCACTGACCGGTGGTCTGGATTTCGAGACCTCTCAGGAAGACGTGCCGGGAGGTCCCCGAGCTCGCCCGCGTCGCCCGACCCGCGGTCCGCGAAGACGCGGGCGGAGGGTTCGTGCCCGCGAGGGCGATCGTGAGCGTTCGGGCGCCCGTGTCGATCCTGCCGCCCGTGAGTCCGGCCCACGATGCGCCCCTCTGGATGGCGAGAGTGAGCGTGTCGATGTCCGGCACGTCCAGGCCGTGCGGCCCGTAGTCCACGCTGAGGAGCGCGGGCTTCGCGAACGCGAGCCCGTCCGGCGAAATGTCGTAGCCGGGTCCGACGCCTGCCGGCGCGCCGTTTGGAGCGGAAGCGATGGCAATCGCAACCGCGGCGGCCAGCGCGCCCGCCGGGATCCTGAGCGTCACGGCTCCGTCGTCGGACCGGATCGATCCCCCCGCCGGTCCGATCGTGGCCGCGGACGGGAGGACGGACGACAGAGGCATGATCGGCGTGACCACCGGGTCTCCCGAGGCGTTGTCGATCGAGGAATCGAAGACGTCGACGCTCCCCGAGGTCACCCTGACCAGCATCGTCGCGTCGTCAGGAATCGCCGCCGCGAAGAGGTCCTGGACGTTCGGCTGCGTCCAGCCGAAGGGTCCGAGAGAGCCGTTCGCGGTCCCGACGGTCGCGCCTGACGCGGCCTTCAGAGTCAGGGAATACGCGGCTCCGTCCGCGCCCGCCGCGAACCCGACGTTCGTGCGGAACGCGGCGTTCTGACGGATGCCCGTGACGACCGCACCGGCGTCCGCGGACATCAGGAAGGAAAGCAACGGGCGGGGCTTCTGCTGCGCGCCGAACGTCCCCGGAACGACCCCGAACGGGTCGACGTTGCTCGTGCGGCAGAGGACCGCCACCGGGACGTCGGTTCGGAATCGAAGGGCTCCGGCCGATCCGACGGGCAGGCCGAGAAGCGAATCCAGGACGTCCACGACGTCCCGGATCTTCCCCGCCGGAACCGCGAACGTGCCGGTCAACGGCGTTGGGTTGGAACCCTGGTTGGCATGGAAGGAGACCGTCACGGTCGCGTCGGTCGACGACGGGTTGTAGAAACGACCGTCTGTGCGAAAGAAGGTGGAGTTCCGGCCGTTCGCGCGGGCAACGCCGTTCACGACGACGTCCTGATACCCGGCCGGGAGATCTTCGAAGGTGAAGAGCGAGCTGTCTCCCGTCACGTTGTCCACGACGACGGAATAGCCCGCGCCTCGGCCCCGCGTCACGACGAGCTCGGCGCGGCTCACGGGCACCGCACCCGCGAAGCTGGCCACGGAGAACTGCTGGAACCCCGGGGCGTCGAGATCGTAGCCCTGCGAGCCGAGCGAGACGCCGTCCGCGTCGAAGACGGTCACCGTTCCCGAGCCGCCGCCGGCGTCCGGAAAGACGACGGCGATGTTCGTGCGGTAGCCGGAATTCCCATTGGCCGACTGGCTGATCCACAGGCTGTGCGCGGTGTCGCCGATTTCGAGGAGCCGGTCGTCCGCGAAGACCGGCAACGCGACGCCGTACGTGCCGGAGGCTGCCGTGTTGTACGTGCGGGCCCGGATGAGGAGGGGCGCGTCGCCGGCGACCTGCGTGGCGCCCGCACCCTGCGCGCCCCAGAGGCTGTCGAGAACGTTGCGGTAGGCGAGCGTCTGACCCGCGCCGAGAGTGACCTGCTTCGGCGTCGTCCCGCCTGCCGGGATGAACGAGATCGTCGCCTGAACGGGCACGCTCCCGGGATTCGTCACCGCGAGGTCCGACACGAACCGCGTGTTATTCAGACCGCCGGCGTTCACGGTGCCCGGGATCGTCCAGGTCGAGGCGGGCTTCTGGGCCACGCCGATTCGTCCCCAGAGGACGACCGCGAGGAACGCGACGGACGAGACGGTCTTTCGCATGAGGCCTCCGCGGGGCGGCCCTGCGCGGCCCCTTACAGGAGTATGCGCGAACGCGTCTCAGACTCCCTCATGGCTTCCCGCGTGCCCGCCCGCGAGCCGGTCAGGTCGGAAGCTGGAGCTGGGCACCGAAATCGCCCGGGGACGGGGCTCGCGGAATCCGGACGTGAAACGCGGTCCCGCTTCCGGGCTGGCTCTCCACGGTGATCGTCCCGCCGTGGAGCTCCACGTAGGCCTTCGCGAGGGCAAGGCCGATCCCCATGCCGCGGTACGCGCGCGTGGCCGAGCCGTCCACCTGGCGGAAGCGCTCGAAGATGAACGGGAGGTCCTTCGCGTCGACGCCGACGCCGTTGTCGACGACCGCGAACGCGGCGCCGGCGTCGTCGGCGGACGCTTCCACGCGGATCCGCCCGCCCTTCGGCGTGAACTTGACGGCGTTGTGGACGAGATTCCAAAGGACCTGCCGCATCCGCAGCGGGTCGAGACGCACGAACGTCGGAGCCGACGGAGTCTCGACCGACATCGCGATGCCTTTCGCCTCCGCCATGACGGACACCGGCTCGACCGCGCCCGCGACGAGCGGACCCAGGTCGACGATCTCCGGCTCGAGGCGCGTGCGGCCCTCCTCGTAGCGCGAGAGGTCGAGGAGATCCGAGATCAGCGCGAGCAGGAACTGCGCCGAGCGGTTGATCTGGTCGACCGCGATCTTGACGGTCTCCTTGTCGGGCCGGTCCTCGGTGAGGACCTCGCTCCAGCCGAGGATGGCCGTGAGCGGCGTGCGAAGCTCGTGGTTCACGTTCTGGAGGAAGTAGTCGCGGTTTCGCTGGGCGTCGCGCAGGCGCTCGTAGCTCTTCTGGAGCTCCTCGTAAAGCCGCGCGTTGCGCAGGAGCAGGGCCGCCTGGTCCGCGTAGCCCTCGATCGCGGCCTGGTCCTCGGCGTCGAAGCCGCCCGGCTTGTCCGCGACGCCGAGGACGCCGAGGATCCCGGACTCGGCCCGGAGGGGCGCGAGGACGACGTTCTCGCGCACGTCGAGCCGTTTGACCATTGCCTGCGAGATGCGCGGGTCGCTCAGGTCGTTCCGAAGGACGGTCTCGCCGGTCCGGTAGACGATCACGGCGAGCGTCGGGTCCTCGAGGCCTGCCCGGACGCCGCGGAGCGCGCCCTCGGGGATGCCCCAGCCCGGCGGCGCGCCGACGAGCGAGCGCGTGTCCGGGTCCCAGAGGACGAGCCATCCCTTCGTCGCGCCGACGAGCTGCGCGATCTGCCGGGCGAGCTGGGCGAGCGTCTCGTCCGGCTGCGTCATGAGCGCCGCGGTCTGCCCGAGGCGGTGGACGCCTTCCATGGAGGCCGTCCGCCAGCGCATGCGGCGCTCGACGTTTCGCAGCGCGCGCGAGAGGCGGCCGACCTCGTCGGCGAGGTCGAGGCCCGGAAGCTCGCCCATCGGCTGGCCCGCGGCGAGCGCGTCCGCCGCGCGCGCGACCCGCCGCACCGGGGCGAGAGCGCCGCTGGTCACCGCGACGAGGCCTGCCGACAGCGCGAGGATGACCGCGAGGTAGAGAAGCCGCAGCCCGGCGCGGCGCTTGCGGCCGGCTTCGAAGATCGGGTCCAGCTGGGCGCGAACCTTCTTCTCCAGCGCGGCGCGCGGCGAGACCTTCGCGTAGGTCCATGGGATCCCTGAAAGCGGCCGCGCCACGACGAGAAAGTGCCGGCCCCCGAGGTCGATCTCGAGGTCGCCGTTGCGGTTCTTGCCGATCGCATCCGTCAGGACGGCCAGCTCCGAAGCGGCCAGGCGATCGCGCGGTGCCGCGTGCAGGAGGGCGCCCTCCGCCGACACGAGCACTTCGACGTCTTCCGGGCGGGTGGGATCCGGCGTTCCCTCGAAAAGCCGCGTGAAGACCCAGTCGACGCCCACCTCCGCGACGACACTGCCGTCCTTCGCCCGAACGAGCGTCTTCACGGTGACGATCTTCCCCGCCTTTGCGAAGAGATCCTCGTAGACGGGGGTCCAGACGAACGGCGCAGGACCGTCCGGCGGCGGCAGGAGCGCGAGCGCCCGCGTCTCCTTCGACGGAAAGCCGTAATCGGACGGGATGATGTCCGTCCCGCCGACCCGGAACGTGTGCCCCGGAACGGCGCGCACGACGCCCGAAGCCGTGACGACGGCGATCGCGGAGACGTCCACGGGGCCGAGCCCGAGGGTGACGAACGGGCCTTCGAGCCGCCGGGTCGCGGCCAGATCCCGGAGCGCGCGGGGGGTCAGGCCCGTGCGCCGGCTCACGACGGCGATGCTGGCTCCGGGATACGCGGACCGCAGCAGTCCGCCCGGATCGTCGAGCATCTCCTCGGCCGGCAGGTTCGCGTCGGGACCCGCCTCCAGCGCGCGACCCGCCTCGAGGCCGACGCGCCTCACGAGCGTGACGAGCCGGCCCGCGGAGTCCGAGATCGTGCGGACGGCGTCGCTCGCTTCCTCGTGGAGGGCCCGCGTCTCCTGCCGGCGCGCGTCGGCGAGGAGCGTCTCGAGGAGCTGCTGCTCGTCGCGGTCCCTCTGGCGGTCGACGAGGAGCCAGTAGACGAGCGCGGGCAGAACGGCCACCGGAAGGAGGTAGAGGACGAGCCGCGCCCCGAGCGAACGGCGGGGGCTCCACGTCCCGCGGCCTCCGAGCGCGGCCTCCTCGCGGGCGTGAACGTCGCCGCTGTCCTCGATCCTCGGTTGTCCCGCGCTCACCCGGGAAGGTTAACGCTACTCGTAGCGGAGGGCCTCGATGGGATCGAGCCGGCTGGCCTTGAGGGCCGGGTAGAACCCGAACGTGATCCCGACGACCGCCGAGAACGCGAACGCGAGCCCGATCGCGGTCGGCTCGAGCGCGACGGGCCAGCCCGCGACCCTCGCGACGAAACGCTGGATCCCGAGCCCGAGCCCGATCCCCACCGTGCCGCCCGCGAGCGAGAGCGCGACGGCCTCCACGAGGAACTGGGCGCGGATGTCGCCGCCCTTGGCGCCGATGGCCATGCGCACGCCGATCTCGCGCGTCCGCTCCGTGACCGAGACGAGCATGATGTTCATGATCCCGATCCCGCCGACGAGGAGCGACACGCCCGCGATCGACCAGAGGAGCGTCGACATCGTGCGGCTCTGCGCCGCGGCCTGCGCGAGCATCTCCGTCTGCGAGCGCATCATGAAGTCGTCGTCCTGCCCGCGACCGATCTTGTGGCGCTGCCGCAGGAGCGCGGCGATCTCTTCCTGTGCGGCGTCGACCAGCTCGTTCGAAGAGGCCGACGCGAGGATCGAGCCGACGGCCGTCGTTCCCATGAGCTTCTTGCGCACGGTCTCGTAGGGCGCGATGACGACGTCGTCCTGGTCCTGCCCCATCATCGAGCCGCCCTTGGACTCCAGGACGCCGGTGACCTTGAACGGGATGTTCTTGATCCGGATCATCTTGCCGACCGGGTCCTCGCTCCCGAAGAGGTTCGTCGCGACCGTCTGGCCGAGGACACAGACCTTCGAGGCCGTGCGGTTGTCCTGGTCGGTGAAGAACTGCCCCGCGGCGACGTTCCACGAGCGGATGAGAGGCCAGTCGACCTCGCCGCCCTGGATGGACGTCGACCAGTTCTGGTTCCCGTAGATGACCTGCGCGACCGTGCGGATCGACGCCGAGACGTACGCGACCGAACCGACTTCCCGCCGGATCGCCTCGACGTCGTCGCCGGAAAGCTTCGAGTTGCTCCCGCCCGTGCGCGCGCCCGAGGACGTCATGGCGCCCGGGAAGATCATGAGGAAGTTCGTCCCGAGGGACTTGAGCTGGTTCTCGGTCTGCAGGCGCGCGCCCTCGCCGATTCCGATCGTCGCGATGACGCACGCGACGCCGATGATGATGCCGAGGGCCGTGAGGAGCGACCGCAGCTTGTTGCGCGTGAGCGCGCGGAAGGCGACCTTCAGGATGTTCCCGGACTTCTTCATGCGGGCTTCCCTCCGGAAACCGCGGCGCGCTTGCGGTCCTGCACGGCGACGTCGCTCAGGACCTTGCCGTCGCGGAACGTGACGATGCGCCGGGCGAACTGTGCGATGTCGGGCTCGTGCGTGATGAGAACGACGGTCTTCCCCTCGTCGTTGAGGGCCTGGAAGATCGCCATGACCTCTTCCGACGTCCTCGAATCGAGGTTGCCGGTCGGCTCGTCCGCGAGGAGGATCGCGGGCTCGTTCACGAGGCTCCGCGCGATGGCGACGCGCTGCTGCTGCCCTCCCGAGAGCTGCGCGGACGTGTGGTCCCAGCGGTCCTTGAGGCCCACGCGCTCGAGACAGCGCATCGCCTGCGCGCGCGACGCCTCGTCCGTGAGCTTCGACTTCTTCGAGTAGAGGAGCGGGAGCTCCACGTTCTCGAGCGCCGACGTGCGTGACAGGAGGTTGAAGTTCTGGAAGACGAAGCCGATCTTGTCGTTCCGGATCTCGGCGCGCGCGTCGCGCCCGAGCGACGAGACGTCGACGCCCTCGAGGACGTAGCGGCCCCCGGTCGGCCGGTCGAGGCAGCCGACGATGTTCATGAACGTCGACTTCCCGGAGCCCGACGGGCCCATCACCGCCACGAACTCGCCGGGCTCGACCTTGATCGACACGCCGTCGAGGGCGCGCACCTCGGTCTCGCCCATCTGGTAGACGCGCGTGAGGTTCTCGAGCTCGATGACGGGATGCGCCACGGCCGGCCGCCCGCTCAGAAGGGCCGCCGCCCGCCCGGGCCGCCCCCGGCGGGGCTGCCGGACGCGGAGGCGCCCGCGCGCGCGGTCGCGAGGCCGACGATGATCTCGTCGCCTTCCTTGAGATCCGCGCTCTCGATGGCCGTCATGTTGCCGTCCGTGATGAGCGTCTTGACCGTGACGGCCTTGAGCTTGCCCTTGCCGTTCGGGACCTCGACGAAGAGCGTTCCGGAACGGGACGCCGCCGGCCGGCCGCCGCCGGGACCGCCGCGGCCGCCGGGACCGCGGCCGGTCGTGGGAGCCCCCGTCTGCGGCGCCGCTGCCTGCGAGGACGGAGCCCCGCCCGTGGCGGGCGCGGGAGCCGAAGCCGTCGCAGGGGCGCCCGCGGCGGCGCCTTTGGTCTTCTCGGCGCCCGCGACGTCCGCGGGATCGGGCCGGAAGCGCAGCGCCGCGTTCGGGACGCGCAGCACGTCGCGGCGAGCGTCGACGGGAATCTGGACGTTGGCCGTCATCCCCGGCTTGAGCTTCAGGTCCTGGTTCGGCACGTCGAGCATGACGGGATACGTCACGACGTTCTGGACCGTCTGCGGCGAGAGCCGGACCTGCGAGACGGAGCCCTTGAACGACTGTTCGGGAAACGCGTCCACGGAAAAGGTGGCGACCTGCTCCACGCGGATGCGGCCGACGTCGGCCTCGTCGATGTTCGTGAGGACCTGCATCTTCGTGAGGTCCTGCGCGATCGTGAAGATCACGGGCGCCTGGAAGGAGGCCGCGACCGTCTGGCCGACGTCGTACTGGCGGTCCACGACGACGCCGTCGATCGGCGAGAGGATCTTCGCGTAGGAAAGGTTCGTGAGGGACTGCTTCAGCGACGCCTCGCTCTGGGCGACGGCCGCAGCTGCGGCGTCCCGGTTCGTCTGGGCCGCATCGAGCTCGGACTGCGCCAGGAGCTGCTGCTTCGCGAGGTTCTTCGAACGCGCCAGGGAGAGCTCCGTGTTGCGCAGCTCCACCTTCGACTTCTCGAGATCGGCGCGCCTCTGCTCGACGCTCTGCTGGAAGGGCGTCGGGTCGAGCTCGGCGAGGAGCTGGCCCTTCTTGACCGTCGAATTGAAGTCGACGGCGAGCCTGGCGATGATGCCGGAAACCTGGCTGCCGACCTTGACGGTCGTGACCGCCGACAGCGTGCCCGTCGCCGTCACGGTCGCGACGACGTCGCCCTTGTCGAGCTTCCCTTTCCGGTACTTCGGCTCCGCGGAGCCCTTGCGGGCGACCAGGAACCAGGCGCCTCCCGCGACCACGACGAGGGCCGCGAGCACGGCCAGGATTCTGTTCTTCATGCAGTCCTCAAACGGCGTTTGACGCCGGAAATCACGACGGGGTTGACCGGAGCGCTCAGAAAGATGCCGCCAGGCCCAGCTGGAACGCCTTGACGGTCCCCGACCCGGCGAGCGTCGTGAGGCGCCTCGCACTGTACTCGATCGAGGCCGAAAGGCCCTTCACCGGGACCCATACGGCCCCGGGCATGTGGATCTCCTCGACCGCCCCGGCTCCGAGGTAGTGCCAGCGCGACCAGGTGTACCGCCAGGTCACGGACGGGAATTCGGCCGTCAGGCCCGCGAGGACCGAGCGGGAGTCGTCGTACCCGTAACGACAAGGGGCTCCGGGCGAGCAGGGCCGGCCCGAGCTCCGCCAGAAACCCTCCACGAAGAGAGTGAGCGGCCCGAACGCGACCGTGAGGTCGGCCGCGAAATCGCTCCTCCGGAACTCGTCCAATCCGTCCTTCGGGACGAGCCGCGCCGTCGCGGCCGAGACGCCGGGCCTGACCCACCAGAGGACCTTGCTCAACGTGTACGAGGTCCGCGCGGAGAGACCGTCGCGCAGGAGCCGCGACGGATCGGACTCGACGTCGCGCCCCTCCTCCTCCCAGCCCACGTGGTCGTTCCCGCCGATGAAGGCCGCCGACCACCCGAGCGTGTCGAGGCCCCAGCGCGCCTCGCCGTCCAGCTGCGCGCCCCAGCCGGGATTGCGCGTGACGCCGTTCAGCGAGAAGAGGGTCCCCGGGAACGTCTCGTCGGGAAGGCCGACGAGCGGCACGACCTTTCCCACGCGGACGCCGCCCGCGGGGGTCTGGACCGCCACCCAGCCCTCCTCGAGCCAGAAGCTGCCGGCGAAATACGGCCGGAACGTCCCCTCGGTGGCGCGCGCCTCGGCGTGCGCCGAGAAGACGCCGCGGGTCCAGTCCGCCGTCACGCCGGCCCAGTAGAGCTCGGCGACACGCGTCTGGCGGTTCTCGAGCGGCTCGTAGTCGTGGAGCACCGCCTCGAACCGGAACTTCGGGGGGGACGCGCCGTCCTTCGGAGGGTCGTCCGCGGCCGCGGAGGCCGCCGGGGGACCGAGGAGGACTGCCGCGAGCGCGGCGAAGAGGAGACCTTTCAAGACAGCCGCGTATATTACGGGGCCCGCGAGCGGCGGGATTGCCTGGAGGTCCCATTTCCTTCGAACTCGAGATCCCCGCCCACGTCGAACGCCTCGCGAACGGCCTGACCGTCGTCGTCTCGCCCCAGCGCGGCATCCCCCTCGTCACGGTCGACGTCACGTACGACGTCGGCAGCCGCGTCGAGCTCCCCGGCAAGACGGGCTTCGCCCACCTCTTCGAGCACCTCATGTTCGAGGGCTCCGAGAACGTCGGGAAGGGGGAGCATTTCCGGCTCGTGGCCTCCGCCGGCGGCACGATGAACGGCACGACGTCCGAGGACCGGACGAACTACTACGAGACGCTCCCGGCCGAGTGCCTCGATCTCGGCCTCTTCCTCGAAGCCGACCGGATGCGCGCCCTCGTCCTCACGCAGGAGAAGCTCGACAACCAGCGCGAGGCCGTGAAGGAAGAGAAGCGCCTGCGCATCGACAACCAGCCGTACGCGCCGTCCTTCGAGACGGCCGATGCGCTCGCGTACGACGCGTTCGCCTACAAGCACTCCGTGATCGGCTCGATGGACGACCTCGGCGCCGCGTCGCTCGACGATGCGCGCCGCTTCTACGAAACGTACTACGCTCCGGGAAACGCGCTTCTCGCGATCGCGGGCGACGTCGAGCCTGCCGAGGCGTTCCGCCGGGCCCGCGCGTTCTTCGACGACGTTCCGGCCCGCGGGAAGCCCGCGCCCTTCGCGGTCGTCGAGCCGCCTCCGACTGCGGAGCGCCGCGCCGAGGTCCCCGATCCGCACGCAGCCGTGCCGGCGCTCCACCTGAACTTCAAGGTGGCCGACCGCCGCCACCCCGACCTCTTCGCGCTCTCGTACGCCGAGAAGGTCCTCGGCGCCGGCGAGAGCGGGCGGCTCTGGCGGCGCCTCGTGAAGGACGACGAGCTCGCCCTGTCGCTGACGGTCGCGCTCGACGAACGCCGCGGCCCGTCGCTCTTCCGTTTCTTCGCGATCGCGCGGCCGGGCGTCGCCCCCGAGCGCCTCGAGGCCGAGATCCTCGCGGACGTCACGCGCCTCGCCGCAGAGGGCCCGACCCCGCGCGAGATGGAGCGCGTCCGGCGCGTGATCACGGCCGGGGCCATCCGGGCGACACAGACGACGCAGGCCGTGGCGTTCCTCCTGTCCGAGTACGGCGTCTACGACGGCGACCCGAATCTCTGGAGGCGGGACCTCGACGAGGTCCTCTCCGTGGAAGCCGAGCACGTGCGCGACGCCGTCCAGCGCTGGCTCGTCGCGGCACGCCGCTCCGTCGTCACCGTGCGCCCCGCGGAGGCGGCGTGAGCGCGGTCCGCGTCCCGCCGCCGCCCGGCCCGCCGCTGCCGTTCTCGCTGCCCCGCTTCGAGGGGACCGTCCTGCCGTCGGGCCTCGCCGTGCGCGCCGCGCGCTGGGGCAGCCGCCCCACCGTCGCGGCCGCGATCGTGTTCCCGGGCGCCGGCTCCACGGCCGACCCGCCGGACCGCGACGGGACCGCCGACGTCACCGGAGACACGTTCCTCGGGGGCACGCGCACGAAGACGGCGCGACAGCTCGCCGAGGCCCTCGACGACCTCGCGGCCGTCGCGGACGTCTCGGCCGGCACCGACTCGACGGTCGCGCGCCTCTACGTCCTCGAGAGCGACCTCGACGCCGGGCTCGCGCTCTTCGCGGAGATCCTGACGGAGGCCACGTTCCCCGAGGAGGAGTTCGACAAGGGCCGCCGCCGGCTCATCGCGGCGCTCAAGGAGCAGCGCTCCGAGCCCGACTTCCTCGCGCGCGAGCGCCTCTACGACCGGCTCTACCCCGGCCACCCCTACGGGACGGTCTCGCCCACCGAGAAGGGCCTCCTCACGCTCACGCGCGACGACGTCGCGGAATTCGCGCGGCGCCGGCTGTCGTTCGCGGGCGCGACGCTCGTCCTCGCGGGCGCGGCCGATCCGGGCGCCCTGCTCGCCGCGGCGACGCGCGCCTTCGGCGGCCTGCCGGCGACGTCCGGCGAACCGGGCTTCACCGTCCCGCCCCCGCCGCGCGTCGAGGGCTTTTCCATCCACCTCGTGAACCGGCCGGGCTCCGTCCAGACGAACCTCCTCTTCGCGCGGCCCGCGATCGCCCGCCGGAGCCCGCGCTTCCCCGCCGCCGTCGTGGCGAACCAGTCTCTCGGAGGCGGCGCGTCGTCGCGCCTCTTCCACGTCCTGCGCGAGGAGCGCGCGCTCACGTACGGGGCGTACTCGTCGCTCGCGACGCGCGTCCTCGCCGGGCACTTCGGCGCGTCGATCGACTGCCGCACCGAGGTGACCGCGGAGGCGCTCGGCGGCCTCCTCGACCTCATCCGCGCCTTCGCCGCCGACGGGCCCGCCGCCGAGGAGCACGAGCGCGCGAAGAACTACCTCCTCGGCTCCTTCCCGATCCCCCGCGAGACGCCGAGCGGCGTCGTCCAGGACGAGCTCACGCGCCTCCTGCACGGACTTCCCGAGGACGAGTTCACGACGTGGAGGGACCGGATCCGCGCCGTCACGCGCGAGGAAGCCCGGGACGCCGCCGCGGAGCTGTTCGACCCCGCGACCGGCATCGTCGCGGCCGTGGGCGACGCCGGGAAGATCCGGCCGATCCTCGAGGCGCGCGGCGAGACGACGCTCTGGGACGCGGACGGCCCGCGCGCCTGAGCCGGCTAGGCCTGCGGTGGCGCGGCGTCCGGGGCGAGCTCGCCCGCGTCGCCGGGCTCGAAACGGGCCGACCGCGCGTCCTGCGTGCGCCTGAGGCGCGTGCGGAACGTCAGCACCTCGAGCTGGCGCAGGCGCTCGGCCTCGCCCTTCCGGTGGCGCTGCTGGTGGCGCGCGGCCGCGAGGAGCAGCGCGCTCCTCACGTATTCGCGCCGCTCGTCCATCCGGCCGAAACGCTTCTCGAAGCGGCGCGTCCACGGAAAGCGCAGGGCTTCGGCGTCCTCGGGAGGCAGGAGGCCGAGCCGGACCTCCTCCGCGAGCTCCGCCTTCACGCGGGCGCTTTCGGCGAGGATCGCCGGCCCCCACGCGAGGAGGGCCGCCGCGAGACCGCCCGCGAGCACCCAGCCGATCCGCCCGCGGCCCGCGGCCTCGACAGTCGACGCGAGTCCCGCCCCGAGGGCGGCCGGCGCGGCGACGGCGAGCACGCGCGCGAGCCCCTCGCGCCAGCCGGCCTCGGCTCCCGCGCGGCAGCACTCCGCCGCCGCAGCCGAGACGGCGAGTACGGCGAGCACCGCGAGGACGATCGCGCCGGCGCCCGGCAGGCGCCGCCCCGAGACCAGCGCCACGGCCGCCGCGCCGCCCGCCGCGAGCGCCGCCGTCCGCGCCGCCTCCTCCGTGACGGAGGGAAACGCGCGCTGCGTCCCGAGCGCAAGGAGAAGCGCGATCCCGCCCGCGATCGCCGCCGCCTCGGCGGGCTCCGGGAGCGCGGCGCGCGCGGGGCCGAGCGCGGCAAACGCCGCGAGCGCGCCCAGGGCGACGGCCTCGACGCGGCGGCCCGCCCGGCTCGCGAGGAGCAGGGCGAGTGCCGCCGCGGCGGCGCGGAGCACGATCTCGACGGTCACGAGACCGGGTGCGCCAGGAAGTAGCGGCGCGTCGCCTCGACGTCGAGGCGGATCTGGGCGGTGAGCTCGAGCATGGACGGAAAGGTCATCTCCTCGCGGACCCGGTCGAAGAACGACAGGCGAACGCGCTCTCCATATACGTCCGACGAGAAGTCGAGGATGTACGACTCGATCGTCGTCGCGTAGTCCTCGTAAACGGTCGGTCGGCGCCCGATGTTCGTGACGCACGCGAACGTGCGCTCGAACGAGTCGATCCTCACGCTCGTGAAGTAGACGCCGTCCATCGGGTAGAGCTCGTTGCCGGGCTGGAGGTTCATGGTCGGAAAGCCGATCTTGCGGCCCATCCGGTCGCCCTTCGCGATGATTCCGTCCATCGCGTAGGGCCGCCCGAGGAGAGCGTTCGCGACCGCGACGTCGCCGCCGGCCAGCGCGGTGCGGATCCGCGTGGACGAGACCGGCCCGGCGGCGTCCGACACGTCCGCGAGGCCGTGGACCGAGAAGCCCGCCTCGGTCCCGACCCGGCGCAGGAGCTCGAGGTCGCCGCCGCGCTCGCGCCCGAAGACGAAGCGCGCGCCGACGCAGACCTCCCGCGCGTGGAGCCGCTTGCCGAGGAGCTCCCGGGCGAACTCTCCGGCGGGCATGAGGGAGAAGTCGCGCGTGAACGGCACGAGGACGAGGGCGTCGATCCCGCAGGCCTCGATCGCCTCCTCGCGCTGGCGCAGCGTCTGAATCATCTTCGGGGCCCGCTCGGGGTGGAGGACTTTCAGCGGGTGCGGGTCGAACGTCACGACGACGGACGGCGCGCCGGCGTCGCGCGCGCGGGCCGCCACGTCCCGGAGCATCGCCTGGTGGCCCAGGTGCACGCCGTCGAAATTGCCCACCGTGACGACGCCCCCGCGGGGCAGGTCGGCGTTGGAGCGGAGCGGATCGCGAAGGACCTGCAAGCGGGCCGGATCTTAAGCGACGATGCGGCCGACGAGGTCGTAGGCGTGCGCTTCGGTGATCTTCACGCGGACGACCTCCCCGACGCGCGGCGTCCAGCCGGGAGGGACGTCGTTGATGAGCACGCGCCCGTCGATCTCGGGCGCCTGCCCGGCGAGCCGCGCCTCGAGCAGCATCTCGGTCTCGTCGCTGGGCCCTTCGAGGAGGGCGTCGAAGGTCTTGCCGCGCTTCGCGCGGTTCTTGGAAAGAGAGATCTTCTGCTGGACTTCCATCAGACGGTCGCGGCGCGAAGATTTTTCTTCGAGTGGAACAGGGTCGCCGAGAGGCTCGGCGCCCGAGCCCGGTTCGGGCGAGTACGTGAAGACGCCCGCGTTCTCGAAGCGCACGGCCTCGAGGAACTCTTCCACTTCTAAGAAATCTTTCTCTTCTTCCCCCGGGAACCCCACGATGAAGGTCGAGCGGAGTGAAATGTCGGGGACGACCTTTCGGATTTCTTCGAATTGTCGAAGATAGCTGGCGGCATCGCCTCCGCGTTTCATGGAGGCGAGGATGCGGCGGGACACGTGCTGGAGGGGCATGTCCACGTACGGGACGAAGCGCTTCTCCTTCGCCATGAGCTCGAAGAGGCCCGGATGCAGCGTCTTCGGATATGCATAGAGAAACCGGACCCACGGAAACGAGGTTTCTCTCAGGAGGCTTTCGACCAGCACCGCGAGGCCCGTACGGCCGAGGCCGAGGTCCTCGCCGTAGCGCGTCGTGTCCTGCGAGATCAGGACCAGCTCCTTGACGCCCTGGGTCTCGAGGGACTGCGCCTCCCTCACGAGCGACGCGACCGTGCGCGAGCGCATGAGGCCGCGCATCTGCGGGATCGTGCAGAACGTGCAGGGGTTGTTGCAGCCCTCCGCGACCTTCAGGTAGGCGTAGCCCTTGCGGTGCGTGAGGACGCGCGGGGAGAGGTCGTCGTAGAGGCGCGTCGCGAGCGGCTTGTCCGTGAAGCGCGGGAGGGACGGCAGGCCGAGCGCGGCGGCGGGAGCTTTCTCGAGCTCGTCGAGGCCGATGAAGTGGTCCACCTCGGGGATCTCGGCCGCGAGGTCCCGCCCGTACTTCTGGACCATGCAGCCGGCGACGACGACGCGGTCGATCTCTCCCGCCTCCTTGCGCGCGACCTCGCGGAGGATCGCGCCGACGGATTCCTCCTTGGCCGCGTCGATGAAGCCGCACGTGTTCACGATCACGACGCGAGACTTCTCCGGGTCCGTCAGCGTCAGCCCCTCCCTCTGGAGGTGGCCGAGCATGACCTCGGTGTCCACGAGGTTCTTCGGGCAGCCGAGAGAGACGATGCCCACGGAGGGGAGGAGAGACCGGGGACCGGAAGATTTCATAGAAGGTTTGACGGCCGCGGCCCGCCTCGGAAGGCCGGCCGCGCGCGCGAACGCGCATTCTACCTTCGAAGAATCTCCGGTTCTATGGATAGATGCGGTAAAGCATCCTCGGATAAGGGATGCACTCCCTCAGGTGCGGCACGCCGCACATCCACGCGACGAAGCGTTCGAGGCCCATTCCGAAGCCCGAGTGCGGGAACGTCCCGTACTTGCGCACGTCGAGGTACCACTGGAACGCCTCGAGCGGCAGGTTGTGCTGCCGGATGCGCGAGAGGAGCAGGTCGTGGTCGTGGATGCGCTGCGACCCGCCGATGATCTCGCCGTAACCCTCGGGCGCGAGCATGTCGAGGCCGAGGACGACGTCTGGGTCCTTCGGGTCGGGCTGCATGTAGAACGCCTTGATCGACGTCGGGTAGCGCGTGACCATGACGGGCGTGTCGAAGCCCTCCGTGAGCGCCGTCTCCTCGTCGCCGCCGAGGTCGTCCCCGAACTGCACGGGAAAGCCCTTGGCCTTCAGGATGTCGACCGCCTCGCGGTACGAGATGCGCGGGAAGCGCTTGGACGCGACGGGGTCGAGCTTCGCCACGTCGCGCTCGAGGCGCTTGAGGTCCTCGGCCCGGCGGTCGAGGACGCGCGCCGTGAGCTCCTTGACGAACTCCTCGGCGAGGTCCAGGAGCCCGTCGACCTCGAGGAACGCGACCTCGGGCTCGACCATCCAGAACTCGCGAAGGTGGCGGCGCGTCTTGGATTTCTCGGCCCGGAACGTCGGCCCGAAGCAGTAGACCTTCCCGAGGGCCGCGGCCGCCGGCTCGAGGTAGAGCTGGCCGGACTGGGAGAGGTAGGCCTTCTCCTCCTCCGTGTACTGGGTCTCGAAGAGGTTCGACGTGCCCTCGCAGGCGGCGGGCGTGAGGATCGGCGAGTCCACGCGCGTGAAGCCGCGCGTGTAGAAGAAGTCGTGGATCGCGCTCTCGACCTCGCTGCGCACCTTGAGGACGGCGACCTGCTTCGAGGACCGCAGCCACAGGTGCCGCTGCGACATCAGGAAGTCGACGCCGTGCTCCTTGGGCGTGATCGGGAAGTCGTGGCAGAGGTCGAGGACCTTCACGTCCGTGACACCCAGCTCGACGCCGCCCGCCGACCGGGTGTCGGCCTTCACGACTCCGGTGATCTCGAGCGTGGACTCCTGCGTCGCGCTCGTCGCGGCCTCCCAGACCGCCTCGGGCACGTCCGCCTTCGAGACGACGCACTGGAGATAGCCGCTCCCGTCCCGGAGGACGAGAAACCAGATCTTGCCGCCCTTTCGCCAGTGGTAGAGCCAGCCCTTGAGCGTCACGGTCTCGCCGACGTGGCGGGACAGCTCCGAAATCGTCACTTCAGCATCCTCGCTCTCCAGCTCTGCAGGACCACGTTGGCCTGAGAGAGCCGCAGCAGCCTCCGGCTGCGTTTCGCGCTCGCGTCCGCGTCGTCGATCGGAATGACCTGCGAGCGCGTGTCCCGCGTGATCTTCTCGAGCTCCTTCATGAGGGCGTCGACCTCGTGCCTCTCGTATTTCTTGAGAACCACGGGGTTGAGGGAGACGTACCCCTCCGCAATGTCCGCCGCCACCTTCCACGCGGGATTCGCCATGAGACGACGTTACAACATCGGGTACTCTTCGGGCGCTGGAGGTTCAAAGTGGGGTTTTCCGGGGTCGATTTCCTGGGGATCGAAGACATGCTGTCGGACGACGAGAAGGCGGTCCGCGACCTCGTCCGCGACTTCGTGGACGCCGAGGTCCTCCCGATCATCGAGGCGTGCGCGTACGAGGGCCGCTTCCCGAAGGAGCTGATCCCGCAGATGGCGGCGATGAATCTCTTCGGGTCCACGATCCCCGAGTACGGCCTCCCGGGCCTCAACAACGTCGCCTACGGGCTCATCACGCAGGAGCTCGAGCGGGGCGACTCGGGCCTCCGCTCCTTCGTGTCGGTCCAGTCGGCGCTCGTCATGTACCCGATCTACACGTTCGGCTCGAAGGAGCAGAAGGACCGTTGGATTCCGGCCCTCGCGAAGGGCGAGGCGATCGGCTGTTTCGGCCTCACGGAGCCCGACTTCGGCTCGAACCCGGGCGGCATGCGCACGGTCGCGAAGAAGGACGGCAAGGACTGGATCCTGAACGGCGCCAAAGCGTGGATCACGAACGGCTCCATTGCGGACGTCGCGGTCGTCTGGGCCAAGGTCGGCGGGTCCGACGGTCCGATCCGCGGCTTCCTCGTCCCGAAGGGCACGAAGGGGTTCACGACCCCCGAGCACCGCATGAAAATGTCGCTCCGCGCGTCCGTCACGTCCCAGCTCGCGTTCGAGGACGTGCGCCTGCCGGAAGACGCGGTTCTCCCCGGCGTCGAAGGCATCAAGGGGCCCCTTTCCTGCCTCACGCAGGCCCGGTACGGCATCGCGTGGGGCGGGCTCGGCTCGGCCATGGCGACATACACGTGCGCGCTCGATTACGCGAAGTCGCGCAAGCAGTTCAAGGACCGCCCGATCGCGTCCCACCAGCTCGTCCAGCAGAAGCTCGCGTTCATGATCACGGAGATCACGAAGGGCCAGCTCCTCGCGCTCCGCCTCGGCCGGATGAAGGACGCCAGGACCATGAAGCCCGAGCACGTCTCCATGGCCAAGCGCAACAACGTGTGGGTCGCCCGCGAGTGCGCGAAGCTTGCGCGCGAGATCCTCGGCGCCAACGGGATCGTCGGCGAGTACCCGGTGTTCCGCCACCTCGCGAACATCGAGTCCGTCTTCACGTACGAGGGCACGCACGACATCCACACGCTCGTACTCGGGCAGGCGGTGACGGGCATCCCGGCGTACAACCCGCCGATGGAGTAAACCCGCTCCGCTCAGATCGTTGCGGTTACAATGGGCCGTCATGGCCATCGCAGGAAATCTGCGGACGATGCAGTTGTCCGAATTGCTGCAGTGGCTGTCCACCGGCCTGAAGTCGGGCACGCTCGTGGTCCGGGGCGCTCCGGGCGAAAAGCGGATCTACTTCGAGAGCGGCCGCGTCACGTCCTCCTCGTCCACGCTCGAGCGCGAGCATCTCGGGCGGTTCCTCGTCGGGTTCGGGTTCATCACCGAGGAGGAGCTGATCCGCGCCCTCGAGGTGCAGCAGGAGTCGAGGATCCTCCTCGGGAAGATCCTCGTCATGATCGGGGCCATCAAGGAAGCCGAGCTCGCGGACCTCGTCCGCCTCAAGGCCGCCGAGACGATCTACGACATCTTCCTCTGGACCGAGGGCTCGTTCGCGTTCATCGACGGCGAGATCCCCCAGCTTCCGATGGTTCCGATCTCGTCGGACGTGACCGGTATCGTGATGGAAGGCCTCCGCCGCTACGACGAGTGGCAGCGCATCAAGACGAAGATCACGTCCATGCGGCAGATCCCGTCGCTCGCCGTCCCCGTCGAGGAGGCGCTCGGCGAGCGGGAGAAGCTCATCCTCGGCGCGATCAACGGCCACCGGTCCATCGACCAGATCGCGCTCGAGACGCACAATCCCGAGTTCCACGTGGCGAAGCTCGTCTTCGACCTCATGCAGAGCGGGCACGTGGCCCTGGCGGGCGAACGCGAGGACGCCGCCGCCGCTCCCGTCTTCGCCGACGCCGAGTCCGAGGCCGAAGCCGCGTCGGCCTTCGACCCGATCCTCGGGTCCGCGGCGGACGCCGCGTCGGCCGAGCCGCGCCCGGGCGTCGAGGAATACCTGCTGTCGCCTCCCGGCCCGCGCACCCCTCCGCCGACGGACTATGGGCGCTTTCTGAAGCGGGGACCCGACTCGTCCGCCACGCTGCGGCGCAAACCGGCGGCGGGCGCGAGCAACGAATCGCAGCCGGCCGTCAAGACCCCTCCGCCTGTCATGCCGGCGATCGGCTCATCCCTCGCGGCCGCCCCCGTGCCGCGGGCCGCGGCGCCCCCCACGGCGCCGGAGAAGCCGGCCGCTCCCGCTCACGCCGCCGCGCCCGCGAAACACCCGCAGGCCCCCGCCGAGCCGGCGCCGAAGATCCCGCCCACGTCCATCCCGATTCTCACCAAGCCGATGGAGGAGCTCATGTCGTTCGCGTTCACGCCGAACGAGGCCTTCATCGTCTCGCGCATCAACGGGATGTGGGACGTGCGTTCGATCGCGCGGATCTCGCCCTTCCCGGAGGCCGAGGTCCTGCGCGTCTTCGCCAAACTCAAGTCGAACGGCGTCATCTCGTTCAAATGAGCTTCGCCGACCTCCGCCCCGCCGTCTCGACGCTGGTCGCCCTCGTCCTGCTCTTCGTCGTCGCGGTCGTCATCCGGCAGCTCGCGCGGGCCCGGCACGGCGCCGCCGAGCTCGAGCGCAAGAACCGCGAGCTCGCGACGCTCCGCGAGATCACGGCGGTCGTCTCGAGCGTCGCACCCGGCGAGACGATCTTCGCGCACGTCTTCGACGCGCTGAAGCGCGCCGTCCCGGTCCGGGCCCTGGCGGCCGTGTCGTTCGAGGAGGACCCGGACGGGCAGGCGGTCGTCGCGTTCGGCGGCGACGTGACGATCGAGCGGCGTGCGTTCCTCGACTGGCTCTCCCTGCAGCGCGAGCTCGAGTCCCCGTTCCTCCCCTCGACTCCCCCGCCGCGCATCGCGCAGGGGCCGGCCCGCGAGCTCGCCCTGAACCCGCGCCTCGGCTACCAGGTGTTCCTGCCGCTCCAGACGCCGGCCCTCATTGCAGGCGTCCTCGTCGCCGAGTCGGACGACGCCGCGCTCGTGACTCCCCAGGTGCTCCAGGAGCTGAGCGTGTTCGCGGACCACCTCGCGCTCTCGCTCCAGGACCGGAATCTCCGGCGCCAGATGCAGGCCGTCAACGAAAGGCTCCAGGGCCGCGCGGAGATGCTCCAGCGCATCCTCGAGCTCTCGAACGAGCTCAAGACGCACCTCACGCTCGAGCACCTCGTCCAGAGCATCGTCCAGGCCGTCCACCACAGCCTCGGGTACCGCACCGTCGCCCTGTCCCTCTACGACCCGTCCGAGAACGCGTTCGAGCGCCGCGCGCAGATGGGCTTCGACGACGCGCTGCCGGGCGCGCCGCCGCGCCGCGTTCCGCGCGACGAGGTGGCCCGCTGGTTCGCCGAGCGCTACCGGATCTCGAAGTCCTACTTCGTGAGCCATCTCGACCGGCAGGTATCCGTGGACGACTCAGGCCGGATCGACCGGCGGCGCCGCGGAGCCGCGCCCGGCGCCTGGCATCCGAACGACCTTCTCTTCGTCCCGCTCACGGCGGGCGACCAGCTCGTCGGCGTCCTGCAGGTCGACCAGCCGCGCAGCGGCCTCGTGCCGCGCCTCGAAGACGTCCAGGCCCTCGAAATCTTCGCGAACCAGGCCGTCACGGCTCTCCAGTCGGCCCGCGCCTACGAGACGACGCGCCAGATGTCCGTGCGCGACTCGCTGACGGAGGCCTTCAACCACCGGTACTTCCAGGAAACGCTCTCCCGCGAGCTCGCGCGGCACGAGCGCAGCGGCCAGCCGCTCGCGCTCGTCATGCTCGACATCGACGACTTCAAGAAGATCAACGACCGGTGGGGGCATCCGGTCGGGGACGTCGTCCTGCGCGGCCTCGTCGACGAGATGACGAAGGGCGTCCGCGAGATGGACACCGTCGCCCGCTACGGCGGCGAAGAGTTCGCTCTCGTCTTCCCCGAAACGACGCCGGCGAAGGCCTGGGTCGTCGCGGACCGCCTCCGCAAGCGCGTCGCCTCGCGGCTCTTCGCGGCGCCGCACGTCGAACAGGCCCTCGCCGTCACGATCTCCCTCGGCCTCTCGACGTACCCCGAGGACGGCTCGACGAAACGCCTTCTGATCGAGCGCGCGGACCAGGCCCTCTACCAGGCCAAGCGCAGCGGCAAGAACTGCCTCGTCACGGCGGCGTCACTCGCCGACCTCAAGACGCTGTAGGGCCTTCGGGCGCGTGACGGCCGGGCACCCCGCGACCGCGAAGCGCAGCGGCCACGCGGCGGCGTCGCCGGCGTAGTCCACCCCGACGCGCGGCCCGGCGACCACGTCGAACCGCCGCCGCGGCCCGCGCGACAGGACGAGCTCGGGGCCGGAGAGAGACGCCCCGGACAGCGCGGTCGTCACGCCGAGATACGCGCACAGCTTCGCGGGACCGGAGGCGTCCCTCCCCCTCTTCACTTTCAAAGAAATCTTCTCTTCATCTTCCGGTATCCCCGCCCTCAGCAGAACCGCCTCGGGCACCCCCTCTTCCTGCGTCACGACGTTCAGGCAGTAGTGCATGCCGTAGACGAAGTAGACGTACGCGTGGCCGCCCTCGCCCCACATCGGCGCGACGCGCGGCGTCCTGCGGCCGCCCCAGGTGTGGGCGGCGCGGTCCTTCACGCCCAGGTAGGCCTCGGTCTCGACGAGGATCACGGAGCGCGCGCTTCCGTCCGGAAACCGCCGCGTGAGGCGGCAGCCGAGGAGGGCGCGTGCGACTTCGGCGGTGTCCTTCCCGTAGAACCTCTTCGGGAGCGGCGTCGGCGTGGCCATTGCTATGCTCGTCGACATGATGCCCGAGACGCGCTCCGTCCTCGTCACCGGCGGCGCCGGATTCATCGGCTCGCACCTCGCCGACGCCTTCCTCGAGGCGGGATCCCGCGTCACGATCCTCGACGACCTTTCGACCGGCGTCCTCGAGCGTGTACCCGCGAAGGCCCGCTTCGTGGAAGGAGACCTCCGGACGTTCGACGTCGAGGCCCTGCTCCGCGTCGAGAAGGTCGACACGATTCTCCACCACGCCGCGCAGATCGACGTCCGCAAGTCCGTCGAGGACCCCGTCTTCGACGCGGAGGTGAACGTCATCGGGACGATCCGCCTCGCCCGGGCCGCGCTGGCCTCCGGCGCGACGCAGATCGTCTTCGCCTCGAGCGGCGGCGCCATCTACGGCGACCCCGAGGGCTTCGCCGCCGACGAGAAGCACGCGACGAACCCCGTCTCGCCCTACGGCGTCGCGAAACTCGCCGGCGAAAAGTACCTGTTCGGCCTCGCCCACGGCTCCCCCCTCGTCGTCACGGCGCTCCGCTACGCGAACGTGTACGGCCCGCGCCAGGACGGGCGAGGCGAGGCGGGCGTCGTCGGGATC
Source organism: Thermoanaerobaculia bacterium (assembly GCA_036504335.1). Lineage (GTDB taxonomy): Bacteria > Acidobacteriota > Thermoanaerobaculia > UBA5066 > UBA5066 > Fen-183. Next base: position 29,616 of record DASXVJ010000003.1, read on the forward strand.
TGGATGGCGCGCCTTCTCGAGCACCAGCCGTGCGTCGTCTACGGCGACGGGCTGAACTCCCGGGACTTCGTCTACGTCGGCGACGTCGTCGCCGCGAACCGCGCGGCCGCGGAGCGCCGGCTCGGCGGCGTCTTCAACGTCGGGACCGGCGTCGAGACGACCGTGAACGCGCTCTGGGACGAGGTCGCGCGCGCCTGCGGGTCGCCCGCGAAGGCCGCGCACGAGGCCGCCAAGCCCGGCGAGCAGCGGCGCAGCGTCCTCGACGTCGCGAAGGGCCGCGCCGCGCTCGGCCTCGGCGCGCCCGTCAGCCTTTCGGAGGGGCTCCGCCGGACGGCGGCGTGGTTCCGGGAGCGCCCGAAGTCCTGACCCGATGCTCGCCCGAGCCTTTCGGGCCGCGCTTGATCACGACCACGGTCACGTCGTCCTCCGGCGCCGCACCGCCGCGCCAGGACTTCACCGCGTTCGTGATGCGGTGGGCGATCTCGCGGGCCGGGAGGCGCCGGGCCTCGGAGACGAGCCGCTTGAGCCGCGAAGCCCCGTACTCGCGGCCCTTCGCGTCGTGGGCCTCGACGACGCCGTCCGTGTAGAGGACGACGACGTCCCCCGGCTCCAGGTGCGTCGCGCGCCGCCCGTAGACGGCGTCCGGCATCGGGCCGAGGACCATGCCGGTCGACGGCATCTCGGAGAAGCCGCCGGTCGCCCCGTGTAGATGGAGCGGCGACGGGTGGCCCGCGTTCACGTAGACGACGTCGCCGTTCGCGTCGAACTCCCCGTAGAAGAGCGACACGAACTTCGTCGTGAGGCGGCTCTTCGAGAAGATCTTGTTCAGCCGCTCGATCGTCCGCGCGATCTTGATGTCGTTGCTGACTCCCATGCGCAGTCCGACGTAGATGTCGCGCACGAGGAGCGCCGCGAGGAGGCCGTGCCCCGAGGCGTCGGCGATCGCCACGCCGAGGCTCTCCGAGAGCGGGATGAAGTCGTAGAAATCGCCGCCCACGAGCTCGGCCGGGCTCGAGATCCCGAAAATGTCGAAGTCCCCGACCTGCGGAAGGTGGCGCGGCAGGATCGACATCTGGATGCGGCGCGCGTCCTGCAGAAGGCCCTCGAGGTGGCCCGTCCGGACCTTGGAGTCGAGAACCGTGCGGATGATGCCGAGGGCGAGGAGGAGGTCCTCTTCCTTCACGCGCGGGTGCACGTCGAACGAGAGGATGTAGCGCTCCTCGCCGAACGAGACGGCCGCGAAGCGCGTGACGCCCAGCCTCTGCTCGAACTCGGCGTCGACGGACGGATCGCTGCGGTCCATCAGGACGATGCCGTCCTCCACGGCGCGCACGATCGGGCCGTAGCTCGCGGGCACGGCGAGGCCGGCCGGCGTCTTCTTCGAGCGGCCGAAGCCGCGCTCGAGCATGTAGACGTTGTCCTCGCGGAGGTAGAGCCGGCCGCCGAGGATGCCGAGCTCGTTGCGGAAGTTGTGGACGATGCCTTCGGCGACGCGGAGGATCGTGAGCGAGACGTTTCCAGTGCCTTCGATCGCCTCGAGAGTTTTTTCGACGTTGCGGAGGAGAGCGCGGTAATCCATGTTCAGGTCCGAGTGTAAGGCCTCGTCGCGATATCGTCGGGACATGGACACTCTCACCCGCCGCCAGCTCGTCGCCGCATCCGTCGCTTCCGGAATCGCCGCCGCCACGCGCCCGATCGCCGCCGCGGGAACCGCGTCCGCCGCGCCCGCCGCGGAGCGCCCGTTCGCGCTGGACGAGACGACGATCGCGGACCTCCAGGCCGGCATGACGTCCGGGAAGTGGACGGCCCGCTCGATCACGGAGGCGTACCTCGCGCGGATCGCCGCCGTCGACGCCGGCGGCCCGGCGCTCCGAAGCGTTCTGGAGAAGAATCCCGACGCCCTCGCGATCGCCGACGCGCTCGACCGTGAGCGAAAGGAGAAGGGCCCGCGCGGGCCGCTGCACGGCATCCCGGTCCTCGTGAAGGACAACATCGACACGGCGGACCGCATGGCGACGACGGCCGGTTCGCTCGCGCTCGTCGGCGCCAAGCCGCCCGCGGACGCCTTCGTCGTGCGGCGGCTGCGCGAGGCCGGCGCCGTCCTCCTCGGCAAGACGAACCTCTCCGAGTGGGCCAACATCCGGTCGAGCACCTCGACGAGCGGCTGGTCCGGCCGCGGGGGCCTCACGAGGAACCCGTACGTTCTCGACCGCAACCCGTGCGGGTCATCCTCCGGCTCGGGCGTCGCCGTGGCCGCGAACCTCTGCGCCGCCGCCGTCGGGACCGAAACGGACGGCTCGATCGTGAGCCCGTCGTCGGCGAACGGAATCGTGGGAATCAAACCCACGGTGGGCCTCGTCAGCCGTTCCGGGATCATTCCGATCTCGCACTCGCAGGACACGGCGGGCCCGATGGCGCGCACGGTGCGCGACGCCGCGCTTCTCCTCGGCGCTCTCGCGGGCGCCGACGCGGAAGATGCGGCAACCGGCGCCGGCGAGCGCCGGGCCAGGCCGGACTACACCGCGTTCCTCGACCGGGCCGGCCTCGCGGGCGCGCGCATCGGCGTCGTGCGCGGCCTCTTCGGGTTCCTGGACCGCGTGGACGCCGTCATGGCGGAGGCGCTCGCGGCGCTCAAGAGCGGCGGCGCCGAGCTCGTCGATCCCGTCGAGCTCACTTCCGCCGCGAAGATCGGCGAGCCGGAGGGCACCGTCCTGCACTACGAGTTCAAGGCCGGCCTGAACGCATACCTCGCCCGCCTCGGGCCCGGCGCGCCCGTGAAGACGCTGAAGGACGTCATCGCGTTCAACGAGAAGCACGCGAAGCAGGAGATGCCGTACTTCGGGCAGGAAACGTTCCTCAAGGCCGAGGCGAGAGGGCCGCTCACGTCGTTCGAATATCTCGAGGCGCTCGCGAAGTCCCGCCGGCTCGCGCGCACCGAGGGGATCGACGCGACGATGGACCGTCACAAGCTCGACGCGCTCGTCGCGCCGACGCTCGGCCCCGCGTGCGTGACCGACCTCGTGAACGGGGACCGCTGGCTGGGCGACGCCTCGACGGCCCCTGCCGTCGCGGGCTACCCGCACGTCACGGTGCCGGCCGGCTTCGTCTTCGGCCTCCCGGTCGGCCTCTCGTTCTTCGGGAGGGCGTGGAGCGAGGGGGCTCTCCTGAAGCTCGCCTACGCGTTCGAGCAGGCGACGAGAGCGCGGAGGACGCCCCGGTTCCTGCCGACCGCTGACCTCAGGAGCTGATCAGCCCCGCCTGGCCAGTTCCTGCAGGAACTGGTCCTGGTACGCGTGGCCGCGGCGGTCGGAGACGCCGCCGTTAAGGAGGATGGCAAAGACGTAGGTCTGGCCGCTCTGCGCGGTGAGGTAGCCGCAGAGCGTCGAGACGCCCGAGACGTTGCCCGTCTTCGCGAAGACCTTCCCGCGCGTCGCCTCGGTCTGGAGGCGGTGGCGGAGCGTGCCGTCGGGCTCGCCAGACACGGCCAGCGTCGGCTTGAACTCCTCGAAGTGGCTCCACTTCGTCGCGAGGGCCTGCAGGAAGTCGCCGTAGGCGCCCGCGCTCGCCCTGTTCGTGTGCGCGCGCCCGGAGCCGTCCGCGAGGTCGTAGCGCTGCGGGTCCAGACCGAGCGAGGCGAGGAAGGCCCGGACCTCGGCGCGGCCGTTCTCCCACGAGCCCTTCCCGCGCGTCTCGGCGCCGAGGGTCTTGAGGATCTGCTCGGCGAAGAAGGACTGCGAGCGCTTGTTGCAGACCGCGAGGACGGGGAGGATCGGCGTCTCGTGCGTGTGGAGCAGGACGTGGGGCCCGGGCCGCGCCGGCTCCGTCCGGACCGTCGGCGGAGCCGAGAGCTGGATCCCGCCCTCCCGCAGGACCTGCGCGAGCGCGCTCGCGAAGTAGAGCGGCGGATCCGGCACCGTCACGTCGCCCGTCCACGTCCGGTTCTTTCCGACGGCGCCGGCGGCGACGACCGTGTGGCTGCCGGCCTCGCGCCGGACGCCGACGTACGTGCGGCGCTGCGCCGTGACGACCTGGGAGATGAGGTTCAGGAGCGGCGGTCCGAGCGGGTCGAAGCCGAGGATCGCGGGCGCGCCGGGACGCACGCCGCCCGAGGCGCGCACGAGGACGACGTTGTCGTTGTACGAGAGCGCCGAGACGGGCGCCTGGTACCAGCGCGCCTCCTGCTCGGCGGGCCAGTCCGGGTGCACCTGCGTGTCGTCGAAGAACGACACGTCGAGGACGAGGCCTTCCTTCACGTCGCGCAGTCCGCGCTTGACCAGGGACTGCGCCCAGGGACGGAAGACGGCGAGCGGGTCGTCGTCGTACCAGCGGCCGGAGAGTCCGGGGTCTCCGCCGCCCACCACGACGAGGTGGCCCGGAAGGGAGCCGTCGACGCCGATCTCGGCGTCGCGATAGAGCCGCGTCCTGAACCGGTAGGCCGGGCCGAGCCGGTCGAGCGCCGCGGCGGTCGTGAAGACCTTCGTCGTGGACGCGAGGATGAGCGGACGGTCGGCGTTGAAGGCCACGAGGGGCTTCGACTCGCCGACCCGCGCGACGAAGATGCCCGCTTCCGAGCGCCGCACGGGCGGGCGCTTCGCGATCGCGAGGAGGCGTTGCTCGAGCGTCGCGGGCGCGGCCGGGACGGCCTTCTTTTTTGCGGCCGCCGCGGCCGGGGGCGCCATGCCGGCGACGACGGCCGCCAGAATGCACACGATCCGCCCGGGGACGAGACGCCTCATGTGCTGATTTTAGCCGCTTTCGGCGCGCACAGGAAGTCTCTTGCGCCGCTACAATCGCGCGTGGCGCTCTCGATCGACCTCGCGGCGAAGACGATCGCGCTCTCTCCCGGCGCGCTTCTCGCCGGAAACGGGCGGCGCATCGGGTTCGACCGCGGCGAGGGCTTCGAGCGTCTCTGGATCGGCCAGGCCGTCCACCGCCGCGTTCTGGGCGGGAACCTCGAGACCGTCCCGGGCTACGCGGTGGAGAAGGCGATCCGGCTCCCCTTCGCGGTCGACGACTACGCGGCCGTCCTCGAGGGCCGCCTCGACGGGCGCTGGGAGGACGGCGGCCGGGTCGTCGTGGACGAGGTGAAGTCGCTGCACTTCGCCGAGGATCTCGCGCGGCTGCCCGGATCGCCCCGCCTCGAGCGCTTCCAGCTCCAGCTGCGCTGGTACATGCACGCGGTCGCCGCGGCCGAAGGCCGCGAGGTCACGGGGCGCCTCATCCTCGCGGACATCGAAACGGGCGCGACGAAGATCATCGAAGTCGTTCACGAGCCCGAGAAGACGCTGACGGACCTCGTCCGCCGCACCCGGCTCCTCCTCGATGAGTTTCTCGAGGAGCGCGCGCTCGCCGGGGCGAAGGCCGCCGAGGCGGGGACTCTCGTCTTTCCGCACGAGACCTACCGCCTGGGCCAGAGCGAGATGGAGGACGCGGCCGCGCGCGCCGCCGCGCAGGGCGAGCACCTGCTCGCCGAGGCGCCCACGGGCATCGGGAAGACCGCCGCCGCGGTGTTCCCTCTCCTCAAGGCCGCCCTCGAGTCCGGCCGCAGGCTCTACGTGCTGACGGCGAAGACGACGCAGCAGGAGATCTACGAGAAGACGATCGGCCTCGTGGAAGGCGACTCCTTCCGGTCCGTCCGGCTGCGCGCCAAGGAGCGGATGTGCGCGAACGACGTCGTCCTCTGCCACGAGGACCACTGCGCGTACGCGAAGGACTACGGCGCCAAGATGGAGGCCTCCGGCCTCCTCGACCGCCTCGTCGAGACCCACAGGCACCTCGACCCGGACACGGTCTTCGAGGCGGCCCGCGCCGAGACCGTCTGCCCGTTCGAGGTTTCGCTGGAGCTCGCCGAGCGCGCGGACGTCGTGATCGGCGACTACAACTACGTGTTCGACCCGGTCGTCGCCCTCTCGGGGGCGCGCGAGCCGGCCGCCCTCAAGGACGCGTTCCTTCTCGTCGACGAGGCGCACAACCTCGTGGACCGCGGCCGCGGCTACTACTCTCCCGAGCTGGCCGAGGGCGAGCTCCGGACGCTCGAGCAGCGGATCGGCGTCTCCACCGCGAAGACGGCCTGGGACGCCGGCGAGGCGGTGCGCCGCATCCTGCGTCTCGTCTCGGAGTCCGCGTCGATCCTGCCGGAGGAGGAGCGCGAGGCGGCCGACCTCGTGACGCTCGACGAGGCCCGGCTCGACGATCTGCGCCTCGACATGGAGTCGCTTCTCGTCCGCCACCTCGCCGAGATGCGCTCCGGGGGCGAGCGCGTGCCGGACGACCCGGTCCTCGACCTCTACTTCACGTACGCGCGGTTTCACGACGTGTCCAAGCAGGCGGCCGCGGGCGACAAGGCCGCCGAGGCGTTCGACATCCTCGCCTCGAGGGGACCGAGGGGCGCGAAGCTCGCGATCCTCTGCAAGGACCCCTCGCGCCTCCTCGGCGAGACGCTCAACGCGGCCGCCGCGACGATCTCGATGTCCGCGACGCTCTCCCCGCCCGAGTTCTACCGCGACCTCCTCGGGCTGGACGCGGACCGCACGACGGTCCTGCGCCTGCCTTCTCCGTTCCCGCGCGAGAACCGCGCGATCCTGATCGCGCCGGACGTCGACACGACGTACGCGGCGCGCGGCAAGGGAGCTCCGCGCATCGCGGCTCTCGTCGCGGACGTGGCGCGCGGCTGCCCGGGAAACGTTCTCGCGCTCTTCCCGTCCTACCGGTTCCTCGACGACGTGCGCACACACCTGCCCGCGCTTCCGGGGCGCCGCGTCATCCGCCCGTCCGACCGCTCGACGGAGGTCGAGCGCAACCGCGTCCTCGCCTCCCTCAAGGACCGCGGCGCCCCCGTCCTCCTGCTGGCCGTCTCGGGCGGCGCGTTCGCCGAGGGCGTCGACTACCCCGGGGAGATGCTCCGCGCGGTCGTCGTCGTCTCGCCCGCGCTCCCGATGGTGCGCTTCGAGCAGGAGCGCATGCGCCGCTATTTCGAGGAGCGCTACGAGCGCGGGTTCGAGTACGCGTACGTCATTCCGGGAATGACGCGCGTCGTGCAGAGCGCCGGCCGCCTCATCCGCTCCGAGTCGGACACGGGCGTCGTCGTTCTCGCCTGCCGCCGGTTCCTCCAGGCGCCGTACAGCCGGTACCTGCCGGAGCACTGGTACCTCGACGACCCTTCGGAGCTCGCTTGTATCGACGTTGGGAAGAGCACCAGAGAATTCTTTGAAAGGGTAAGAGCGGGCGACCTTCCCGTGGGGGCGTCGCGCAAAGGCGACTGACGCTCCCCTCTCAACCCTCCAAGAAATCTTTTCTCATCTCGTCTCCACTCTCGTCTCGAACGCTTCGGAAAGAAGGCCGTCGTGCGTGAGGGCGAGGACGCGGTAGCGGTACCGCGCGCCGGCGCGGGCCTCGCGGTCCACGAACAGATAGGCGGTGGCGTCCGGCGACTCCGTCGCCGCGGGCAGGGCCTCGAGGGCGGCCGGGCCTTCGCCGCCGGGCGTCTCCTCGCGCCGCTCGACGACCCACGCGAGGAGGTCCCGGTGCTGCGCGGTCGACCACGCGACCTCCACCGCGCCGGACCGCCACTCGGCGCCCGACGCGGAGAGGGCGGCCGGGTACTCGGGCGCGCGGCGCAGGCGCAGGGCCACGTCCGAGCCGTCGCCGTCCGCGAGGACGACGTGCACGCCCGACGTGCCCGATGCGGGCAGGAAGCGGGTCTCGCCGGGCAGGACCTCGAGCACGTCGAAGTCTCCGGCGTCGCCGCGGTAAAAGAGAACGGCGCGGCCCGCGCGGAATCCGGCTTCCGGCAGCGCGACCTCGACGCCGCCGCGCTCGTCCTCCGTGCGGACCGACGCGCGCCGCCAGCCGAGCGGGCCGGGCGCCGCCGTGGAGACGGGAGCGAGCAGCCACGCCCGGCGCGGCACGGACGCCGCGGGCGCCCCCCGGCGGGCCGCCGCCGAGGCCATGCGCGAGACCACCGTGACGGCGATCGCGTCGCCGAGGGAACGGGCGCCCGCGCGTCCCGCGACGTCGCGGACGAAAGCTTCCGCGTCGTCCCCGGCCGGGAGACCGGCCGCTTCCCACGCCTCGCGGACGTCGGGGGCGCCCTTCGGCAGCTTCGCCTCGAGCGCGTCGAGAAACGCCGCGAGGACCGGCGGGACGAGAAGCGAACCCGCCTCCTCGAGAAGAACGTCGTCTTCCGGCACGGGAGCGCCCGCGAGCCCGGCGGCGCGGCGCGCGAGATACTCGGCGACGCCCTCCGCGGCCCAGGCGGCTTCGTCCGGCGCGGCCTGGCGGGCCGAGAGAAGCGCAACCTGGTGGAGCGCGTCGAGGAGGACCGCGCCCGCGGCGCGTCCGGAGGCGGAGACGACGGCGACGGGGCTGCGCAGGGAGCCGTCCTTCTCGCGGCCGTCCCAGCCGGCGGCGCTCGCCGCGGGCCCCGAGACGACCTCGAGCACGAGGGGCGCGCGCGCCGAGAAGGGCCTCGCCCATCCGTCCCGGTCGAAGAGCGCGGCGAGGGCCGGCGGGAGGTCGCGCAGGAGCGCTTCGCGCGTCGCCGGGGCAAGATCCTGATCCGAAGCGAGGACGACCTCCCCGCCGCGCAGCGCCCGGCGATCCGTGAGCCGCGCGTAGGGCGAGCGGAGGATCTCGGCGCGCCGGCGCGCCGCCGCCGCGTCCGAGGCCTCTCCCGAGGCGCTCTGGTGCGCCGCCGCGATCCCGCCGCCGGCGAGGCGAAGCGCGGGGAATCGCACGGCGGGCGCGGGCGGCGTTCCCGCGGCACGAGCCGCGGGGAACGCAAGCAGAACGAGGAGGCCCGCGCGGCAGGCGGCGCGGGACATCAGGAGTCCGCGGGATCGATCTTCGGGGGAGGGCCGTCGATGGTCACGGCGGTGCTCTCGTTGGACGTGAGTCTCGACCGGGGCGGATCGGTCTTCGCGGCGTCGCTCTTTCCCGAGCCGACGTCCTTCACCTCGACGAGGATCGCCGTGATGTTGTCGACGCCCCCGCGCGCATTCGCGACCTCGATCAGCATGCGGACCGTCGCGTCCAGCGAGCCCGACGTGCGGAAGTGGTCGAAGAGCTCCTCGTCGGGAAGCATGCCCGTGAGCCCGTCCGAGCACAGGAGGTAGCGGTCTCCCGTGCGCACCGGCACCTCGATGAGGTCCACCGAGACGTGCGCAGCGCCCCCGAGAGCGCGTGTCACGACGTTCTTGAGCGGGTGGCTCTTGGCCTCGTCCTCGCTGAGGATCCCCGCATTGACCTGTTCCTGCACCCAGGAGTGGTCGTCCGTCAGGCGCCGGAGCTCGCCGTCGCGGAAGAGATAGGCCCGGCTGTCGCCGACATGAACGAGCGTCGCGCGGTCGCCGTCGAAGAGGGCCGCGACGACCGTCGTCCCCATGCCCTTGAGCTCGGGCCGGTTCTGGACGGCGCGCATGACCTTCTCGTTCGCTTTCTCGACCGCCGTCGTGAGGCGGTTGCCCTCGAGGGAGACCCGGCTGTTGAAGCCGAAGGGCCACGAGCTCTCGTGCTCCTCCTCGGTGGCGGCGATGTACTCCTGGATGGACTCGACCGTGATGCGCGAGGCGACCTCGCCGGCTGCGTGGCCGCCCATCCCGTCCGCCACCACGAAGAGGCCGCGCTCCTCGTCGATGAGGTACGCATCCTCGTTGTGACGCCGTTTTCTGCCGACGTCGGTGAGACCGAATGCGGAGACGACCACGCCTCGATTATCCCTTCCGCCCGAAAATCCCGCTCGGCGGCTTGCGGACGCCGCTCGTGGGCCTGTCCGGACGCACTTTCATGAGCAACGTGAGCGTCTCGGGGTCCTCCGGCATCCAGGTGAGCGCCTCCTCGAGGTGGCGCTCGGCCTTGGCCGACAGCCCGGCCATGATGTAGAGCTTGCCGGCGTCGCGCCGCATGAGCGCGTTGTTCGAATCGAGCTTGATCGCGGCCTCGATCGCGTCGACGCCCTTGCGGGTCTGGCCGACGACCTTCATGCACGAAAGCGCGAGGTAGTGCCAGGCCTTCGCGTCCTTGTCGTAGTGGTTCACCGCGAGCTCGAACTGCTGGATCGCGTCGGGGAAGTTCCCCTCCCGGTAGGACTTGACGCCCTTCGCGAGGAAGACGCGCGCCTGGCCCGCGGGGTCCTGGGTGACGGGGCGGTTCTTCTCGAGCTCGGCGTCATGCGCCTTTCGGCGCGCAGGGTTGGTGAGGACGTTCAGGGCCTCGGTCAGAATCTGGAACTTGAACTCCGCGGAGCTCTTGCGCTCGAGATCCGAATACCGGTCCGGGTGCTGCTCGCGCGCGAGCGCGCGGAACTTGTTCGTGATCTCGGCCGCCGTCGCGTCCCGCGAAACTCCGAGCACGTCGTAGTAGTTCGTCACCGACACCTCAAAAGGCGCGGAGGCCGCGTCTGACCGGTCACTTGATCCAAGAGATTCTCACGAACGGGCGCGTCATTTCAAGGAGACTCACGCCTCCTTGCGCGCCACCTCCCGCCGGGCCGTGGCCCGCACGACTTCCGGGACGTTCCGGTCCCCCGAAAGCGTCTTCATGTCCTTGGCGTTCAGCTTCGTCACGAGCCCCAGCGTGACGTCGATCGGCGACCGGGGATTCCGGACCAGTGCCCTCACCACGGAGTAATGCCGCATCCAGTCGCGCCGGAACGCGATGCCGCGCAGGACGTCCTCCGAGACGCTCTTCATGTTGGCGATCGTCTCCGCGTCCGCCTCGCGGGTCTTCGGGGACTTCAGGGCCGCGGCCGACACGAGCCGGTTGCGGTCCTGCACGAGGAACATCCGCTCCTCCTTGTTGCCCCGGTAAGCGAGCTTGATCCTCTGCACGACCGTCATCACGGACACCCGGGCGAAAAGGCTCTTCTTCTGATCCTCGGAGAGCACGGGCTCTTCCTCGGCCGCCACGGGCGCGGGCGCCGCCTCCGGGGCCGCTTCCGGAGCGGCGGCCGCCGCGGCCGCGGCCTCGTCCTGCTCGCGCTCCTTCTTGAGGAAGAACTCCTCGAGAAACTCGTCCGCGCGGCGGCGGATCTCGGGAGACAGACGCGGGTTCTCGAAGAGCCGTTCCACGATGATCGGCGCCTCGAGGAGGCGCACCTGGTTCGTGACGATGATGTCCTGCATCGGCGCGTCGACGCGCTCGGCGAGCCACGCGAGCGTCGCGTCGGGCACGGCCTTGTGCCGGATGAGCGGCTCGAGGACCGGGTGCTCATTCGTCCGCCGCGCGATCGCGTCGAGCTGCTCCGGCCGGATTCCCCCGCTGAGGACAGCGGCCTTCAGATCCTCCGAGTGGAAGGCGGCGAACGTCGCCTCGGCGTTCGCGGCCAGAGCCGCGTCGCCGGCCGCGAGGATGCTCGCGACGGCGCGGACCAGTTCCTCGGCGGGCAGCGGCACGAGGCCGCGCGCCACGAAGTCGAGAATCTGGCTGGACGCCTCGCCGGACTCGACCTGGCTGAGCAGGTCATCGGGGACGAACGACATGGACGGAGATTAGCGCCGGTCAGCCGTGGTTAATGACGTAGTTCTTGACGACTTCGCCCTCGCCGCCGATCGGGTCCAGCGAGCGGCCGTCGACGGCGACCTCGACCACGCCGGCGTTGCCGAGCGTGAGCGTGAACGTGCCGCCTCCCGAGAACTCGCGTTTCGCCCCCTTCGGGAACAGCCCGCGCACGACGACTTTTCCATCCACGAGCACTTCGGCCCAGCACTCGTCCCTGAAGCTCAGCGTGAGCGTCCGTCCGGAGCGGGCCAGTGCGCCGCTCCCGGCGCCGGGCGCGTCCACCGGCAGCGCGACCGTCGCCGCGGCGACCGCCGGAGGAAGCGCGAGAGACGCGGGCCCGCTCTCGGCCCGCGCGACGGGCGTGTGCGCGGGCGCCACGCGGCGCGCCGCCCCCCGCGTGCGGAAGAACGCGGCGCCGCCCGTCACGGCCGCGAGCAGGAGCGCGATGCCGAGCGCGCGCACCGTCGTCGACGAGGACACGGCGCGGCGCGGCTGCGAGAGCCTGAGGCGCGCGGGGTTCGTCTCGCCGGTCGCGGGCTTGATCTTCTCTTCCTCCCACCGCGCGTACACATGGCGGAAGGCCGCCGTCTGCCGCTCGGCGTCCAGTCCGAGGTGGAGCGCGATCACGCGGACGAATCCCTTCGAGAAGACGACGGCCGGGAGCTGGTCGTAACGCCCGCTCTCGAGCGCGGCGAGATGGCGCAGCGACACCTTTGTCGCGGCGGCCAATTGCTCGCGGCTCACATCGCGCAATTCACGTTCACGCCGGAGCTCCTCGCCGAACTCCCGAGCGCTGTCTGTTCCGGGCACGAGATCTCCCGTAATTTATTAGCGTAAGGCCGTTTAGCTCGCCGTGTCAACGGGTTTCCCGGAGCGTTCGAGCAATTCGGCGGCACAGGCCGCGAGCAGCGCGTCGGCGCCGGGCGTCTCGGTGAGGCGCCGCAGCTCCTCGCGGCTCGCGGAGGTCAGCAGGGAGAGGGCCGCGGCCCGCGGCGTCGCCGGGTGCAGCAGCAGGGCGCTTCGCACCGGCGGGCGGGCGGACCACCGACCCTCCGCGGCAAGCTGCGCGAGGCCTTCCGGAGCGGGGCGCCCGGTCGAGAGCCACCGCTGGAGGTCCTCCGGCGTGAGCCGCGGATTCTGCAGAAGCGCCTCGAGAACGCGGCTGTCCTCCTCCTCGAAGAGCGCCGGGAACAGGGCCGGGGGCGCGAACCGGGCCAGCGCGATCTTCTCCCCGACCGCCATGCCGCGCATCGCGTCGAGGAGCCTTCGGTTGGCCGCCTGCCTCACGGGCGGCGGCGTCCGCGCCTCGCGGCCGATGTCCATCAGGTCGCGCCACGTGAGGTCGTCGAGGGCGTGGAGGGCGTCGTGCCGCGGCGTCTGCGGGTGCCCCGCGACGAGCCTTCTCACGCCACGCGACGCCATGAGGACGCGCGAGGCGACGATCTCGACGATCATCGCCTCGGAGGCGTACGGGTGACGGAGCGCCTGAAGGGCGTCCCGCTCGGTCAGGCGGGCGAGGTGGCCCGCCACGAGCTCCACGAGGCCCGTCCGGTCCGCCCGGGAAATCCGCGCGGAAAGGGGCTCGTCCATGGGCGAACTTTACGGCTTCGCGGCCGCCCCGGCGAGAGCCTGGACGAGCTCCGAGGCGGCGGCCACGGGGTTGCGGCCGTCCCGGACCGCCGTCTCCATCGCGGCGACCACGGCGCTTCCGACGACGACGCCGTCCGCGAGGGCGGCGACCGCCCGGACCTGTTCCGGCGTCGAGATGCCGAACCCGACGGCGACCGGAAGGCGTGGCACCGCGCGGCGCACGCGCCCGACCAGGGCGGCCAGGTCCTCGGGAAGGGCCGCGCGCGCGCCTGTGATCCCGCTGCGCGACACGAGATACACGAAGCCGCGGGAGAGCGACGCCGCGCGGCGCAGGCGGGCGTCGGGGGAAGTCGGCGCGAGGAGGTAGACGGGGTCGAGGCGGGCGCTCTTCAGAATCGACGAGAAGGCGCGCCCCTCCTCGGGCGGGAGGTCCGTCACGAGGACGCCGTCCGCCCCGGCTTCCCGCGCGCGGTGCGCGAAGTCCGCCTCCCCCATCGCCAGGATCGGGTTGGCGTACGAGAAGACGACGACAGGCGTCGTGAATCCCCCGGCCCTCGCGGCCGCGAGGAGGTCGAGCGCCTGCGCGAGCGTCACGCCCCCGGCGAGCGCACGCTCGGAGGCCCGCTGGATCGTCGGGCCGTCCGCGAGCGGATCGCTGAACGGGATGCCGAGCTCGATCACGTCGGCGCCGGCCTTCGCGAGCGCCGGGAGCAGGAGGCCCGTCGTCGCGAGGTCGGGATCGCCGGCCTCGACGAAGACGACGAGCGCGGCCCGGCCGGCGCTCTTCGCGCGCGCGAACGCGCGGGCGAGGCGCGTCACAGGGAGACCCCCTCGAGCTTCGCGACCGAGACGACATCCTTGTCCCCGCGCCCGGAGAGGTTCACGACGATGTTCTTTCCGGGGCGGCGCGGCGCCTCGGCGATGGCCCACGCGACGGCGTGGGACGTCTCGAGCGCCGGGATGATCCCCTCCGTTTCCGCGAGGCGGTGAAAGGCGGCGAGTGCGTCCGCGTCCGACACCGAGACGTAGCGCGTGCGCCCGAGCTCCGCGAGGCGCGCATGCTCGGGTCCGACGGCGGGGTAATCGAGTCCGGCCGACACGGAGTGCGTCGGCAGGACCTGCCCGGCCGCGTCCTGAAGGATGAGCGTCCGCGTCCCGTGCAGGACGCCGACGGAGCCTGGGCCGAAGCGCACCGCGTGCTCGCCCGGGTCGAGGCTCCTCCCGCCGGCCTCGACGCCGACCATCTCGACCCCGGCATCCGGAAGGAACTCGCGGAAGAGACCGATCGCGTTCGACCCGCCCCCCACGCACGCGACGAGGAGGTCGGGCAACCGGCCGAAGGCCCTCCGGCACTGGAGCCTCGCCTCCTTGCCGATGACGGAATGGAAGTCGCGCACCATCGTCGGGAACGGGTGCGGCCCGAGGACCGAGCCGAGGATGTAGTGCGTCGTCGCCGTCGTCGCGACCCAGTCCCGCATCGCCTCGTTGATCGCGTCCTTGAGGGTGCGCGAACCGCCCGTGACCGGCACGACGGTCGCGCCGAGGAGCTTCATCCGGTAGACGTTGAGGGCCTGCCGTTCCACGTCGACGGCGCCCATGTAGACGACGCATTCGAGGCCGAAGAGCGCGCAGGCGGTCGCCGTCGCGACCCCGTGCTGGCCCGCGCCCGTCTCGGCGATGACGCGCGTCTTGCCCATGCGCTTCGTGAGGAGCGCCTGGCCGATCGCGTTGTTGATCTTGTGGGCGCCCGTGTGGAGGAGGTCCTCCCGCTTGAGCCACAACCGCGCGCCGCCGAGAGCGTCCGAAAGGCGCCGCGCCTCGGTGAGCGGCGTGGGCCGTCCGACGTACGTTTTCAGGAGGTCGTCGAGCTCGGCGCGGAAGGCAGGATCGCGCCGTGCGTCCTTGTACGCCTTCGCGAGCTCGTCGAGCGGCGCCATGAGCGTCTCGGGCACGAAGCGCCCGCCGAACGCGCCGAACCGCCCGTGGGCGTCGGCCTCCGGCGGGCGGAAGGGAGAATCAGGCACGGCGCACCTCCCGCACGAACGCGGCAATCTTCGAAGGATCCTTCACGCCCGGCGACGCCTCGACGCCGGACGCGACGTCGACGACGTCCGGGCGCACGCGCCGGACGGCCTCGGCGACGTTGCCGGGATTCAAGCCGCCCGCCAGCACCAGCGGGCGCGTCCGGCCGACGCCGTCGAGCACGCTCCAGTCGAACGTCCGCCCCGTGCCGCCGCTCGCGCCGGCCACGGACGTGTCGAAGTGCAGTGCGGCGCCTGCACGATTTCCGTCGCCGGCGAGGTCGTCGCGTCCGACGCGCACGGTGTTCCAGAGGGGAAGGGACGAAGAGAGGAATTTCTTCTGAAGGGTAAGAGGGGGATCGGGCATTTGAACGACGTCCGGCCTCACATGGGCGACGACTCGAAGAATCTCCTCTTCATCGCCTCCGTCGAAGACGGCCACCACGCCTTTGACGGCCCCCGCTCGCCGCGCCTCGCCCTCCCCCTTTGCCCTCATTCGCAGAACTCTTCCTCTTTCTTCCGTCACCTTCCGCGGAGAGCGTGCCGCGAAGATGAGGCCGATCCAGTCGACGCCGTTCTCGAGGCACGTGTCGACGTCCTCCTCGCGCGTGACGCCGCAGATCTTCACCTCGGTCGCGTTCTCCCCACGCAGCTCCCGCAGCGTTCGGGCGGGGTCCGTCGAACGCAGGAGCGCCTCGCCGACGAGGAACGCGGCGTAGCCGGCCTTTTCGAGCGTCTCGACGTCGGCGCGCGACTTGATCCCGCTCTCGGCCACGCGCGTCGCCCCGGACGGCAGGAGGTCGCCGAGGCGCGACATGCCCGCGAGGTCCACCGCGAACGTCGCGAGGTCGCGCGAGTTGACCCCGACGATCTCCGCGCCAAGCGCCGTGGCGCGGCGGATCTCCCCTTCGTCGTGGGCCTCGACGAGGACCGCGAGGCCTCGGGCCTTCGCGGCGGCGTGCAGGCGCGCGAGGTCGGCGTCGCCGAGGGCCGCCGCGATCAGAAGCACCGCGTCGGCGCCGAGGGCCGCCGCGAAGTCGAGCTGCGTCTCGTCGACGACGAAGTCCTTCATGAGGACCGGCAACCCCGACGCGGCCTTCGCGCGCGGCAGCCAGGCCGGATCGCCGCCGAAGAAGTCCTGCTCGACCACGACGGACAGAGCCGCCGCTCCTCCACGCCGATAGGCGCGGGCGACGTCTTCGATTCGGGCGTCCGCGCCCGGCAGGATCACGCCCGCGCTCGGGGAGCGGTGCTTGATTTCGCAGAGGAAGGAGAGAGGAGAAGATTTCTTAGAAGGTGAAGAAAGGGAGGCTGCGAAGCGCGATCCGTCCGGCCGGCCGCCGGGCGCGGCCGCCATCCTATATTCCCCCGCCGCGAGGCGCCGACGCTTCGCCGCGAGAATTTCACCCAGTATCGAGCCGCTCACTCCCGCCCCTCTCTCTCTTACCCTTCTAAGAAAATCTTCTTCTCCCCGCTCTTCAGGCGCCGATCCCTCGCGAGACGTCCATCAGGGTGACGAGGGCGCGCTGGGCCGCTCCGGAGTCGATCGAGGCCGCCGCCATGCGCGCGCCCTGCACGTAGTCGCGCGCGGCGCCCGCCACGACGAGCGCCGCCGATGCGTTCATGAGCACGGTGTCGCGGCAGGGACCCTTCTCGCCGTCGAGGATCCGGCGCAGGAGATCCGCGTTCTCGGCCGAATCGCCGCCCCGGAGGTCCGCGGCGGCGCATTCCTCGACGCCGAAATCCCGGGCCCTCAATCCGAACCGCTTCACCCCGCCGGGCGCCACTTCGGCGACGTTCGTGACGCCGAACGGCAGCAGCTCGTCACCGCCGGACTCGTGCGAGAAGACGAGCGCCCGCTCCGTGCCGAGCGCGAGGAGCGCGCCCGCGACGACCGGCACGCGCTCGGGCCGGTCGACGCCGACGATCTGGCGGCGGACCTCGACGGGGTTTGAGAGGGGCCCGGCGAGATTGAAGACCGTCCTTACCCCGAGCTCCCGGCGCAGGGGCGCGAGCTTCTTCATGACCGGGTGGTAGAGCGGCGCGAAAAGAAAGGTGACGTTCGCGATGTCGAGAGCGAGGGCGGCGCGCTCCGGCGTCATCTCGAGGACGACGCCGAGGGCCCCGAGGACGTCCGCCGAGCCGCACTTCGACGAGACCGCGCGGTTGCCATGCTTGGCGACGGGCGTGCCGGCGCCCGCGACGACGAAGGCGGCGGCCGTCGAGACGTTGAACGTCCCGTGTCCGTCGCCGCCGGTCCCGCAGACGTCCACCGCCCGGGCCGCGAGAAAACCGGTGACCGGCGGGCGCGTCGCGCGGTCCCGGAGGACGTCCACTGCGCCTGCGAGCACCTCGATCGTCTCTCCGGCAGCCGCGAGCGCGGCGAGGAAGCCGCCGGCGACCGCAGGCGGGACTTCGTCGTCGAGGAGCGACGCGACGGCCCTCCGGGCGTCCTCGCGCGAGAGCGCTCCGCCGCGCGCGATCTCACGCAGAGCGTGGTGGACGGGTGTCATGACAGACGTCCCGCCACGAAATTCCTCAGGAGCTTCTCCCCCTCGGTCGTCAGGATCGACTCCGGGTGGAACTGGACGCCGACGAGCGGCCGCGTCCGGTGGGCGAGGCCCATGACGATCCCGTCGGACGTCCTCGCCGTCACGCGCAGCGCCTCCGGCACGGAATCGGCCTCCACCGCGAGCGAGTGGTAACGCGTCGCCGTGAACGGGTTCGAGAGACCCTCGAAAAGGCCCCGCCCGTCGTGCGCGATCTCGGACGTCTTGCCGTGCATGAGAACCGGCGCCCGCGAGACGCGGCCGCCGAAGACGGCGCCGAGCGCCTGGTGTCCGAGGCAGACGCCGAGCAGCGGGATGTCCGTGTTCCGTTCGATGAGCGCGCAGGACACGCCCGCGTCCTCGGGCCGGCCCGGCCCCGGCGAGACGACGAGGGAGTCGGGCCGCTTCGCGAGAATCTCGTCCACGGTGAGAGCGTCGTTCCGCACGACGACGACGTCGGGGTCCAGCATCCCGAGGATCTGGACGAGGTTGAAGGTGAACGAGTCGTAGTTGTCGACGACGAGGATCACGGGAACTCCCCCGCCCGCGCGACGGCCCGCATGAGGGCGCGCGCCTTGTTCTCGCACTCGAGCGCTTCGGACTCGGGGACCGAATCCGCCACGATTCCGGCGCCCGCCTGCACGTGGAGCATCCCGTTCGCGACGACCGCCGTGCGGATGGCGATGGCGACGTCCAGGTTGCCGGCGAAGTCGAGATACCCGACCGCGCCGCCGTAGGCCCCGCGCCGGACGGGTTCGAGGTCCTCGATGATCTCCATGGCCCGGATCTTCGGCGCGCCCGTGAGCGTGCCGGCCGGGAACGTCGCCGCGAGGGCGTCCACGGCATGGCGGCCCGGCGCGAGCGTCCCGACGACGCGCGAGGCGATGTGCATGACGTGTGAGTAGCGCTCGACCGCGAAGAAGTCCTTCACGCGCACGGAGCCCGGGACCGAGACGCGACCGAGGTCGTTGCGTCCGAGGTCCACGAGCATCACGTGCTCGGCCCTCTCCTTGGCGTCGGCGAGGAGGTCCTTCTCGAGCGCGAGGTCCTCCTCACGCGTCGCGCCGCGCGGCCGCGTGCCGGCGAGCGGGATCGTCTCGACGGCGGCGCCTCCCGCGCCCGCCGCGACGCGCACGAGCCGCTCGGGCGAGGCGCCGAAGATCGTGCCGTGCGGCGTCCTCAGGAAATACTGGTAGGGCGACGGGCTGATCGAGCGCAGCGCGCGGTAGACCGCGAAGGCATCGCCGTCGAATGGCGCGGACCAGCGCCGCGAAAGCACGACCTGGAAGACGTCCCCCGCGCGGATGTGCTCCTTCGCCTTCTCGACCGCGGCAACGTACGAAGAGACCGGAAGGGTTTCCTTGAAAGTAAGAGGGGCTGCTGCTGCGGGCCGCGGCGGCGCGCACCGTGCGGTGGCCCTCTCTTCGAGGTCTCTTAACCGTTCGAAGGCTCTTCTCTCTTCGTCGGCTCCCTCTCCCGCGTGCGTCACGAAGAGCAGGCGGTGGCGGGCGTGGTCGAACGCGATGACGGAGTCGAAGATCCCGAACCACGCGTCCGGGAGCCCGACCGGGTCTGGATTCTTCGCCGGCAGGCGCTCGAGCCGCCGCACGGCGTCGTAGCCCGCGTAACCCACCGCGCCGCCGGTGAACGGCGGCAGGTCATCGCCACCCGCGAGAACCGCGGTCGGCAGGGTCTTGAGGAGCACGAACGGGTCGCCTGCCGCTCCGGAGATCTCGCCGGACGGCGCGGCGCCGAGAAAAGACCAGCGCGCGACGCGGTCGCCGCCCTCGACCGACTCGAGGAGGAAGCACGGTGCCTCCCCCGCGAGCAGCGCTTTCATGAGAGCCACGGGCGTCGTGAGGTCCGCCGGACGCTCCACGACGACGGGGCGCAGGAGCCCCGGGGTCACGTGGGGCTCCGGCGAGGCGCGCCGCGCCGCTTCTCGAGGACCGCGGCGACGTCCTTCGGCGCGAGGCCTCGCGCGGTGAGGAGGACCGCGAGGTGATAGAGGAGGTCCGCCGCCTCGTTCGCCAGCGATTCGTCGGTGCCGCCGACGGCGGCGAGCGCCGTCTCGACGGCTTCTTCGCCGACCTTCTGCGCGATGCGGGCGGCTCCGGAGTCGAGGAGGCGGTTCGTGTACGAGCCCGCCTCCGGGCGGTCCCGGCGATCGGCGATCGTGGCGAAGAGCCCGGTGAGGTCGAGCCGGCCCGCGTCGCCCGCAGCGGGCGCGAGCGAGTCCACCCGCGTGAAGCACGTCCGGGCGCCGGTGTGGCACGCGGGCCCGACCGGCCTTACGTCGTAGAGCACGGTGTCGCGGTCGCAGTCGAACGAGATCGCGACGACTTCCTGCACGTTTCCCGACGTCTCGCCCTTCTTCCAGAGCGCCTGCCGGGACCGGCTGTAGAAGTGCGAGAGGCCGGTCTCCCGCGTCCTCTCGAGCGCCTGCGCATTCGCCCAGGCGAGCGTGAGGACGTCGCCCGTCTCGACGTCGCGCACGACGACGGGCACGAGGCCGTTCGCGTCGTACCGCGGCTGGAGAGGCGTGGCGCGCGGCGGGACGGGCCGCACCGCGAGACCCGCGCGCTTCATCGCGGCCTTGACCTCGACGATGGAGAAGACGCGGTCGTGGAAGACGGACGCCGCGAGGACCGCGTCGGCCCCGCCGATCAGGACCGCGCGCGCGAAATCGTCGAGGTCGCCCGCGCCACCCGAGGCGACGATGGGCACGTCCACGACGCCGCGCACGGCGCGGAGCATCTCGAGGTCGAAGCCTTCCTTCGTCCCGTCCGCATCGACCGACGTGAGCAGGATCTCCCCCGCCCCGGCGGCCGCCGCCTCCGCGGCCCAGGCCGTCACGGTCCGATCCGTGACCTTCCGGCCCCCATGTGTCGTCACCATCATCTGCATCCGCCCGTCGAGGCCGCGGACGCGCTTGCCGTCGAGCGCGAGGACGACGCACTGCCGGCCGAACTGCGTGGAGAGCCGCGTGAGGAGGGACGGGTCGTTCACCGCGGCCGTGTTCACGGTCACGCGGTCCGCCCCCGCGCGCAGGAGCGCGTCGGCATCCTCGACCGAGCGCACGCCGCCCCCGACCGTGAACGGGATCGAGAGGACGTTTGCGACGCGGCGGACGAGCCCGAGGAGCGTGCCGCGCCCCTCGACGGGCGCCGCGATGTCGAGGAACGCGACCTCGTCGGCGCCTTCGTGCTCGTACCGGATCGCCGCCTCGACGGGGTCTCCCGCGTCTCGCAGCTGCTCGAATGCGACGCCCTTGACGACGCGTCCACCCGAAATGTCGAGGCACGGGATCACGCGCACGGCGAGCGTCATGCGGTCACCTCGTCGCGCGCGGAGCGGAGCGCCGCGACCGTCGTCGCGCCCGCGTGGAGCGCGCGTCCGAAGATCGCGCCGCGAGGCCCGCCCGAAAGCGCCGCGTCGGCGGGTCCGAGGTCCGCCGGGCCGCGCATCCCGCCGGAGGCGAGGATCTCGCCGGGAAACACGGCGCGGACGGCGGACAGAAGCGACAGATTCGGCCCGAGCATCGCGCCGTCGCGCGCCACGTCCGTCACGAGAAGCGCGCCCACGCCCAGTCCGGCCATCTCGCGCGCGACCGACACCGCGTCCCCGGCCCCCGCGTCCTCCGTCCACCCGCGCACCGTGGGCCGTCCGTCCTTGCAGTCGAGAGCGACGACGATGCGGGCGCCGAAAGGCGAAGAGGAAAGAGAAGAGGAAGATTTTCTTAGAAGGTTAATGAACGCGGGGCGGTCGAGGAACGGCAGCGACCCGACCACCGCCCGGGCCCCACTCACCCCTTCCAGGAAATCTTCAACGGCCCTGCCGGTGCGCATCCCTCCCCCGACCTGCACGGGAATCCGAATGACTCGAAGAATCTCCTGAATCTCCTCTTTGTTCGACCCCTTGCCGAACGCCGCGTCGAGGTCGACGACGTGGATTCCGTCGGCGCCCTCGCGCTCGAAGGTCTTCGCGACCTCGACGGGGTCCGTGTCGAACGTCGTGACGGCGTCCCACTCCCCCTTGAGAAGGCGCACGACGCGGCCGCCCCTGAGGTCGATCGACGGCCAGAGAGCGAGGCGTCCCGCGTTCGCCGCGCTCACGCCGCGTCCTCCTGGAGGAAGTTCGCGAGCAGAAGCCTGCCCGTCTCGGACGATTTCTCCGGGTGGAACTGGCAGCCCCACACGTTCGCCTTCTGGACGATCGCCGGAAAGCCGCCGCCGTAGTCGCACGTCGCCCCGACGTCCGCGGGCGCAACTCCTTCGGGCCGATAGGAGTGGACGAAGTACACGTAGCTGCCGTCCTCGAGCCGTCTCACGAGGCCGTCCTCGCGCGTCGGACGCAGCTGGTTCCAGCCCACGTGCGGACTCCGGGTCCCGTCCGGGAACGGCGCGACGCGGCCGCCCACGAGGCCGAGGCCCTTGTGGCGGCCGTGCTCGAGGCTCTCCTCGAACAGAAGCTGGAAACCCAGGCAGAGCCCGAGGAGGCGCCCGCCCCGGTTCACGGCGGCGTGCACGGCGGCCTCGAGGCCCGTCTCCAGGAGGCGCTGCATCGCGGGCGCGAACGCAGCGACGCCCGGCAGAACGAGGCGGGACGCCGCGGCGACGCGGTCGAGATCCGACGTGAAGTCCACGTCCGCGCCGAGCCTCAGGAACGCGCGCGTCACGGACGCGACGTTTCCGACGCCGTAGTCGACGAGCGTGACTCGCGGGACGTTCATGCCGTGAGCGTCCCCTTCGTCGAGAGGACCTCGGTCCCGGTCACGGCGCAGGCCTGTCGCAGCGCGCGCGCGGCGGACTTGAAGACAGCCTCGGCGGCGTGGTGCCCGTTCTTCGCCCGGATCACGTCCACGTGGAGGTTGAACTTGCCCCGAAACGCCGCGGATTTCCAGAACTCCTCGACGAGCGCGAACGGGAAGTCCTTCGTGACGAGGAGGAGCTCCTTGTCGACGGGCGACTCGAAGACGATGTACGGGCGGCCCGAGAGGTCCACGACGGAGCGCGCGAGCGCCTCGTCGAGCGGCACGTACGACGCCCCGAAGCGCTCGAGCCCCGCGCGGGTTCCGAGGGCCTGGTCCAGCGCCTCCCCGAACGCGAGGCCGACGTCCTCCACCGTGTGGTGCGCGTCGATGTGCACGTCCCCGGCCGCTTTCACCGCGAGATCGATGCGCGCGTGCCTCGCGATCGTCTCGAGCATGTGCGACAGGAACCCGACGGGCGTCGCGATGTCGGCGCGGCCCGTCCCGTCGACGTCGAGCGACAACGAGACCGACGTCTCCTTCGTCGACCTCTCCACCGATCCTCTCCGGCTCATGAGACCTCCTGAAGGGCGCTGAGAAAGAGATCGTTCTCCGCGGGCGTTCCGATCGTCACGCGCAGGCGGCCCTCGGCTGCGGCCGTCATGTCGCGGACGAGGACGCCCCTTTCGAGAAGCCCGCGGCGAACCCGGGCCGCGTCGCCCCCGCGCGGCGCCACGAAGAGGAAGTTCGCCGACGAGGAGGCGACGGCGTGTCCCGCCGACCGCAAGCTCCTCGCGACCCTTTCCCTTTCCTCGATGACTCTCTCGATTCTTGCCTTCGCGACCCCGGGCCGCGCGAGCAGCGCGAGCGCGAGCTCCTCCGCTGCGAGGTCGACGTTGAACGGCAGCACGGCCTTGTCGATCTCCCGGGCGACGTCCGGCGGCGCGACGGCGTACCCGATCCGGAAACCCGCGGCCGCATAGGCCTTCGAGAGCGTGCGGAAGACGACGAGGTTCGGGCGCGAGCCGACGAGGCGCGTGAATTCGTCTTCGCGCGCCGCGAACTCCACGTAGGCCTGGTCCAGAAGGACGACGGGCGCCACGTCGAGGAGCTTCTCCACGAACGCCCGGCTCGAGACGCCGCCGGTGGGGTTGTTCGGGGTGCAGAGAAGCGGAACGCCCTTTTCCGCGGCCGTCAGATAGGCCGCCTCGTCGACGAGAAAGTCGGCCCCCGCTCGGGGAACGGCGACGACCTTCGCGGACCCGATCGCCGCGATCTGCCCGTAAAGCGAAAACGTGGGAGGCGCGAGAACGAGCGAGCCCCCGCCGGCGAAGACGGAAACTGCCGCGAGGATCGTCTCTCCCGACCCGTTCCCGACCACGATCTCGTCCGGGCTCCGGCCGATCGACGCCGCGATCGCCATCTTCAGCCGCGGTGCGCCGAACTCCGGGTAATGACCCCACCGGCGCGCCTTCAGCCGGTCGAGCACCTCCGCGCGGATCTCCTCGGGCACGTCGTCGGGCGACTCGTTGAAGTCCAGCTTCGCGCGGATCTCGAACGGCTCCTCGACGCCCGGCGTATACGCCTGCAGGGCGCGAATCTCGGGCCGGACCGGGATCGCCTTCGTCATCGCGCCCTCCGGCCCAGCGCGGCCGCGTGGGCGACGAGGCCCTCGAAGCGCGCGAGGACGGCGGCCGGCCGCGCGAGACGGCGGCCGGCGGCGGCAGGCGCCGAAACGGAACGCCCCCACCGGAAGAAGTCGCGCGTCGACAGGCCGGAATACCCGCGCGCGGCGCCGCCCGTCGGAAGGACGTGATTCGGCCCGGCGACGTAGTCGCCGAGCGCCGTCGGCGTCGCCGGGCCGATGAAAAGGGCCCCGGCCGTCGGGAGGAGAAAAGAGGCGAATGCTTCTGCTCCCACGCCCATGACCTGCACGTGCTCCGCGGCCACCGCGGCGCAGGCTGATGCGGCGCGGGAGATTTCCTTGAACATGAAGATCCGCCCGCCGCGGCGAAGGGCCGCCTTCATCACCTTCAAGGAAGATCTCTCTTCGAACGCGTCGAGCTGGGAGAGCGCCTCCTCGCGAACCCGGACCGCCAACCGAGCGGAGTTCGTGAAGAGGAGGCACTTCGCGTCGGGGTCGTGCTCGGCCTGCGCGAGGAGGTCCGCCGCGACGAGCGCGGGGTCCGCGTCGGCCGACGCCAGGATCGCGACCTCGGAAGGCCCGGCCGGGAGGTCCACGGCGACGAGACCCGAGACGAGATGCTTGGCGGCGGCGACCCAGCGGTTGCCGGGGCCCACGATCTTCGCGACCTTCGCGACGGAAACGAGCCCGGCGACGCCGTGCGCGCCCCCGGCGAGGAGGACGGAGTCGACGCCGAACTCGCGCACCGCCCAGCGCAGCTCGGGGCTCAGGGCCCAGGCGCGCGGCGGCGTCGCGACCACGATGCGCGGAACGCCCGCCACCTGCGCGGGCACGACGCCCATCAGGAGCGAGGACGGATAGAACGCCCGGCCGCCCGGGACGTAGACCCCGACGGAGTCGAGGGGCACGGGCCGCTCGACGAAGGAGACGCCGAGGCGGTCCGTGAAGGCGAAGCCCACGGGCACCTGCCTGCGGTGATACGCCTCGATGCGCCGCCGCGCCGCGCGGAACGCGCGGCGGAAGTCGGAGGAGATTTCTGCTTCGGACCCTCTCACGCGAGCAGACGTCGCCTCTGAGTCGAGCGAAATGAAGATCTTCTTTGAAGGTGAAGAGGGAGCACCCGCCTGGTCGAAGCGTTTCACGTACTCCCGGAGCGCCGGCTCGCCCTTCCTAAGAACTCTTTCGACGATGGGCAGGACCTGCTTCAGCGTCGTGAAGTCCGGGACGGCCCGTCTCGAGGCCAGGAGAGCGTCCAACTCTCTTTGCCCGGCGCGCGTGGTGGCGTCGACGATCTTCATGGCGCGCCCGCCTTCTCGCGCAGCCGCCCGAGGAAGGCCGCGATCTCGCTGCGGCGCGAGACGAGCGCGCCGCGGCCGAGGATGACGGTCGCGCGGCTCGTCTCGATCGTCTCGATCTCGGCGAGGCCGTTGGCCGCGATCGTCGAGCCGGTCTCGATGAGGTCCACGACGACGTCCGTCAGCCGCAGAGCCGCCGCGAGCTCGACGGAACCCGCGAGCGGGACGATCTCGTGCGCGATCTTCCGCGCGTCGAAGTACCGCGCCGCGAGCCGCCGGTACTTCGTGCCCACGCGCACGGGCTGGCCGTTCGGCCGGAACTCCTCGCCGGCCCGCCCGATGAGAGACAGGCGGCACTCCCCGAACGGAAATTCGACGGGCGAAAAGACGTCCTCCCCGGACTCGGCCACGCGGTCGCTCCCGACGACGCCGAGGTCGGCGCCGCCGTGCGCGACGTACGTCGGAACGTCGTCGTCCTTGAGGAGCAGAAGCTCGAACGCCCCGTCCGAGGACGGAACGAGGAGGCGCCGGCCATCGGGCTCGCCGAAGGACGCCCCGCCCGCGCGCAGGGCCGCGAGCGTTTTGCCGAGGAGGCGCCCCTTCCCGACCGCGATGCGCAGCGGGCGAGCCGCAGCCGACTCCGGCGCCGCGAGCGCCGACGCGAGCGCCTCGAGGCCGACACAGAAGCCGAGCGCGGGCGCGGAGACGCCGAAGCGGGCGAGCAGCGCGTCGTACCGCCCGCCGGCGGCGAGGGCGCCGGGAACCCCGGCGGCGTCGACTGCGAACGTGAGGCCGGTGTAGTACGGCGCGTCCGGCGTGGCGGCCAGGTCGATGACCACGGAGAGGCCGGGGCGAGCCGCACGCGCCACGGCAGCCGCCCGGCCAAGCCGCTCCGCCTCGACCGTGACCACCGCCGCCCGGAAGAGATCCGACGAGGGGTCGAAGCCCCGGAGCAGGCCGTCCGCAATCTCTGTTGCCGCGGGCGGCGAGGCGCCCCCCTCCTGGAGGATCTTCGCGAGGGAGGACACGCGACGCTCCCGCGCGCCCTGCATCACGGAATCGAGGCGTCGCCCGTCCGGCTCTGCCAGTCCCGGAGCTGCGGCTTCGATCACCCTTCTAAGAAGTCCCGCGTGGCCCAAGGTTAACCGGAGCCTCGTGGCCGGCAGGGCGTCCAAGGACGAAAGGAGAAGCTTCAGCATCTCCTCGTCCGCCTCGAAGCGCGCGTCTCCGTAGCGTTCGGCGCCCACCTGCGCAAACTCGCGCGGGCGCCCGACGCCGGTCTCTTCGTCGCGCACCACGTCGCCCCTGTAGAAGAGCGACGCCGTGCCGTCGAGCTGGCCCAGGCGCGGCGCGATGATGCGCGCGGCCATCGGCGTGAAGTCGGCCCTCAGCGCGAGCGCCTGTCCCTCGCGGTCGAGGAACCGGTAGAGGCGCTCGTCGCCCTCGGCCGTGACGCCGGCATACGGGTCCGCGTAGTCCAGCACGGGCAGGATGACCTCGCGCAGCCCCGCCGCGCGCAGCACGGCGACCACGCCCTCCTCGGCCCGGCGGCGGCGGTCGGCCGCGTCGAAGAGCAGCGCCTGCACGCCGCGCGGCAGGTTCGGGTCGGGACGGTCGGACTTCACGCGACACCTTCCACGGTCGCCGCGAGCCGGGATTTCCACGCGGCCGTGAAGCACACACGCAGCCTGGGCGTGAGCCGGTCGAGCAGGTCCGCGGGATGCGTCTCGACGCCCGAAAACCGAGTCGCCTGCCCCGCGGCCTGCAGCAGCAGCAGCGTCTGGCCATCCACGACGGCGGCGCCCGCGGCGTAAGCGGCGCGGGCGAGGGTGGTTCCCTCCGGACGATAGGGCGCGTCGATCACGAGGACGCCGGGCCGGAGAAATTCCGGCGGGCAGGGAATGGCATCCCCGTCGCGCAGGCCGAGGGCGGTCGCGTTCACGACGACATCGGGGAAGGGAATCGGAACGGAAGATTTCTTCGAGTGAAAGATGGCCCCGGTCTCGCGGGCGAGCTGCTCGCCACGTTCCTCGCCGCGATTCACGAGGTGGACCTCCCACCCCTTTCCAAGAAGAACTTCCACGGCCACCCGCGCCGTCCCGCCGGCGCCGAGGACGAGGGCAGGGCCCTCGCCCGATTTCGTCTTTCGCTCCGGGACCACCTGCTCGAAGGCGATCCGGTCCGTGTTCGCGGAGCGGAAGCGCGCCGGGGCGCCGGGGCCCGAAACGCGCAGGAGCGTGTTCACGGCCCTCTCCTCGGCGTCCGCGAGATGCGCGGCTTCCTCCTTGAACGGAATCGTGACGGACGCGGCGACGAGGGGCAGGCCGAGGGCGTCGAGGCCGGCCACGAGCGCCGGAAGCTCCGTGCCGAGGGCGCGCAGCGCGAACGGCACGTAGAGCGCGTCCTGGCCGAGGGCCTCGAAATTCGCGTTGTGGAGCGCCGGCGAGAGCGAGTGCGACACGCGGTCGCCAAGGAGGGCGAAGACGCGGCGCACCCGGCGCGGGCGCCCGACCGCGTACACGTCGGCGAGGTCGCCGGCCGCGATCTGCCCCGGCGCCGTCGCGCGGCCCGGGTCGAGCGCGCCGAACGACAGCGCCGCGCCGAGATACGGCGACAGGACGCGCGTCGCGATCCCGGCCTCCCCCATCCCGAAGGCGGAGAACCGCCCGTCGCGATTGGCGGCCTGCAGCTCGAGAAGACGCAGGACGTCCGAGACGTCGTTCGCCGTCGCGACGAGCTTCACGAAGCGGGCGCCGGAGGAGAGCATCCGCGAAACGACAGCGTCGAGGTCGGCAGGGATGCCCTCGGTGTCATGGAGAGAAGAGATTTTCTTAGAAGGTGGAATGGCCCCGAAGCGATTCCCGTTGTCGCGGCGAAACTCGACGTCCGCGAAATCGAAACCCGCGGAGAGGGCACCTTCTAGGAGATTCTTCTCTTCCTCTTCGGTCCCTCGAAAGGTCCCACCCTCCTGCGCGGACCTCACGGTCGCTATGAGAGTCCTTCCCGCAACCGCCGCGCGCAGCGCCCCCAATTCCGGCGCCTCCCGCATTGCGTCGAGGCGCAGTTCCACGGCCGTCCCCTCCGGAAGGCTCGTGGCGTCCTTCGCGGCCGCGAACGCCTCGGCGTTGGACGCCGGGGCGACGGAGGCGACGAGGAGCGTGTTCTCGGCGGTCAGGTCCAAACGAAAAACCCCTCCGGTCCGGAGGGGCTGGTGTCGGCCTTGAATGACCCTGCGCCTCCGGACCTCGATCAGGCCGGCGGCGCGATGCGCTGCCGGCTTATGTGTGGTGGCTGTGCCAGTGGCGCGAAGCGGACGTCATGGAACGCGGATTGGACCCCGGAAAGGCCTGCCCTGTCAAGCCTTCCGCTTCCAGCGGACGCCCTGGGGGGTGTCCTCGAGGACGATCCCCTTCGCGAGCAGCTCGTCCCGGATGGCGTCGGCGGCCTTGAAGTCTCGGGCTTTCTTGGCGGCCTTCCGGGCCTCGATGCGCTCCAGGATCCACGGCTCGTCGGAAAGAGATTCGGAAGAAGATTTCTTCGAAGGTGAATCGGCCAGGCCGCCTCCGGCCGTCGTTTGCATGACGCCGAAGATGTCGCCGGCAACCTCCCGCAGGAGGCCCCTAGCCGCGGTCGCGTCGGCTGGCGAGAGGTGCCCTGCCTCGAGGTCCACGTTCGTCGCTTTGACGAAGGAAAAGAGCGCGCCGAGAGCCCCGGCCGTATTCAGGTCGTCTTCGAGGGCGTCGAACACCGCCCGGCGCGCCGACGAAACCCGCTCTGCGAAGCCCTCTCTCGTCGCCCTATTCACCTTCAAAGAAATCTTCTCTTCGTTCTTCTCTTCTCTTTCCCTCTCCGAAAGCCTCAGGTCCAGGGAATCCAGCCGCTCCAGCGCGGACGCCGCGCCCTTCAGCGCGTCGAACGTGAAGTTCAGCTTCATGCGGTACGGCACGGACTGAAAGAGGTAGCGGATCGCGCGGGGCGTGTAGCCCTTTTCGACGAGAGCGGGCAGCGTGAAGAAATTGCCCTTGCTCTTCGCCATCTTTTCGCCGTCCACGATGAGGTGTTCGGCGTGGAGCCAGTACTTCACGAACGGCTTTCCCGTCGCGCCCTCGCTCTGGGCGATCTCGTTTTCGTGGTGCGGGAAGACGTTGTCGACGGCGCCCGTGTGGATGTCGAGCGTCTCCCCGAGATACTTCATCGACATCGCGCTGCACTCGAGGTGCCAGCCGGGCCGGCCGCGGCCGAGCTCCGTCGTCCACGTCGCGGACTCGGGCTCGCCTTCCTTGGCCGCCTTCCAGACGGCGAAGTCGCGGACGTCTTCCTTCTCGTACTCGTCGTCCGCGACGCGCGCGCCGCGCTTGACGGCCGTCAGGTCGATCTTCGAGAGCTTCCCGTAGTCCGGAAACGTCGCGATTCGGAACCAGATCGACCCTTCGCTCTCGTACGTGTGGCCGCGCGCGGAGAGCTTCTTCACGATCTCGACCATCTCGGGGATGTGGTCCGTGGCGCGCGGGTAGACCGCCGCGGGGACGACCCCGAGCGCGTTCAGGTCCTCGAAGAACGTCGCGACGTGGCGTTCCGTGAACTCCCGGAGCGGCACTCCGGCGGCGACGGCGCCGCGGATCGTCTTGTCGTCGATGTCCGTGAGGTTCATGACCTGCGTGACCTCGTAACCGAGGGCCCTGAGGACGCGGCACATCACGTCCTCCCACACGAACGTCCGGAGGTTGCCGATGTGGACGCGGTCGTAGACGGTCGGGCCGCAGGTGTAGAGGCCCACCTTGCCGGGCACGAGGGGCCGGAACTCTTCCAGCGAACGGGTCAGCGTGTTGTGAAGACGGAGCGCCACGGAGCGGGATTGTCGGGCATCCGGGCCTTCGCCGCCACCGGCCCGGCTCGAACCCCGTGCTATAAACCCGGAACGCGCATGTTCCGCACAGCCGCGGCCCCGCCGCTGATCCTCCTCGTCGACGACGACCCGTACCAGGCCGAGGTCGCGTCCTACATCGCGTACGAGCTCGGCTGCGACTTCGAGAGCGCCCTCTCCGGCACCGAGGCCCTCCAGAAGGTCGACGCGCGGCGGCCCGACGTCGTCCTCCTCGACGTGCGTATGCCGGACCTCTCGGGCTACGAGGTCTGCCGCCGGATCAAGACCGCCGCCGCCACCGCGGGAACCCAGGTCATCTTCGTGACCGCCCGGACGGAAGAGGAGGATCTCCTCCAGGGCTTCGAAGCCCTCGCGAACGACTACGTCACGAAGCCCTTTTCGGCCCGCGAGCTGAAGGCCCGCGTGAAGAACGCCCTGCGCGTCAAGCAGCTCGTCGACACGCTCACGGCCCGAGCGCACCTGCTCGAGCTCGAGCAGGAGATTGCCTCGCGCCTCGACGACGAGGGAATCTCGGTTGCCGAGCTGCGCAGCCGTCTTCTCGTTCCGGCGCTCGACCGGATCGCCGCAGTTTTCGGGGCGGACGGTGCGACCCTCCACGTCCGGCGCCCGGGTGTCGCCGAGCTGCACGCGGCCGCCTCCACGACGTGGCCCGGCGGCGCGCCGCCCGCGTACGTCGCGGCGCTCGCCCTCGACGCGGATCCCCGTTTCGGGCGCGCGCCCCGGCTTGCCGGAGCGCCCGAGGAGGAATGGACCGTGGCCGCGGCGCCGCTTTTCGCGGGCAGCGACCTCATCGGAACGCTGCGCGTCCACCGCCGCGGCCCCGCGCCGACGCCCGGCGCCTCGCACGAGCTGGAGCACCTGCTCGACTTCGCGGGGCACTTCGGGCGCGCGCTCAGGCGCGTTCAGGTCCTCGACGAGCTGCGGGCGAAAGCCGGGGCCTGACCTACCAGGAACCCTGCTTCTGGCGTTTCAGGACCTTCCTCAGGACGAGGCCCTTTTTCAGGGACGAGAGCCTGTCCACGAAAAGGCGCTGGTCGAGATGGTCGATCTCATGGCAGAACGCCCGCGCCAGCAGGTCCCGGCCGTCCAGCGCGCGCTTGACGCCTTTCTCGTCGAGGGCCTCGATCGTGACCTTCTCGGGTCTCTCGACCGTTTCGACGAAGTCCGGCAGCGACAGACATCCCTCCTCGTCCCGGATCGAGCCCTGCGTGTCCACGACGACCGGGTTGACGAGGACGAGGACCTGAGACGGGTCCTTGCCCACGGAGAGGTCCACGATCGCGATCCGGAGGTTCACGCCGATCTGCGGGGCCGCGAGGCCCAGGCCGGGCGCCGCCCAGCAGGTCTGTTTGAGGTCCTCGATCAGCTGCGGCAGGAACGGGTCTTCGAAGTTCGTGATGGTCTCGTTTCGGGCTACGAGCCTCGGGTCCCCGTACTTGACGATGTCGCGGATGGCCAAACGGCTCTCCCTTCCCGAAGTCCGGAATCCCCGTTTGGGGAGCGGTCCCGGTCGCCGAGAGTGCCGGTGGCCCCCGGCCCCGGTCAAGCGTCCCCGCCGGGGGACGAGAATACGGACGTGGCGCTGGTACGCGAGTCGCATGGGACGGGACGGAGGCGCGACATGAAGCCGCCCACGCTCCGATCCGCCATCCCGTTCCTCCTCCTCGCCGGCGCGCTTCTCGCCCCGGCGCAGGCGCGGGCGCAGCGGGAGGGATACACGTACCTTTCCTTCGTCGGCCCCGAGGTTTCCCTCGTGTCGCCGGCGGACGAGGACGCGGCGGCGCGCATCAACATGCCCGTCCTGCCCGGCGACGTCCTCGTCACCGGCAGCGGCTCGCGTGTCGAGGCGGTGCTTTCGGACGGCAACGTCGTGCGCCTGGACGGGCGCTCGGAACTCCGGTTCGAACGGCTCAACCGCACGTACGAGTCGGACGACGACCGCACGATCCTCGCGCTCACCCGCGGCAGCGTGGCGGTCGAGGTGCGCGAGGTCGCGCCGGACCGGGCCCTCCGCCTCGACACCGACGACGCCACGATCGTCTCGCCGGCCCGCTCGTTCTTCCGGGTCGACGCGGGCCGCCGCGGGACCGAGGTCTACGTCCTCACGGGCCGGGTCGAGCTGAACGGCCGCGGAGGGCGGGTCCTCGTGCGCGCGGGCGAGTACGCCTACGTCAGCGCCGACACGGACGTCGAGGTCGAGGCCGCCGCCGTTCCGCGCGACCGCTTCACGCGTTTCCTCGAGGAACGGTACGGCCGCGCCGACCGCCGCAACGTGAAGCGCTACGTGGATTCCGAGTACAGCTACGACTTCGACGCCGCCGACTTCGAGGCGAGCGGCACGTGGGTGCACGTTCCGTCCGCCGGGAAGACCTGCTGGCGCCCGAACGTCCCGCCCGACTGGACGCCCTATTCCCTCGGGACGTGGCGCCGGACGCCCGCCGGGCTGACGTGGGTTTCCTACGAGTCGTGGGGCTGGCTGCCGTACCACTACGGGATGTGGGCGTGGGACCCGGAGCTGGGCTGGTACTGGATTCCCGGAAACCTGTACGCCCCCGCGTGGGTCTACTGGTCGTACGGAGACGACTGGACCGGGTGGTGCCCGGTGGGCTGGTACGGCGGGTATTACGACACGTACTACCGCTCCTCGCGCGCGACTTATGGAAACGAGCGCGGCGGGCCGTGGCTTCCGAACCTGCGCGGCAAGGTCGAGGTCTCGCAGATCGACCGCCGCGGCTGGAACTTCGCTCCGACGTCGCGCATCGGCTCGCGCCTCGACGCCCGCGACGTGACGCGCGGCGACCGCGTGGCCTTCCCCCGCGGGCAGACCATCGTCGTGACGACCGCGCCGCTGCGCGTCGAACGCGGCGCAGGCCCCGCGGCCTCGGTGCCCGAGGCAATCCGCCGCGCGTCGCCCTCCCCCGAGTCCGCGCGCGGCCCCGTGAACGAGGGGTTCACGTCCATCCTCCGCCGCGACCGCGTTCTCGACGCCGCGGCCCGGGAGGAGCTCCGCCGCTCCCTCCGGCCGAGCCAGGACTTCGGCGCGCGGTCGGCGCCGGACGTGCCTCGCACGCGCGAGCGTGCAGATTCCTGGCGCAGCGGAACCGCCGCCGTCCCGCCGCGGGGCGATGGCGCACCCGCGCGCGCCCGGAGCGCCCGCAACGACGAAGGCTGGCGCGCGGCGTCGACGGCGCTTCCCGTCCCCGTCGAGCGCCGTGGCGGCGAGAGCCGCGAGCGGGCCGGCGATTCGGGCTGGCGCGCTCCGGCGCCCCGTGTGATCGACCGGTCGGGCGAGCGCCCCATGACCCGGGGGAGCGACGCGCCGGTTCGCCGCGACTCGGCGCCGTCCGGCCGCGAGGCACCCGCGCGGAGCGAACCGGCCCATTCGGCCCCTGCGCCCGTGCACTCCGCCCCGGCGTACTCGGCTCCGGCGCCCGCGCATGTTTCCGCGCCCGCGCCCGCGCCTGCGCCGGCGCCCGCCCAGGCTCCCGCGGCAGCCGCCCGCGAGCGGTAGCCGGGCCCTTTCTCCCCGACGCCTCTACAATCCCGCAGTGGGCGTCACGGTCGTGGGCTCGAAACTTCTGAGAGCCCTCTTCATCCTCTACGTGCTCGAGGCCGGGGCGTTTCTGAGCCTCGCGCCGTGGAGCCGCCTCTGGTCCCTCCGCGTCGTCGCGCGTTCGCCCGCCGCCGTCCGCGGCCTCCTCGCCTCCCCGTATTTCCGGAGCTTCCTCGTCGGCGTGGGCCTCCTGCACCTCTGGGCCGCGGTCTCGGAGATCGAGGCCTGGCGCCGCGAGATGCGGCTCGAGGCCGGGGACGCGCCGTGACGGACCGCGTCTCGGCGGAGGACGCTCTTCCCCAGGGGGCCGGCGTCGTCGGCCTCGGGATCGACGTCTGCGAGATCCCGCGGGTCGCGGCCGCGATCCGGCGCCACGGCGCGCGGTTCGCCGAGCGGCTGTTCCGGCCCGGCGAGGTCCGCCGGCCGCCGACGTCCCCCGCCTACGCCGAGCACGTGGCCGGCCTCTTCGCCGCCAAGGAGGCTGCGATGAAGGCGCTCGGGACCGGGATGCGCGGCGTGGCGTTCCGCGAGCTCGCGATCGTGCGCGCGCCGGGCGGCCCGCCGCGCCTGGCGCTCTTCGGGCGCGCGGCCGCGTACGGCGCGCGGCTCGGGGTCACGGGCGCCCACGTCACGATCACGCACGGCAGGGAGATCGCGGCCGCCGTCGTGCTCCTCACGGGCAGGCCCCTCTAGAATGGCGCCCGCATGACGGGACTTCCAAACGCGCTCGCGGGCCGGAGGGTGCTCGTCGTCGACGACGAGCCGTACATCCAGAAGATCCTGTCGTTCAAGCTGCGCCTCACCGGGCTCGACCCGGTCGAAGCGTCGAGCGGCGAAGAAGCCCTGCGGCTCGTCCGTGAGGCCGAACCCCACCTCGTCCTGCTCGACGTGTCGCTGACGCCGGGGCTCACGGGCTTCGACGTCTGCCGCATCCTCAAGGAGAACCCGGCGACGTCCGGCATCCCGATCATCATGCTCACGGCCCGCACGCTGCCCGCCGAGCGCGACCTCGGCCTGCGCCTCGGCGCGGCGAGCTACGTCACGAAGCCGTTCTCGACGAAGGTCCTCGTGCAGGAGATCGAGAAAGCGCTCAGCTGAAGAAGCGTTTGTCTGGCGCATCAGGTGCTCGAGGCCCCGTCGTGGGGTCTACGTGTGGACAGACACTTCAGTCAGGCACCATGTTCTGAGATGAGGTGACCTTCATGCCGCCGAAGTGGCGAGGCTCGTCCCTGTTGTTCCTGGCGATGGTCTTGACCGGTTCTCTCGCATCAGGTCATTTGTTGGGCCAGCGAACATCCGGCAGCGCGGCCGCTCTCGGTCCGCCGTACCCGCCTCCGTACTACTCTCGCTCCGTCCCAGCTGCATCGATCCATGGTCTCAACGGGACGTTCTTCCAAACTGACATCACCCTCTTCAACTCGTCCCACGAGCTGTCAATTCAAGTCGCACTCGGGTACGTGTGTTCCGCTGGTGCATGCACGGGAGGGAGGAACAGCTCTGTGTTTCTGGCACCCAGAGAAACGCGCGTTCTCACGAGTGTAGTCGAGCAGGTCTTCGCCGCCCCCGAGTCTGCCGGAAACGTCTACGTGAGTTGGACCCAGGGGTGGGACAACCTCCACCAGCAGTACATCCTCGTGACTTCGAAGACCTTCACTCGGGATGGACACTCGGGTGGGACCTACGGATTCTCGGTGGCGGGAGCCGAGAATCGCCCGACGCTACACGCAGTCTTCGTTGGCGTGAGCGGCAACGGCGGCGATTTGACTTCAGGTTTTCGCACAAACGTCAATCTCACCAGCGCCTCCGAGGACCCTCGTGCGACGGTGACCGTCCTTGATTCGAGCGGTCGGCCCCTAGGTAGCCCGCTCACCGTTGCCGCCGGAGATGGAGTTCAGATCAACGACGTGTTCAAAGCGGTGGGCGCTGGCGATGTTGTTACAGACGCCGCTACGTTGACCATCGACGCAACGGGCTACGTCTCTGCGTACGTGACGGTCATTGACAACCGGTCCGGTGACAGCTGTCTCTTGCGGGCACTAGAGGATCCGGGTGCGCTCCTCAAGAACTCGAGCGCGTTGTACGGGACCGTCACCTCGAATGATCCGGCAGTGCCGGTCTCCGGCCTGCGCATCACGGTGGTGCAGGGCGGTACGACGTACTCGGTGCGAACAAGTGACGGCGGCTCCTTCGGGATCAGCGGCTACTACGCGATCACCGGCCTTCAACCTGGGCCAATCCGGTTCACCGTGGATTCAGTTGGGGCGTGCCCAACTGTAACCTTCTCGCTCAACCACCAGAACGAGGACCAGAATCTGAATCCGATCATCTGTCCGTAGCCCAGCAGAACCCCGCGGCTCCCTTGGAGGCCGTCGCGGTGACTAGGGCGCGCCGCGGCGCTGGTTCAAGAAACGAAGGCCCCGGCGAACCGGGGCCTTCCACTCTTACCTTCTAAGAAAATCTCCGTGCTCTTCGGACGGTTCCGACTAGCTGCCGACCTTCCGGTGGCCGCCGGCGTGGCCGCCGCCGCCCTTCGGACCGCCGCCGCCCTTCGGGCCCTTGATCTTCGCGGCCTTGGGCTTCTCCACGGGCTTCGCCTTCTTCTCGGCCTCGCCCTCGGCGCCCTCGGCCCCTTCGGCCTTCTTCTCGCCCTCTCCGCCCTTGCCGGAGACGAGCTTCTTGGCCCTCTCGAGGAGGGAGGCCTTCTTCTCGTCGGCCGCCTTCGCCGCGACCTTCTTCTCGGCCTGGCGCTGCGCGAAGTCGAAGTCGATGAATTCGAGGATCGCCATCTCGGCGCCGTCGCCCTGGCGACGGCCGAGCTTGAGAATCCGGGTGTAGCCGCCGGTGCGCTCCTTGAAGCGCGGGGCGATCTCCTCGAAGAGCTTCTTGACCGCCACGGCCTCGGGGATCGTCTTGAGCGCCAGCCGGCGCGCGTGGAGCCCGCCCCGCTTGCCGAGGGTGACCATCTTCTCGATGAGCGGCCGGAGGTCTTTCGCCTTCGGCAGCGTCGTCTGGATGCGTTCGTGCGTGATCAGGGACGAGAGCTGGTTCCGGAACAACGCCTTGCGGTGAGCCGTCGTCCGGCCGAGCTTGCGGCCCGCGCGATTGTGCTGCATCGAATCCTCAGCGTCCCGCGCCGCTCGGGGCTTCGAGCTTCATGCCGAAGGCAAGCCCCTTCTCGCGCAGGATGTCCTTGATCTCGTTCAGGCTCTTGCGCCCGAAGTTCTTCGTCTCGAGCATGTCCTTTTCCGTCTTCTGGACGAGCTCGCGGAGCGTGCGGATGCCGGCGTTCTTCAGGCAGTTCGCGCTGCGCACGGACAGCTCGAGCTCCTCGACGTTCGTGTCGAGCAGGGCGTCGAGCTCGCTCTGCGGCATCTCGGCGCCGGCGGCCACGGCCGCGTCGTCGGTCTCGACGTTGACGAAGATCGCGAGATGGTCGCGGATGAGCACCGCGGCCACGCCGACGGCGTCGCGCGGGGTGATCGTGCCGTTCGTCCAGACTTCCAGGACGAGCTTGTCGTAGTCCGTCGCCTGGCCGACGCGGGCCGCCTCGACGTGGTAGTTCACGCGGCGGACCGGGGAGTGGGCCGAGTCCAGCGGGATCGTCCCGATGGGGGCTTCCGCGTCGAAGTTGCGGTCTGCCGGGACGTAGCCGCGGCCCTTCGTCACGGTGGCCTCGAGGCGCAGGCGGCCGCCGTCGGCGAGCGTCGCGACCGGCGCTTCCGCGTTCAGGATCTCGAGCTGAGCGTCGTCCTCGAAGGCGTCCGCGGTCACGAGACCCTTGCTCTTGATGTCCAGGTTGAGCGAGCGCGGGCCGTCCTCGTGAAGACGGATCGCGAGGCTCTTGAGGTTCAGGATGATGTCGGTCACGTCCTCGACGACGCCCGGCACGGCGGTGAACTCGTGCTCGACGCCCTCGATCTTGACCGCCGTGATCGCCGCGCCCTCGATCGACGAGAGCAGGACGCGCCGGAGCGCGTTGCCGACGGTCGTTCCCCACCCGCGCTCGAGCGGCTGGGCGGTGAACCGGCCGTAATTGCCCTTCTCTTCTTCGACCTCGAGACGGTTGGGACGCTGAAAGCCCTTCCACAGCATGGTGTCTTCTCCTGGCCCTGCGACTTATCCGCTGAGCGGCGCGCGAGAGCTCCTGTTGGCGGCGTTACTTGGAGTACAGCTCGACGATCAGCTTCTCGCTGATCGGGATCGAGACGTCCTCGCGCTTCGGCAGCGCGACGACCTTCCCCTGGAACTGCGCGGCGTCGAGCTCGAGCCAGGCGGGGATCCCGCGGCCCTTCGCGGTCTCGACCGCGGAGGCGATCAGCGGGTTCGTGCGGCTCTTGTCCTTGATGGACACGACCGCGCCCTGCGGCACGGTCATGCTCGGGACGTTGACCTTGCGGCCGTTCACGCGCACGTGGCCGTGACGGACGAGCTGGCGGGCCTGCGGGCGCGAGCCCGAGAAGCCGAGCCGGTGGACGACGTTGTCGAGACGGCGCTCGAGCAGCGAGAGCAGGTTCTCGCCCGTGACGCCCCGCATGCGCTCGGCCTGCTGGAACGTGAGGCGGAACTGGCCCTCGAGGACTCCGTAGAAGCGCTTGACCTTCTGCTTCTCGCGGAGCTGGATGCCGTACCCGAGGATCTTGGAGCGGCGCTTGCCGTGCTGACCCGGCGGGAAGTTGCGGCGCTCGACGGCGCACTTGTTGGTGAAACAGCGGTCCCCCTTGAGGAACAGCTTCATTCCTTCGCGCCGGCAGAGCCGGCAAACCGATTCACGATAACGAGCCACGGAAAATCAGGCCTCCGTCGATTCCGTCATTTGTCGTCTGTCCTTCTTCCCGGCCCGGAATCGAAAGCGCGGTTTACGGACGTTCGGCTCTTAGACCCGCCGGCGCTTGCGCGGGCGGCAGCCGTTGTGGGGGATCGGGGTCGTGTCCTTGATGGACCGGATGTCGATGCCCGCGGCGGCGAGCGCGCGGATCGCGCTCTCGCGGCCGGCGCCGGGCCCGGTCACCTTGACGTCCAGGGAGCGCACGCCGTGCTCCTGGGCGATCTGGGCCGCGTTGCCCGCGGCGAGCTGCGCCGCGAACGGCGTGCCCTTGCGCGAGCCCTTGAATCCGATGCGCCCCGCCGACGACCAGGCCAGGACGTTCCCCTGCTGGTCGGTGATCGAGACGATCGTGTTGTTGAAGGACGCCTGCACGGTCGCGAGAGCGTGCGGGATGTTCTTCTTGTCCTTCTTGGGGCCCTTCTTCTTGCCCTTGGCGGCAGAAGCCTTGGCGGCAGCGGTGGATTCAGTGGGTGTTGCCATTCATCTACCTACTTTTTCGTAGCCTTCTTCTTACCGGCCACGGCGCCCTTCCGGGGGCCCTTCCGCGTGCGGGCGTTCGTGTGAGTGCGCTGGCCGCGGGTCGGGAGGTTGCGGCGGTGGCGCAGCCCGCGATAGCAGCCGATCTCCATCAGGCGCTTGATGTTCTGCGTCGTGTCCTTGCGGAGGTCTCCCTCCACCGTGACGGAGTCCTGGATCGTCTTGCGGATCCGCGACACCTCGTCCTCGGACAGATCCTTGACCCGGGTGTTGCGGTCCACCTTCGCGGTCACGAGGATCTTGTTCGAGACCGGGCGCCCGATTCCGAAGATGTAGGTCAGGCCGATTTCGACGCGCTTGTTCGGGGGAAGGTCGACACCTGCGATACGTGCCATTCGTAGTTCCTCTTCAGCCCTGACGCTGCTTGTGCTTGACGTTCTCGCAGATGACCCTCACGACGCCGGCGCGACGGATCACCTTGCACTTGCTGCAGATCTTCTTGACGGACGTGCGAACTTTCATGATTTTCCTCGGCTCACTTGTACCGGTAGATGATGCGCCCGCGGGTCAGGTCGTACGGCGAGAGCTCGACGAGGACCTTGTCCCCCGGCAGGATGCGGATGAAGTGTTTCCGCATCTTCCCGGAGATGTGCGCGAGCACCTGATGCTTGTTTTCCAACTCGACCTTGAACATCGCGTTCGGCAACGGTTCGATGACCGTTGCAGTCACTTCGATGGCGTCTTCCTTCGACATGTTCCTCCGTCTACGCCTGGACCGCCACGGGCAGCGGGTACTCGTGGGCGCCGGGGGCTCCGGCGAGGATGGCCTCGGACGCGTAGCGCCCGAAGCCGAGGACGACGGGGCCCCGGGCCGTCGCGACGACCGTGTGCTCGAAGTGGGCCGACGGCTGCCGGTCCTTCGTGCGCACGGTCCACCCGTCCGGGTCCGTCGTGACGGCCGCGCCGCCGAGGTTGAACATGGGCTCGATCGCGAGCGTCATCCCCTCGCGGATGACCTCGCGCTTGCCGGCAGGGCCGTAGTTCGGGACCTGCGGCTCTTCGTGCATCGCCGTCCCGATGCCGTGCCCGACGAATTCGCGCACGACGCCGTATTTCTTCTGCTTCGCGACGGCCTCGACGGCCGCGCCGATGTCGCCGATGCGGCCGCCGACGCGGACGGCCTCGATCCCGGCCAGAAGCGCCGCATGCGTCGTCTCGACGAGGGTCTTGATCGCGTCGGAGACGGGCCCGACCGTGACCGAGCGGGCGGCGTCGGCGTAGTACCCCTCGACGACCGCGCCGAGGTCAAGGCCGACGACGTCGCCGGCCTTGACGACGCGGTTCGGCGACGGGATCCCGTGCACCACCTCGTCGTTGATCGAAATGCAGATCGTCTTCGGGTAGCCGCGGTAGCCGGGGAAAGCCGCCTTGGCGCCGCGCGAGGCGATGCCCTGCGCCGCGATCCGGTCGATCTCCTCGGTCGTGACGCCGGGCTTGCAGGCGGCCACGCACTCGGCGAGCGCCTCGTGGAGGATGCGCGCGGCGCGCTCCATCTTGAGGATCTCGGACTTGCCCTTGCAGGTGATCACGCCGTCCCCTTCGGCACGGTCATTCGAGAGGATCGAACGGCGTTCGACACGTCGGCCGCGACGGTCTCGACGGCGCGGTCGCCGTCGATCGTGACGAGGATGCCGGCTTTCGCGTAGAGGTCGGCCAGGGGAGCCGTCTTCTCGCGGTAGACGCGGAGACGCTCCGCGATCGTCTCCTTCGTGTCGTCGGCGCGGCCCTCGAGGACCGCCCGTTTCAGGAGCCGGTCGACGAGCGTCGCGTCCGCGACGTCGATGAAGAGGACGACGTCCACGCGGCCGCCCGCGTCCTTCAGGAGCGCGTCGAGCGACTGGGCCTGCGCGACCGTGCGGGGATACCCGTCGAAGATCGCTCCGCTGGCGGCGTCCTTCTCGGCGAGCCGCTCCTTCAGCATCTTCGTGACGAGGTCGTCGGGCACGAGCGCGCCGGACTCCATGATCGGCCTGGCGATGGCGCCGAGCGGCGTCCCCTTGGCCACGTGGCTCCTCAGGAGGTCTCCCGTCGAAACCTGGGGAATGCCCAGAGACGCCGCGAGACGCGACGCCTGGGTCCCCTTGCCCGAGCCGGGAGGTCCGAAGAACACGATGGCGGACGGCATGCTCAACCCCTGCGGCCCCGGATGCGGCCCTTCTTCAGGAAGCCGTCGTAGTTCCGCATGACGAGCTGCGATTCGATCTGCTGGACGGTGTCCATCGCGACGCCCACGACGATGAGGAGCGACGTCCCGCCGAAGAAGAACGAGACGCCCAGTCCCTGCGTCACGAAGTTCGGCAGGTGCGCGTCGAGCCAGGGGCCGATGCCCGGGATGCTCTGGACGCGGAAGCCCATCGTGAGGAACTCGGGAATCAGCGCGACGACGACGAGGTAGACCGCTCCGATGAGCGTGATGCGCGTGAGGACGGAGTCGATGTAGTCCGACGTGGCCTTGCCGGGACGGATGCCCGGAATGAAGCCGCCGTACTTGCGCATGTTCTCGGCGGTGTCGTTCGGATTGAAGATGATCGAGATGTAGAAGTAGCAGAAGAAGATGATCCCCGCCGCGTAGAAGAGGTTGTAGAGCGGCTGCCCGTTGGCGAGCTGCTCGGCGATCTTCTTCATGAAGTCGCTCTTGAAGGCGGAGGCGATGTACTGCGGGAACTGCAGGATCGAGATGGCGAAGATGATCGGGATGACGCCGCCCGTGTTCACGCGGAGCGGGAGGTACGTGTTCTGCCCGCCGAAGACCTTGCGGCCCACGACGCGCTTGGCGTACTGGACCGGGATGCGCCGCTGCGCGCGTTCCACGAAGACGATGGCCGCGACGACCGCCGCCATGAAAATCACCAGGAAGATCGCCGTGAAGAGGCTCATCGAGCCGCGGCGGATCTGGTCGACCGAGTTCAGAACGGCCGTCGGAAGGTTCGCGACGATGCCGGCGAAGATGATGAGCGAGATGCCGTTGCCGACGCCGCGCTCCGTGATCTGCTCGCCGAGCCACATGACGAACGCCGTGCCCGTCGTGAGCGTCAGGATCGCCATCAGGATGAAACCGAGCTTGCCGGCTTCCGACCCGGGGTCGCGCACCGCGAGGTAGCGGCCGCTCGGCGTCGTCTGGCTCCACAGCCACAGCGAGATGCCCGCGCCCTGGACGACCGAGAGGACGACCGTGCCGTAGCGCGTGTACTGGGTGATCTTCCGGCGGCCCATCTCCCCTTCCTTCGAGAGCTTCTCGAGGTAGGGCCAGACGACCGTGAGGAGCTGCAGGATGATCGACGCCGTGATGTACGGCGCGATGCCCATCGCGAACACGGAGAGCCGGCGCAGCGCGCCGCCCGAGAACACGTCGAGGAAGCCGAGGATGCCTCCCGAGCTCGCCTTGAAGAACTCCTCGAGCGCCGTCGGGTCGAGACCCGGCGTCGGGATGTGCGAACCGATCCGGTAGATCGCGAGGAGGCCGAACGTAAAGAGGACGCGCTTCCTCAGGTCCGGGATCGCGAAGATGTTGCGGAACGACTCGAAGATCTTCATTACGACGCGAGGACCTCGCAGCGTCCGCCGGCGGCCTCGATCTTCTTCTTGGCGCCGTCGGTGAACTTGTGAGCCGTCACGACGAGGCTCTTCTTGATCTCGCCCGTTCCGAGAACCTTGATGCCGCCCCGGCGCTTGACCGCTCCCGACTTGCGGAGCAGCTCGACGGTGACGTTCTCACCGGCCGCGAAGAGGCGCTCGAGCGACTCGACGCTCACCGTCGCCCATTCCTTGCGGAAGATGTTCGTGAAGCCGCGCTTCGGCATGCGGCGGTGGAGCGGCATCTGGCCGCCCTCGTGGCCGCGGAGATGCGAGTAGCCCGCGCGGGAATTCTGGCCCTTGTGGCCCTTCCCCGACGTCTTGCCGAGGCCCGAGCCCGGGCCGCGGCCCACGCGCTTCTTGCTCGTGGTCGCGCCCTTGCGAGGTCCGAGGTTGTGCAGTCCGTGAGACATGGCGTTCCTTTACGCTCCCTCGACGATTTCGACGAGGTGGCGGACCTTGTGAATCTGGCCGCGGACGGCCGGGGTGTCCGGACGGACGACTTCCTGCCGGATGCGGCGGAGGCCGAGACCGAACAGAGTCTGCTTCTGGTCGACGGGCGCGCAGATGCCTGACTTCACCTGGCGGATGCGGATCGTCGCGCTCTTCTCGCTTTTCTTCGCGGTCATTAGACCTTCTCCGTGGCTTCCGTGGCCGGGGCCGCCGTGGCGGGCTCGGCCTGCTTCGCCTCGCCGTTGCCGAGGCCGCGGGCCTTCGCGATCGTCTCCTCGAGCTGGAGGTGCAGGAGGGCGTCGAACGTGGCCTTCACGACGTTGTGGGGGTTCGTCGTCCCGAGCGACTTCGTGAGGATGTTCTGGACTCCGGCGGACTCGAGCACCGCGCGGACCGCTCCGCCCGCGATGACGCCGGTTCCATCGGAGGCCGGCTTGAGCATGACGCGGCCGGCGCCGTAGTGGCCGATGATCGGGTGCGGGATCGTCTTGCCCTTGAGCGGAACCCTGATCATCTTCTTCTTGGCCATCTCGATCCCCTTCTTGATGGCCATGGGGACTTCCTTCGCCTTGCCGGCGCCGTAGCCGACGCGGCCGTGTCCGTCGCCGACGACGACGAGCGCGGAGAAGGAGAAGTTCTTGCCGCCCTTGACGACTTTCGTCACGCGGTTGATGTGAACGACGTGGTCGATGAGGTCGGCGCCCGCGCGGCCCTCACCGAGAGCGCCGGCCGGACGGGGAGGAGGGCCGCCGGGGCCGGAGCGGCCGCCGGGGCGGTTTCCACGCGGGGGACGGTTGACGGGGGCGTTGCTGCTCAAAACTTCAACCCCTTCTCGCGAGCGGCTTCCGCGAGCGCTTTCACGTTGCCGTGGTAGAGGTGGCCGCCACGGTCGAAGACGACCGCGGAAATGCCCTTCGCCTGGGCGCGCTCGGCAATGAGCGTGCCCACCTTGACGGCGGCGTTCTTGTTGGCGGCGCTCTTGGCCTTGCCGCGGACGCCCTCCTCGCGGGAGGTTGCGTGCGCGAGCGTCTTGCCGGCGGCGTCGTCGATGATCTGGACGGAGATCCAGCGGAGGGTCTTGCTGACGGCGAGGCGAGGCCGTTCGGCCGTCCCCTTCACCTTCGTGCGGATGCGCGCGTGGATGCGCGTCCGCGCCTCGACCCGGGCCTGTGCCTTCTGCATGGTCAGTTCCTCACTTGCCGGTGGCCTTGCCGGCCTTCTTCTTGAGGACCTCGCCCACGAAGCGGAAGCCCTTGAGCTTGTACGGGTCCGGCGGACGGATCCCGCGGATCTCGGTCGCCGTCTGGCCGACCTTCTGCTTGTCGACGCCCGTCACGACGATGTGCGTGACGTCCTTGGCCTTCGCGTCCGGCGCGACGTTCACCGTGACGCCCTCGGGCATCGGGAACGTCACCTGGTGCGAGAAGCCGACGTTGAAAACGACGTTCTTCCCCTTGACCTCGGCCTTGAAGCCGATGCCCACGAGGTCGACCTCGCGCTTGAAGCCCTCGGTCACGCCGAGAACCGCGTTCTGGACGAGAGCGCGGTTCAGGCCATGGAGCGCCTTGTCGCGTTTCTCCTCGCCGCTG
Organism: Thermoanaerobaculia bacterium; assembly: GCA_036504335.1. Classification (GTDB taxonomy): domain Bacteria; phylum Acidobacteriota; class Thermoanaerobaculia; order UBA5066; family UBA5066; genus Fen-183. Next base: position 74,377 of record DASXVJ010000003.1, read on the forward strand.
CGCACGAGGACGAGAGTCCCGTCCTTCTTCTCGACGGCGATCCCCGCGAGGATCGGCGCCGTCATGGAGCCCTTCGGCCCCTTCACGGTCACGGCCGACGGGCCGACCTGGATGTCGACGCCCTTGGGCACGGTCACCGGCTTTTTTCCGACTCGAGACATGGCTTCCTCACCACACCGTGCAGACGACCTCGCCGCCGACGCCGCGCTTTTTCGCGTCGTTGCCGGAGAGGAGGCCCTGCGAAGTGGAAACGATGGCGACGCCGAGTCCGCCGAGGACCTCGGGAAGCTCGTCCTTGCCCTTGTAGAGACGGCGGCCCGGCTTGCTGGACCGCGCGAGGCCGTGGATGACCGGGTTGCCCGTTTCGTCGTACTTGAGGTACAGACGGAGAAGGCTCCCTCCGCGGTCGTCCATGACCTTGAAGTTCTTGATGTACCCCTCGTCCTTGAGGATGCGGGCGAGCTCCACCTTGAAGCGCGACGACGGGACGTCGGCCTTCTCGTGGCGCGCGGAGATCGCGTTCCTCAGGCGGGTCAGGAGGTCGGAGACGGGATCCGTGACGTTCATCTCGCCTTCCTCCTTACCACGACGCCTTCGTCACGCCCGGGATGTAGCCCGCGAGCGCGAGATTGCGGAAACAGATGCGGCACATGCCGAACTTGCGGAGGAAAGCCCGCGGACGCCCGCAGCGCGCGCAACGGTTGCGCTTGCGGATCGCGTACTTCAGCTTCGAGTTCGCCTTGATGATCGCGGCGCGACGAGCCATTTCGGTCGCTCCTTGGCCTATCGCCCGAACGGCATGCCGAGTTCCCGAAGGAGAACCCGGGCCCGGTCGTCCGAGCCTGCCGTTGTGACGATGGTGACGTTGAGTCCCTTGGATTTGTCGATCTTGGTGGGGTCGATTTCGGGGAAGATCACGTGGTCCTTCACGCCGAGGGTGTAGTTCCCGCGGCCGTCGAAGGCGCGCGTCGGCACGCCGCGGAAGTCGCGGACGCGCGGCAGAGCCACGTTCATGAGACGGTCGAGAAACTCGTACATGCGCTCCCCGCGCAGGGTGACGCGGCAGCCGATCGGCATGCCGGCGCGCAGCTTGAACGTCGCGATGGACTTCTTCGCCTTCGTCACGACGGCCCGCTGGCCGGCGATTTTCGTGAGCTCTTCGGCGGCGGCGTCGACGAGCTTGGCGTTGGTGATCGCCTCGCCGATGCCCATGTTGAGGACGACCTTCTCCACCTTCGGGACCGCCATCGGGTTCTCGATGCCGAATTCCTTCTTGAGGACGGGGACGACCTCTTTCTTGTACTTGTCGGAAAGTCGCGCGGTCATGGCTTACTCCCCCGCCGCCCGGAGCGTGCCGATCGTGGCGCCGCTCTTCTTGGCGTAACGGACCCACTCGGCGCCCTCCTTGCGGATGCCGACGCGCGTCGGCTTGCCGCCCTCGGGGTCGACGAGCATGAGGTTCGAGATGGCGATCGGAGCCTCGCGCTCGAGGATGCCGCCCTTGATGTTCTTCTGGGGGTTCGCCCGCGTCGCGCGCTTGATCTTGTTCACGCCCTCGACGATGGCCCGGCCCTTATCCGGGATGACCCGCAGGACCTTGCCCTGCGCGCCCCGGTCCTTGCCGGTGAGGACGACGACGGTGTCGTCCTTGCGGATGCGGCGCTTGCCGCCGTACGTCGGCTGTTTCTTCTTCATGGTCAGATGACTTCCGGAGCCAGCGAGATGATCTTCATGAACTTCTTCTCGCGGAGCTCGCGCGCGACCGGCCCGAACACGCGGGTGCCGATCGGCTCTTTTTCGTTGTTGACGAGGACGGCCGCATTCGTGTCGAACTTGATGTAGCTGCCGTCCCGGCGGCGGTGCTCGCGCACCGTGCGGACGATGACGGCCTTGACGACCTTCCCCTTCTTCACGGCGTCCGGCGCGTCCGGGTTCGACTCCCGGACGGAGCAGGTGATGACGTCCCCGATGCGGCCGTAGTCGCCGGTCGAGCCTCCCTGGACCTTGATGCAGGCCAGGCGGCGCGCGCCGGAGTTGTCGGCGACCTCGAGGATCGTGCCCATCTGGATCACGACGCCCTCCCTTCGGGCGCGGGGCCCCTCTTGACCGTCTTGGCGGTCGAGCTGCCCGGGACCTCGGCCGTGTCGGCGACCTCGCCGTGGCCCTTCGTGACGATCGCGATGACGCGCCACCGCTTCTTCGCGGAAAGCGGGCGCGTCTCCTCGATCTGGACCGTGTCGCCCGGCTGGGACTTCAGCACGCGGTCGTCCGCCAGAAAGCGCTCGGAACGCTTCATGTAGCGGCCGTACCGTTCGTGCTTGACGAGGCGGGACACCTCGACGACGACGGTCTTCTCCATCTTGTTCGAGACGACGGTTCCGGTCTTGCGCGAGCGCCGGGCGGGCGCGGCGTTGGCCGGAGAGCCGGGGGTCGGGGTGGTGCTCATGGAATTACTCTCTGCTTCCTGCTCGGACTACTTCTTCTTGCTTTTCTTGGGAGCGGGCTTGGCCTTCGCCGGAGCCGCCTTCTTGCCGGACGCGCCGGAAGAAGAAGATTTCTTAGAAGGTGCATGGGGCTTGGCGCCGGCGGCCTTCTTGCCCGTGGACTTCGCGGCAGCCGCGCGCTTCTTGGCGCCCTTGCCCGACGCGACGGCATGAGCCTTGGGCTTCGCCGCCGCCCCGCTCTTCTCACTCGAAGAAATCTTCTCTCCGGCTCCCTCGGTGTGCGCCGGCGCGACTTCGTGCGCCGCGGCCGCCGCCACTTCGGCCGCGCCCATGTGCTGCGCGGTCTTGAGGCGGGCGATGTCCTTGCGGAGCTGCTTGATCTTCATCGGGTTCTCGAGCTGGCCCGTCGCCTTCTGGAGGCGCAGCGTGAAGAGGGACTGCGTCCACTCCTTCACCTTCGCGGCCTTCTCGTCGGGGGACCAGTCGAGCATCGCCTGGATCTTCATGCTCACCTCACCGCCGCAAGGAAGGTGCGGGAGACGAAGCGGGTCGCGATCCCGATCTTGTCCGCCGCGAGCTTGAACGCCTCGCGCGCGGTCTTCTCGTCCACGCCTTCCATCTCGAACAGGATCCGGGCCGGCTTGACGACGCACACCCAGCCCTCGGGCGCGCCCTTGCCCTTGCCCATTCGGGTTTCGAGCGGCTTCTTCGTGATCGGCTTGTCGGGGAACACGCGGATCCACAGCTTCCCGCCGCGCTTGACGTGGCGCTGGACCGCGACGCGGCCCGCCTCGATCTGGCGCGCGGTGAGCCAGCCGGGCTCGAGCGCCTGCAGCCCGTACTCCCCGAAGGAGAGCTCGGACCCGCGGAGCGCCGTGCCGCGCATGCGGCCGCGCTGCTGTTTGCGGTACTTGACCTTGGACGGCATCAACATCGGCGTTCTTCCTTACGCAACCTTCCGGCGGCTCTTCGCGCGGTGAAGGTCGCCCTTGTAGATCCAGCACTTGACGCCGATCTTTCCGTACGTCGTCCGCGCCTCGGCGAACCCGTAGTCGATGTCGGCCTTGAGGGTGTGGAGCGGGAGGCGGCCCTCCTGGTACCACTCGGAGCGCGCGATCTCGGCGCCGTTGAGGCGGCCGCCGCAGCGGATCTTGATTCCCTGCGCGCCGAAGCGGAAGGCGGACTCCATGCCCTTCTTCATCGCCCGTCGGAACGCGACGCGGCGCTCGAGCTGCATCGCGATGGACTCGGCGACGAGCTGCGCGTCCGTCTCGGGGCGCTGGATCTCGATGATGTTCACGTGGATGTCCTTGCCGAGCCGCTGCTGCAGCCGGTCGCGGAGCTGGTCCACGGACGCGCCCTTCTTCCCGATGATGACGCCGGGACGGGCGGTCATGATGTTGATCTTGAGCTTGTTCCCGCGCTCGATCTCCACCTCGGACACCGCGGCGTTCGCGAGGTCGCGCTTGAGCTCCTCACGGAGCTTGATGTCGTCGTGGAGAAACTTGAGGTAGTCCTTCTCGGCGTACCAGCGCGAGTGCCAGGTCCGGTTGTAGCCGATGCGGAAACCGTAGGGGTGGACTTTCTGACCCATCGTTGACTCCGTTACTCGGCCGCGCCCGGCTTGGCGGACGGCTTCTTGGACTTGGTGGCGCCCTTTTCGCCCTTCGGCTCGGCATGCGCATGTCCGGCGTGGCCAGCCTGGCCCTTCGACTCGGACTTCGCCCCCTTCGGACGCGCGCCGGCGGCCGACACGGCGGCCGCGACGCGGCCCTGACGCTTCTTCACGAGCGGCTTCGGCGCCTCGGCCTTGAGGCCCGCGGCCTTGCGCGCGACGGCCTCGTCGGAGAGGACGACGGTGACGTGGCAGAACGGGCGCGGGACGAGCCACATGCGGCCCTGCGGGCCCGACATGAAGCGCGGGCGCGCGAACCGCTTCTTGTAGTTCGAGATCCTGCGGATCATCGCGTTGCGCTGGAGCGGCTTGCGGCCGGCCTCGTCGACGTGGATCTTCGAAACGACGAGCGCGTCCGCGTCGACGCCCGACTCGTTCTGCTGGGCGTTCGCGAGCGCGGACTCGACGAGCTTCAGGAGGTCGGACGAGCAGCCCTTGCGCGTCGTGCGCAGGGTCGCGAGGGCCTTCCCGACGGGCTTCATGCGGATCAGGTCCGCCACGAGGCGGATCTTCTGCGCGGAGCCGCGGTAATGGCGGAGACGGGCGACGGTTTCCATCGGTCTCCTCCTCAGGCCTTCGCCGCCGGCGCGGCGGCCGGTGCGCCAGGCGCGCCCGGAGCGCCCGGCGTGGCGCCCTTCTCGACCTTGCGGCCCGAGTGGCCCTTGAACGTGCGCGTGGGCGAGAACTCGCCGAGCTTGTGCCCGACCATGTTCTCGGAGATGTAGACGGGGATGAACTTCTTGCCGTTGTGCACGGCCAGCGTGTGGCCGACCATGTCGGGCAGAATCGTCGAGCGGCGCGACCACGTCTTGAGGACGCGCTTTTCGCCCGCTGCGTTCATCGAGGCGATCTTTTCGAGGAGCGGCGCGTCGACGAACGGCCCCTTTTTCGTGGAACGAGACATGTTTTCCCTCGTCTCCTACTTGCGGCGCTTGACGATGAGCGCGTCGGTACGCTTGTTGTTGCGGGTCTTCTTGCCCTTGGTCTTCCAGCCCCACGGAGACGTGGGGTGGCGGCCGCCGGACGTCTTGCCTTCACCGCCGCCCATCGGGTGGTCGACGGGGTTCATCGCGACGCCGCGGTTGTGCGACTTCCAGCCGAGCCAGCGGTTGCGGCCGGCCTTGCCGATCGAGACGTTCTCGTGCTCGAGGTTGCCGACCTGGCCGATCGTGGCGTAGCAGTCCACGCGCACGCGGCGCAGCTCGCCCGAGGGCACGCGCAGGAGCGCGAAACCGCCCTCCTTCGCCATGAGCTGGGCGCTCGCACCGGCGGAACGGGCGATCTGCCCGCCGCGGCCCGGCTGAAACTCGATGTTGTGCACGACGGTGCCGAGCGGGATCGACTTCAGGGGAAGCGCGTTCCCGAGCACGATGTCGGCCGCCGGGCCCGACACGACGGTCGCCCCGACCGCGAGGCCGGCCGGCGCGACGATGTAGCGCTTCTCGCCGTCGGCGTAGTTCAGGAGCGCGATGCGGGACGAGCGGTTCGGGTCGTACTCGATCGAGGCGACCTTCGCCGGGATCCCGTGCTTGTCGCGCTTGAAGTCGATGTCGCGATAGCGCTTCTTGTGGCCGCCGCCGCGCCACCAGGACGTGAGGTGGCCGCGGCTGTCGCGACCCCCCGTCTTGAGCTTGCCTTTCGTCAGGGACTTCGTCGGCTCGGACTTCGTGATCTCCGAGAAATCGGACGTCGTCCGCTGGCGCATGCCGGGAGAGGTCGGTTTGTAGGACTTCACGGGCATGGCGTCACACCCCTTCGAACAGGGCCGGGAGCTTCTGGCCCTTCGCGAGCTTCACGTAGGCCTTCTTCCGGTCCTGCGCGCGTCCGATGGACTTCCCGACCTTCTTGATCTTCCCGTTCACGGCGACGACGCGGACGGCGTCGACCTTGACCTGGAAGAGGGCCTCGACGGCCTTGCGGATTTCGATCTTGTTCGCGTCGCGGGCGACGTCGAACGTGAGGACGTTCTGGGCCTGGCTCATCGCCGTCGAGCGCTCCGTCAGGACGGGGCGCACGATGACGGCCTGGTGAGTGCGCGGGTTCATGCCAGCACCTCCGAGACGGCACGGAGGGCGTCCTCGGTGAGGACGATCGTTCCGGCGTTCAGCGCGTCGTAGACGTTGAGCCCGAGCGGGTCCAGCGTCGTGACCTTGGGATTGTTCGCCACGGCGCGGGCGAGGTTCTCGTTGCCCTTGCGGTCGACGACGAGCGTCTTGCCCTCGACCCCGAGCTTCGCGAGCACGCCCGCGAAGTCCCTGGTCTTGTGCGTCGCGAGCTTGAGCGCGTCGAGGAGCACGACCTTCTGCTCGCGCGCCTTTTCGGAGAGCACGCAGCGGAGCGCCGCCTTCTTCGCCTTCGCGTTGACCTTGAGCGCGTAGGAGTGCGGAACGGGCCCGAACACCGTGCCGCCGTGGCGGTGCAGCGGCGGGCGGCCGCCGCCCTGGCGGGCGCGGCCGGTGCTCTTCTGCTTGAACGGCTTCTTGCCGGAGCCGGACACCTCGGAGCGCGTCTTCGTCTTGTGGGTTCCGCGGTGCTCGCGCGCCCGGATCTGCTTGACGACTTCCCACACGAGGTGGCGGCGGAACGGCACGCCGAAGATTTCCTCGGGAAGCGTCGCCTCGCCGACGGTCTCGGCCTTGACGTTGCGCACCTTGAGCTTCAGCGAGGAGGCGGCCTTCGGAGCAGCGGCCTTCGGAGCAGCGGCCTTCGGAGCGGGCGCCTTCTTCGGAGCGGCGGTCTTCGTCTTCTTGTCTGCCATGGCCGCTCCTTACGCCGCCGCTCCGCCGGCTTTCCGGGAGAGCTTCTTCACGATCTTGACGACCGTGTTGCGAGCTCCCGGAACCGCCCCGCGGAGATAGATGAGATGGTTCTCGGCGTCCACGCGGACGACGACGAGGTTCTTCATCGTCGTCTGCTTGCCGCCCATGCGTCCCGACGAGCGCGTGCCCGGGTAGACGCGGGAGGGGAAGGCCGACGGGCCGATGGAGCCCGGCGCGCGGTGGAACATCGAGCCGTGCGTCGCGGCGCCGCCGGTGAAGCCGTGGCGCTTCACGACGCCCTGGAAGCCCTTGCCCTTGGAGACGCCGACGACGTCGACGTGCTCCTTCTCGGCAAAGATGTCACAGAGCACCTTGTCGCCGGGTGCGGCCTTCTCGTCGGCGTCGCAGCGGACTTCGCCGAGGGTCTTCGCCGGCGGCACGCCCGCCTTCTCGAAGTGTCCCTTGGCGGCCGCCGTGAGGCGGCGCGGCGACACGCGGCCGACGAGCCCGAGCTGGACGGCGTCGTACCCGTCGTGGTCCTTCGTCTTGCGCTGAACGACCAGGCAAGGGCCGGCCTCGACGACCGTGACCGGCACCACCGTGCCGTCGGCGTCGAAGACCTGCGTCATGCCGATCTTGCGTCCCAGAATTCCGTTAATCATGTTTCGTTCCTCGTCTCGTCTGTGACGGGACGGTTACTTCCCCATCGTCCGGATTTCGACCTCGACGCCGGCGGGCAGCTCGAGCTTGGTGAGGGCGTCGACGGTTTGCGGCGTCCACTCGAAGATGTCGAGCAGGCGCTTGTGGGTCCGCATCTCGAACTGCTCGCGCGACTTCTTGTCGACGTGCGGCGAGCGGTTGACCGTCCAGCGCGCGATCGTCGTCGGCAGCGGGATCGGTCCCGCGACCTTGGCGCCCGAACGGCGCGCCGTGTCGACGATCTCGGTCGTCGACTGGTCGAGGATCCGGTAGTCGTAACCCTTGAGGCGGATGCGGATTCTGTCGTTGGCCATTGGCGTGTACTTTCTTTCGAGCGAGTTCAGGCCGCCGGAGAGGACCGGGGGATTTCTTCGAAAGTGAAGAGCCCCCGGACCGCAACGGCAACGATCTCTCTATCTCTTAAGCAAGAATCTCCGTAACGGTGCCCGCGCCGACCGTGCGGCCGCCCTCGCGGATGGCGAACTTGAGGCCCTTCTCCATGGCGATCGGCGCGATGAGCGTGATCTCGAGCTCGACGTCGTCGCCGGGCATGACCATCTCGACGCCGGCCGGCAGCGCGGCCGAGCCCGTGACGTCCGTCGTGCGGATGAAGAACTGCGGGCGGTAGTTGTTGAAGAACGGCGTGTGGCGGCCGCCCTCGTCCTTGGACAGGATGTACACCTTGCCCTTGAACTTCGTGTGCGGCTTGATCGAGCCCGGCTTGCAGAGGACCTGGCCGCGCTCGACGTCCGTGCGCTCGACGCCGCGGAGCAGGACGCCGACGTTGTCGCCCGCCTGGCCCTGGTCGAGGAGCTTCTTGAACATCTCGACGCCCGTGACCGTCTTCTTCTGTGTGTCGCGCAGGCCGACGATCTCGATTTCGTCGCCGACCTTCACGATCCCGCGCTCGACGCGGCCCGTGACGACCGTGCCGCGGCCCGAGATCGAGAACACGTCCTCGATGGGGAGAAGGAAGTCCTTGTCCGTGGCGCGCATGGGCTCGGGAATGCTCGCGTCGAGAGCCTCGGCGAGCTCCCAGATGGACTTGGCGTCGGGACCGGTCGGGTCGTTGAGCGCCTTGATGGCCGAACCGCGGATCACCGGGATCTTGTCGCCGGGGAAACCGTACTTGGAGAGGAGCTCGCGGACCTCGAGCTCGACGAGGTCGAGGAGCTCAGGGTCTTCCATCATGTCGCACTTGTTGAGGTAGACGACCATCGCGGGCACGTTGACCTGGCGGGCGAGGAGGACGTGCTCCTTCGTCTGCGGCATCGGGCCGACCGGCGCCGAGACGACGAGGATCGCGCCGTCCATCTGCGCGGCGCCCGTGATCATGTTCTTGATGTAGTCCGCGTGGCCCGGGCAGTCGATGTGGGCGTAGTGGCGCTTGTCCGTCTCGTACTCGACGTGCGCGAGAGCGACCGTGAGGATCTTGGTCGCGTCGCGGCGGAACGTCTTCGCGTCCGCCTTGGCCACGTCGTCATAGGACTTGGAGACGGCGTAGCCCTTCGTCGAGAGGACCTTCGTGAGAGCCGCCGTCAGGGTCGTCTTGCCGTGGTCGACGTGACCAATCGTGCCGACGTTGACGTGGGGCTTCTTGCGCTCGAATTTCTCCTTGGCCATCTGTCTCTCCTTCGCTCCTGGCGGCTTTCTCTAGACCGAAACCTTGGCGATGATCCCCTCGGCGATCGCCTTCGGGACCTCGTCGTATCTCTCGAACTGCATCGTGTAGTTGGCGCGGCCCTGGGTGAGGGACCGCAAGGTGGTGGCGTAGCCGAACATCTCGGACAGCGGGACGCTGGCCGTGATGACCTGGAAATTCAGGCGGGGCTCCATGTGATTGATCCGGCCGCGGCGGGAGCTCAGGTCTCCGTTCACGGGCCCGAGGAACTCGTCCGGCGTGACGACCTCGACCGCCATCATGGGCTCGAGGATGACCGGGTTCGCCTTCTTCGCCGCGTCCTGGAACGCCATCGAACCGGCGATCTTGAACGCCATCTCCGAGGAGTCGACGTCGTGGAACGAGCCGTCGTACAGCTCGACCTGGATGTTGACCGTCGGGTAGCCGGCGAGAACGCCCGTCAGGATCGCCTCGCGAATGCCCTGGTCGATCGGCTTGATGAATTCCTTGGGGATCGAGCCGCCCGAGATGGCGTTGACGAACTCGTAGTCCTTGCCTTCCGGGTGCGGGCGGAGGCGGATCTTCGCGTGCCCGTACTGGCCCTTGCCGCCCGACTGGCGGATGAACTTGCCCTCGCCCGGCGTCTCGCGGCGAATCGTCTCGCGGTAGGCGACCTGGGGCTTGCCCACGTTCGCGCCCACGTTGAACTCGCGCACCATGCGGTCGACGATGATCTCGAGGTGGAGCTCGCCCATCCCGGCGATGATCGTCTGGTTCGTTTCCTTGTCCGTGTGGACGCGGAACGTCGGGTCTTCCTGCATGAGCTTCGCGAGCGCCATGCCCATCTTTTCCTGGTCGGCCTTCGTCTTCGGCTCGATCGAGAGCGTGATGACGGGCTCGGGGAACTTCATGGACTCGAGGACGACGATGTGGTCGCGCTCGCAGATCGTGTCCCCGGTCGTGACGTTCTTCAGGCCCACGGCGGCGCCGATGTCGCCCGCCCAGATCTCCTTGATCTCCTCGCGCTTGTTCGCGTGCATCTTGAGGATGCGGCCGATGCGCTCGTTCGTCTGCTTCGTGGCGTTGTAGACGCCCGAGCCCGCGTCGAGGTGGCCCGCGTAAACGCGGAAGAAGGCGAGCTGGCCGACGAAGGGGTCGGTCATGATCTTGAAGACGAGGCCGGCGAACGGCGCGTCGTCCCGCGTGTCGAGCGCCACCTCGTTGCCGTCCTCGTCCACTCCGCGGATCGCGGGAATGTCGAGCGGCGACGGAAGGTACTCGACGACGGCGTCGAGAAGCTGCTGGACGCCCTTGTTCTTGAACGCCGAGCCGCACACGACCGGATGGAGCTTGCCCGTGACGGTCGCCTTGCGGAGCGCGGCGCGCATCTCGTCCGGAGTCGGGATGTGCCCGTCCATGAACTTCTGCATGAGGACGTCGTCGGTCTCGGCGAGAAGCTCGATGAGCCGCTCGCGGTACTTGTCGTACATGGCCTTGTGGTCGGCCGGGACGTCGACGGTCTCGAATTCCGCGCCGAGCGCGTCGTCCTTGAAGTCGTAGGCCTTGCCCTCGATGAGGTCGATGACGCCCTCGAACGTCTCGGCGGAGCCCCACGGGATCTGGACGGGCGTCGGCTTCGCGGCGAGCTTCGTGACCATCATGTCGACGCAGCGGTCGAAGTCCGCGCCGACGCGGTCCATCTTGTTGATGAACGCGATGCGCGGGACTCCGTAGCGGTCGGCCTGGCGCCACACGGTCTCGGACTGCGGCTCGACGCCGGAGACGGCGTCGAACACGGCCACGGCGCCGTCGAGGACGCGCAGCGAGCGCTCGACCTCGGCCGTGAAGTCGACGTGGCCCGGCGTGTCGATGATGTTGACGCGGATGCCCTTCCAGTGGCAGGTCGTCGCGGCCGACGTGATCGTGATGCCGCGCTCCTGCTCCTGGACCATCCAGTCCATCGTGGCGGTCCCGTCGTGGACCTCGCCGATCTTGTAGTTGACGCCGGTGTAGTAGAGGACGCGCTCGGTGGTCGTCGTCTTGCCCGCGTCGATGTGGGCCATGATGCCGATGTTTCGGCACATCTCGAGGGGGTGATTTCTCGGCATGAGCGTTGATCCCGTTCCGGGTTGACTGCGCCGTCAAATGAGAGGGGTGCGCGGGAATCGCGCTCTCCCTTCATTTCGCACGCTTAAGGCGTGTTCCGGGTCTCCGAAAGGACCTGTCCGGTTCGCACCGGCCGGTTTCCCCTCACCCGGGATGTGGCAGTTCTACCAGCGGTAATGGGCGAAGGCCTTGTTGGCCTCGGCCATTTTGTGGGTGTCCTCCTTCTTCTTCACGGCGTTGCCCCGGTTGTTGGCGGCGTCGAGAAGCTCGCCCGCGAGCTTGTCCCGCATCGTCTTCTCGCCGCGCGCCTGCGCGTACGAGATGACCCAGCGGATCGCGAGCGAGGTCCGTCGGTTCGGCTTGACCTCGACAGGAACCTGGTACGTCGAGCCGCCGACGCGGCGCGACTTGACCTCGAGAACCGGCTTGACGTTCTCGAGAGCCTTCTTGAATGTCTTGAGCGGATCGTCCGACGTCTTCTGCTCGATCTGCTTCATCGCGCCGTAGAAGATCGACTCGGCGGTGGACTTCTTGCCGCGCTCCATGACGCAGTTGATGAACTTCGTCACGAGCTGGGACTGGTAGAGCGGGTCCGGGAGGACTTCGCGCTTCGGGACTTCACGGCGACGCGGCATGTCGTTTCCTTAAGCCTTCGGACGCTTCGCGCCGTATTTGGAGCGCGACTGCTTGCGGTTCGCGACGCCGACGGCGTCGAGCGTCCCGCGGATGATGTGGTAGCGCACGCCGGGAAGGTCCTTCACGCGGCCTCCCCGGATCATGACGATGGAGTGCTCCTGAAGGTTGTGCCCGATGCCGGGGATGTAGGTCGTGACCTCGATGCCGTTCGTGAGGCGCACGCGCGCGATCTTCCGGAGAGCCGAGTTCGGCTTCTTCGGGGTCGTCGTCTTCACCTGGGTGCACACGCCGCGGCGCTGCGGGCAGGACTGCAGGGCGGGCGACTTCGTCTTGTAACGGACGGCTTCGCGGCCCTTTCTCACGAGCTGGCTGATCGTCGGCATGGGACTTTCGAGACTCCTTCGGAACGCTTGGCGAGTCGAATGACGGACTATCGAGTGGCGAACCGGCCCACGGAGGCCGATTTCCGGGCGCGACACGGCGGATGACGCCGGGCCGGTCCCCGGGGAAACCCGCGAATCATAGTGACCCCCCGGAGGGCTGTCAAGCGGCAAACCTCTCCGTAGAGAGTGTTTCAGGTCCAGTGAACGGGCTCGGCAGCCGCCCGGGCGCCGGCCGGCCCAGGCGAGGCAGACCCGTCCGTCGCCACGAGACCCGGATAGAGCTCGCCGACGCGGGCCACCACGCCCTCCGGGTCCAGCCGGAAGTGCTGCCGCTGAAAGGCCTGGGGGCCGTGCTCGACGAACTGGTCGGGGATCGCGTGCGAGCGGACTCCCGAGGATGGCAGGCCGGCGGCGTGAACCGACTCGAGCACCGCGCTCCCGAACCCCCCCTGGTAAAGATGCTCTTCCAGTGTCAGAAGCCGGGGGCACGCCGCGAGCAGCTTTCCCACGAGTTCCACGTCCAAAGGCTTTACGAATCGAGCGTTAGCGACGCCGCAGTCGACGCCCAGCGCCTTCAAGGCAGCGGCGGCCTTTTCGGCCACGGGCACCATCGAGCCGTAGGCGAGGAGGTTCAGGTCCTTGCCGACCGCCAGGATCTCACCCTTCCCGGCCGGAATCGTCTTCAGGACAGGGTCGAGCGGGGTGCCGAGTCCGGCCCCCCGGGGGTACCGGACCGCGAAGGGCCGCCCGGACCCGATCGCCGTGAAGAGGAGGTGCTGGAGCTCGTTCTCGTCCTTCGGCGCGGCGACCGTCATGTTCGGGATGCCCCGCGTGTACGCGATGTCGTAGATCCCCTGGTGGGTCTTGCCGTCGTCCCCGACGAGGCCGGCCCGGTCGATGCAGACGGTCACGGGCAGGTTCTGCAGGCAGACGTCGTGAATGAGCTGGTCGTAGCCGCGCTGGAGGAACGTCGAGTAGATCGAGACGACGGGCTTCAGGCCCGCCTTGGCCATGCCCGCCGCCATGATGACGGCGTGCTCCTCGGCGATCCCGACGTCGAAGACGCGGCCCGGGTACGCCTTCTGGACCTCGCCGAGCCCGGTCCCCTCGAGCATCGCGGCCGTGATCGCGACGATCTTCGGGTCCTTCTCCATCATCGTGAGGAGCGTCTTCGCGAAGACCTGCGAGTACGTGGGCGCCGCGCCCGTGGAGGCGGCAGGCGAGGGCGAGCCGGGCTGGTGGAAGCGCGACGGGTTCTCCTCGGCCCTGTCGTAGCCGCGCCCCTTGTGGGTGAGGGCGTGGATCACGACGGGCGTCCCGTCCTTCGAAACGTCCTTCGCGCGCGCGAGGGCTTCCTCGAGCTCCTTGAAGTCGTGGCCGTCGATCGGCCCGACGTAGTGGAAGCCGAGCTCGTCCCAGACGAGGTTCGGGAAGAAGAGCCCCTCGACGGAGTTCTTGATCTTCTTCGCGAGGCCCCACGCCTCTTCGCCCCTCGGGAGCTTCTTGAAGAGGCCGTGCCCCTTCTCGGTCAGGCGCTTGTAGGCCGGGTGCAGCTCGAAACGGTTGCGCCAGTGCGCGATCCACCCGACGTTCTCGGAGATGGACCAGCCGTTGTCGTTCAGGACGACGACGAGCCGCTTCGGCTTGAGGTGCACGATGTTGTTGAGCGCCTCGTAGCTCGTGCCAGAGGTCATCGCGCCGTCCCCCACGACGACGACGACGAAGGGCTCGTTCGGGTCGCCCTGGTGCGCCACGGCGAGCCCCAGCCCGTAGGAGAGGCCCGTCCCGGCGTGCCCGGCCGCGAACGTGTCGTGGTCGCTCTCCATCGGCTCGGCGAAGCCGGAGAGCCCGCCCGGCTTGCGGATCGTCGCGAAGCCGCCCGCACGCCCCGTCACGAGCTTGTGGGTGTAGCACTGGTTCGAGGTGTCCCACACGAACCGGTCCTTCGGGCTGTGGAACGCGCGGTGCATCGCGAGAGTGAGCTCGACGACGCCGAGGTTCGAGGCGAGGTGGCCGCCCGTTCTCGTGATCGTCTCGATGATCACCGCGCGGCACTCGGCCGCGAGACGGGAGAGCGCTTCGTGGTCGAGGCCGCGAAGGTCGTCCGGCCCGCCGATGGTGTCGAGAAGGGTCATCGAGGCTCCCCCGAAAGCGTTCGATCATACAGGGCGGGGTTCTCACCCCGCGCGATCGCGCCGCGCACGCTGCGCGCGATCCGGAAGACCTCCGGGCGGCCGACCTTCGCTCCCGGCCCCCGTTCCTCCACCTTTGCGAGCGCGGCCCACGCGAGCGCCACGGGAAGGGCGGTGAACTCGAGGATCCCGGCCGGCGCGCCTGCGGCGTGCAACGCCTGGATGTATTCCCCCGCCTCCCCAAGGTCGCGCCGGGCGAGCGCGAAGATGTCGGCGCGCGCGACGCCCGCCGGCAGGTACCGGCGGCCCTCCACCGCGTCTTCGGCGGAGTCCTTGAGGATGTTCACGAGTTGCAGGGCCTCGCCGAACGCGCGCGCACGCTGGCGGAGCGCGTGCTCCACCGTTCGAAGGGAGATTTCTTCGAGCAGGAAGAGCTCGGTGAGGAGCTCGCCCACGATCCCGGCCACCGTGTAGCAGTAGGCCTTGAGATCCTCGACGGAGTCGAGCGTCAGCCCGTGTTCGTCCGTCCTCGCGACGAAACGGGCCATCCCTTCGGCCGAACGGACCACATGCGTGCGCAGGATCGCCGTCGCTTCGGGCCGCAGTGCGGCGAACGCATCGAAGACGAACGGCGTCTCGGCGATCAGCTCTCTGTAGCCGGCGTGCGGAGAGGCGCCTGCCTGCGTCCATGCCTGCCCGAGCCGCTCCGCTTCCGCCCGCGTCCCTTTCTTCAGAAGAAATCCGAAATCTCCCAGCGCCGCGATGCGGTCCCCGGGCGCCCAGTGGGTCGCGTCCTCGAAGGTGTCCGCGATGCGGAACAGGAGATACGCGACCGTCACCTCGCGGCGCGTCGGCTCCGGAAGCGGCGGGATCGAGAGCGCGAACGTGCGGCTCGTCTTCTCGAGGAGGTCCAGAAGCTCGGGCATCGGACTTTCAGTCTATGTGAAGAAAAGGGCCGGCTTGCGCCGGCCCTTAAAGGAACAATGGGATCGAGGGGTCAGACTTCGTCGTCGAGGTCCGCCGCGATGACCGGCGTCTCGTCGTCGAAGTAGAGCTCCTCCGTCTCCTCGGGCGCGGGCGGAATCTCTTCCCGCTCGAGGACGACGTTGCGGTAGTAGTCCATGCCGGTGCCGGCGGGGATGAGCCGCCCGACGATGACGTTCTCCTTGAGGCCGCGGAGGAGGTCCACCCGGCCCGCGATGGACGCCTCCGTCAGGACGCGCGTCGTTTCCTGGAACGATGCGGCCGAGACGAACGAGTCCGTCGAGAGCGACGCCTTCGTGATCCCGAGGAGCAGCGGGCGGCCCTGGGCGGCCTTGCCGCCGGCGTTCAGGATGCGCTCGTTCTCCTCGTTGAACCGGAAGCGGTCGACCTGCTCGTCGACGAGGAACTCCGTGTCGCCGACCTCCTCGATGCGAACGCTCCGCATCATCTGGCGGACGATGACCTCGATGTGCTTGTCGTTGATGCCGACGCCCTGCGAGCGGTAGACCTCCTGGATCTTGTCGGTCATGTACCGCTGCAGTTCCTTCTCGCCCTTGACCGCGAGGATGTCGTGCGGAGACGGATCGCCCTCTGTGAGCGGATCGCCCGCCTCCACCCTCTCGCCGTCCTGGACCATGACGTGCGCGCCGCGCGGGACGAGCATCTCGCGCTTCTGGCCGTCCTCGGACTCGACGACGATCTTCTGCTGGCCCTTGACCGTGCCCGCGTGGCGCACGACGCCGGAGATCTCGGTGATGACGGCCGGCTCCTTCGGGCGCCGCGCCTCGAAGAGCTCGACGACGCGCGGGAGACCGCCGACGATGTCGCGGGTGCGCTTCTTTTCGACAGGCTTCTTCGCGAGGGCGTCACCCGGGTTCACGACGTCGCCGTCGGCGATCATGAGGTGCGACGGGATCGGCAGCGCGTACTTGCGCTCCTCTCCGTTCTTGCCTGTGACGACGAGCGTCGGCGAGCGCTTCTCGGTCGTGCCGGTCGTCTCGACGACGATCTTCTGCGTCAGGCCCGTGACCTTGTCCGTCTCCTCGCGCAGGTTCTCGCCTTCGAGGATGTCCTTGTAGGCGACCTTGCCCGCGATCTCCGAGAGGATCGGCGACGCGAACGGGTCCCAGCTCACGAGGAGCTGCCCGGGTTTCACCTCTTCGCCGTCGACCACCTTGAGGACGGAGCCGTAGGCGAGCGAGTAGCGCTCCTTCTCGCGCCCCTTGGCGTCGAGGAGGACGAGCTTCGAGTTGCGGTTGACGACGACCTTCGTGCCGTCCTTTTTGCTGACCGTGTTCGCGTTGAGCAGCTTGATGATGCCGGGGTTCTTCGCGACGTGCTTGGCCGCCTCCGAGACCCGGGCCGTGCCGCCGTAGTGGAACGTCCGCATGGTGAGCTGCGTGCCCGGCTCGCCGATGGACTGGGCGGCGATGACGCCCACCGCCTCGCCGATGTCGACGAGGTCGCCCGTGGCGAGGTTGCGCCCGTAGCACTTGCGGCAGACGCCGCGGCGCGTCTCACAGGTGAGGACCGAGCGGATCTTGACGCGCTCGATGCCGGCTTCCTGGATCTTGCCGGCCAGTTCCTCGGTGATCGTGTCGTTCGCGACGACGAGGGCTTCGTCGTTCGCCGGGTCGAAGACGTCTTCCTGGACGATGCGGCCGACGATGCGGTCGCGGAGCGGTTCGAGGATCTCGCCGCCCTCTACGATCGCCGACACGACGATCCCGTCGACGGTCTCGCAGTCCTCCTGCGTGATGATGACGTCCTGCGCGACGTCGACGAGGCGGCGCGTGAGGTAGCCGGAGTCGGCCGTCTTGAGCGCCGTGTCCGCGAGGCCCTTGCGCGCGCCGTGCGTCGAGATGAAGTACTCGAGCACGGTGAGGCCTTCGCGGAAGTTCGAGATGATCGGCTGCTCCATGACTTCGCCCGAGGGCTTGGACATGGGGCCGCGCATGCCGGCGAGCTGCCGGACCTGCTCCTTCGAGCCTCGCGCGCCGGAGTCGGCCATCATGTAGATCGGGTTGAACTCCCCGCCGCCGACGCCGTCCGACGCCTTCATCTCCTTGAACATGGCTTCCGCCACGGTCTCGGTGATGCGGTGCCAGATGTCGATGATCTTGTTGTGGCGCTCGCCGTCCGTGATGGCGCCCTGCTGGCGCTGGTTCTCGACCTCGAGGACTTCCTTGCGCGCGCGGTTCACGAGCTCGGTCTTGTTGCCCGGGATGCGCATGTCGTCCACGCCGATCGAGATGCCGGCGCGGGTGGCGACCGTGAAGCCGAGGGCCTTCACGATGTCGAGGATCTCGACCGTGCGCTCGAGCCCGTAGGTCACGAAGCAGTAGTTGACGAGGTCCTGCAGGCCCTTCTTCTTCAGCGTGCCGTTCAGGAACGGCAGCTCGGGCGGCAGGTTCGCCGAGAGCAGGACGCGCCCGACCGTCGTCTCGATGCGCGTGCGGGTGCAGGCGATCGGGTCCGTGTGGACGATGTCCTGGTCGTTGAGGACCTGGCTCTCGAGGTCGATGAGGCTGCCCGTGAACCTCACCGCGATCCCGGCGTGCGTGTCGACCTCGCCGGCGTCGTGCGCGAGGGTGACCTCGTCGAAGCTCGAGAACACGCGGCCTTCGCCCTTGCACCCTTCCTTGCGGCGGGTGAGGTAGTAGAGGCCGAGGACGAGGTCCTGCGACGGCACCGTGAGGGGCTTGCCGTGCGCGGGCGACAGGATGTTGTGCGAGGACAGCATCAGGACCTGCGCCTCGACCTGCGCCTTCGGCGAGAGCGGGACGTGGACGGCCATCTGGTCGCCGTCGAAGTCCGCGTTGAACGCCGCGCAGACGAGCGGGTGGATCTTGATCGCCTTGCCCTCGATGAGGACCGGTTCGAACGCCTGGATGCCGAGGCGGTGGAGCGTGGGAGCGCGGTTCAGGAGAACCGGGTGCTCCTTGATGACTTCCTCGAGGGCGTCCCACACCTCGTTCGGCGCCTGCTCGACGAGCTCCTTGGACGCCTTGATCGTGGACGTGATCCCCTTCTGCTCGAGCCGGTGGTAGATGAACGGCTTGAACAGCTCGAGGGCCATCTTCTTCGGCAGGCCGCACTGGTGGAGCTTGAGCTCCGGCCCGACGACGATCACGGAGCGGCCCGAGTAGTCGACGCGCTTGCCGAGGAGGTTCTGGCGGAAGCGGCCCGACTTGCCCTTGAGCGTGTCGGACAGCGACTTGAGCGGGCGGTTGTTCGAGCCCTTGAGGACGCGGCCGCGGCGGCCGTTGTCGAACAGGGCGTCGACGGCCTCCTGGAGCATGCGCTTCTCGTTGCGGACGATGACCTCGGGCGCGCGGAGCTCGAGCAGCTTCTTGAGACGGTTGTTGCGGTTGATGACGCGGCGGTAGAGGTCGTTGAGGTCCGACGTGGCGAACCGGCCGCCGTCGAGGGGCACGAGGGGCCGGAGCTCCGGCGGGATGACCGGGATGACGTTCAGGATCATCCACTCGGGGCGGTGGCCCGAGCGGCGGAAGGCGTCGACGACCTTGAGGCGCTTGGCGGCCTTGAGGCGCTTGAGCGCCGAGGTCTCCGTCTTCATGACGAGACGCAGCTCCTCGGCCAGGTCGTCGATGTTGACGCTCTGGAGGAGCTCCTGGATCGCCTCGGCGCCCATCTTCGCGACGAACGCGTCGACGCCGTACTTGACCTTGAGCTCGCGGAACTTCTCTTCCGTGATGAGGCTCTTGACCTCGAGGTTCTCGTCCTCCGAGAGCGGTCCCGGGTCGATGACGACGTACTGCTCGAAGTAGAGGATCCGCTCGAGGTCGCGGAGCGTGAGGTCGAGCAGGTGCCCGATGCGGCTCGGCAGCCCCTTGAAGAACCACACGTGCGACACGGGCGCCGCGAGCTCGATGTGGCCCATGCGCTCGCGCCGGACCTTCGACTTCGTGACCTCGACGCCACACTTGTCGCAGACGACGCCGCGGTGCTTCATCCGTTTGTACTTGCCGCAGAGGCATTCCCAGTCGGTGATCGGGCCGAAGATCTTCGCGCAGAACAGGCCGTCGCGTTCCGGCTTGAACGTGCGGTAGTTGATCGTCTCGGGCTTCGTCACCTCGCCGAACGACCACGAGCGGATCTTCTCGGGGCTCGCGAGGGCGATCTTGATTGCGTTGAAGTCACGGGGGCCCGGGTTGCGGAACGGAGACACCGTACCGGCGCCGGGGAAAGCGGAAGAGGGCGAAAAGGCTTCCATGTATTCCTCTTCTCCTTAAACCTTCAGCAGCTCGACGTCGAGGCAGAGCGACTGCAGCTCGCGGACGAGGACGTTGAAAGATTCGGGCAGGCCCGGTTCGTCCGGAACCTCGCCCTTGACGATCGCCTCGTACACCTTGGAGCGGCCTTCGACGTCGTCGGACTTGACGGTGAGGAGCTCCTGGAGCGTGTACGCCGCGCCGTAGGCCTCGAGGGCCCAGACCTCCATCTCGCCGAACCGCTGGCCGCCGAACTGGGCCTTGCCGCCCAGGGGCTGCTGCGTGATGAGCGAGTAGGGGCCGATCGAGCGCGCGTGGATCTTGTCGTCCACGAGGTGGGAGAGCTTGAGCATGTAAATGTAGCCGACGGTGACTTCCTGCTCGAAGCGCGAGCCCGTCATGCCGTCGTAGAGGACCGTCTTGCCGCCCACGGGAAGGTCGGCCTTGCGGAGCAGGGTGCGGATCTCCTCCTCGGAGCAGCCGTCGAAGACCGGCGTCGCGATGTTCATGCCGAGCGCCCGCGCGGCCCACCCGAGGTGCGTCTCGAGGATCTGCCCGACGTTCATGCGCGACGGCACACCCAGGGGATTGAGCACGATCTCGACGGGAGTCCCGTCCGGAAGGTACGGCATGTCCTCCTCGGGGAGGATCCGGCTGATGACGCCCTTGTTGCCGTGGCGTCCGGCCATCTTGTCGCCGACCTGCAGCTTGCGCTTCATCGCGACGAAGACCTTGACCGTCTTGTTGACGCCGGGCGCGAGCTCGTCGCCCTTGGCGAGGAGAGCCACGCGGTCCGCGCTGACCTTCTTGATGACGTCGATCTGCGAGTCCGTGCGCTGGAGGATGAGCCGCACCTGGTCGCGGATCTCCTCGTCCTTCAGCTTGAGCCCCTTGAGCATGCGGGGCGTCATCATCCCGATCTTCTCGACCGTGAGCTTGCCGCCCTCCTTGACGAGGACGTTGCCCTGCGAGTCGGAAACGTCTTCGAGGACGGTCCGGCCGGCGAGGAGCGATTCGATCTTCTCCTTCGCCTCGGTGCGGATGATGCGGATCTCGTCGTCCGCGTTCTTCGTGAGGCGCCCGATCTCCTCGTCGAGGATCTGCTTGGCGCGCGCGTCTTTCTGCTTTTCCTCGTCCTTGCGCGTGAAGATCTTCACGTCCACGACGATGCCCTCGATGCCGGGGGGGCACTTGAGCGAGGCGTCGCGCACGTCTCCGGCCTTCTCGCCGAAGATCGCGCGGAGGAGCTTCTCCTCGGGGGTGAGCTGGGTCTCGCCCTTCGGCGTGACCTTCCCTACGAGAATGTCTCCGGGTTTGACATTGGCCCCGATGCGCACGATGCCGGATTCATCGAGATCCCTCAGCGCGTGCTCCGAGACGTTCGGGATGTCCTTCGTGATCTCCTCGGCGCCGAGCTTCGTCTCGCGCGCCTCGATCTCGAACTCCTCGATGTGGATGGAGGTGTAGTAGTCCTCCTTGACCATCTTCTCGGAGATGAGGATCGCGTCCTCGTAGTTGTAGCCGCGCCACGGCATGAACGCGACGAGGATGTTCCGGCCGAGCGCGAGCTCGCCCTGCGACGTGCAGGGGCCGTCCGCGAGGACCTGGCCCGCCACGACGCGGTCGCCCTCCTTCACGATCGGCTTCTGGTTGATGCAGGTGTTCTGGTTCGAGCGGCGGAACTTCAGGAGCGGGTAGATGTCCGCGCCGAAGTCCTTCGTCTCGCCGTCGTCCCCGGTGATCTGGACGCGCACGATGATGCGGCGGGCGTCGACCGTGTCGACGATCCCGTCGCGCTTGCACGTCACCACGGCGCCGGAGTCGCGCGCGACGATGCCTTCGAGGCCCGTGCCGACGAGAGGCGGCTCCGTGCGGAGGAGCGGCACGCTCTGGCGCTGCATGTTCGAACCCATGAGGGCCCGGTTCGCGTCGTCGTGCTCGAGGAAGGGGATGAGCGCCGCGGCGACCGAAACGAGCTGCTTCGGCGACACGTCCATGAACTCGATCTTGTCCTTCTCGATCGTGATGAACTCGCCGCCGGCGCGGGCGACGATGCGGTCCTCGGTGAACCGGCCCTTGTCGTCGACCTCGGCGTTCGCCTGAGCGATCGTGTAGTTCTCTTCTTCCCAGGCGGGCTGGAAGAACGCGGTCGGGCGGCCGACCGGCTGGCGCTTGTGGCCCTTCTTCAGGCGTTGAACCGCCTCTTCGAGCTCCTCGGCCTCGACGATCTGGCCCTTCTTCCACCCGGAGTCGCCGACCGTGACGATCTCGTAGTGGTCGAGGACGCGCCCGTTCTTGACCTTCTTGTACGGGCTCTCGATGAACCCGAACTCGGAGATGCGGGCGAAGCACGAGAGCGACGAGATGAGGCCGATGTTCGGGCCTTCCGGCGTCTCGATCGGGCAGATGCGGCCGTAGTGCGTGGCATGGACGTCGCGCACCTCGAAACCGGCGCGCTCGCGCGAGAGGCCGCCCGGCCCGAGGGCCGAGAGACGCCTCTTGTGCGTGACCTCGGAGAGAGGGTTCGTCTGGTCCATGAACTGCGAGAGCTGAGACGACCCGAAGAACTCCTTGATCGCCGCGATGACGGGCTTGGAGTTGATGAGGTCGTGCGGCATCGCCGAGTCGATGTCCTGGTGAACGGACATCTTTTCCTTGATCGCGCGCTCCATGCGGACGAGGCCGATCCGGAACTGGTTCTCGAGAAGCTCGCCGACGCAGCGCACCCGGCGGTTGCCGAGGTTGTCGATGTCGTCGGTCTTGCCGATGTCGCGCTTGAGCTCCAGGAGGTGCTTGATCACGACGTAGAAGTCCTCGGCCGTGAGGGTCTTCTGGTCGAGCGACGTCGAGAGGCCCGTGCGGATGTTGAACTTGAACCGGCCGACGCGCGAGAAGTCGTACTTCCGCGGGTCGAAGAACATGCCCGCGAAGAGGTTCTTCGCGCTCTCGTCCGTCGGCGGGTCGCCGGGGCGCATGCGCTTGTAGATCTCGAGCAGCGCCTCGCGCTTCGTCTTCACGCCGTCCTTGCGGAGGGTCGCGATGAGCGTCTCGCCGATGGGCTCCCAGTCCGGGAAGATCGCCTCGACGGAAGTCGCCTGCTTGGTCTCGAGCTGCGCCGCGAGATCCTCGGGGATCTCGGAGCCGGTCTCGAACAGCACCTCGCCCGAGCCGAGGTCGACGACGTCGGCGGCGAAGAGAGCCCGGCCGAGCTTGGCCGGGTCGACGGACACCTCGACGTTCTCGCCCTTCGCGAGCGAGGCCTTCATCTCGGCCGTCAGCTTGACGTCCGCGAAGATGCGGCCGTCCTTGCGGATGCCGCGGAGGTGCTTGACGCGGAGCTCTTCCTTCGCGAGGACCTCGGGCGGGAGCACGAGGCGCGCCTTGCCCTTCTCGAACGAGAGCTTCACCGGGGAGTAGAACTTCTTGAGGATCAGTTCGTCGCTCTCGAGGCCGAGCGCGCGGAGGAACACGGTCCCCGGGAACTTGCGCTTGCGGTCGATGCGGACGCCGAAGAGGCCCTTCGGGTCGATCTCGAACTCCACCCAGGAGCCGCGATACGGAATGATCTTGCCGATGAGCGTGTGCGCGCCCTCGCGCGTGAAGAAGACGCCGGGCGAGCGGTGGAGCTGCGAGACGATGACGCGCTCCGTTCCGTTGATGACGAACGTCCCGTTGTCCGTCATGAGCGGGATCTCGCCGAAGTAGACCTCTTCCTCCTTGATGTCGCGGATCGGCCACTCCTTCGGGGCACCCTTCCCCGTCGGAGCGTTCTCCTTGTCGAACACCTTGAGGCGGAACGTCACCTTGAGCGGCACCGAGTACGTCGACCCGCGCTCCTGGCACTCGGCCACCGAGTACGGGAGGCGCAGCTCGACCGGGGTCCCGCAGACCTCGTCGATCGTGACCTTGTTCGCGTTCGGGTGTCCGCACACGCCGCACTCGACGCGCGTTGCGCGCGGATCCTTCACCTTCACGGTCGCGCCGCAGTGCTCGCACGAGAAGCGCAGGTGCTGCAGGCCTTCGAGCCGGCCGCTGCGGGACTTCCACTCGCCGATGCGGTACGACACGAACTCGAGCGCGCAGGTCTCACGGAAGTCGCTGAAGGGGAACACGCTCTTGAAGACGGCCTGCAGACCGACGTCCTGCCGCTCTTCGGGCAGGCGGTCCATCTGGAGGAAGTCCTCGTAAGACTTGCGCTGAACGTCGATGAGATTGGGAAGGGGCAGGAAGGAGCGGATCTTGCCGAAGCTCGTCCGTTCCTTCGCACCGGATGCGGGGGTGCGTCCGATCATGGGGTGCTATGTCCTCTCATGGCCGCGCGCAGGCCGGGGTGTGAGGCGCGCCGATGTGGCGGAGAGACGAAGGTCGAGAGAAAACGCTTGCAGGCGGGGGAACCGAACCTCGGTTCCCCCGCTCCCCCTCCGGGTTACTTGATCTCGACCTTGGCGCCCGCGTCCTCGAACTTCTTCTTGATGGAAGCGGCCTCGTCCTTCGAGACGCCTTCCTTGATGACGCCGAGGTTCTCGACGAGATCCTTGGCTTCCTTGAGCCCGAGAGAGGCGTTGACCTCGCGGACGACCTTGATGACGTTGATCTTGTTCGAGCCCGCTTCCTTGAGCGCGACCGTGAACTCGGTCTGCTCCTCGGCGGCGGCGGCGGCCGGGGCGGCGCCGGCGGCGGCGGCCGGAGCGGCCATCATCGCGGCGGAGACGCCGAACTTCTCCTCGAGAGCCTTGACGAGGTTGTTCAGCTCGAGGACGGACATCGACTCGATTTCCTTGACGAAAGTCTCGACGTTGAGAGCCATGGTTCTATCTCCTGATTCTTCGGCTTAAGCCGTGGTTTCTTCGGACTTTGCTTTTTGCTGGGCGACGGCCGCGAGGGTCGCGGCGACGTTGCGGTGAGGGGCGGCGAGGACCGTCACGAGGCGCCGGATCGGCGACTGCATGAGGCCGAGGAGCTTGCCGACGAGCTCGGTGCGCGACGGCAGGTTCGCGAGGGTCTCGAGCTCCTTCGCCGCGACGGGCTTGCCGTCGAGGAGGGCGGCCTTGACCTTCACGTTCGGGTTTGTCTTGCCGAAGGTGTGGAGAACCTTCGCGAGCGCGACGACGTCCGTCGTCGAGTACGCCACGCCCGTCATTCCCGTGAAGTGCTCCTTGAGCGAACCGAGGGGCTTTCCCTCGAGGGCGCGCAGGGCGAGCGTGTTCTTCACGACGATGTAGTCGGATTTGGCGGCGCGGATCTGGCGGCGCAGGTCCGTCACGGCCGGCACCGACAGGCCCTTGTAGTCGATCAGGAACGCGTGGGAGGCCTTCCCCACCGTCGCCGCGAGCTCGGCGAGCTCTTCGGCCTTGGAAGCGCGTGTGGTCGTCATCAGGCGGTCCTCCCGACGAGCTTCTCGGCGGTCGCAGGATCCACCGGGACGCCCGGGCCCATCGTCGACGAGAGCACGACGGACTTCATGTACTTGCCCTTCGCGGCGGCGGGCTTGGCTTTTTGAACTGCGATGAGCAGAGCCTCGGCGTTCTCGACGAGCTGGATCTCGGGGAACGAGACCTTGCCGACGGGAACGTGGATGATCGCCGTCTTGTCGACGCGGAACTCGATCTTGCCGGCCTTCAGTTCCTTGACGGCCTTGGCCACGTCGAACGTGACCGTGCCGGCCTTCGGGTTCGGCATGAGGCCGCGCGGGCCGAGCACCTTGCCGAGCCGCCCGAGCGACTTCATCATGTCCGGCGTCGCGACGAGAGCCTCGAAGTCGAGCATGCCGGCCTGGATCTTCGCGACGAGGTCGTCCCCGCCCACGACGTCCGCTCCGGCCGCCTCGGCTTCCTTGATCTTCTCGCCCGAGGCGACGACGGCCACGCGGGTCGTCTTTCCGAGGCCGTGCGGGAGCACGACCGTGCCGCGCACCATCTGGTCCGCGTGCTTCGGGTCGACGCCGAGGCGAAGGGCCACCTCGACCGTCTCGTTGAACTTGGCGAACGACGCGGACTTGACGAGCGCGACGGCCTGCGGCACGTCGTAGAGCTTCGCCTTGTCGACTTTCGCGGCGGACGCGGTGAATTTCTTGCCACTCATGGTGTGTTGTTCTCCGGAGTCGGTCGCGTCCCCCGGGTCCGGCGGTGAGAAGCCCCGGGGCATCCCGGGCACCGTCGAACCGCGCGCCGGGAGAGGCCCGGCGCGGGAGGCTTCCGCCTCGTTGATCGCGGCGTCAGCCGACGACCTCGATTCCCATGGATCGGGCGGTCCCCTCCACCGACTTGACGGCGGCGGCGAGGTCCACGGTGTTCAGGTCGACGAGCTTGAGCTTCGCGATCTCCTCGACCTGCTTCTTCGTCACCTTTCCGACCTTCGTCTTGTTCGGGACGCCCGAGCCCTTTTCGAGCTTGGCGGCCTTCTTGAGCAGGACGGCGGCGGGGGGCGTCTTCGTGATGAACGAGTACGACCGGTCCGAATACACCGTGACGACGACGGGGATGATGAGCCCCACGTCCTTCGCGGTCTTCGCGTTGAAGGCCTTGCAGAAGTCCATGATGTTGACGCCCTGCGGGCCGAGGGCCGTGCCCACGGGCGGAGCGGGCGTGGCCTTCCCCGCCTCGATCTGGAGCTTGACGTAGCCGGTTACCTTCTTTGCCATGGTCTTTCCTTACAGCTTCTGGACCTGGACGAATTCGAGCTCGACCGGCGTCGGCCGGCCGAAGATGGTGACGAGGACGCGGAGCGTCGAGCGCTCGAGGTTGATGTCCTCGACCGTGCCCGTGAACTCCTTGAAGGGGCCGTCCGTGATCTTGACCTGCTCGCCGCGCTCGTAGACGTAACGCGGCTTCGGCTTTTCCTTGGACTCGGCCGTGTGGTGGAGGATCGAGTCGACCTCGTCCTGCGTGAGCGGGACGGGCGCCTTCGACGAGCCGCCGACGAATCCGGTGACCTTCGGCGTGTTGCGCACGAGGTGCCAGGTCTCGTCGGACATCTCCATCTGCACGAGGACGTAGCCGGGGAAGAACTTCCGCTCGACGTTGCGGCGCTTCCCGGCCTTCATCTCGACGACGGTCTCCTTCGGCACGCGGATCTCGCCGAAGTGGACCTCCATGCCGAGGGCCTTGATGCGGTTCTGCAGCTCCGTGACGACACGGTCCTCGAAGCCCGAGTACGTGTGGACGATGAACCAGTCCATGTGCGGCGCCGCCGCGGCGGGGGCCGCGCTGCCCGTGTCCTGAGAATCGACTTCGCTCACCGCTTTGCCTTTATCGGTTCCGTCTTCAGCCGCCGAAGGCGGAGAAGAGCTTGTTCACGAGCGGCGTCACCGCCGCGTCGACGAGGAAGAGGAAGATGCCCACGAGGACCGTGTAGACGATGACCACCATCGTCGTCCCCACGACCTCGTCCCGGTCCGGCCACGACACCTTCCCGGTCTCCTTCTTCACGTCCGAAAGAAAGCCGCGGAAAGTGGTCCAACGCTCGCTGAAGTTCATGTCGTTTCGTTCGTCCTTCGTGTCGATTCGGGTCCGCCGTGTCGTTGTCTGTTCAGGCCGAGGTTGGCAGGGGTGCGGGGATTCGAACCCCGAACCTACGGTTTTGGAGACCGCCGCTCTAGCCAGTTGGAGCTACACCCCTGTACGTCGTCGTCGCGTGACAAGCTGCATGAATGGAGCGGGAGACGGGATTCGAACCCGCGACCAACAGCTTGGAAGGCTGTGACTCTACCCCTGAGTTACTCCCGCTCAGGTACGTGATCCGCGCGGGGAAACTGGAGCCCACGAGCAGATTTGAACTGCTGACCCCGTCCTTACCAAGGACGTGCTCTACCAACTGAGCTACGTGGGCCCCCTTCTCTTCAAAGATGGTGGGCAGAGAGGGATTCGAACCCCCGTAGCACGTAAGTACGGCAGATTTACAGTCTGCTGCCATTAACCACTCGGCCATCTGCCCGTTACCGTCCTTCATGATTCCCGTGTCCGGCCCCCGGAAGCGCTCCCTGGAGCTGGCGATGGGACTTGAACCCGCAACCTGCCGATTACAAATCGGCTGCTCTGCCAATTGAGCTACGCCAGCACTCGCATTCCTCCCCAGAGAGAGCTCGACCGTGCGACCCGACAACCTTGGAGACACGGAGAACGCACGGCTTCGCGCACCCGGCGAGGCGCGAACTGTGGTTTATATCAGCCGGCTGGAAACCCCGTCAAGCCATTTTCATGCCGGAACCTGGCCCCGGACCGGCTTTCCTCCGGACCCACTCATAAAGGAGGACCCCGGCGGCCACGGAGACGTTCAGGGATCCGGCTCCAGGGCTCATGGGGATCGAAATCAACCGGTCGCAGGTTTCCCGCGTCAGCCGCCTGAGCCCGGCCCCTTCCGAGCCGAGGCAGAGGACGGAATCGCCCGAAATGTCGACTTCCCAGAGACTTTCGCCGTCCATGGCCGCCCCGTAGACCCAGAACCCGGCGGCCTTGGCCTGCTCGAGGAAGCGGGCCGCGTTGACGACCCGGCCCACCTTGACCCGCTCCAGGGCGCCCGCCGAGGCCTTCGAGACGGTTTCGTTCAGGCCGGCCGAATGCCGTTCGGTGAGGACGACCGAGGCCCCCGCTGCGGCGGCCGTCCGGAGAACCGAACCGAGGTTGCCCGGGTCCGTCACCTCGTCGAGGAAAAGGACGCACCGTCGGCCCTTCTCTCCCGCGAGGCACTCCTCCACGCCGTCGTACTCGCGCTCGGCCACCCGGGCCGCCACGCCGTTGTGCGCGCGGCCCGCGAAGCGGTCCAGCTCCTCCCTGGCCACGAGCCGCACCGGCACTCCGGCGCCGCGGGCGAGCTCCTCGATCTCCGCGGCGCGGGTGTCCTTGCGGCCGCGCTGAACGAGCAGCGCCTCGACCGCGCGCGGCCTCTTTTCGAGAACCTCGCGCACCGGGTGGAAGCCCGAGACGATCACGGCCCGCTACTCGGCCGCGCTGCCGGCGACGAGGAGCACGACCGTCGCGGCCACGCCTTCGCCCCGGCCGAAGTCCGTCAGGCCGTTCCCGGACGAGGCCTTCACGGAGACGCGCGCCACGGGGATCCCGAGGAGGGCCGCGATGTTTGCGCGCATGGCTTCGCGGTATTCCCCCACGCGCGGCCTCACGGCCAGGATCGTGACGTCCACGTTGAGGATCTCCGGATGGTCCGTGAGCTCGCGGACGTGGCGGACGAAGGCCTCCCCCGCCGCGCCCGCCCACTCGGGACGGTCGGTTCCGAAGATCGAGCCGAGATCGCCCATCGCGGCCGCGCCGAGGAGCGCGTCCGCGAGCGCGTGCAGGACGACGTCGCCGTCCGAGTGCCCGACGGGGCCGGAGTCCGCCGGCACGGCGACGCCGCCGAGCACGCACGGCCGCCCGGGCTCGAGCCGGTGGGCGTCGAAACCGTGTCCGATCCTCACGTCGTCACCCGCCGGCGCGGGCGGCCTGGGCCAGCCAGGCCTCCGCCCATGCGAGGTCCTCGGGGTAGGTGATCTTGATGTTCCAGCGCGACGTCAGGACGACCGTGACCTCGCCGCCCGTGCGCTCCACGAGTTCGGCGTCGTCCGTCGCGTCGGGCCCGCCTTCCTTCGCGAGTCCCTTTCGGAGGATCGCGGCGCGGAACGCCTGCGGAGTCGTGGCCCCCACGAGGTCGCCGCGCGGGACCGTCGCCTTGATCTTGCCCGCTTCGATGCGCTTGATCGTCTCGACGAGGGAGAACGCCGCGATCGCGGCGCCCGTCGCGTCCGCCGCGTCCACGACGGCCTTGACCTCGAGCGGGTCCACGAGCGGGCGCGCCGCGTCGTGAACGAGAACGATCGCGTCGTCGTCCTTCGGGTCGGCGGCCGCGAACGCCCGCGCGACGGACTCGCGCCGCGTCACGCCGCCCTCGACGAGGACGTACGGGAGCGGCGACGACTTCAGAGCGGCGTGGAATTCCTCCTCGCAGCCGCCCGGGATCGCGACGACGGCCGACGAGACCCGCTTGCTGGCCGCGAGGCGCTCGAGCGCGTGGACGAGGAGCGGCTGGCCCGCGAGGAGAACGAGCGCCTTCGGCCCGCCTTCGTGGAAGCGGGTGCCGAAGCCGGCGGCCGGGACGAGAGCCGTGGCCTGGCTCACCGCGCGAGAACTTCCGCTTCCTTCGTCTTGAGGATGTGGTCGACCTCGGCCACGCTCTTGTCCGTGAGCTTCTGGATCTCGTCGAGGGCGCGCTTCTCGTCGTCCGCGGAGACGGCGGAGGCCTTTGCCTCCTTCTTGATCGCGTCGTTCGCCTCGTGACGGTGGTGGCGGATCTCGACCTTCGCGTGCTCGGCGAAGCCGTGAGCCTTCTTGATGATCTCCTTGCGGCGCTCCTCCGTCGGCTGCGGCACCGGGATCCGGACGACCTTGCCGTCCGACGAGGGGTTGAGCCCGAGGTCGCTCGTGCGGATCGCCTTCTCGATGGCCGGGCAGAGCGAAGGCTCCCACGGCGACGCGAGGAGGAGGGTCGCGTCCGGCGCGGAGAGGTTCGCAACCTGGTTCAGGGGCGTCGCCGTCCCGTAGTACTCCACGAAGATCCCTTCGAGGATGCCCACCGCGGCCCGCCCGGTGCGCAGGTGCTTCAGCTCGTGCTTGAGGGCCTCGAGCGAGGCGTGCATCCGCCTCTCGGTTTCCTTCCGGGTCTCGGCGATCGTGGGCATGGCGTTCTCCTTGTTCAGGCGGGCGCGGCGTCAGGCACGCCCCGCGTCGACCACGCTTCCGACCGGCTCGCCCATGACGACACGGCGAATGTTCCCGGGGACGAGCAGGTTGAACACGCGAATCGGCATGCGATTGTCGCGGCAGAGGGCGACGGACGTCGCGTCCATGACGGCAAGCCGCCTCTCCAGAACGTCCTGGTAGCTGACCCGCGGGAGGAACTCGGCGTTCGGGTTCTTCTTCGGGTCGTCCGAATAGATGCCGTCGACGCGCGTCGCCTTGAGGATCGCGTCGGCCCGGATCTCGTTCGCGCGCAGCGCCGCGGCCGAGTCGGTCGTGAAGTACGGGTTGCCCGTCCCGCCCGCGAAAATGACGCAGCGCTTCTTCTCGAGATGGCGGATCGCGCGGCGCCGGATGAACGGCTCGGCGACCGCGCGCACCTCGAACGCGGTCATGACCCGGGTGTGGATCGCGCGCTTCTCCATCGCGTCCTGGAGCGCGAGGGCGTTGATGACCGTCGCGAGCATTCCCATGTTGTCGCCCGTGACGCGGTCGATGCCCTGCGTCGCAGCCGACACGCCCCGGATGATGTTCCCGCCCCCGATCACGATCGCGAGCTCGACGCCGAGGCGCGCGACCTCGGCGACCTCGTCCGCGATGCGGGCCACGACCGCCGGTTCGATGCCGAACGGCTGACTGCCGAGGAGCGCCTCCCCGGAGAGCTTCAGCAGGACCCGGCGGTAGCAGGGTTCCACGGCGTTACTTCGTGAGCGCCGCGACTTCGGCGGCGAAGTCGCCCCCGGCCTTCTTCTCGACGCCCTCGCCCACCTTGTAGCGGACGAAGCGAACGACGGACGCGTCCTTGCCCCCGCGCTCGGCGACGACCTGCGAGACCTTCTTGCTGTCGTCCTTGGCGAACGCCTGGTCGAGGAGAACGACCTCGCCGAACCACTTGCCGATCATGCCCTCGACCATCTTCTCGGCGACGGCCTCGGGCTTCCCGGCCGCGATCGCCTTGGCGCGCGCGATCTCCTTCTCGTCGGCGAGCGCCTTGGCCGACACGCCGTCGCGGGTCGCGAACTGCGGCGCGAGCGCGGCCACGTGCATCGCGAGGTCCTTGCCGAGGTCCTCGGGCATTCCCTTCGTCTCGATCACGACGACCGTCTTGTCGCCGGGGTGGGCGTAGAGCGTCAGGTGCGCGCCGGGGCCCGCGACGAGGCGCGCGAAGCGGCGCAGCTCGGTCTTCTCGCCGAGGTCGCCGGTGAACGCCTGGAGCGACTCCGCGATCGTGGCGCCGGCGTGCGGCATCTTCGAGGGCGGGGCGGACGCCGTCAGGACCGCGACGTCGCCGTCGGCCGTGTCGCCGAGGGCCGCGTGGCCGTGCACGAAGTTCGAGATCGCGTGCAGCGCCTGCTTGAACTTCTCCGTCTTCGCGACGAAGTCGGTCTCGCAGTTCAGCTCGACGAGCGCCGCGACGCCGTTCGACACCTGGTAGCCGATCAGCCCGTCGGCCGCGACGCGGCCGGCCTTCTTGGCGGCGGCCGCGAGGCCCTTCTTGCGAAGAATCTTCTCGGCCTCGTCGATGTTGCCGTTCGTCTCTTCGAGCGCGCTCTTGCAATCGAGCATGCCGGCGCCCGTCTTGTCCCGGAGCATCTTGACCGTCACTGCGGAAATCGCCATGAGAACCTCTCTGACATCAAAAAGGCCGGCGGGGGGACCAGGTCCTCCCGCCGGCCCGAATCGCGTGGATCGGAATCAGGCCTGGACGGGGACGGCGGGGCCCTCGGGCTTGGCCGCGCCCGCCTCGGTCACCTGGAAGTTCGTGGGCATCGGCTCGTCGTCGCCGTGGACGACCTTCCCGACGAAGCGCTCTTCCTGCGCGTGCAGGCCCTCGAGCACCGCGTCGGCGATCTTGCCCGTGAAGAGCTTGATCGCGCGAATGGCGTCGTCGTTGCCGGGGATCACGAAGCTGATGTCGTCGGGGTCGCAGTTCGTGTCGACGATGGCGACGACCGGAATGCCGAGCTTCTTGGCCTCGAGGATCGCGATCGCCTCCTTCTTGGGGTCGATCACGAAAAGGACGTCCGGAAGCTCTTCCATTTCCTTGATGCCGATGAGGTTCTTCGCGAGCTTCGCCTTCTCACGGTCGAGCTGGATGCGCTCCTTCTTGGTGAGGATCGCGTCCGAGCCCTCGACGAGCATCGCTTCGACTTCCTTGAGGCGCGAGATCGACTTGCGGATCGTCACGAAGTTCGTGAGCGTGCCGCCGAGCCAGCGGTTGTTCACGTAGAACATGCCGCAGCGGTTGGCTTCCTCGTAGATCGCGTCCTGCGCCTGACGCTTCGTCCCCACGAAGAGGATGTTCTTGCCTTGCGACGCGACGTCCGTGATGAAGGCCGCGGCCTCGCGGAAGCACTTCAGCGTCTTCTGGAGGTCGATGATGTAGATCCCGTTGCGCTTGCCGAAGATGAACTTCTTCATCTTCGGATTCCAGCGCTTCGTCTGGTGGCCGAAGTGAACGCCCGCCTCGAGCAGCTCCTTCATCGTGATCTGGCTCATTCGTCCCCCATTACCTCTTCGAGAACTGGAACCGGGCGCGCGCGCCGCGCTGGCCGTACTTCTTGCGCTCCTTCATGCGCGAGTCGCGCGTGAGGAGGCCTGCCTTCTTCAGGGCGCCGCGCAGCTCGCCGTTGAACAGGCAGAGCGCGCGGGCGATTCCGTGGCGGATCGCGCCGGCCTGGCCCGCGCTCCCGCCGCCTTCGACGAGGGCGACGACGTCGAACTTCTCGACCGTCTCGGTGAGCTGCAGGGGCTGGCGGATGACCATCTTGAGCACGTCGTTCGGGAAGTAGTCCTCGAAGGTGCGGTCGTTGACCTGGACTGCGCCCTTGCCGGGGCGGAGGAACACGCGGGCGACGGATTCCTTGCGGCGTCCGACGGCCTGAAACTGGAGGTTCGTCACGGGGTGCGCTTCTCCTTCGTCCCGGTCAGACCGCGACGGCCGCGGGGGCCTGGGCGGTGTGCGGGTGGTGCGGACCCGCGTAGACCTTGAGCTTCTTGAACATCTTCCGGCCGAGCTTCGTCTTCGGGAGCATGCCCTTGACGGCTTCTTCGATGACGCGCTCGGGCTTCGTGGCCCGGAGCTTCTCGAACTCGACCGTCTTTACGCCGCCGGGGAAGCCCGTGTGGTGGCGGTAGAGCTTCGACTGCGCCTTGGCGCCGGTCAGGGCGATCTTCTCGGCGTTCACGACGACGACGAAGTCGCCGGTGTCGAGAAACGGCGTGTAGATGGCCTTGGTCTTGCCCGTGAGGTGCCGCGCGACGAGCGTCGCGAGGCGGCCGAGGACCTTCCCGTCGGCGTCGACGACGATCCAGCGGCGGGTGTGGTCGGAAATTTTCGGGAGCGGCGTGCGAGTGCTCACGGGAACGGTCGTCTCCGGCCTGGGGCGGTTGTGGGGTTTTTCGACCCCGTTGGAAGATGCGGGGTCGGGCTCCGATGCGGATCCGGGGAAGCATCGAAAGACCAGAGCCCCTACGGCACACGACTCGCGGGATTCAGGAAGGGACCCGAGACCCGCGGGGCAGTGGAAAATACCCCCCCATGACGCCCCTGTCAAGTAACTCTCGGTCACAATAGGGCCATGCAACCCCGAATTCTCGACGGCGCCGCCGTCGCAAAGGCCCTCCGGGCCGAAGCCGCGGCCGGCGCGGCCCGCCTCGCGGCCCGTGGCGTCGTCCCGGGCCTCACGGTCGTCCTCGTCGGCGAGGACGCCGCCAGCGCGACCTATGTTCGAAACAAGGAGATCGCCGCGAAAGAGGCGGGGTTCGCGGGCCGGACCTTGCGCTTCCCGGCGTCGCTCCCCGAGGCCGAGCTCCTCGCGACGATCGACGGCCTGAACCGCGACGACGCCGTGGACGGGATCCTCGTCCAGCTTCCGCTGCCGAAGCACATCGCGACGGCCCGCGTCCTCGAGGCGATCGACCCGCGGAAGGACGCCGACGGCTTTCACCCGGAGAACGCGGGCCGCCTCCTGCAGGGCAAGCCCGCGCCGGTTCCGTGCACGCCGGCCGGGGTCCTCGAGCTCCTCAGGCGCGAGAACGTCCCGCTCCGCGGGACGCGCGCGGTCGTCGTGGGCCGGAGCGACATCGTCGGAAAGCCCATGGCGCTCCTCCTTCTGCAGAACGACGCGACGGTCACGGTCGCGCATTCCAAGACGAAGGACCTCCCCGCCCTCTGCCGCGAGGCGGACCTCCTCGTCGCGGCCATCGGGCGTCCGGGCTTCGTGACCGGGGAATTCGTGAAGGAGGGCGCCGTCGTCGTGGACGTCGGGATCAACCGCGTGACGACGCGCGCGGATCTCGAGCGGTTCTTCCCGGGCGACGCGAAGCGCGCGGCCGCGTTCGAGAAGAACGGCTCGACGCTCGTCGGGGACTGCGACCCCGCGACGGCGTTCCCGAGGGCCTCCCGCTACACGCCCGTCCCCGGCGGCGTCGGCCCGCTGACCATCGCACATCTCCTCCTGAACACGCTCCGGCTCTGCGAGGCTCGGCGCGGATGATCCTGAAGGTCGGGCTCACGGGCGGCCTCGCGTCCGGCAAGAGCACCATCGCCGAGGGCCTCGGCAAGCGCGGGATCCCCGTGCGCGACGCGGACCGGATGGTCCACGAGCTCTACGCTCCGCGCGCCGCCGGCGCGCGGGCCGTCGCCGCGGCGTTCGGGCCGGAGTTCCTCGCCGCCGACGGCTCCGTCGACCGCCCGAAACTGTCGATGACCGTCTTTCACGACAAGGCCGCGCTCGCGAAGCTGAACGGCCTCATCCACCCGCTCGTGCGCGAGGCGCAGGCGAAGTGGTTCGAGGAGCTCGCGGCGAGGGGCGAGCCGCTCGGCGTGATCGAGGCGACGCTCCTCGTCGAGACCGGCGGGCGCGAGCGGTTCGACGTGCTCGTGGCGGTGTCGGCGCCGGCGGACATGCGCCTCCAGCGCGCGGTCAAGCGCAGCGGCGAGACGGACCCGAACGAGTTCGTGAAGAGGATGTCGGCGCAGTTCTCCGACGCGGCGCGCGAAGAGGTGTCCGACATCGTGATCCGGACGGACGGCACGCGCGAGGAGCTCGAGGACAAGATCGACCGGCTCGCGGAGGAGCTGCGTTCCCGCGCCGAGAAGAGAAAGATTTCCTGAAAGGTGTGGAGGCACACACCGCTCGAAGGGCGTCGGGGCGCCGCCCGACGCTCCAGCGCCACTCGACCTTCTAGGAAATCCGAAGCAGGCGTCTCAATTCCTGAAACGCCCGCGCCCGATGTGACGCAGAGTTCTTTTCCTCGCCGGTCATCTCCGCGAACGTGCGCGTCTCCCCTTCCGGAATGAACAGCACATCCCACCCGAACCCGTTCTCCCCGCGCGGGTGGAGGGCGATCGAGCCCTTCACGCGCCCCTCCGCGACGAGCACGTCCGGCTCGCGCTGATCCGGCCGTGCGACGGCGAGGACCGAGACCGCCTCCGCGCTGCGGTCCGAGAACCCGTCCAGCATTTTCGCGAGGCCTTCCTGGCCGAGGACGCCCATCGTGATCCACTTCGTGAGCGGCCCCGGGAAGCCGCCCCAGCCCGCGACCGCGAGCCCCGAGTCCTCGACGAGGACCGGAACGCCGAGCGCGTGCGCCGCGACGATCGCCTTCGCCCGCGCAACCTCGCGGAAGTCGAGGGACTGGATCTCGGGAAGGTCCAGAGCCTGCGCCGCAACGGCGCGGCCGAGGAGCGAGGACGCCTCGCGCGCCTTGCCGGGGTTGGACGTCACGAAGACGAGGCCGAGGAGCGCGTCGGTCACGAGGCCGGGACGGGACGCCCCGAGGCGTCGAGCTTGAGGCGAAACGCCGTCATCCCCTTCGAGAGCCCCTTCAGCTTCTGCTCGCCGAGCGGCTCGAACGCGTAGTCACCGCCCGCCTGGCGGGCGGTCTCCCCGCCGACGACGACCTCGTTGGGACCCGCCACGGCGGACTCCAGTCGCGCCGCGACGTTGACCGTGTTGCCGAGGACCGTGTAATCGACGCGGCGGTCGGACCCGATGTCGCCGACGAACGCCCTTCCGGTGTTCACGCCGACCCGCACCGCGACGGAGGGCTCTCCGGCCGCGACGCGCTGCACGTTCCACGCGTGGAGACTCTCGATGAGCTTCGCGGCCGCCGCGACGGCGCGGCGCGCGTGGTCCGCCTGCGGGATCGGCGCGCCGAAGAACGCCATCACGGCGTCGCCGATGAACTTGTCGAGCGTGCCCCCCTGCTCGAAGATCGCGTCCGCCGCGAACGTGAAGACGCGCTCGAGAAAGCGTGAAACCTCCTCGGGGTCCATCGTCTCGGCCGAAGACGTGAAGCCGACGATGTCCGCGAAGAAGACCGTGACCTCCCGCGTCCGCACGCTCTCGACGCCCTGCGGCCCTCCCGTCACGATCTCGTCGACGACGCCCGGCGAGTGGTAGCGCGAAAGGCGCTCCCGGATGCGCTCCTCGCGCTCGATCCGTCCCTGGAGGCGCGCGCGCTCGATCGCGACGGCCGCGAAGTTGCCGAGCGCGGTCAGGAGGTCGAGGTCGTCGGCCGTGAACGTGCCCGTCCTGAGCGGCGTGTCGACGTGCAGCGCGCCGATCACGCGGTCGCGGTCCCAGAGCGGCACGCACATCGCCGAGCGGATCTGCTGGATGCGGATGGACTGCCCGGCTTCGAAGCGGTCGTCCGCGAGCGCGTCGGACGTGAGCACGGCCACGCGGTCGCGCACGACGGACTCGACGATCGTGTGCGAGAACGAGGCCTCCGGATCGGGCCCTTCCTTGCCGCGGCGCCGCGCGAGCGTCGGAGTGGGCCGTCCGTCGTCCTCGAGCAGGACGACGACGGCGCGCTCGGCCGGGAGGAAGTCGAAGAGAAGGTCGACGACCTTCGAGAGAATCTGCCCGACCTCGCGCGCCTCGATGAGGGTGCGCGCGACCA
Source organism: Thermoanaerobaculia bacterium (assembly GCA_036504335.1). Classification (GTDB taxonomy): domain Bacteria; phylum Acidobacteriota; class Thermoanaerobaculia; order UBA5066; family UBA5066; genus Fen-183. The sequence goes on from DASXVJ010000003.1 coordinate 111,687, forward strand.
TCACCATCGCCTCGAACACCTTCTCGCGCGTCGCGGGCCGGCGCCCCGCCATCGTCCCCGCGAGCGCCTCCTCTTTCGGAAGGGAGGAGGCGTCGAAGCCGAAGTCGCGGTTGAAATCCGCGATGGACCTCACGAACGTCGCGCTCGAGTCGCTGATCGCCGACGGCGCGCGCCCGCGGAACGTCGGCTGCTCCGTCACCGTGAGCGTGAACGTCCCCACCGTGAGCACGTCGCCGGGATGGATCAGGGCAGACGGCGTGAACTCGCCGTTGACCTTGAGGCCGTTCGTCGACTTCAGGTCCTCGATCGTCCAGGCGCCGCCGCTCTCGGACAGCAGCGCGTGCTTGCGCGACACGGAGAAATCGTTGAGGACGATCCCGTTCTCGCTCGATCGGCCGATCGACACGTCGTTTCCCGACAACAGGTACCGTCGGGTCTGGCCTTCGACCTCGTAGACGAGCTCCATCAGGGGCATGAGAAGGCCGCGATTATAGGTGCGTCCCGTCAGTCCGGAGGCGGTTCTCGCTCGGCGTGCAGCGCGAACTTGACGCGGATCACCTTCCAGACGGCCACGACCTGCCCGTTGACGCGCGCGGGGCGGTACGTCCACTTCCGCACGGCGTCCGTCGCCGCCTCCGTCATTCCGAACGGCGCACCGGTCACGACCTCGATCCGCCCGATCGAGCCGTTCGCCTCCACGACGACGCGCAGCACGACGTCGCCGCCGAGCTTGAGCTTCCTGGCCGCCTCGGGGTACTTCGGATCCGCGCGCGTGATGAGCACGGGCAGCTCCGAGCCCTCCGGAAGCGCGGTGAGCGGCGCCGCCTGCGCCGCGCCCGGCGCGGGCGTCGCAGCCGGCGCGAACCCGGCCGAGGGGATCTCGCCTGCGGGCGGCGCCGTGGCGCGCGGCGTGGGCCGCGTTTCGCGGTCCGGGACGCCGAGAGACTGGACCTCGGGCGTGACGCCCTTGCCCGGCGGCGAGCCCGGCGCGGGAGCGACCGCGGACGGCAGGAGCCGGATCGAGCGGGCCGGAACGAACGCGAGCATCTTTCCGGCGAGGCGCACGCCGAAGAAGTCGTGGTCGGCGAGGACCACGTCCACGTCGTCGCCGTCCTCGAGCGTGCCCCAGCGCGCGGCGCCGTAGTCGGGGGCGAGAAGGATCGGGCACGGCTCGACCGCGCGCCCGGGCTGGGCTTCGAACGCCTTCACGGCCTCGGCGCGCGCCTCGCGCGCCTCCCGGTCGGCGAGCCTCTCGACGGCGGCGGCGGGCACCCAGACGTCTCCGCCGGGGCCCGACACGCGCAGCAGGTCGCCCTTCGCCTCGCGGATCCTCACCGGCGTTCCGCGGACGAGCGTCGAAGGGGCGGCGGACCTGGCGGAGGGCTCCGCGCGTCCGGGGACCTTGTCGAGCGTCACGACCGCGCGGTCGTCCGCCGGAGCGCCGGCGGCGCCCGGCCGCAGCGTCTTCCGGCACCCGGGCGCGGACGACGCGAGCAACGCGACCGCCGCGGCCCCGGCGAGGAGGCGGGCGCGGATGGTCAGGGCGCTCCCATCAGCGTGACGAGGATCGCCTTCTGCACGTGAAGGCGGTTCTCGGCTTCGTCGTAGATCACCGAGCGCGGCCCGTCGCAGACGTCCGCGGCGACTTCCTCGCCCCGGTGCGCGGGCAGGCAATGCATGAAGACGGCGTCCTTGTGCGCGCGGGCCATGAGCGCGCTCGACACGGTCCAGCCCGCGAAGTCCTTGACCCGTTTCGCCTGCTCCGCCTCCTGCCCCATCGAGGCCCAGACGTCCGTGTAGACGACGTGCGCGTCCTCGACGGCCTGCACGGCGTCGTTCGTGACGAGCAACTTCGTCCCCGCGGCCGCCGCGTCGGCCTTCGCGTTCGCCGTGACGCCCGCATTCGGCTCGTAGCCCTTCGGCGTCGCGATCGCGACGTCCACGCCGCACTTCGGCCCGCCGTACATGAGGGAGTGCGCCATGTTGTTGCCGTCGCCCACGTAAGCCAGCTTCAGGCCCTTCAGGCTTCCGAACTTCTCGGACATCGTGAAGTAGTCCGTCAGCGCCTGGCAGGGGTGGAGGAGGTCCGTGAGGCCGTTGACCACCGGGATCGTCGCGTACGCCGCGAGGTCGAGGACCGTCTGGTGCGCGAACGTGCGCGCCATGATCCCGTCCACGTAACGCGAGAGGACGCGCGCGGTGTCGGAGACGGGCTCGCCGCGGCCGAGCTGGATGTCCCGCGACGAGAGGAACTGGGCCGCGCCGCCGAGCTGCGTCATCCCGGCCTCGAAGGAGACGCGCGTCCGCGTCGAAGACTTCTCGAAGATCATCGCGAGGATCTTGCCGGAGAGCGCGGAACGATAGTCATTCCGGCGAGCCTTGACCTTCGCGGCAAGTTCCAGAACCGCCCGAACCTCCGCGGCAGTCAGCTCGTGAATCGAAACCAAGTCTCTTTTTTTCGTCATCGAAGCTCTCTCGCTTTCATCGGATTCGCATTCTCACACCCGGTCGCGCACGAGCGGCATCGTCATGCAGCGAGGGCCTCCCCGCGCGCGGGAGAGCTCAGGGGCCGACATGAGGATCGCCTGTTTGACCGGTTTCTTTCGCTCGAGCGTCTCGCGCCCGAGCAGCAGATCGTCGTCCGAGAGGATGCGGTAGCCGTGCCGCGCGAGCTCGTCCGCCGTCCGGATGTTGCGGTCGTAGCCGAGCACGAGGCCCGGCGCGAGCGCGAAGAGGTTCGCGCCGTCCGTCCACTGCTCGCGCTGCTGGTCGATGGGGTCGGCGCCGCCGCACGAGATCGGCTCGAGGTCGATCCCGTGCGCACGCAGCGCGGACAGGAGGTCGTCCTTCGTCGTCCACGACACCTCCCGCCCCGCGAGGTCCGCCTCGTAGACGTCGACCTCCTCGGCGCCGCCGGGCAGGATCATCGGCGCATGGCAGAGGCACTCCCCTTCGGAGAGCCGCGTGAAGATCGTGTCGAGGTGCATCGTCGCGCGCTGCGGCGGGATCGCGACCACGAGGATGCGCCTGACGGGCGACCCTTCCTTGCGGAGGGCTTCGGCGAGGCGTTCGATCGTGATCTTCTCCGTGCGCTCCGAGTACCCGATCACGAGCGTCTCGGCCGACATCACGAGGACGTCGCCGCCCTCCAGCGTCGGCCGCATGCGCGCGAGCGACAGGCTCTTCTCTTCCGCCGCGAACTCGCGGAACCAGAACGCGTCGGAGCGCCTGCCGAATCGCGGGTGGAACGCGAAGATCGCCCCCGAAAGGAGGGGCTCGCGCCAGCGGGCGCGCGTCGCCATTGCGCTCCGGATCACGCGATCGCCGAGAACCACCGCCGGGTCGCGCTGGAAGAACCAGTTCGGAAGGGGCGGCAGAAGGTAGAGCGAGTCGGGCGATCCCGTGATTTCCGGCCGCGGGTGCTCGATCCCCTCCACGAGGCCGGCCGCGAGGCGGTCGGCCGGCAGGTCGTTCAGGGCGACGAGCACGGCGGGCGGCCACGCGAGCAGCGTCGCGAGCTCCGTGAGAATCGCGTTGCGGGCGCCCGCGTCCTGGAGGACCTCTTCGAGAAGGTCCCGGGCCTCGAGGACCTCGTCCGCGACGAACTTCAGGACCTGCCGGAAGCGCCGGTGCTCCTCGCGGGCGCGGGCCCCGAAGAGAATGTCGTCGAACAGGAGGTCCTGCATCATCGCCGGGACCATCCGGTCGATCTCGCGGCCTGGCTCGTGGACGAGAACGGTGCGCAGGCGGCCGATTTCGGATTCGATGCGAAGCGTCATGTCGGGCGGCCCGGAGCCGCCTTGGTGATGCTAACCTGAGGGCCTTCGGGGAGAGCGCATGGAAGAGGTCGCCTTTGTCGTCTGCCTGAACTGCGACACCCCCTGCTACTCGTTCGAGTACGAGGAGAAGAAGGGCATCCTGAGCGCGTTCTGCGCCGTCTGCGGCAACGACGACGTCAAGGAGTTCCGGCTTCCGACCGACGACGAGGTGGAAGAGGAATGAACGGATCGCCGGCGGACCGCTGGGAGAACCCTCTCACGACGCGCTACGCGTCCGCCGAGATGTCCTCCCTGTTCTCGGCGCGGTCGAAGTTCACCGCATGGCGCCGCCTCTGGCTCTGGCTCGCCGAGGCCGAGAAGCAGCTCGGCCTGCCGATTCCCGAGGCCTCGCTGGAGGCGCTGCGCGCCCACCTCGTCCCGACGGACGCCGAGCTCGACGCCGCGGACCGCTACGAGCGCGAGACCAAGCACGACGTCATGGCGCACCTCCATGCGCTGGGCGACGTCGCCCCGGCCGCCAAGGGCGTCCTCCACCTCGGCGCGACGTCGGCCTTCGTCGGCGACAACGCGGACCTGCTGCTCCTGCGCGGGGCCCTCCGGCTCCTCGCGACACGGACCGTGCGCGTCATGGGGCGGCTCGCCCGGTTCGCGCGCGCCTATCGCGACCTCCCGTGCCTCGGGTTCACGCATTTCCAGGCCGCGCAGCCCACGACGGTTGGCAAGCGCGCGTGTCTGTGGCTGCAGGACCTCGCGCTCGACCACCGCGAGCTCGTCCGCCGCGCCGACGAGCTGCGCTTTCTCGGCTGCAAGGGCGCCACCGGCACCCAGGCCTCCTTCGTCGCGCTCTTCGACGGCGACGCCGACAAGGCCGAGAGCCTCGACAAGCTCGTCGCGGAGAAGGCCGGCTTCCAGGACCGCCTCCTGATCTCGGGGCAGACGTACACGCGCAAGCAGGACGCCCTCGTCCTCTCCGCACTCTCGGGCCTCGCGGCGTCCGCCTCGAAGTTCGCGAACGACGTCCGCCTCCTCCAGCACCTCAAGGAGGTCGAGGAGCCGTTCGGGAAGAAGCAGGTCGGCTCGTCCGCGATGCCATACAAGCGCAACCCGATGAAGTGCGAGCGGATGAACGCCCTCTCGCGCTGGCTCCTCTCCATCTCGGACAACGGGAACTGGACGCACGCGACGCAATGGTTCGAGCGCACGCTGGACGATTCCGCGAACCGCCGTCTCGCGCTCGCCGAGGCGTTCCTCTCGGCGGACTCGATCCTCCTCCTGTGGGATTCCGTCGCGGACGGCCTCGTCGTCCACCCGTCCGTCGTCCGGCGCCGCCTCGACGTCGAGATCCCGTTCCTCGCCACCGAGAACGTCCTCATGGCGGCCGCGATCAAGGGCGGCGACCGGCAGGCCCTGCACGAGAAGATCCGTGTCCTCGCGCAGGCCGCGGGCGACCGGATGAAGAACGAGGGCGGCGACAACGACCTCCTGTTCCGGATCGCGGCCGACTCGTCGTTCGGGCTGACCCCGGCCGAGATCCAGGCGGCCGCCGATCCCGCACGCTTCATCGGGCGCGCGCCGGAGCAGGTGGACGAGTTCCTCGACGTCGAGATCGAACCCATCCTCGCGACGGACCCCGCCGCCGCGTCGGGCGAGACGCACGAGGAAGTTCGGGTTTGAAGAAGAGAAGAGAAAAGAAAAGAGAAGAAAACAGAAGAGAAGATTTTCTTTGAAGGTGAATACAAAGGCGGCCCGCGGCACCGCCGCCACCGCGCGGCGCGGCGGGCGCCAGACCCTATTCCCACTCAAAGAAATCTCTCTGGTGCTCTTCGGGCTTGGCCTCGTTGCCTGCTCGTCGACACCGAAGGCGGTCTCGCCGGCGCCGCCGCCGCCGGCGCAGGGAGCCGTCGAGCGCGGCCTCGCGTCGTGGTACGGAAAGGAGTTCGACGGGCTGCCGACGGCGTCCGGCGAGACGTTCCGCCCCGAGAAGATCTCGGCCGCGCACCGCACGCTGCCGCTCGGCACGCTCGTCGACGTCACGAACGAGAAGAACGGCAGGTCCGTCCGCGTGAAGGTCAACGACCGCGGTCCGTTCGTGGCCGGGCGCATCGTGGACCTCTCGAAGGCCGCCGCCGCCGAGATCGGCTCCGTCGGAGACGGCGTCGTGCCCGTGACGCTGCGCGTCGTGGCGCTCGGCGACAATTCGCGCATCCGCGCGAAGAGCGACGAGCCGCCCACCCCGACGCCCGCGAACACGGCGACGAAGGGCGAGCCGGCGGCGCCCGCCGTCCGGACCGCGTCCGCCGGCTGGGCCGTCCAGGCGGGCGCGTTCGGCTCGCAGGAGAACGCCGTGAAGCTGCGCGAGAGGCTCGCCGCGCGCTATCCGTCGCCGTGGGTCGAGGACTTCAAGGGCCTGCGCCGCGTGAAGTTCGGTCCCTACGCGACGAAGGCCGAGGCGGAGGCCGCGCGCGATTCCCTGGGCGACCTCGGGCTCGCCGGCATCCTCGTCGAGGCGCGCTGACATGTCGCGGGCGCGCTGGCTCGCGGCCGTCTGGATCGCGGCCGCGCTCGTCCCGCTCGCCGTCTTTCACCGGACCGCCGTCGCGCCCGCGACGCGGCTCGTCGCGGCTCTTCCATCGGCGAATCCGCTCGATGATCCCGCCACGAACGCGACCGCGATCGCGCGCGCGTGGGCCCGGTGGGAGCGCGGCGACGTTCGCATCGCGGACGACCGCGTGTTCGCACCGGTGCCGGACGCGCTCGCGACCGGAGAGTGGCTCCCCCTCGCGTCGATCGTCGGCTACCCGTTCCGGGCGCTCACCGGCTCAGTCCCGGCGGGCGTGAACGCGGCGTACTTCCTCGCCGTCTTCACCTTTCCCGTGCTCCTCTATGCCCTCTACGCGCGGCTCGCGGGGCCCGGCCTCGTGCCGGCCGCCGCCGCATTCGCCGTCGCGTACGGGCCCGGCCGCATGAACACCCTCGGAGTTCTCGCCGGCCTGTCCACGGGCTTCGCCCTGCTCGCGGCGATGGCGGCCTGCGACTTTCTCCGCCGCGGCCGCGGCAGGGAGCTCGCGCTCTTCGGCGCGGCGCTCGTCGTCCAGGGCCTCTTCAGCCTCTACGGGATCGCCCTGGGTCTCGTGTTCGCCGTCCCCGCCGTCCTCATCGTCGCCGGAAAGGGAGCCTTCCGCGCCCGCCGCGCCGCCGCTCTCGCGGGGACCGGCCTCGCCGCGTTCCTGGTTCTGGCCGTTCCCTACGGGCCGTACTTCCGGATCGGCGAGTCTCTCGGCGTCGTGCCGGGCCTCCGCACGTTCGAGGCTCACTCCGCGGATCTCCTCTCGCTCCTTCACGGCGGAATCTTCGGCGGGCCCGTCCGCGACGCGCTGGAGCGTCTCGTGCCGGGCTTCCCGCTCGGCGCCGCGGCTTTCTTCCCCACGCTCGCGTTCGCGTTCGCGATCGGCGTCTGGGCCGCGCGGGGCCGGAGCACCCGATCCCCGATCCCGTGGCTCGGGCTGGCCGCCGCCCTCTTCCTCTGCTCCCTGGGGCCGACGATCCACGTCGCGGGCCGGCCGGTCGGGCCCGGGCCCTATCGCCTGCTCACGGGTCTGCCGATCCTCTCGTCTCTCCGGGGAATCCACCGGTTCGACCAGTGGTTCGACGTCGCGATCGGGGCCGCGGCCGTCCTGTCGCTCGCCGCCGTGGCGGGACACGCGAGGGCCGCGGCCTTCCGTGCGGCGTTCGCGGGGCTGGCCCTCCTGGACCTCTGGCCCGCCGACATTCCCGCCACCGCATTCCCCGCCCCGTCTGCGTACGTCGACAGGCTCGGCGCGCTCCCGCGCGACGCGTCCATCGCCGTTTACCCCTGGAACCGCTCCACGTCCACGCAGGCCTGGATCGACCAGCTCAGCCACCGGCGTCGCGTCGTCAACGGCTGGTTCACGTACGCCCCCGCGACGCACACGTGGGCGGAGCGGACGCTCGCGAGCCTGCCGGTTCCAGGCGGCGTCGCGCTGCTTCGCGAGATGGGCGCCTCCGTCGTCGTGGTCGACCGGCGCGCTCTCTCCAGCCCCGCGCTCGCCGACGTCGACGCCCTCGCGGCGGGATCCGGTGGGATCGAAGCGCGCGAGGAGGTCACCGGCTTCACGCTCCTCCGGCTCGATCGCCGCGACCCATGCTTCGTTCGGCCGGGCGCGCCCTCGCTCGTCTTCCGTGGGCGGACGGCCGAAGCCTCCTGCCGCCCCGACGGCCTCGTCTTCCGAGCCGGCCCCGAGGAGCGCGACGTTCTCCTGCGCCCTTCGGGCGCCCCCGCCGTGCGCGCGTCGCTCCGGGCGCCCGTCGCGAGCCCTCCGCCGCTCCGATTCACGCTCTCGGCCGATGCCCCGGCGGGCGCGGGCGTCGAGGACGCGAAGTCCGGCCGGATCCTCGGCCGTGTCACCGCGCGCTGATCAGCGGCCGCGCGCCGGACGGTGGAACGCGCCCGTCACGAGGCGATCGAGGAGCCTTCCAAGCGGGAGGCCCGAGGCCTCCCACATCTTCGGGAACATCGAGATCGGCGTGAACCCGGGCAGGGAGTTGAGCTCGCTGACGAGGATCCGCTGCGTCCCGCGCTCGAGGAAGAAGTCCACGCGGGCGAAGCCCTCGCCCCCGAGGACGTCGAACGCGCGCGCCGCGAGCCGCCGGATCTCCTCCTTCGTGCCGGCCGGCAGGTCCGCGGGGACGACGCTGCGCGAGCCCGAGTCGATGTACTTGTCCTCGTAGTCGTAGAACTCGTGCCCGGGCACGATCTCGCCGGGCAGCGACGCTTCCGTCGGCCCGCCCTTCTCGCCCTCGAGGACCGAGCACTCGATTTCCCGCGCGTCGACTCCCTGCTCGACGAGAACGCGCGCGTCGACCAGAAACGCGGCCTCGACCGCCCTCGCGATCTGCGACTCGTCCTTCACCTTCGAGACGCCGACGGACGAGCCGGCGCAGGACGGCTTCACGAAGACCGGGAAGCCAAGACCGTCGATCCGCGTCGTCAGAGCCGCCCGCGACGCGGGCGAGGCCCACTCGGCTCGCGAGACGCCCACGTACTTCACCTGCGGGAGCCCCACGGCGCCGAACGCCGCCTTCATGAAGATCTTGTCCATCCCCACGGCCGACGCGGCGACCCCGCAGCCGACGTACGGGATTCCGAGCGCCTCGAAGAGGCCCTGGACGACGCCGTCCTCGCCGAACGTGCCGTGCACGATCGGGAAGAGGACGTCGGCGCCGGCGGCGTGCCACGCCGAGAAGAACGAGTCCACGATCTCCGCGGTCCGGGCCGGCCTGCTGCCGGGCTTCACCCCGTCGACCAGCAGGTCCTTCGCCGGCCGCTCGAGCTGGCGCGCCAGCTCGGCCTTCGAGGCCTTGGGCCCGCTCCAGATCCCGTCCTTGCCGACGAACACCGGGATCGCCTCGTATTTCTCGAACGGCAGGTTCTCGAGCAGGCACTTTGCCGAGAGAAACGACACGCCGTGCTCGCGCGAGGGCCCGCCGAAGACGACGCCGACGCGCGTCTTCGACTTCACCGGGGGCGCCGTCACGGCGTCACCCAATCGTCACGAGTCGGGCGGACTCGACGCCCTCCAGCCCCGCGAGACACGCCACGAGGTCGGGCCCGATGCCCCCCGCCGGCGGGTCCACGCGCACGACGGCGGCCGCCCGGCCGCCGCTCCCGCGCGCGAGAGCAAAGTCGACGATGTTGACGCCCTTCTGCCCGAGGCACGTGCCGATGCGCCCGATGACGCCCGGAACGTCCCGATTCGAGAGGACGAGCATCGTCCCCTGCGGCTTGAACTCGAGGGAGAGCCCGTCGAGAGAGACGATGCGCCCGTGCGAGTCGCCGAAGAGCGTCGCCGTGACCGTGCGAGACCCTTTCGGAGTGTCGACGGCGACGGTAAGGAGGTTCGCGTAGCCGGAAGCTTCCTCGCGCACGGAATCCGCGAGCGCGATGCCGCGCGCCTTCGCGATCGCCGCGGCGTTTACGAGGTTGACCTCCTCGACGCCCGAGAGCACCCCCTTCACCGCGGCGACGACCGCGGCCTTCCGCGCGCCCTCCGGGACGCCCGAGAGCGTGACCGAAATCCGCGTCGGGGCGGCCTCGGCGGCCTGGCCCAGGAACGAGCCCGCGAGCTCCGCGAGGCGCATCCACGGCAGCGCGGCGTGCGGGTCGCCGCCCGCGGGGAACGGCAGGTTCACCGCGGCGACGAACGGGGACCCCTTCAGGGCCTCCGACAGCATCTCGACGGTCTCCACCGCGACGCGGTCCTGGGCCTCCACGGTCGAGGCCCCGAGGTGCGGCGTGCAGAGCACCTTCGGGTGCTTCATGAGCGTGAAGTCCTTCGGGGGCTCCACGGAGAAGACGTCCAGCGCGGCCCCGCCCAGTTTCCCGGAGTCCAGCGCCTCGACGAGCGCGGCCTCGTCCACGAGCGCTCCGCGCGCGCAGTTCACGAGGAGGGCGCCCTTCTTCATCTTCTCGAACTGCGCCGGCCCGAGGAGATGCTTCGTCTCGGCGCCGCCCGGCGCGTGAAGCGAGACGATGTCCGACTGCGCGAGGAGCTCGTCCAGCGACACCGGCTTGACGCCGAGCTCCGCGGCGCGTTCCGGCGTGACGAACGGGTCGAACGCGAGGAGCGTCAGGTTCCACGGCCTGAGCCGGGCCGCCACCCGCGAGCCGACCTGCCCGAGGCCGACGAGGCCGACGGTCTTGCCCTGCAGTTCGGTGCCCACGAACTTCGTGCGCTTCCATTCCCCCGCCTTCAGCGAAACCTGCGCCTCCGGGATCCGGCGCAGCAGCGAGAGGAGCAGGGCGATCGCGTGCTCCGCCGCGGAGACGACGTTTCCGGACGGAGCGTTCACGACGAGGACGCCGCGCTCGGTCGCGGCCTTGACGTCCACGTTGTCGAGGCCGACGCCCGCGCGCCCGACGACGCGCAGCTTCTTCCCCGCCGCGAGCAGCTCCCTGTCGACCTGCGTGGCCGACCGGACGACGAGGGCGTCGTAATCGCCGATCACGGCGAGCAGGGCCTCGCGCGAAAGATCGGTCTTGACGTCGGCGGCGAGACCCGCCGTCTTCAGGACGGCGAGGCCCGTTTCCGACAGGGGCTCGGCGACGAGGACGCGGGCGGTCAAGCCGGGACCGCCGCGGCCTTCGCCTTCAGCGACGCGATGACCTCTTCGTGCGCCTTGAGGTAGTTCTTCACGGAGAGGACGTCCACGTCGCCCATGTGCCCGATCCGGACGTTCGTGGCCTTGAGCTTTCCGTAGCCGGAGCCCGTCGTCCACTTCGCGGCCTTGAGCCCTTTGTTGAGCTCCTCGGCGTTCACGCCCGCGGCCGGGATCATCGAGGTGACGGTCGGGGACTCGGCGCCCTTCTGCGCGAAGACCTGGAAGCCGTTCGCGCCGCACCAGTCGGCGACCGTCTTCCGCATCTCCTCGTGCCGGGCCCAGCGGTTCTCCATCCCCTCGGCGAGGATGTGGTCGAGCTGAACGTCGAGCGCGTAGAGGAGCGACAAGCACGGAGTCGTCGGCGTCTGCTTCTTCTGGGCGAAGGCGTCGATGTCCACGAGATCGAGATACAGGCCGCGGAACTTCTTCTTCTTCGCGGCGGCGAGCGTCCGCTCGGACATCGCGAAGAGCGCGAGACCCGGCGGGAGCGCGAACGCCTTCTGCGAGCCCGTGAGGACGACGTCGAGGCCCCAGGCGTCCGTCTCGACCTTCGTGCCGGCGACCGACGTCACGCAGTCGGCGAAGACGAGGGCGTCGGAGTTCTCGCGGACGACCTTCGCGATGGCCGGGAGGTCGTTCAGGACGCCCGTGGACGTCTCGCTGTGGACGACCGTCACGGCGGCGTACTTCTTTCCGGCGAGCTTGGCTTTCACGTCGTCGGGCGAGATCGGCTTGCCCCACTCGGCCTTGAGCGTGTCGGTTTCGAGGCCGAGGCGCTGCGACATCTCGCCCCATTTCTCGGAGAAGGCGCCGTTGCCGAGCGAGAGGACCGGGCCCTCGACGCAGGACACGAGGGCGGCTTCCCAGACGCCCGTCGCCGAGGAGGCGAGCGTGTGCGCGCGGCCGGGAGCGGTCCGGAAGACTTTCGGGAGCTTGTCGAGGATGCGCCCGTAGAGGTCCATGAACGCCTGGGATCGGTGGGAGAGCATGGGGCCGGTGAGCGCCTGCAGCACCTGCGGCCGGACCCACACGGGGCCCGGGTTGAAGAAGCGCACCTGGCCGGCGTTGCCGGTGGTCGAATCGAAGTTGCTCATGTCGGGATTCTACGAAAGCAGAAGGGCGGGGAGTTCGTTGAGATCCCTTATCAGGAGATCGGGCGAAACGGCCCGCAATTCCGCCTCCGTGGCGCTCCCGGTGGGGACGACGACGACCGGGATCTCCGCGGCCCGGGCCGTGGCCACGTCGACCGGCATGTCCCCCACGTAGACGCTCTCGCTCCCCTTCGCTCCCATCGTCGAGAGCGCCATGAAGACCATCTGGGGGGCCGGCTTCGGAGGAAACCCGTCGTCCGGGCCGCCGACGAACGCGAAGCGCGACAGGATGCCGAGCTGCTCCAGGATCTCGCGTGAAAACCGCGCGGGCTTGTTCGACGCGATCGCGATCGGAATGCCCGCCTCGACGAGCCGCCGCGTCACCGCGTCCGCACCGGGGAGGAGGACCGACGTCTCCGGCCCCACCCTCTCGTAACGCTCCCGGAAGATCCGTACGCCCTCGGCGACGTTCGGCTCGCCGACGGCCTTCGCGACGAGGACCTCGAGCCCGTGGCCGACCATCCGCCGCGTTTCGTCCGGCGTGACGGGCGGCCTCCCGAACGCGGCGAGGACGAGCGCGAGGCATTCGTGGATCGCGGCGTAGGAGTCGAGGAGCGTGCCGTCGAGGTCGAAGACGACTGCGCGGGGATGCGCGGGGATGGGCGGCATCAGTCCACGAGAAGGACGATCTTCCCGACGTTCTCGTTCGCCGCCATCCGCCGGTGCGCCTCGGCGGCGTTCCGGAGCGGGTACGCGCAGTCGATGACGGGCGCGAGGCTCCCGTCCGCGAAGGCGGGCAGGACGTCGCGAACGAACGCCGCCGTCAGCGCGGCCTTCTCCTCGAGGGGCCGTGCGCGGAGCGTGGAGCCGATGATCCGGAGCCGCTTGGACAGGACGGCGCGCAGGTCGATCTCGGCCCCCGGGCCGGCCATGCTCGCGATGAGGACGATGCGGCCGCCGCGGCGCAGCGAGCGGATATTCGGCGAGAAGAGCGGCCCGCCCACGGAGTCGAGGACGAGGTCGACGGACTCTTTCCCGAACTTCGCTTCGATCTTGCTGAGAAACTCCTGACGAGACGTGTCGACGACGAGGTCCGCGCCGAGCGCCGAGAGGGCCTCGCACTTCTTCTCCGAGCGCGCGGTCGCCACGACGGAGCAGCCGGCGCGCTTCGCGAGCTGGATCGCAGCCGTCCCGACGCCGGAGGCCGCCGCGTGGACGAGCAGGCGCTCCCCCGTCTTGAGCGCACCCTCGAAGAAGAGGTTCAGGTGCGCGGTGAACCACGCTTCGGGGATCGCCGCGGCCTCGGCGAGCGAGAGGCGCGCGGGCACGGGCATGAGCATCGTCCGGGGAACGGCGACCTTCTCGGCGTAACCGCCGCCGGAGAGAAGGAAGAACACCTTCTCCCCGGTGTTCTCGACCTCGCCTGCGGCCTCCAGGCCGAGGATCTCCGACGCCCCCGCGGGCGGCGGGTACTTCCCCTCGGCCTGCAGGAGGTCCGCGCGGTTCACGGCCGTCGCGCGGACGCGCACGAGAACTTCCCCCGGCCCCGGGACGGGATCGGGAGCCTCGCCGTAGACCAGTGCATCGGCGCCTCCGGGTCTCGGGACGAGGATGGCTTTCATGACTTGAACACCGGGGATTCTCTTAGAAAGAGGAGAAGAGAGGGGATTTCTTCGAATGTGAATCGGGGGATGGAAGAACCGTGCCTTGTCGCGAAGTCGGTGACGACTGCCACGACCGAAGAGTCCGCATCGCAGAGCGGCGCGCGCCCGGTGGCGGCCCGGCACACCTCGATCTTCGGCAGATTCTCGCCGCGAAATCCCTCGACGACCACGACGTCGCACCCGCGAAGGCCATATTCAACTTCTAAGAAATCCGAAAGCGCCGGTCGCCCGGACGCCGAGCGGTGCACCGCGCTTCTGCCCCCGGCCACCAGCACCGCCGGGTTCGCGCCCGCGGCTTTGTGGCGCTGCGAGTCCTTCCCTTCGATGTCCGTCTCGTACTCGTGGTCCGTGTGCTTGAGCGATCCGACCCTCAGCCCGTCCTTCACGAGCGCTTCGATGATCTGAACCGCCACCGTCGTCTTTCCCGACTCGTGCGCGCCGGTGACGAGGAGCACCGAGGGAGAATCCCTTCGAGTGGAATAGAGCAGGTGGGGCCGCCGCTGCTCGACGAATCGCGCCTCGTCGTTCCGGAAGGTCGCGATCCAGCCGTCCAGCGGTTCGCCCGCCGCGACGAGCCGCCGGTACGCCGCCGTGCCGGTCAGGAGGTCGATTGCGGGGACGTCGTCGCGGTACTCGTACGTCTCGGTGCGCCAGCGGAAGCGGTCCGGGTCCATGTCGAACAGCGCCTTGAGCAGGCGCAGGTACGTCTCGTACGGACGGAACGCCGCGGCGTCCGTCACGTGCACCTGCACGCCGCCGCACGTCCTGCCCGCGTGCTTCTGGAACGTGGGCTTGAAGACGTGCGGCCGGAAGGCGACGCCCGGCATCCCGAGCCCGTTCGCGTGCTCCGCCGCATCGTCCGCGTCGAGCCACGGCGCGCCGAGCAGCTCGAACGGCCGCGTCGTGCCGCGGCCCTCGGAGAGGTTCGTGCCTTCGAGGAGGCAGGCGCCGGGATAGACGAGCGCCGTCTCCCGCGTCGGCATGTTCGGCGACGGGAGCACCCACCCGGGCGTCTCGGCGATCTCGCGGCGCGCCGGCGCGCGGCCCGCCTTCCTCATCGGCACGACCGTGAGGTCGCAGCCGAAGCCCTGAGTCGCATTCGTCCAACGCGCGATCTCTCCGGGCGTCATCCCGTGCCGCACGGGCATCGGGTAAAGCCCTACGAAGGACAGGAGCTTTTCCTCGGGGAGGTTCCCCTCGACGACATCGCCGCCGAGCGGGTTCGGTCGGTCCAGCACCCAGACGGGGATCTTCCGTTTCGCGCACTCCTTCATGACGAGCGCGATCGTCCAGACGAACGTGTAGTAGCGGCTGCCCACGTCCGGCAGATCGCAGACGACGGCGTCGAGGCCCTCGAGGTGCTCGTCCTTCGGCGAGAGGTCGTCGAACGACTCGCCGTAAAGCGAGATCACGGGCAGGCGCGACGGCTCCCCCGCCGCGACGGCCTCCATGTCCTGCGCCGCTCCCGTCAGCCCGTGCTCGGGGCCGAAGAGAACCCGCACGTCGAGACCGGCCGCGAGGAGCGCCTGCGGCGCGGGGACGAAGCCGAGCGTGACGGAGGCGGGATTGCAGAGAAGCCCGAGGCGCCCGCGCGGTCGCGGGGCGCCTCCGGCCAGAAGAACGTCGAGTCCGGACTCGAGACTCGTCATCCCCGCGAGTCTAGCCGCACGAGGGACGCCCCGCGGTAGTAGAGCGCGAGGATCGAGTCGCGCGCCTCGCCGCGCCGGGCGCGCGCGACGGCGCCCGCCTGGCACAGTCCCGCGCCGTGGCCCGTGCCGCGGCCGCGAAGGAGGTACGCGGCGCGGGATTCCTCCACCTCGAAGTCCGTCGACCGCACGGACGCCCAGCCCCAGAGCCCTGAAGCCGCCTTGCGAAACTCGAAGCCGCGCACGATCCGGGAGGCGCCCCCCGGAGCCGCGAAGCGCACCATCGAGACGCGGCGGCTGGAATCGTGCCCGTAGATCTCGAGGAGGCGCCCCTCGGGAAAGCCGACGGTCGCCGCGAGCGGCGGGACGTCCCGGCGCGCGAGTGAAAACGTCCACGCGGCGCCGGGCGCCGAAAGGCAGGCGTCGTCGTCCACCGGCTCGAGATCGGGCGTCTCCTCGTCGTCCCACACGTCGCGCGGCCGGGCCGTCCGTCCCCCGCAGACCGCATGGAACGGCGCCGCGATCACCCTGCTCCCCTGCGCGAGGACGAGGCCGGACGTGGCTTCCGCGGCCGCCCGCGACGCCGGCGGCGCGGCGCCGAGGCCCGCGAAGACCTGGCAGTGCGTCCCGTCGCACAGGTCGGCGCCGTCCTCGGCGTGGCGTTCGGCCCGCGCGACCGCGTAGGAGCGCGCGGCGACGGCCTGCGCTTCGAGGGCCGCCGCCGGCGCGCGGCCGCCGATTTCGGGCGGAAGGACCGCCGCGACGTAGTCCTCGAGCGGGACCTCTTCCACGTTTCCCGTTCGCAGATGAAGGATCCGGCGCACGGTCCCCCGCCCCGCTGCGCGTGCGGACGCGGCGACGCAGAGAATCGTCGCGAAAAAGTGCCGCCGGGTCACACGCCGATGATTTCAGAGGCGAATCCGTCGACGCAAGCTCCGGACGAGCGCGCACCGCGCCCCGGGGACGCCCTCAGCTGCGGCGATCTAAGATAGGGGCATGAGCCCGAACCCTCGGCCGCTGCGCGTCGCCGTCATCGACGACGAGGAGTCCGTGCGCGAGCTCGTGCGAACGGCGCTCGAGCGCGCCGCTGCGACCGTCGACCTCTTCCCGACCTCGCGGCTGTTCATGGACCGCGCGATCTTCACCGACTACGACCTCATCCTCTCGGACCTCATGCTTCCCGGTCTCTCGGGCATCGACCTCCTGTTCGAGGTCAAGGCGAAGGCGCCGTCGGTCCCATTCGTGATCATGTCCGGGCAGGCCGCGGTACCGGACGCGATCGACGCCATGAAGGCCGGGGCCACCGACTTCCTCGTGAAGCCGTTCCGGATCCAGAGCCTCCTCGAGCTCGTCACGCGGCTCGCGCGGGACGTGCAGCCCCGTTCGGTGTCGGGCGTGTGGAAGCGGGAAAAGGTGCAGAACTTCGCCGTCGGGACCTCGCCGGCGTGGAAGGGTCTCCTCGAAAAGTCCAAGCGGGTGGCCGAATTGTCCTCGACCGTCCTCATCCGCGGCGAGACGGGGACGGGCAAGGAAGTCGTCGCGAAGTACATCGCGTCGTTCGGCCCCCGCGCGGGCAAGCCGTTCGTGACGCTGAACTGCGCCGCGATCCCGGCGGACCTCATCGAGAGCGAGCTGTTCGGCCACGTGCGGGGCGCGTTCAGCGGGGCGACGAACGCGCGGCACGGGCTGTTCGAGGAGGCCGAAGGGGGCACGCTGCTCCTCGACGAGGTCGGCTCGATGCCTCTCGCGGCGCAGGCCAAGGTGCTCCGCGCTCTCGAGGAGTTCGAGATCCGCCGGGTCGGCGACAACCGGAGCGTCGCGGTGGACGTTCGGATCCTCGCGGCCACGAACCTGGACATGGAGGCGGCCGTCAAACGCGGGACGTTCCGCGACGACCTCTACTACCGCCTCGCCGTCGTGACGCTCTGGGTGCCCGCGCTGCGCGACCGCGGCGAGGACAAGCTCCTCCTCGCAGACCACTTCCTGCGGATGTTCTCCGGCAAGTCGCAGTTCCCGCGGCGCCTGTCGGCGGAGGCTCGCGACCTCGTCGTGAACGACCCCTTCCCGGGCAACGTTCGCGAGCTCAAGCACGCGATCGAGCAGGCCTGCGCCCTGACTCCGAAAGACGAGCTCCTTCCGGACGACTTCCCGCTCCTCCTCGCGAGGGCCGACGCGATGTCGGCCGTCGAGAGTCCGTCCGGAATCGGCGTGCGCGAGGCGACGCCCGAGAAGGTCCACGAGATGCTTCAAAAGACCAGCGGCAACCGCGTGGAGGCTGCCAAGCGTCTCGGGATCAGCCGTTCGACGCTCTACCGGCTCCTGCGGAAGGTGCCGGCCTGACCCTCCCGGGATCAGTTGAACGCGACCGTGATCGGAAGAAACCCCGCATAACTTCCGGAGGCTTCGGCCGCCGTCATCCGGACCTGGGCCCGGACGTTCACCGAGCCCGCTCCCGAGGGTGAGAGGCGCTCCGTGACGCCGGAACTGGCCGGGACCGTGGTGACCGAAAGCTCCCGGCGGCCGCTCGTGACCTTCACTTCAGGCGCGAGCGTGACCGCGTAGGCGGCGTTGTGCGCGCCGCCTACGGCGACCATGGACGCGGAAGACACGTGAATTCCCTCCCTCGCTCCGGCGAACTCGAGCGCCGACGTGCGCGAGAGCGTCACGGCCCCGGAAGCCACGTCGGCGTCGGCGGGGCCCAGGATGCGAACGGAGGCGCTTGCCATCGCCGTGGCCGAGAACGCCGGGGCCGCCGGGGTGCTTCCCGTGGCTGCGACCGCCCGGTGGCCCGAAACGAGAAGGACGAGAGCGGCGGCGGCGAGGACGTAGCGGCGAGCGATCATGGCGGGAGCACCTCTCGGGCCGTGAGGTGCAATCGGCCGGCCACGAGAGATGCTCCGAAGTCATTGAAAAATGGTGACTTGAACCTTGGCCGTGCTGTGTCAAATGTGCCAGGAGACAGTGTCAACCGTCCGGGCGGGACACGCCAGGGGCGATTTACCGGGCGCTTTCGAGCGTGATATTGACGGCGTCCAGGATCGTGCCGCTGGGCTCGATCACGATTTCCCGAGGGTCCGGAGCCCGGAGCTTCAAGCGCTCGACCTGGGCGGGTGAGACGCGGAGAAGGTACCGGCCCGGAGGGATACGCGTGATGTCGAAAAAGCCGTCGTAGGCGCTCCGCGCTCTGCCGGCGACGGTTCCGCTGGATTCGACCAGCTCGAGCTCCACTCCGGAGCTCGGCTCGTTCCGGTCGTCCCGCGCGAGGTAGACGGTACCCGTGACCTCGCCGGAAACGACGATCGGGAAGTCCACCGCCACGATCCGCCCCGCGCGGGGCACGAAGCGCACACCCTCGCGCGAAGGTCGTTCCAGCGGATCCTCGAGCGTCGTGAGCGCGACGCCTATGTCGCCGTCCTGGCCCGCCGGGAGTCCGGACACGAATGCGACGCCATTCGCTCCGGTGTTCTCGAGCTGAGCACCGCGGCTGGCCACGAAGCCCACGTTCTCGGCGGCCTTCTCGCTCCGGTCCCAGACGCCGTTGCCGTTGGTGTCCAGGAAGGTCCGTGCCGCAAGGGCTCCGCTTCCGGCCATCGGCCGCGCCTGCGTGCGAATTCGGCCCGAAAACGGCTCGCGGGCAACGCTGAGGTTGATCGTCAGGGCGGCCGTCAGGCCGCCCGGGCTCGCATAGTCGAGGTTCACTCCGAGACTGAACGGACCCTCCGATCGGGTCACGCTCGCAAGGTAATGCGTGATCCCACCCGAGAGGACGCGGTTGACCCCGGCGGTGACGAGATAGTCCTTGAAGGCACGCGTCTCCGCCGTGACGATGACGTTGGTGACTTCGGCCGTGGGCTGGAGGTTGTAGAGAACTTCGGCCCGAACGTTGAACTGCCGAACGAACTTGCTGACGAGAAAGTCACCGAGCGCAAAGGGCTGTGGGGGCGACGGCCCACCGCGGAACGTGGTCCAGTCGATGAAATTCGACGCGGCGATGCCACGATAGCCGGCCGAGAGCCTTCCCGTCAGCTCGGTGACGTCGAGCCCCGTGTCGATGTGGTCCCGCCGGCCCTCGGCGCTCAGCGCGAGCGAGAACGCACCCGCCATCGTCGCGTCGAGGCGAAGCGAGCTGCGGCTCTGGATGTTTCCGTAGAGCGGCCGGAAGATCTCGCTCTCGAAATCGGAGAGCTGCGCATGCGAAACGTAGACCCCGACCGGCCCGAGGCGTCCCTGGAGGGAGCCGCCGACCAGCGATCCTCCGCCCGACGTGGCCACCGCTCCGACCTCCGCGTAGACGACGTCCCAGAATCCCCGGAGTCCCACGCGGCCGTACCGATGGCGCCCGTCGGACAGCGCGAGGTCGGCGACCGCGCCGACCAACGAGAGGCGCTTCGACAGACCGTAGTCGAGCTCGACATGTGCGCGCTCGAAGCTGCCGCCGATGTTGTTTCCGACGACCTGATAGAGGAGCTGGCCGGGAGGCGTGAGCGACTCCCCGATGTTGAAGCGGTGGATTTCCTGCCGGCGCTGCCCCTGGGGCCCGAAGAAGGCCAGCCGGAAGGCGTTGAGTCCGAAGAGGAGCGGCACGTCGTCGAACTCGTAGAGACCGTCCGGACGCGACGACTGGAAGGCGATGAGCGCTCCGTTCTGATAGAGCTCGACGTCCCAGCCCGACGGAAGCTCTCCACGAAAGGTGTGGCGGTCGAAGCGGGACTGCCGATCGAGCGGAAAGTTCGTGAGCAGAAGGCCCGTATCCGAGCGCGGCTGGGCGATCGTATCGAGGCCGGGGTACAAGACGTCTCCCGCCGCATAGGCGGTCGCGTGAAGCGGGCCCAGGAGCCCGCGCTCGGGATCCTGGCGCCCCAGAGTGAAGCGCTTGTCGGAGAGGCCGTCCTGGTCGTAGAAGAAATACGCGCTGGCCTGGTGCCACAGGAGGTCGCCCGACAGAAACGTCGCTCCCTGAAGGTCAGTGGTACTCCCGCCCCCGGATTTCGGTGTCAACGTGAAGCGCAGCGTCTGGTCCACGATGGGCCAGTCGAACGCGCGGTAGGGAACGTCCAGCCTGGGATACTTCGGTCCGGAGAGTCCGAGACTCGCGAGACCCTTTTTCGCCTCCGCTTCGCGCTCCATCCGCCTCTGGACCGGAAGGGGTTCGCGGGGACGAACCAGGATGACCGATTCATAGAGATTGACGCCGAAATCCACCGGGAGCCAGGAGCCGAGGAGCGTGGAGTCCACGTAGATGTCGTCGCGGTGGACCTCGATGCCGGACGAATCGAAGCGCTTCGGCCGCCCTTCGACCAGCACCTTCCCCCCAACCGCGTCGAGGAAGAAGCGCCGGCTCTCCGAGATGAAGAAGCCTCCGGCGGTGGCGTGCGTGACGTCCACGTCGATCGCCAGGCCCAGGATCCGGCACATCTCGCCCATCGGGACGAGCACGGAGCCCGGGTGCGGGCCGCCGTAGGCGGGAATGGTCTCCGCCAGAAGCGTCTGGTTCAGCCGGACGGCCAGAAGGAGCAGGTCCGTCTCCGGGCGCTCGACGATGCGCACCGCCGGCGGCGCGGGCTGCGCGAGGGCCGAGCCTGCCGCGAAGACGAGGGCGCCGGAAAGCAGGAGCGCCGTTCGGAGGAGAGCTTCTGCGCCGTCCGCCCCCCGCCCCTTACGGAAGGGAGACAACGGCCTCGGCAAGACGCTCTCCATTCGCCTCGGCCTTCGAGAACTCGACGTGCAGGCGGCCGTGCGCGAGGATGACGCCCGGAGCCGGCTGGAGCGGCACCCGCACGATGCGGAACGGGTTCGGGGTGTAGACAGCGACTCCGTTCATCACGCCGACGACTCGGGAGGGCCCGGAGGCCGGAACGAATTTCACCGTCAGGTTTCCGTAGATCGACGCGTTTCCGACGCGTCCCAGCTTGCATTCGAGGGTGGCCGGCTCGTCGCCCTGCCCCGGCCGGTACCCGGCGTCCGCGAGCGAGACCGTCGCCGACGCGGCCCCGTGCCTCACGATGACGGGGATCGACACCCCGTAGATGGGAGTCAGCCGCACGCTGAAGCCCGTGGCCGGCGTTTCGCTCGCCGAGTTCTCGATGCTGCGCTCAGGGGCCACGTTCTCGGGCGGCACGGCGCGGAAAAGGAGGTGCGAGCGGTACTCACCGTCGGGAAGCGACGCCGGCAGCCGGAGCTGCATCCTCACCACCTGGGCCACGTTCGGCTCGAGCGTGATCTCGCGCGGTGAGTAGCGGATCAGGCTGTCCGCGAAGGGCGCACCCTCCTCGGGCTTCTCGATCTCCTTGAGCTCGCCGTTCTCCGTCATGCGCAGCTGCGAGAAGGAGATCCGGTACGTCGCGGTCCCGCTGCCGATGTTGATCAGCGAAACCTCGGCGCTGCGGACACGCCCCTCGAGGACGATGCGCGTGGGAGCGACGAGGAGGTCTCCGACGCCAGAGCCGGACCGTGGAGCCGGCGCCGGAGCGACGGAAGGAGCCGCGCTCGGCGCGGGCGGCGCCGCCGCCGGTGTCTGGGCGATGACCCATGCGTCGCCCACAAGAATCGTGACGAGCGCGACGCGCGAGAAAGCGACCGCGCACCAACGCTGAGCCGATGAAAAGGACATGAACCCTCCCGCCATTGTCGCCTCAATCTACCCGTCGGGCAACCGCGTGCGTCTCAGAATGCGTTCACGGTTACCGTAAACGTGCCCACGTAACGGCCCGCGACCGGCGATGCGGGGACGCGGACCGTCGCGCCGACGACGACGGAAGCGGGGCAAGAGGCCTGCGCGCATTCCGGCACGACCGTCGACGCGAAATTCTCCGCGGTCACGGTCTCTCCGCCGCCGACGCGACTGAGAATCGCGCGGGCCGGAAGGGTCACCTCGACGCGGGAAACGTCCGCCCCGGACCTCGCGACGGAGAAACGGGCCGCCGAGAAGGTCGTCCCGGCGAGGACGACGCCGCCGGCGCTCGTGCGCGCAGCGGTCACGTCGCTGGCGGCCCGGACGGTCACGCTGCCGGCGCCCCCGGGCACCCGGACATCACCGAACTCGAGGTCCTGCACCTTTTGGATCGCGAGGGCCCCGACCACGCGCGCGCTCGCCGAGGCGACCAGCGAAGCCGTGCTCTTGGGGGCGTCCACAGGCGTGAAGACTGAGTCGCCCACGGCGCCTGGAGCGACGACGAGGGCCAGGAACGCGGCGAGCGCGGCGGGGCGGCGGCGGGCGGAATTCAATTCTGGTTCACCGTCACGAGGAACGTTCCGGAGTACGTCCCCGGTCGCTGGTTCGCGCCCACCTGAAGCGTCGCTCCGACGGTGAGCGTCTGTTGAAGGGTTCCCCCGTTGGTCTTGCCGCTGCCGCTCGGGGTGCTCGTGAAGGCATTCACCGTCATCGTGAACCCGCCGCCGGAGGTCAGCGTCGCCGAGCCCGGCAGGACGATCGTGTAGTTCCGGCTGCCGGTCGGCGTCGACACCGTGAAGCTCGCCGCGCCGACGGGGCTGGCCAGCAGCGTCACGCCTCCGGTCCTCGTCCGGTTTCCGTTAGGCGCGATTCTCACCGTGCCCGCGGTCGCGCCGGACGTGAGGTCTCCGAACGCGAGATCGGCGTTCTTCGTGAGGCTGATCGCGCCCTCGGCGGACGACGCCAAGCCGGCCAGCAGCAAGGCCGAGGCGGCGAACCGAAACGCCTGTAGCGATCCTCTCATCCCCGCTCCCCTCGTTCGACGAAGCCGACGAGCCACGCGTCCTTATTCTCAGCCCGAAGCGAAACGGGGCGCCGGAAGGCGCCCCGAAGGCCGGGCCCGCGAGGCGCCCGAAGGCGGACCCGAAGGGCAAGCCTTCCGGGTCGCTCCCGTTTCAGTTGTAGTTGACCGAGACGTTGAAGGTGCCGGTGTAGGTGCTCGCGACCTGAGCCGCGGCGACGTGCAAGGTCCCGCCGACCGTGAACGTGTCCGCGCCAGCCGTCAGCGTGCCGGTCGCCTTGCTGCCGGTCCAAGTGTCGACCGTCATCGTGTTCCCGGGGGGGGCACTATTGAGGGTGATCGCGGCCGCGGGAACCGTGATCGCGTACGTGGCTCCGGTGACGCCTGCCACGCTGAAAGCGGCCGCGGTCGCGCCGGCCCCGTTACCGAGCGTCGGGCCGCCGACGGCGCTGCGGGCGCCAGCCGGGGTCATCACCACGGTGCCCAGCGAGGCGCCCGCGACGACGTCGCCGAAGTTCAGGTCCGCCGTCTTGGTAAGCGCGATGGCAGCCACGACGCGCGCGGTCGCACTGGCGCTCTTCGTGTCTGTGTTCGCCTGCGCGAACGCACTGCCCGCCGAGAGGGTTGCGGCCGCGAGAGCAAGGGTAGCGAGCGTCTTTTTCATCGGATTCTCCTCATTCCTCTTTTCGAGTTGCTGCTGTCTTCCTTTGGCGACACCCGAAACCGCTTTGGTTCGCAGGGTGTGTGTCGTTTTCTGTTCCACTGACACACTTACAGCAATCGAAGTGCCATATGTGTCAAGCCACCAATATGTAGCCAGTTGATCGATATAACTAACTCAATACAGGTAGCTTACGTGTGTGAAATTCCTGCTGGATCCCCGGAAACAGCGGACCTTTGCCGTCAAATTGTGTCGCTTCCTTGAATAGTCCTGTGCCGTTAAGTCGTCGAGAAAAACGAGC
The DNA here is from genome assembly GCA_036504335.1 of Thermoanaerobaculia bacterium. Lineage (GTDB taxonomy): Bacteria > Acidobacteriota > Thermoanaerobaculia > UBA5066 > UBA5066 > Fen-183. Next base: position 135,699 of record DASXVJ010000003.1, read on the forward strand.
CTGGGAATCCGCGAGACGCCGAGGCCGGCGTCGGGAGGCAGCGACGCCGGCTCGACGGGCTGGTCGCAGGAAACGTCAGGCCGGCTCGACGCGGGCCGGGTGCGCATCGCCCGCTTCGTTGCGGAGCGTCGCGACGGCGTGCGGAAGGACGGCGGCAACGGCCTCGAGACACTCCACGGCACCGCGCGGGGAGCCCGGCAGGTTCACGATCAGCGTGCGCTCGCGGACCGCCGCGACCTGTCGAGAGAGGACGGCGGCCGGAAGCGCGGCGCGCGTTGCGGCGCGCATCGCCTCGGCGACGCCCGGGACCTCGAAGGCGGCGACCGCCTGGGTCGCCTGCGGGGTGACGTCGCGCGGCGAGAGTCCCGTGCCGCCCGCGGTCAGGACGAGATCCGCCGAGGCCGTATCGGCGATCCGCTTGAGGTTCCATTCGATGTCGTCGCGCTCGTCGGGGAGGATCGTCTGCTCGACGACGGAGGCGCCGGAAAGGAGGCGGCGAACCGCTTCGGCGACGGCCGGGCCCGTCTTGTCGGCGCGCTCGCCGTGGTACGAGCGGTCCGAGATCGTCAGGACGGCGACGCGCACGGGGGCCTCAGCCGCCGATCTCGCTCATGTTCCGCGCATGCAGGGGCAGCATCGCCTTGTCCATTCCCACGAACATCGGGTGCCGCTCTTCCTTGACGGTCGCGGCGCGCTGGATCAGCGCCGCGATCTCCTCGTCGTTCGCGCCCGCGCGCATGGGCTTCAGGATGTCCACGTCCGCGTGGCCGAACAGACAGCCCTTCAGGAAGCCGTCCTGCGTGAGCCGCATCCGGTTGCAGGTGTCGCAGAATCGGTCGGAGACCGGCGTGATGAACCCGATCGAGCCCGTGTGGCTCCCGGCCGGCGACGTCACGGAGTATTCGTCCGCGGGGCCCGCGACGAGCGTCTTCTCGATGGGCGTCAGGACGAAACCCGCGGCGGCGAGCCGGTCCCAAACCTCCCGCCAGCCGATCCAGTCGCTCTCGTTCCAGGTGTTGTCGCCGAACGGCATGAACTCGATGTAGCGAACGCCGAGCTTCTTGTCCTTCGTGAGCGCCGCGAGCGGGAGGATCTGGTCGTCGTTGAACCCGCGGATGACGACGGAATTCACCTTGACGGACTCGAACGGGAGCGCGAGCGCGAGCTCGATCGACTCGCGGACCGGCGCGAAGTGGTCGCGCCGGGTCAATTTCCGGAAGTGCTCGGCCTCTGCCGCGTCGAGCGAGACGTTCACCTTCGTGAGCCCCGCCGCCAGGAGGTCGCGCGCCATGCGCGGAAAGAGGACCCCATTCGTCGAGAGAGCGATCCCGCCGGGAAAACCGATCTCCCCGAGGTCGCGGACGATGCCGACGAGGTCGGGCCGGGTGGTCGGCTCGCCGCCGGTGATCCGGATCTTCTCCACGCCGAAGTCCCGCAGGAGGCGCGCGGACCGGCGGATCTCGTCGCGCGTCAGGAGGTGCGGGAGCGGCCGGAACTTCTGGTCCTCGGGCATGCAGTAGACGCAGCGCAGGTTGCACCGGTCCGTGATCGAGATGCGGACGTAGGTGACGCGCCGGCCGTGCCCGTCGACGAGGGTCCTGTCCATCGGCCGGGGAAGTCTAGCCCAATCAGGACCGGCTCGGTGCCATTTCCCGGCAGGCCGGGTTAGTCTTCCCCCGTGTTGCTTGCTCCCGTTCGGGAAACGTTCCGGGCGATCGCCGTGACGGTCGTGCCCGAGGCCTCGGCGCTCGACGCGTCCGGCTGGAGCGGACTCGAGGCTCTCGTCGAAAAGACGCTTTCGAAAAAGCCCGCGGGCATGCAACGGCAGCTCGTGACGTTCGTCCGCGCGATCGAGCACCTGCCGCGGTTGCGCTGGGGCCGCCCGTTCACGGCGCTCTCGCCGGACGAGCGCACGCGGTTCCTCTCGGGCTTCGAACACGCGCCCGTCCTCCTCCTCAGGCGCGGCTTCTGGGGCCTGAGGACGCTCGTCTTCCTCGGCTACTACGCGCGGCCCGAGGCGGCCGCCGCGATCGGCTATCGCGCGGATGCCCGCGGCTGGGAGGCGCGCCGCGCATGAACGCCAGGTCGTACGACGTCGTAGTGATCGGCTCCGGCGCGGGCGGCGGCACCGCCGCCGAGGGCCTCGCGCCGCTCGCGCGCGCCGGCTACCGGATCCTCGTCGTCGAGCAGGGAGCGCGCCTCGCCGACTCCGAGTTCACCGGCAGGGAAGACGACATGGCCGACGCCCTTTACGAGGACGGCGGCGGCTTCCTGACGGCCGACGGCGCGATGACGCTCGCGTTCGGGCGCGTCTGGGGCGGTTCGACGGTCGTCTACACGGGCACGTCCCTGATCGCACCGAAGCGCGTCATCGAAAGCTGGCGCGTGCCCGGCCTTTCCCACGCGGACGTCGAATCGCGCTCGCGGAAGTTCATGGCCGAAAACGGCGTCCACCTCCTCGAGCCCGAGTTCCTCAACGACAACAACCGGCTGTTCGTCGAGGGGTGCGGGAAAGCGGGTTTCAAGGCCGAGCAGTTCCCGCTCAACCTGCGCGGGTGCCGGGGTTCCAGCCTCTGCAACCTCGGCTGTCCGAACGGCGCCAAGCAGGGCACCCACCGCGTCCAGCTGCCGGCGGCGCTGGCCGCGGGCGTCGAGGCGGTCACGCGCGCCGAAGCCCTGCGCGTGGAGGACAGGCGCGTCCTGATCCGCGTCTCGGCGCCCGCTTCCGGCGAGAAGGGCGCGCCCTCGGAGTGGGCGCCCGGCGAGTACGCCGTGAGCGCGAAGGCGATCGTCGCGGCGGGCGGCTCGATCGGGTCGACCGCGCTGCTCCTGCGCTCGGGCCTCGGGCCGTCGCTCCCCCGCCTCGGCGCGGGCTTCACGTGCCACCCGGCGCACATCCTCGTCGCCGAGCACGAACGCCCGATCACGAACGACGTCGGGCACCCGAAGAGCTTCTACCTCGACCGCGCCGTGGAGGAAGGCTTCGTCCTCGAGACGTGCATGTACTTCCCGTTCATCACGGCGAAGAACCTGACGGGCTTCGGCGTCCCGCACGCGACGCTCATGCGCGCGTTCCCGCGCCTGCAGATGATCCTCGTCCTCGCGTGCGACAAGGCCGTTCCCGAGAACCGGATCTCCGTCGGCGCGGACGGCAAGGCCGTCGTCCATTACTCCTTCACGAGGGAGACCGTCGCGTCCCTCGTGAAGGCGACGCGCGCCGCCGCGCGCATCTTCTTCGCGGCAGGCGCGCTGCGCGTCCACGCGCCGTCGGCAGACCCGCCGCTCCTCGAGCACGCGGAGTCCGGAGCGATCGACGCCCGCGTCGACGAGCGCCACTTCCGCGCGGGCCGCATCTCCGTCTCCGCGGCGCATCTGATGGGCGGGTGCGGGATGGGCTCGTCGCCCGCCGACTCCGTGACCGATTCCTGGGGCCGCGTCCACGGCCAGCCCGGGCTCTTCGTCGCGGACTCGAGCCTCTTCCCCGACTCGCTCGAGATCAATCCGTACCTCACGGTCATGGCCCTCGCCGACCGCGCCGCCGAGCGCATCCGCGAGGATGCGGGCTCGCTCCTCGGCGCTCCCGGACGGGCGCGATGAAGAGGACAGGCGCCGAGCTCGTGGTCAAGGCGCTCGAGGACGAGGGCGTCGTCCTCGCGTTCGGGATCCCCGGCACGCACAACATCGAGCTGTGGGACGCGCTCGTGTCGTCGGACTCCATCCGCTCCGTCCTCGTCACGGACGAGCAGAGCGCGTCTTTCATGGCGGACGCCGCGTGGCGGGCGTCCGGCGTCATGGCCTGCGTGAACGTCGTGCCCGGCGCGGGCCTGACGCACGCGATGTCCGGCATCGCCGAGGCCTTCCTCGACTGCGTCCCGATGCTCGTCCTCGGCTGCGGGATCCGGCGCGACACGGGCAAGGCGTACCAGCTGCACGACGTCGACCAGCTCGCGCTCGCGCGCCCCGTCACGAAGGCGCAGATGCTGCCCTCCCGCGGCGCGGACCTTTACGACGTCGTCCGCCGCGCGTGCCGGGTCGCGCGCTCCGGGACGCCGGGCCCCGTCTTCGTCGAGGTGCCCGCCGACCAGTACCTCTTCCGCCACGACACGGAGATCGTCTCGCCCGCTGCCGAGCCTTGCGCGGCGCCGCCCGCGGAAGGCGTCGAGCGCGCGGCGGAGATCCTGAGGGCCGCGAGGCGGCCTCTCCTTTACGTCGGGCTCGGCGCCGCGAAGGCGGACCTCGTCTCCCTCGCCGAGCGCCTGGAGGCGCCCGTCTCGACGACGTTCCAGGGCAAGGGCGTATTCCCCGAGTCGCACCCGCTCTCCCTCTGGCCGGGCTTCGGCGACGCCGCGCCGGAGTTCGTTCGAGACGTCGCGGCCTCGTGCGACGCCACGCTCGCGATCGGCTGCCGCTTCGGCGAGGTCGCGACGGGAAGCTACGGCATGACCCCGCCACGCCCCGTCGTCCACGTGGACGTCGACCCGGCCGTACCCGGCCGCAACGTCCCGGCGGACCTCGCGATCGCCGCGGACGCGGCGGCGTTCGTCGCGGCACTCCTCCCGCGCCTCGACCGGCGCGACCCTGACGCCGTTTTGCGAGACCGGATCCGCAGCGGCCGCGCGGAGGTGGACGCCGAGCTCGGAAAGCCGTCCGCCGGGCGCGTGTCGCCGCACCTTCTGCTGAGGGCCCTGCAGGCGACGTTCGGCCGCGAGACGATCTTCACCTCCGACAGCGGCAACGGGACGTTCCTCGCCGTCGAGGGACTGCGCCTCGAGAGGCCCGGCCGCCTGCTCTCGCCGGTCGATTTCTCGTGCATGGGCTACGCGGTCCCCGCCGCCGTCGGGGCGAAACTCGCGCGGCCCGACGCTCCGGTCGTGGCGCTCGCGGGCGACGGGGCGTTCCTCATGACGGGGCTCGAGCTCCTCACCGCGGCCCAGAACGGCCTCGGCGTCGCCGTCTTCGTCCTTCGGGACCGCGAGCTCGCGCAGATCGCGCAATTCCAGGCGACGGCCCTCGGCCGCAAGGCCTCGAGCACGCTCGCCGACCACGACCTCCTCGCGCTCGCCCGCGCCCTCGGCGCCGAGGCGCTCGCGCTCGGGACGGACGGGGAGATCCGCTCCGTGGTCTCGAACGCGAAGGAGATCGCGGACGCCGGCCGCCCCGTCCTCGTGGACGTCGCGATCGACTACTCGGTCAAGACGTTCTTCACCCGCGGCGTCGTGAAGACGAACTTCCTCCGCCTGCCCTGGGCCGACCGACTGCGGTTCGTCGCGCGCGCGGTCGCGCGGAAGCTGCCGGGACGCTGACGCCGCGCCTCCACGTCCCGCTCTTGCCGCCGGTCTTCTCGAGGAGCGCGACCGGCCCGATCACGATCCCCTTGTCCGCGGCCTTGCACATGTCGTAGAGCGCGAGGGCCGCCGCAGACGCCGCGACGAGCGCCTCCATCTCGTAGCCCGTCTTGCCCGTCCCGCGCACCTCCGCCGTGAGGGCGACGGCCCTCCTCGCGGCCAGCCGCTCGACGGCCACGTCGACCGAGTCGAAGACGAGCGGGTGGCAGAGGGGAATCCACTCCGCCGTCCTCTTCGCGGCCTGGATGCCCGCGAGGCGCGCGACGGCCAGCGCGTCTCCCTTTCGGTTCTCGGCCGCGTCGAGCGCGGCCCAACCCGCGCGCCCCAGCGTCACCACGGCCACGGCACGCGCCGAGCGGACGGTCTCGTTCTTTCCCGAGACGTCCACCATGCGGGCGCGCCCCTCAGCGTCGAGGTGGCTCAGCCTCGGCGCCCGCGTCTTTTTCGGCATGCTCGTAGTCCTCCGGCGTGTTCACGTTCAGGAAGTTGTCGGGGTGGCCCCCCGGGAGCGCGGCGGTCGCGGCCTCGGGGATCAGAACCGTGCGGATCTGCTGAAGGGCGGCGACGAGCGCGTAGTCGCCCGCCGCCAGCCGCGCGAGGAGCGGGGGATGGGCGGAACGCCGCCAGACCGCGCAGAGAGGCTGCGCGACGCCGCCGGACACGGGCACCACCGCATCGGCAGGGATCGCATCCGCCACCTCGAGCAGGGCCGCGAGGAAAGCCTCGCCGATCCGCGGGATGTCGGCCGCGAGAATCAGGTTCGTGTCGTCCGGCGACGCCGCGAGCGCCGCGGCGACGCCGAAGATCGCGGCCGTGGGCGCCGCGCCGTCCTGGATGAACGCATACGGCGAGCCGGCGAAGAGCTCCGGATGCTTGCCGACGAGCGCGACCCGCCCGCACACGCGCGCGAGCTTCGCGGCCTGGTGATAGGCCATCGGCTGGCCGTGATACGGCAGCAGCGTCTTGTCGCGCCCCATGCGCGCCGACCGCCCGCCGACGAGGACGAAACCGTATGCCACAGTGCCATCATGCTATCGGAGACGAGATTTCTGAGCACTCCCCCCATCGCGGTCGTCGTTCCCGTGGGCGCCGACGAAGCGGCCCCACCGGAGATCTTCTTCGAAAGGGTATGCGGGGCTCAGGCTCCCGTCTCGCTCCTCGTGGCAGCGAACCCGGGGATTTCTTCGAATGTGCGTGAGGCCTTCGCAAAGGCAGGCGCACGCCTCCACCTGTCACCGGCGCCGCGCGGACAGCGCCTGCGAGAGGCGGTTGCCTCTCTACCTTTCGAAGAATCTCCGGTCCTCCTCTTCCTTCACGCGGACACGATCCTGCCCGCGGGGTGGGAGTCGGCCGTCCGCGCCGCGCACGCGCGCGGCGCCGCCGGCGGCGCGTTCCGCCTGGGCTTCGCCAGCGGCGGCGCACGGTTGGCGTGGGTGGCGGCATGGGCGAATCTCCGGACGTCCTTCACGAAAGTTCCCTATGGCGACCAGGCGCCGTTCGTCCGGCGCGACGTCTACGAGCGCCTCGGAGGCCACCGCCCGTGGCCGTTCCTCGAGGACTGGGACTTCTCGCGTCGGCTCGTCGCTTCGGAGGGGCGCGCACGCGTCGCCCTTCTCCGCGCGCGCGTCGAGACGTCGCCCCGGCGCTATCTCGAGAAGGGCGTGTGGAAGACCGTGAGAATGAACTGGGAGATTCTCAGAAGGTTAAAGAGGGGCGAAGCGCCCGAGCGTCTGGCGGAGATTTATCAGCGGGGTGGAGGAGGGGGCTTGGGGGAACCCGCAGCGGGTTCCCCCAGAACATGGCGCCCCTGAAACTCCGCGCCGCGAAGCGGCGCCAGTCTGACGCAAAGCGTCAGACGAGTTTCAAGAGATGGCCCATCTTGGCTTTCTTGGTCGCGAGGTAATCCCGCGTCCCGTCCGTAGGCGGGATCTCGAGCGGCACGCGCTCGACGATCTCCAGGCCGTAGCCGTCGATCGCGACGTACTTGGACGGATTGTTCGTCATGAGCCGCATCTTTCGGACCCCGAGGTCGCGCAGGATCTGCGACCCGATCCCGTAGTCGCGGACGTCCGGCGCGAAGCCGAGCTTCTCGTTCGCGGCGACCGTGTCGAGGCCCTGCTCCTGCAGCTCATACGCCCGGAGCTTGTTGAAGAGCCCGATCCCGCGGCCCTCCTGGAGGAGGTAGAGAAGGACGCCCTTGCCCTCCTTCGCGATCTGGGCCATCGCGCGCTGGAGCTGGGCGCCGCAGTCGCACCGGCCGGAGCCGAAGACATCGCCGGTGAGGCACGCCGAGTGCACGCGCACGAGGACGGGCTCCTCCTCGGTCCAGGTCCCCATCACGAGGGCGAGGTGCTCCTCGTTCGTGAGCTCGGAGCGGAATGCGACCGCGCGGAACTCGCCGTGCGGCGTGGGCAGGACGGGCGCCGCGATGCGATGCACGAGGCGCTCGGTCCGCATCCGGTACCGGATGATGTCCGCGACCGAGACGATCGGGATGCCGTGCTTCTCCGAGACGAGGAGGAGGTCCGGCACGCGCGCCATCGTCCCGTCCTCGTTCATGATTTCGCAGATGACGGCCGCGGGCGCGAGCCCCGCGATGCGCGCGAGGTCCACGGACGCCTCGGTCTGCCCCGCCCGCTTCAGGACGCCGCCCTTCTTTGCGCGCAGCGGAAACGTGTGCCCGGGCCGCAGGAGGTCGTGCGGCTTCGACTTCGGGTCGACGAGGGTCAGGACGGTCGCGGACCGGTCGGCCGCGGAGATGCCGGTCGTGGTCTTGCCGCGGGCCTCGACCGAGACGGTGAAGGCCGTGCCGTAGTTCGAGGTGTTCTGCTCGACCATCGGGTGAAGGTCGAGCTCGTCGCACCGCTCCTCGGTCAGCGACACGCACACGAGACCCCGGCCCTCTTTCGCCATGAAGTTGATCGCGGCGGGCGTGACGTGTTCGGCGGCGAGGCAGAGGTCGCCCTCGTTTTCCCGGTCCTCGTCATCCACGATGATGACGAACTGGCCCTTCCTGTAGGCCGCGGCGGCGTCGACGACGGAGACGAATCCCACGGGATCTTCCTTTCGGCTCTCACGGGGCGCAGGACGCGCCCCTCGGCTCAATTAATTGTACCGGGAGGCCCCGCCGGACCCGGCGTCGGGCCTCGGGCCCTTGAACGGGTGGTCCGCGAGGACCGCGCGCTTGCCGACTTCCTTCAGGAGCGTCTTCAGGAAGCCGTCGAACTGGTTGGCGGCCGGGAGGAACGCGCGCGGGACGCGCTCGCGCGAAAAGCCCGCGTGGAACCGCTCGAAGAGAGACCAGTCCTTGAACATGAGGAAGCGCATCCCGCCGCGGCGGAAGCTCTCGATCTCCGTCACGAGGGCGCGGAGCGTCTTCTTGTCGGGCGTCTTCAGGAAGTCCTGCGTGGCGCGCGAAAGGTGGCCGAGTTCCTCGCGCAGGCGCAGGCTCTGGTCGAGACGCGCCCGGTACTCCGGGAAGAGAGCGCGCGCGTCGATGCCCGACGAGAACGTCTCGGCGAGGCCGATCACGCTCTGCTGGAAGAGGTCCCGAAAAAGGCCGGCCGCGTCGCCGAGCCGGGCAAGGACGGCGTCGGGATCCTTCATGAGGGCGACGCCCACGAGCTGGACGTCCATCGCCTTCCGGGTCTCGGCCTCGAATGCGGACGCGAGGCGATCGAGGCCCTCGGCCTCCTTCGTCCCGTCCTCGAAGCGCGGCCGCAGCCGCCGCCGGACGTAAGAGACGAACGAATCGCTCTCGGACTTCAGGAGGCTGAAGAGGAGGAGGGCGCGTTTGCGGGTCGCGGGCCCCTCCGCCGCCGCGGAGACGCACTCGGCGACGCGGAGCCCCTTGAAGAGCGCCACGAAGAGCGTCGCAAGCGCCCCGCGGTGCGACGGGTCCGGCAGGCTTCCAAGGACCTTCGCGAGCGACTGCTTGGACTCGCTGTCGAGGACGGGCCGGAGGTTCTCCCGGAACAGGACGCCGAGGTTCGGGTCCTGCCGGAGCGCCCCGACCGCGACCCGCCCGAGCGAGAGGTACGTCTGGAGAGGGATGAAAGGCGCCTTCGCGAGCTCGTCGAGGATCTTCGTGAAATCATCGAGCGTCTCGACGACGCGCGCCAGCTCCGTCGTGCCGTCGCCGCGCCGGCGCCCGCCCGGGCGCTGAACCTGCGTGTCGAGATAGAGGAGAAACGACGCGAGGTCTTCCTGCCCCTCGCCCATGAGCTGCGTCGCGATCAACGCCATGTGCGCGACGCCCGAGCGGGCCGCCGCGACCTCCTCGGCGTAGTTCTTCAGCGACGCGTGCGAGCGCTCGAAGGGCGAGAGCGCCAGACAGTCGATCTGGAAGAACCGCTCGAGCCCCTTGAGCCACATCTCGAGCTCGAAGAGGTAGTCGTACTTCACGCGGTTCGAGAAAAGAGCGGAAGTCTCGAGGACGGTGAAGCGCGGCATGTGCTTCCGATTCTAAGCCCGGGTCAGAAGGGATACCCGACGGCGAACGCGAACGCACCGGCGTCCTCGCCGGGCTTGCGGTCCAGCTTGAGGGCGTATTCGAGGCGCAGCGGGCCGACGGGCGTCAGGTAGTGGAGGCCGATTCCGACGCCCGTCCGGACCTCTCCGAGACTGACGCTCTTCGGGTCGGCCCACGTGTTGCCCGCGTCCACGAAGAGCGCGAACTCGAAGCCGCCCGTCACGGGAATGCGCCACTCGGCGTTCGCGATCAGGACGACGTTGCCGCCCACGCCGACGCCGTCCGCGTTGAGGGTCTGCGGGGCGATGCCGAGATTGTCGCGCGTGAACGCGCGGTGCGTCGAGGATCCGCCCGCGAAGAAGCGCTCGGGGACCGGGATGATGAGGTTCGGCGCGCAGGCCACGCCCGTCGGATCCGGGCAGGCCTCGAAGTTCCAGATGACGCCGCCGCGCAGCGAGAACGCGACGCGGGTCGAACCCCAGCCTCGATAAAGGCCGGCCTGCGAGAACACCTTGAAGAAGTGCGCGTCGGCGGCGAAGAGAGGAAACGCGTACTTGAGATCCGTCCCGAGAAGGAAGCCGTTCCGCGGATTCACGAGATCGTCGCGCCTGTCCCAGGTCACACCGCTCGAGACGGAGGCGATGCGGCTCTCCTGGTTTCCGCGCTGGTCGGCGCCGAGTCCGGGATCCGAGGACGGCTCGACGAGCTCGTACTGGACGCGCAGCCCGGTCCGCAGGGACTTCGACAGGCGGTACTCGCCCTGGAGAAACGTCCCCTTGCGCTTCACGTCGTACGAAGGGGACGGCGTGTCCTTCGTGTTGTAGACGGCGAACGAGAGCGGAACCTTCCCGCCGAAGAGCGAGCGGTCTCGCGCGGTGAAGATGAGGCGTGGGTCGTTGTTCGAAGCCCGACCCTCGATCCCGACCTCGAGCGCCCGGCCGAACAGGTTGTTGTACGTCACGCCGAGGGAGAGGCGGAGCGAAAGCTGGTCGCTGAAGGACGCGTTGCTCTGGGGGTTGAGCTCGGCGCCGACGGCGTACGTGAGCCCCCACGGGCGGGCCTCCGAGACCGTGACGAGGACGCTCCGGGACATCGTCTCGGGATCCGTCTCGAACGTCGTCACGTCGATCCGGTCGAAGACGCCCAGCCGTGCGAGCGCCTGCTGGGTATCGAGGAGCTTGGTCAGCGAGAAGGGCTCCCCCTCGGTGTTCGCAAGGCGGTCCTCGATGATGAAAGGCTTCGTCCGGTGGTTTCCGCGCACGATCGTCTTGCCGAAAAGGACGGGCTTTCCCTCGGTCACGGTGTACGTGACGTCGGCGCGTTCGCCCTGCGGAGGCTCGGGGCCCGAGAAACGCGTCGTCGCCTCCACCTTCGCGTCGACGAATCCCTTGTCAACGTAGAGCGACTGCAGAAGCGCCGCGTCCGTGCTCACGGCCGACTCGGAGTACGGGACTCCGGGCTTCACCGCGAGGCGGGGAGCGAGCTCCTTCTCCGGGAGCAGCCGGATCCCTTCGAGCTTCGTGACGTGGACGACGGTGCGGACACCTTCGTCGACCGCGAACGTCACGTCGAGGGTGTGCTCGCCGGCACCGTCCGCGACCGCCGGCGCAGCGACCCGCGCATCCCGCCACCCGCCCTCGCGGTAGAGCGCCGCCAGCGCGTCGCGGTCGCGCGCCGCCTCGTCGCTCACGTAGCGGCCAGCCTCGAGGACGCCGCGCGGGCGCGTCTCGATGGCCGACTGCACCTCGCGGGCCTTCAGGCCCGCGGCGCCCGTCACGGACACGCGCGCGACGCTCCACCGGGCGCCCTTTTCGATCTCGAACCGCACGATTTCCTTGTCGGCCTGGGTGTCGAATGCGACCTTCACGGACGCCTTCGCGTACCCCTTCTCCTCGTACGAGCGCCTGAGCGCGGCGCGCAGCCTCTCGACCGCGTCCTCGTCCGGCGGCTCGCCCTTCCTCCATGGCGACTCGGCGTGCTTGCGGACGACGGACTCGTCCTCGCCCGCGACCTCGAGAACGACCAGCGGCCCGACGAAGACGGTGTACCGCGGCGTGACGGACGCGGTCGCCGCGTCGTAGCGCTCGTCCCCGAGGCGCACCTCGGCGCGCGAGTACGCTCTGCGGTGGAGCTCGTTCTCGAACCGCTCGGCGTCCTCGAGCGCGGTCGTCCGTCTGTAGGGCTTGCCGCTCTTCAGCTTCGCCTTCGCCGTGAGCTCGGCGGGGGGCAGCGCCCCCAGGCTTCCGTTCCACTCCGGCGCGGCCGCGACGGCCCTCGGCCCGGGCCGGACGGCGAAGCTCACGTCGACGCTCGTCTCGTCCACACCCGCGTCCACCGAGGTCGTGACGACGGACTCGAAGTACCCCTGCTCCTTGAGGACGCGCCGGATGGACGCCTCGAGAGCCGGCCGGCGGTCGTTCTCCCACGGTTCTCCGGCCGCGAGCCCGATGGCATCGAGCACGCGCCCGCGCGCGGGAATCCCCTTCGTGAGGCCGAGCGCGCCGATCTGAGGCGCCGCCGAAAAGACCACGACGACCGCGACGCCGTCTCCCGACGGCGACGCCTCGACGGCGAGGTCGGAGAACCGCCGTGTCGCGAACAGGTTCCGCATCGAGATACGCACCGCGCCTTCCGAAAGGACCTTGCCCGCAGCGAGCTCGGTGAGGCCCGCCATGCGCCTGTCGTCGATCGCCCGGTCGCCCCGGAACGAGAGCGACGCGATGGTCCGGCCCCACAGGCCGCCCTCGGGCGGCGGCGCGCCCGCCGCCGGGGCGGCCGCAAGCACGAGGGCGAGGAGCGCGGCCGGGCCGCGGAGCGCCTTCACCGCAGCCGCTGCCGGAAGCGCAGCTCGAGCGAGTACGTTCCGTTCTCGTCCAGCCGCGCCTGCAGGAAAGCCGTCGGCGAGAGCTGGTAGTCGAGCGTGATGATCTGCTGCTGGTTGCTCGAGAGAACGAACGAGACGGTCGCGTTGAAGTCCTTCCCGAGCGACTTGCCGACCGTGATCCGCGGCGCGTCGAACGTCGAGCCGGTCGAGAACGCCGGGTCGATCTGGAACCGGTCGAGACGGAAGAATTCCTTCGTGCGGCTCGTGACGGCGTTGGAGGCGAGGCTCGCGAGAAGCTCCCGCGCCGCCCTCGAGACGGACTCGTCCGACGACGTCGGGGTCCCGCCGACCGCCCCGGCGGCGACGGAAGTCGAGGGGACGTCGCCCGTCGCCATCAGCGAGATGATCTGCGCCTCGGAGAGCTGGGGATCGGACGAGAAGCGGGTCGCGAGGCGCGCGGCCGTGCCCGTGAGGCCGAACGTGACCTGGTACTTGTTGATCGTGCCGCGGGCCTCCATCTCGAAGAACGGCTCGATCCGGATCGGGTTCGAGAAGAGGATGCGGCCCGACAACAGGTCGTAGCGCTGGCCCTGGAGCGTCAGGCGGCCTCCGTCCTCCGCGCGGATCTCCCCGAAGAGGAGCGGGTGGCCCCACGTGCCGCGGGCGAAGAGCTCGCCGGAGGCCTTCAGGCGCGCGACGTTCGTCCGGACCTCGATGGACTCGGGCGGCGAGACGAGCCGCACGTCGAGCGTCACCGGGTCGAAAGACGACGGAATCGCGCCCACCGTCGTGGCGCGCTTGCGCTGGAGAAGCGCCGCGAGGTCGATGGCGAAGTCGCGGTCGTAGAGCGCCCGGTCGAACGTGAGCTCGCCACGGACGGCGCGCGGCAGCGAATCGCCGAGGAGGAGGAGGTTCCCGGAGAACGTCGCGCGGAACCCGTCGAACGGCGACACCTTCACGTGCGAGACGAGCGCCGTGATTCGCATGCCGGTCGGCTTCCAGCCGTCGACGTTGATCGAGCCGCCGAGGTCGACGGTCCCGCTCGCGAACCGAAGCGAAAGGTCGCTGATCGTGACCTTGCCCTCGCTGAAGAGGAGCGAGCCGGTCGCGGATTCGAACACCGCGCTCCCGTCCTGGCTCGTGACGTCGACGCCGTCGAGGGCCGCGCGGCCCGTGACGATCGGCGACGACGCGTTCCCGCCCAGCCGCGCGTCGAGCGTCACGCGTCCGGCGAGCTTCAGGGGCGCGAACGCCGGGCCGAGCAGCGATGCGTCCACGGACCCGTTCGCCGAGACGTCCAGCGACCGCGGCGCGACGAACTGCGCGCTGCCCGACAGGGTCACGAGGGTCGAAACGCCGGAAGGCGTTTCGGGCCGGACCGCCTCGGCGAGCGCCAGGCGCTCGAACGAGACTCGCCCGCGCGACACCTTGAGCGGCGTTGCGCCGCGGAGCGTCAGCGTCCGTCCCCACGCGGTGAGCTGGGCGGCCGAGATCACGCCGTCGCCGTCGAGGTCGGCAGCCGAAGCGCCGGGCTTGAATGAAGTCTCGGCGCTGAGCCGGCCGTCGAACTTCGCGTCGGCGGGAAGGCCGAGAAGGCCCGCAAGCGGAGCGAGGCTCGGGAACTCCGCGCGCGCGCGCCAGCGTCCCCCGGAATCTCCGTCCTTCGGCGAGAGGATTTCGAGGACGCCCTCCTCCGCCGCCTCCGCCCGCAGGCTCCAGACGCCCCGGTCGGCACGGGCGCGGATCTCCACCCGACGGTCCGCACGGGCGACCGGCTGCCCGTCGAACGTCGCGGCCGCGACGTGCAGGTCCGCGGAGAGCGTCGGCTTGTCGATCAGGCCTTCGCCGGAAGCGTGCCCGGACAGGAGTCCGGCCGCGGGGACGTCCGAGAGCGCCGAGAGGCGGCCCACGGGCAGGTCCTTCGCATCGAGGTCGAACTTGTAGCCGCCATCGGCGTACCGGTAGGAGCCGCCGAAGGTCGCCGTCGCGCCCCCGAGGCGCCCCGTCGCGTCCTCGACGGCGATGCGGTCGTCCTGGAACGCGAGCACGCCTTCGACGCGGTCGAGCTTCTGCCCCCAGATCGACGCGTCCGTCAGGACGAGCGGGATGCGCCCGTGGATCGCGGGGGTGACGCCGTCGAGCGGGAGCCTGCCCGTCGCGCGTCCCGACAGCGGCAGATCGAAGTCGAGGAACGCGAGGACCTTCTCGAGCGGCCAGTCGCGGAAATCCCCGACGAGGCCGTCCAGCCGGTACTGGCCGTGCAGCGCGCCGCCGAACCCGATCTTCCCCTCGAGGGAGAGAGCGCCTCCGTCGTCCCGGGCGGCGAACGGCGCGAGCGTCGCGACATTGCGGTCCACGACGAAGCTCGCGGTCGTCTCGCCGAAGCGCACGCCGCGCAGGACGAAGTCCGTGGCGTCCATGCGGCCCTCGACGTGCGGGTCGCCGAAGGTGCGCGTGAGCCGGGCCGAAACGTGGCCCGACCCGCCCAGCTTCAGCGGCGGCGCGAGAGGCTCCTTCTGGATCGCCGGGTACCAGTTCGCCGCGATGCGTTCGACCTCCCCGAGGTCCCCGGCCGTCACGTCAAACGTGAGGTCCGGCTCCCACGAGCCGAACTGCAGCGATCCGTCGAGCCGGACCTTCGCGCCGCCCGCGGTCGCGAGCGGAATCCTGTCGAAGAGGATCCGGCCGTCCCTGATGCGCAAGGGGCCGCCTCCGGAGACGGGGATCGGGATGCGCCCCTTCACCGCCGACGCGCGGCCCGGGTCCGCGGTGAGCGTGAGGCGGCCCGCGCCGTCCGCGTGCTCGACCCCGCCCGGCCCGAACGTGAGCGTCGCCTCGAGGCCCGCGTGCGCCATCATCCCCGTCCCCGGAAGGCCGATGTCGGCGAAGAACTGCTCGAAGTCGATGCCCTTGCCACGCAGCGCGATCTTCACGGGCAGAGGCGGCCGGTCGAGCCGCTCGAGCTGGACGAGGGCCTGCAGGGAGCCCCCCGCGTAGTTCGCGCGCGAGACGTCCACGAGAAGGCCTTTCGGATCGAGCCGGAGCGTGCCTTCGCCCGACATGGGAAAGACGGCGAGGCGCGAAGCCGGCAGGTCGAACGCCGCGCGGATCCGAAAGCCTCCGGGGTCGCCGGCGCGGAGCGTTCCGTTCAGCCGGACCGGCCCTCCGAGCGGGAGGCCCAGGCCGAAGGCGCTTCCGAGCGTTTCGCCGGTCGTCTCGATCTTCGCGACGAGAGCGAAGACGGGCTTCTTGAGGTCGTCGACGCCGCCCGAAGCCTCGACGGAGATCTTCGGGCCCTTGAGGCGCAGCCCGGTGAGGTGGGCGCGGCCCGGGGCGAGCGTGATCTCGGCGCCGACCGCGAACTCGAGCGGCTCGTTGTTCTCGAGACGGAAGCTCCCCTGGCGGCAGGCCAGGGCGAGGTGCGTGACCGAGAGTGTCCGGCCCGCGCGAGCGGTCAGCGCCGCGTCCTTCAACAGGGCGTCGACCTCGGCCTTCCAGTCGCGGAACCGGAGCGACGCGCGCTGGATCACGGCCTCGTGAAGCTGAATGTCCTTCCCCCCGCCTCCGCCGCCGCGCAGCGCCCGGAGGATCGGGTCCACGTTCGTCGAGCCGTCCGGAAACACCTCGACGACGAGACGCGGCGCCACGACCCGCAGCTTCGAGAGCTCGATCCTGTCGCTCGTAATCGCCGGAATCCCGCGGATCTCGATCTCGGCCGCCGAGAAGAGCGGCCCTGCAAGCGACCGGCGGTCGTTCGCGATCGAGACGTCGCGCACGAGGAACGAAAACGGGAGGAGCGCCAGGTCGAAGCTCCCGATCGACACCTTCCGCCCGACCTGCGCCGACAGGGCCCGCTCCGTCTTCCGGCGCATCGCGTCCTGGAAGCGGTGCGACCGGAAGACGGCGTACAGGACGAGAACGGAAAACAGGAGAAGCAGAGAGAAGAGCCGGACGAGACGAACCTGCGTGAGGGAGAGTTGCGGGAGGGTCGGGATCGGTCGCCGGGCCATCTCCCCTCGCTAGCGCGACGCGTTGTCCCGCTCGCCGCCGAACGAGAGCTTCCCCGCCAGGACGTCCCAGAAGGAGCCCGCATTGGCACGAACGAGCGAGACGGTTTCCCGCGCGCGAGAGATCGAAATGCGCGTCGCGGCGCTCACGGGGAATCCCTCCTGCCCATCGAGCGTCAGGAAGACTCCCGTCGCGTCCTCCTCGACGCGCAGGTCGAGTCGTACGGAGTCCGGCAGGACGAGCGGGCGCAGCGACAGCGTGTGGGGACAGATGGGCGACAGGACGAGAGCCGGCATCGTCGGCTCGAGGATCGGGCCGCCGGCCGAAAGGTTGTAGGCCGTCGAGCCCGTCGGCGTCGAGACGATGAGCCCGTCGCCGCGATAGCGGGAGACGGTCCGGCCGTTGACGTCGACGCGGATCGCCGCGATGCGCGCGAGCGCCGACTTGCCGAGGACCGCGTCGTTCACGACGCGATACGTCCGCGCCGGGCGGCGCCCCTCCGCCACGGACACCGAGAGGAGGCGCCGGTCCTCGAGGCGCGCGGTGCCCGCAAGCGCCGCCTCGAGGATCTCTTCGCAGTCGCCGGGACTGCAGGTCGTCAGGAACCCGAGCGTCCCGATGTCGATCCCGAGGATGGGGACGTTCGGCGCGGGATGGCGGGCGACCGAGAGAAGCGTGCCGTCGCCTCCGAGCGTCACGAGGAGGTCGACGGCGCGCGCAATCTGCGTCCGGGCCACGCCGCCGGCGACCTCGCGCGCCGCGGCGGACTCGAGGTCATGGACGACCTCGTAGCCGCGCTTCGTGAGGCGGCGATCCAGCTTGCGGGAGAGCTCGAGCGCCTCCGGACTCGTGTACCGGGTGACGAGGCCCACCCGGCGCACGCGCGAGGCGCTCCTTTTTCGGACCGTCACCCCGAAAGTGTAGCGGGATTCCTCCGGAACGCGGCGAGGTATTCCACGTTGCCGTCGGCGCCCGTGATCGGCGACGGCACGGCGCCGCGGGGCGCGAGGCCCAGCGCCACGGCCGAAGCCTCGACGCGGGCGACCGCGCGGGCCCGGACGGCCTCGTCGCGGACGATCCCGCCCCGGCCGACCTCCCCGCGCTGCGCCTCGAACTGCGGCTTGACGAGGACGAGGACGTCCGCCGCCGGCGCGAGGAGCGGAACGGCCGCCGGCAGGACGAGCGTCAGCGAGATGAAGGAGAGGTCTCCGACGAGAAGCGAAGGCTCCTCGGGCACCTCGGCGCGCGACAGGAGGCGCGCGTTGACCCTTTCCCTGAGAATCACGCGCGGGTCGCCGCGCAGCTTCGCGTGGAGCTGTCCCCACCCGACGTCCACGGCGTAGACCCGCGCGGCCCCTCGCGCGAGGAGCACGTCGGTGAACCCCCCGGTGGACGCGCCCGCGTCCAGGCAGACGCGCCCGGCGGGATCGATGCCGAAGTGCGCCAGACCGAACGCGAGCTTGACGCCGCCGCGCGAGACCCACGGGTGTTCGGGCTCTCCCACCGAAACCTCGGCGGCGTCGTCGACCGGCGTTCCGGGCTTGACCCGCTCCTTCCCGGCGACCGCGACGCGCCCGGCGAGGATCAGGGCCTCGGCGCGCGTGCGCGACTCGGCGAGGCCGCGCTCGACGAGAAGGACGTCGAGCCGCTTCTTCTTCAGATCGTCACCATGACCTTGAGGACGCCGCCGCCCCGGCGCGCGAGCCGGAACGCCTCGGCGGCCTCCGCGAGGGGAACCCGATGCGTCACGAGATCGGAGGCCCGGACGACCCCGCGCTCGATCAGGGCGAGCGCCTCGCGGAGGTCGCGGGCACCGGAGGAATAAGAGAAGAGAAGAGAGAGATCTCTTAGATAGGAAGAATGCGGGGAGAGCGTCCACGTCTTGCCGGGCTGGACGGGTGAATAGAAGACGACGCGGCCAGCCGGGCCCGCCGCGGAAAGCGCCGAGAGCACCGCGTCCTCGCCGGTCGGCAGCACGAAAACCACGTCGGCCCCCGCGGCCGAAACCCTCTTCACCTTCAAAGAAAATTCTTCTCCCGGCTCTCCCGCGGCGTCGAACCCCAGGCGGAGCGCGTGGGCGCGGCGCAAGGGGTCCGGATCGCAGCCGACGAGCGTCGCGGCGCCCGCGGCCCGAGCGACGAGGCCGAGCATCACGCCGTTCGCGCCGAGGCCGATGACGGCGACGGTGTCGCCTTGTCGGATGGCCGCGCGCCGCACGGCCTTCACGGCGCACGCGACGGGCTCGGCGAGCGCGCCGTCCTCGAAGCTCATGGCGTCCGGGAGGCGGAAGACGTCCGTCGCGGCGGCTGCCGCGTCGACGCGGACGAATTCCGCGAGCCCGCCCGGATCGAGACGGTTCTTCTTCCACGCGTCGCACTGGACGTCCTCGCCCGCGAGGCAGGCGCGGCATTTCCCGCACGCCGCGTGGTGGTGGACGGCGACGCGGTCGCCGGGCCGGAACGCCGCGCCCTCCCCCGCCTCGGCGACGACGCCCGCGGGCTCGTGGCCGAGAACGGCCGGAGCCTTCGTCTCGACGTACCAGCCCGTCGTGTCGCTGCCGCAGATCCCGACCGCCTTCATCGCGACGAGGAGCTCGCCCGCGCCGACCCCCGGGATCTCGCGCGTGACGACCTCGATCCGGTCCACCGAATGCGCGACGGCGGCGCGCATCGTCCTCACGGGATCACCGCGACCTTCAGGTCCGTCCCCGTGCGGGCGAGGTCGAACGCGGCCTGCCATTCGGCGAGCGGGCGGCGGGCCGAGACGATCTGGGCGGCGGGAATGACGCCGCCGGAGAGCAGGACCAGCGCCTCGTCCACCTCGCGCGGCGTGTAGTGAAACGAGCCCACGATCGAGACCTCGCGGTAGTGCACGGCGTGCGCGTCGATCGCGACGCGCGCCCCCGCGGGCAGCCCGGCGAAGAGAAGCACGGTGCCCCCGTCGGACGCCAACGCCGGCAGCGCCTCGATGACGCCGGGATCGCCGGTCGTGTCGATCACCAGAGGAAAACAGTTTGAGGAAGAGGAAGAGGAAGAGAGAGAAGAGAAGATTTCCTCGAAGGTGAAGAGGGGCGCGGCGCCGCTCGAGCGCGGCGACGGTTCGATGCGCGCGGTGCTCGCACCCCTTTCCCGGAAGAATCCGAGTCTTTCTTCCCGTCTCCCTGCGACGACCACGCGGCGTTCCGCCGCTCTCCCCGTCTCTTCCCCCTGTTTCCCCTTCAAGAGGAGAAACAGCAGCGCCGCGATCGGGCCGGTGCCGGCGACGAGGACGTCTCGTCCCCGCGCGTCGGGCACCCGGCTCAGCCCGCGCACGACGCTCGCCAGCGGATCGACGAGGGCCGCGGTCTCGTCGGCCATGGCGTCGGGAATCCTCCGGAGCCCGTTCTTCGCGATGCGCTCCGGCACGAGGAGGAAGTCCGCGAATGCGCCGAAGAGCGGGCTGTCGAACGCGGTCGCGCAGAGGTTTTCGCGGCCCGTGCGGCAGGCCGCGCACGCGCCGCAGGGCGACGAGACGGCGGACGTGACGCGCGTTCCGGCTGTCCACGCCGCGCCCGCGCCCGTCTTCTCGACGACGCCCGCCCACTCGTGGCCGAGCGCGAGCGGGAACGGGATCTTCGGGTGGCCCCGCCGCGCGATCTTGACGTCGGTTCCGCACGTGAGCGCCGCGGCGATGCGCACGAGGACCTCGCCCGGGCCGGGCTCGGGCACCGGCACCTCCTTGAGGACCGGAGGCCCGGGACCGTCGCAGACGAGCGCGCGCACGGAGGAAGCGTAGCAGGGGCACGCGCGAGACCCGTTCGCAGGATCGCCGCCGCTTGACGCGCAGCCGGTCCCGCCGCAGTCTCCTCGCGCGCATGAGCGACCGCTCCCCATCGAGCTGGGCTCTCCTGTCGATCGCCGCCGCCCTCGTGACGATCGCCTTGAAGGTCTGGGCCTGGAAGCTCACGGGCTCGGTCGGCCTCCTCTCGGACGCGGCCGAGTCGGGCGTGAACCTCCTCGCGGCCCTCGTCGCGTTCTGGGCTCTGCGCCGTTCGAGCCGCCCGGCCGACTCGACCTACGCGTTCGGACAGACGAAAGCCGAGTATTTCGCGAGCGGTTTCGAGGGCCTCATGATCCTCGCGGCCTCCGTCGCGATCGCCGTGACGGCCGTCGAGCGCCTCCGGAGCCTCCAGCCGATCGAGAACGTGGGCCTCGGCCTCGGGATCTCGGTCCTCGCCTCGGCCGTCAACGGCGTCGTCGCATGGATCCTCATGCGCGAGGGCAGACGGCTCCGCTCGATCACGCTCCGGGCCGACGCGCAGCACCTCCTCACGGACGTCTGGACGTCCGCCGGCGTCCTCGTCGGCGTCCTCCTCGTCAAGCTCACGGGCTGGCTGATCCTCGACCCCATCGTCGCGCTTCTCGTCGCCGCGAACATCGTCTACACGGCGGTGCGGCTCCTGCAGGAGACCGGCTACGGCCTCCTCGACAAGGCCATCGGCGAGGACGAGCAGGCGGCGCTCTCGGCAGCGCTCGCGCCGTTCCACGAGCGCGGGATCGTCGTGCACGACATCCGGACCCGCCGCGCGGGGCCGCGCCACTTCATCCAGATGCACGTCCTCGTCACGGGCTCGTGGACCGTCAAGCAGGGGCACGACGTCTGCGAGGAGATCGAGCGGGGCGTCGCCGCCGCGCTGCCCGGGAGCACCGTCACGACCCACCTCGAGCCGATCGAGGACCCGTCGGCGTGGGACGACCGCGGCCTCGACCGCCACCTCTGACGGCTCAGCGCGGAGCGAGCGGCCCGCCCGGGGCCTTCAGGTAAGCCGCGAGCGCCTGTGCGAACCGCTCGGACCCTTCCGGCGTGAAGTGCACGGGGTCCGCGAACGCGGACTCCGGGAACGCGCCGCCGGCGAACGGGTCGAGAAAGAGAGCCGCCCCCTCCGCGGCGAGCGCCCGCGCGACGGCGTTGTAGCGCGCGAGGCCCGCGAGGTAGCCGGCCGGCGTGAGCCCCGGCGCCCAGCCCTCGAGCCAGGCGCGGTCGGCCGCCTCGTGCCCAGGGCGGACGCGGGCCGACTGCGCGACGAGCAGAGTCCGCGCGCCGTGCGTGCGCGCGGCGGCGATCGTCGAACGCAAGTTGCGCTCGTAGACGGCGACCGCGGCCGCCGGAATGTCGTCCTGCCTGGGTCCACCGTTCCACGCGTACGAGGGCGCGAACCCTTCCGCGCCCTGCGCGTCGCCCGGGCCGCGCAAACGGCCGAGAAGAAATTCGAGGAAGACCGAGCGCGAGACGAGGCGGACCGGCACCGGGACGGCTCCGAGCACGCGCGGCAGGATGTCCGTGTGCCCTTCGGAGTAGTCGGCGCGGAAGGGGACGTGGCCGGCCGGCTGGAGGTCGTTGACGCCGGAGAGGACGACGACGAGATCCGGATCCAGCTCGAGGTCGCGGATCTCGAGGGAGACGAGGCTCTCGCGGCTCGTCCAGCCCGGGAAGCCGGCGTTCGCGACGTCGGCCCGTGGCGCGAGGAGAGCTCCGAGACGCGCCGGCCAGGTCGACGCGTCGTCCGCGGCGAGGAGGTCGAACGTCGTCGAACCGCCCTCACAGACGATTCGGAAGACGCCCGCGGGCTTCGGGACCGCGAGGTCCCGGACGTTGGTCGCGCGCTGGCCTCGGGCGTTGAAGTGGACCACCTTGCCCGCGGCCTCGAGCGTCGCGTCCGGCCGCCCCGCGACGACGAGGCGCGGATGCAGCCGGTAGGCGCGCCCGACCTTCTCGACGAACTTCGTGTACGCCTCGACGCGTGTCTCGGGCCACGCGCCCGTGCGGACGCGCAGCGCCGCGCGGCAACCGCCCTCCAGCGCGAGGAACAGGAGCCCGGCGATCCCGAGCGGGACGAGGAGATTTGCGGTGAGCGTGCGGAGGAGCTTCACGAATCGCTCAACGGGCCAGGGCGTAAACGTCCTGCAGCGACGCGATCGGAAACTCGTGGGCGACGCCGCCCGTGACGCCGCGCGGGAAGAACGCGACGCGCGCGAAATCCGCGAAGAGGCTGCGCGCGAACGCCTCCGTGTGGAACGACGTGTACCCGTTGGCGCCCTCGGCCGCCCCGGCGAGCTCCGCGTACCCCGTTGACCGGAACCTCTCCGCGGCCGCCGGCTCCCTCAGGAGCACTTCCGCGTAAACCGAACCGTGCAGAGTGACGAGCGCGTGCCCTCCCGGCGCGAGCAGACGGCGCATCTCGGCGACCCAGGCCTTCTGGTTGTCGAGGGACAGGTGCGTGAGAACGGACGACAGGACGACGAGGTCGAAGGCGCCGTCGGGGTGCGGCAGCGGCGGATGCAGGCCGTTCACCTCCCAGGCCGCGACGGAAGCAAGGTGCGTTCGCGCCCAGGCGATCAGGTCCCGGTTGAGGTCGGTGCCCACGAGGCGCCGGAGCGGATCATCGGCGTGCCACCCCGCGAGGAGCCTGCCCGTCCCGCAGCCGATGTCGAGGATGGACCGCACGCGCGCGGGGTCGGCTCCGCCCGCCACGAGGATCGATTCCATCGCGAGGAACGAGCCGAGGATGGAGGCGCGGTACGCGTCGACGTTTCCGAGGCCCTGCGTCGTCGCGACGAGGGCCGAGTCCGGAACCGGAAGCGCCGCGACGCGCGCGTCGAGCGCCGCGAGGCGTGCGCCCTCTCGCTCGGCGAACGGGACGTCGTAGCGGAACGCGGGCACTTCCGCCCCCGACGCGAGCCGCAGCGAGAAGTCGATCTCCGCGCCGCGCGGGACGGGGAGATCCAGGGAAAAGCGACAGGCGGACGAGCCCGCAAGCGGAACCCAGCCCAGCTCGGGCGTCGCGCCGTCCGGCCGCGCCCGGCCGATCACCGCACCGGCGGCGCGCGCGACGACCTCGGCGACGGGGTCCGGTCCTACGGCCAGCGTCACGCCGCCGAACGTCGCCGCCGCGCCCGGACGCACGGCGTGGTAATGGGGTCCGTCGAGGATGAAGATCGGCGCCGACGTCATGTCCGGCCGGCGAGGTGCCGCGACCCGGGGGCGACGACGGGCTCGCCGCGTGCGCAGAGCGGGCACGACGCCGGCCCCCACGCCGGGACCTCGAGCGGCAGAAGCGCGCGATAGGGGACCCCGTCGACGGCCGGAGTCTTCTCCGCGGCGGCGCGCCGGTCCACGATCGACCCGCACGCGACGGGCGCGGCGCCCTCCCGGCGCAGGACGTCCAGGACCTCTTTCGTCGACTTTCCCGTCGTCACGACGTCTTCGATCACGGCGACGCGCTCCCCCGGTTCCAGGGCAAACCCGCGCCGGAGCGAGAAGACGCCGTCCACGCGTTCCGTGAAGATCGCGCGCACGCCGAGGCCGCGCGCGACCTCGTGGCCGATGATGACGCCGCCCATCGCGGGCGACACGACGACTCCCGGCTTCTCCGGCGCGAGGAGCGCCGCGAGTGCGGCTCCGAGAACGCCGGCGCGATCCGGGTGCTGGAGGACCTTCGCGCACTGGAGGTAGCGGTCCGCATGGAGACCCGACGAGAGCTTGAAGTGGCCCGAGAGGAGCGCACCCGTCTCCTCGAAGTGGCGGCGCACGGCGTCGGGAGTCACGGCTCCCCTCCGTCCCGGTCGCGGCGCAGGCCGTAGCGGTCGATCTTCTTGTAGAGGTTCGAGCGAGGCGTGTCTATCGCCTCGGCGGTGCGCGTCACGTTTCCTCCGTTCTCCGCGAGCTTCGAGACGAGGTAGAGCTTCTCCGTCTCGTCCTGGAATTCCTGGAGCGTGCCGATTCCCACGAGCCGCTCCCAGACTCCCGCGGACGCCGGGTCCACGACCCTGCCGCCGCGCACGGTGACGGGGCCTGCGTCCGCCGCGGGCGCAGCGGCGGCGCCGTCCACGTCGGCGGCGTCGAGAACGTCCGCGTCCGACATGATCATGAGCCGCTCCACGTGATTCTTCAGCTCGCGGACGTTCCCGGGCCACGCGCGCGCGGCGAGCGCCTCGAGCGCCGCGTCCGTGAACCGTTTAGGCCTGTAGTTGTTCGTCTTCGCGAACTGCTCCGCGAAGAACGTCACGAGCGCGGGGACGTCCTCGCGGCGCTCCCCGAGCGCCGGCGTCCTCAGCACGAGGACGTTCAGGCGGTAGTAGAGGTCGTCCCGGAACTTCCCCTGCGCGATGAGCGTCGTGAGGTCGCGGTTCGTCGCCGCGACGACGCGGACCTTCACCTTGACGACGCGCGGGCTCCCGACGGGCTCGACCTCGCCTTCCTGCAGGACGCGGAGCACCTTCGCCTGCGCGGAGGCCGACATGTCCCCGACCTCGTCGAGGAAGATCGTTCCGCCGTCCGCCTCGACGAACTTGCCCGTCTGCTTGCGGTCGGCTCCCGTGAACGAGCCGCGCTCGTGCCCGAAGAGCTCGGACTCGATGAGCGTGTCCGGGATCGCGGCGCAGTTGACCTGCACGAACGGACCGGCCTTCACGAGCGAGGAGTCGTGGATCGCGCGCGCGACGAGCTCCTTGCCCGTTCCGCTCGGCCCGACGACGAGGACGGTCGCCGGCGTCGGCGCCGCCTTCCCGACGTCCGCGAGGAGCTTCCGCATCGGCTCGCTCGACCCCACGATGCGGCCGATCCCGAGCCGCGACTTCAGCTCGAGGTTCTCGCGTGCGAGACGGCGCGAGTCGAGGACGCGCCGCAGCGCGTTCAGGATGACCTCTGTCGAGAGCGGCTTCTCGAGGAAGTCGTCTGCGCCGGCGCGCACGGCCTTCATCGCCGTCTCCACGTCGCCGTGCCCCGAGATCATGACGACAGGCGTCGCCACGCCCCGCGCGCGCAGCTTCGCGAGCGTCTCGTGGCCGTCCTGCCCCGCCATCTTGACGTCGAGGAGGACCGCGTCGTAGTCCGGCGCGTCCTTCTCGACTTCGAGGCCGGACGAAACCGCCTTCACGTCGTAGCCGTGCTCCTCGAGCGTCGTCTTCAGCTCCTCGCGGATGTCGGCTTCGTCGTCGCAGACGAGGATGCGGCGCGCCATCGCGGAGATCCTAGCAGCCCGCGCCTCCGGATGATTCAGCTGCGCTATGTCGCGCGCGCCGGCGGCGCGGGAAGCTCGTCGCGGGAACGACGAGATCGAAATGAAAACCGCCCGCGACGTCATGATTCACCCCGTCCTCGCGGTCCGCGAGAGCTGGTCGGTCCACGAGCTCGCTTCGTTCTTCACCGAGAAGGGGATCTCGGGCGCTCCCGTGCTCGACGCGGCGGGACGCCTGACCGGCGTCGTGAGCCTGACCGACATCGTCGACCAGGTGACGCGCGACCGCGAGCCCGACGCGCGGCCCTCCCGCGCCTGGGAGAAACGCTTCAACCCCGAGGACCTCCGGGGGCTCGCGATCGAGGACGGCGGCCGGCTCGTCGCCGAGATCATGACGCCCACGTTCTTCACCATTCCGGACACGACGCCGCTGCCGAAGATCGCGCGGACGATGGTCGCCGGGCGCATCCACCGGCTTCTCGCCACGCGCGGGGGCCACGTCGTCGGGATCGTCACGACGCTCGACCTCCTGCGCGAGCTCGCCGGCCTGGGCCAGAAGCCGGCCCGCCGCCGGCCGGCCTCGAAGCGGCCGCCGGCTGCCCGCGCGAAGGCCGCGCGGTCCGCGAGGAAACGCTAAGATCCCCGGCACACTCCCGGACAAGGAGAGCCTCATGACGGCGGAATCGACGGCGAAACCCGGCCTGGACCTCTCGCATTCCCAGCAGGTGGCGATCGAGAAGCTGGCGAAGGACGAAAACGTCATCCATCCGCCCATCTGGATGGCGCGCGACGCCGTGATCCGCAACGACGTCGTGGAGCGCGAGCACGCCCTCCTCTCGCCAGACGATTTCTGGGCCGAGAAAGCCGCAGGAATCGAGTGGATGGAGCCCTGGAAGGAAGTCTGCCGCTTCCAGCCGCCGAATCATCAGTGGTTCCTCGGCGGCAAGCTCAACGCCACGGTCTCGTGCATCGACCGCCACGTGTACGGCGACAAGCGCAACAAGGCGGCGCTTCTGTGGGTCGGCGAGGACGGCGAGGAGCACGCATACACGTACAGCCGGCTCTACCGCGAGGTGAACCGGTTCGCGAACGCCCTGAAGCGCCTCGGTGTGAAGAAGGGCGACCGCGTCATCATCTACATGCCGCTCACGCCGGAGGGCGTCGTCACGATGCTGGCGTGCGCGCGCATCGGCGCGATCCACTCCGTCGTGTTCGCCGGGATGGGCACGCAGGCACTGAAGTCCCGCATCGAGGACTGCAAGGCCAAGGTCGTCGTCTGCTCGGACTTCACGTTCCGGCGCGGCAAGAAGATCCCGCTCAAGCCGACGATCGACGAGGCGGTCCGCGACCTCCCGTTCGTCGAGAAGGTCGTCGTCCACCGCCGCGGCTCGAGGCCGGGCGACGAGCCGGTGACGTTCGAGAGCGAGCGCGAGTGCGACTTCTACGACATCCAGCACGCGCGAGAGATCCACTGTCCGCCCGAGCCCATGGACGCCGAGGACCCGCTCTTCATCCTCTACACGTCCGGCACGACGGGGACGCCCAAGGGCGTCGTCCACACCGTGGGCGGATACATGGTGGGCGTGACGTACCTCGCGCGCGCCTTCTACCAGATCGGCGACCGCGACATCTACTGGTCGACGTCCGACATCGGCTGGATCGTCGGCCACTCCTTCATCGTGTACGGGCCGCTCTCGGTCGGTGCGACCGTTTTCACGCGCGAGGGCGTTCCGGACTACCCGTCGGCCGACGTCACGTGGGAGCTCTGCGAGCGCGTGGGCGTGAACATCCTCTTCACGGCGCCGACGGCGATGCGCATGTTCATGAGCCACGGGGCCGAGGCGCCCGCGCGCTACGACCTCTCGCGCCTGCGCCTCATCGCGTGCGCGGGCGAACCGCTCAACCCCGAGGCGCACCTCTGGGCGCAGAAGCACCTCGTCGGACAGTCGGGCGGCATGGTCGTCGACAACTTCTGGCAGACGGAGATCGCAGCCCCCGTCCTCGGCACGCTCCCGACGTTCGAGGCGCGGCCCGGCAAGGTCGGGAAGCCCCTTCCCGGCGTCGCGGCCGACATCGTCGACAAGGACGGCAGGTCGCTGCCCGACGGCCACGGCGGCCTCCTCGTCCTCAGGCGCCCGGTGCCATACATGCTCCGCACGGTGTGGGGAGACCCGGCGCGTTACGAGAAGTACTGGGAGACCATCCCCGGCTGCTACACGTGCGGCGACATCGCCGTGCGCGACCACGACGGCTACTTCGCCGTCCTCGGCCGCTCGGACGACGTCATGAACGTGGCGGGCCACCGCATCGGCACGGCCGACGTCGAGGGCTCGCTCCTCCGGCATCCGGCCGTCGCCGAGAGCGCGGTCGTCGGCCTCCCGGACGCGCTCAAGGGCGAGAGGATCAAGGCGTTCGTCGTCCTCAAGGCGACCGCCCAGGCGGGACCGGGCCTCATCGGCAGCCTCAAGGACCACGTGCGCCAGGACCTCGGCCCCATCGCGGTGCCGAACGACATCGACATCGTGCCGTCGCTCCCGAAGACGCGGTCGGGGAAGATCGTGCGGCGCTACCTCAAGGCCAAGGAGATGGGCGAGGATCCCGGCGACCTCTCGACGCTCGCGGACTGAACGAAACGTCGTCCTCGGTCAGGGGTGGCGGAAGCGTGTGGGAGTCGAACCCACCCGCCGCCCCTTCCGGAGCGGGCACGCTGGTTTTGAAGACCAGGGGGGCCGCCGGGCCCCTTGCGCTTCCGGGGCGGATTCTAGACGGTGCGCCCCGTCACGCTCCGGTCGGGCGAAGATCCCCGCGCTGATCCGGCGGCCCGCCGGCTCGCGTATTCGCTGTCAGGAAACGACGAGACCGGTCATGTTCGCGACGCTCTAGTCACTTTCAAAGAAGTCCATCCATCTGAACGAAAGGGAGACCGATGCACAAACCGTCCGCTGCCCGTGTGTTCGCCCTTCTCGCGCTCGCCGCGTTCCTCGTCCCGGCGTTCGCGCCGGAGCGTGCCCTCGCGTCGAGCCACAACGAGGCGCCGTTCACGTCCAAGAACCCGGCCCTCGACGACACGGACTTCTACATGTTCCGTGACCCGAACGACCCGTCGATGGTCAACCTCGTCGCCTGCCGCTACGGCCTCATCGAGCCCCAGGGCGGCCCGAACTACGCGGGCTTCCAGGACGGCGCCCGGTACGACATCAAGATCGACAACAACGGCGACGGAATCGAGGACGTGACGTTCCGCTTCACGTTCAAGACCACGTACGCGCAGCCGAACTCCTTCCTCTATGCGCTGCCTGGCCTGACCTCGATCACGGATTCGAACCTCTACGTGAAGCAGACGTACAGCCTCGACCGCATCGCGGGCCCCGCGGCGAATCCGTCCGCCGGCCAGATCACGAACATCCTCACCGACCAGCCGGTCTTTCCGCCGAACATCGGCCCCAAGACCTTCCCGAACTACGTGAGCCTCCCGAACGGCATCCAGAAGAGCGCCGACGGGAAGATCTCGGTCTTCGTCGGGCCGCGGCAGGACCCCTTCTTCGTCGACCTCGGAATGATCTTCGACGCCGTCAACCTCGAGGCCGGCGCCGGCAACGGCCGGCCGGGCGTGGGCGTCGGGAACACGGGCGGCGGCCGCGACACGCTCTACGGCTACACGGTCCTCTCGACGGCCCTCCAGGTCCCGATCGCGATGCTCACCTCGGCCGGCATCCAGGTGAACGACGCGAACAACCCGGTCTCGATCGTGGGGGGCTGGGCCTCCGTCAGCATCCCGTCCACGCGCACGCTCAACGCGGACGGAACCGTGACGAACGGCACGACCTACCAGCAGGTCTCGCGGCTCGGGAATCCGCTCGTGAACGAAGTCCTCGTCGGCGTGGGCCGGAAGGACTCCTGGAACGCCTCGACGCCCGCGCAGGAATCGGCATTCAAGGGCGACGCGACGACGCCTGGCGAGCTCTATCCGATCCTCGCGACGTACATGAACGTCCTCTTCGGAATCCCGGTGCCGCCCGGCCCGCGCGGCGACCTCGAGCTCGCGCTCTTCCGCGGCCTCCCGGCGAGCGTCGCGGGCCTGTTCGGTGTCGCGCCGACGCAGCGCCCCGGCGAGGTCTACTCCGACCAGCTCCGACTGAACACGGCGGTCGCCCCGACGCCGTTCGCGTCGGCGAGCCGACTCGGATACTTCGGCGGCGACCCGGCGGGATTCCCGAACGGCCGCCGCATGTGCGACGACGTCGTGGACATCGAGCTTCGCGCCGTCGCCGGCATCATCGTGGGACTGCTTCCACCGGCCTCCGGCGGGAACCCGATTTACGCCGCCTCGCCCAACAAGGACCTCGGTGACGGCGTGGACTTCCCGCAGCGCGGCTGCCGCTACTTCTTCCCCTACATGTGGGCGCCGACGAGCGGCTTCTCGGCGCTCCACGCGGGAGCTCCGGCTCCGATCAAGTCGGTCGGGTCCGTGCGCGCCGTCAAGGACGCGTCCGTCAAGGGCTTCCCCGAAGGCATCTCCGACGAGGAGTTCGCCGAGCGGGTCCGGATTGCTCGCGACCGCGACGACCTCGCCCGCATCCAGACGACGAAGGATGCGCGCTAGGCGTTCCCCGCTCCGGTTCCCGCCGCTCCCGCTTCTCGCGGGGGCGGCCGCCCTCTTTCTCACCGCGGGCGTCGCAAGCGCACAGCGCTTCGCTGCACCGGCTGCGCACGGCCCCCTCGCCGAAGCGACGCGGCTTTACGCCCGCTATCGCACGACGCTCTCGCACGACGATCTCGCCGCCGCCGATGCGGCCGTGCAGGCCGGGCTCGCCGCTTCGCCCGGCGACTACGAGATGCGCAAGTTCCAGCTTCGGCTGCTCCTCCCCCATCACGACTTCGAGGGCCTCCTCCGCGAAGCCGAAACCCTCAAGAAGGAGCGGCCCGACGACGCCGAGCTGGACGGATCCATCGGCGACGCGAACTTCGACCTCGGGCGCTACCCCGACGCTTTCGCCGCCTACGCACGTTTCGCGGTGCGCCGCCCCTCGACGGCCTCGTACAGCCGCGTCGCGCTCGCGCGCGAGATCGCCGGGGACCTGAAGGGAGCCCTGCAGTCGATGGACCTCGCCGCGGAGGCTGCGCGGGCGGCAGATCAGGAGGCCTTCGCATGGTGCCGGTCCCGCTCCGCCCGCATCCTCCTGAAGCTGAACCGCTACGAAGAGGCCGAAGGTCGGCTCGTCGAGGCTCTCCGCCGCGTGCCGGACCACGCCCCTTCCCTCTCCACTGCCGCGGAGATCGCGGCGCGCAAGGGCCTCTGGGAGCCCGCGACGCGTCTCGCGGAGCGCTCGCTCGCGCTCGAACCCGAAGCCGGCGTCGCGGCGGCGCTCGTCGACTACCGCCGCGCGATCGGCGACGTCGCCGGCGAGGCACGCGCGCGGAAGGCCATCGCCGACCTCGACGCGAAGCTGCCCGAGGACCACCGCCTCGTTCACCGTCCTCTCGCGCTCTACTTCTCGGACCACGGCGAGGTGGCGCGCGGCCTCGCGATGACCGAGCGGGAACTCAAGGGTCGCAAGGACGTCTACGGGTACGACGCCTACGCATGGGCCCTCTACCGCGCCGGGCGCGCCGCCGAGGCCGTCGAGCCCGTGCGGCAGGCCCTCGCGCGCGGCACCGTCGACCCGCTCCTCGAGTTCCACGCGGGGGCGATCGCCCGCGCCGCCGGCGACGCGGCCGGAGCCCGACGCCACCTCGAGCGGGCCCTGAACATCGACCCGCGCTTCCACGTGCTGTACGCCGACGAGGCGCGGCGGATGCTCGCCGCAATGGGCCTCCGTGCGCAGAACGTTGCATCCGCCGCCGCGGAACGTCGATAGACTCCGCCGAATCCCGTGCTCTCTTCCACTCGAAGAAATCCGAAGAGTCTCTTTGATGGTGCCCGAGCGCGGGCGCTGGCCGCCCTGCTCTGCGCTGCATTCGCCTCGTGGGCCCTCGCGGAGGAGGTCGCCGAGCCGGAGCCTCCGGCGGCCCGCACGAAAGCCAGAGCCGAAGTGTCCGTCACGGCGCCGCGTTCCTCTCGCGACCTCTCGGACCCCGACCTTCGCCCGGAAGACCTCGTCGGTATCGCGGACTCCGCCGGCACCGGCGTCGTGACGGCTGACCAGGTCGCGGCGCGCGAGGTGCACCGCGCGGGCGACATCCTCGAGGCCGTGCCCGGGCTCCTGACGAGCCAGCACTCGGGCGAGGGCAAGGCGAGCCAGTACTACCTGCGCGGCTTCAACCTCGACCATGGCACCGACGTCGCCTCGGCGGTCGCGGGCGTGCCCGTGAACATGCCGACGCATGCGCACGGCCAGGGCTATTCGGACGCCAACTTCCTGATCCCGGAGCTCGTCTCGGGCATCCGGTACAAGAAGGGCCCGTACTTCGCGGACGAAGGCGACTTCTCGGCGGCCGGCGCCGTGAACGTCGACTACGTCAGCGCGCTCGACAGGCCGATCGTGGATCTCTCGTTCGGCGGCGGCGGTTACCGGCGCGGCCTGTTCGCGGGCTCGGTCGCGGCGGCGGGCGGCACTCTCCTCGGCGCCCTCGAGCTGTACCACAACGACGGACCGTGGACGAACCCGGACGACTTCCGGAAGGTCAACGGCCTCCTGCGCTGGTCGACGGGCCAGAAAGGCAACGGCTTCAGCGTGACGGGCGTCTTCTACCAGGGCGTCTGGAACTCCACCGATCAGGTCGCCCAGCGCGGCGTGGACGAAGGCCTCTACGGCCGGTACGACGCGATCGACCCGACGGACGGGGGCCGCACGCATCGCTACAGTCTCTCGGCGGACTGGGAGACGACGGGTCAGGGCTCGCGGACGCGCGCTCAGGCTTACGTCATG
Source organism: Thermoanaerobaculia bacterium (assembly GCA_036504335.1). Lineage (GTDB taxonomy): Bacteria > Acidobacteriota > Thermoanaerobaculia > UBA5066 > UBA5066 > Fen-183. The sequence goes on from DASXVJ010000003.1 coordinate 168,211, forward strand.
GACTACGCGCTCGACCTCTGGAACAACTTCACATACTTCCTGAACGACCCCGTGAACGGCGACCAGTTCCAGCAGGTCGACAGGCGCGTCGTCACCGGCGGCAAGGTCAGCCACGAGCGGCGGCTCACGCTCTTCGGGGCCGACGCCGAAGTCACGGCCGGGCTCGACGTCCGCAACGACGACATCCCGACGCTCGGCCTCCTGAACACGAGAGCTCGCGACCTCCTCACGGTCGTCCGCCTCGACCACGTCTCGCAGACGAGCGGCGCCCTCTGGGCGCAGGCCGCGGTCCAGGTCTCGCCCTGGTTCCGGGCCATCGCCGGACTGCGGGGCGACCTGTATCGCTTCAATGTCTCGAGCAACGTCGCCGAGAACTCGGGCACGGCGACGCGCGCCATCCTGAGCCCGAAGCTCAGCCTCGTCTTCGGGCCGTTCTCGAACACGGAGATCTACCTCAACGGCGGGTACGGCTTCCACAGCAACGACGGGCGCGGCGCGACGCTGCACGTGGACCCCGTGACGAAGGATCCCGTGGAGCCCGTGACGCCTCTCGTGCGCGCGAAAGGAGCCGAGTTCGGCGTGCGCACCACCGCGATCAAGGGCTTCCAGTCGACGCTCGGCGTCTGGCTCCTCGACATCGGGTCCGAGCTCGTCTTCTCCGGCGACGCCGGCATCACGGAGCCCAGCCGGCCGAGCCGGCGGATCGGGTTCGAGTGGGCGAACACCTGGAGCCCTTATCCCTGGATGACGGTCGACGCGGACTTCGCGTACTCGCGGGCTCGCTTCACACGGGACGATCCCGCGGGGAACTACATCCCGGGCGCCATCGAAGGCGTCGCGTCGGCGGGCGTCTCCGTCCACAACCTCTCGGGCTTCTTCGGGAGCGCGCGCCTGAGGTACTTCGGGCCGCGCGCGCTGGTCGAGGACGACAGCGTCCGGTCGAAGGCCTCCACACTCGTCAACCTCAAGGTTGGTTGGCAGGCCGCGCCGTGGGCGCGCCTGACGCTCGACGTCTACAACATCCTCGACGCGCAGGCGAGCGACATCGACTATTACTACACGTCGCGCCTCCCCGGCGAGCCCGCGGCCGGCGTCGACGATGTCCACCTCCATCCCGTCGACCCGCGCACGATCCGCGCGGGGCTGAGGCTTTCCTTTTGACCGGCGACCGCGACGGGCATTCGGAGGATCGCCGGGGCGCGCCCGGGCGACGTTCGCCGCGTGCCCCGAAATCGCATTACGATCCACGGCACGCACATGACGGACTCACTTCGAGAGTTGATCCAACGTTGGCGCTCCGACGCCGGCGCGACCTACACGACGTGGTTCCTGTGGGAGGAACGCATCAAGAACTTCCGATCCATCCGGCGAGGACTGGAAACGGTGGTGACTCAAATCGAGAGCGGTGCATTCGGTAACGTCTACAAAGGGTCCTCGCTCGAAACGGTCGTCGGATCCATCGCGGAGCAACGTCAGATCTTCAGGGGCGCTGATCATGCGTTCCTGTGGAAGCCGAAGCTGCGGATTCCCGACATCTACGAGAGTCCGGAAAACCAGCTCGCCTTCGGACGCTTCCTCAACACCTGTACGTGTTGCTCAACGGAGGAGAGGCTCATCGAGGCGATCACGTTGCTGGACGAGAGAAAGATCAAGGGCCTCGGGCCGGCCGTGGCGAACCTGCTCTACTTCCTTCATCCGACCCTCGCGCCTCCTTCCAACACCGCCATCGTGAAGGGATACAACGCCTTGACGGGCGCACGCGTCAAGCTCGGGCGCTGGGGCGACTACCTTGCGATGCGGCAGGGGATCCTCCGCCTGAACGGTGAATATCGCGATCTTCTTTCGAACGACCTCGGCGCCGTGGCCGGGCTGCTTTTCGACGTCGGCGTCGCGCGATATGCCGCGCCGCCGCCTCCCAGCGACTCCGAAGGCCTTGCGGTGTGGCAGGCCGATCTCCAACGCGTACGCGCCGAAAGCAAGGCGCAGGGCCGTCGGGAGAAGGAGACGGCGGACGGCGAGCACAGCCACGTCCGGGTGCAGGCTTGGCTCCGTGACCTCGGAAGAACACTGGGGTACGACGTGTGGGTCGCGTCGAACGACCGAGGTCGGGTCACTGGAAGCGGAACGCTCGGAGACGGCTGCCTGTCTGATTTGCCCGCGTCTATCACGGAGGCACCCGGGGCGGGGCTGGTGCGACTCATCGACGTCCTCTGGCTGGACCGTCAGGGCTCGAGCGTTGCCGCCGCCTTCGAAGTGGAGCACAGCACTTCCATCTATTCCGGAATCCTGCGGCTGCTCGACCTCGCGCTGTCGAGCACCTCCACCGCGGCCCAGGGGTTGTTCCTCGTCGCGCCCGACGGACGCGAGGACGAGGTTCGAAAGCAGCTTGCTCGCGCCTTCCTTCGCCCGGTGGCAGAGATGAACGTGCGCTACCTCTCTTACGGTGAGCTGGAACGCAACAAGGAAGCGATGGCCCGGTTCGGAGCGGGCGTGAAGGCAATCGACGCAATCGCGAAGAAGCTCTAAGCGGCCTCTCTCGGCTGACGCAAACCCTCCCTGCCACCTTCGTCATAAGGCGGCGCGGCGAAGCCTCAGGGCATTCGCGATGACCGACACAGAGCTCAGGCTCATGGCGGCGCTCGCGAGGATCGGGGAAAGGAGAAGGCCGAAGAACGGGTAGAGAACGCCGGCCGCCACGGGAACTCCGAGCGAGTTGTAGACGAACGCGAAAAAGAGGTTCTGGCGGATGTTCCGGATGGTCGCGCGGCTCAGGTGCCGGGCGCGCAGGAGGCCCGAGAGGTCGCCCCCGACGAGGGTCACGCCCGCGCTCTGGATGGCCACATCGGTTCCCGTGCCCATCGCGATGCCCACGTCCGCGGCAGCAAGCGCGGGTGAGTCGTTGATGCCGTCACCCGCCATCGCGACGATCCGCCCCTCGCTCTTCAGCCGCGTCACCGTTTCGGCCTTCCCGGCCGGTAGCACGCCTGCGACGACCTCGTCGATCCCGAGCTCCTTCGCGACGGCTTCTGCGGTCGCCTTCGCGTCCCCCGTGAGCATCACGACGCGAATCCCGAGGGCGTGCATCCCCGCGATCGCACCGCGCGTGGAAGCCCTGATCGGATCCGCCGCCGCTAGGAATCCCGCGGGCTTCCCGTCCACCGCGACGAAGAGAATCGTCTGGCCCTGCGCGCGGGCGCCGTCGGCCTCACGGAGAACGTCCGGGGGAAAAGGAGACGAGAGATGAAGAGAAGGTTCTTCGAACAGTGCAAGAGAGCCGACGGCGACGACCTGCCCTTCGACGGACGCCCGGGCGCCCTTGCCGGCGACCGCCTGGAAGTCGCGCGCTTCGGCGAGAGTCAGTTTCCTCTCGTTCGCAGCAAACACGACCGCGCCTGCGAGCGGATGCTCGCTCGCGCGCTCGACCGAGGCGGACGAGCGGACGAGCGCATCTTCCTGCCAGCCGTGCACGGGTCTTGACAGAACGATCTTCGGCTTCCCCTCCGTCAGCGTGCCCGTCTTGTCCACGACGAGCACGTCCACTTTTTCGAGCCGCTCGAGCGCCGCCGCGTCCCTGAAGAGGACCCCCGCGGCCGCGCCGCGGCCCATCGCGACCATGACGGACATCGGCGTCGCGAGTCCGAGGGCGCACGGGCAGGCGATGATGAGGACGGCAACGGCGTTCACGAGCGCGTGAACGAAGCGCGGCTCGGGCCCGACGAGCGCCCAGATCCCGAAGGTCATCACTGCGACGAGAATCACGACCGGAACGAAGACGGCGGAGACCTTGTCCGCGAGGCGCTGGATCGGCGCGCGGCTTCGCTGCGCCTCGGAAACCATCCGTACGATCTGCGCGAGGACCGTGTCGCCGCCCACCTTCAGGGCCTCGATGACCAACGCCCCGTTTCCGTTGACGGTCGCGCCCGTCACGGCGTCGCCTGCCTTCTTGGCGACCGGAACCGGCTCGCCCGTGATCATGGATTCGTCGACAGCGCTCGTTCCCTCGACGACGCGGCCGTCGACAGGGACGCGCTCGCCCGGGCGCACGCGCACCCGGTCCCCCGTCTTCAAATGCTCGATCGGAACGTCTTCGTCGGCCCCGTTCGCGTTCACGACTCGCGCCGTCTTCGGGACGAGGCCGAGGAGCGCCCGGATCGCGCCGCCAGTACGGTTCCGCGCGACGAGTTCGAGAACCTGCCCGAGAAGGACGAGCGTCGTGATGACGGCAGCCGCTTCGAAGTAGACGTCGTGCAGAGGGGAATGATCGGAAGAGGTCGAAGAAGAAGACGTGCCCGGGAAGGGAATAAGGAAGCCGAGCGCTCTTGTGACGCTATAGACGTATGCCGCGCCTGTCCCGAGCGCGATCAGGGTGAACATATTCAGGTTGCGCGTCCTCACCGACGTCCACCCGCGTTCGAAGAACGGCCAGCCTGCCCAGAGCACGACCGGCGTCGAGAGGAGGAGTTGCAGGAGCAGGTTCAGCCGCGGCGGAATTCCCGCGACGAGCCCGGGCGCCACCATCGCGCCCATCTCGAGGGCGAGCAGCGGCGCGGTGAGAACGACCGCCACGATGAAGCGGCGCCTCATGTCGACGAACTCGGGATTCGGTGCGTCGTCAAGCGAGATCGTCCGCGGTTCGAGCGCCATCCCGCAGATCGGACACGACGCGGGGCCCCGCCGCACGATCTCGGGATGCATCGGACACGTGTACTCGACGCCCTTGCCAGCAGGCGGGGCGGGCGCCGCGGGCGCGGCCGATTCCATCGCCTCGTGTCCGCCGCCCGAGAGGTACTTCGCCGGCTCCCGGCGGAACTTCTCGAGGCACCCCGCGCTGCAGAAGAAGTAGTCCTTGCCCTCTTGCGACGTCGAATGCTTCGTCCGCGCAGGATCGACGTCCATCCCACAGACGAGGTCCTTTACGGTTCCGGGCGGCGGGGCGGAGGGCAACGTTCGCAGCATCATCGGTTCAACCATTCTCCCGTCACGAGACTCGTCAGGCCTTCGGCTCCAGGTTCATGCCGCACTTCGGGCATTTTCCGGTTTCCTTTGACTGAACCTCTGGGTGCATCGGGCAGGTGTAGATCACGTCCGCGGAGCCGATCTTGACTTCTTTCGCCATGTGAGTCTCCTTCGTCTGTCCCTTCTCCACGTCCACGACCACGCGCGCGCCGGCTTTGAGGTCCTTCACAGTTGCGGGCTCTCCGCCCTTCTGGAACTTCGTCTTCTCGTCGAGGACGACCACGACTTCCTTCTTGTCGCGTGTCAGGATCGTCAGGCTCTTTTCCGCGACGTTCTTGATCGTCCCCATGACATGCGTGCCGCCTTCATGAGCCGCAATCGGTACTGCAGTCAGAAGCGCGAGCAGGGCGGTCGGCAGGGCGAGTGTCTTGAGTCTCTTCATTTGATTCCTTTCAGTGAGATGGATGATGTGAAGACGCGGTTGGCGTGGATGCCGGCGCGTCGCCTCTGAGAAATGCCTCCGCGGCGCTCTCTTCCTCGAGGTCGGCGGCGGACTTCGGGTTGAGTCGTTTCATCTCTTGGATTTCCCTTTCCGTCACGCGCGGAAGGTGGCGGATGAAGGAGACGAGCGCCCAGGTGTCTTCGTCCTGCTCTCCCCCTTTTCCCCAGGCGGGCATACCCGTCAGGCGAATACCGTTTTCGATGATCCAGTAAATCTCACCGTCCGAGAGCGACTGCGTAGCCTCGAGCGTCATGTCCGGCGCCCGCGGGTAGAAGTTGCGGCCCATCGCGGTCTGTCCCTTCCCGTCGTTGCCATGGCAAGACGCGCAGTGGTCGGCAAAGTGGGCACGCCCGATAGCCACAGCGTTCTCCGAACCGGGCGTCGGATTCTTCAGTCCGCGCGCGCGCCGCGGCATCGCGAGGCGTCTCAACGCACGTGCGGCCAGAGCTTCCGCGGCTGTCGGCTCGTCGCGCGTGCCGATGCCGCGGTGAACGATGCCGGCGATGCAGAAGACGAGCAAGGCGAGGCAAAGCCCGACCAAGGTCCACGCCAGTCTCGTCATGACCCTCTTTGACTGCATGTATGCGCCTTCGCTTACGAACCTCGAATCACCTAACGCTCTCAGAACACGACGTGATCGGCGTCCATTCCTCCGCAGCCGTTTTCGGCGAAAGGCCGCGAGCAGCCGCCCTTGAAGCAGGCGTCGCCCGTGAATCCCTTCTTCCCGATGAACTGCGTCCACTCGAGGACCGTAGCGCGCAGCCGCCTGGCGTCCGCACCCTCGTGGGCCAGCATATGGTTCGAGAGGCCCCAGATGGTCTTCGCCATGTTGCACGCGCAGCAGCAAGTGAGCATGGAGAACTTCTTGCAGCATGTCGTCGGAATGGACGAGAGCACCTCCTCCTTGATCTTCTCCTGCTCCGGCGTCAGGCGGATCGAATCTGACCAGGCGATGAACTGCTTCGTCTGGCTGTGGACGTCATAGAAGAGCGGCTTCGTACTCTTCACCGTCGCCGTGCTGCCCTCGGCCGGAAGCACGACGGCGAGGCCGGAGGTGAGAGCGCCGGCGGCGATGGCGAGCGTGAGGATCGACTTCCATGTTTTCATCGAGGCTTCCCTTCGGGGTCAGGCGGTTCCTTCAGCGGCTGCGAGGGGCGGCGGATGCGTTCCCGGCAGCTCGCGCTGTTTCCAGAGGATGTATACGGCCGGGTACACGAGGAGCTCGAGCGCGAAAGACGTCACGAGGCCGCCGACCATCGGCGCCGCGATGCGCTTCATCAGGTCCGCGCCCGCGCCCGTCGACCACATGATCGGCAGGAGGCCGAAGAACGCTGCGCAGACCGTCATGGCCTTCGGCCGCACCCGCTTCACCGCCCCGTGAATGATCGCCTCGATCAGATCGGCGCGATTCCGGAGCAGGCCCTTCGCTTTCGCGTCGGCGTGCGCGAGATCGAGGAAGAGCAGCATGAAGATGCCCGTCTCCGCGTCGAGCCCCATGAGCGCGATCATCCCGACCCAGACGGCGATCGAGAGGTTGTAGCCGAGGAGATACAGGAACCACACCGCGCCGATGATCGAGAACGGCACGGCGAGGAGAACGATCATCGTCTTCATCGCCGACTTCGTGTTCGCGTACATGAGGAGCCAGATCAGGACGAGCGTGACGGGAATGACGACCTTGAGCCGCTCCTTGACGCGGATCATGTTTTCGTACTGGCCGCTCCACAGGAGCGTGTAACCGGGCGGGAGCTTCACGGCCGCGGCGACGGCCTTCTTGGCCTTCTCGACGTAGCCGCCGACGTCCTCCTTCGAGGTGTCGAAGTCCACGTACACGTAGCCCGACAGAAGGCCGTTCTCGTTCCGGATCATGGCCGGCCCCCTCACCTGGCGGATGGCGGCGAGCTGACCGAGAGGCACCTGCGCGCCGGACGTCGTCGGAACGAGGACGCGGGCGAGCCGGTCGAGATCCTCGCGCAGCTCGCGCGAGTAGCGCACGTTGACGGAGTAACGCTCCCGGCCCTTGATGACCGTCGTCACCGTCTCGCCGCCGATCGCGGTCATGATCACGGCGTTCGCGTCGTCCACGGTGAGGCCGTGGCGGGCCAGCGCGTCGCGGTTCAGGTCGAAGTCGATGAAGTAACCGCCGGCCACCCTCTCGGCGAAGGCGGACCGCGTCCCCGGGACGGCCTTGATCGCCAGTTCGACTTCCGCGCCGATCCGCTCGATCTCCTTGAGGTCCGCCCCGAAGACTTTGATGCCGATGGGCGTTCGAATCCCCGTCGAAAGCATGTCGATGCGCGCCTTGATGGGCATCGTCCACGCGTTCGTCGTCCCGGGGATCTTCAAGGAGCGGTCCATCTCGTCCACGAGCTCGTCGTGGGAGATGCGGTCGCCCCAGACGTGCCGGAAGATTCCGGCCAGCCATTCGGGCGACCAGGAGGAATACCAGCGATCCTTCTTGCGCCACTCGGTCTCGGGCTTCAGGATGACCGTCGTCTCCATCATCGAGAACGGCGCCGGGTCCGTGGACGTCTCCGCCCGGCCCGCCTTGCCGAAGACGCGCTCGACCTCCGGAAACGACTTCAGGACGCGGTCCTGTACCTGCAGCAGCCGCTCGGCCTCGGTCACCGAGATCCCCGGCAGCGTCGTCGGCATGTAGAGGATCGAGCCCTCGTAGAGGGGCGGCATGAACTCGGACCCGAGCTTCAGGAAGACCGGAACCGTCGCGAGCATCACGAGGAGGGCGATCGCGATCGTCTTTCGCGGATGCCGGAGCACGGCCCGGCACGGCCGCTCGTAGAGCCGGTGAATGACGACGCTGATCGGGTGCCTCTCCTCGGCGTAGTACTTCCCCACCGTGACCTGGTTGACGATCCAGGCCAGCCACCTCGGGCGGAACGAGAACCCGTCCATCCGCGCGAACAGCATCCGGATCGCCGGATCGAGCGTGATCGCGAGGAACGCCGCGATCGCCATCGCGAGGTTCTTCGAGTACGCGAGCGGCTTGAAGAGGCGCCCTTCCTGGTCCACGAGCGTGAACACGGGAAGGAACGCCACGGCGATCACGAGGAGCGAGAAGAAGACCGAGGGCCCGACCTCCATGAGCGCCGCGAGCCGGATCTTGTGGAAGTCCCCTGGCCGGCCGCCGTCGTTCCACTGCTGGAGCTTGTGGTACGCGTTCTCGACCTCCACGATCGCGCCGTCCACGAGGATTCCGATCGAGATCGCGATGCCGCCGAGCGACATGATGTTGATGTTCAGGCCCATCGCGTTGAACGGGATGAACGCGAGGACGACAGAGATCGGGATCGTCACGATGGGGACGATCGCGCTCGGAACGTGCCAGAGGAAGATCAGGATGACGATCGAGACCACGATGATCTCTTCGATCAACTTGCTCCGCAGCGTGTCGACGGAACGCTTGATCAAGTCCGACCGGTCGTACGTCGTGACGATCTTCACGCCCGCGGGTAGTGATGGCTCGACCTCCTTCAGCCGCGCCTTCACCCTCTCGATGACGTCGAGCGCGTTTTCGCCGCTGCGCATCACGACGATGCCGCCCACGGCGTCTCCCTTGCCGTCGAAGTCGGCGATGCCTCGCCGGATCTCGGGCCCGAGCGACACGCGCCCGACGTCCGCGACCGTCAGCGGCGTCCCCTTCTCGTTCGTCTTGACGACGATTTTGCCGATGTCCTCGACCGTCTTCAGGTAGCCGCGCCCTCTCACCATGTATTCGCGGCCCGAGAATTCGATGAGGCGGCCGCCGATCTCGTTGTTGCTCTTACGGATCGCCTCGACGACCGACTCCAGTGGCAGGCCGTAGGCGGCGAGCGTGTTCGGGTCCAGCGTCACCTGGTACTGCTTCTGGAAGCCGCCCACGCTCGCGACCTCGGCGACGCCCGGAACGGATTGCACCGTGTACCTCAGAAACCAGTCCTGGTACGAGCGGATTTCGTCGGTGGAGTTCTTCCCGCTCTCATCCACGAGGGCGTACTGGTAGATCCAACCCACGCTCGTCGCGTCCGGACCGAGCTCGGTCTTCACGCCGGCGGGGAGGCGCGACTGGATCGTCGAGAGCTTCTCGAGGACGCGCGAGCGGGCCCAGTAGATGTCCGTTCCGTCTTCGAAAATGACGTAGACGTAGGAGAAGCCGAAGTCCGAAAAGCCCCGGATCGTCTTCACCTTTGGCGAGCCGAGGAGAGCCGCCACGATCGGATAGGTGACCTGGTCCTCGAGAATGTCCGGGCTGCGATCCCAGCGCGAAAACACGATGACCTGCGTGTCCGAGAGGTCGGGGATGGCGTCGAGAGGCGTCCTCCTGATGACGCCGACCGCGAGGACGATGACGATCGCGTAGACCGCGATGACGAGGTATTTGTTCTCGGCCGAGAACCGGATGATCTTCTGGATGAGGCCGGGCTCGGCGTGGGGGGCGTCGTTCATCCCATCCCCCTCAGTGCTTGTGCCCGGCGTCGGGCGGTGTCGCGGGCACGGCCTTCGTCCCGGCCGGCGCGGACGACGTCATCGCCGAGATGGCGGCCTTGAGGCGGGACTCCGAATCCACGAGGAAGTTCGCGCCCTTGACGACGACCTCGCCTTCCTTCAGGCCGTCCCGCACTTCCACCATCCCCGAGCCGTGGTCGCCGAGCGTGATCTCGCGAGGCACGAGCTTCCCCTCACCCAGGGACAAAAAGACGATGTTTCGGGTCCCACTCTCGAGCACGGAGTCGTCCGGCACCTGGAGGACGATGCGCGTCGGCCCGTGAATCGTCACGTCCGCGAACATCTCGGGCTTCAGCTCGCCCTTCGGGTTCCCGAACTCCGCGCGCACCTTGACGGTGCGCGTCTTCTCGTCCACCGACGGGTAGACGTAGGTGACCGAGCCCTCCCACGAGCGGCCGGGCCAGTAGGAGAGCGTCATCGTCGCCTTCTGGCCGAGCGCGAGGCGCGGGAGCTCGTACTCGTACACGTCGGCGAGCACCCAGACCGCGGAGAGGTCGAGGATGTCGAAGAGCGTGTCGGCCGGCATCACCTTCATCCCGTGGTAGGCCGTCCGTCCCGTGACGTAGCCGGAGATCGGCGCGTAGACGGGCATCGCCCGGATCGGCTCGCCGCGCTTCTCGATGGACGCGATGTCGGCGGGCGTGATCTCCCAGAGGAGGAGGCGCTGCCGGGCGGCCTCGAGGAGGTCGCGCCCCCCCTGCGCGGCGGACGCGATGCCGGAGGGCCCGAGCGAGCGCGACGCCTTGAGGGCGAGCAGGTACTCCTGCTGGGTGGCGTAGAGCTCCGGGCTGTAGATGAGGGCCAGAACCTCGCCCTTCGTGACGTACTTGCCCGTGAAATCCGCCGTGACGTGCTCGATGAAGCCCTCGTACCGGGTGTGGACGTGGTGAACCCGGCGCTCGTCCGCCGCAACGCGGCCCGTGGTCCGAATCGAGGTTCCGAAGGGCGCCCGGGTGACGGTGACTGTCTTGAGGCCGAGAAGGCTCAGCTTGCGAGCGTCGACGGTCACCGTCGCGAGGCCCTCGGTTCCCCCGGACTCCGATTCCCCTGCGGCCTCGTCGGAGTAGACGGGCACGAAGTCCATGCCCATCGAGTCCTTGCGCGGGACGGGCGACGTTTCGCCCGTCCCCATCGGCGAGCGGTAGTAAAGCAGCTTCCTCGGGCCGCCCCCGGCCTTCGCGGGCTCCGCCTTGGCCGCGGGCGCCGGTGAAGACTCCTCGATCGGGACGAGCTTCATGCCGCAGATCGGGCAATCGCCGGGGGCGTCCTTCACGATCTCCGGATGCATCGGGCACTGGTACTTCTTCGCGGAGGCCGACGGCTTGCCCTTCCCGCAGCCGGTGCTGAGGACGACGGCTACGGGGGCGGCAACGGCGAGGGCAAGGGCAAGAACGATTCGGGCGATTCGGCGCGAGGTAGGTCTCATGCGGCGGCTCCTACATCCGCGGCGCGGAGCCGGCGGAGAGAGAGGGCGGTTTCGGCATCGCGGCGGACGACGAGCTCGCGTCGAGCGAGAACTCGCGGAGGTCGGCGTCGGCGCGGAGGAGATCGGCGAGCCGGGCGACGGCGCTCCGGCGATCGGTGAACTTCGTGCTCAGGGCCTCGAGAACGGTCACGAAAGGGACCGCCCCCGTCCGGTAGCTCGAGAGCGCGGCGTCCACGGCGAGGCGGTCCTGGACGAGCAAGGCCTCGGAGTCGAGCCGGGATTCGTCTGCGAGCTGGCGGATCCTGATGAGCCGCTCCTCCGTCCGTGCCTGGACCTGGCGGATCAACGACTTCTCCGCCGCCGAGGCCGCCTCGAGCTGGCTCTCGGCCTCGACGATCAGGGGGCGCTGCTTCCGGCCGGACCAGAGGGGAACCGAGACGCCCACACCGGCGGACCACATGAGAGGCAGCGAGCCGCGGTTCATGTAGGCCGCGGACGCGACGAAGTCGGGCCGGAGGTTGCGGCGGGCGAGATCCCCGGCGAGGCGCGAACGCTCCTTTGCGAGCGCCGCCTCCCTCAGCTCGGGAGTCACGTTCAGGGCCCGCTTCTGGAATTCGTCGGCTGACGGTGCCGCGAGGGGCTCTCCGGGAACGAGCCGGCGCTCCGTCGGAACGGCCGCCTCGGGCGGTCGGTACAGGAGCCGGCGGAGCTCCACGAGGGCGGCTTCCTCAGCGGCCTCGTCCTTCCGCCTCTGCTGCAGGAGGCGCGTCCGTTCGCTCTGCGCGCGCAGCACGTCCTGCTGCGTTCCCATTCCGGCCGAATACCGGGCGCGGACGACCTCCTCGATCTCGCGCCAGGTCTCGAGCTGCTCGCCCACGAGTCGGAGGTTTTCCCGCGCCTCGAGGAGGCCCGCGTAGCCCCGCCTCACGGCCGCCTCGAGCGAGAGCGCCACGCGTTCGGGCCGGGTGGCGACCCGGCCGGCGTCCGCCTCCGCGACGCGCTCCTGGAGGCCGAGCTTCCCCGGGAACGGGAACGCCTGCTGCGCCATGAACTGCAGGCGGGTGCCCGGCTCATCGCCGAGGGAAGGCGACCGGCCCTCGTTCTCGTAGTTCACGGTCACCATCGGGTCGGGCAGTGCGCCGGCCGGAGACACGCGGGCGCGCGCTGCTGCCGCTTCCCCTCGCGCCGCCGCGAGCTCCGGGTTGTTCGCGAGGGCCTCGGCGACGAGCGCGTCGACCTCGGCGAAGGCCGCGCCCGCGTCCGCGGGCGCGAGTGGGGCGGGGGCCCCC
>DASXVJ010000004.1:5000-27961 GCA_036504335.1 Thermoanaerobaculia bacterium
CGGTTTCGTCAAGGGTTATGCACATGTATCGGTGCAGATATTGCACAGGACCCCTGGCGGCGGCCCTCCAGCGCGAGGCGGGCCACCGGGCGAGCCGTCCCGACCGCCGCAATCCAGCCACCTTCCGTTGAGAAGCTGTCGACAAGGTAAGTTCTTGCCAGCGAAACGTCCATCCCTCGAAAGTGGGATTTCTCAGGGCGCCCGGCGATCCGGAAAACGGATCGCGCGCCCGTCGAGCCTCCAGCCCCCCTCGAGCACGCGACCCAGGGACGACACGTACAGCGCGTGCTCGACCGACAGCAGGCGTGCCGCATACGAGTCTGCAGCCTCGTTCTCGCGCAGGGGCAGGGCCGTCTGGCCCACGATCGGGCCGGTGTCGGTTCCGGCGTCGACGAAGTGGACGGTCGCTCCGGAGACGCGCGCGCCGTAGCGAATGGCCTGCTCCTGCGCGCTGAGGCCCGGGAAGGCCGGGAGCAGCGACGGGTGGACGTTCAGGATCCTGAGCGGCCAGCGCGCGACGAACGCGGGGGACAGGATGCGCATGAATCCCGCGAGACAAACGAGATCCACCCGCGCCTCGACGAGGCGTCGCTGGACTTCTTCCTCGAAGGCGGCCTTGCCGCCCATCTCGCCCGGGACGAGCGCGGCGACGGGCAACCCGCGCATCTCGGCCCTGCCAAGGCCCGGGGCGCCCGGCACGTCGGAGACGACGAGCGCGATCGTCGCGGGAAGGTTCCCGCGCTGGCAGGCTTCGTACAGGGCGTCGAAGTTCGAGCCCCGCCCGGAGAGAAGCACGGCGAGCCGGGCGGGAAGCGGCACGAGCGGCCGCGGCCGGGCTCCGGCGGGAGCGCTCACGTCCTCGCTCACGCGAACCGGACCTGCCGCGAGCCCTTCTGGACGCGGCCAATCTGTTTCCAGTCCTCCCCCGCCGCGTCCAGGCGCCGCTTCACGTCGAGACCCTTCGTGGCGGGGACGATCAGGACCATCCCGATCCCGCAGTTGAAGACGCGCAGCATCTCGGCTGGCGGGATGCAGCCCTTGTCCATCAGGAACCGGAAGAGCGGGGGCCAACTCCACGCGTCGGGATGGACGACGACATCCAGCTCGGCAGGCAGGACGCGCGGGAGATTGTCGGGAAACCCGCCGCCGGTGATGTGGGCCATGGCCGAGAGGAGAAGATTTTCTATGAGGGGTAAGACGGGCGAAAGGTAGCTCCTGTGCACCGCGAGGAGTGCCTCGGCGACCGTCCGGCCGTTGAGCTCCGCGACTACGGTCTGCGGCGCCATTCCCAAACCTTCGAAGAAAATCTTTCTGGCGAGAGAGTACCCGTTCGTATGCAGGCCACTCGAGGGAAGGCCGATCAGCAGATCGCCCTCTTGAACCTTCGATCCGTCGAGGAGCTTCGGCCGGTCCACGGCGCCGACGATCGTGCCCGCGAGGTCGTAGTCGCCCTCGGCGTACATCCCCGGCATCTCGGCCGTCTCGCCTCCGAGGAGCGCGCAGCCGTTTTCCCGGCAGGCGAGCGCGAGCCCTTCGAGAACCTCGCCGACGACCTCCGGCCGCATCTTTCCCGTCGCGTAGTAGTCGAGGAAGAAGAGCGGGCTCGCGCCCTGCACGAGGATGTCGTTCACGCAGTGGTTCACGAGATCCTGGCCGACCGTCCGGTGGATCCCGGCCGCGATCGCGACCTTCACCTTCGTGCCGACGCCGTCCGCCGACGCCACGAGGAGCGGGTCCGACATGCCCGTGAAGTCCGGCCGGAAGAGACCACCGAAGCCGCCGACGTCTCCGACGACGCCTTTCGTGAACGTGGAACGGATCGCCTGCTTCGCCCGGGCGACGGCCCCCATCTTCGCGTCGATGTCGACGCCGGCCGCCGCGTACGAAGAGGTGCCCTTGAGGTCGCCCGCCATCGCGGGCGCATCCTAGCCGATCGCGACGCCGCGCGCCGCCCAGCGGCGCGCGGCGTCGGCCGGCGCGAAGGGCAGCCGGACGACCTTGTCCGGAGCCGTCTCCCCCGAGACGAGCGTCACGTCCGACGGCGCGACGCCGAACGCCTCCGCGACGAGGGCGAGCGCCTCGCGGTTCGCCTTGCCCCGCTCGGGGGGCGCCTTCACCGAGAGCTTCAGGGCGCCTCCGTGCACGCCGAGAACGCGCGAGCGCGAGGCGCCGGCCGAGACGCGCAGGCGGAGGCGCGTCCCGTCGCCGTCGCCGGTGAAGTCGAGAGCGTCGCCGCCCACCGACTCAGGGCCGCGGAGCGGGCGCCGGAACCGGAGCCTCGTCCCCCGCGCTCTCCGGGGCTTCGTCCGCCGGGAAGAGCGTGGCCTGCGGGTCGGGCTCGCGAAGCGGCACCGGATAGCGGCCGGAGAAGCAGGCCGAGCACGTCTCGTGGTCGCCGTGCCCGAACGCCGCGAGCATTCCCTCGAGGCTCAGGTAGCCGAGCGAGTCGGCCTCGATGAACGCCCGGATCTCGTCGAGGCTCTTCGCGGACGCGATGAGCTCCTTGCGGCGGGGCGTGTCGATCCCGTAGTGGCAGGGGTTCACGGTCGGCGGCGACGAGATTCTCATGTGGACCTCGCTCGCGCCGGCGGCCTTGAGCATCCGGACGAGCTTCTTCGACGTCGTCCCTCGCACGATCGAGTCGTCCACGAGGACGACGCGTTTGCCGCCGACGACCGAGCGGACGGCGTTGAGCTTCACCTTCACGCCGAAGTTGCGGATGGACTGCTTCGGCTCGATGAACGTCCGGCCCACGTAGTGGTTCCGGACGAGGCCCATCCCGTAGCGTATTCCGCTCTCCTCGGCGAAGCCGAGCGCGGCGAACATCCCGGAGTCCGGCACGGGCACGACGACGTCGGCAGGCACCGGGTGCTCGCGGGCGAGTCGCTGGCCGAAAACGCGCCGGGACTCCGCGACGGACTTCCCGAAGATGGACGAGTCGGGCCGCGCGAAGTAAACGTGCTCGAAGACGCAGAAGGCGGTCCGCTGGCCCATCGCGAACGAGGCCGAGGCCGTGCCCCCGGCGTCGAAGACGACGATCTCGCCCGGCTCGACGTCGCGCAGCGGCTCGGCGTCGATGAGATCGAAGGCGCACGTTTCCGACGCGACGACCGTCGCGTCCGGCTGGCCGGGCACCCGGAGCCGGCCCATCGTGAGCGGGCGGATCCCCTGCGGGTCGCGGGCCGCGAGGACGCGGTCCTTCGCGAGGAGGACGATCGAGTAGGCCCCGCGCACACGCGCGAGCGCCTCCCGCAGCGCGCCGACGACGTCCTCGCGCCGCGAGCGCGCCATGAGGTGGAGGAAGACTTCCGTGTCCGACGACGTCGTGAAGATCGAGCCTTCCTGCTCGAGCTCGCGCTTGATCTCGTCGGCGTTCACGAGGTTCCCGTTGTGGCCGATCGCGAGCGGGCCCTTGTTCGTGTTGTAGACGATCGGCTGCGCGTTCTCGAGGCGCGACTCGCCGGTCGTCGAGTACCGGACGTGGCCGATCGCCGAGTGGCCGGGCAGGCGCGCGAGGCGGGACTCGTCGAAGATGTCCGCGACGTAGCCCATCTGCTTCTCGACGGCCATCCGCTGGCCCGTCCAGGTCACGATGCCCGCGGACTCCTGCCCCCGGTGCTGCATTGCGTAGAGGCCGAGATACGTCAGATTCGCGGCGTCGGGGTGGCCGAAGATGCCAAACACTCCGCACTCGTCGCGGAACTTGTCCTGCGCTTCGTCCCTGAACGCCCCCGCCACGCGGGGAGTCTAATGGAAACGGCGCCGGCGGTTCCCGCCGCCGGCGCCCCCCGTTCAGTTGATCTTCGTGTCGCCCTTTTCGAGCTTCGCGATCGCGTCCGCGATCCCCTTCCTGTTCAGCTCGTCGGGCGCCTGCTTTTGCGCGAGGCGGCCCTCCTCGAGGGCCTTCTTCGCGTCGCCAACGGCCGCGTAGCCGCGCATGAGCCCGACGTGGACGGGCCACTGGTCCGGGTAGCGCTTCGCGTTCGTCTGGAAGATCGCGAGGGCCTGCTGGCTCTTGCCCTCGGCGAGGAGACCGCGACCGACCATGTGAATCTGGACCGGCGTGGCGCCGGGCAGGTTCACGGCCTTCTCCCACGTCTTCGCGGCCTCGGCCTCCATCCCGTTCGCCGCCTGCGCGCGCGCGAGCGTCGTCTGCGCGAGAACCTGGCCCGCGCCGCCGAAGTTCGGCCCCGTGGCGCGCTGCGCCCAGTCGAGGGCCTCGGCAGGCGCGATCTTGTTCTTCAGGCAGTAGTCCGCGGCCTGCTGCCAGTTCTCCCAGGTGAATCCCGTGTAGCCGCGCAGCGCGTCCTTCATCTTCGCGACCCAGCGCGCAGGCGCGTCGTCGACCGTCAGCGCGAGCGGGACCTGCAGGTCCTCCCACTTCAGGGCGACGGTCGCCTTCGCGCTCTCGCGCTCCGTGAACTCGTACGTGAGCCACTCGTGGTAGTCGCTCTTCGCGGGCTTCGTCGTGACCCTGAGGACGTCCTCCTTCGGGTCGTACCAGTACGCGCCCCAGGACGTCGTGTTCTTCGAGAAGATGAACGTCCATTCCTCCGGGCCCGCGATCGCGAAGAGGCCGTAGGAGCCGGCCGGGAGCGACTGGCCCTGCACCTTGATCTCCCCGGTGGTCTTGAAGACCGTGCCCTCGTTGGCGCCGGCGCGCCACGGACAGGACTTGCAGTCGTTGAAGTCCAGCTCCGTCATCCCGTAGGGGACGAGCGCCCCCCAGATCTTGCCGCGGCGGTCGTTCCCCTTGAGGACGACGCGCGGGCTCCCGTAGGAGATCGTGACGTCCACGGGCCCGACCTGCTGGGTGACGGAGGCCCGCTGGTTGTCCCCGCTGGGGGGCATGTGACGGGGCTGGGCGGAGGCGGAACCGGCGGAAACGGCGACGAAGGCGGCAAGGGCTGCGAGCGCGAGGGGACGCAGGTTCTGTTTCATGGTGGCTGATACGCACCGGGAATGGACGTGTTTCTTAGAAGGTGAATGGGGCGGCGCCACGGCCCGCGGATGGGGCCCGCGGATGGGGCCCGCGGATGGGGCCCGCGAACCGGCTCCGACCGTCCCCGCCCCCAATTACTTTCTAAGAAATCTCTTTCGTTCTCTCCAGAACCGCATCCAGCATCTTCGGCGTCAGGCGTCTGGTGAACGTGTTCTGCTGGCTGACGTGGTACGAGCCGAGAAGCCTGACGTTCCCGATCGGCGCCTCGGCCCCGTGTGAGAACTTCGGCAGGGGCTTCGGCCTCTCCTCCCCGTTCGCGGCCAGCGCCTCGATCGCCGCCCGCCAGCCGTGCGCGCCGAGGGCGAGGACGACCTTCAGTTCGGTGAGCTGAGCGATCTCGCGGACGAGGAACGGAAGGCAGCGCGCGAACTCCGCCGGGGTCGGCTTGTTGTCCGGCGGCGCGCAGCGGGCCGCGGCCGCGACGTACGCCCCGGTCAGGCGGAGGCCGTCGTCGCGGGAGACCGACTCCGCCTGGTTCGCGTATCCCGCGCGGTGGAGCGCGGCGAACAGAAAATCGCCCGAGGCGTCGCCCGTGAAGACGCGGCCCGTCCGGTTGCCGCCGTGCGCGGCGGGCGCGAGACCGACCACGAGAAGGCGCGCTCCGGCGTCCCCGAAGCCGGGCACCGGACGGGCCCAGTAGCGCTGGCCGCGGAAGCGCCGCGGGGGGTCTGCGGCGGCGGTCTCGCGCCACGCGACGAGGCGAGGGCAGGCGCGGCAGGCGGCGATCTCGCGCGCGATCTTCGAGAGGGAATCCGCCATGCGGCGGGCCGTCCTAATGTTTGACGACGGGGGCGACGGCCGTGCTCGTGGCCTTCGCCGCGCTGGCAGCGGCGTCCTTCGTGGCGGTGGCCGCCTTGTCGGCGGCGTCCTTGGTGGCGACGACGGCCTTGTCCATGGCCTTCTCGGCAGCGGCGCCGTAGGACCTGGCGGTCTCGGCCGCGGCGTCCTTGGCCTTCTCGATTGCCTTGTCGGCCGCCGCGCCGGCCTTCTCGAGCGATCCCTTCCTTCCGCAGGCGGAAAGACTCACGACGGAGACGAGGGCGAGCGCGAGGGCCCTGCCCGGAACACGGGAGCTGACGGTCATCATCCTCTCCTTCAACGCTCTTGATCTCCGCCGGACGCGGGCTTTCGCTGGATTTCGAGCAGGAACGCGGCGCGGAGAAAGTACGACGACGCGTGCAGGAACGCAACGGACCAGCCGACGGCGCCGTCCAGGAAGCCCCGTCTGAGCACGAGGAACCGGAAGAACTCGAACGCCGGCCGGAGAAACAGGCCCGCGGCGCTCCCGCGCGCGCCCCGGTCGTAACGGTCCTCGGCTCCGAGCTGCGCGTATCGCGACGCCTTCCGGAGCGCGTCCGACAGGTCCCGGTACGGGTGGTGAATGAGCGGCGACACGAGTCGCCCGACGTTCCCGTCCACGACGAGCGCCTCGTGCACGCGCCCGCCCTCGGCGCGCAGTCCGCGAGACCGACGTCCGAGGCGGAGCTTGTAGTCCGGGTACCAGCTGCCGTGCCGGATCGGTCGCCCCAGGAAGTGGGACAAGCGCGGCATGCGCCAGCCCGCCACCGCGGGATCGTCGCCGTCGAGCACGGCGAGGATCTCCAGCCGGAGCGCCTCGGAGACGCGCTCGTCGGCGTCGAGAACGAGAACCCAGTCGTGGCGCGCCAGATCGAGCGCCCGGTTCCGGGAGCCCACGAATCCGTCCCAGCCGACGGCGACGAAGCGCGCGCCCGCGAGCCGCGCCCGCTCTCCCGTCGCGTCCGTCGAGCCGGTGTCGGCGACGACGATCTCGTCCGCGAAAGCCACCGAGGCGAGGGCCGCCGGCAGGCGGTCCTCCTCGTTCTTCGCCAGGATCACGACCGAAAGCGGCGCGCGCACGGCGCGGACATTAGCAGGGCGCTATCCTCGTCCGCCGTGAGGCTTCTCGCGCTGGATCTCGGGCCCGGAATGCGCGGGGGGCAGCGCCAGTCCGCGCTCCTCCTGGCCGGCCTCGCCGCGCGCGGCCACGCGGTCCGCCTGCTCGCGCGCCGCAGCGCGCCTCTCGCGGGCGCGGCCCGGGCCTCCGGCGTCGACACGGCCGAGGTTCCCTCGGGTTCGGAGGCTTCCCCGGCGCTGCTCCTCGCGGTCGCACGCGCGGCCCGGTCCTTCCGGCCGGAAATCGTCTACGCCGGGGATGCGCACGGCCACGGCGCCGCGGTCTTCAGCCGTGCCGCGGCGGACGCGCCGCTCGTCGTCCACCGCCGCGTCGCGTTCCTGCCCGGCCGGAGCCCGCTCTCGCGGCTCAAGTACCGCGCCGCCGCTCGCTACCTCGCCGTCTCGCGCGCCGTGGCGGAGTCCCTCGAGGCCGCCGGCGTCCCGGCGGAGAAGATCGCCGTCGTCCCCGACGGGCTCCCGGCCGACGCGTTCCGCGAAAACGTCGCCCCTCCTCCTCCGCCGTTCCGGCTCGTCCATGCGGGCGCGTTCGACGGGCTCAAGGGCCAGGACGTCGTCGTGGAGACGCTCGTCCGGCTCGCCGCCGGGGGGGTCGACGCGCACGCGCTCTTCCTCGGCGGCGGCCCCGCGCGCGCCGGCATCGAAGCGCTCGCCGCGGCGCGCGGCGTCGCGGACCGCTGTACGTTCGCGGGCCACGTGGAAGACGCGGGGGCGCGCTTCGCCACCAGCCACCTCATGCTCCTGCCGTCGGCGAGCGAGGGCGGACCGCTCGTCCTCGTCGAGGCGATGGCGGCCGGATGTCCGGTCGTCGGGCACGACGTCGGGGGGTCGCGCGAGATGGTCGCGGACGGGGCCGCGGGCGTTCTCGTGCCGTCGCTCGATCCCTCCGCGTGGGAAGAGGCCGTGCGCAGCCTCCTCCTCGACCCGGAACGCCGGGCCCGGCTGGTGGAGGCGGGACGCGCTGCGGCCGGCGCGCGCCGGATCGAGAGGACGGTCGCCCGCGTCGAGGGAGAGCTCCTCGCGACCCTTGGAGGAACGCGTTGAAGACGCTCGTGAGGGCGACGAACTGGGTCGGCGACGTCGTCATGTCCCGACCGGCGCTCCGCGCGCTCAAGGCCGCCGACCGGTCGGGACGGCTCGCCGTCCTCGCGCGCCCGTGGGTCGCGGAACTGTACCGCCTCGCGGAGGAGGTCGACGACGTTCTCGTCGACGACGCCTCCGGACGTCACGCGGGCGGTCCGGGGCGCACGCGCCTCGCGGGCGAGGTCCGGGACGCCGGCTTCGACCGGGCCGTCGTCCTCCCGACCAGCTTCTCGACCGCGCTCGTTCTCGCGCGCGCGGGAGTCCCCGAGCGCATCGGCTACCGCGGCGAGGGCCGTGGACCGCTCCTCACGCGGGCGCTCCGTCTCGATCTCGCTGCGGGCGAGCACCAGGTCTGGAAGCACCTGCGGCTCGCGGCCGCCGCAGGCGCGCCGCCTCCCGCGGCGCCGGACGTCTCGTGGGACGCGTCGAAAGCGGTCCGGGAGTCCGCGCGCGTCCGGCTCGCCGAGGCCGGCATCTCCGGGCCGTTCGTCGCGGCGCACGTGGCCTCCTTCGCGCACGCCGCCAAGCGCTGGGACCTCGCGCGTTTCGCCGAGGTCTTCGACGGCCTCTCCGCGCGCGGACTCCCGGTCGCGCTCCTCGGGAGCGCCGGCGAGAAACGCGTCAACGCGGAGGCGGCGGCGCTGGCCCGGAAGGCGCGCGTCTTCGACCTCAGCGGAATGACGTCGCTGCCCGAGGCGCTCGGCATCCTGGCGTCCGCGCACCTCTTCGTCGGAAACGACTCGGGCCTCGCGCACCTCGCAAGCGCGGCCGGGACGCCGTCCGTCGTGGTGTTCGGCCCGACGGACCCCGACGCGACGCGCCCGTGGGACGGGCCGCGCGCGGACGGCAGGCCCGTCCGCCTCGCCCTTGCGCGCCGAAGGACCCCGTGCGCGCCGTGCGGCTGGGCGGTCTGCCCGATCGACCACGCGTGCATGGCCGCCGTGTCGCCGGCCGACGTCCTCGAGGCGGCGGAGTCGGTCCTCGACTAGCGGTACCGGCGCAGCCCGATCGTGACGGCGCGGACGTACAGCGTCTCGCACGCGCCCGGCCCCGTGTCCGTCCGCGAAAGGCTCGTCTTCCACACGAACCCGTCCGGGCCCGACACGTCCACGAGGTCGCCCTCCAGCCGCACGACGTCCCCGCGCCGCACGTGCGCGAGCGCGGACGCGACGCGGCCGCTTGCCGGTATGAGGTGCGTGTTCGCCGTGTGCGACGAGACGTACGACACGTCGAGCGAGTCGTCGCAGCGCCAGGCGTAGAAGCGCCCCGTCTGCAGGTAGGAGATGTGCGACCACCCGGGCTCCATCGCCGCCGCGCCCCAGGTCAGGACGAAGTCCCACGGGATGAGCGCGCCCGAAGCACCCGACCGGTAGCGCTCCGTCGCGCCGATGCGCGCGGCGACGTCGTACGCGGCCCGCGGCGTGATCCGGAACGTACGGCGCCCGCGCGTCTCGGTGAACGGCTCCCGCGCGGGCTCCTCCTGCACGGGCTCCTTGAGCGCGTTCGGGCGCGGGGCGCCCTCGGAGGACAGGAGCGAGAGGGGAATGCCGGGCAGAAACCGGTCGACGGCGAGAAGGGCGACGAGTGCGATCGCCGCCGCCTTCAGTCCGGCCGCCGCGCGTCCGCCCACGTCAGGCGCGGTGGGCGCGGCGGGCGCGCTCCTCGTCCACGAACCGGCACATCAGGTGGAGCGCCGCGAGGTGCAGCTCCTGGACGTGCGCCGTTTCGGTCGAAGGAACGACGATCCCGACGTCCCAGTTCGCGGCTTCGGAACGCCCCTTCTCGCCCGTGAGGAACACGGTCGAGAGGCCGCGCGCCTTCGCCGCGGCGAGCGCCTTGAGAACGTTCGGGCTTTTCCCGGACGTCGTGAGGCCGACGGCGACGTCGCCCTTCTTCGCGAGCGCCTCGACCTGCCGCGAGAACACGACGGAGTAGTCGTAGTCGTTCGTGCAGGCCGTCAGGATCGCGATGTCCGAGACGAGCGCGATCGCGGGGAGCGCGGGCCGGTCGTCCTTGTAGCGCACGACGAGCTCGGCGGCGAAGTGCTGCGCCTGCGTCGCGCTGCCGCCGTTGCCGAACGCGAACGTCGTCTTTCCGGAGAGCGCCGCGTCCGCGACGAGCCGGGAGGCCTTCTCGATGCCGGCCCCGATCGAGGTCTCGGCGCCCGAGGCCAGGGCCGCGAGGTCCGCGAAGTACGCGCGCATCAGGCGTCCCCCTTCATCCGCGCGACCATCGACGAGGTCGAGCGGCCTTCCACGAGCGGCACGAGGACGACGCTGCCGCCCGTCGACCGCACGAACGGCGCGCCGACCACCGTCCCCTCCACGTAGTCGCCGCCCTTCACGAGGACCTGCGGTCGGATCTCCTCGATGAGGGCCTGCGGCGTGTCCTCGTCGAAGACGACGACGAAGTCGACGGCGTCGAGGCCGCCGAGCACCTGGGCGCGGTCGGACTCGGAGAGGATGGGCCGCCCCTCGCCCTTGAGCCGTTTCACCGAGGCGTCGCTGTTGATCCCGACGACGAGGACGTCTCCATGGGCGCGCGCCTCCGCGAGGAGCCTGACGTGGCCCGGATGCAGGAGGTCGAAGCAGCCGTTCGTGAAGACGACGCGCTTGTGCGCGCGCCGGAGCACGGCCGAAACGGACGCCACGTGCGCGCGCCCGAGCACCTTCTCGTGAGGCGAGGCGACGAGGCCCTCGAGGAGGTCGGCCCAGTGGACGGGCGCCGTCCCGACGCGCGCGACGGCGCAGCCCGCGGCGCGGTTCGCGACCTCCGCGGCTCCGAAGAGGTCGAGCCCGCAGCCGAGCGCAACGCCGAGCGTCGCGAGGACCGTGTCCCCCGCGCCCGTCACGTCGAACACTTCGCGCGCCCGCGCGGCGATCCGGCGCGGCTCCTGCCCGCGGACGAGGAGCAGCATCCCCTCCTCGGAGAGCTTCACGAGGAGCGCCTCGAGGCCGAGCTCGTCGCGGAGCTTCCCGCCGAGGCGGGCGACGGCGGGCAGATCGCGCGCCGTCTGGCCCGTCACGGTCTCGAGCTCCTTGCGGTTCGGCGTCACGACGGTGGCGCCGCGGTAGCGCGCGTAGTCCCTCCCCTTCGGGTCGACGAGGGCCGGAATTCCTTTCGCGCGAGCGGCCTCGAAGAGAGCGAACATGACGGCGGGCGTCAGCGTGCCCTTCGCGTAGTCCGACACGAGGAGGACGTCCGCGGCGGCCACCGACGTCCGGGCGGCCGCGACGAGCGCGGCCTCCGCGGAGGCGGAGAGGCCGGCCGGCAGCTCCTCGTCGACGCGGAGCATCTGGCGCCCCTCGGAGACCATGCGCCGTTTCACGGGCGTCGTCCGCCGCGCATCGACGACGACGGTGCCCGAGGCGCCGGGCAGCGTCGTGAGGCGCCGCGCGAGCCACGCGCCCTCCTCGCCGGGGCCGACGGCGCCGAGCGTGACGGCGCGCGCGCCGAGCGACGCGAGGTTTTCGACGACGTTGCCGGCCCCGCCCGCGCGCCGGCTCATCGACGCGAGCGCGAGGAGCGGGACGGGCGCCTCGGGCGCGACGCGCTCGACGCTCCCGATCCACGTCTCGTCGAGCATGAGGTCGCCGGCGACGGCGACCGTGACGCTGGGCGAGGCCGCGGCGAGAACGGCGATTTCCCGGGGTGTCACGGCGGGTTCCTCCGGCGAAGCTGGTCGAGCGCACCGGCCAGCGAGGCGGCCAGTATCGCATCCGGCGCGCGCTCCACGACCTTCGCGCGATGCTCCCGCCCGTGCCCCGTGAGGACGTGGGCCTGCGCCGCCCCGAGCGCGACGCCGGCTCCGACGTCGTCCCATTTGTCGCCGAGGACGGCCGTGCGCCGCGCCGAGAGCCCGTGCGCGGCGAGCGCGCGCCTGTGGAGGAGCGTGCCGGGCTTGCGGCACCGGCAGCGAACCGAGAGCTCCGGCACGACGCCGTCCGGGTAGTGCGGGCAGACGAGGACTCCGGCCACGGGGACGCCGCGGGCCGCGAGCCGCCGGACGACTTCCGCGTTCACGGCGTCGACCTCGTCCCGCGTCAGGACGCCGCGGGCGAGGCCCGACTGGTTCGTGACGACGAAGAGGAGCGTGCCCTCGTCCGTGAACGCCTTAAGGCGCCGGGCCGAGCCGCGCGCGAGGCAGACGCCGCGCGGGTCCTTCAGGTAGCCGCGCTCGACGATGAGCGTTCCGTCGCGGTCGAGGAAGAGCGCGTCCCAGCGCGGACGCGTCCTCACGGACACGCGTCTCAAGGGCCTCCGGCGAGGGCTTTCTTCACGGCGTCGCCGAACGCCTGCTCCGACTGCGGGCCCGCGAGTTTCGCGACGAGCGCGCCCGAGCGGGAGTAGACGAGCGTGTACGGGACGGCGCCGCTCCAGCCTTCCTTGTCCACCGCGTCGACGAAGTTCTGCGGATCGTGGCTCTTGACCTGCCAGCAGACGAACGGGACTCTTTCCTTCGCGAGGTACTTCTCGACGGCCGGCGTCGCCTTGAGGGAGTCGACCGAGACGAGGACGACGGCGACGTCCTTCGCCGGGAACTTCTTCGCCGCGGCGACGAGGGCCGGCATCTCCTCGCGGCACGGGTCGCACCACGTCGCCCAGAAGTTCACGAGGAGGACGCGCCCCTTCTTGGGCGCGACGATGCGCGCCTTGTACTGCTCCGGCTTGACGAGCTTGACGGGCTCGGCCGCACCCGTCCGCGCCGGGGAGACCAGCGCCGCCACCACCGCCGAGCCGAGGAGCCAGGCGGCCCTTCTCACACGCGCTTGATCGTGCACCCGAAGGCCTTCGTCTCGGCGGCGGGCACGGGCTTGCCCGCGAGGATCGCCTCGAGGGCGTTGCGCAGGTCCGGAGACTTCACGCCCTTCGGGTCGTCCTGCGACTCGTCGATGCGCCCGTGGTACAGGAGGTCGCCCTTCGGCGAGATCACGAACACCTCCGGCGTCTTCTGCGCCCCGTAGGCGTCGGCGATCCTGTTCCCGTCGTCCTTCACGACCGGAAACGTGAACCCGTGCTCCTTCGCGTGGCCGGCGACCTCCGCGGCGGGCTCCGTCTTGTTGGAGTTGATCCCGACGACGGCGATTCCCTTCGCGGCGTAGTCCTTCCCGAGCGCGGCCATGCGGCCGTTGTAGGCGTTCGAGACCGGGCACTTCGTCGCGACGAAGATGACGGCGACGGCCCTGTTCTTCGCGAGCAGGTCCTTCAGGGCCACGGCTTTCCCGTCGGCGGCGGCGGGAAGGGTGAAGTCGGGCGCGGGCGCGCCGATCTTCAGGTCGGCGCCGGGCGCGCAGGCGGCGGCGAGGAGCAGGACGGCCGGGACGACGAGGAGCTTCTTCACGAACGGACCTCCACGAGCCTGACGAAGGCCTCTTCCGAGGCGGCGGCGAGGCGGGAAACGGGCAGGTCGATCGCGGGGTCGCCGTTGACGGTGACGGCGAGGCGTCCCGGGATCACGCGGCCGAGGAGAGAGACCGCGACGCCGTGCCGGCGCGCGGCGTCCACGAGGTTGCGCTCACGGCCGGGCGGGAACGAGACGAGCACGCGCCCCGCCGACTCCGCGAACAGCGTGCGGGTGGGAGACAGGGGCGAGCCGACGTTTACGGCGGCGCCGTAGCCGCCGGCCGACGCCTCGGCGAGCGCGACCGCGAGGCCGCCCGACGAGAGGTCGTGCGCCGAGGAGATCATGCCGTCGACGGCGATCTCGACGAGGAGGTTCACGACGGCGCGCACGGACGCCAGGTCGAGCGACGGGCACGGGCCCTCGTCGCGCCCGAGGACCGTCGCGAGGTATTCCCCGGCGCCCATCTCGTCCCGCGTCGTCCCCAGAAGGGCGACGAGGTCCCCCTCGCGCAGGAAGCGCGAGCCGATCGCCGTCGAGACGTCCTCGAGGAGGCCGACCATCCCGACCGTCGGCGTCGGAAGGATCGAGACGCCGTCGGTCTCGTTGTAGAGCGACACGTTGCCCGAGACCACCGGTGTCTCGAACGCCCGGCACGCCTTCGCGAGTCCCCGGATCGCCGCGACGAACTGGCCGAGAATCTCCGGCCGCTCGGGGTTGCCGAAGTTCAGGCAGTCCGTGACGGCGAGCGGGCGCGCGCCGACGCACGCGAGGTTCAGGGCCGCCTCGGCGACCGCGTGGGCGGCGCCGGTCTCGGGATCCGCCGCGACGTAACGCGGGGCGACGTCCGTGGTCGCCGCGACGCCCTTCGCCGTCCCGGGCACGCGCAGGACCGCGGCGTCGCCGCCGGGTCCGGCGACCGTGCTCGTCCGGACGCTGACGTCGTACTGCTCCCAGATCCAGCGCTTGCCGCAGAGGTTCGGCGACGCGAGGAGCTGAAGGAGCGCGGCCTCGGGAGCGGGCGCGCCGTCGAGAGCGACCGGCGTCGCATGGGGCAGCGGCTTCGGGAGCGCGTACGAGCGCTGGTAGACCGGCGCCTCCTCGACGAGCGGCCCGATCGCGAGATCGGCGGCGACCTCGCCGTTCCACAGGAGCGTCATCTTCTTCTCGGCCACGACGACGCCGATCGTCTCGACGTCCACGCCCCACTTGCGGAAGACGGCGGCGACTTCGGATTCGCGCCCCTTGCGCACGACGAGGACCATCCGCTCCTGCGACTCGGAGAGCATGAGCTCGTAGGGTGTCATCCCCGTCTCGCGCATCGGGACCTTCGAGAGGTCGAGGCGCATCCCGACGCCGCCGCGCGAGCACATCTCGAACGTCGACGACGTGAGGCCCGCGGCGCCCATGTCCTGGATCGCGACGACCGCGTCGCCCTCGAGCACCTCGAGGACGGCTTCGAGGACGAGCTTCTCGACGAACGGATCGCCCACCTGCACGGTGGGCCGGCGCTGCGCCTTGGCGTCGTCGAAGACGTCGGAGGCCATCGAGGCCCCGTGAATCCCGTCGCGGCCCGTCTTCGAGCCCGCGTAGAGCACCGGGTTGCCGGGGCCGGACGCCTTCGCGCGGAAGATGCGGTCCTGCCTCACGAGGCCCACCGCCATCGCGTTCACGAGAATGTTCCTGTTGTAGGCGGGATGGAAGAACGTCATCCCGCCGACGGTCGGAACGCCGATGCAGTTTCCGTATCCGCCGATTCCGCGCACGACGCCGTCGACGAGGTCGCGCATGCGCGGCGCCTTCGGGTCCCCGAAAAAGAGCGGGTCGAGAATCGCGATGGGGCGCGCACCCATCGTGAACACGTCGCGGAGGATGCCGCCCACGCCCGTCGCCGCGCCCTGATAGGGCTCGATGAAGGACGGGTGGTTGTGCGATTCCATCTTGAAGACGACGGCGAGACCGTCGCCGATGTCGACGGCTCCGGCGTTTTCGCCCGGGCCCTGGAGAACGCGCGGGCCGGTCGTCGGGAACTCCTTCAGGAAGGGCCGCGACGACTTGTACGAGCAGTGCTCGCTCCAGAGAGCCGAGTAGATGCCGAGCTCGAGGAGGCTGGGCTCGCGCCCGAGGATCGACTTGATGCGCTCGAACTCGTCCGGCGAGAGGCCGTGCTCCGCCACGACGGCGGGGGTGACTGGCGCGGCCGCGTTCCCCATCGAGGACGTAGTTTAACGGCTCGGCATCTTCGGCGGGCCGGGGTCCGGTCCCCGCGGCTTCCAGCCCCGGAGCGGGCGCACGACGACCTCCGCCTTGAGGAGCGCGGCGCGCACGGCGCGGCCGATGTCGCGGGCTCCGGGAGTATCGCCGTGGAGGCAGAGGGTGTCGACGGTGAGGTCGTGAAAACTCCCGTCCGTCGTCTTCACGCGGCGCTCGCGGACGATCGAGAGGGCCTGAACGACCGCCGCCTTCGGGTCCGTGAGGACGGCGCCGGCTTCTTCGCGCGGGACGAGGGAGCCGTCGGGCCGGTACGCGCGGTCCGCGAAGCCCTCGACCGCGACGACCATCTCGAGAGCGGCGCCTTCCTCGAGGAGCTTCGAGCCGGGCGAGGTGATGAGGACGAGGCGCGGGGACACGGCGTACGCGGCCCGGGCGACGCACGCCGCGATGTCCGCGCGGCGCGCCGCGTCGTGATAAAGCGCGCCGTGCGGCTTGACGCCCACGAGCTCGCCCTCTTCCTGCCGAACGATGTTGCGCAGCGTCTCGATCTGGCTCGTCAGGGAGAGCTCGAGCTCCTCGGGAAAGACGTCCACCGACGCGCGGCCGAAGCCGGCGGAGTCCTGGTACGACGGATGCGCGTTGATCGCGACGAAGCGCCGGAGCGCGAGGCGCGTCGCCGTCCGCATCGAGCGCTCGTCGCCCGCGTGGCCGCCGCAGGCGATGTTCACGCTCGCGACGTATTCCATGAGCGGCTCGTCGTCGAAGCCTTCCCCTCCGTCGAAGTTCAGGTCGACGGCGAAACGCGGCTTCTTGCGGTAGTCGACGGCGTGCAGGGTCATCGAGCGCTCCCGGCCCGGTCGCTCGCCTCGAATTCGGCGAGGAGTCTCCGGGCTTCGTCGACGGGGATTCTCTCAAAGCGCACGATCCGGCCCGGCGCCGTCCGGGCGAGGAGGCCGAGATCGGCCGACGCCACCGTCGCGATCTTCGGGTAGCCGCCCGTCGTGGGCCGCTCGGCGAGGAGGACGATCGGATGGCCCTCGGCCGTGATCTGGACGGCCCCGGGGGCCGTTCCCTCGGAGGGGAGCGCCGACGTTTCGACGAAGCCGAGCGACTCGCCGCGCAGCCGGATTCCCATCCGGTTCGACTCCGGGAGGACGCGCCATGCGGCGGCCCAGAACGCGGCGCGTGCTTCGGGATCGAACAGGTGCTCCTGTGGACCCGGCATCGCCCGAAGGGTCACGTCGCCCGCGGGAGGCCGCGGGACGTTCGCGCGGCCCGGAAGCGGCGCCCCGACCGGCTCGCCGACCAGAACGACGTCTCCCTTCTGCAGGCGCCGGCCCTGGAACCCGCCGAAGCGCGCCGAGACGCACGTCGAGCGGCTGCCGAGCACCCGCGGGACGTCGACTCCCCCCGCCACGGCGACGACCGCGCGCACGGCGCCGGGCCCGGCCGCGAGCGCCAGCGTCCCGCCGTCCTCGACGCGGATCACCTCGCCGGGCGCGGGCCCGAACGCGCCGCCGACGACGGCGAGCGCGACGTCGCCGACCGCCTTGAAGACCGGGCCCGAGAGCGTGATCTCGAGCGCGGCGGCGCCCGGCGGGTTTCCGACGAGGCGGTTCGCGAGCCGGAGAGCCTCCTCGTCGAGCGCGCCCGACGCGGGCACGCCCCACGCGCCCCAGCCCGGGCGCCCGAGGTCCTGCACGGTCGAAAGGACCCCCGGCTCCACGACGAAGAGACCGCGCGTCACGCCGTGAACCTCACCGTGTCGCCCGGCGAGAACAGGAAGGGCGGGTCGCCGCGGAGGTCGAAGAGGCGCCGCGCCGTCGTCCCGACGAGGTTCCAGCCGCCCGGCGTCGCGCCCGGGTAGATCCCGACGTACGGACCCGCGAGCGCGACGCTCCCCGCGGGCACGGCGGCGCGCGGGCTCGGCCGCCGCGGAAGGTGGAACGCGAGCGGCAGCCCGTAGAGGTATGCAAAGCCGGGCGTGAACCCGAGGAAGCCCACGGTGTACGTGAGGCCCGTGAACGCGCGGAGGAACCCCTCCGGCGTCAGGCCGCAGCGCGAGGCGATCTCGTCGAGGTCGGCGCCGTCCGGCGTGAATCGGATCTCGTGCGCGCGCGGCGCGGGACCGGGAGGCGCCGCGGGCGGATCGGCCTCCAGCGCCGCGAGCGGCGATGCATCGAACCCCGGTCCTCCGAGAACGAGGCACGTGCGCGCCGACGGCACGGCGTCGAGGAACCCGGGCGCGGCCGCGGCGCGAACCGCGGCCGCCGCGGCGCGCGCCTTCGCGTTCGCCGCGCTTTCGTCGCCGGCCCACTCGAGGAGCCACGCCCGCTCGCCCGCCTGTCTCACGCCGCCCTCTTGCGCACAAGATAGACCGGGACGCCCAGAAGGACGAGGCCGACGCCCGGCCACGTGGTGCGCGGGCTCGCGACGGCGAGGACCGCGACGACGCATCCGGCCGCCGCGAGGAAGAGGCCCGTCGTCACCGGGTGCCCCCATGCGCGGTAGGGCCGGGGCGCGCCGGGTCTCCGGCGTCGCAGCACGGGCACCGCGGCCACGAGGAGGACCAGGACGACGAACTCGACGGAGACGACGTAGCGGAGAAGCTCCGAGTACGTGCCCGAGAGGACGAGACAGACCGCCCACGCGGCCTGCAGCGCGAGGGCGGCGCCGGGCACGCCCGCGCCGTTCAGGCGCGCGGCGAAGGCGGGAAGAAACCCGTCGCTTGCGAGCGCCCAGACGACGCGCGCGCCGGAAAGGACCAGACCGTTCGCGCAGCCGAACGTCGAGACGAGAATCGCCGCCGCCATTGCGGCGCCGCCCGAGCCCGGCAGCAGGCGCTCGGCGGCCGCCGTGCCCACGCGGCCGTCCGGCGCGTGCGCGACGCCCTCGACGCCGAGGACCCTCAGGTAGCCGACGTTCGCGAGGACGTAGAGCGACGCGACGAGCCCACAGCCGACGAGGAGCGCGAACGGGAAGGTCCGCCCCGGCTCTTTCACCTCGCCTCCCGGGAACGTCACGTTCGTCCACGCCGACTGCGAGAACGCCGGGCCCACGAGGGCGAGGACGAAGGCGGTCGCGAGGAGAGGGATTTCGGGGGAAGAGAGATTCTGAGAATCAGAAAGAGGCGCGGCCGGCGCCGTGGCCATGAGGCAGCCGAGCGTCAGGAGGGCGAGGGACGCGAGCTTCACGACGGTCAGGGTGTTCTGCACCCGCGTCCCCGTCTTCAATCCGCGGGCATTGGTCGCCGTGAGGACGAGGACGACGAACGCCGCGGCGGCCTTCGCGGCCCAGCCCGTGACGGACGGCGCGAGGGCGCCGAGAAACTTCGAGAACGCGACGGCGACGGCCGCGATCGTGCCCGTCTGGACGACGAGGACCATCGTCCACCCGTAGAGGAATCCCGCCATCGGGCCGTACGCCTCGCGGAAGAAGGCGTACGGCCCGCCCGCCTCGGGGAACATCGTGGCGAGCTCGGCGCACGCGAGCGCCGCGAGAAGCGTGAGCGCGCCCGCCGCTGCCCAGACGAGGAGGAGCCGCCCGCCCGTCCCGACGAGCCGCGCGGACTCGGCCGAGACGATGAAGATGCCCGAGCCGATCATCGACCCGACGACGAGCATGGTCGCGTCGAAGCGGCCGATGAGGCGGCGGGAAGCGCCGGGCTGCGTCATGGGATGTCGGGGCACGTTACCGCAGCCGCCGGTCCGGCCGCCCTCCGGACTCAGCGCCCCGGCACGAACTCCACCTCGAGCCCGTCGGCCGACGCGGCCGTGACGCGGAGGAGCCTCGAAACCTTCGCCCCTCCCGCCGCGTTCGCGATCACCGCCCTCCCGACCGGCGAATCGAGGCCGTTCCAGATCGCGTCGCCGATGGCGGCACGGGTGCCCGGGTCCGAGAGGGCGTCCTTCACGCGCTGCTCGAGACCGGGCACTCCCCGCTCCGGCATGCCGTTCTTGAGGAGGGCGTAGACGAGGCCGCAGACGTTGAAGATCGCGACGTTGCACCCGCCGTCGATGCGGGCCGTGAACGTGACCGTGTCGACGGCGACGTCGGGCTTCGGCCCGGCGCCCGGCGTGAAGCGCAGCGCGACGGCGACCTTCGCGTCGTTCACGGCCATGCTCGGCGAGACCCCGGCGCCCTCGTGCTCGCCCTTGATCGCCTCGGCGTCGTTCGCGAATGCGATCCCGAGGTGGTAATGGCCTGCGTCGTGCGTGAACGTCACGCTCGAGGAGTTCACGTCCTTGACGTAGTAGAGGATCCGGCCGAGCGGGTCGGGCGGGTCGAGGCGGATCTCTTCGATCGCGATCGGAAAAGTCCCGCCGCCGGCGAGGGTCCCGAACTTCACCCACGCGTCGCCGCGCTTGAGGTAGCTCTTCCCGACCTTCGGGCCGTAATTATTCAGGTGGATGGCCGTGTCGGCGAGCGCCGCCTTCACGAACGTCGTGATCGTGGAAGCCGGGACGACGGCGCGACGCACGGGAATCACGTACCGGAACAGGATCGTCTGCTGCCACGCCGCGTCCGAGACGTTGACGACACGACCCGGGGAGTCCCAGTGACCCTCAGGGCAGGCCGTGATGGGCCTCGGCTCGACGGTGAACTGGGACGCGTACGCGAACTGCGTCCGGTACTGGCCCGCGGCCGCCAGGGGCACGTTCACCGTGAAATTCGACCGGGTTCCGTCGTAGGTGGAGGGAGGACCCATGACGCCCAGGGGCAGGGTCGGGCCTGCGGCCGTGCAGTGGCCCGCGTCGAGAACGACCGTCTGCTCGAAGCGCGTCCGGCAGGCGTGGAGCTGTTTGACCGTCTCCGGATACGCCTGGCCCGCATCGTTCCGGACTTCGAAGGAGATCGAAGCGGCCTCGGCCGGCGAGAGCGAGGAGAAGGGGCGCACGTCGAGCTCGATTCGCGCGTTCGTCCAGGAATGCACGGTCGTATCGAGCCGCCGCCCTCCGAGCGTCAGGACCGCGCTTCGCCCGCCCTGGGAGGCGCCGAGGTTGAGGCCCTGCACCGTCACGCGCCCACCCGCCGTGGGGCGCAGGCACTCCGGCGCAACCGTGCCGACGGACGGCTTGCTGGCCATGTCGGCCCGGGCCTTCGCGAGATCCTGCGCGCTGATCCCCTGGGCGCGGCCGACGTGTGCGGCGAGGAAGGCGGCGAATGCGGAAAGAACGACGCGTCTTTTCATGGCCGTTTCTCCCGCCACCAACCTAGGCCAGCCGTGGCGCCGATTCCAGGACTTCGCGTGGTCCGGAACCGCCAAAGGTTGGACCCCGTGCGTCGGAAGCGTTCGCCCGGAGGAAGAATGAGACGAGAATCACTCTCATGGCCCGCGCCGACCTGCGCCTCCCCGCGAACGTCCCCGGCGATCTCTACGTCGACTCGACGTGCATCGACTGCGCGACGTGCCGCCGGATGCAGCCGGCGGTCTTCGCACAGGGCGACGGACACTCCTTCGTCGCGCGGCAACCCGCGACGCCGGGGGAAGAGGCGCGCGCGCTGCAGGCTCTCGTCGCGTGCCCGACCGGCTCGATCGGGACGCGCGGCCGGGCGGCGGGGACACGCGCGGCGTCGACGTCCTTTCCCGAGCCCGCCGGGGACGGCGTCTTCTTCTGCGGGTACACGTCCGAGAAGTCGTTCGGCGCGTGGAGCTGGCTGATCGGACGCGACGCGGGCAACGTCCTCGTGGACTCGCCGCGCGCGGCGGCACCGCTCCTCGCGCGGATCGAAGCCCTCGGCGGCGTCGCGACGATGTTCCTGACGCACCGCGACGACGTGGCGGACCACGCGGCCTTCCGGGCGCGCTTCGGGGCCGACCGCGTGATCCACGCGCAGGACGCCGCGGCCCTCGGCGAGCCGCCCGAGCGGACCCTCGACGGGACGGAGCCCGTCTCCCTCGCGGACGACCTCCTCGCGATTCCGACTCCAGGGCACACGCGCGGGCACGCGGTGCTGCTCTGGAAGGGCGTCCTCTTCACCGGCGACCATCTCGCGTGGTCTGCGCGCCGCGGGCACCTCGTCGCGTTCCGGGACGCGAACTGGTACTCGTGGCCCGAGACGATCCGCTCGATGGAGAAGCTCCTCGCGTTCGACTTCACGCGCGTGCTCCCGGGGCACGGCGCACCGTTCAAGGCGGACTCCCCCGCCGCGATGCGGAAAGAGCTCGAGAAATGCGTCGCGTGGATGAAGACGCGCTGAGGCTCAGGCGAGCTTCAGGTCGGTCTTCGCGAAATCGGCTCCGGTACAGAGGAGCGGCTGGCCCGCAAGCTTTGCGATTGCATAGCTCATGCAGTCGCCGAAGTTGAGAGCGGCACGGTGCCGTCCCTTCCCGAAGCGAACGAAGGCCTCGGCCGCCGCGCGGGCGTGATCCTCCTCGAAGGGTATGACGACGATCGAGAGATCCCGCACGAATCGCTCGACGTCCTCGGAGCGGTCCCGGCCCGCGCGCCCCGAGATGACGAGGATTGTCTCGAGCAGGGACGGCGCGCCGATGCCGACGACCTCGTCGTCCACGACGCCGGACCGCAGATCCTCCCAGCCTTCTTCCCGGAGCAGCATCGCGACGAGGGCGGAAGTGTCGACGATCACACGCCGTGGGGCCCGTACCCGAGGATGCGCTCGCGCTCTTTCTTCGTGACCTTCTTTCCGAGGATTCCCTTCGGAAGGGTCGCCCAGAACTCGCGCAGGAACTCGTCGATGACTTCCCTGCGGTCGCGGCGCGGGGTCCCGAAGGCCAGGCGCGCCTTCCTTTCCTCGAGCGCAACGCGGATCGCCCGCGTCTTGCTCTCGCCGGCGAGCGCCGCCACCTCGGCGGCCAGCTTCTCGGCGACGGGGTCCTTGATGTTCAGCGCCATGGTGTAATTATACCAGAATGGTGTAAAGGTACCGACCCGGGTTCAGCGTTCCTGCATCGCGAGGCGCGTCGTCGCGAAGGACTTGAAGAGACGCGCGCCGTCCGTGCCGCCGAGGAGCGGGTCCGCCGCGCGCTCGGGGTGCGGCATGAGGCCGACGACGTTGCCTTCGACGTTGCAGATTCCCGCGACGTCGTCGAGCGACCCGTTCGGATTCGCGGCTCCGCCCTGGATCCCGTCCGCGCTCACGTACCGGAAGACGATCTGGTCGCGCGCCTTCATCTCCGCGAAGACCGGGGGGTCCGCCGTCCAGTTTCCGTCGCCGTGCGCGATCGGCATCCTGAGGACGTCGCCCCTGTTGATCGCGAGCGTGAACGGCGTCCGCTTGGACTCGACGCGCAGCCAGACGTCCCGGCAGACGAACCGGAGGCCCGCGTTGCGGAGCATCGCGCCCGGCAGGAGGCCCGCCTCGCAGAGGATCTGGAACCCGTTGCAGATGCCGAGGACCGCCCCGCCCGTCGCGGCGAACGCCGCG
>DASXVJ010000005.1:0-194288 GCA_036504335.1 Thermoanaerobaculia bacterium
GGTCCCGCCCTTCGCGTAGGCGTGAGTGGGCGCCGGCTGGGACTTCCCCGCGACGATCGGGTACTCGACCACGGGCGACCCGTCGCCGAAGTCGATCCGCGAGCGGTTGCAGTCGCCCGTGGCTTCGACCGTGAACGTCACGGCCGCGCCCGTGAGCACGAAGGCGACGCCCGGCGTCACACGGTTGATCGACGGCAAGACGGCCGGCCGCGAATGAATCGTCTTCGCGGCCCCGTCGCGGTGTTCCACGACGTCGGTCTCCTGCGTCAAGCCCTCGACGTTATGGACTCCCGCTACGAGCCGGCCCTTCGTCGACGCTGACTTCACCGTGAGTGACGTGTCGGCCGTCCCGCCGCACGGAGAGAGACCGGGGGCCTGCGAGCCGTCGCGGTAGGAGTAAACGCGCAGAACGTACTCTTTCGGCGCGGAGTAGACGTGCGAAAACGTCGCCGGCAGCTTCACGAGCTTCGCGCCGGGAGGTCCGTCTCCGAAATCCACGGTCGCCTGGCAGTCGCCGCTGCCTTGCACGACGACGACCACGTTCTGGCCGGCGGCTGCGGGAGACGGACTGGCCGAGATGCCGGTGACGGTGCCGGCCGCCTCGAGGATCGCCGGTGCCGCAAGGACGGCAAGGAGAGCCGACACGCCGAGGAAAATGCGCGCGGACATCGGCGTTACTTCGGCGCGAGGGCCGGTGCCCTCTCGACGATCGAACGGAGCATGACGTGCACCTCCGGCGCCCATCCCGTGCAGGCGTCCGCCTGCGCGTGCGGCTGAGCCTTCTGCTGGGCCTGCGGCCAGTACGGGGCGTCGCGGCCGCCGACCTTGATCGTTTTGGCTCCGGGCGACGGGTACGTGTGCGCGGGAAGCGTCGTCGACGTGCCCGTGAGGGTGTGCCCCTCCGAGATCGAGCCGTCGCCGTAATCGACGAAGGCGCCCTGGCAGGGCCCCGTGGACGTGATCGTGACGGCGACGGCCAGCCCCGTGAAGGGCGCCGAAGCGGAGGCCCCGGTGATCTTCGGGGGCGCGGGCGTCGGGGCGAGCGCAACGGCCGCGCCCGCCGCCGCGGGCGCGAGGGACGCGGCGCGCCCGTCGGGCTCCGCCGGGTGCTGCGGCGCGTACTGGTACTCCACCTTTCCGAAGTTGAGCGTGACCGTTTCCGTGGGCAGGCCTCCGCCGCCGGATGCGCGCGCCGAGCTGACCAGGACCTCGTGCATCGTGACGACGAGGAAGGGCTGCCCGGTCTTGTCGGGGGAGGACTTGCGCACGTGCAGGACCACCGTGGGAAAGTGCTTGCCGGTCGCGGCCGCCTGGAACAGCTTCGGGGAGCTCTTGTCCTGCAGCTTCGTGAACGTGAGATCGCTGAAAGAGACCTTCCCGGCGCGTGCGCTTCCCGCCGCGCCCGCGGCGTGCCGGACCGCCTCGAACTGGTACGAATCCACCTCGATCCAGTCCCTGTGGGCCGCGTCCTTGCTCTCGCCGGGAACCCCGTCGATCTTCAGGTAGCTGTCGAAGGCCGCCGGCGCGGGCGTCGCGAGGACGAGGCCGGCGGTCACGAGGAGCGCGGCAAGGATTCGTTTCGGCGACATCGGGACCTCTTTCTCCGGAACGAGCGTCACTGCTTGACCTGTCCCGCGACGACCGGCGCCGTGCCGACCTTGACGTTCGTCTGCGACTTCACCGCGGGGTTCACGAGGATCTTCGACTTGGAGGGGTCCGGGTCGCCGGGGTGGATCGGGATCAGGGCCAGCTTCATCGCCGGCGAGACGCCCGACGACCTCCACGTCTCCTTGAAGTCCCTTCCGTTCGCGTTCGGGGTCACGTGGCCGTTCCATCCGTCGGGCGCCATCACCGGGATGACGAGGCTGCCTCCCTTCGCCGTGCCGCCCTGCCCGACCGAAGCCGACAGTTCGGCCGGGTAACCGGCGGGCAGCCCGAGGAGCGAATAGGCGCATTCGTAGTGGTCCCCGGCGAAGACTCCGTTCGACTGGAGGCTGAGGGTGCCGGCTCCGCGCGTCGCGTAGGCCCCGAAGGACCACGGGTCGGGCCCGAGGACCTCGGGCGGCCCGGCCGGGACGGTCGCCTTCACCGCGAATCCCGCGCACGAGACCGACTGACCGGCCTGACCCGGCCATTTCAGCTTGCCGTTCACCCAGCCGCCACCGGAAGCGGCCACCGACATGACGGGCTGGAAGCCGATGTAGATCTTGTCCTTGCGCACCCAGCCGCCGGCGAACTTCGAGCCGTCCGGCGCCTTGAGGAGCGCGTTGGCCGCCCCGAGCGAGCCGTTGATGCGCCCGGTGAGGTTCATCTTCTGGCCGGCGACGCTCTTGGCGACGACGCCGTCGAGGCCGCCCTGGACGATGAACCCCGAGACACCCTTCAGGACGTCCGCCGCGAAGTTCCCCGGCGCCACGTGCGGGTTCTGGATCTGGCCGATCGCCTGAGTCACCTTGAGGAGAGGCGAGCCGTTTTGCATCAAGGCGTTGACCGTGACGAGGACGTCGTAGGTCGTGTTGAACCGCGGGTCCGCGTAGCTCCCGAGGACCGTCGGCGTCGTGGTCGTGAAGTTGAGCGTGTTGCCGACGAGCCTGAAGGTGAAGCGCCCCTGGTTCACGCCCGTCCCGGCGGCGTGAAATTCGCTCACGTCCGCCATCGTGCAGTTCACGTTGTAGGCGCTCACGCCCTTCGAGAGCGCGTCGGCCTTCGTGATCGTCGCGGTGATCTCCTGACAGACCTGGTCGCGCTGCTGATTCCAGGCCTGGGTGACCTGGAACGACACCATGCTCGGGCTGTCGAACAGGACCTTCATGGACGCCTGGTCCGGCGTGGCCGGGTTCCACTGTTCGAGGGCGACCTGCAGGCCGACGTCCGAGGCGGCCAGGGGGAGCGACAGCGACGCGGCGGCAAGGACGGCGGAAAGGATGCGGCGGATCATGGGGGCCTCCTCGAGTCGTCAGTACTGCGACTCAATCTAGACCGTTACGCGGACTTCGCAACCGTGATCGCTGGTCCCTGCGCGAAAGGTCGTGGTCCCTGCGCGCCGCCGGGCCCGCTGCGTGATCCCGCGCACCGCCGCGGCCTCCGGCTGGAAAATGCCCGTTTGACCCTCCCGGCACCGCCTTCGATAATCGCGGTCCGCTCGGCACCCCCGCGGCGCACCCAGGACATGACGACAACCCTGCCCCCCGAACGCCTGAAGGATCTCTACGGCACCATGCTGCTGAACCGGCTGCTCGAGGAGCGGCTCGTGCACCTGTACCGGCAGGGGAAAGTCGTCGGAGGGCTGTACCGCTCGCTCGGCCAGGAGGCGACGTCCGTCGCGACCGCGTTCGCCCTCGAGCCGGGCGATCTCCTCGCCCCGCTCATCCGCAATCTCGGCTCGGTCCTCGCGCGCGGCATCCCGGCGCGCGACGTCCTCACGCAGTACCTCGCGCGGGCGACGTCGCCCTCACACGGGAAGGACGCGAACCTGCACTTCTCGGTGCCCGAGAAGGGCGTCTACTCCCCCATCGCGATGCTCGGGACGCTGGTCCCGGTCGTCTCCGGGATGCTCCTCGCCGAGCGGATGAAGGGGAATTCCGTCGTCGGGATGACGTACCTCGGCGACGGCGGGACGTCCGTCGGCGCGTTTCACGAAGGCATCAACTTCGCCGCAGTTCAGAAGCTCCCTCTCGTCCTCGTCGTCGAGTTCAACGGCTGGGCGTACTCGACTCCGTTCGAGAAGCAGTGCGCGGCGAAGACGCTCGCGGACAAGGCCGTCGGCTACGGCATCCGGGGCGAGGTCGTGGACGGCAACGACGCGATCGCGGTCTACGAGGTCACGCGCGCCGCCGTCGAGCGCGCCCGCGCGGGCGGCGGGCCGACGCTCCTCGAGTGCAAGACGTACCGGATGAAGGGCCACGCCGAGCACGACGCGCAGGCCTACGTCGACCCGAAAGATCTCGCCGAGTGGCGCGAGAAGGACCCGCTCGCGCGGCTTGCGGGGGTGCTCGTCGAATCCGGGACGATGTCGGGAACCGAACTCCGCGCCGCGCACGAGGAGATCGAGCGCGCGCTCGACGCGGACGTCGCGTTCGCCGAGACCTCGCCGTTCCCCGACCCGTCGCTCGCCTTCCGGGGCGTCTACGCCGACGAAACGATCGCCGAGCGCGCTCGCAAGGGCGTTTTCACGGGAGGCCTCTGATGGCCGACCCGCGCGTCGCCCGCGGCGGCGTGACGTACACGCTCACGGCGGCCGACGGGCCGGGCGTCGAGACGACCTACCTCGGCGCCGTGAGGCAGGCGCTCTTCGAGGAGATGGAGCGCGACGAGCGCGTTTTCGTCCTCGGCGAGGACGTGGGGGTCTACGGCGGCGCCTTCAAGGCGACCGAGGGGCTCCTCGAGCGCTTCGGCCCCGCGCGCGTCCTCGACACGCCGCTCGCCGAGGAAGCGATCGTCGGCGCGGCGATCGGCGCGGCGATGCGGGGCCTGAGGCCCGTCGCCGAGATGCAGTTCATCGACTTCATCTCGCGCGCGTTCGACCTCCTGACGAATTTCGCCGCGAAGAACCGCTACCGCACCGGCATCGGCGTGCCGCTCGTCGTCCGCGGCCCCTCGGGGGCCGGCGTCCACGGCGGGCCATACCACTCGCA
Source organism: Thermoanaerobaculia bacterium (assembly GCA_036504335.1). GTDB lineage: Bacteria > Acidobacteriota > Thermoanaerobaculia > UBA5066 > UBA5066 > Fen-183. The sequence continues at coordinate 4,635 of DASXVJ010000005.1, forward strand.
GTCGCCCGAGATGTACTTCGTGAAGACCCCGGGCCTGAAGGTCGTCGCGCCCGCGACCGCCTCGGACGCGCGCGCGCTCCTCAAGGCCTCGATCCGCGACGACGACCCGGTCATCTTTCTCGAGCACAAGTTCCTCTACCGGCGCGTGCGCGACCGGCTCGTCCCAGGAGAGGACGCCGGGACGCTCGGGAGGGCCGCCGTCCGCCGCCCCGGGACGGACCTCACGATCGTGACGTACGGCGCGATGCTCTGGACCGCCCTCGAAGCCGCCCCGGCGCTCGAGGTGGACGGGATCTCGCCCGAAATCCTCGACCTGCGCACGCTGATGCCGTGGGACGAGGACGCCGTCCTGACGTCCGTGAAGAAGACCGGCAAGTGCCTGATTCTCCACGAGGACACGCGCACCGCGGGAATCGGAGCGGAGATCGCCGCGACGGTCGCCGAGAAGGCGTTCGAGTGGCTGGACGCCCCGATCCTGCGCGTCACGGCGCCGGACACGCCGGTGCCGTACTCTCCACCTCTGGAGGAGGCGTTCCTCCCCAACGCGAAGACCCTGCTGGCGGCCGCGCGACAGCTGGCGCGCTACTGACTCGAGGAGACCAACATGCCGACGAACGTGATCATGCCGCAGATGGGCGAGTCGATCGCCGAGGGAACGCTCACGAAGTGGCTCAAGAAGCCCGGCGATCCGGTCAAGCGAGACGAGCCCCTCTTCGAGATCTCGACCGACAAGGTCGACGCCGAGATCCCCGCGCCTGCGTCCGGTACGCTGCTCGAGATCCTCGTGCCCGAGGGGCAGACGGTGCCGATCAACACGGTCGTGGCGCGGCTCGCCGAGGCGGGTGAGGCCGCCGCGGCGGCACCGGCACCTTCTGCACCGCCGGCTGCGCCGGCGGTGGAAGAAGAAAAGCGAAGAGAAGATTCTTTGAAGGGTGTGCAAGCGGTCACCACCGCGGCGCCGCCAGCCCCGGCTGCGACGCCCGTTCACGCGCCTTCTGAGAAATCCTCCTCTTCATCCCCCTCTCCCTCTTATCCCCCGGCTCCGATCGCGCCCCCCCAGCCCGGCGAGTCGAAGGACGAGCTGCTCAAGCGGCGCTCCTCGCCCGTCGTCCGCGCGATCGCCGAGGACAAGGGCGTCGACATCGGGCAGGTCCCCGGCACCGGCATCTCCGGCCGCGTGACGAAGCAGGACATCGAGGCGTTCCTGGCGGGAGGAAGGGAAGATTCTTCGAAGGTTCAGCAGGCGGCCGCCACCGCGGCACCGGCTCAGCAGCCTGCGATGTCGGCCCCCGCGCCTTCTCAGAAATCCCCCTCTTCCTCTCCGTCCTCGGCCGCTCCCCTCGCCGCGCGCCCCGTCGAGGCGCCGCTCGCCGCCCGGCCCGCCTCCACGCTGTCCTTCCCCGGCGGAAACGTCTCGATCGAGCCCATGACGCCGATGCGCAGGAAGATCGCGCAGCGGATGGTCGAGTCCAAGCAGACGTCCGCGCACGTCACGACGGTCTTCGAGGTCGACTACTCGGGCATCGCGAAGCTGAGAAACCGCGTGAAGACGCGCTTCGAGGAGCAGTACGGCACGAAGCTGACGTTCCTGCCCTTCGTCCTCCGCGCGGCGATCGCGGCGCTGAAGGCGCGTCCGCTCGTGAACGCCTCGATCGTCGGCGACGACGTCGTCTTCCACAAGGAAGTGAACCTCGGGATCGCCGTCGCGCTGGACTGGGGGCTCATCGTCCCGGTCATCCGGCGGGCGGACGACCTCTCGCTCGTGGGCCTCGCGCGGGCCGCGAACGATCTCGCCTCGCGGGCGCGGGCCAAGAAGCTCCTTCCCGACGAGGTGGCCGGAGGGACGTTCACGATCACGAACCACGGCTCCTTCGGCTCGCTCTTCGCGACGCCCGTCATCAACCAGCCGCAGGTCGGGATCATGGGCGTCGGGGCGATCGAGAAGCGCGCGAAGGTCGTCGAGATGCCGGACGGCTCCGACTCGCTCGCGATCAAGACGATGGGCTACGTCGCCCTCACGTTCGACCACCGCCTCATCGACGGCTCGGAGGGCGATGCGTTCGTGAACGTCGTGAAGACCACGCTCGAAGAGGGGACCTGGCCCGAGCTCGACTAGCCGCCCCCATGCGCCGGACAGACGTCGTCTCGCTTCTCTCCGAAGGCCGCGTGTCCTGGGACGCGGCCTTCACGCTGCAGAAGCAGGCCGCTGAGCGCGTGAAGGCGGGCGGGGCCGAGACTCTCTTCCTCCTCGAGCACGCGGACGTCGTCACGGTGGGCCGCAACGCGGGCTTCGGCGAGCTCCTCGTCTCGGAGGATTTCCTCCGGCAGAAGGGCATCGCGCTCCGCGTCGCCGACCGCGGCGGGAAGCTCACGTTCCACGGCCCGGGCCAGCTCGTCGCCTACCCGGTCCTCGACCTCTCCCCCGACCGGCAGGACGTGCGCCGCTACGTCCGGGATCTCGAGGAGGTCCTGATCCGCACGGCGCGCGACTTCGGCGTCGAGGCGGCCCGCAGCCCCGCGCCGGAGAGATGGGCGTCCGTGTGGGTGGGCAACGACAAGCTCGCGGCGATCGGCGTCCACCTCTCGCGCTGGATCACGACGCACGGCGTCGCGCTGAACGTCTCGACCGACCTCGCGCGGTTCTCGCTCTTCGTCCCCTGCGGCATCGCGGACGGCGGCGTGACGTCCCTCGCGAAGGCATCCGGCGCGCCGCCGCCGCCGCTCGAAGCGGTGGCGCGCCGGTTCGTGTCTCACTTCGCCGGGGTCTTCGGGAGGGAGACGGGAGACGGGCCGAACGGGCTCTAGCGGGGCCAGAGCCACCCGAAGAAACCGGCCGTCACGAGGCCGTAGATCAGGCCGTCGATGCAGCTGCGGAGCGTCGTGCCCCACGCGCGCTTGTACCAGATGGAATTCTGGATGAGCGCCAGCGCGTAGCCGTAGAACGCGGTCGCGCCCGCGAAACGGAAGACCTTCAGGTAGTGCGCGCCGGGAGGCAGGGCGCGGCCGGAGATGTACGCCGCGGTGATGCCGATCAGGACCGAGTACAGGAACCACTGGGCGAGCTGCGGGCCCATCTTCACGTCGCCCAGCGGGAAGAACGTGACGACGGCGCGCGGACCGGCCTTCATCTTCTCCATGAACGCGGGCTCCTTGAACGCCTTCATGCTGCCGGCGCAGGGAACCATGTAGTCGCCGGGCGGGATGTCGAACTTCCGGAGCGCCGACATGACCTCGTCTTCCTTCGGGAGCGGCTTGTAGTCGCCCTTGTGCCAGGGCGTCGCCATGTGGATGACCGAGCTCACGACGAACACGGCGACGGCGGAAAGCAGGATGGGCAGCCAGAGCGACGCGACGGACACCATGGGGGCCTCCTTCGTTGATGAGATGACGTCTCGGAACATCCTACCCTGTCCCGGTACACTCGAGCGGTGAGCGCGGACACCCGCCCCCGTTACGGCGTCACGCCCCGGCCCGAGTGGTTGAAGGTGCGCGTCCCGGCCTCCGGGTCCGAATCGGAGATCGCGCGCCTCGTCGAGGACAAGAGCCTGAACACGGTCTGCCAGGAGGCGCGCTGCCCGAACCTCGCGGAGTGCTGGGGCGTCGAGCGGACGGCCACGTTCATGCTCATGGGCGACGTCTGCACGCGCCACTGCGGCTTCTGCGCGGTGACGCAGGGGATCGGCCGGCCCCTCGACCCCGAGGAGCCGCGGCACGTCGCCGAGGCCGTGCGGACGCTCGGCGTCGCACACGCCGTCGTGACCTCCGTGAACCGCGACGAACTGCCGGATGGGGGCGCCGCGCACTTCGCGGCGACGATCCGCGCCATCCGCGCGCTCACGCCCGGCGTGACGGTCGAGGTCCTCATCCCGGACTTTCTCGGCAGCGGCGCCGCGCTGGACGTCGTCCTCGACGAGGCGCCGGAGGTCCTCAACCACAACACCGAGACCGTCGAGCGCCTCTACCGCCGCGTCCGGCCCGACGCGATCTACGCGCGGTCGCTGGAGCTGCTCACTCGCGCCGCGAAAAGGAGAGACGAAGAGAAGAGAAAGACTTCTTTGAAAGTGAAGAGCGGGGTCATGGTGGGGCTCGGCGAGACACGCGAGGAGCTTCGGGCGACGCTGCGCGACCTTCGGTCTTCGGGAGTCGATGTCGTGACGGTGGGCCAGTACCTCCAGCCGCACGCGCGAAGGCTGCCCATCGAGCGGTACTACACCCCGCAGGAGTTCGAGGAGATCCGGAGGGAAGGCGAGGAGATGGGTTTCTCGAGAGTGGAATCAGGCCCGCTCGTCAGGTCGAGCTACCACGCGAGGAGGGCTCTTTCTCCCTCCTAACCTTCTAGGAAATCTTCCTCTTCTCTTCTTCTTCCCTACTCGCCGTCGTTCCCGATCGCCTCGACCGGGCAGGAGTCCATCGCCTCCTGGCACTGGGCCTCTTCCTCGGGCGTCGAGGCCGCCTTGTTGACGTACGAGTAGCCCTTCTCTTCCTCACGGGTGAAGTTGTTCGGGGCCGTCACGCGGCACACGTCGCAGTCGATGCACTGGGTGTCGACGTAGAACTTGCCGGGGGCGTTTTCCGGGTAGCGGTCGTCCTTGTTCGCCATGGGCGCGAAAGATAACACGGCTGCACACGACACCCCCCTCCGGATGCATCATTCACCGCATGTCCGGGCGCCGCCTCGTCCGCCTCTTCCCGCTCCCGAACGTCGTCCTCCTGCCCGGGACGACGATGCCGCTGCACGTCTTCGAGCCCCGCTACCGCCGGATGCTGGCGGACGCGCTCGATTCGGACCGGCTCATCGGCATGCAGCTTCTCAAGCCCGGCGACTCCGGCGACGGCGCGTTCCGCTACCGGATCGACTCCGAACCGTTCACCGACGGCTGGATTTCCTGTCGCCGTTCCGGCGTTCCGCCGGAGACCCCCGCTGGAACTGACTCGAGGAGGCCGCCATGACCAGCCCGATGACCACGACCACGTTCACGCTCGACGGCTACCGCACCGCGCGCACGCTCGGCGTCGTGCGCGGGATCACCGTGCGCTCGCGCTCGATCTTCGGGACGATCGGCGGGTCGCTCCAGACGCTCGTCGGCGGGAACATTTCGCTCTTCACGGAGCTCTGCGAGAAGACCCGCACCGAGGCCTTCGACATGATGCTCGCCCACGCCCGGGACGTCGGCGCGAACGCGGTCGTCGGCGTGCGCTACGACGCGACGGAGGTCATGCAGGGAGTCACCGAGGTGCTCTGCTACGGGACGGCCGTCGTCGTGGCGCCGGAGGCAGGCTCTCCTCCGCCGCCCCCCCTGCGCTGAGCTATTTCTTCTTCTTCGCGGCCCTCTTTTTCGGCGCGGCCTTCTTCTTTCCCGCGGCCGCGAGCTCGGCCTTCGACTTGCGGCGCATGTCGGCGGCGTGCGCGCGGCTGTACTGCTGGATGTCCTTGAAGCGGCCCTTGGCGTCCCGGACGGCGTAGAGCTTCTTCCCCTTGCTGCTGTAAAGGACGGTGCGGCGTGCGGGCATGTCTCCTCCGATTCTCGTGAGGTTCCGGGCCGTCGTGATTTTACGTCAGGCCTTCGACGCCGGCATCGCCCGGTCGTGCGCCCAGCTCTTGATGGCCTTGATCTGCTCGTCCATGGTCCGCGAAAGAGGGACCGTGTCCGTGATCATCTTGGAAAGGTCGTCTTCGGAGAGCTTGCGGCCCTGGTTGTAGGCCTCGATCGCGGCCGCCTGCACGAGGGCCTCGATCTCCGATCCGACGAAGCCCTTCGTGGCCTTCGAGAGGAACACGACGTCGAAGAGGCTGGCGTCTCCGCCGACCTTCTTGACGTGCACGTTGAAGATCTGCTTGCGCTCGTTCTCGTTCGGCAGGTCGACGAAGAAGACCTGGTCGAAGCGCCCCTTGCGGATGACCTCGGCCGGAAGCAGGTGGATCCGGTTCGCGGTCGCCGCGACGAAAACGAGACCCTGCTTTTCCTGCATCCAGGTCAGGAACGTCGAGAAGATGCGCCCGAGCGAGGCGTCTCCCTGCCCCGCCTCGCGCCCCCCCGTGATGGCCATCTCGATCTCGTCGATCCACAGGAGCGCCGGCGAGAGGGACTCGACGGTGCGCAGCGCCCGCTCGAACGTCTGCTCGGGGTTGTCGGTCCCGAAGACGAGGTTCATGTCGAGGCGGAACAGCGGGAGGTTCCAGAGCGCGGAGATCGCCTTGACGGAGAGCGACTTGCCGCAGCCCGACATCCCCATCATGAGGATGCCCTTCGGAACCGGCATGCCGGCGTCGAGCGCTTCCTTCGTGAACAGGCTCTTGCGCTTGACGAGCCACTCCTTGAGGTTCTCGAGCCCGCCGATGTCGGCGAGGGAGAAGCGCGGCGGCACGAACTCGAGGACGCCGTCCTTGCGCGTCGCCTGCTCCTTCTCCGCGAGGACCTCGAAGTACCCCGCGTCGTCGAACACCTGGCGCCGCGAGAACACTTTGGAGACGACGTGCTCCGTCTCGTCCGAGGTGAGGCCCTTGAGCGCCATCGCGAGCTTCTTCGCGTCGGCCTCCGCGAGGCCCTTCTCGCCGAAGAAGCGCTTGCCGAGGTGCCCGAGGAGGACGAGGATCTCGGCCTCGTCCGGCAGGTCGTAGTCGAGGACGTAGATCTCCTTGCGGAGGTCGTCGGGGACGACGAGCCGGGGCGACACGAGGATGAGAAATCTTCCCCGTCCCCGAAGAGCCCGGTACGCGTCCCGGAGCCGTCTCACGACCTCCGGCCGCACGAGGTGGGCCGTCAGGTCCTTCATGAGAATGAACCCGGGAGAGGGGTCCGCGAGGATCGCGTCGAGGGCTTTGATGGGGTCCGCCGTGTCGGGCCGCCGCTCGGAGCCGCTCACGAGGCCGTCCACGCAGGTCCACACCGAGTAGGGCACGGGCTTCTCATAGAACTTCTGGGCGAGCGCCTGAACGGCGCGCTCGACGCGCCCCTCTTCCCACGAAACGACGTACAGGAGCGGATATCCGCCGAGGAGCGCCCGCCTCAGGCGCTCCGGGCCCCGGACCGGTGTTTCGGCCATGGAACAAATCTTACAGGCTTCGATACACTACGGTGCGTGAATCCCGAACACCTCGAACTGCTCCAGACGCCCGAATGGAACGAGTGGCGTGCCGCACGACCCGCCTTCACCCCCGACTTCACCGACATGCGCCTCCTGAACGTGGACCTCACGGGGAAGAACCTGTCGGGGGCCGACCTGTCGCGCTCGAAGCTGGAGGGGTGCAATCTCGAAGGTGCGAACCTCACGCGCGTCCACGTGACGGGCGCCTCGTTCAACGGTTCGAAGCTGGACCGCGCCGACCTTTCCGACACGGACCTCGACTACCTTCTTCTCGACCGCGTCTCCTTCGTCGGAGCCATCTTCCGGAACACGACGCTCCGGAGCGCCACCGTCCGCGAGGCCGTGATGAAGGCGGCGGACTTCACGGGCGCCAAGCTCGACGGCACGGACTTCACGGCGACGGACTTCTCCTACGGCCGCCTTCTCTACGCGAACTTCCGCGGCGCCGGAATCGACCGGTGCGTCTTCGAGGGCTGCGACCTCACGCAGGCGGTCTTCGACGGCGTCACCTACAAGAAGGGCAGCTTCGACAAGGCGAACCTCACGCTCGCGTTCTTCCGCGACGCCAAGCTCACGGGCACGTCCTTCAAGGGCGCGAAACTCCAGCGGACGGTCCTCCGCGGCTCCGACCTCTCGGGAGCCGACTTCACCGGGGCGGACGTCTCCGAAGCCGACTTCGAGCGCTCGGTGCTCCAGGCCGCGAACTTCACGGACGCCGTCATGCGCAAGACGAGCGCCCACCGCGCGGACATGAGAAACGCGCTGTTCGCGAACGCGCAGATGGAGGAGACCGACCTGACGGGCGCCTTCCTCGACAGGATGGATCTTCGCAGCCCGCGGATGAAGCTCGTGAACTTCACGGGCGCGCGGCTCATCGAGGCCCTCGGGGCCCGGGCGAACCTGCGGGGCTCGAACTTCACCGAGGCGGACCTGTCCGGAGCGGACCTGCAGGAGGCGAATCTCGAGGGCTGCATCCTCCCGAAGGCGAAGGTCGCGCGCGCGAACCTCCGGAAGGCGAACCTGAAGAGGGGGCGCCTCTCGGAGGCGAACGCCGTCGGCGCCAACCTTTCGGGCGCGAACCTGTTCGGAATCGAGGCCGAGAACGCCGATTTCTCCGCGAGCGACCTGCGCTTCGCCCAGCTCGTCGGCGCCAAGCTCGACGGCGCCCAGTTCAAGCAGGCCAACATCGGAGGCGCCGACTTCACCGAGGCGCGCCTCGGCGGGTCGTCGTTCGTCGGCGCTTTCGGCGAGAACGCGAAGTTCACCGGCCAGCTCCACCTCAAGTTCGTCCTCGCGGCGAGCTCCCTGCTCGGCTCCGCGAAGAAGAAGACCGAGCAGATGGAAAAGGCCAAGGAAACCGAGCGGCTCCAGCGCCTCGCCGCTCTCGAGAGGGCGGCGGACGAACGGGCCAAGGCCATGGGTTACCGCCGCGAAGACGGCGGCAGCGCGTCGAAGTCGTCGGCCGGCATGACGATGACGGGCACGCGGTCGTCGCCCGGCGCGCCGAAGAAGGGCTGACCGCTAACGGACGGGCGCGGGCCGCACGAGCCCGCCGGGGGCTCGGGTCGGCTCGGGCGCCGGCGCCTTCGCCTTCTTCGTCTCCTTCGACTTGCCTTCGACCTCGTCCCTCAGCGCGGCCGCCTCGCGGCGGATCTCCTCGAGCACCGTCTTTTCGACGAGGAGGCGCTCCGGGCGGCCCGTCACCTGCACGGCCACGAGGCCGGCGGCCGAACCGGCCGGCGCCGGGAAGAACGTCGCGGTCCGCGCCGTGCCTTCGGCCTCTCCGGCGAGGTCGACCGTGGCGAGCGCCTTCTCGGGCGCGGGCTTCCCGGGTTTCGCCGGCACGAAGCCGCGGCCCTCGGCCCGGCCAAGCACGGCGGCGAGGCCCTCGGCGTGGAGCGCCGTCACCGGCTTGCCCGCCGACCGCCACGCGCCGTCGACCCGGTCCGCCCCGGCCCGCAAGTCGTCGGCGGAGAACGCAACCCGCCGGAGCGTGAACGTGTCCACGGGCGACACGCGGCTCTCGCGGTAAGCCGAAAGCTCCTTGTCGAGGTCTTCGCGGACCCGGTCGTCGATCACGACGGCGAGGGAGCCGACTCTCGCGTACATCCTTCCGCCCGACCCCTCGGCCTTCTCGGCGCCAAAGCCGATCGTCGCGACCTTTTCGGCCCCCTTCTCGAGGACGACGGTCGCGACGGCCGGCGCGAGGCCCACGCGCGAGAGATCCGCGTCGGCGAGCGGCGGAAACTCCAGGACCCGTGCGCCCGCGAGATCGCCGAGGAGGCGGTCCACGAACGAGTCGGAGGCGAGGTCCGCAACCGGCTTCTCGAGCCGCCACGCGCCCGGCGCGCCGGACGCCGTGTTCGCGCCGCGCGCCACGACGACCGTGTTCGGGCCGCGCGTCACGCTCATGCGCGTGACGTCACCGACGGCCACGTCGAAGAGCTGCTTGCTGCGGTACTCGTCCACCGGCTTCGTGAGGGCCGCCAGCGGCGCCTGTTTCACCGCGCCGAAGACCCCTCCGGCCGCGGCCGCCACGGCGTCGGTGCCCGGAATCGGAGCGCCGAAGGAGAAGACCTTCGTCGACTTGTCGAGAAACGCGAGCGTCGCCTTGGCCTTCGGGGCGTCGAGGCCCAGCTCCTTCGGGTCGAAGGCGGTGCGCGTTTCGCCGACGACCTCGAGCCGACCCAGGTCCGAGACGAGGGCGTCGGCGCCGAATCCGTCCGCCGGAGACGCCGGGGCGTTCGCGACCGTCCAGCGGCCCTTGTCCTTGCGCACGAGCTCGACCTTCGGGAGGTCCGGCCGCTCGAGCGTCACGGAGACGACGTCCTCGGTCTTGAAGTCCGCGAGGCGCTTCGCCGCCTTCGCGCGCTCCGTGGACGTCGGCTGCTTGCTCTCGAAGAAGACGACGAACGCGAGCAGAGCCACGAAGATGCCGGTCAGGACGAGCAGTTTCCGTGTGGACATGGAACTAGCGGCGCCTCCGCACCCAGATCGCGAGACCCAGCCCGATCGCGGCCGCGGGCAGGAGGAGCAGGACGAAGAAGGCGATGAGCCCGACGTCCCGCCTCGAGAGCGTGACGGCGACCTGGTCGGCGTTCTTCGGCGGGATCGCCACGAGCGCCTCGCGCTCGAGCGCCCAGTTCGCGGCCGACGTCAGGAGGAGGCGGTTCGCGGCGTTCGCGATGCCGGAGTTCGAACCCCAGTCCGAGTCTCCGAACACCACGACGCGGGCCCGCTTCCTGGATTCGGCCTTGTCCGGCGCGGCCGCCGCCTCGGCCGCCGCGACCAGGCACACGGGCCCCTTCACGTCCTTCTCGTCCTTCCCGGGACGGCCCGTCTTCTGGAGCTCCCGGATGTCGGTCTCGCCCCAGCCGTCCGGAGACGTCTCGACGAGTGGCGTCGCGGTCCAGCCGGGAGCGGGTGTGGCGGCAACGCTCACGGAACGCGCGAGCGGAAAGACCACGGCCGAGCCCGTCAGGAGGCGCGTCACGGGGTGCGGACGGAACGACTTCGCGAAGACCGTCTCGGGCCCCATGAGCGGGAGCGCGTTCTTCGGGTCGAGGACGACGTCGCTGTCGAGCGTCAGGCCCATCGCGCCGAGGAGCGGGTTGAGGCCGAAGTCGGAAAGCGCCGGGCTTCCGGGCGTCAGCTCGACGTCCAGCATGAAGAGCGCGCGTCCGCCGGCGTCGAAGTACCGCTTCAGGGCGGCGCGCTCGGGCTCCGTGAATGCGGTGCGCGGCCCCGCGACGAGCACGAGGTCCGTCCCGGCCGGCACGTCCGCGGCCCCAAGCGACGCCCACTCCTCCACGGTGCAGTTGTCGTTCTTGAGGGCGTCGGCCGCCTCCGAGAAGCCGTCGCGGGCGCGCGGCGCGTCGAACCGCCGCTCGCCGTGGCCCGTCGTGAAGACCACCTTCGGAGTCTTCTGCTGCGTGACGGCGAGGATCGCGGACGTGAACTCCTGCTCGCCCTTGAACGCCTTGATCCCGGGCTCGCCGCCCATCCGCGCGCGCGAGTAGTCCATCTCCGCGAGCTGCTCCCCCGAGACGTACTTCTTCCGGTCTCCGGACCGGAAGACGACCGTGCTGCTCTTGACGCCGAACTCGTCGACGAGCTGCTTGGCCCGCACGAGGTTGCGCGTCGGGTCGAGCGTCTCGACCGTGAGCATCGGCGCGGCGGCCTTGTAGCGCTTGAGGAGCTCGTCCACCTCCGGGTAGAGCGGCGTCCCGGGCGTCATGAAGACCGTGACCTGAACGGGCGTCTTGAGGTCCCTGAGGACGTTGCGCGTCTTCTCCGAGAGGGAATAGAGCCCGCTCCCCGTCCAGTCGAAGCGCGCGTAGCGGCGCGAGCCGATGTAATTCACGAGGACGAGGATTCCGAGCCCGAGGACGACGGAGAGCGCGAGCGTCGCGCGGAACGTGTTGCGGGTGGCGGGCGTCACGGTCGTCATCTCAGCGCCCCTTGTTCGCTTCGAGGGCGCGCGTGGAGAGGAAGAGAAAGAAGACGACGCTCGAGGCGACGTAGAGGAGGCGGCGGGTGTCGACGATCCCGCGCGAGAAGTCGTCCATGTGCTCGAGGAGGTTCAGATACGACAGGGCGTCGCGGTACGCCGGGTCCGTCACGAAGTCCCGGAAAACGCCGACGATGAAGACGCCGAGGATGAAGACGAACCCGACGATCGCCGCGACGATCTGGTTCTTCGTCAGGGCCGACGCGAACGTGCCCGCGGAGATGAACAGCGCGCCGACGAGCGCGATGCCGACGTAGCCGGACGCGATCGGGCCCCAGTCGAGCGTCCCGAAGCGGGAGAGGAGGACCGGGTAGAGGACCGTCGGGAGCCACAGGAAGAGGAAGAAGCACCAGCCGGCCGCGAACTTGCCGGCCACGACCGTCGCCTCGGAGACGGGCGCGGTCAGGAGCGCCTCGATCGAACCCGTCTTGCGCTCCTCCGAGAGGAGACGCATCGCGATGACGGATGAGATGAGCATCATGAAGATCCAGTAGAAGACGCTCGTGAAGAAGAGCGACATGAGCGCCGTGCGCGGCGTCTCCGGCTGGTTCAGGGCGAGGACGATCAGGTAGAACGTGTACCCCTGGATGAGCAGGAACGCCGTCAGGACGACGTAGGCGAGGGGCGAAACGAAGTAGGAGAAAAACTCCCGCTTCACGATCGCGAAGAACGCCTTGAGCGCGCTCACTGGGGGGCCTCCGTTCCGAGGGCCGGCGTGTCCGTGGTCGAGTCGACGCCCGGCAGCGTGTCCGCGTCGGCGGCGGCGTCCCGCGACACGAGGCGCACGAAGACGTCCTCGAGCGAGGCCTGGCGCGGCGTGAGCTCGAGCAGCGTCCAGCCGCGCGTCAGGACCTCGCGAAAGACGGGTTCGCGCAGGTCGGAGCCCGGGGCGCCCGCGAGCGAGACGCGCGTCTCGCCGCCCGCGCCGATGCGCGCCGCGCGGGTGACGCCCGGGAGCTGGCGCAGGATCGCGTCGGCCTCGGAGACCTCGCCCTTCAGGACGAGCGTGACGGCCGGCGCCTGCGCCATCTCGTGGCGGAGCGTGTCGGGCGTGCCCGCGGCGACGATGCGCCCGCGGTCGATGATGAGGACGCGGTCGCAGAGGACCTCGACCTCGGGAAGGATGTGCGTCGAGAGGAGGATCGTATGGTCCTTCTTCAGGTCGCGGATCAGGTCGCGCACCTTGACGATCTGCCGCGGGTCGAGGCCGACCGTGGGCTCGTCGAGGACGAGGACCTTCGGCCCGTGGACGAGCGCCCCGGCGAGGCCGACGCGCTGCCGGTAGCCTTTCGAAAGGTTGCCGATGGGCTTCGTCGCCACGTCGTCCACGAAGCACTTCTGGATCGCTTCGTCCACGCGCGCCTTCCGCCGGCCGGACGGCACGCCGCAGAGCGCGGCGCGGAACGCGACGTACTCCCTCACGCGCATCTCCGGGTAGAGCGCGAGCGTTTCCGGCAGGTAGCCGAGCTCGCGCTTGGCCTCGAGCGGCTTTTCCGTGACGTCCACGTCCGCGAGGAGCACGCGCCCCGCCGTCGGCGGCAGGAAGCCCGTGATCATGCGCATCGTGGTCGTCTTCCCGGCGCCGTTCGGGCCGAGGAAGCCGAGAATCTCTCCCGTCTCGACGCGGAAGCTCACGTCCTCGACGGCAGGCGTCCCGTAAAACGACTTCGAAAGTCCCTGAACTTCGAGCATTGCGTTCGGTGTCCTCCGCGAAAGGCCCGGACCGGCGGGGGCCCCCGCCCCCGGGTGCCGGAAGCGGACCGGAATATAGCAGCCGAGGGCTTAGGATCAGCCGCCGAGGAGGCTCGATGTCCCAGCCCGTCGCCAAGGTCGTCGATCTGACGGATCCCACGCTCACGTCCCTCCGCGGAACGTCCCTCGAGGACGCCCGCGCGCGCGTCGCCCGCGGCGACGCCGAGGGTGTCGCTGCCCTCGACGGTTCGTATGCGCTCGTCGGCGTGGACGGGATCGCCGTCCGCCTCGCGCGCTCGATGGACCGGCCGCTGCGCTATTTCCTCGCCAAGGAGGCCGCGGGCCCCGTCCTCGTCGTCGCGGACCGGATCGACGCGATCGCGCGCTGGCTCGCGGACCACGGCCACGCGGACCAGTTCCACCCGAGCTACACCCGCATGGTCCCGGCCCATCACCTCGCGACCGTGCGCCTCGTCGGCTGCCCGGACCCCGAGCCGTCGTACGTGCGGACCTTCACGCCCGAGCGCAACGCGCTCCCCGGCGACCTCGACGCGATCGGCCGCCTCTACGTCTCGGCGCTCGCGGACGAAATCGCGGGCTGGATCGAGCGCGTCCCCGCGCAGGCGCCGCTCGGCGTCTGCTTCTCGGGCGGGGTCGACAGCGGCGCCGTCTTCCTCCTGACCCATCACGTCCTGCAGAGGCTCGGCATGAGCCCGGCGCGCCTCAAGGCGTTCACGCTCACGCTCGGCGACGGGCCCGATCTCGCGCAGGCCCGGGCGTTCCTCGACGCCCTCGACATGGGCTTCTTCCTCGAGCCGGTCGAGGCCGACGCCGCGTCGCTGGATCCCTTCGAAGCGGTCCGCGTGATCGAGGACTACAAGACGCTGGACGTCGAGTCCGCGACGATGGCCATCGCGCTCCTGCGCGGCATCCGCGCGCGTTACCCCGAATGGACGCACCTCCTCGACGGCGACGGCGGGGACGAGAACCTCAAGGACTACCCGATCGAGGAGAACCCCGAGCTCACGATCCGGAGCGTCGTGAACAACCTCATGCTCTACCAGGAGGGCTGGGGGGTCGGGTCGCTCAAGCACTCGCAGACGTACACGGGCGGGCAGAGCCGCTCGTACGCGCGCACGTACGCGCCGCTCCGGCTCTGCGGCTTCACGGGCTTCAGTCCGTTCACGCGCCCGCGCGTCGTCGCGGTGGCGGAGGGGATCCCGTTCGCGGACCTCACGCAGGGCAGCGTCGAGAAGCTCTACGCGCTGAAAGGCGAAATCGTCGCCCGCGGCGTCAAAGCCGTCACGGGCCTGACGATGCCCGTCTTCCCGAAGCGCCGCTTCCAGCACGGCGCAGGCGGCGCGGCCGTCCACGCGCAGCGCTTCCCGTACGGCGAGGCCCGCTACCGCCGCGCCCTGATCGAGGCCTTCGCGGGAGCCGCGTGAGCGCCGCCTTCCCCGCGGCGCGCTCGGATCGCGAGCGGTTCATGGCCGAGCGGCGGCCCGGGAAGAACGCGCTCGATCCGATGCGCCCGTACGGCTTCTTCGTGGAGGACGAGCCCGCCGCGCCGGGGGCACCGGTGCCGGTCGCGACGATCCTTCTCACGAACCGCGAGTGCACGTACCGCTGCACGATGTGCGACCTCTGGAAGAACACGCTGGACGCCCCGACGCAGCCCGGCGCGATCCCGGAACAGATCCGGTACGCGCTCGAGCGGCTGCCCGCGGCGCGCCGCGTGAAGCTCTACAACGCCGGCAGTTTCTTCGACCGGGCCGCCGTCCCGCCGGAGGACCACGCCGCGATCGCGGAGCTCGTCCGAGGCTTCGAGCGCGTCGTCGTCGAGTGCCATCCGGCGCTCGCGGGCGACGCGATCCTGCGCTTTCGCGACCTCCTCGCCGGGCCGGAGCTCGAGGTGGCCGTCGGCCTCGAGACGGCGAACGAACAGGCGCTCGAGAAGATCAACAAGGGGATGACGGTCGGGGAATTCGAGGCGTGCACCCGCCGTCTCGTCTCGTACGGCATCCCGGTGCGCAGCTTCGTCCTCCTTGGAGTTCCTTTTCTTGGAAAGGAAGAGTGGGCGGAGGCCACGCGCGCGAGCATCGACGTGTCGTTCTCCGCGGGCGCCGAGATCGTCTCGCTGATTCCGACGCGGATGGGCAACGGGACGCTGGAGGAGCTGCAACGGACCGGCGACTTCACGCCTCCGGCGCTGAGCGATCTCGAGAGGGCGATGGAAGATTTCTTTGAAGGTGAAGAGGGCAGGGCCGGCGCACCGGGAATGCTGCTCGCGGACCTGTGGAATGCGCACGAACTGCCGGCGCCCGAATGCTGCGCCGCCGCCCGCATCGAGCGCCTGCGCGCCATGAACACCTTTCAAAGAAATCTTCCTCTTCCTCCCTCTCTTCTCCCGTCCTGTTCCTCCTGCGGCTTCCCCTCGTGATCGAAGCCTTCGACGTCGCGGTCGTCGGGTCGGGGTTCGCGGGCTCGCTCTTCGCGCTCGTCGCGCGGCGCGCGGGACGGTCGGTGGTGCTCCTCGAGAAGGGAACGCACCCGCGCTTCGCGATCGGCGAGTCGTCCTCCCCGCTCGCGAACCTCCTCCTCGAGGAGATCGCGGCGCGTTTCGAGCTGCCCCGCCTCCTGCCTCTGACGACATGGGGGACGTGGCGCCGCGCGTACCCGGAGATCGCCTGCGGGCTCAAGCGAGGCTTCACGTTCTACCGGCACGAGGAGGGCCGCCGCTTCGCCGGCGCTCCCGACCGGAGCGACCAGCTCCTCGTCGCCGCGAGCCCGCACGACGCCGTCGCCGACACGCACTGGTACCGGCCGGACTTCGACCAGTTCCTCGTGCGCGAGGCCGAAGCCGGGGGCGCGGCGTACCGCGACCGCTCCCGCCTCGCGGCCGTCTCGCGCGAGGGAGACGGCTGGCGGCTCGAGGGCGACCGGCTCGGCGAGCCGTTCTCGATTCGCGCGCGCTTCCTCGTCGACGCCTCGGGCCGCGACACGGCCCTCTCCGCGGCGCTGAGCTGCGGAGACGCCCCGCCGGCCGGCCTGCCGGCGACGCAGGGGCTGTTCACGCATTTCACGGACGTGCGACGGCTGGACTCGCTGCGGGATTTCGCCGGGTTCGCCGCTCCGCCCTACCCCGTCGACGACGCCGCGGTTCACCACGTCTTCCGCGGCGGCTGGATCTGGGTGCTGCGCTTCTCGAACGGGATCACGAGCGCGGGCGTCGCTGCCGAAGACGACCTCGCGCACGACCTGCGCCTCGAGGAAGGCGAGCCCGCCTGGCAGCGCCTGCTCGCGCGCCTCCCCAGCGTCCGCGCCCAGTTCGCGGAGGCCCGCCCGGCGCTGCCGTTCGTCCACGCGCCCCGTCTCGGGTTCCGGCGCGCGCTTGCCGCCGGCGACGGGTGGGCCCTGCTGCCTTCGGCCGCCGCGTTCGCCGACCCGATCCTCTCGACGGGCTTCCCGCTCGCGCTCCTCGGGATCCAGCGCCTGGGCCTTGCGCTCGCGGGCGACTGGGGAACGCCGCGCTTCGCTGCACGCGTCGCGGACTACGGCGAAGCCACGCTCGCCGAAGCCGACGCGAGCGCGCGCCTCGTCGGCGCCCTGTACGCGACATTCGACGACTTCCCGCTCTTTTCGCAGCTCTCGAAGCTCTACTTCGCGGCCGCGAGCTACTCCGAATCCGCGCGGCGCCTCGGGAAGGTGCATCTCGCGAATTCGTTCCTGCTGACGCGGAACGCCGCCTTCGGCCCGGCCCTCCGCAGGATCTGCGACGCGGCCCGCCGGCCGCTCGATCCGGACTCCCGCGCGCGCCTCTTCGAGGACGTCTCGCGCACGGTCGCGCCCTTCGACGTCGCCGGACTCCTCGACGCCTCGCGCCGCAACTGGTTCCCCGTGGAGGCCGACGACCTCCGCCGCGCTGCGCCGAAGCTCGGCGCGACGCCGGCCGAGGTCGAGAGCCTCCTCGCGGCGTCGGGCTTCGCCGGCTAGCGCTTCCGCGCCTTCTTCTTCGGCGTCGGCGTCGGCGCGGGCTTGAGCTTCGGCTTCGGCGCAGGCGCCGCCCGCATCGTGACCGGCGGAGGCACGGGCCCGTAGACCTCGGGCGGCGGGCCGCCGAAGAACGCGACGAGGCCGGACGCGAGCGACTCGGCGAGCTGCTGGCGGAACGCCTTCGTGACGATGAGCGCGCGGTCCTCGTCGTTGCCGAGATTCGCGACCTCCACGAGCGCGCGGTTCGGGACGCGGTTGTACCGGAGCACGGCCGGCACCCACTCGCGCCCGCTCCGGATCACGTGCGTCCTCACCGGCGAGAAGCTGTGGACCGGAAGCCCGCCGTCCCGCAGCGCGGTCACGAGACCCTCGGCGAGGGCCGTCGAGGCGCCCTCGGAGGCGACGCGCTCCTTTTTGTTGAAGGAGACGACGGGCTCCTCCTTCACCTCGCGGTATGCGGCGTATGCGGCCCCGGACTTTCCGTACCGGTCGCGCAGGTAGCGCTCGCCGGGCACGTAGATCATTGCGCCGCGCACGGACGGGTGGAGCGAGTCGGCGTGGAGCGAGAGAAAAACGGTCTTCTCGGGAGCGAGCTTCGCCCCGTCGGCCGCGGGCCGCTTGAGGAGGCTGTTCGCGAGGTACCAGCGCAGGTTCACGCCGACCGCGGGGTCGTCGAGGCGGTACGGGGGCCGGGTCAGGAGCGTCTGGGAGCGCCGCGGGCGCAGCCGGTCCTGGTCCGGTACGGTCCACCCGATCGCGCCGTCCTTCGTGGTCATGAGCACCTCGGCGCGGGTCCTCTCGGACAGGACCCTCTGAAGGCGGCACGCGACGTCGTACACGTACGTCGCCTCCCAGAGGCCGTCATGGAGCGTCCCCGTGTCGCGCCCCCCGTGGCCCGCGTCGAGAATCACGCGCACCCCCGCGAGTCCGCGCGCGACCCCGGGCCGGGAGAACTGCGCGGTTTCGGCCTTCTCGCGCGCGCGTTCCACGGACCGGGGGTCGTCCTTCGGGAGGAACTCGTCGGAAAGAAACTCGACCGGGATCTTCACGGGATACCCGACGGGAATCGCGTGGACGTCGGCGATCCCGGAGCGCTCCGCGAGCTTCGCCGCGAGGTCGTTCACGTCGGCGGCGTCGAGGCGGCCCGTGAAGCGCACGACGACGGCCGAATACAAGGCTTCGCCCTTGCGGAGCCGGTACGTGGCATAGCGGCCCTTCTCGTCCTGCCCGAACACGAGGTTCGGCGGCTCCGTCTCCGGGATTGGCTCGGCGTCGCGGAACGGCGGGACGAGGAACTCCGCGGGGATCCTCACGGTCGCGCCGGGCGGAACGAGCCCGCCCGCGAACGCGTTCTCCCTCGCGAGGTCCGCCGCCCGCGCCGCGTCGCCCGCGAACCACTCGGCGAGCGACGCGAGACTCTCCTCCTCGACCGCAATGTGGAGCCAGCCGGCCGTCGCCCGCACGTCCGACGGGAAAAGGGCCTGGACGGCGGCGCGCCGGCTCTCGAGCGAGAGCGCGCCCCACGAGAGCGTCGCCCCGCGGCCCGCGAGCGCGCCGGGCAGCGCGAGAATGCGCTGTGCCGTCGCGTCGTCCTTCGCGAGGCGGCGCGCGAACTGGATCGGCGTCTCGCCTTCGAGAGGCCGCGCCTCGACCGTGATCGCCCCGTCCCTGAGCTCGACGGCGAAGTCCCGAGAGACCTCGACGCGCCGCGGGGCGGCCGCGGAGAGGGACGGGGCGGCCTGAAGGAGGAGCGCGGCGGCGGCCGCGGCGGCGTACGCCCGCCGGCCGCTCAACTCAACGCGCCCGGGGGACGCCGGTCCCCGGCTCCGAGGGCCGCCTCGACGACGCGCGAGAGCGCGAAGAGAAGCGGCTCGGCGTCTGCGGGGCCGACGAACTGCATTCCGACGGGCAGGCCCTCGGCCGAGAAGCCCGCCGGCACGGACACCGCGGGGAGCCCCGCGAGGCTCGGCGGCACGGTGAAGACGTCCGCGAGATACATCGCGAGCGGGTCCTCCGTCTTGGCGCCGAGCGGAAACGCCGGCTCGGGCGACGTCGGGCAGAGGATCGCGTCCACCTCGCGAAACGCCGCCGCGAAGTCGCGCGCGAGAAGGGCGCGCACCCTCTGGGCGCGGCCGTAGTACGCGTCGTGGTAGCCGGACGAGAGCGCGAACGTCCCGAGCAGGATTCGACGCTTCACCTCGGGCCCGAAGCCCGCCGAGCGCGAGCCGCGGTACATCGCGGCGAGCGACTCGTCTCCGGAGCGCGCGCCGTAGCGGGCCCCGTCGAAGCGCGCGAGGTTCGAGGACGCTTCGGCCGTGGCCGTGAGGTAGTAGACGGGCACGGCGAACGCCACGCGCGGCACCGAGACGCGCGTGACGGCGGCGCCGGCCGCGCGCAGGGCGTCGGCCGTGCGCGCGAACGTCTCCGCGACCGCCGGGTGGAGGCCGCCCTCCGCGGACTCCGCCTCGGCGAGGAGCCCGATCCTCCGCCCTTTCACGCCCGATTCGAGTCCCGACTCGGCCTCCGGAACCGGCGTCCCGAGCGACGTGGCGTCCTTCGGGTCGACGCCCGCCATGACCGCGAACGCGCGCGCGGCGTCGCGGACGTTCCGGGTGAGCGCGCCCGCCTGGTCGAACGACGACGCGAACGCGATCAGGCCGTAACGCGAGACGCGCCCGTAGGTCGGCTTCCACCCCACGAGCCCGCAGAGCGCGGCCGGCTGGCGGACGGAGCCGCCCGTGTCCGTTCCGATCGCGAGGGGCACCGCGCGCGCCGCGACCGCGGCCGCCGAGCCTCCGGACGACCCGCCCGGCACGCGCGACGGGTCCCACGGGTTGCGCGCCGGGCCGTGCGCGGAGTTCTCGTTCGACGAGCCCATCCCGAACTCGTCGCAGTTCGTCTTCCCGACGACGACCGCGCCCGCGGCGACGAGGCGCGCCACGCAGGTCGCGTCGTCCGGCGCGACGAAACCCGCGAGGATGCGCGAGCCCGCCGTCGACGCGCGGCCCGCGACGTTGATGTTGTCCTTGACCGCGAGCGGCACGCCCGCGAGCGCGAGCCGCTCGCCCGCGGCGACCCGCCGGTCCACGGCCTCGGCCTGGCGCCGGGTGGCGTCTTCGTCGATCGAGAGAAACGCTCCGTAGAGGTCGCGCGCCTTCGCGGCGCGCGCGAGGGACGCCTCGGCGACGCCCCGCGCCGCCATGCGTCCCGACGAAACGGCCTCCGCGAGCGCGGAAAACGGGCCGTCCAGGAGCCCGGCGGCGTCCGGGGTCACGCGTCCCTCGAGACGGCCCGCGGGACGACGAAGTGGCCGTGCGCGAACTCGGGCGCGTTCGTCTCCACGAGCGCGCCCGGCGAGCCGTCGCGCGCCACGTCTGCCCGGAGAGGAGACGGCGGCGCCGGCGGCCCGGCGGCGAGAAGCTCCTCGGGAACGGCGCGGAGGGCCTCGAAGTGCTCGACGATGCGCGTGAGCTGCCCGGCGAGGGCGTCGCGCTCGGCGTCGGTCAGCTCGAGCGCGGCGAGGGACGCCACGCGCGACACGAGCGCCGCGTCGATCTTCACTTGCAAATTCTAGCAGCCGCCTTGACGCGCGCGACGCCCGCCCGTACCGTGCAATCGAGTCGATCCATGCGGCCCTTCCTCCTGTTCCGTCCGGGAGGCGGCGTCCCGGAATCCGTGCGCGCCCCGCTCGAGCGCGCGGGCAGCGACGTGCTCGTCGCGGGCACCGTCGAGGAAGCGGTGTCGCTCGCCGCGTCCTCGCAACCCGAAGTCGTCCTCGTCGTCCCGCCCGGCACCGTCGCGGACGGGGCGGCGCTCCTCTCGCGGCTGCCCGACTCGGGCTCGCCGCCGCCGATCTTCGTCCTCGAGGAAGAGGGCCTCCCGCACCACCCCGCCGCGCTCGAGGCGATCGCGCGCGGCCCGTGGAGCCGCGCGACCGCCGCTCTCGGCAGCGGCTCCGACGACCCGGCGCCGGCGCTCCTCCTTTCGCGCGTCCAGCTCACCGGCCTGCTCGACCTCTGGGAGCAGGTCGCCGAGGGCGCCCCCGGCTTCGTGGAGCACGCGCTTCGTACGCTCTCGCTCGCGCTGGACGCCTCGCGCGTGACGCTCTACCGCTGGAAGGCCGGCTCGGCCGAGGCCGCGGTCGAGGGATCCAGCCTCGGCCCCGGTGTCGTCGGGCGCTCGGTCGAGATCGTCCGCTACCCCGAGCTCCGCGCGGCGGCCGCCCGATCCGGCGCGGTCCTCGTCGAGGAGATCGAACGGGATCCGCTCATGGAGACCGCCACCCCGTACCTCGCGGGTCAGTCGAATCGCTCGCTCCTCTGCCAGCTCCTCCCCGGCGACGGAAGCGACCACTACCTGCACGCGGTGCGCGAGGGCACCCCGTTCGGCCTCGTCGACGTCGCGCTCCTCGGCGCCACCGCGCGCATCCTTCACGCGTCGCTCGCCGCCACGCGCCCGCCCGAGCCGCTCGAGAAGGGGCCCGACCGCAAGCGGATGCGGACCGTCCAGCGCATCCTCACGGGCATCCCGGACGCGACCGCGATGGTCGGCCCGTCGGGGGAGATGCTGCTCGTGAACCCTCCCTTCTGCGCGTTGACGCGCCGGCTGGAGTCCGAGCTCGTCGGGCTCGACATCCGCTCCCTGCTCCGTCCCCTCGAGCCGGAAGACGCCTTCACGACGCTGACGACGCAGCCCGGCACGCCGGTCACGACGACGCGCGCGCGCCTCGTGACGGCCGCGGGCGAGACGATCCCGGTCGAGGTCCTCTCGATCCCCACGCCCGACGAAACCGCCGGCAAGGCCGGGTGGTCCACGATCACGCTCCGCGACCGGCGCCACGAGGACGCCCGCGAGGCCCGCGAGCAGGCGCTCCAGCACGATGCCGACGAGACGGGGCGCCAGCTCGAGGCCCTGCAGCAGAGCGTACGGGAGGGCGACGTCGTGCGCGCGCGGTTCTGGACCGCCGCGGCCCACGAGCTGCGCACGCCGCTCGCGATCGCGCAGAGCTATCTCGAGGTCGTCCTGAGCGACCTCGCCGAGGACCTCCCCGAGCGCCCGACCCAGCTCCTCAAGACCGCGTCCGAAAGCCTCACACGCCTGGAGAGGCTCATTGCCGACGTCCTCGACGCGGCCGTCAGCGGGCGCGCGCGCTCGACGCTCCGGCTCGCCGAGCTGGATCTCGCCGAGGTCCTGCGCGGCCTCGCTCCCGCGCTCTCGGCCGCCGCGTTCAAGCGCGGCCTGCGGCTCTCCGTCGAGATCCCGAAGGGGCTCCCGAAGGTGCCGGGCGACCGCGAAAAGGTGGAGCGGCTCGTCACGAACCTCGTCGACCACTCGCTTCGCCTTGTGCCGCGCGGCGGCCCCGACGTCCGGCTCCTCGCGTCCACGGCCGACGGCCGGGCGTTCGTCAGGGTCGTCGACCGCGCGCCGACGCTCACGCCCGAGAAGGCCGCCCACCTCTACGACGACGTGGGATCGGCGCGCGGCGCCGGAGAGTTCGGGCTGTCGGTCGCCCGCCGGCTCGCCGACGCGATGTCCGCGGAGCTGACGGCGCACGCGGACCCGGACGGATCGAACGTGAAAAGCGTCGCCTGGACGCTCCCGGCGCCGGACGCAGCCGGGCCGAACGCGTGACGGACGGTTCCGCGCGCGCCTGGCGGCGCCTCGCGCGGCGCGAGGACGTCGCGCTCGCGGCCTCGTGCGCCCACCCGCGCGAGCGCGTGCGCGCCGTGGGCGGGGCCGTGCGCGACGCGTTCCTGGGACGCGCGGGCGGCGACCTCGACCTCACCGCAGCGCCGGGGTGCGCGGCGCCCTTCGCCTCGCGTCTCGCGGCGCGCGCCGGCACGCGGGTCGTCGCCGTCGGAGCGGCGCCCCGGCGGATCCTCAAGGTTCCCTTCCGCGGGCGCGAGATCGACGTGTGGGAAGAGGAGGGCGGGCCGCAGGGCGACCTCCTGCGCCGCGACTTCACCGTGAACGCGCTCGCGTTCGAGCTCCCGTCCGGCGCGCTCGCCGCCGCGCCCGGCGCGCTGGAGGACCTTCGCAGGAAGGTGCTCCGCGCACCGCGGCCAGGGGTCTTTCTCGAAGATCCGCTGCGCGTCCTGCGCGCCGCGCGGTTTCTCGCGCAGCTGCCCGGCTTCCGCGTCGCGCCCGCGGCCCTTCCGGAGATGAAGAAGGCCGGGAGATTTCTTCGAATGGTTTCGGAGGAGAGGCGGCTCGTCGAGATGGACAAGCTCCTCGGCGCGCCCACGGCCGGCCGCACGAAGGGCCTCCGCTTTCTCGCGCGCCTCGGTGTCCTGCAAACACTCACTCTAAGCAGCGCGCCGCGAACGCGGCGCGGGATTTCCCTCGTCTCCCGCCTGAAGGGCTCGGACCCCCGTGTCGCCCGAGCTTTGCTTCTCTTGCCGCAAGGCCCGAAGAGAGCCGAGGATCTTCTTAGAAGGTGGAAGACCTCGCGGGAGGAGCAGAGGTTGGCGGGCCGACTGTTCTCGCTCCCCCTCAAGCGCAAGGGGCACGGCGCGGCGACGCGCCGGGACGTGGCCGCACTGCTGCGGCTCTCTTCCCCTTTCTCAGAAGAATCTCTTTCTTTTCTTCGCGCCGCCGGCGACGCCCGCACTCGAGCCCTTGCCCGTGCCGCCGAGTCCGTGCGCCGCCACCCCGCCGCGCTCCGCAGGATCCTCAAGCCCGTCCGCCCTCTTCCACTCGAAGAAATTCGAAACGCCCTCTCCCTGGCCGAGGGCCCGGAGTTGGGCGAGGCGCTCGGGGATCTGGATCTCGCCCTCGCCGCCGGCGATATTCGCGGGGCTCGCGCGGCGCGGGCCTGGCTCGATTCCCGCCGCCACCCTGCTAAACTAAAGAGTCCCGACTGAGGACATCGACACGATGGACCTGACCGAGCTACTGAAGTTCGTCACGAAGAAAGAGGCGTCGGACCTTCACTTGAAGCCCGGCCGTCCGCCCCTTCTGCGCGTGAACGGGCGGCTCGTCCCGCTCAAGACGGATCCGCTGCAGCCGAAGGAAATCGAGGACATGGTCCTCCCGATCCTGACGCCCTACCAGCGGGACAAGCTGCAGCAGAACTACGCGGTCGACATCGGCTACGGGATCACCGGCGTCGCCCGCTTCCGCGGCAACATCTACCTCCAGCGCGGGACGTGGACGGCCGTGTTCCGGCGCATCCCGTTTCAGATCCCGCAGGTCGCCGCCCTGAACCTCCCGGACGCGCTCGAGACGTTTGCCGACCTCCCGGCCGGCCTCGTCCTCGTGACCGGGCCCACGGGCTCGGGCAAGTCGACGACGCTCGCGGCGCTCGTAAAGCTCATCACGGAGCGCCACCCGGTCCACGTCGTCACGATCGAGGACCCGATCGAGTACCTCTTCCAGGACAACATGGCCTCCGTCTCGCAGCGCGAGATGGGGACGGACACCGTCTCCTTCCAGGAAGCGCTCAAGAACGTGATGCGCCAGGACCCCGACGTGATCATGGTCGGCGAGATGCGCGACTGGGAGACGATGTCGACCGCGATCACGGCGGCCGAAACAGGCCACCTCGTCTTCTCGACGCTCCACACGAACAGCGCCGCGCAGACGATCGACCGCATCATGGACTCCTGCCCGCCCTCCCAGCAGAACCAGGTGCGGCGCCAGCTCGCCCTCGTCCTGCGCGCGATCGTCTCGATGCAGCTCATCGAGCGGGTCGACGGCAAGGGCCTGATCCCCGTCGTCGAGATCCTCGTGGCCTCTCCCAAGATCGCCAAGCAGATCGAGTTGGGCGAGACGAAGGAGATTCTCGAGGAGATCGAGTCCAGCGTCGCGTTCTTCAAGATGCAGTCGATGAACCAGTCGCTCATCGCGCTTCTCGTGAACGGCGCGATCGACGTCGACGCGGCAATGAAACTCACGACCGACCCGGAAGACCTGTCCCTCAAGCTCCGGAAGCTCTTCCCGAAGATCGAGGAGCGCGGCCGAGGAGGAATCATGGCGTCCGCAAACGACTTCTCCGCGATCACCGAGCTCATGGACATCAAGCGCCTGTACGAAGAGCAGGAAGAAAAGTGGCGGCAGCGCGTCACGGAGAAGGACGAGGTCATCGCCGCCCTCGAGCACGACATCGAGGAGCGCGAGCGCCAGGTCCAGGCGAAGGCCCAGATGGGCGCGGAAGCCGAGAGCGAGATCCAGAGGCTGCGCGCGGACGCCGAGCGCCAGCGTCAGGAGATGACGAACAAGGTCGCCCAGCTCAACGACCGCATTCGCGACCTGAACCAGAGGCTCCTCGGCACGGGCGGCTCGGCCGCCGTCGCCGCGACGCCCGGGAACCCGCAGGGCTTCTTCAAGCGCTGACGGGGCTCAGCCGCCCGCGGGGCCCCCCAGCCAGCGCCGCGCGAGCCGTTTCGCGGTCGGCGAGGCGCCCTTTGCGGGCGCGATTTTCCAGACGCCGGCCTTTCGGGCCCCGAGGGCGAGCCCGATCTCCCGGAGGCGTTCGCGCCGGAACACGCTGACCCGGATCCGCGCACCGGGTCCGGCCTCGATCGCTTTCCTCCGAAGGAAATCCTCCGACGCCCGCACCCCGTCGATCGCCACGATCTCGTCCGCCGCGCTCACGCCGGCGCGCATGGCGGCGCCGCCCTCGCGGACCTCGGCGACGAGGAGCCTGCCGTTCTCCGTTTTCGTCTTCCACCCGAAGTCCCCCCTCGTCCTCACGGGGCTCTCTTCGGTCACACCCTCCTCGGCCTCCGGGACGAGCTGCAGCGCGAGACCGGCGGCGGGCAGGAGGCTGCCCAGCTCGGGAGACTCCGTGCCGCGCACGTACCGGTCGAAGAAGCGGCTCGCCTTCGCCCGCGAGCCCAGCACGCGGGCCGCCGCGTCCTCGACGGCTCTTTCCGGATAGCCCCTCCCCTTCGCGCCCCAGCGGCGCCACAGGAGCCTCATGACGTCGTCCAGGCCCCGCCGGCCGGCGGTCGCGCCGCGGATCGTGAGGTCGAGCCCGAGCCCGAGGAGCTGGCCGCGCCGGTAGTAGCTCTCCGCCACGTTCACGGAGTTCTCGTCCGGCCGGTAGAAGCGGATCCAGGTGTCGAAGGAGGCCATCTCGGCGCTCTGCACCGCGCGGCCCGGCGTCTCGAGGTGGCCCGTCCACGACGTCATCCACTCCTCGAAGCCCTGCGCCGGCGTCAGGAGGCCGGCGCGAACCGCGAGGAGGACCTCGTAGTAGGACGTGATTCCCTCCATCGCCCAGAGGTCCTTCGTGTGGACCTCCCGCGTGTAGTCGAAGGGCCCGAGCATCTCCGGCCGGATGCGCTTGACGTTCCAGGCGTGAAAGAGCTCGTGCGAGAAGAGAAGGAGCGTGTCGCGGTACGCCTTCGCAGGCTTGAACGCCCACGGGTCCACCGCGACGGACTGCGAGGCGCGGTGCTCGAGGCCTCCGCGCGCGCCCGGCGCGAGGTGCGCGAGGAAGAGGTATCGCTCGTACGGGAGGCCGCCGAAGAGCGACGCGGCTTCCCCGACGAGCTTTTTCAGGTCCTTCACGAGGCGCGGCGCGTCCTCGTTGCCCGTCCCCCAGATCGCGAGCGTGTGCGGGACGCCCTTCACGCGGAAGTCGAACGTGCGGTGCGTGCCGCATTCAAAGGGCGAGTCCACGAGCTCGTCGTACGACGCGGCCCGGAAGACGCCGCCACGCGCGGGCAGCGCCATGGACGTCTTCCAGCCGCGGGGAAGGCGGAACGTGACCTCCACGGGTTCGTCCTTTCTTCCTTCGACGTAGAAGAACAGGTTCGCCCCGTTGCCGTAGCCGTGCGAGGCGTCGAGGTGCGACGTGCGCACCGTGAGCTCGTGGGCGTAGACGCGATAGGAAATGGAGATAAGACCGCGGGATTCGGATTTCTTTGAAGGTAAAGAGACCCGCCAGCGGTTCTTTTCCACCTTCACGGCGGAAAGGGGGCGGCCGTTCTTCCCTTTCGCAGAAAAATCTCTTATGTGCCTTGAGAACTCCCGGACGAGATACGAACCGGGCGTCCACACGGGAAGAACGACGTCGAGAGTCGTGCCCTCTTTGGCGGCCGGGCCCGGGTCGATCTCCATCGTGATCGCGTAGAGGTGGGTCTCGGGCCGCGGCATCGCGACCGTGAAGCGTGTCGTGCGCATGGGGGGATTATGAGTCGAGGAAGGCCACGACGCGCCGCGCGAAAGCCACGGGCCGCTCGGTCGGGGGAACGTGGCCGCAGCGCGGCATGACCTCGAGGCGGGCGTTCGGGATCCCCCGCGCGATCGCGCGGCCCGCAGCGAGCGGGAAGATGCGGTCGCGGTCGCCCCAGAGGACCAGCGTCCGGTGAGGGATGCGCGCGAGGTCGCGGAGCGTGAAGGCGTCCTCACCCGCCGCGAGCGAGGCGGCGAGCTTCAGGAGCTGCGGCCGGTTCCGCCTGCGACCCTTGTAGACGGCCGCGGCGAACGCGACGAGCGGGTGGGCGAGGAAGCGGTTGTTCACGCTGGCGGCGAGGAGCCGGCGCGAGTCCTCGTACGTGCCGGGCACGAAGGAAAGCGACGCCGCGAGGGGGTCGATCGAACGGGCCACCGGAAGGCCGAGAGCGTCCACGAGCACGAGCCGGCGGACGAGGCGCGCGTGCCGGCGCACGACGTCCAGCGCGACGGCGCCGCCGAGCGAATGGCCGAGGAGGTCGACGCGCTCCGGCGCGTCCGGCAACGCCTCGATGCCGCCGCGGACCGCCTCGGCCAGGAACCGCACGCGGTAGACGATCCCGGACCCGGACGGCTTGTCGCTCTTGCCGTGCCCGAGGAGGTCGAACGCGAGGACGCGCCGCCTTCGCGCGAGCATCGCGAGCGACAGCGCCCACTCGCCGTGGTCGGCGCCGATGCCGTGCAGGAGGACGAGCGGCGGCGGCCCGCCGGGACGCGAAGCGCCGGCGTCGAGGCACGCGACGGTGAGGCCGCCGGGGATCGCGAGGCGACGGAGCTTCACGCGCGCATTGTGCGCGAGGAAGCGGGGAGGGAGGCCCGCCTGGGCTACGGCCCCTCCTTCCAGGTGAACTTCCGGGACGGATAGTGGCGCACGAGACCGCCGGGTCCCTCGAAGACGACGGACAGCTCGTGGACTCCCTGGTCGCCGGGGTAGAACGCGAAGGTGCTCTGGTAACCCGCGGTCGAGCAGTCGCCGATCGACGGGACCGCCGCCTGGACGTCCGGGCGGGCGACGCGCGACTGGCTGATCGCGAAACGCGGCGTCCCGTCGACGAGGACGGTCACGCCCAGGTCGCTCCCCGGAACGCGCGCCCAGCCGGTCACGGTGAGGTTCCCGGTCACGACGGCGCCGTCGGCGGGCGTGTCGATGGAGCCCGTGAGCGACACCGACTCCGTCCCGATCGGGACCAGGAGCGAGCCGTCCTTCTCGGCCCGCGCGATGAAGAGGCCGGCGACGGACTTTCCGAGCTGCACGCCGGCGACGTTGTCCATCTGGTAGTGGATGCCTGCCCAGATCCTCGAGTCTCCAGCCTCCTTGCCGACGGCCCGGACGAAATCGGCACGCGTCGGGAACAGGTAAGCGAGGATCTCGGACCGGCTCGCCGAGAACGTCGAGTGGTTCGAGGGATAGGACGGGAAGTTCGGGACCGCGAAGAGCGGCACGATCGAGGGGTCGAGCTGGTGCGGCCGGAGGTACCAGTAGGTGAACTTCCCGTCCTGGCTCGCGATGAACGAGTCGTACATCGTCGACGCGATCAGGGCGTACACGCGCGCGGCGCGCGGCGGATTCCGGTCCAGCCCATCCTCGAACATGAACTTGTCGGCGTACCGGTAGACCCAGGTGTTGAGGCCTTCGGGGCTCTGCCAGTAGAAGGCCTTGTAGTTGCTCACGAAGGTGCGCGCGTAGTTCTTGACCGCCGCGACCTCCGCGAGAGCCTCGGCCGTGTCGCACGCCGGCGGAGCGGGAGGCCGGAACTGGCTCGCGGAGGAGAGCAGGAGGGGTCTCCAGCCCGTCGCCGTGACATTTCCGGGATTCGTCCCCGTCCACTTGCAGGGCCCGGTCGGGACGGTACCCGTCCAGACGGCGTCCGAGCCGTCCGACTTCGCCTTTGCGATGACCTGCTCGGCCACCTTCCGTCCGAGGTCGAGCCCCGCGGTGTAGTCGCTCGGATACTGGACGCCGGCGAGGACCCGGGACCAGCCGGCTTCCTCCGCCATCGACTGGAACGACGCGGCCTCAGCCGGCAGGAAGTATGCGAGCACGGACGCGGCGGCCTGCGCCGTCGCCGCGTGCTCGGACGGATACGACGGGCTGTTCGGGGCCGGCAGCGCGGTGGGCAGGCCGCGCATCGCCTCGCTCGGCCGGCGACGGTTGTAGACGTACTTGGATTCCCACGTCGCGATCGTCGCGTCGTACATGGCCTGCGCGACGTACGCGTAGACGCGGTGCGCGTAAGGGCTCGTCGGCGTCCCGGCGAGGAGGCGCGCGTTGATCAGGTCGATCCAGCGATAGGAGGGCGCGCCCGCGTCCCAGAACGCGATCCGCTGAAGCGTCTGGGCGTCGTTGTGGCTCACGAGGCCGGCGAGCGTGTTCAGCTCGGCCTGCGTATCCGTGAAGCCGGGAGGCGCCGGCGCACGGTAGTCCTTGCCGGAGGAGATGACCCACGTGCGCCACGTGCCTGCCGTGGGCTCGATCTGGGCGGCGTAGCGTCCCCACCCGTCCCCCCGGACCTCCGCCGAGAGGGCCGCGACCACGAGAATGAGGCCAAATGCGATCGAAAGACGACGTCTTGACATGTTCCCCTCCTGTCGAACGGCCACCCGTTGCCATCGGGGTGACGCGGGGCTGGTCAGAGACCCGGAATTGAGATTAGGATTCAGCCTCAGAAGAGTCTCCAGGTTTCGTTCCGGAAGCGTTCCGGCTTTCCCAGGAGGAACGCGGTGCGTCTTTCTTTCGGGGACTGCGTCGCCGACTTCGACGCCCGCGAGGTCCTGCGCGCGGGCAAGCCGGTGCACGTGGAGCCGAGGGCACTCAGGCTTCTCGAGCTCCTGATCGCCGAGCGCCCCCGGGCACTCTCCAAGGAGGAGCTGCACGAGGCGCTCTGGCCGAGGACGTTCGTCACGGGGCGCAGCCTTGCGCGGCTCGTGGCGGACCTGCGCAAGGCGCTGGACGACCGGGGGAAGGAGCCGAAGTTCATTCGAACGGTCCACCGGTTCGGCTACGCCTTCTGCGCCCCCGCCGGTCCCCCGGCGCGCCCCCCGGGCCCGGCGGCCGTCTTCCGGCTGCTCCTGGCCGACCGCGAGGTCGCTCTCCAGGAGGGAGAGAACATCCTGGGCAGGGAGCGCGACGCCACGGCGTGGATCGACGTCTCCAGCGTGTCGCGCCGCCACGCGCGCATCGTGGTGTCGGGAGACCAGGCGACGCTGGAGGACCTCGGAAGCAAGAACGGAACGTTCCTGAGAGAGGAGGTGGTGACCCGGCCCGTCGCCCTCTCCGACGGCGACCGGTTTCGACTCGGCACCGTGGAGCTGACCCTCCGGCGCTACGCGGGAGCCGTCTCGACGAAATCGGTGCGGCGCTCGTGAGCGAGCCGCGCGCCGGCCTGGCGGGCCGCGACCTGACGGGCCACCGGCTCGGCCACTACGAGATCTGCGGACGCCTCGGCGCCGGCGGCATGGGAGAGGTCTACCGGGCCAGGGATTCGCGACTCGAGAGAGACGTCGCGCTGAAGGTCCTGCCCGAGGAATTCTTCGAGAGTGAGGAGCGGAGGGGACGCTTTGCGCGCGAGGCCCGCCTCCTCGCGAGCCTCAACCATCCGGGGATCGCCACCCTCTACTCGTTCGAAGAGATGCCATTTCCCTCCTCCTCCTCCTCAACGCCGCGCCATGTCCTCGTCATGGAGCTCGTCGAGGGACGGACGTTGCGCGAGGTCCTCGCCCTGGGCCCGCTCTCCTCGAGGAAGATCCTCGACCTCTCGTGCCAGGTCGCGGCGGGCCTGGCGCAGGCGCACGAAGCCGGAATCGTCCACAGGGACCTGAAGCCCGAGAACATCGTCGTCTCGAAGGACGGCTTCGCGAAGATCCTCGACTTCGGGCTCGCGAAACGCGTTCCTTCGGAGGGAGGCGCTCCGGACTCCGGCGCGACCGCAACCGCCCTGACGGAAGCCGGCTTCGTCTTCGGAACCGCGGGTTACATGTCGCCCGAACAGGCCGGCGGCGGCGCCGTCGACTTCCGATCGGACCAGTTCTCGTTCGGATCGATCCTGTACGAGATGGCGACGGGCGTGCGCGCCTTTCAGAAGAGGACCGGCGTCGAGACGCTCTCCGCGATCCTGAACGAGGAGCCGAGACCGGTCGCCGAACTCAACCCGCGAGCGCCCCTGCCCCTGCGCTGGGTCATCGAGCGGTGCCTGGCCAAGGACCCGGCGGGACGCTACGCATCCACCCAGGACCTTGCGCAGGAGCTCAATTCCGTTCGCAGTCGCCTGGCCGAGACGTCGGGCTCGTCCGCCGCCGCCTTTGCCGCCACGTTCGGCTCCGGCGCGCCGCGCCGCCGTCTCGCCGCGTTCGTGGGCGTCGCAGCCACGGTCCTGCTCGCGCTCAGCTGGGTGGCCGGGCGCTCCTGCCGTACGGACATCTCCCGGGAGAACCCCCTCGCCGGCGCGCGCTACACCCGGTTGACGGACTGGGAAGGTGCCGAACTGGACGCCACCATCTCCGCGGACGGCAAGTTCGTGGCGTTCCTTGCGGACCGGGATCAGGGCGTGTTCGACGCCTGGGTGGGACAGGTTGGCGGCACGGGATTCGTGAACCTCACGCGGGGGCGCTTCCCGTCCCTCTACAACGCCGCCACGCGCAACATCGGCTTCACTCCGGATGGCACACACCTCTGGATTCACGTGACGACGAAGGAGCTCACGGAGCACCGGATCTGGCTCATCCCCACCTTCGGGGGCGAGGCCCGCCCGTTCCTCACCAATGCGGTTTCAGCCGCGTGGTCACCCGACGGGAAGCGCGTCGTCTACCACGGGCCCACTGCAGGGGATCCCGTCTTCCTCGCCGGGGTGAGGGGCTCCGGCGCCGTCGAGCGATTCCAGGACAAGCCCGGGTTCCACTGGCACGACCCGGTCTGGGGGTCGGACGCACGATCGCTCTTCTTTTCGAGCGGCCTCCCGTCGGAGAACATGGATCTCTGGAGCCTTGCCGTCGAGTCGGGGCCGCCGGAGCGGCTGACGAAGCACAGCTCGCGCGTCCGTCATCCGGCGCCCCTGAACGCCCGAACGATCGTCTACTGCGCGATCGGCGAAGAGGCTTCGGGTTCCGCGCTGTACGCGCTCGACGTGGAGTCCCGGGTGACGCGTCGCATCAGCTCAGGACTCGAGGAGTACCTTTCGATCGCCGCGAGCGCCGACGGCATGCGGCTCGTCGCCGCCGTGGCGAACCCGGATCGGAATCTCTGGACTGTTCCCGTGACCGGGGAAGTGGTCGACGAGGCTGGCGCCACGCGCGTTCCACTGACCGCGGTCCGGGCAGTCCGTCCGCGGTGGGACCACGATTCGATGCTCTTCCTCGCGTCCAAGGGCGGCTCGGATCGCCTGTTCCGGAGCAGGGGCGGCGAGGTCTCGGAGCTCTTCAATCCGGTCGGAGGTTCGATCAGCGGGGCGCCTGCCGTGTCCCCGGACGGGACGAGCATCTGCTTTCCCGTTCGAGCGGACGGTCACACGCGGCTGCAGGTCATCGCCTCGGACGGAACGAACTCGCGCGCCCTCGCACCGTCTCTCGAACTCCATGACAGCGCAACCTGGTCGGCCGACTCGAAGTCTATTGCGGTCGCTGCGACGGACGAGACGGGCTTCGGTCTCTTCAAGGTCCCCGTGGACGGGGGACCCGTGGTGCGTCTTGTTGCGGGAATCGTCTGGAATCTGGCCTGGTCGCCGGACGGCCGCTTCATCATCTATTCGGAATCGATTGCCGGGGCGGTCCGCCGCCTGCGCGCCGTAACGGCTGCGGGGACGCCACATCCCGTTCCCGAGCTGACTGTTTTTCACGAGGCGGATCGATTCCGCTTCCTCAACGACAGCAGAAGACTCGTCGTCCTGAAGGGACCCTACCGGAACCAGGATTTCTGGCTGGTCGACCTCGAGACCGGAGAGGAGCGTCGACTCACGAAGCTCAAAGCGGGATACGAGCCCTACAGCTTCGACGTTTCGCCGGACTCCCGCCAGATCGTGTTCGACCGCGTCCGGGAGAACTCCGACATCGTCCTGATCGACCGGGTTCCGCGGTGACGCCCGTCGCCGACCGCTAGTATTTTCTCATCAACCCGACGACGACGCCCTGCACCTTCACGTCCCCTTCGGCGGCATAGATCGGCGCCATGCGGTCGTTCGCGGGCTGCAGGCGGATGCGGCCGTCGCCCTCGTCGTAGATGCGTTTGAGCGTGGCCTCGCCGTTCACGAGCGCCGCGACCATCTCGCCGTTCGCGGCCTTCTCGCGGCGGTTCACGACGACGAAGTCGCCGTCGTGGATGCCGTCGTCGATCATCGAGTGGCCGCTCACCCGCAGGACGTAGTTCTGGCCCTTGCGCGTGAGCGCCTCCGGCACGGCGACGGACTCGCCCTCGGGCTCCACCTCGATGGGCTGGCCGGCCGCGATGCGGCCCGCGAGCGGGATCTCGACAGCGCCCACGTGGCGGTCCTCTTCGGCGAGCGTCAGGGAGCGCCGCTTGTTCCAGTCGCGTACGAGCACGCCCTTCTCGAGGAGCAGCCGGATGTGCTTCTGGAGCGTGCCGAACGACGAGTAGCCGAACTCCTCGCAGATCTCGCGCTGGGTGGGCGAGACGCCGTTCTTCGAACGGTAGCGTCGGATGAAATCTGCGATCTCTTTTTGTCTGGGAGTGAGGGTCAGCGCCATATATTATTCGGCTCCAAGGCAGTTTTGCCTTATTTTCTTAGATGATGTTTGTTTGCGATGCGCGCAGACTGCCTGTTGGAGGTGCCTGAACCCATGCCCTATTACCCTCTAAGAGATCCCCGGATCTTTCTTCTCTCCGACGCAAGATAGGCGTAAATAGGGAACGCGTCAAGCGTGTCTTTCCGGGCCACGCGCTAAGATCCGTTTTCGTGTCCGACTCTCCCAAACCGGCCGCTGTCGCCCCGCCCGCCCGCGGCTCGTTCCTCCGCAAAGCGGGACGCTGGACGATCGGGATTCTCGCGGCGGCGATCGTCGTCTGTGCCGCCGTCCTCTGGCTCTACAACCGGCCCTTCACGTCCGACAAACCCGTCGTCTGCGCATCGCGCTTCACGTCCGGCAACGCAATCTTCCCGGTCCAGGTCGCCGTCTTCGCCGACCGCATTTCGCGCTACACGCCGCGCTTTCTCGGACACACGGAGGACTCGATCACGCTCCGGCAGATCGCGTCCGTGAAGGTCCAGTCCGGCCCTGTCTTCGCCGACGTCGTCATCGACACGGCGGGAGGCTCTCCGCCGGTCGTGATCCACGGCCTCTGGAAGAAGGACGCCGAGGCCCTGAGCGCGGCGATCGCCGCGGCGCAGTCCACGTCGCCGATGCCGGTGCGAGACGTCGCGCCCGGCGCCGCAACCGCGCCTGCACCCGCCACCCGTTGAACCCCGCCGCGGGCGAATCCCGCGGCGTTTCCAACACGAAAGGAACTGGAGGAACCCGAATGAAGAACGTCCTGAAGATGACCGCCCTCGTCCTCTGCTGCGTCGCGCTCGTCGCCTGCAGCCAGAAGGGCCCCGCGGAGGCCGCGCTCACGGCCGCCACCACCGCCGTCGACGGCGTGAAGGCCGACGCCGCCAAGTACGTGCCCGATCAGGCCAAGAGCCTGATGGCGTCGCTCACGGCCGCCCGCGAGGCGTTCGACAAGGGCGACTACAAGATGGCCCTCGAGGCCGCGAACGCGATCCCGGCCAAGGCCAAGGAAGCCGCCGCGGCCGTCGCCGCCAAGAAGGACGAGCTCACGAAGAGCTTCACGGCGCTCACCGCCTCGCTCCCGGCCAAGGTCGAGCAGATCAAGGCCAAGGTCGGCGAGCTCGCCGCGATGAAGAAGCTCCCCAAGGACATGGACAAGGCGAAAGTCGAAGCCGCCAAGTCGGGCCTCGAGGCCGCGCAGAAGACGTGGGCCGAGGCGAACGACGCGTTCAAGGCCGGCAACCTCATGGATGCGGTCAAGAAGGGCAACGACGTCAAGGGCCAGGCGGACCAGCTCCTCGCCACGCTCAACATCGCGGCCAAGTAGCAGCGCGTTTCCGGATCCCGGGAAATTTCGGCCCGCGGGCAACCGCGGGCCCTTTCTTTTCAGCTTCGGTAGTCCGCGTTGCAGGACACGTAGGCGTGTCCGAGGTCCGAGGCGAGCTTGAAGGCGCTCGCCTTCCCCGCCCCGAGGTCGACGGCGACCGGGACGCGCTCGAGCCGGAAGACCTTTGCCGCGTCCTTCTCGCGGTACGCGACGGGCAGGCCGCGGTCCACGAGGACGAGGCGCCCGAGCCGGAGCGACACCTTCGACGCCGAGAACCGCGCCCCGCTCCGCCCGACCGCCGCGAGGATGCGGCCCCAGTTCGGGTCGCCGCCGTTCAGGGCCGTCTTCACGAGCGGCGACGTGGCGACGGCGTGCGCCGCCGCCTTCGCATCCTTTGCGCTCCTCGCACCCGTTATCGAGACATCGAGGACGCGCGTCGCGCCCTCGCCGTCGCGCACCATGAGCCACGCGAGCTTTCGACAGACCTCCGTGACGGCCGCGCGCAGAGGCGCCGCGTCCTTCGCGGAGGCCATCTCGGCCCCCCCCATCGCTCCGGAGGCGAGTAACAGCACGGTGTCGTTCGTCGAGGTGTCGCCGTCGACGGAGATCGCGTGGAAGCTCCGGTCCGCGGCGTGAGTCAGGACGGCCTTCAGGCACGCCGGTGTCGCGGGCGCGTCCGTGAGGACGAACGCGAGCATCGTCGCCATGTTCGGGTGGATCATCCCGGCGCCCTTCGCGATCCCCACGACGCTCCCGCGCCTCCCCTTCCACGCGAACGTCGCGCGCGCGACCTTCGGGCCCACGTCCGTCGTCATGATGGCCCGGGATGCGGCGTCCACCCCCGAGACGGAGAGCTTCGTCTTCGCCTCCGGCAGCGCCGCACGGACCTTCTCGTCCGGCAGGACGACGCCGATGACGCCCGTTGAGGAAACGAGCACTTCCCTCTTCGGGGCGCCGAGCAGCCCCGCCGCCGCGTCGCGCACGCGCCGCGCGGCCGCCATGCCGGCCTTCCCGGTGACCGCGTTCGCGCAGCCCGCGTTCACGACGACCGCGCGCACGCGGCCGCCGCTGGCTTCAAGGTCCGCCTTTCCCAGGACGACGGGCGCCGCCTGGAAGCGGTTCGTCGTGAAGAGGGCCGCCGCGCTCGCGCCGTTTTCGGCGACGAGAAGGGCGACGTCCGGCAGGGGCTTTTTCCGGACCCCGGCATAGACGCCGGATGCCCGGAAGCCCGCCGGCAGCCTCACGAGACCCCCCCCGAGAGACGGCGCACCGCCGCCCGCGCCGCCCTCGCGACTTGCCGCGGCGCCGTCCCGCCGAAGACGTCCCGCTTGGCGAGCGCGCGCCGCACGTCGAGCGCCTGGAGATCCTTGGCCGTGATCTCCCCCTTCGGCCCGAGCGCGAGAAGGGTGACGCCGAGCGCCTCGGCCTCGGCGATCCGGCGGCCGACGATCTCGTGCGC
Source organism: Thermoanaerobaculia bacterium (assembly GCA_036504335.1). Taxonomy (GTDB): domain Bacteria; phylum Acidobacteriota; class Thermoanaerobaculia; order UBA5066; family UBA5066; genus Fen-183. The sequence continues at coordinate 41,598 of DASXVJ010000005.1, forward strand.
CTCGCGGAACGGGATGCCCCGCTTCGCGAGCGCGTCCGCGAGCTCCGTTGCGAGGAGGCGGTCGTCCGACGCGGCCTCGGCCATGCGCTCGCGGTCCAGCCGAAGCCCCTCGGCGACGCCGGTGAGCGCGAGCAGTGCGACCGGCAGGACGGAGCGCACCCGGAAGACGGGCTCCTTGTCCAGTTGGAGGTCCTTGTCGTAGGCGAGCGGCAGGCCCTTGAGCAGCGCGAGAAGGCCCGTGAGCTCGCCGATCGTCCGTCCCGCGTGGCCGCGGGCGAGCTCGAGGACGTCGGGGTTCTTCTTCTGCGGCATGCGCGAGGAGCCCGTCGCGAGCGCGTCCGGAAGCGCCGCGAAGCCGAATTCGTCGGACGTGAAGGCGATGAGGTCCTCGGCGAGGCGCGAGAGGTGCACGAAGAGAAGCGCCGCCGTGAAGAGATACTCGGCGGCCGCGTCGCGGTCCGAAACCGCGTCGAGGGAGTTCGCGGTGGGGCGCAGGAACCCGAGGCCGCGCGCGAGGGCCTCGCGGTCCACCGGGACCGGCGTTCCCGAGAGCGCGCCCGAGCCGAGCGGGCACTCGTCGGCCCGCGAGAACGCGGCGTCGAAGCGCGCGGCGTCGCGCCGGAGCATCTCGACGTACGCCAGGCACCAGTGCCCGAACGTGACGGGCTCGGCGCGCTTCAGGTGCGTGTAACCGGGCATCGGCGTCGCGGCCTCGGCCTCGGCCCGCCTCGCGAGCGCGAGAGCCAGAGCGCGGGCCGCGGCCGCGCCTTCGGCGAGGGCGTCCTTGACGTAGAGCCGGAAGTCCGTCGCGACCTGGTCGTTGCGCGAGCGCCCCGTGTGGAGCTTGCCCGAGAGCGGCCCGACCTTCGCCGCGAGCCGTCCCTCGACGAACGAATGGACGTCCTCGTCGTCCGCGTCGGCCGGGATGCCCGCTCGCGCGGCCTCGGCCGCGACCTCCTCGAGGGCCGAGGCGAGCTTCCTCACTTCGGCGGCCGTGAGGACCCCGGCGGCGCCGAGGGCCTGCGCCCATCCGATCGAGCCGCGCACGTCCTCGGCGAGGAGCGCGCGGTCGAACGCGAAGGAGTCGTTGAACGCCTTCAGGGCCTGCGCGGGCGGCTCGGAGAACCGGCCGCCCCAGAGCTGCTTGCGGGTCAAGGTCAGCCTTCCCCGCCGACGACGGCCTGGTACGTGCCGGGCTTGAGGTGGAGGCGGCCCTTGGTCGGCAGGCCGAAGAGCCGGATGAAGCCGGCGGCGTCCGCGGGCGTATAGCCGCGCATGTCGAAGGACGCGAGGCTCGTCGAGTAGAGCGCGAACGGCGACGTGCGCCCGACGACGGACGAGGCGCCCTTGAAGAGCTTCAGCGTGACGTCGCCCGTCACGGTCGGCATGAGCGCGTTCATGAACGCGTCCAGCGCCTCGCGCAGCGGCGAGAACCACTGGCCGAAGTAGACGAGCTCGGCGTAGCGCGCCGCGAGCTTCTCCTTCTCGTGCACGCTGTCGCGGTCGAGCGTGAGCGTCTCGAGTGCGCGGAGCGCCTGCACGAGGAGCGTGCCGCCCGGCGTCTCGTAGACGCCGCGCGACTTGATCCCGACGAGGCGGTTCTCGACGAGATCCACGCGGCCGACGCCGTGGCGGCCGGCGATCGCGTTCAGCATCTCGATGAGCGCGACGGGCGCGAGCTTCTTCCCGTTCACGGCGACCGGGAGACCCGCCTCGAACGAGATCGCGACGCGCTCGGGTTCGTCCGGCGCCTTCCGCGGGTCCGCCGTGAGCTTGAACATCGACTCCTCGGGCTCGAAGCCCGGCTCCTCGAGCGGCCCGCCCTCGTGCGAGATGTGCCAGAGGTTGCGGTCCCTGGAGTACGGGTCCTTCTTCGTGACCGGCACGGGGATGCCGCGCGCCGCGGCGTAGTCGATCGCGTCCTCGCGCGAGCGGATCTCCCACTCGCGCCAGGGAGCGACGATCGCGAGGTCCGGCGCGAGCGCCATGTAGGCGAGCTCGAAACGGACCTGGTCGTTGCCCTTGCCCGTGCAACCGTGGGAGAGGGCGTCGCAGCCCGTCGCGAGCGCGATCTCGACCTGCTTGCGGGCGATGAGCGGCCGCGCCGTCGAGGTTCCGAGAAGGTAGTCGTGCTCGTACACGGCGCCGGCCTTGAGAACCGGGAAGAGGAAGTCCTTCGCGAACTCCTCCTTGGCGTCGATCAGGTGGAACTCCGACGCGCCGGTCTTCTTCGCCTTCTCCTCGAGGCCGGACGTCTCCTCGGCCTGGCCGACGTCGACGGCGACCGCGACGACCTCGCAGCCGTAGTTCTCCTTGAGCCACGGGATGATGACGGACGTGTCGAGGCCTCCCGAGTACGCGAGGCAGGCCTTCTTGATCTTAGGCTTCACGAGCTCTTCTCCTTGCTGGGTGCAGTGGTCTCGGCGAGCACCTCGTCGAGCGCGGCGAGAAACGCCTTCAGCGCCGGCCGCGGGATCACGAAGGGTGGAAGCAGTCGGAGGACGTTCGACCGGGACGTCCCGACGACGAACCCCTTTCGAAGAAGTCTTTTCTGGATCTCAGCGGCGTCGCGGTCAAGCTCGATGCCCCACATCAGCCCGCGGCCGCGCACGTCGACGATGGCGCCCTTGCTCTTCCGCTTCGCGGTTTTGAGCTTCTTCCCGAACCACTCGCCGGTCTCGCGGATCTTCGGGAGCAGGCCGCCGTTCACGATCTCGTCGAGGGTCTCGAGGCCGAGCCGGCAGGCGACCGGGTTCCCGCCGAACGTCGTGCCGTGCTGGCCCGCCTTCACGAGCGCCGCGATCTTCGGCCCGACGAGGACCGCCCCGAGCGGGAGGCCGCCGCCGAGCGGCTTGGCGAGGAGGACGAGGTCGGGCGTGACGCCGAGCTCCTGAAAGACGAAGAGGTGGCCCGTCCGCCCGAGGCCGCTCTGGATCTCGTCGAAGACGAGCGACGCGCCGACGCGATCGGCCGCCGCGCGCGCGGCGGCGACGTACTCCGGCGTGAGCGGGATGATGCCGCCCTCTCCCATGATCGGCTCGAGGAAGATCGCGGACGTGTCCGGCGTGACGGCCGCGTTCAGGGCCGCGACGTCGTTGGGCGGCAGAAAGACCGTCGTCCCGACGAGCGGCTCGAACGGCTTGCGGTAGCCCTCGTTGCCCGTGAGTGCGAGGGCGCCCATCGTGCGGCCGTGGAACCCGCCCTCGAGGGCAATCATCCGGCTCTTTCCGGGCGTCGCGAGCCGCGTGAACTTCACGGCGGCCTCGGTGGCCTCGGTCCCCGTGTTGCAGAAGAAGACCTTCGGGAAGCCCGAGAGCTGGACGAGCCGCTCGGCGAGGAGGCCCTGCGCCGGCTGATAGAAGAGGTTGGACACGTGGAGGACGCGGGAGGCTTCGTCCTTCAGGGCCTTCACGAGTCGCGGGTGCCGGTACCCGAGCGCGTTCACGGCGATTCCGGCGAGGAGGTCCCAGTAGACCTTCCCGTCCGCGTCCACGAGCTTCGCGCCTTTGCCCGTGCGGGGGTGGAACGAGGTGCGCTTGTAGGTTCCAAGAATGTATTTGGCGTCGCGCTCTTCGACGAGCGCGGTGTCTTCAGCCGACGTTTGCAATGCGAGTCCCTCCGATTCCTTCGGCAAGAGCCGAGGCGTGCCGGCCCGGCCCCGCGATGACGACTTGCGAGACGCCGGCCTTGAGCGCCTCGAGGCAGGCGACGAGCTTCGGGCGCATGCCGCCCGCGACGGCGCCCGAGTTCAGGAGCTCCCACGTCGCGTCCGGCCCGAGCCCCTCGATGACCTTCCCGCTCGCGTCGAGGACGCCCTCGACGTCCGTCAGGAAGACGAGCCGCTCGGCCTGGAGCGCCACCGCGAGGGCGGAGGCCGCCGAGTCGGCGTTCACGTTCAGGAGCGTTCCCTCGCGGCCCAGCGCGACGGAGGCGACGATCGGCAGGAGTTCGGCCCCGAGGATCGCGCGGATGAGGCGGGGGTCCGAGAACGTGACGCGCCCGACGAAGCCGAAGTCGACGCCGTCCAGGCGCGGGTGGAACTCGGCCCAGAGCGTCTCGCCGTCGGCGCCCGAGAGGCCCGCGGCCGTGACGCCGAGGGAGCGCAGCTCGGCGACGAGCGACTTGTTCACGAGACCCGAGAGGATGGACACGACGACGTCCAGCGTCTCGGGGTCCGTGATCCGCAGGCCCCGGTACGTCTTCTTCGGGATCTTCAGGGCCTGCAGCGACGCGTCGATCCGTTTGCCGCCCCCGTGGACGACGACGACGTTCTCGCCCGAGGTCCAGCTCGCGGCGATCGCCGCGAGGGCGTTCGCACGCGGGATCGCGTCCTCGAGGAGGCTTCCCCCCAGCTTCACGACGATCGGGCGGCCGGGGCGGTTCGCGCTCAAACGAGTCCCTCCGTCTCCGGAAATCCGAAGACACGATTCATGTTCTGCACGGCCTGCGAGGCCGCGCCCTTGAGAAGGTTGTCGATCACCGACACGATCACGCCGCGACGGCCGCCCGGCAGCACGGCGAAGCCGATCTCCGCGCGCGGAGTCCCGACGACGCACGCGATGTCGGGCAGCTCGCCCGCGGGCCGGACGGAAACGAACGGGGCGTCCGCGTACCGCGCGTACGCGGAGGCGATGTCGGCGGGACCCACCCCGGCGCGAAACGTGACGTGCAGCGTCGAGAGGATGCCGCGCACGACCGGCAGGAGGTGCGGGACGAAGACGAACGGCGCATCGCCGGAGAGGCCGAGCTCCTGACGCATCTCGGGCTCGTGCCGGTGGCTCCCGACGCCGTAAGCCCTGAAGTTCCCGGCGAGCTCGGAGAACGAGAACGCGACGTCGGCCTTCTTCCCCGCACCCGAGACGCCGCTCTTGCTGTCCGCAACCACGGAGGCCGCCGGATCGAGGAGATCGAGCACAGGCTTGAGCGCGAGAAGGACCGAGGTGGGATAGCACCCGGGGTTCGCGACGAGGCGCGCGCCGGCGAGCTCCGGCCCGCACCACTCGGTCAGGCCGTACACGGCCTCGGCGAGAAGCGCGGGCGCCGGGTGGTCGAACCCGTACCACTTGGGATAGTCGGCCGCGCTCCGCAGGCGGAACGCCCCCGAAATGTCGATCACCTTCGCGCCGAGCGCGAGGATTCCCGCCGCGACCTCGGCCGACGTCTCGTTCGGCGTCGCGAGGAAGACGACGTCGGGCCTGCCCGCCGCGAGGGCCTCGAGCGAGTACGACTCGGAGGCAGGACCCCTGGCGCCGCCGAGCGACGGGTGAAGTCGCGCGAACGGAACCGGCTTCGCGTCTTTCCTGCCGGACGAAAACGCCGACGCGACGGTTGCGCGCGGGTGGCGCGCGAGGATCGCGCAGAGCTCGCCGCCGGAGTAGCCGGTCGCGCCGACGACGGCGGCGCGCAGCGCGGACGCGCTCACGTGCGGCCCCGCCGCGCGCGGCGGCCGGCGATCCCGCTCTCGAGGAGGCGGGCGAGCCTCGCCGCGGCCGCAGCCGAGGGCGTCGCGAGAAAGATCGTGTCGTCGCCGGCGATCGACCCGGCCATCCCGTCGAGCCCCGCCTCGTCGATGGCGCGCGCCACGTGGTGGGCGGCCGCGGGCGGAGTCTTCAGAACGACGAGCGTCCCCGCGGCGGCGGCGTCGAGGAGCCACTCGCGGAGCGCCCGTTCGAGCTTCTCCTTGGCTCGGGACTCCCGGTCGGCGTCCGGGCCGGGGCCCGTCTCGCCCGGGAGGACGTATCCCGAGGCCGTCTTGGCGAGACCGAGATCCTTGATGTCACGCGACAGGGTCGGCTGGGCGACGTCGAAGCCCCGCCGCGCGAGCCGCTGCTGGAGCTCCTCCTGGGAGTGGATCGCGCCGTCCCTCAGGACCCTCAGGATCTCGTCGCGGCGCCGCAGGGCGGAGCCGGCCGCATGAGTATTCACAAATGAGAATATTCATTCATTCTCGTCCGGTGTCAACCGATTTCTTTCGGTGACGAAGGGCACGCCTTCCCGGCGGCCGCACGGCTAGAATCGGAGTGTGGACACGTCGCACATCTCCGACGCCTACGAGACGGAGCTCGGCCGTCTCCCGGAGAAGCTGCGCCGGTTCTTCCTCTCCCGCGGCGTCCGCACCGAGGACGACGCCCGGGACCTCGCCCAGGAGACGCTCCTGCGCGTCCTGCAGCGGATCTCGCGGGGCGAGCGGATGGAATCGCACGAGGCCTACGCCCTCGGTGTCGCGAAGAACGTCTTCTTCGAATATTGCCGGCGCGTCGCCAAGGCGAACACCCACGACGGTCTCTCGGGCGCCGTCGACCTTGCCGGCGCCGACGACCCGCTCTCGGACGTCCTGATCTCGAGCCAGGCTCTCCGGTTCCGCAGGGCTCTCCAGCTGCTCCCCGACCGGATGCGCGACCTCCTCGTCAAGCGCTTCGTCGAGGAAGTCCCCTCGCGGACGATCGCGCGCGAGGAGGGCATCACGACGGATGCGGTCGACATGCGCGTCTACCGCGCCAAGCGCGAGCTGAAGAAGCGCATGGACAAGGAGAAGGCCGAGAGGGAGAAGGCGCTGCTCGACGGGCCGCGCCCGCCGGGAGGCGGAGGACCGGCGTGAGCGCGACCGCCCCCGGATCCCCCGAGATCCGCGACTACCTCCTGCGCCGGATGACCGACTCCCTGCGCGCGAAGTTCGAGGAGGCTTACTTCAGGGACGACCGGCTCCTCGACCGCATCGAGAGCGAGGAGGACCTCCTCGTGGCCGACTACGTCCTCGGGCGCCTCCCGGACGCCGAGCGCGCCCTCTTCGAGCAGTCGCTGCTCGACACGCCCTACTACCGCGACCGCGTCGAGACGACGCGCGGCATCAAGCTTCAGCTCGCCGAAGAGCGGTTCTTCCGCAAGAAGGCGGCCGCCACGGCCGGCCCCCAGGCCTCCCGCGCCCCGGACTCGCGCCTCTTCCCCGGCGGGACGGGCATCGCCGTCGGCTTCGGCCTTCTGGCTCTCCTCACGATCGCGTCGCTCGCGTCGGCGTGGTTCCTCAAGTCGGCGCTCTCCCGCACCCGCCGCGAGCTCGCGGAGCGCGCGCCTCACGCCGACGCCGCCGCGCAGACGGGCGCCGTGCCGCTCGCCCGGACGGTCGTCCTCGCGCCCGCCCAGAGCGCGGGCCCGTCGATCGTGCGCCTCAGCCGGCCGTCCGGAGGCGCGCTTCTCCTCGTCCTTCCCCGCGCCTCGCTCGCCCCGCAGGCGGTCGCCTTCGGCGTCACGCTCGCGAGCGGCGGCCAGGTCGCATGGGACTCCGGCGAGCTGCCCGCGAAGAGCGCCGAGGACGGAGACCTTTCGCTCCGTCTGCCGCCGGGCGTGCCGCCCGCGGGCGGCTACGCGGTCCGGCTCCGGTCGCGCGGGCCGTCTGGCGCCCCGCAGGACAGCTTCCTCGGGACGCTCGACATCGTCGAACGCTGAGCGGCGGCCCGGCTACTTCGCGATCAGGCCCGCGAGGAAGAGGTCCGCGAACGACTCGCCGACGTCGTCCACCGAGGCCCCGCCGCCGGCCCTGTACCAGCGCGCGAGCCAGTTGATCGCGCCCAGGATCGCGAACGTCGCGAGCTTCGGGTCGACGGGCCGGAACACCTTCTTCGCGATCCCGTCGGCGACGACGTCGCGGACGCTTCGCTCGTAGGCGTCGCGCGCGCCCACGACGGAGGCGCGCCGTTTCGGGTCGAGGGCGTCGAACTGGAGAGCGAGCGCCGTGCCGTGGAACTTGTCGACCATGACGCGCGCGTGCTCGACGACGATGCGGCGCAGCGCCTGGTCCGGCGGAAGGCGCGAGGCGCGCACCCGCGCGGTCACCTCGAGCATGGCTTCGAGGGCCGTCTCGTGGCAGAGCGCGAGGATCTCTTCCTTGTCCTTGAAGTAGTAGTAGAGGCTGCCCCGCGTCAGGAGCAGCTCCTCGGCGATGTCGTCCATCGACGTGCCGTAGAAGCCCTTCGTCGCGAAGCTCCTGACCGCGCTCTCGAGAATGCGCGCGCGCTTGGCCCGTCGCTTCGTCTCGACGTGAGGAGACGGAGGCCGGCGGCGCGAGAGGACGCCTCCCGCGCGGGACTCGGGACGGACGGGTCGAGTCATGGCGGGGAGATCTTACCGATCCGCCGTCCAGGAATGAAAAAGCCCCGCCTTCGGGAGCGGGGCTGACGTGAGAAGTGGTCGGGGCGAGAGGATTCGAACCTCCGACCCCACGGTCCCGAACCGTGTGCGCTACCAGGCTGCGCTACGCCCCGAGGAGGGCGGACGATAACACGGGACGTCGTTTTGCGGCAGCCCCGGGCCGGCCGCGGGATCACGGGCGGCGGGCCGCGTCTTCCGCCCCTCGCGCCGTGCCGTAGCCGCGCGGGTCGGCGGCCGCAGTCAGCGAGCCGTCCTTCTCGAACGCGACGGCGTGGACGCGGCCGATCTTCCCCTCCGTGAACCTGTCGCCGCGCACGTGGATCGCGTGGCCCTTCGCGCGAAGCGCCGCCAGCACGTCCGCGGAAAACGCGCCTTGCTCGACCTCGATGCGGTCCGGGAGATGCTGGTGATGGAAGCGCGGGGCCGCGACCGCCTCTCCGAGGGGCTCGCCTCGATGAAGAGCATTCAGGGTCACCTGCAGGACCGTCGTCGGGATGAGGGAGCCCCCGGGCGAACCGAGCGCAAGGCGCGGGCGGCCGCCCTCCAGGACGATCGTCGGCACCATGGACGAGAGCGGCCGCGCCCCGGCGCGCACCGCGTTCGACTCGCCCTGCACGAGGCCGTAGGCGTTCGCGGCACCGGGCTCGGTTGCGAAGTCGTCCATCTCGTTGTTCAGAAGGACGCCGACGCCGGGCACGACCGTGTGGTTCCCGAGCGTGTCGTTGAGCGTGTACGTGACGGCGACGACGCCGCCGTCGGCCGTCGCCGTCGTGAAATGCGTCGTCTGGTCCGGGTCGCGCATCCAGGCGCCGCCGAGGATCGCGGAGGATGGCGTCGCGCGTGACGGGTCGATCGAGAAACCCATGGCCGCCAGCCGCGCCGGCGCGAGCAGGGTGGCGAGCGGGACGTCCACGCACGCGGGATCGCCGAGGAACCGGTTGCGGTCCGCGTACGCGCGGCGCTCGGCCTCCGCGACCAGATGAATCGACTCGACCGCGTCGCGGTCGGCGATCGACCCGTGGACGAACCGGAGCTGGCCGAGGATCGACGCGAGAAGGAAGCCGCCCGAGGACGGCAGCGGCATCGTGACGAGGCGGAACCTTCCGTCGTCGAAGACGAACGGCGGGCGCCATTCGGGCCGGTAGCCCGCGAGGTCCTCCTCGGTGAGGACGCCGCCGGTCGCCTGCACGAAGTCCGCGATCCGCCTGGCGATTGCGCCCCGGTGGAAGCCGTCAGCGCCCCTCGCGGCGATGGTCTCGAGCGTCCGCGCGAGGTCCTCCTGCACGAGGAACGCGCCCGAAGGGAGCGCCCGGCCCTTCGCGAGAAAAATCCGCGCGGCCCCGGCGTCGCGCGCGAGGTCCGCCTCGTAGGCCGCGAGTATCCGCGTGAGGCCCGGCTGCACGCGGAAACCGCCGCGCGCGAGGCGCACCGCGGGCGCAAAGAGCCGCGCCCACGGGAGCTTCCCGTGCCGCCGGTGCAGGACCTCGAGCCCGCGCACGGTGCCGGGCGTCCCGACCGCGAGGCCGCCGTTCATCGACGCGCCGGGCCGGGCCCTGCCGTCCGCACCGAGGAAGCTGTTTCGCCACGTGGCCGCGGGAGCCGTCTCGCGGAAATCGAGCGCCCAGAGCTCGCCCGACGGCGTGCGTCCGACCGCGAATCCCCCGCCCGCGAGGTTCCCGGCCGAGGGGAAGGTCACGGCGAGGGCGAGTGCCGTCGCGACCGCGGCGTCCACGGCGTTCCCGCCGGACGCGAGGATCTCCGCGCCGGCGTCCGACGCCTCGGCGGTCGCGGACGCGACGACCCCGCGCCTCGAGTGTGCGGCAGGAGCCGCGCCAAACGGGGCCGACGCGGGCGGGACGGCGCCGTCCTCGGCGCGTGAGAGGCTCGGAGACGGCAGGAGGCTGACGAGGAATGCCGCGGCAAGAGCAGCGGCGAGGCGGGCGCGCATGGCCCGCAGACTACCGCAGGGAAACGGCGAGCTTTTTCTGGGAGTCCACGTCGAGAGCGAGCGTGCGGCCCTCGCCCACGGCCAGCGGAACCACCTGGTACTCGCTGACGCTCCGGTCCGTCGCGATGACCCAGACCTTGTACTCGGCCGCTCCCGAAGCGACGTCGACCTCGCCCTCGAGCGTTCCGCCGCCCGACTTGCGGCCGAAGTCGAAGGCGCGGCGCCAGATCTCGACGTCGTTCCGCCGGATCATCACGTAGCCCTGCGGGATCGGCGCCTTGAACGCGACCCTCAGGCGCACGCGCGTCCCCGCGGCTGCGGGGGCCGGGGCCGGCGGCGGCTCCGCGGCAGTCGGGGCGGCCGCGGCCGGCTCGGCCGCCGCGGTGGGCTTCGGCCTCGGCGAGGCTTTCATGGCCCGGATCTGGCTCTCGGCCTTCTTCTGCGCCGCCCGGCCCTGCTTCCGGATCTCGGCCTGTGCGGCTTCGCGGATCTCCTTCGCCTCGGCGTTCGCCGGGTCGCTCGCGAGGGCGCCGTCCGCCTCGACGACCGCCCGGGCCCAGTCCCCCGACACGCGGGCCCGGCGCGCTTCGGCGAGGTACGCCCCGGCCTCGGCCGCCCTGCGTTCGTCCTCCTGCTTCTTCGCGAGGAGCTGTTCGGACTGCTGCAGCGCGCTGCGGGCCGCGGCCGACTCCGGGGCCAGCCGGACGAGCTCGAGAAACTTCACCCGCGCCTCGGCGGGCTGGCCCGCGCCGAGGAGGCGGGTCCCGTCCTCGAGGAGCTTCCTCTTCGCGAGGGCCTCACGGGCTGCGGCCTCGTCGCCGCCGCGCCCCGCGATCGAGGACGAGCGTTGGGCGAGAAGCCCGACGATCGCGACGCCCGCGAGAATGGCGGCCCCGATCACGACGAGAACCCAGCGGCGATTGACGCTCAGGCGGAGCGCCTCCCTGAAGTTCTTCGCCTTCGAGTCCGCAAGAGGGAGCGGTCCCGTCGCCGGACGCAGTCCGACCGGGCCCGTCACGTCGCGGCCGGGAGGGCGCGGCCCGCCCGGGCGCGGGCCCGCGGAACGCTGCTGGGGAATCGGCGCCGAAAGGTCGCGACCCGGCGGCGCACCGGCGGGCCGGGCCGGAGGCGCCGCGGCCGCGGGGGAACTGGCGGGAGCGACGGACGCGGGGGACGGGACGGAACGCGGAAGGGCCGGGACCGGAGCCGGGGTGCGCGGCGGCACCGGGGGAGTCGGTGAGGACTGCAGGGCCGGAACGCCGCGCACCGGGGTCGGCGGGGGCGCGACTCGCGCCGGAGCCGGCCCCGCGATCGGCGGCACGCCGCGCGGCGGCGTCGGGACGGAGGCCTGTGACGGCGGAGGCGGAACAGGAGCGGGCCGCCTGATCTCCCCCGTCGAGATCTTCGCTTCGTCCGGCGGCGGGGCCGCCTTCTTCACGCCGCGCTGAACCTCGGAGACGAGCGTGCCCGGCGAGGACACCAGCTCGGGCGTCTCCCGTTCCCTCTTCTTCGCGGCGTCCCGCTCGGCGGGCGACCTCAGCGCGTCCGTGTCGAGGCTCCAGTCGGGGATCGAGCTCTCGAGATTCGTCGGCGCGGGCCCGACGAGAGCGGGGTTGAGGTCGCTGCGCCCGCGCCGCGCCAGGTCCTCGAGGCTGGTCGCCCCGCCCCCGAGACCCACGGGACCCTTCGAGATGCCGCCCTGCGGCGGGGCCGGCGCCTCGGGCAGCGGCGTCTTCTTCGTCTCGACCGTGGACACCGGGCCGAGGTTTTCGGCCTGCGCGACCATCTCGCCGAGGTCCTTGAGCATCTCCATCTCGGCGTGGCGCGTCCGGAACTCGGCCAGCGCGGCGTGGAAGTCCTTGCCGCTCTGGAACCGCGCCGCCGGGTCCTTCGCGAGCGCCCGCGCCAGGATCGGGCCGAACTCGCCCGGGATCGTCGCGTCGTACGTCTCGGGCGGCGGATATTCCTCGTGGACGATCTTGTACGAGATGGACGTGAGGTTGTCGCCGATGAACGGCTTTCTCTTCGTGAGGAGCTCGTACAGCACGACGCCGAGGGAGAAGAGGTCGCTGCGGCCGTCCACGGTCTCGCCCGTGACCTGCTCGGGCGACATGTAGTTCGGCGTGCCGAGGAACTGGCCGGTCTCCGTCAGGCTGGACGCCTCGATCTTCGCGATCCCGAAGTCCGTGATCTTCACGGTTCCGTCGCTCGTGAGGATGATGATGTTCGCGGGCTTGACGTCGCGGTGCACGATTCCGCGACGGTGGGCGTAGTCGAGGGCGTCCGCGACGGACATCGCGATCTCCGCGACGCGGTCCCACGAGAACGCGACCTTGTCCTTCAGGAGCTGCTTGAGGTTCTTCCCCTCGACGTACTCCATCGCGATGAAGGACGTCTGGGTCTCCACTTCCTCGCCGACGTCGTGGATCGTGACGATGTTCGGGTGCGACAGCGTCCCGGCGGCCTGCGCCTCGCGCATGAAGCGTTCGTTGAACTCGCGCTGCTCCGAATCGTCCTCCGCGGTGGCCCGGATCGTCTTGAGGGCGACACGCCGCCCGATGACCGGGTCCCGGCCGAGGTAGACGACCCCCATCGCTCCCTTGCCGAGCTCGCGCTCCACCTCGTAACGCGCGAACTTACGCGGCGGGGGGTTCGGCGTGCCTGGTTCGGGCGGCAGACGGCCTCCAAGAGCGCGTGGGGCGCAGGGCCGGATTCTATCAGCGGGTCCCGGGCCCGCCCGCGCCCGAGCCGTTCACGACGGGTGTCCGCGGGGTGCGCACAAGGGCCCGGACCTGATGCAATTGCCGGGGCTCGCCCTGGGGCCTCCTCTCCCTATAATTGCGCTCCCTTCAAACAGGGATCGGAGGGTTGTTCATGAAGGTTTATCCCGCGTCCGCCATCCACAACGTCGCCGTCGTGGGGCACAACGGCGTCGGCAAGACGACGCTCGTCTCCGCGCTGCTCCACGAAGCCGGCGCCACGCCGCGGTTCGGCCGCGTCGAGGAAGGCAACGCTCCCACGGACTTCGACCCCGAGGAGGTCGAGCGGAAGATCTCGATCGGCCTCGCGGTCGCATCGCTCGAATGGAAGAAGAAGAAGATCAACCTGATCGACACGCCGGGCTACGGAATCTTCGTCTCGGAGATGCTCTGCGGCCTGCGCGCCGCCGACGCCGCGATCATCGTCGTCGACGCCGTCGCGGGCGTCGAAGTCCAGACCGAAAAGGCCTGGAAGGTCTGCGACGAGCTCGGCCTGCCCCGCCTCGTCGTCGTGAACCGCATGGACCGCGAGCGCGCCGACGGCGGCCGCGTCATGGACCAGCTCCAGAAGAAGTTCGGGCGCGCCTGCGCCTGCGTCGAGGCCCCGATCGGAAAGGAGAAGGGCTTCCGCGGCGTCATCGACCTCGTCGCGATGCAGGGCTGGCTCACGGACGACACCGGCAAGACGGCGCCGGGCACCATCCCCGACGAGTTCGCGGCCGACGCCGCCCAGCTCCACGAGACCCTCGTCGAGCTGGTCGCCGAGGGCGACGACAAGCTCATGGAGACCTTCTTCTCGCAGGGCAACCTCACCGAGGAGCAGATGAAGCCCGCCCTCAAGAAGGCCATCCAGGAGCGCAAGATCGCCCCGGTCCTCTTCACGGCGAGCGGCAGCCACGAAACGGGCGTCGAGAAGCTCCTCGACGAGATCGAGGACCTGCTTCCGACCGCGGACGCCTTCCAGTCCGTTGCGAAGGGCAAGAACGGCACGGCCGAGGCCCTCGCGCCCGATCCGGCGGGCCCGGCGGCCGCCCTCGTGTTCAAGACGATTTCCGACCCGTACGCGGGCCGGCTCACGCTCTTCCGCGTCTATTCGGGCACGGTGAAGGGCGACGGGACCTACTGGAACGCCTCGCGCGAGACCGCGGAGCGCTTCGGCCCCGTCTTCTCGCCCCTCGGCAAGACGCTTCAGACGGTTCCCGAGATCCCGGCCGGCGACATCGGCGGCGTCGCAAAGTTGAAGGAGACGCTGTCGGGCGATTCGCTCTCGACCAAGGACAAGCCCTTCGTCTTCGACCGGATCGCCTTCCCCGAGCCCGCGATCTCGTTCGCGATCGAGCCGAAGGCCAAGGGCGACGAGGAGAAGATCTCGGTGGCGCTCGCGAAGCTCATCGAGGAAGACCCGTCCCTGCACTTCTCGCGCGACGCCGACACCCACGACTTCCTCCTCTCGGGCGCGGGCCAGCTCCACGTCGAGATCGCCGTCGCGCGCATGAAGCGGAAGAGCGGCGTCGAGGTCATCCTCCACCCGCCGAAGGTGCCGTACCGCGAGACGATCACGCGGTCCGCCGAAGGACACGGCCGCCACAAGAAACAGACGGGCGGCCACGGCCAGTTCGCGGACTGCAAAATCCGCATCAAGCCGCTCGCGCGCGGCGCGGATTTCGAGTTCGAGGACGACACGTTCGGCGGCTCGATCCCGCGCAACTACATCCCGGCGATCGAGAAGGGCATCCAGGACATCCGCAAGCGCGGCTATCTCGCCGGCTTCACGATGGTGGACTTCCGCGTCGAGGTCTACGACGGCCAGTTCCACGACGTCGACTCGTCGGAAATGGCGTTCAAGATCGCGGGCTCGCTCGCGTACAAGGACGCGATGGAAAGGGCGAGGCCGACGATCCTGGAGCCGATCATGAAGGTCGCGATCCAGGCGCCGCAGGAGTACATGGGCGAGCTGATGGGCGACCTCACGTCCCGGCGCGGGAGGCCCGCGGGCATGGACCAGGAGGGCGAAGACTCGGTCATCCGCGCCGAGGTCCCGCTCGCCGAGATGATCTCGTACGGGTCGATCCTGAGGTCGATCACGCAGGGGCGCGGCAGCTTCCACATGGAGATGGGCCACTATGAGGAAGTCCCCCGGCCCATCCAGGAGAAGCTGATCGCCGAGCGCGCCAAGCACCGCAAGGTGGAGGTCGTCGAGGAGTAGGTCGCTGCAAGCGCCCTGATCAGCCCGCATCATGGCGGGCGGGCACCCCCCGGCGAGACGCTCTCCTCGGGGGTGTGCCCATGTCGACCGCTACGGCCGGGGAGGGGCTCCTCGGCAGTCTGATCGCGGACGGGACCGTCGCGCGCCCGTCCGCTCCCGCTCCGGATACCCTCTGGTCCCAGCGGTTTGCGCAGCGCACGCAGCGCATCACGGCCTCCATGATCCGCGAGCTCCTGAAGCTGACGGAGAAGCCGGACATCATCAGCTTCGCGGGCGGGCTCCCCGCCCCGGAGGTCTTCCCCATCGAGGCGATCCGCGCCGCCACCGAGCGCGTCCTCTCGGACTGGGGCACCTCGGCCCTCCAGTACACGACGACGGAGGGCTACCGCCCCCTCCGCGAGCTCCTCGTCCGGCACATGAGCCGCTACGGCGTGAAGGTCGGCCCCGAGAACGTCCTCATCACGTCCGGCTCTCAGCAGGCGCTCGACCTCATCGGCAAGCTCCTCATCAACCCCGGCGACCGGGTCCTGACCGAGGCCCCCACGTACCTCGGCGCTCTCCAGGCGTTCAACGCCTACCAGGCGGACTACCTTTCCGTCCCGATCGACGACGACGGCATGGACGCCGGTGCGCTCGACGAACAGCTGCGGGGCGGCCCGAAGTTCGTCTACGCTCTCCCGAACTTCCAGAATCCCGCGGGCGTGACGATGAGCCTCCCGCGCCGCCGCCATCTCGTCGAGCGCGCGTCTGCGCTCGGGATTCCGATCGTCGAGGACGACCCCTACGGCCAGCTCCTTTACGAGGGCGAGCACCTCCCGTCGCTCGTGTCGCTCGACGCCGAGACGCACGGCTGCGCGAACGGCGAGAAGACGTTCACGGGCAACGTCCTCTACCTTTCGACGCTCTCGAAGACGCTCGCGCCCGGCCTGCGCATCGCGTGGGTCGTCGCGCCCGAGGTCGTCATCTCCAAGCTCGTCCAGATCAAGCAGGGCGCGGACCTCCACACGTCCACCTTCTGCCAGTATGTCGCGTACGAGGTCGCGCGCGGCGGCTTCCTCGACCGCCACGTGAAGGTCATTCGGCGCGTCTATGGCGAGCGCCGCAACGCGATGCTCCACGCGCTCGACCGCTACGCCCCTCCGGGCGTCCGCTGGACGAAGCCCGCCGGCGGTCTCTTCCTGTGGGCGACGCTCCCGGAGGGCTTCGACACCGTCAAGCTCCTCGACGAGGCGATTGCCGAGAAGGTGGCCTTCGTGCCGGGCGCCGCGTTCTACCCCACGGGCGGCGGCGAGCGGACGATGCGCCTGAACTTCTCCTACGCCGCGCCCGACGTCATCGACGAGGGGATCCAGCGGCTCTGCCGGGTCATCGAGAAGGGCACCGAGCGCCTCGGAAGGCACTGGCAGCAAACGCGGACCGCCCGGGACTAGGGGCGTGCGCCCCCTCTACGCCCCGTGGACGCCTTCCTTCGAGGCGACGATGAAGTCGCGGAGCTGTCTGACGTCGTCCGAGGCCGCTGCGAGCGGCTCGAGGCCGGCGAGGAGCGCGGTCTTGTCGTGGCGGTGCTTGTGGAGGATCCGGTAGGCCTTCTGGAGGGCGTCCACGCGCTCCTTCGAGAAGCCCTTCCGCGAGAGGCCGACGGCGTTCACCTTGTAGGCCTTCACGTCGCGGTCCGAGGAGCTCCACACGAACGGCAGGATGTCGCGGTTGATTCCCGAGAACGCGCCGACGAACGCGTGGCGGCCGACCCTCAGGAACTGGCGCACGGCCGCGTAGCCGCCGAGGATGACGTCGTCCTCGACGACGCAGTGGCCCGCGAGGGACGCGCCGTTCGCAAAGACGGTGCGGCTCCCGACCGTGCAGTCGTGGGCGACGTGCGCGTAGGCCATGAAGAGGTTGTCGTCGCCGATGATCGTCGTCTTGTGCCCCGTGACGGTCCCGCGGTGGACCGTGCAGAACTCCCGGAACATGTTCCGGTTCCCGATCACGAGCGTCGTCGGCTCGCCCTTGTACTTGAGGTCCTGGGGCGGCCCTCCGAGCGCGGCCAGCGGGCAGATCCGGTTGTCCTCGCCGATCGTCGTGGGCCCCTCGATGACCGCGTGGGCGCCGACGGTCGTGCGGGCGCCGATCATGACGTTCGGCCCGACGATCGCGTACGGGCCGACGTCGGCGGTGGGATGGACGGAGGCGGTCGTGTCCACGACGGCCGTCGGGTGGATCGGCATCAGATTGCTCCCGGACGGTTCACGAGGCTCGACATGATCTCGGCCTCCGCACAGAGGGCGCCGTCCACGCGGGCCTCTGCCTTGATCTTCACGAGGCCGAGCCGCGCGCTCACGATCTCGGCGTTGACGATGATCTGATCTCCCGGGACGATCGGCCGCCGGAAGCGGGCCTTGTCGACGCCCGACAGGAACATGAGCTTCGCGGACGGATCGGGCTCCTTCGAAAAGAAGAGGCACCCGGCGGCCTGAGCCATGCACTCGATGATGAGCACTCCCGGCATGACCGGGTTTCCCGGGAAGTGCCCCTGGAAGAACGGCTCGTTCACGCTGACGTTCTTCAGTCCGACGACCTTCGAGCCTACGACGACCGGCCCCGGCGACATCTCGAGGATGCGGTCGATCAGGAGAAACGGGAAGCGATGCGGCAGGAGCCGAAGGATCTCGAGGATGTCGGCTTTCGAACCCGGTTCGCTCACGAGTCCCCTCCCTTGAGCAGCCCGGCCTTCTCCGCGAGGCGGCGCACGAGGCGGGCCGTCTCCGGCAGCCGCCTCAGCTCGATCCAGGATCTCTGGTAGTCGCGGTAGCCGAACGCGGGCGTGCCGTGCAGCGCCTGTTTCGGCGGCACGTCCGCGCCGATGCCGCTCTGGGCCTGCACCTGGGCGCCGGCGCCCACCGTGAGGTGCCCCGCGACCCCGACCTGGCCGCCGAGGACGACGCCGTCCTCGAGCACGGCCGAGCCCGCGATCCCGACCTGGGCGCAGATGACGTCGTGGCGGCCGACGATCACGTTGTGGCCGATCTGGACGAGGTTGTCGACTTTCGTTCCGGCCCCGAGGGTCGTCGCCTCGAGGGCGGCGCGGTCGATGCACGTGTTCGCGCCGATCTCCACGTCGTCCCCGACCGTCACGACCCCGACCTGCGGGATCTTCACGAGACCGCGAGCGGTCGTCGCGTAGCCGAAGCCGTCGGCCCCGAGCACCGCGCCGCTGTGGATCTCCACGCGCTCGCCGAGCGTGATCCGGTCGTAGAGGACGACGTGGGGGTGGAGCCACGAGCCGGCCCCGACGCGGCACCGGGCGCCGACGACGGCGTGCGCCTCGACGACGGCGCCGGCCTCGACCCGGCTCTCGGGACCGATCACGGCGTAGGGGCCGATCTCGGCCGACGGATCGACGGACGCGAGGGGATCCACGGCCGCGGTCGGGTGGATCCCCGGCCGCGCGGCCCGGCGCGGGTGAAAGAGGCGCAGGACGGCGATCAGAGCCTGCTGCGGATCGGCCACCTCGACGACGGTCCGGCCCGGCAGGTCGGACGCGGAACGCGCCAGGAAGGCGCCGGCGCGCGACGCCGCGGCTCGCTTGAGCGCCTTGCCGTCGATAGCGAAGGACAGGGACTCGGGGCCCGCGCTCTCGAGGGCGCGGACCCCGGTCAGCGTCGCGTCCCCGTCGCCGGCGACGCGCCCGCCGCAGGCGGCGGCCACCTCGGCGACGGTGAACGCAGCCACGCGGCCGTTACTTCTTGGGCGCGGCCGGGGCGGCCGGCTTGGCGGCGGCCGGGGCGGCCGGCTTGGCTGCGGCCGGAGCGGGCGCAGCGGCGGCCGGCTTCGCGGTGGCCGCCTTCGGCGCGGCGATCTGCGAGTTGAACTTCGTGATGACGGCATCCGTCAGGTCGACGGACTTGTCGTCGGCGAAGAGGAGCCCGCTGTTGAACTTGTTGAAGACCAGCTGATAGCCCTGCTCCCTCGCCACTTCGGTGATGACGGGCATGATCCGCTTCTCGAGGTCGCCGAGCTCCTTGCGCTGGGTTTCTTCCAGCTCCTTCTGCGCGTCGTCCTGGAAGCGCTTGAGCTCGACCGCCTTGGCCTGGTATTCCTTCTGGAGCTTCTCCATGGCGTCCTCGGACAGGGCCTTGCCCTGGTCCTGGATCTTCGTCTCGAGGTCGCGAAGCTCCTTCTGGCGCCTCGTCAGCTCTTCCTGCTTCGACTGCTGGAGCTTCTGGACACGGGCGAGGCTCTCCTTGCCGATGGCCGACTCCTGGACGATCCGCTGGACTTCGATGACGCCGATCTTCGATCCGGAGGCGGCCTGAGAGGCGGCGGGGGCCGCGGCCGTCTGGGCGAAAGCCGGAACGGCGGCGACGGCAAGGGCGAGGGCGCCGGCCGCGAACGTGACGATGCGCTTCATGGAATCTGACTCCTTAAGGTGTTTTCCGGGGGCCGGAGGCCGGCCGAGCGCCGGATGATAGCAATTTGCCGATCAGAAGGTCGTTCCGATGGAGAACTGGAAGTCCGTCTTGCTCTCCTGGCCGTTGGTCAGAGGCTTCCCCGTCTGGTCGAGGATGTCCTTCGGCTGCAGGTTGATGCCATAGATGAAGCGCAGGGGGGCCTGGAAGATCGGCAGGAAGATCCGCATCTCGAGGCCGACCGCGGTCCTCATTTTGAGGAGGTTCACCGACTGGCCCTCGATCCAGGCGTTTCCCGCGTCGAAGAACGCGACGAGCTTCAGCGGCTGGGCGAGCTGGTAGACGTACTCGAGGTTGAAGACGACGAACCGGTTCCCGCCGAGAAGGGCGCCGTTCTGGTCGAAGAACGCCCGGTTCTGGTCGTCCACCGGGAAGATCGCCCCGTACTTGAAGGCGCGCACGGACCGGTCGCCGCCGATCCGGTAGCGCTCGAAGATCGGGATCTCGCTGTGCCCGGCATCGCGCTGCGCCTGGCTGTCGTACGGGAAGAGCATCCCGAGCTCCAGGTTCACGGCGAAGTTCGACTTCTTCGTGGCCGGGAGGTACGTGGTGACGCTGGCGGCGCCCTTCACGAACGAGAAGTCGCCGCCCAGCGCGCCGCCCGCGACCGTCACCGAGGCGCCGTAGCGCATGCCGCGCGTCGGGTCGAAGGGGTCGTTGCGGCTGTCGAAGCGGTAGCCCGGAGTGATCGAGGACGTCTTGCCGGTGTAGTCCGCGAACGCGGGAGGGGTGTACCCGCCGCCCGGAGGCGCCGGGGGCGGGTAGACCTGGTAGCGGCTCTTCGTGTCCGTGAACCCGTAGAAGAAGGAGACGACGTCCCACACGCCGAGTCCGACTCCGAGCGAGACGTTTACGCCCTTCGAGCTCTGGTTGGTGCCGCCCGCGACGTCGGCGTAGTCGAGCGTGCGGTTGAAGATCGCCCCGCCGACCGACATGCGCTGGTCGAGAAACCACGGCTCGGAGAACGAGACGTCGAAGAAGTTCGAGCGGTTGCCGCGCTGGAACTGCAGGCCGAGCGTGTCGCCCCGGCCGAGGAAGTTGCGCGTGTTGAACTGGAACTGCCCGAACAGGCCGTCCAGCTGCGAGTAGCCCGCGCCGAACTGGACCTCGTTGCGATTCGTGTCCGTGCCCTTGATCGAGATGTCGACCGTCTTCTTGTCGTTGTTGACCTTGAAGTCGGGGTCTTCCTCGACCTTGAAGTAGCCCAGCTGCGTGACCTTCTGGATGCTCTTCTTGAAGGTCTCCATGTCCATGATGTCGCCTTCGTAGAGTTGCAGCTCCCGGCGCAGGACCTTGTCGCGCGTCGTCTTGTTCCCCTGGAACTCGACGCGGCCGAGCCGGTACTGGTCGCCCTCGGCGATCTTCACGGTGACGTCGACGACGCGGTTCGGCTTCTCCGCGAACTCCGGGTTCATGAACACGTAGATGTAGCCGCGGCTGCGGTAGATCGCCTCGATGGACTTCATCCCGTCCGCGAGGATGGCGCGGCTCAGCGGCTTGCCCGTGCGGTACCCGAAGAACTTCTCGAGGACCTCCGGCTTGTAGACCGTCGACCCGTCGACGTTGAGCTTGCCGAAGAACCAGCGCTCGCCCTCGACGATCGGGATCGTGAGCCTCGCGCGGCGCTTGATCTTGTCGGGACGCTTCTCCTTCGGGTTCACGACGAAGGTGTCGATGACGGCGTCCTTGACGACGACGTCCTTGTAGCCCGCGTCCTGGTAGGCCTTGCGGAGGCTCTCGACGTCCTCGTCGTAGCTCGCCTGGTTGAACGTGGACTTGCTGTCGAAGAACCGCCACCAGTGGGCGGTCGCCGTCTTCTTCATCGCGTTGCGCAGCGTCTGGGCGCCGAAGACGGTGTTCCCCGTGAAGTTGATGGACTCGACCTTCATCTTGTCGCCTTCGTCCACGTTGAAGACGACGCGCCGCTGCGCGGCCGAGACGATCTCGAGCTGCGCCTCGATGACGGCGGACCGGAAGCCCTCGGCCTTGTAGCCGTCGAGGAGGACGCCCTTGGCCTTCGCCACGTCCCGCAGGGAGACGGGGGCGCCGATCCGGATCTCGGCCTTGCCTTCCTTGAGCTTGTCCTTCAGCTGCGACGTCGTGAGCTTCTTGTTTCCGCGGAACTCGAGGTCCGCGATCGTCGGCCGCTCGACGACCGTCGCCGTGAGGACGACGCCCTGCGGGGTCACGTCCTTCTCGAGCGTGACGTCCTCGAAGAGGCCGGAGTCCCAGAGCTTCGCGAAGTTGCGTTTGACGAGGTCGTCGTCGTACGGGTCGCCGGGCTTGAGGCCGAGGTAGAACCCGACGGTCTCGGACGCGGTGGTCTTCCCGCCCTTGACGACGATCTGGACGAGCCTGGGAAGCGTCTGGGCGGCCGCCTTCTCCCCTTCCGGCGCGAGCCGGACCGAGGGAGCGGCGCCCATGGCGCCCGAGAGCGGCGACTCGGTCTTCGGCCCGAAAGTCGCGTCGGGCGCGGGAGTCGGCGCGGGAGCCGGCTGCGGGGCCTGGGCCCGCGCGGGCCCCGCCAGGAGGATCGCGCCGAAAAGGCCCGCCCCCGCGAAAGCGCGAATCGAGCGCACGACGCTCCCGGCGGCGGCGCCGGAGAAGACACAGGGCATCAAGGCGCTTACCGGCCCGTCCCGACGGGCTCGGGCGCCCGGATCTGGACCTTGAGCTCGTCCCCTTCCACGGTCACTTCGACGCACTCGATAGGCTCTCGGGACGCGATCAGCAATTCCGATACCGCGTCCTCGACGTGCCGCTGGATCGTCCGCCGGAGCGGGCGGGCGCCGGAGTGCGCGTCGTGGCCGGAGGCCTTGAGGAGCCAGTCGACCGCGGCCTGGCTCACGACGAGCGTGAGCCCGCGGTGTTTGAGCGTCTCGGCGACGTCGTCGAGGAGCAGGCGGCCGATCGCGCGCAGCTGCTCGAGTCCGAGCGGGTTGAAAACGATCACCTCGTCGATCCGGTTGATGAACTCCGGCGAGAACTCGCGCCGCAGCTCCTTGAGGACCATCTCCTCGACCTCGCGCTGCTCGGGCGCGTTCTTGCCCTCGCCGAAGCCCATGCGGCTCCCGGTCACGAGGTACTTCGTCCCGACGTTCGAGGTCATGATGATGAGCGTGTTCTTGAAGTCGACGACGTTCCCGTAGGCGTCCGTCAGCTGCCCGTCCTCGAGGATCTGCAGCAGCAGGTTCGCGATGTCGGGATGCGCCTTCTCGATCTCGTCGAGAAGGATCACGGAGTAGGGCTGGCGGCGGATGCGCTCGGTGAGCTGCCCGCCTTCCTCGTGGCCGACATAGCCCGGAGGCGAGCCGATCAGCTTGGAGACCGCGTGCTTCTCCATGTACTCGGACATGTCGAAGCGCACGAGCGCCTTCTGGTTGTCGAACAGGAACTCCGCCAGCCGGCGCGCGGCCTCGGTCTTCCCGACGCCCGAGGGCCCGAGGAAGATGAACGAGCCCATGGGCCGGTTCGGGTTCTTCACGCCGAGCCGCGAGCGGCGGATCGCGCGGCTGATCGCGCTGATCGCCTGGTCCTGCCCGATCACGCGCTTCTTGAGCGTCTCGTCCATGTGGAGGAGCTTCTCGGCCTCTTCCATCTGGAGCGACGTCACGGGGATCCCCGTCCAGCTCGAGATGACTTCCTCGATGTCGGCGCGGGTGACGTCGACGGCCGCGGACTCGTCCTGCGCGGCCGTCTTCGTCCGCTCGATCTCTTCCTTGATCTCGATCTCGCGCTCGCGCAGGAACACGGCGCGCTCGAAGTCCTTCTCGGAGATCGCCTTCTTCATCTCCTTGACGATCCCCTTGATCTCGTTCTCGAGCCTGCGGAGGTTCTGGGTGTCCGCCGTCTTGCGGAGCTTCACCTTCGCGCCGGCCTCGTCGAGGATGTCGATCGCCTTGTCGGGGAAGAATCGGTCGGGGATGTAGCGGCTCGCCTGGTAGACGGCGGTCCTGATCGCGTCGGGCGTGTAGCGGACGCGGTGGAACTTCTCGTACCGCTCGCGCACGCCCTCGAGGATCTGGAGGGTCTCTTCCTCGTCCGGCGGAGCGACCGTGACCGCCTGGAACCGCCGGAGAAGCGAGCGGTCCTTCTCGATGTATTTGCGGTATTCCTTGAGCGTCGTCGCGCCGATGCACGAGATCTCGCCGCGCGAGAGGGCCGGCTTGAGGATGTTGGCGGCGTCGAGCGATCCCTCGGCCGAGCCCGCGCCGATCAAGGAGTGGATCTCGTCGATGAAGACGATCAGATCCTGGTTCTCCTTGAGCTCCTTCAGGATTCCCTTGAGGCGCTCCTCGAACTGGCCTCGGTACTTCGTGCCCGCCACGATCAGCGAGAGGTCGAGCGCGAGGATCTTGCGCTGCGCGAGGAACAGCGGGACGCCGCCCTCGACGATCTTCTGCGCGAGGCCCTCGACGATGGCCGTCTTGCCGACGCCCGGCTCGCCGAGGAGGATCGGGTTGTTCTTCGTGCGGCGCGAGAGGATCTGCACGATCCGCTCGACTTCCGCGTCGCGCCCGACGAGCGGGTCGAACGAGCCCGTCTGCGCGAGCGCCGTGAGGTCGCGCGAGTACTCGGCGAGGAACGGGAGCTCTTTCTTCTGCTTGGAAGCCTCGCGTTCCTTGATGAGCGCGATCGTCTCCTCGCGGACGCCGTAGAGGTTGAAGCCGTGCGCCATCAGGATGCGGCCCGCGACGCACGGGTCGACGCGGAGGATGCCGATCAGGAGGTGCTCCGTGCCGACGTAGGGATGCATCATCGACTCCGCCTCGTGCGAGGCGTAGGCGAGGATCTTCTTGGACTCCTCGGAGAGCGGGAGTTCCTGGGTCGAGGAGACGCGCTCGACGAAGACGCGGTCGCCCTCGATCTCGTGCCGGATGTCCTCGGGCCTCACGTTGAAGCGCGCGAAGATCTCCTTGATGACGTCCTCACCCTCCCGGAGGATTCCGAGGAGGATGTGCTCGGACTCGATGACCTTCGAGCCCAGCTTCGAGGACTCGTACCGGGCGAAGAACAGGGCCCGGCGCGCCTTCTCGTTGTATTTCTCGAACATCGTTTTGACTGCCGTTTCGGGCCGGAAAAAGGCTCGAGCCGCGCCTAGGCGCCGTCGCTCAAGCCTTCTCCTCCCAACGATTTGATGCTAGCACAGCGACGCGCCCACTCCGGGTCGTGGGTGACGACGATCGCCGCTCCCGCGCGCTCTTTCGCGACCGTCGTGAGGAGGTCGAAAACCGCCGCGGCGTGGGCGGCGTCCAGGCTTCCCGTCGGCTCGTCGCAGAGGAGGATGCGGGGCCGCCTCACGACAGCCCGCGCGATGGCGACGCGCTGGCGCTCGCCCCCGGAAAGCGTCCGCGGGAGGGCCGACACGCGCGCCGAGAGGGCGACGCGATCGAGCACCTCGCGGGCCTCCTTCCGCCCGTCCGCCTCGGACCGGCCCGCGAGAAAGAGCGGCAGCGCGACGTTCTCCTCCGCCGTGAGCTCGGGAAGGAGGTGGTGGAACTGGAACACGAATCCGATCGTCGTCCCGCGCAGGGCGGCGCGCGCCTCGGGCGAAAGGGCGCTCCAGTCGGT
Source organism: Thermoanaerobaculia bacterium (assembly GCA_036504335.1). Taxonomy (GTDB): domain Bacteria; phylum Acidobacteriota; class Thermoanaerobaculia; order UBA5066; family UBA5066; genus Fen-183. The sequence continues at coordinate 66,693 of DASXVJ010000005.1, forward strand.
CCCGTCCACGCGCACGGCGCCCGCGTCGGGCGTGTCGAGCCCGGCGAACAGGTGGAGGAGCGTCGACTTCCCGCAGCCCGACGGCCCCGTGATCGCGAGGAGGTCGCCCGCGCGAACCTCGAGCGAGACGTTCCGGAAGACGTCGACGCGCCCGGCGCCGGAGCCGAAGCCCTTCGCGAGGCCCTCGGCCGCGAGGAGCGGCGCGCCGTCAGGCGCCACGCAGCGCCTCCACGGGCGAGAGCCGCGCGGCCGTCCGCGCCGGGATCGAGGCCGCCAGAAGCGACCAGAGGACCGAGAGGACTCCCACGGCGAGGACGTCGAGGGCCTCCACGCGGAACGGCGCGTGGGCCATGCCGTAGAGCTGTGCGGGCAGAGGCACGAGCCCCGCACGCTCGAGGAGCACCGCGACGCCGACGCCGAGGGCGAGGCCGCCGAGCGTTCCCGCGGCGCCGACGGCCGCGCCGGCGGCGAGGAACACGCGCCCCACGGCGCGCGGCGAAGCGCCGAGGACCGACAGCACGGCGGCGTCGCCCGCGCGCGTCGCCGCGAGCACGGCGGACGTGGCCGCGAGGTTCAGGCCCGCCACGATCACGATCAGGAACACGGCCGCGAAGAGGACCGTCCGCTCGATACGCAGCGCGAGGACGAGGGCGCGGTTCTGCTCCTCCCAGGTCGCGACCGCGACCGACGGGCCGAGAGCCGCGGATACCGCCGCCGCGGCCCGGGCCGGACGCCCGGCGTCCGTCAGGCGCAGCTCGTAGCCCGTCGCGCCGTCCGGCCCGAGCGCGAACAGGCGGCGCGCCTCTTCGAGCGGCATCGAGGCCTCCGCGGCCTTGCGTCCCGTGGCGGACGGCGCGACGCCCGCGATCTTCATCGTGGCGACGATCGGCACGGGCCCGAGCGGCGACAGGCGCGAACGCGAGGAGACGAGCGTGACCGTCTCGCCCGCGACGAGGCCGATCGGCCGCGCCTGAGCCACGTCGAGGACGAGCCCCTTCTGCTTCTCGCGCCCGACGACCATCGCCGGCATCGCCTGCGAGCCGAGGCTCACCCACACGCGGCCCTTCGCGACGGGCGAGACGGACACGACGCCCGGCACGGCCGCGAGCTTCCCGGCGATCCGGTCGGCGTCGTGGAACTCCCCGCGCCCCGCGGGCGTCACGAGGAGGTGCGGCGTCTCGGCGAGAAGGCGGTTCCGGATGTTCGTCTGGAAGCCCGAGAGAAGCGCGAGCGACACGACGAGCGCCGCGACGCCGAGCAGCAGCCCGAGGAACGCCGCGAGCGCGACCACGCCCACCTGCGCATCGCGCCGCGACGCGAGCAAGTAACGGCGAGCCAGGAAGAAGGAGATCAAGAGAAGAGGAAGATCTTCTTAGAAGGCGAAGAGGGGAAAGGCCGCGTTGCGGCGCGCACGCGCCTCGCGAGGGGCGCCGCAGCCTGCCTGAATACCTTTCTAAGCATCTTTAGTCTTGGTCTCTCTTCGGCCGCATCAGGGGGAAGAGGATGACGTCGCGGATGGAGTGCGAGTTCGTGAAGAGCATCGCGAGGCGGTCGATGCCGACGCCCTCCCCCGCCGTCGGCGGCATCCCGTAGGCGAGCGCCTCGACGTAGTCCTCGTCGTAGAGCATCGCCTCGTCGTCGCCCCTCGTCCGCTCGGCCACCTGGGCGCGGAACTTCTCGGCCTGCTCGTCGGGGTCGTTCAGCTCGCAGAACCCGTTCGCGACCTCCATGCGCCCGATGAAGAGCTCGAAGCGGTCGGCGGTCGAGGGATCTCCGGGCTTCGTCTTCGAGAGCGGCGAGATCTCGGCCGGATAGTCGATGACGAACGTCGGCTGGAGCAGCCGTCGTTCCGCGACGGCTCCGAAGATCTCTGCGAGTAATTTCCCTTTCGACTCGCCGAATCGCTCGACCGACTCCACACCGAAATGTTCCGCAGTTTTTCTTAGAAGGTGAAGATCAGAGAGGCTCTCGCGGGTGACCGCGATGCGCCCGCCGGTCGGCACGGGACCATTCGAAGAAATCTTCTCTTCTCTTTCCTCTTCCGAAGCAGAAATATTCTCCAGGATCGCGTCGACCATGGAGACGCGCTTGAAGGGGGCTTTCAGCGAGATCGTCTCGTCGCCCCAGGGCAGCTCGGTCGTCCCGAGGATCTCCTGCGCTGCGCCCGCGAAGAGCTCTTCGGTGAGCGCCATCTGGTCGCGCGCGTCCGCGTACGCCGTGTAGAACTCCAGCATCGTGAACTCGGGGTTGTGCTGGGTGGAGATCCCCTCGTTGCGGAAGTTGCGGTTGATCTCGTAGACCTTCGGGAACCCGCCCACGACGAGCCGCTTGAGGTAGAGCTCGGGCGCGATGCGCAGGAAGAGCTGCAGGTCGAGCGCGTTGTGGTGCGTGACGAACGGCCGCGCCGCCGCGCCGCCCGCGAGCGTCTGCATCATCGGCGTCTCGACTTCGACGAAGCCGCGTCCGTCGAAGAAGCGCCGGATGTACGCGACGATCTTCGCGCGCACCTCGAACGCCTTGCGCGTTTCGGGCGAGACGACGAGATCGACGTAACGCTGACGGTATTTCCGCTCGACGTCCGTCAGCCCGTGCCACTTGTCGGGGAGCGGCCGGAGCGCCTTCGCGAGGAAGTCGAGTTCGGCGCCCTTCACGGAGAGCTCGCCCGTCCGCGTCCGGAAGACCGTGCCCGCGACGCCCACGTGATCGCCGAGGTCGAGCTGCTCGAGGAGCTCCCAGTCGCCGGGGCGGAGGAGGTCCTTCTTGAGGTACGCCTGGACGCGATGGGCCCCGTCCGAGAGGTCGACGAAGATCGCCTTGCCCATCTTGCGGATCGCGAGGATGCGGCCGGGGACGCGCACGCGGCGATCCGCCTCGGGCTCGGCCTCGAGGGCCGCGGCGTCTTTCCCCGACCAGCGGGCGACGACGTCCGAGACGAGGTGCGTGGGGTCCCAGCGATTCGGGTAGAGGGGCCGGCCGAGCGCCGCGATGCGCTCGCGGCTCGCGCGGCGGTTCGCGATCTGTTCGGGGACGTCCGCTTCGGGGGTCTTCGGCTCTGCGGCTTTCGGGTCCGGGGTCTCAGACATCGAGGCGGATTAAACCACCTCGCCGCGCCCCGGCGCGCTATTCGCCGCCCAGCGAGCTGTAGAGGAGCCAGAGGCCCGCGAAGGCCCTCAGGTGCCGGAATCGCGAGCGCGTGATCTGCTTCCAGGCCGCGCGGTCGTCCTCGGCCGCGAGAAGAGCTTCGCGGAACGTCCGGTCGACCTCCCGCGCGCGAACGAGGCACTTTCCCGCGGGCGCGATCGTCGCGTCCGAGGCCGACGACTCGCCCACTTCCTGCACGAGGTCGCGGAGCTTGTGCGCCTCCTCGTCCATCCGGGAGCGGAGGACGGCCCCGTTGAAGTAGAGGCGCTCGTGGGCCGTGAGAGGCTCGGAATCCGGCTCGTGATTCGCGCGATAGACCCGGAGCGCCGCACGGACCTCCCAGTTCTCGAGGCGCGCGGAGGGATCCGACACGGACGGCCCGCCGCCCGAACGCACGAGGTCCACGGCGGACAGGAGGCGCCGCGCGGTCTCGCTCGTGACCCGGTCGTTCTCGGCCCTCCACCCGGCGATGCTCTTCGGCACGGGCGTGCTTCCCGAGACGGCGGCCTTGCGGCGGCGCACCCCGCTTCCGCTCCTCCCGCCGCCGGAGCGGCCCGCGGTCGAGTCGGACCCGATGTCGAGCTCGTCGGCGGCCGCCGGATCGAGCCGGGAGAGGAGGCGGTGGAGGGACTCCTTCAGGCGCTTGACGTCGCGGGGCCTCACGCCGTGCTTGCGACTGGCCTTCTCGAACTCGTCCTTGTCCTTGCGGAAGCGCTCGAGGTCCTCGCGGAACTCCGCGCTCATGAACCGCGTGTCCTTTTCGAGGTCCTTCTCTTTGGCGATCACGTCGCGCGAGGCCGTGAGGATGCGCCGTTCCTCCTCCTTGTAGAGGAGCTGGAACTTCTTCCTGAACGCGACGTTCGAGGCGAGGACGGCTTCCATGACCTCGGCCGAGTAGAACGCGGCGCCGAGCCGGTGCTTGAGCGTGCGGAGGTTCTCGAGCGTCTTCTTCTTCGTGAGGTCCTCGAAGCGCTCGCAGGCGTCGAGGTCCCGGCGCAGCAGGTCGAGAAGCGTGACGACGGCCTGGACCTCCGAGGGCGCGATCGGCGGGCGAGCGGTGAGGCCGAGCAGGGCGCCCGAGAGCTTCTCGAGATCGGCGGCGGGCTTCAGGACGACCTCTCCGTCCGCGTCCTTCGCCGTGCCGAGGCGCGTGAGGAGGAAGTCGACCTTGTCCATCTCGTCCGGGCCGAGGCTGCCGGCGTAGTAGTAGAACTTCAGGATTGAGAGCAGGAGCTCCTCGTCGCCCGCCTTCACGCGCTCGAAAAACTGCCGGAGCGTGCTCGGAGGGATGAGGCGGTCGTCATCCGCGAGCGCGGCATGCAAACCGTCCAGCTCGCCGTCCAGCCGCTGCATCGCGGCCTTCGTCGCGTCCTCCGGCTCGACGCCCTTGGTCTCCTTGATGCGCTTGATCTGCTCGTAGAGGGGCGCGAACGGGACGTCCGGGAGGGGCGCCCCCTTCAGGCTCGTGCGGTGCACGCCCTGCAGGAACTGGTGGAACATCCAGAGGGCCTTGAACTTCTCCGACAGGCGGGCGTACGCCCGGGAAACGCTCTCAGGCTCGCGATCTGGTTCGCTCACGGTGTCCGCCCATTCTACGATGATATCTTCCGCGCCGTGATCGACCACATCCTGCTGTCCGAGGACACCATCGCCCGGCGCCTCGACGTCCTCGCGAAAGAAATCGACGCCCGCTACGTCGGCAAGGACCTCCTCGCGGTCGGAATCCTGAAGGGCTCCGTCTTTTTCCTGACCGACCTTCTCAAGCGCCTCAACGTGCCCGTCGCCGTCGACTTCATGCAGGTCCGCTCCTACGCGGGCACGAGCTCGTCGGGCAACATCCAGCTCCTCAAGGACCTCTCGATGGACGTCGCGGGCAAGGACGTCCTGCTTTTCGAGGACGTCGTCGACACGGGCCTCACGCTCCGCAAGATCCTCGAGCTCCTCTCGTCGCGCGGCCCGCGCTCGCTCGGGATCGCCGCCCTCCTCAAGAAGAGGCTGCCCGAGAATCGCGACATTCCCGTGGACTTCCTCGGCTTCGAAATCGGCCCCGAGTTCGTCGTCGGCTACGGCCTCGACCTCGACGAAAAATACCGAAACCTGCCGCACGTGGCGGTCTGGGACCCGAAGAAATGAGCGACTTCAAGACCATCTCCGTCGAGAACGCCCCGAAGGCCATCGGCCCTTACGCACAGGGCATCGCCGCCGGAGGTTTCCTCTTCACCGCCGGGCAGACACCGCTCGACCCGGCGACGATGAAGCTCGTCGAAGGCGACGTCGCCGCGCAGACGACCCGCGTCCTCGACAACCTCGAGGCCGTGCTGAAGGGCGCCGGGCTGACGTTCGCCCACGTCGTCAAGGCGGGCGTCTTCCTCGTGGACATGGGCGACTTCGCGAAGATGAACGAGGTCTTTGCGGCGCGCTTCGGGAGCCACCGCCCGGCGCGCACGACCGTGCAGGTCGCGGGCCTCCCCGCGAACGCACGGGTGGAGATCGACCTCGTCGCGAAGCTACACTAGGAGTCCGCGTCGGCGCGGACGGCGGCGGGAGGAGATTTCCATGAACGGCACCCGTGCGATCCTCGTTTCGCTCGCCCTCGTTTCCCTTCCCGCTTGCGCGGACGAACCCGCGCCGGCTCCCTCGCGCGCCGCGACCCCCGCGGATCCGGCCGCCAGGACCGTGGCGAAGAAGGCCGCGAAGAAGGCGGCTCAGAAGCCCGCGGCGGGATCCGCGAACATGATCGTCACGAAGGACGCCGAGACCGGAGAGCTGCGCCCGGCCACGCCGGCCGAGCGCGAGAAGCTCCTCGGCCGGCAGCCGCTCGCGGCGCCCGAGCTCAAGGTCGTCACGCTGCCCGACGGGTCGCAGATGGTCGAGCTGACCGAGGCGGACCGCTCCTACGCCGTTGCGACGAAGAACCCCGACGGCACGATCTCGCACACCTGCGTCCACGGAGCCGCGAAGGCCGCCGCGTCGCCCGCTCCCGCCGCGGCCCCCGCGCCGGCGCCCAAGACGGACCGCTGAGGAGCGCCGGTGAAGACGCGCCTCCTCCCGGCCGCCCTCGCCCTCGCGTTCGGAGCCGCCGCGCTGCCGCTCGCCGCGGCCGACTTCCAGATCGTCGTGGCGGACGGCACGGGCGTCGGCTTCAACGACCCGACCCCCGCGACTCCGGTCGGAGGCAACACCGGAACGACGATCGGCGCTCAGCGCCTCATCGTCTTCCAGGAAGCCGCTCGCATCTGGGGCGCTCTCCTCCCGTCCAACGTGACGATCAAGGTCAGCTCCAGCTTCTCGGCCCTCACGTGCAGCTCCACGACGGCCGTTCTCGGGTCGGCGGGAGCGACGACCGTGCACGCGAACTTCGCGAACGCGCCCGTCGCGAACACCTGGTACAACAAGGCCGAGGCCGACAAGCACAGCGGGACGTTCCTCGGCACGAACCCGGCGTCCATCACGGCGCAGTTCAACAGCGAGCTCGGAAAGACGGGCTGTCTGACCGGCACGTTCTTCTACCTCGGCCTCGACAACAACCACGGCTCGAACATCAACCTCCTCACCGTCCTCCTCCACGAGTTCGGACACGGCCTCGGGTTCACCTCCGCGGCGAACTCGAGCGGGAAGTTCATCGGCTCGGGCACGAGTCAGTACCCCGGCGCCTACGACCGGTTCGTCTTCGACTCGACCGCCGGCAAGACGTGGGACCAGATGGCGACGGACGCCGAGCGCGCCGCTTCCGCCACGAACACCGGCAAGCTCGTCTGGAACGGGACGAACGCGACCACGTACGCGAAGGCGAACATGGGCCGCAAGGCCAACCTCGTCGTGGCCGCGCCCGCCGGCTCGGCGGGGACCTACGCCGTCGGCACCGCCGACTTCGGCGCCTCCCCCGCCGTCGTTTCCGTTTCGGGCCCGGTCGTGATCGCGACGGACGCGGCGGACGCCGCCGGGCCGCTGACGACGGACGGGTGCAGCGCGATCACGAACGGGCCGGCTCTCGCCGGAAAAATCGCCCTCGTCGACCGCGGGACGTGCGCGTTCGTCATCAAGGCCAAGAACGTCCAGAACGCCGGCGCGATCGGGATGATCGTGGCCGACTGGGATCCGACCGCGGGCGTTTCCGGGATGACCGGCACCGACGCGACGGTCACCATCCCCTCGGTCCGCGTGACGTACGACGACGGGAACCGGCTGAAGGCGGCGCTCCCGACCGCGGCCACGATCGGCCCCGACCCGGTCGTCCTCGCGGGCACGGACACCTCCGGCCGCCTGCTCGTGTACGCGCCGAACCCGTACGAGAGCGGCTCGTCCGTCTCGCACTTCGACACGAGCGCCTCCCCGAACCTCCTCATGGAGCCGAACATCAGCAGCGACCTCCCGATCGCCGTCGACGCGACGCTCCCGCTGTTCCGCGACATCGGCTGGTTCGAAGGTTCGACGGCGCTGCCCACGACGTGGATCCTCCCGTCCAGCGCGCACGCGCAGGGCGCGAACGGCGCCTTCTACAAGACGGACCTCACCGTCTCGAACGCCGGCGCGGTTCCCGCCAGCCTCGTGCTGAAATTCCTCGGCCACGACGCGGACGGCCGCACGGGCGCGGAGGTCACACGCACCGTTCAGGCGGGACAGACCGTGACGTACACCGACGTCCTCGCCTCGCTCTTCGGCGTCCCGAGCGGCTTTGGCGCGATCCGGATCGACGCGGACACGAACAACCTGAAGATCGTGAGCCAGACCTTCACGCCGCCGCCCTCGGGCGTCGGCACGTTCGGCCAGGCGGTGCCCGCGGCCGCGGGGAGCGACTTCGCCACGACGGCAGCCTCGAAGGCCCTCTTCTCCCTCCGGCAGGACGCGGCGTTCCGGACGAACGCCGTCATCGCGAACGCGACGGAAGCCGCGGCGCACGTGGACCTCGCGCTCTACAGCTCGTCCGGCGTGCAGATCGGGGGCGGAGCGGCCGACCTGCAGCCGCTGGAGATGCGGCAGATTGGAGCCGTCATCACGAGCCTCGGCGGGCCCGACGGCACGAAGGACGCCTTCCTCGTCGTGTCGACGCCGACCGCCGACGCGCGGGTCGCGACGTACGCCGCCGTGATCGACCAGAACACGAACGACCCGCGCACGATCCTGCCCGCGACCCTCGGGACGCTCGGGACGAACCGCGCGTGGGTGCTCCCGTCGAGCGCGCACGCCCAGGGCGCGAACAACGCGTTCTACACGACGGACCTGACCATCGCCAACGCCGGTTCGTCGAGCGCAACGGCGACGCTGAAGTTCCTCGGCCACGACCAGGACGGGAGCGGCGGCCCCGAGGCGGTCAAGACGATCCCGGCGAACTCCGTCGCCACGTATCCCGACGTTCTCGGGTCCGTCTTCGGCGTTTCCAGCGGCTTCGGCGCGATCCTCGTCACGTCGACCTCGTCGAACCTCAAGGTGCTGAGCCAGACGTCCACGCCCCCGCCGAGCCTCGTCGGGACGTTCGGCCAGTCGGTTCCCGCGGCCGGCGCCGCCGACTTCGTGACGCTCGCCGCGCCGAAGACGCTCGTCGGCCTGAGGCAGGATTCCGCGTTCCGGACGAACGCCGTCATCGCGAACGCGACCGGCCTTCCCACGCACGTCGACCTCGTTCTCAAGTCCGAGGGCGGCGCGACGATCGGCACGGGGTCGGCGGACCTTCAGCCCTACGAGATGCGGCAGATCAGCGGGGTCGTCACGGCGCTCGGCGCGCCGGACGGCACGGCGAACGCGGCGCTCCTCGTCTCGACGACCACGGGCGGCGCCCGCGTCGCGACCTACGCGGCCATCATCGACCAGAAGACGAACGACCCGAGGACCGTCCTGCCGTAGGACTCAGTGCCCTTTGGCGATCTCGCCGAAGGCGCGCAGGGCGCGCTCGATGTCGATGTCGTTGACGTCGGCGTGCGTGACCATCCGGAGCGCATCCGGGCCGCCGGCACCGGCGAGGATGCCGCGGTCCGCGAGGCGGGTGACGAGGGATTCCGTGTCCCCCCACTTGTCGTCGAAGTAAAACCGCACGATGTTCGTCTCGACCTCGGTCGGGTCGATCCGGATGCCGCGCAGGCCCGCGAGCCCGGCCGCGAGCTTCGTGGCGCGTGCGTGGTCCTCCGGCAGGCGGCTGCGCTCCTCCTCGAGCGCCACGAGCGCCGCGGCCGCGATGACTCCCGCCTGCCGCATTCCGCCGCCGAAGAGCTTCCGCACCCGGCGCGCCTCGGCGACGAATTCTTTCGAGCCGGAGACCGCGCTCCCGACCGGGGCCCTCAACCCCTTCGAGAAGCACGTCATGACCGAGTCGAAGCCGGCCGCGAGCGACGCCTCCGTCACGCCGAGGGCCGCGGCGGCGTTCCAGAGGCGGGCACCGTCGAGGTGGACCCTGATCCCGTGCTGCTTCGCGAGCTCCAGGAGCGGATCCGTCGCCTCGCGGGGCGTCACGACGCCTCCTGCGCCATTGTGCGTGTTCTCGAGCGCGAGGACCGACGTGCGCGGCAGGTAGTAGACGGACTCCGGCCTGATCCACGCGGCGACCTGTTCCGCGGTGATTCGCCCGCGGACGCCGTCGACCGGGCGCGGGAGAAGCCCCGACAGCGCCGCCATCCCCGCCATCTCGTAGTGGAAGATGTGGCATCTGCTCTCGAGGATGACCTCCGTGCCCGGGCGCGCGTGAACGCGCAGCGAGAGCTGGTTTCCCATGGAGCCGGTCGGGACGAAGAGCGCGGCCTCGTGGCCGAGAATCTCGGCGGTCTTCTCCTCGAGGAGGCGGACGGTCGGGTCTTCCCCGTAAACGTCGTCGCCGACCTCGGCCTCGGCCATGGCCTGCCGCATGCGCGGCGTAGGCTTCGTGACGGTGTCGGAGCGGAAGTCGGAAACGTGCGCAGTCATGCCCCGATCATCCCAGAACGAGCGCGGCGAGGGCGAGGAGGAAGCCGAAGAGATCGATTCGGGACGCCCGGCGCCGCGCGGCATCCGCGCGGCTCACCCAGGGCTGTCGAAGATTTTCTTCGAAAGTGAGTGATTTTTCGCGGTAGTAGCGCTCCCGAGGAAGGACGACCATGACCGACGAGACGAGGGATGCGACGAGAAGGAAGATCGCCGCGGCCCGCCACACGTGGCGCGTGCCCAACGAGCTTCCCATCACCTGAACTTCCAGCAGGACACCGACGAGCAGGGAGCCCGCAGCAACGAACCGGGCGCGCCCGAGAGCGACGGCGCTCCCCTCCCCCTCTTCACCTTCTAGGAAAATCTTCTTCTTCTCTTTCTCTTTCTCCTCTTCCCCTCTCGTCATCCGGCCGAAAAAGCGCGCGAGCGGCACGCCGATGAAGACGGCCAGGCCCAGCGCCACGAGGACCCGGGAACCCTCGAGCGGAAGATCGGAGAGGGGCATTCCGCGAGTCTAGCGGGATAATGGAGGCACACATGGGTCTCTACCTCATCGAGACGTTCCCCGTCGGGCCACTCGCGTGCAACTGCGCGATCCTCGCCGACCCCGCGACGCGCGAGGCGGTCGTCGTGGATCCCGGCGACGAGCCGGACCGCATCCTCGAGACGCTCTCCGGCGCCGGCCTCAAGGCCATCGCTCTCGTCCACACGCACGCCCACTTCGATCACGTGGGCTGTTCGGGGCTTCTCAAGCGCATCACGGGCGCGCCCATCTGCATGCACGAGGACGACCGGCCCCTCTACCAGAACCTCGACGAGCAGGGGAAAGCGTTCGGGCTCACGCTGGAGAAGCCCGGCATCATCGACAAGCTCCTCGTCCACGGGGACCGGATCCCGGTCGGCTCGGGCACGCTCCACGTCCTCCACACGCCCGGCCACACGCCGGGCAGCCTGTCGTTCCGGATGGAGGGGGCCGAGGGGGACGTCCTGTTCTCGGGCGACACGCTCTTCCGGCGTTCGATCGGGAGGACGGACCTCTGGGGCGGCTCCCAGGACCAGATCCTCGGATCGATCCGGCGCGAGCTCCTGACGCTGCCGGGAGGCCTGCGCGTGGTCCCGGGCCACGGCCCGGAGACGACGATCGCCGAGGAGGGCCGCCGCAACCCGTTCGTCGGCGACCCCGGCTACAAGCCCGCCTGACCTGCTCTATCATTCCCGCACATGAGACTCACGTACGAAGAGAGCGCGGGGCTTCTCCACAAGTTCTGGTCGGGCGAGCCGGTGCCCTCTCCGAAGACGGGCAAACCGATGCGGGCCTTCTTCGTCGAGCGCGCGTTCGCACCGCAGGTCGTCATGATCGGGACGAAGGGCGAGCATTTCCGCTTCGACCAGAAGCCGCGCCAGATCGTCTTCTCCTCGTCGCACATCAAGTCGATGGTCCGCGACGCCAAGGAACGCGAGAACCCGGTCTGCCCGCAGGACTTCGAGGCGCTCTACGTCAAGCGCATCCCCGCGACGCGTTTTCCCGGCGAGTGGGACTGGACGTTCTGCTGCCCGAAGTGCCTCTCGTTCGGCACGTGGGAGTACACGGACAAGAAGGACGAGTCCACGGTCCCGCCGACGAAGAAGAAGGAAGAGGCTCCGCCGTTCCACGACGAGACGATTCCGCTCCCGAAGCGGATGGAGATGGCGAAGACCGGCGACCTCGCGCTGAAGCTCTACGCCGCGATGGCGCAGACCGACTGCACGGCCTGCGGGTACGACTGCGAGGGCTACGCGAAGGCGATCGCGAACGGCACCGAGAAGAACGTCACGCTCTGCGTGCCGGGCAAGGAAGAGACGGAAGACGTCGTCAAGAAGCTCATGGCGGGCACCTACACCTTCGCCTGAGCCTCCGCGAGCATCGCCTCGATCACGGGGCGGCAGCGCTCGCCCTTGCACTCCCCCGTCGTGCAGCCCGTCGCCGTCGCGACGTCCTCGACGGTCCGCGCGCCCCGCGCGATCGCTTCCGTCACGCGCGGGCCCCGGATCGTGTTGCAGATGCACACGGGCCGGAACTTGAGGAGCATCAGGCTCCTTTTCTCGTCTGTTGTCAGCGGTCGTGCGTCGGGCATCGGCGCTTTTCTTAGAAGGTCATGGGGCTCCCGGTCCCCTCTTCACCTTCAAAGAAGTCTTTAGAAGTCCACCGTATAGCGGATGGAGGTTCGATCGCGCACCCGGTCGAGGTAGACGACGCCGTCGAGGTGGTCGCTCTCGTGCAGGACGACGCGCGCGTGGAAGCCCTCGGCCACGTACGTGACGGGCTTGCCGCTCGTGTCGAGGGCCGACACCCGGATCGCCTTCGGCCTCGGGACCTTGGCCGCGAGGAACGGCACCGAGAGGCAGGCTTCGAAATCCTCCTCCTCGGCCGGGTCGAGGACGTCGAACGAGGGGTTCACGAGGATCGTCGGCGGGACCTCGAGCACGTCCTTGCCGCGCTTCTCCCCGTGCACCTCGTAGAGGACGACGCGCAGGCCCGTCGAAACCTGCGGCGCGGCGAGGCCCGTGCCGTGGTACTCGATCATGGTCTCCATCATGTCCTCGAAGAACGGCTTCAGCCGGCCCTTCTTGAGGTCGGCGGGCTCGATCTCGGAGGCCCGCCGCCGGAGGATCGGCGAGCCGAGCTTGGCGACTTTCAGGATGGCCACGCAGCCATTGTAAGGGCCGTACGCCTACAATCCGGCATCCACACCGTCTTCGTGTTCAACCCGGCCGCCGGCAAGGGCCGCACGGCCCGCGATCGCGACGCCATCCGCGCCGCGCTGGAGAAGGCGGGCGCGCACGGCACGTTCGTGGAGACCGAACGGCCCGGCCACGGCGTCACGCTGGCCGAGGACGCCGCACGGGACGGCGCCGAGGCGGTCGTCGCGATCGGCGGCGACGGCACGGTGAACGAAGTCGCCAGCGGCCTGCTGCGGGTCCCCGAGGCCATGCGTCCCGCCTTCGGCGTCGTTCCCGACGGGACCGGGAACGACTTCGGGTACCTCCTCGGCCTCAGGCCCGGCGACCTCGACGGCGCCGCGCGCGTCATCGCCGCCGGCGCGACGCGCGTCCTCGACGCCGGCGAGGTGAACGGCCGCTTCTTCGCGAACAGCGTCGGCCTCGGGTTCGACGGCGCCGTCGCCGAGACGGCCGCGAAGGTGCGCTACCTGAAGGGCTTCCCCGCCTACCTCTGGTCGGTCTTCGCCGTCCTCCGGACGTGGGAGAACTTCGAGCTGACGATGACATGCGACGGCCGCACGATCTCGGGCCGCGCGCTCCTCGCGGCCGTCGCGAACGGCCCGCGCAGCGGCGGCGGTTTCCTCCTGGCGCCCGACGCGAAGGCCGACGACGGGCTCCTCGACGTCTGCCGCCTCGGCGACCTCGGAAGGCTCGAGGCGCTCCGCCACCTGCCGAAGGCGCTCGACGGCTCGCACATCGGGCTGCCCTGGGTGACGATCCTGCGCGCGAAAGAGGTCGTTCTGGCGTCGGACCGGCCGCTCACGGCCCACGTCGACGGAAACCTCCTGACCGGCGCCGCGCACCCCGATCCTCTCCGGATCCGGATCCTTCCGCGCGCGCTGCGCGTCTTCGCGCCCGCCGGAAGGAAGTGATGGTGCCCAGGGGCGGAGTTGAACCGCCGACACCGCGATTTTCAGTCGCGTGCTCTACCAACTGAGCTACCTAGGCACTCGGCACCACGCCCGGGCACGCCTCTTGCGGAGGGAATCGCCCCGGACGCCTGCGCGTTATAAGTGGCGCGCCTAGAATAGTCAACCGAAGGGAATCGAATGGTTTTCGGAGTTTTCGCGTTGCTTGCGCAAGTCGCTCAGACACCTGCTGCGGGGGGGACTTCCATGTCAGTCCCCCCCGCTCCCCCCCAGACGGGTTCCGCCTACGCCGGCGCCGCCGGCCTCGACGTGATCTGGGCGGCGACCGTGGAACAGGCGCAGGAAAGCGCGCGGGGGATGAAGGACGGGCGGATCCTGTTCTTCTTCACCGACCCCGACTGCGGCGAATGCAGCCGCATGCTGAAGATCATCGCGCCGTCCACGTCGTTCTATTCGTTCACGCGCGACAAGGTGCCGGTGCCCGTTCCGATCTCGACGCCCGAGGGGCTGAAGCTCGCGCAGAAGATGCGCGTCGTGGGCGTCCCGACGTGGATCGTCGCGACGCCCGATCTCCTCGAATGCAGCCGGCAGGAGGGCGTCACGACGCAGCAGGGCTGGGTCAACACGTTCGTCGCGGGCGAGCGCTCCTGGGCCGAGTTCCGCAGGGCGCAGGCCGCCGAGAACGCGAACCCCGCCGACGCCGCGGCCGTCTTCGAGGTCGCCAGGCAGCTGTTCCAGCGCGGAGCGCGGGAGCAGGCCGAGGGGCGGTTCCGCCGTCTCGCAGCCGACCCCGCCGTGGCCCCGGAGATCCGCGAGCAGGCGAACGCCTACGTCGGCTCGATCGACCTCGACGCGGGCCGCATCGACGACGCGGCGCGCATCCTCGACGAGCTCATCCAGAACGCGAAGAACCCCAGGCTGCGTGAACGGGCCGAGCTCCGCCGCGCCGACGTCGACGTCGCCCGCGGGCGCCGGGACCTCGCCGCGTACCGCCTCCGGGAATTCAAGAAAGCCCATCCGGACTCGCCGCTTGCCGCGGAGGCCCAGGGGCTCCTCGACGCCCTGCAGGGCAAGCCGCCCGCCGCGCCGGCCCCGGCAGCGGTCCCGCCGGCAAAGGTGAAGTGATGCCCCCGATCCGGGTCCTCCTCGCGGCCAGCGCGATCGCCCTCGTCGCCAGCCCGGGCCGCGCGCCGGCACAGGGCATTCCGAAGTCGTCCGAGATCGTCGCGCCGAAGCTCGTGGCAGACGGCGACCGGCTCGTCGCCGGCAAAGCGTTCCGGCTCGCGGTCGTGGCCGACGTCAAGCCCGGCTGGCACGTGAACAGCCACACGCCGAAGGAAGACTTCCTGATCCCGACCGAGGTCAAGGTCAAGACAGCCCCCGGCCTCAAGCTCTCCGCCGTCGCGTACCCGAACCATCTCGAGCGGAAGTTCGCCTTCTCCGAGCAGAAGCTCGCCGTTTACGAGGGCCGGACCGTCTTCGTGGTGCCCGGCTCCGTCGACGCGGCCGCCGCGCCGGGCCCGCGCACGATCACGGCGGTCCTCGCCTACCAGCCGTGCAACGACAACTCGTGTCTCCCGCCCTCGGAGCTCACGGCGACGCTGACCATCGAGGTCGTGAAGTCGGGGGAGACGAAGCCCGCGAACGCGGACGTCTTCGCGCCGCCTCCCGCGGGCGGCGGCGCGCACGGACCCGCGTCGGCCGACGCCGGCGCGGGAAGCGGCGCGCCGTCCGGCGCCGCGCCCGGCGGCACGGCCTCCCTGCGCGAAGCGTGGAACGTCGTCGGCGTTCCGACGATTCTCTTCCTCGGCCCCGACGGGAAGGAGACCGGCGGCCGCGTCGTCGGGTTCGAGCCGCCCGAGCAGTTCCTCGGCCGGATCGCCGGCGGCTCCCCGGAGGAGAGCGGCGGCCTCGCCGGCAAGTCCCTCCCCCTTCTCCTCGGCCTCGTCTTCGTTTCGGGGCTCGCGCTGAACCTCACGCCGTGCGTCTACCCGCTCATCCCGATCACGCTCGGCTTCTTCAGCCGGCAGAGCGGCGGCAGGAAGGGCGGGACGTTCGGGCTCGCGGTCGCCTACGTCCTCGGGATGAGCGTCACGTACTCGGCGCTCGGCGTTTTCGCCGCCCTTTCGGGCTCGCTCTTCGGCGCGTGGCTGCAGAGGCCGGCCGTGCTCGTCGGGATCGCGGCGATCGTCGTCGCGCTCGCGCTTTCGATGTTCGGGCTCTACGAAATTCAGGCCCCGCACTTCGTCACGGACCGCACGGGCTCGCAGGCCGGCGCCCTCGGCGCCCTCACGATGGGCCTCTTCGTCGGCTTCGTGGCGGCCCCCTGCATCGGCCCGTTCGTCCTGTCGCTCCTGACGTACGTCGCGGCGAAGGGCTCGGCGGCCCTCGGCTTCGCGCTCTTCTTCACGCTCGCGATGGGCCTCGGCCTGCCGTACCTCGTCCTCGGCACGGTCTCGGGCAGTCTCAAGGCGCTCCCGCGGTCGGGCGAGTGGATGACGGCCGTCCGCAAGGTGTTCGGCTTCGCGCTCCTCGCGCTCGCCGTCTACTTCCTGCGCCCGCTGCTCGCGCCCCGTGTCTACGAGATCGGCGTCGCGCTGCCGCTCCTCGCGGGCGGCGTCTGGTTCCTCTTCTTCGAGAAAACCGGCGCCTCCCTCCGCGGCTTCGCGGCCGCGAGGGTCGCCGTCGCCGTCGGCCTCCTCGCGGCGGGCGCCGCGTTCGCGCTCCCGCGCAAGGCGGGCGCCGAGCTGAAGTTCGCGCCGTACTCCGACGCGGCGGTCGCCGCGGCGAAGGCCGCCGGCAAGCCCGTGATGATCGACTTCTACGCGGACTGGTGCCTGCCGTGCAAGGAGATCGACCACAAGACGTTTACGGACGCCCGCGTGCAGAAGGCGCTCGAGGGGTGGGTGCTGCTGAAGGCCGACCTGACGAGATAAGAGAAGAGATTCCTTCGAAGGTTCAGCGGACGGCGAGCTGTTCGAGCATGGCGTCGGCCGCCCTGCTCTGCGCCTCCTTCTTGGAACTCCCTTCGCCGATCGCCCTGAGGGCTTCCCCGAAGGCCACCTCGTAGACGAATCGCCGCTCGTGCGCCGGGCCGGATTCCTCGACGAGACGGTAGAGCGGCAGGCCGAGCCCCTCTCCCTGCGCGCGCTCCTGGAGCGCGGTCTTCGGGTCCCGCTGATGCAGGCCGCCGAGGTCGAGCGCGGCGATGTCGTCCGCGAAGAGCCGCCGCGCGAAGGACCGGGCCTCGTCGAGGCCGGCGTCCAGCGCCAGCGCCGCGAAGACGGCCTCGAACGCGTCCGCGAGCCGTGCGTCGCGATCGCGCCCCCCCGCACGCTCCTCGCCCGGCGACAGCCGCAGCGCCGACCCGAAGTCGAGCCGCCTCGCGAGGTACGCGAAGTGGTTCTCGGACACGAGGACGGACCGCGCCTTCGAGAGCGTTCCCTCGCCTTCCAGCGGGAACGCGTCGAAGAGCATCTCCGAGACGAGGTAGTTGAGGATGCTGTCGCCGAAGAACTCGAGCGTCTCGTTGTCCTCGGCGTCGGGATCGTCGTTCGCGAAGGAGGAGTGCGTCAGAGCCCGAACGAGGAGCCGCCGGTCGCGGAAACGCCTCCCGAGCGCCCGTTCCACGGCGTCGAGCTGGGTCTCGCGTTTGGGGTCTGGGCCTTCGGTCATGTCGTCTCGTGGTACCGGAGGAGGGGCTCGAACCCTCACGACCCTCGCGAGTCCGGGGATTTTAAGTCCCCTGCGTCTGCCATTCCGCCACTCCGGCGAAATCAAGCTTACGACGGAGCCCGAATCGCCTTGACAGCGGAGCCGCCCACCGCCAAATTGCGTCTCAGTCGCCCATGAGAACCAGCGCCCTCCGGATCGACGACGCCCTCGACCTCATCGCCGACGCGCAGGCGGCGGCGTGCGGCATGGACCCGAGGCACCGCATCGTCTACTGGAACGATTCCGCGACGGCTCTTCTCGGCTGGACGTCACGCGAGGTCCTGGGCAAGAAGTGCTACGACGTCTTCGCGGGGCGGGACGTCTTCGGAAACCTCTGCTGCTTCCGGGACTGCGGCGTCGCCGTCGCGTCCTCGCGCGGAGAGGCCCCGGCGCCGTTCGTGATGGACGTGCGGACGCGGGAGGGAACCGCGGCGCGGCTCGTCACGCGCACGATCGCCCTCCCTTCGCCTGGAGCCGCCTACCGCACCCTCATTCACATTTTCGAGAACGGCGACGGCGCCTCGCTCGACGCGGTGCTCGCGCGCGTCACGTCCGTCGTCGCGACGCCGGCCGAGCCCGTCGCCGGGCCCCCGGAGGAGCGCATCACGCTCTCGCCCCGCGAGCAGCAGATCCTCGAGCTCCTCGCCGGCGGTTTCGGCTCGATCAACATCGCGGCCCGCCTCGGGCTCTCGCACGCCACGGTCCGCAACCACGTCCAGCACCTGCTCCGCCGGCTGGGTGTGCACAGTCAGGTCGAGGCGGTGTCGCTGGCCTTCAGGCGGGGAATGCTGGGCCGGGACGAAGCTGGAGGCGACGGTCGGAGTCGAACCGACGCATGAGGCTTTTGCAGAGCCTTCCCTTAACCACTTGGGTACGTCGCCGTCCCAGAGCCGGACGCGGATCTTAACCGGGACGGGCTCTATTTCGCCATCGTCCGGAGAAGCTCGAAGAGAGCCGGGTCGAGGGGCTTCTTCGCCCCGGCGACCGCGTGGAGCGGGGTCGCGACGATCCGGCCGTCCCGGAGGCCGATGAGGACGCCGCTCTGCCCGTCCACGAGGCTCTGGACCGCGGCGAACCCGAGGCGCGTCGCGAGAAGCCGGTCGTAGGCGCCGGGCGCCCCTCCGCGCTGGACGTGCCCGAGAATCGTGACCCTCAGGTCGAACCCGAGCCGCTTCTTGTGCTCCCGGAAGTAGTGCGCGAGGCCCTCGGCGTCGTAGGACGCTCCCTCGGCGACGACGATGATCGCGTGCTTCTTGCCGCGCTCGCGCGACGCGTCGAGCTCGCGCGCGAGCTCCTCGGGGTCGACGGGCACCTCGGGCACGACGACGGATTCCGCGCCGCCCGCGATGCCGGCCATCAGGGCGAGATACCCGCAGTCGCGGCCCATGACCTCGACGAGAAACGCCCGCTCGTGCGAGGACGCCGTCGTCTTGAGCCGGTCGATCGCCTCGAGCGCGATGTTGAGAGCCGTGTCGACGCCGATCGTGATGTCCGAACCGTAGAGGTCGTTGTCGATCGTGGACGCGACTCCGACGACCGGGAATCCCAGTTTCTGCAGCTCGTTCGCGCCCGCCTGCGAGCCGCTGCCGCCGATCACGACGAGGCCCTCGACCTCGTTCCGGCGCAGGACCTCGAGTGCGCCCGCGCGTCCCTCGGGCGTCCGGAACTCGTCGCAGCGGGCGCTGCCGAGAATCGTGCCGCCCTGCTGGATGATGCCGCCCACGGCCCGCGCGCCGAGCGGGACGAGATCCCCCGCGATGAGGCCCGAGAACCCGTGCCGGGCGCCGATCACGCTCGCCCCCCGCACGATCCCCGCCCTCACGACGGCGCGGATCGCGGCGTTCATGCCGGGGGCGTCTCCCCCGCTCGTGAGCACGGCGATGCGTTTCATGGCGCGGCGGACTCCTGGCCGGCGGCCCCGGCGAACGGCCATTCTCGCGCGAGACGGGATCTCACGAGGAAGGCCGAGACGCCCGCCACGATCACGAGGAGGCCCGCCGCCTTGAACCCTTTCTCGGGCGACACGAGGACGAACCCCCAGAGCCCGAGCGCGACGAGCGCGGGGAGCGGGTAGAGCCACATCCGGAACGGGCGCCTGAGGCCGGGCTGCGTCCTGCGCAGGACGAGCGCCCCGGCCACCTGCGCGACGAACGGGATGAGCGCGCGGATCGAGATGATCGCCGAGACGACGACCTTCAGGCTCAGGAACGAGAAGATCGCCGCGGCCCCGCCGAGCGCCGCGATCGCGACGACCGGGTAGCCCTCCGTGGGGTGCAGTCGGGCGAAGATCCGGAAGAAGTTCCCGTCGCGGGCCGCCGCCCACAGGATGCGCGAATAGCCGAGCGTGAGCGAGAACACCGACGCGAACGCCGTCCACAGGATCAGGCCCGTCACGGCCCGCGCGACGGGCCGTCCCGCGAGCAGCTGGACGAAGTCCGCGACCGTGGATTTCGACGACATCGCCTGGTCCATCGGCAGGACCGAGACGATGCAGACGTTCATGAGGATGTAGAGGACCGCGACCGCGAGGATCGAGATGACGATGACGCGGGGGATCGTCTTCGTGGGCTCGACGATCTCCTCGGCGAGGTAGCAGATGTTGTAGTAGCCCAGGTAGTCGTAGACCGCGAGGATGAGCGCGGCGCCGAGCCCGCCGAGGACGCCGGGCGGCGGGATGCCCGGCGCGGAGACGACGGGCGCTTCCCAGAAGCGCAGCGCAGCCATCTTCATGTGCGGCAGGCCGAGGGCGATCACGATGCCGAGCGTCGCGAGGACGCCGATCCAGAGCACGATCGAGAACTTTCCGATCGCCCCGATCCGCCGCATGAGAAGCAGCGTCACCGCGACGCACAGGAGCGACGCCGCGGGCGCCTCCCAGCCTTCCGGAATCCCCGGAAAGACGAAACGCAGGTACCGGGCGAACCCGATCGCGCCGGATGCCATCGAGAGCGGCGCCGAGAAGATGATCTGGAAAAGGAAGAGGAACGAGACGAGCCGGCCCCAGCGCTCGGGGCCGTACGCTTCGCGCAGGAACGCATAGGAGCCGCCCGCCCTCGGGAGCGAGGCCGAGAGCTCGGCCGTCACGAGGCCGTCGGAGATCGCGAGGAGCGCGCCGAGGATCCACGCGAGGAGCGCCCGTCCCCCGCCCATCGCGGCGAGAATCAGGGGAAGGGTCACGAACGGACCGATCCCCACCATGTCGATCACGTTCAGGGCGGTGCCCTGCCAGAGGCCGATCTCCCGGCGCAGCCCTCCCGAAGTCCCCGCCCCTCGCGTCATCCCGCGCACCATATCTGATGCACCCTCATCAGGGACAACGGGGGCGCCCATCTCCTATCTTTCTGTTGCGACTGATTCTCAGTCGACAAAAGAGATATTCTTCGAAAGGAACCCGTGCAGATTCGCCGCATCGCCCTGCCCCTCGCCTTCGTCTCCTGCCTTGCCGCCCCCCTCCTCCCGACCCGCGCGTACGCGCAGGCGCAGGCGCAGGCGCCGCCTCCCGTCCAGGACAACAGCTTCCTCCTCGAGGAGGCCTACAACCAGGAGCGCGGCGTCGTTCAGACGATCCAGACGTACACGCGCAGCTCCGGGTCCTCGGACTGGTCCTACACGCTCACGCAGGAGTGGCCCGTCCCCGACGAGAAGAACCAGCTGAGCTTCACGGCCCAGTTTCTCGGCCTGTCCGGGCCCGACGGGGTCTCGCGGGGACTCGGCGACATCCAGCTGAACTACCGCTACCAGCTCGTCGGAAATGGACAGGCCGACGTCGCCGTCGCGCCGCGCGCGACGCTCGTGATCCCGAGCGGCGACTCCAAGCGGGGACTGGGCGCCGGCGGGCTCGGCATCCAGATCGGCCTGCCGCTCAGCGCCGTCCTTTCGAAGAACCTCGTCGCTCACACCAATCTCGGAGGGACCGTCCTGTTCTCCGCGAAGAACCCGGCCGGAGACTCGTCGAACCTCTGGAGCGCCAGCGTCGGGCAGAGCCTCGTCTGGTTGGCGCATCCGAACGTCAACCTTCTCGTCGAGGCGCTCGTGGCCACGAACCAGGTCTTCGACGACGGCGGCTTGCCGGTCCGTCGGACCGAAGCCACCATCTCGCCCGGGATCCGCGCGGCGATCAACCTCCCGGGCAGACTTCAGATCGTGCCGGGCCTCGCGGCCCCGATCGGCATCGGCCCGAGCCACGGAAAGAACGCGATCTTCGTCTACTTCAGCATCGAGTTGCCGGTATTCGGCGGAGGCTCCTGACTTCTACGCGACGGGCCCGCCCCTTCGATCCCTAGCTCCGTGACCCGCGCCAGGCCCCAGGCGTGCACGCCCGCCCATCCGGGGGCGACGGGGGCGTCCTCGACGGCCGCGACCTCCCGTCCCTCGACGAGAAATGCGATCCGGGGGCCGCGGCAGACGAGCGCGAGACGGACCGGCCCGCGGCGCGGGTCGACGCCCGTCGCGGCCTTCTTCTCGCCGCCCGGCCCGAACAGCACGGCCTCGCCGTTTCCCCTCAGGAGCCCGAGGACTCCCGAGTCGCGGAACCCTTCGCCGGGCCTCGCGCGCCGCGCCGCGACGCCGACCCAGTTGTGCGCGGAGCCGAAGTCGTCGGTGAGGCGCACCGTGGCGGCCACGGAGCCGTCGGCCCACGGCCCCTCGGCCGCGAGGACCGTGACGTCCTTCGAGAACGTCTCGATCGCGTCGGGGGAGGCGATGCCTCCGCCCTTCGGGAAACGCACCGTGCCGCCGGAGAACTCCCAGACGCGCCCGCCGGGCTCGGCCGTCCGCCCGGCCTCGAACCGGTAGACCGCCGCGTCTTCCGCGCCGGCAGCCCGCCACCACGGGGCCGTCAACCGGGCGTCGACAGCAGGGGGTGCGGGATGGTGCGGCGTACGCACGACCCAGAGCGGCCGCCCGGCGCCGATCTCCGCGCCGAGCGAGGCCTCGCTGTCCACGAGCCGTATGGCGGGGCCCCCCGGCCGCTGCGCGGAAAGCGCCCAGTACGACCAGCCGTCCGCGGCGACGACGTCGCCCGAAAGTCCCGCGGCGCTCGCGGTCTCGAGCCCCCGGCTGACCGACCGCCAGTCGGGCCGCCCTTCACGGACGACGTTCGCGACCGCGGGCGCGAGCGGCGCGAGAAGGAGAAATCCCGCCGCGGCCCGGAGGGCCCCGGGACGGACGCGCGCCAGCGCCTCCCCGATCCCCCACGAAAGCGGGAGGAGCGCGAAGAGGAAGTACCGCAGCGCCACGAACCAGCCCGAGAAGCCGAGCACGAGTACCGGGCCGCCGAGCGTCGCGGCGAGGAGGAGCGCGAGGCGCGGCCGCTCGCGGCCCGTGGCCGCGATGCCGAGGAGAGCGACGGCCCAGAGGACCGCCGCGAGCACCGGCCATTCGAGGCTCGATTCGCGGAACGTGACGAGGCCCGCGAGCACGCCCGGCAGGTGGCCGAAGAGGCCGTCCGGGGCGACGGGCGTCGGCGGCCGCGGCCCGATCCACAGGAACCACGCAGCGAGGAAGGCCGCCGAGGCGGCGAAGGCGGCGGCCGCACACGCGAGGAGCCGGCGCCCGTCGCGCCGGGCGCGCCACCCCGCGTCGGCCCAGAGCGCGAGGAGCGGAAAGAGCGCGAAGTAAAGTGTCGCGACGGAGGCGGCCGCGAGGGCGACGTGGGCGATCCCGGCCCCGCGCACGCCGCGAAACGCGGCGTCGAGGGCGAGGTCGGCCCCGGCGACGCACGCGAGGGCGAGCGCGTAGGGCCGCACCTCCGCGCCGTAGTGGACCGACGCCGGCAGGACGGCGAAGACGGCCGCGGCGCCGAACGCCGCGGCGGCGCGCGCGAAACCGCCCGCTCGCCGGAAGACGAGGAACACCGCGGCGACCGAGGCGGCGGCGCTGGCGCCGCGGAGCGCCGCTTCTCCCCCGCCGGCGCGCTCGATCGCCCACGTGAGGAGGTAACTCAGCGGCGGGTGCGCGGCGTCGGCCCGGAGCGACGCGAGCAGCTTCACGAAGTCCTGCCGGGAGAGGACCGTCTGAATCGCCTCGTCCAGCCAGTAGGACCAGAAGCTCCAGCCCGCGCAGCGCAGGAACGCCGCCGTGCCGAGGAGGAGCGCGAGCCCCGCGACGAGAGCCGCGCGCGGGGCCGGACGGACCGGGGCCTCTCCGCTCAGCGCTTCAGGACGTCTTTCGCGATCGTGTTGAGCTGCATGAAGGACGTCCCCTCGTAGATCTTCCCGATCTTCGCGTCGCGATACATCTTCTCGAGCGGGTAGTCCTTCACGTAGCCGTACCCGCCGAGGAGCTCGAGTCCCTTCGACGTGCACATCTCGGCGACCTCGGACCCCTTGAGCTTCGCGATCGCGCCCTCGCGCGCGAACGGCAGGCCCGCTTCCTTGAGGCGCGCCGCGTTGTAGACGGCGAGCCGGGCGCACTCGAGCTCCATGTCCATGCGCGCGAGCTCGTGCTGGACGGCCTGGAACTGCGCGAGCGGCTGGCCGAACTGCCTGCGCTCCTTGACGTACCGGGCCGTGTAGTCGAGCGCGGCCCGCGCGATGCCGACCATCTGGGCGCCGATCCCGATCCGGCCCTCGTTGAGCGTCTCGATCGCGATCTTGTAGCCCTCGCCCACGTTCCCGACGACGTTCTCGGCCGGCACCTCGAGGTCCTCGAAGGCGAGCGCCAGCGTGGACGACGCGCGAATGCCGAGCTTGTCTTCCTTCTTGCCCTTCGTGAAGCCCTTCCACTGCGATTCCACGAGGAACGCCGTGATGCCCTTGTAGCCCTTCGCCTTGTCGACGTTCGCGAAGACGAGGAAGAGCTCGGCCTCCAGCCCGTTCGTGATCCAGAGCTTCTCGCCGTTCAGGACCCAGCGGTCGCCCTTCGGCGCCGCGGTCGTCGCGAGCGCGAACGCGTCCGAGCCCGAGCCGGCCTCCGAAAGCGCGTACGAGGCGACCTTCTGCTTCGCGAGCTGGGGGAAGTACTTCTTCTGGATCGCGGGGGACGCCCAGCGCTTGATCGCGTTGTTCACGAGCGTGTTCTGGACGTCCACGACGACCGCGCACGCGGCGTCCACGCGCGCGAGCGCTTCGATGATCGCGATCGACGTCGTGAAGTTCGCGCCGAGGCCGCCGAATTCCTCGGGGATCTCGATCCCCATGAGGTCGAGCTCGAAGAACTTCCGGATGAGGTCGGGGTCCATCACGTTGTCGCGGTCCATCCGGGAGGACTGCGGGGCGATCGACTCGACCGCGAAATCGTAGACGCCCTCGGCGAGCTCCCGCTCGTGGTCTCCGAGGACCGAGACGGGAGGAATCGCGGGCGTTTCAGTAGCGAGGGACATCGGAAAAATCCTCCGGGTTCGTAGAATATCGGAAAGCGAAAGAAAAGCGCCGGGGCGTCGAGCCCCGGCGCTTCTTTCCCTGGTGTCAGGAGTTCGCTAGAAAGAGACGCGTCCTCCGAGCTTGAGCTGGTAGCGCGAGCGGAGGCCCTGGGTGGTGTACTGCCGCCCTTCATTGAGGGCGCCCGCGTTGACGGTGTAGATCGGCTTGCCGGTGGCCGCGTCGATCCCCGAGTAGTTGAGCGCCGTGTACGTCTGGTTGGGGACGTAACGGAGCAGCCCCGCGTTGTGGTTGACCAGGTTGATGAGGTTCAGGACGTCGAACGTGAGCTGCACCTGGACCACCGAGATGGGCAGCGTCACGTCGTAGTGGAAGTCGAGCGTGTGGATCCACGGGGCGTCGAGCGCGTTGCGCGACGCGACGCGGCCACGGTAGTCGTCGAGACCCGTCATCGACAGCCAGTCGTTCCACTGGCCCTCGGTCGGCGCCCCCGTGCCCTTCCACACGATGTCGCTGTAGTTCGCGGGCACGAAGAGGAGGTCGTTGCCCGAGGCGCCATCCTGGTTCGCGTTGCCGCCCATCAGGATCGAGTACGGCTGCCCCGACTGGGCCGTGTAGATGAGGCCGAGATTGTGGGCGAACGAGCCGGTCCGGAACGCCTGCGACACGACGACGTTGAACCGGTTCGGGACGTCCCAGAAGGAGCGCGTGAGCGCCTGGTTGTAGATGTTGCCGTCCGTGGTCTGGAACTGCCAGTTCGAGTACGCGACGCTGGACGTTCCCTCGAACGCGGCCTTGGCGTTCATGTAGGCGTAGGAGCCCATCACGTACAGGCCGAAGGGGAAGCGCTTCTCGAGCTGCACGATGAGGTTCTGCTGCTCGCCCTTCTTCGTGTTGTCGAGGTAGATCATGTCCGAGATCTGCGTCGAGTACGGTTTGTAGATCGGCGCCCCGTAGAACGTGGTGTTGCCGGACTCGACCCTGCCCAGGTTGTAGTAGAAGACGTCGTAGAGCGTCTTCGTGAACATGGCCTCGACGGTCGCGCGGATCCCGCCCGGGAGCTCGCGGTCGTAGGCCAGCGTGCTGCGCAGGACCTGCGGGAACTTGAAGTCCGGATTGATGCCGTTGACCGTGATCGCCGACGTGCCGGGGGGGAAGTTCTTCGGCGGGTTGCTGGGGTCCCCGGTGAACGCGACGTTCGAGGCGCTCAGGTTCGTGATCTCGATGCCCGTCGAGCCGTAGTTGTTCGAGATCCAGACGTACGGCGTGCGGCCGGCGAAGACGCCGACGCCGCCGCGAATCTGGTCCTTGCCGGAGCCGCTCGGGTTCCAGTTGAAACCGAGGCGCGGCGAAACCATGATCTGGCCGTTCGGAACGTTGCTCGTGTCGATCCCGAAGGTCGACTGGACGAGCGGGTTGTAGCTCGGGCTGTCGGGCAGCTGGGGAATGTCGAGCCTGAGGCCGAGGTTCAGCGTCAGGGTGTTGCTCACCCTCCACTGGTCGCCCGCGTAGAGGCCCCACTGCCGGGCGTTGAACTGGGTCGGGCGGCGCGGGTCGGCGCCGTTCGCGAACTGGACCTGGTACCGGGCGGCGTTCCCGTTGTTGAGGTCGTTGATCGTGTTGAAGAAGTACGTCCCGTAGACGTCCTGGATGAAGAGGTTCTCGAACTTGAAGAACTCGTTGTGCGTCCCGATCGTGATCGTGTGGTTGCCCTTGATGAGCGTGAAGTCGTCCGTGACCTCGAGGATGTCCTGGTTGAGCGAGTTCGCTCCGGACGAGCGCTCGGTCCCGGCGGCGAGGGAATACGTCCCGTTGCCGGTGCAGTTCGAGTTCGGGGAGTTGCAGATGTAGACGGACGGGAACTGGACCGGAACCGCCCGGCTGTCCCGGACCGTCTGGTAGCCCACGCGGCCCTGGTTGAACGAATCAGCCCCGAAGACGCTGTTGAGCTGAAGGACGCCCGAGTTCGTCTTGTCGGTGATCGTGTAGCCGCCCGTCTCGAACGTGTACGTGCTCGAGTTGCGCGCGCCGTTGATGTCGTTCAGGGCGTTGACGTAGTTGTAGCGCAGGGACAGCTGGTGGGCGCTCGAGATGTTGAAGTCGAGCTTGCCGAGCAGGAGGTCGCTGTTCGTGCGGGTGTTGTAGTCGCCGAGACCGCCCGGGTCGTAGCCGTACTTGGTGGCGAGGACGGACTTGAACAGGGCCGCGTTCGCCGGGTTGTTGAAGTTGTTGGACGCCGAGCCGTCTGCAGCCCCGTTCGTGGGCGCCGAGGTCTTGTTCCGCTCGCCGCTGGCGAAGAAGAAGAGCGTATCCCTGAGGATCGGCCCGCCGAGGCGCGCGCCGTACTGGTCCGAGGTGAATTCCGCGAGCGGGCTCGAAACCGCGTCGCCGTACGCCTGCGGGATCCTGGTTCCGACCCAGTTCTGGTTCCGGGAGGAGCCGTAGACGGAGCCGTGGAACTCGTTCGTTCCGCTCCTCGTGATCGCGTTGATCGCCCCGCCCGTGAAGCCGCCCTGCTTGACGTCGTAGGGCGAGATCGCGACCTGGATCTCCTGGATCGTGTCGAGCGAGATGGGCTGCGTGTCCGTCTGGCCGCCCGGCGTGCCGGTCGAGGAGAGGCCGAAGAGGTCGTTGTTGACCGCGCCGTCGATCTGAATCGTGTTGTAGCGGTTGTTCTTGCCGCCGACGGAGATGGTCGTCTGCGTCGGGTCGCTGGCTGCGACGTTGACGTACGGGCTCGTCTTGGCGAAGTCCTGGAACTGCCGGCGGATCGTCGGCAGCGCCTTGATCTCGTCCTGCGAGACCGCCTGCGTCGACCCCATCCGGTTCGGGCTGATCAGCGGCTCCAGCTCCGCCGTCACGCTGACCGTCTCGGCCCTCGCCGCGAGCTCCAGCGCGAACTCGAGCTCGAGCTTCTCGCCGAGGGC
The DNA here is from genome assembly GCA_036504335.1 of Thermoanaerobaculia bacterium. Lineage (GTDB taxonomy): Bacteria > Acidobacteriota > Thermoanaerobaculia > UBA5066 > UBA5066 > Fen-183. The sequence goes on from DASXVJ010000005.1 coordinate 94,311, forward strand.
GACGACGACGTCCTTTTGGGTTTCGCTCTTGAAGCCGCCGATCTTCGCGGTGACCGTGTAGGGGCCGCCCACGCGGACGTTCAGGATGTTGAACCGTCCGGCGGCCGACGTGACGGCCGCGAAGCGGGTGCCGGTCGGGACGTGGACGGCCTCCACCGAGACGCCCGGCAGCGGGCTCTTGTCCGACTTGACCGTCACGACACCCTGAAGAGCGGCTGCGGTCTCCTGTCCGAGGGCGGGAACGGCCGCAAGGAGAACCGCCACGCACGCGGCGAGCGGTAGAAAACGACGCAAATTGATCATGGGCACACCCCTTCCATCATTCGAAACGAAATTACCCCGGCACGGCCGGGAAAACGGATCTTGCACGGTAAGATCTTCATGAATCAGGACTCTGCCTGCTCGACAAACGCGTTGCGCCACCCGGCCTCGAGCCGCACGGACGCCGGGTCGCCTTCGGGAGGCGCCCAGGGCGCCGCGTCCGCCCCCGTGGGCGCCACGTAGGGACCGGCTTTCGCCTCGAAGGCCACGGTGCCCCCGGCGAGCGACACGAACGTGTGCCAGACGCCCGGAGGCACGTCGACGCCGAACGTCTCGCCGGCGGCGTCGAGCACGGCCCTTTCCGCGACCGTTCCGTCGTCGTGAAACGAGAGGAAGCCGAGCCGGCCGGCAACGACGACCATCGTCTCGGCCTTCGGCGGATGCAGGTGGCGGTGCGGCCGGATGTAGCTTCCGGGCTCGATCGCGTTGAGAAGGCGGTGCACGGAATCCTCCATCGCGTGGAGATTCCGGTTCTGCCGCAAGCGGGGGGACGAAACCGCCGCCTTGCTCAGGCGGTGCAGTGCGATGCGATCCAGTCGCACCACGCCGGCGACCCCTACTTCCATTGGTGCCAGATCCTATATCGACTCCACTAAACTCGGTCAACCGGAGGTTTTGATGACCCAGTCAAACGGATTTTTGGAGAGCGTGAACCGGAATTTCGACGCCGCAGGCACTTTTCTCGATTATCCGCCGGGCCTCCTGGACCAGATCAAGGTCTGTAACAGCGTCTACAAGTTCCGGTTCCCCGTCCGCAAAGAAGGCGGCGGCTACGAGGTCATCGAGGCGTGGCGAGCCGAGCACAGCCACCACAAGCTCCCGGTCAAGGGCGGCATCCGCTACTCCCCAGACGTGAACGAGGACGAGGTGCTGGCGCTCGCGGCCCTCATGACGTTCAAGTGCGCGATCGTCGACGTGCCCTTCGGCGGCGCCAAGGGCGGCATCAAGATCGACCCGCGCAAGGTCACGATCGAGCAGCTCGAGCGCATCACGCGCCGCTACACGGCCGAGCTCGCGAAGAAGAACTTCATCGGGCCCGGGATCGACGTCCCGGCGCCCGACTACGGCACCGGCCCGCGCGAGATGTCGTGGATCGCGGACACGTACGCGCAGTTCCACCCGGGCGAGATCGACGCGATCGGCTGCGTGACGGGCAAGCCGATCAGCCAGGGCGGCATCCGGGGCCGCAAGGAAGCCACGGGCCGCGGCGTGTTCTTCGGGGTCAAGGAAGCCCTGGCGGACGCCGAGCTCCTGAAGGCCCTCGGGATGACCGCCGGCCTCGCCGGCAAGCGCGTCGCGGTCCAGGGCCTCGGCAACGTGGGCTACCACGCCGCGAAGTTCCTCCAGGAAGGGGGCGCCACGATCGTCGCGCTCGCCGAGTGGGAAGGGACGATCTACGACCCGAAGGGCCTCGACGTGGAGGCCGTCGTCAGGCACCGCGCCGCGGCCAAGAAGATCACCGGCTACCCGGGCGCGAAGGACCTTCCGGCCGAGGATGTCCTGTACACGGACTGCGACGTCCTCGTCCCGGCGGCACTCGAGAACGTGATCACGGGCACGAACGCGGCCCGGGTGAGGGCGAAGATCGTCGCGGAGGGCGCGAACGGCCCCGTCACGGCCGACGCCGACGCCGTTCTGCGGCAGAAGGGCGTCGTCGTCATCCCCGACATGTTCCTCAACGCCGGGGGCGTCACGGTGAGCTACTTCGAGTGGCTCAAGAACCTCTCGCACGTGCGTTTCGGACGCATGGAGAAGCGCTACGAGGAGATGAGCGCCGCGCGCATGGTCAAGTCGATCGAGAGCGCGACCGGGAAGGCCCTCGGGGACGCCGAGCGCAAGCTCCTCATCCACGGCGCGGCCGAGGAGGACCTCGTCAACTCGGGCCTCGAGGAGACGATGAGCGTCGCCTTCCAGCAGATCCGTGACGTCCAGCGCCGCAACCCGAAGGTGCCGGACCTGCGCACGGCCGCCTTCATCTCCGCCATCGACAAGATCGCCGTCAGCTACATGGAGCTCGGGATCTTCCCCTGATCAGTCCAGCGAGAATTCGCGGCGCCAGTCCGCCGTGTCGGCGAATGCCGGCTGCCCATCCCGCAGGAGGACGTGGTTCTCGAGGACGAGGGCGTCCATCGAAGTCCGCATGAAGCAGCGGTACGCGTCCTCGGGCGAGCACACGATCGGCTCGCCGCGCACGTTGAACGACGTGTTCACGACGACCGGGCAGCCGGTCCGGTCCCGGAACGCCGACAGGATCGCGTGGTAGACGGGATTCGTCTCCTTCCGGACCGTCTGGAGGCGGGCCGAGTAGTCCACGTGCGTGACGGCCGGAATCGTCGAGCGCGGGACGTTCAGCTTCTCGATGCCCCAGAGCGCGCGCTCGTCGTCGGTCATCTCGCGTCGAAGGGCCTTCGCGACGTCCGCGCAGAGAAGCATGTACGGCGAGTCCCCGTCGAAGTCGAACCACGCCGCGACGTCCTCGCGAAGGACGGAGGGCGCAAACGGGCGGAACGACTCCCGAAACTTGATCTTCAGGTTCATGACGGACTGCATCGCCGCCGACCGCGGGTCGCCGAGGATGCTGCGGCCCCCGAGCGCCCGCGGCCCGAATTCCATCCGGCCCTGCAGCAGCCCGACGACCTTCCCCTCGGCGAGGAGGTCGGCGACGGCGCCGGGGAGCGCCGCGGCAGACACCGTCTGAAACGGGTAACCCTTCGAGGAGAGCCAGGAAGAGATTTCTTCTGAAGGGTAAGAGGGGCCGAGGAACGCGCCCGACATGCCGTCTTCGTACGGTGGCAGCCCGGCCAAGGCGCCCCCGGGAATCGCACCGCCGTCCCTCATCTGCCCTATTCCATTCAAAGAAATCTCTTTCTTCGGTCTTCCTCTCCAGGTTCCTCTTTTTTCCGCGCTCTCGCGCGGCATGCCGAGGTGGCGGTGCCAGATCGAGAGCGCGGCGCCGACGGCGCCGCCCGCGTCGCCCGCGGCGGGCTGGATCCAGAGGTCGTCGAAGATCCCCGCCTCGCGGAGCTTCCCGTTCGCGACGCAGTTCAGCGCGACGCCGCCCGCCATGCAGAGATGTCTCGCGCCCGTCGTCTTCTTCGCGTGCCGCGCCATCTTCAGGACGATCTCCTCGGTCACGTCCTGGATCGACCGGGCGAGATCCATCTCGCGCTGCGTGAGCTTCGACTCGGCCTCGCGCGCGGGCCCGCCGAAGAGGCGCTCGAACCCGGCCCCCGTCATCGTGAGTCCTGTTGCGAACGTGAAGTACTCCATGTTGAGCCGGATCGAGCCGTCGTCGCAGACGTGAACCAGCTTTTCGCGGATCAGGTCCGCGTACGTTGGCTCGCCGTACGGCGCGAGTCCCATCAGCTTGTACTCGCCGCTATTCACCTTGAAGCCGCAGAAGTAGGTGAACGCCGAGTAGAGGAGCCCGATCGAGTGCGGAAACCGCAGCTCGGAGAGCATGTCGAGAGCGTTCCCGCTGCCGAGCCCTATCGAGGACGTCGCCCACTCCCCCACTCCGTCCATCGTGAGGACCGCGGCCTCCTGGTACGGAGACGGGTAGAACGCGGAGGCCGCGTGCGACTCGTGGTGGTCGCCGAACAGGATCTTCCCCTCCCATCCGAGGTCCTTCCCGATCCTCTCGCTCATCCAGAGCCGGTCCGAGATCCAGAGGGGGATCGCCTTGCGGAACGACCCGAAGCCGCGCGGGGCGTACTCGAGATACGTCTCGAAGAGCCGCTCGAACTTCACGAGCGGCTTGTCGTAGAACGCGACGTGGTCGAGCCTCCCGAGGGGGAGCTTCGCTTCCTTCAGGCACCAGAGCGCCGCGTTCAGCGGGAAGCCGGCGTCGTGCTTCTTCCGCGTGAAGCGCTCTTCCTGCGCGGCCGCGACGATCTTCCCGTCGACGAGAAGGCACGCCGCGGAGTCGTGGTAGTAGGCCGAGAGGCCGAGAATCGCGGCCACTAGAACAGCGTGTAAATGAAGGGCGCGATCACGCTCTTCTCGGCCAGGACGAGGAGGAGCCCGACGAGGACGAGCAGGAAGACGATCGGCATGAGCCAGTACTTCTTGCGGTACTTGAGAAACTCCCAGAGCTGCGAGAGGACGTCGCGCTTGCCCATCACCAGATCGACTCGTAGTGCTTCGGGTCGCGGTTGCGCTCCGGGTAGGGCTCCCACGTGGACACGGGCACCGGGCCCCGGCGCCGGAGCTCGTCGCGGCCGAAGAGGCGGAGGACGAACGCGAGAGGCGTGAGGACGAGGAAGAACGTCAGGAAGAGGAAGACGGCCGAGTTCACGCGGCCGAGAACCCTCGCGAACGCGAGCCAGCCGCGGTGCGGCGCCGCGAGAAGGGCCGGGGCCGCCACGGCCAGGAGAAGCAGCGCGCCACCGGCGGACGCGAACACCGTCCCGAAGGCCGTTCGATGTCGCCAGAGCAGCAGCGCTCCGAGAACGGCGAACACGCCGCCCACGGTCCAGCCGAATCTCCGGTCCTCGGTGAGCGCCACGCGCCGAGTTTACCGGTCGCGGCCCGCGACGTAGTCCGCGAGCGACGCGAGGAGGCCGCCCGGCCCCTCGACTTCGGCCGCCGCCGCATGCGCTTCCTCGAGGGCGCGGTCGCGCTCGCGCAGCGCTCCCTCGAGGCCGAACACGGCTGGATACGTCAGCTTGTCCTGTTCCGCATCCTTGCCGGCGGTCTTGCCGAGCGTCGCCGAGTCCTGCGTGACGTCGAGGAGATCGTCGGCGATCTGGAAGAGGAGGCCGATCGCGTCCCCGAAGCGCCCGACCCCGGAGAGGACCGCGTCGTCGGCGCCCGCGTGCAGCGCCCCGAGCTCGACAGAGAGGCGGATGAGGCGCCCGGTCTTCAGCGCGTGGATCTTCTTGAGGCGCTGGGGGCGCTCCTCGGGGGGGACGGGCCTTCCCGTGGCCGCGAGGTCGAGCGCCTGCCCGCCCGCCATCCCCTCGACGCCGATCGCCCGCGCCGTCATCGCGACCGCCCGCGCGCGCCGCGCGGCCCACTCCTCCCCCGCGGGGCGCGTCGCCAGGATCTCCACGCCCAGCGTCTGCAGCGCGTCGCCCGCGAGGAGCGCGGTCGCCTCGCCGAACTTCACGTGACAGGTCGGCTGGCCGCGGCGCAGGTCGTCGTCGTCCATGCAGGGCAGGTCGTCGTGAATGAGGGAGTACGTGTGGAGCAGCTCGAGCGCCGCCGCGGCGTCCACCGCGTCCTCCGGCAGGCGCTCCGGTCCCGCCTCGGCGCCCGCGAAGAAGAGAAGCGGCCGGAAGCGCTTGCCGCCGCCGAGGACGCTGTACCTCATGGCGGCGACGAGGTCCCGGGGCTCGGAGTGCTCACGGGGCAGCACGCTCGAGAGAGCCGCCTCGATTCCCCGCCGCCGCGCCTCGAGCACGGCCGGCAGCGCCCGCGCGGGGCGCACGCCCGTCATCGGGCCGCGTCCTCGTCGTCGTCCTCGTCCTCGAGCTCCTCGTCCAGCGGGCCCGTCGCGAGCCCCTCCGGCGTTTCCTTGAGCACGACGTCGACGCGTTTCTGGATCTCGTCGATCCGGGAGCGGCAGAACCGCGACAGGGCGACTCCCTCCTCGAACAGCTCGAGGCTCGCCTCGAGACCCTTCTCGGGGTCTTCGAGCTCGGCCACGATTTCCTGGAGGCGTTCGAGAGCCTTCTCGAACGAGAGGTTCTTCGGCAGGGCCTTCGTCTTGGTCATTCGGTCTCCGTCGAGAGGATGCGGGCGACGGCGCGCCCGCGGGCCAGCCGCATGCGGACGCCGTCGCCGGGAGTCAGGGACGCGGCGTCCGTCACGGGCGACGCCTCCCCTTCCTTCGTCACGATCGCATATCCGCGCGCGAGGACGCGCAGCGGGCTCAGGGCCTCGAGCTGCGCCACGGCGACGCCGAGGCTCTCGTTCGCGGAGGCCACGCGGGCGGCCATCCGGTCGGCCGCGGCGCGCCGCTCGGCCGCGACGCGGCCGAGAACGAGCGGGAATGCGGCCCGATCGGCCCAGGCCCGCACGCTCTGCTCGAAACGCAGGATGCGGGAAGAAAGAGAAGAGGGGATTCTTCGAAAGGAGGAAAAGAGGGAACGCGAGTAGATGCGCGCATCCGAACGCGCCCCGCGGACCGCCGCCGGAAACTGCGCGAACTCCGGCGCCGAGCCGAGCCGGGCCACGCGGTGCGCCGCCCTGTCCATCTTCCCTTTCAAAGAAATCTTCAGATCCCTCTTCCCCCGGGCGAGGCGCTCCTCGAATTGCGCGAGGGGGCCGACGACGATCTCGGCGGCCTGAGAGGGCGTGGCCGCCCGGACGTCGGCGGCGAGCTCCGCGAGCGAGACGTCGGTTTCGTGACCCACCGCGCAGATCACCGGAACCCTCGACACCGCGACGGCCCGGACGACGGACTCGTCGTTGAACGCGGCGAGGTCCTCCTTCGAGCCGCCCCCGCGCGCAACGATGACGACGTCGGCCGATCCCGCCACCCGCGAGAACGCGCGTAGGGCGCGGACGATCTCCCCCGGCGCCGCCGAACCCTGGACGGAGGCCGGGTAGAGCGTCACGTGGGCGTTCGGAAAGCGCGCGTCGAGGACCTTCAGGATGTCGCGCAGCGCGGCCCCGTGGCGCGACGTCACGACGCCGATGCGCCGCGGGAGGAGCGGGAGCGGGCGCTTCTTCGCGGCGTCGAAGAGCCCTTCGGCGGCGAGCCGCGCCTTCAGCTGCTCGAACGCGAGCTGCAGCGCGCCGATTCCGGACGGCTGGATCTCCACGATCCGGAGGGAAAGCTCTCCTCGCTCCGGGTAGACGTCCGGCGTGCCGCGGACGAGGACGAGAAGACCCTCTTCGAGTGTGAAGGGAATGCGGCGGTAGTCGCTCGCGAAGACCTTCACGCGCAGGGTGGCGCTGCCCGATTCATCATTCAAAGAAAAGAAGCAGTGCCCGGACGCAGCCGGCCCCCGGAAACCCGAGACCTCTCCCCGGACCCACACGTTCGGAAGTCCCGTCCGAAGCATCCCGTTGATCCCGGCAATCACCTGCGCCACCGTCATGGCCGTCGCGTCCGGCCCCGCGTCCCCGAGCGAGAGCTGCGTCTCGGCGACGCGGCGCGGCGCACCGCCCCGGAGGGGATACACGCGCCCGGGGAAACGGCTCGCCATCGGCCGATTCTAGTCGGCGGGGCGGGCGGAGCGGGCGGCGGCGAACGGCAGCGTCGCGACGACGAGCGTCGCCATCAAGACCTCGACGTCGCCGAAGTTGTACTCGAACATCCCGGCGGCGAAGAGCGCCGCCATCGCGCCGATCGCCCCGAGCGTGACGCCTCGCGCGGGGTCGCCGCGTGGCGAGCGGCGCAGGATCCGGAGCGCCCCGAGGAAGAACGCCCCGACGAACGCGAGGTACGCGAGCAGGGACGGAATCCCCGTCTCGGCCGCGATCATGACGAGGTTGTTGTGGAGGTGGCCCGGAACCGGGTTGACGAACCCGGGCACGCGGTACGAGGGGTAAAGCGGCTTGACGCGCCCCGGACCGACGCCGGTCACCGGGTGGTCCGCGACCATGGCCCGGCCCGCCTTCCACATCGCGACGCGGTCGTTCATCGTCACGTCGCGCGGGTTCGTCGCCGACGCCAGCCGGTCCCGGACGGGCAGCGGCATCAGGACGAAGAAAAGCGCGATCGCGAAGGGTGCGGCGAGCGCGAGGCGCGGCCGCGCCGCGAGAAGGACGGCGACGACGCCGACGGCGAGCCCCAGGTAGGCGCCGCGCGTCAGCGTGAGCGCCATCGCGATGGCTCCCGCGAGCGCGATGGCGACGTCGGCCCACCGCGCCCGGCGCGACCCTCCGGAGACCCCGCGGGCGCCGAGGAGCGGCACGAGCACCAGGAGGAGGCCCGCGTACGTCATGTAGACGGACAGCCCTCCGGCGATCCGGAAGTCGAGGCTCGGCGAGCCGGAGATCCACTCGGCGAAGCCGCGCAGCACGAGGTAGAGCGCGGTCGTCCGCCACACGTCCACGGCGAGCTTGACGTCGGCTTCGTCGTCGAGGAGCGCCGCGGCGAAGACGACGAGAAGAAACGTCCCGAAGCCCTTGATCTGAATGAGCGACTTCGACGGGAGCGTCGAGAAGACGCACGAGACGACCGAGAGGAAGACGAACGCCGCGATGGGCCGGTGGATCGGCGTCGTCCGCCGGAACGGCCCGAGGAAGTCCTCGCCCGCCTTCCGGGCCTGCCATCGCCACGCGAGCGCCGAGGCGAGGCAGAGCGCGAGACAGACGTTCGCGACGCCGATGCCGGGCACGCATCCGACGCCGAGCAGGAAGAACACGAACGTCGCGCGTTCGAAGCCGCTCCGGCGCGCGATCGGTTCGGGGTAGAGCCTCAGGGAGGGTCAGGCCTCCCGGGCGTCCGCCGGAAGCGCCTCCTCGACGAGCATGACCGGGATGTCCGAGACGATCGGGTAGACGCGCCCGCACGCGGCGCACGACAGCCCCTGCGTCACGACCGGCTCCTCGTCCTTGAGCGATTCGCGGTACTTCTCGACGACCGCCTTCGCGACGTCGCCGCGGAGGTTGCACAGCGTCACGGCAGGCCGCGCGTCGCACGCAGGACAAGCGAGAATGTCGAGCAGTTCCTTGTCGACGGCCATGCGGCGATCCTAGCAGGGTTCCGCGGCCCGGCGGGATGCCAGGAACCAGACTGCAGCGAGCGCTGCTGTCCCGGCGAACGAGGCTCCGGCGCCGGCGGCGACGCCGAGGGCCCCGAACGCACGCCACGCCGCCGCGACGCCGTACAGCGCGACGACGGCCGCCTGGGCCGGAGGGCCGAGGGCCGCGACGGCCGGGAACAGGACGGTCGAGTGGTGCAACCACGACGACGAGGCGCCGAGGAGCGTCGCGGCGAGCGATGCGTCCACGACGGCCGACGAGCGCAGGCGCTTCCCGCCGCGGGCGGCGCCCGCGGCGGCGGCCGCGACGAGGGCGACGGTCCAGCCCGCGATCGCGAGCCCCACCGCACGGTGGCGGGAGGAGCCGGCGCCGTCCGGGAGGAGGCGGTCGAGCGAGCCGTTCAGCGCCACGTTTCCGCCGTACGTCTCGACCCAGGAGGACGAGAGGATCCGCTTCACCGAACCGGCGGCCGCAGCCGCTCCCGACCCGCCCAGGAACGGGACGACGAGGACGAACGGGAGAAAGGCCGCCGCGCCCGCGGCCAGGGCCGCGCGCCACCGCCCCGCGAGGGCGAGGGCGAACGCCGCGAGAAGGCCGAACGGCTTGAGGGCGATCGAGAGGCCCAGCAGCGCCCCGCCGCTCCCTTCGAACCCGCGGTCCAGCCGATCGCGCGCGAGGACGAGGAGGAGGAGGACGAACGCGTTCGCCTGGAGGTTCCACTGCGTGGCGGCGAACGGCGCGAAGAGGAGCGCGAGGACGAGGACGCGCGCCGAGCCCTTCGCGACGAGCGCGGCGCTCGCGGCGAGCGCCACAGCAGAGGCCGCGGCCCAGATCCACGCCGCCGCAGCGGGCGGCAGGAACGTGAGCGGCACGAGGACGAGCGCGAGGAGCGGCGGATAGAGGTAGGGATAGACGCCCGCGTACGGGTCGTGGCCGGCGCGCAGGGCATTCGCGGCCTCGAGGTACGCGCGGAAGTCCGTGCCCCGCCCGGTGAGAAGCGGCTCGGCCGCGAACGCGAACGTGACCGCGAACACCGCGAGGACGAGGAGCCGCGTGCGCATGTCCACTAGGAGACCGCGACCTTCGTGGCGGGGGCAAGGGCAACCGCCCGAACGAGCTCGGCATCCACGACTCTCACGGGCCGATCCTAACTGCCACCCGCGTCAGCCGGTGAGGGCTCGCGATCAACGATGCTCGGACACGCCGCCGACCGTCTGGAGAAGCACTTGGCGCCTAGCGCCGGCTGGCCAATAGCGAACGACCTGCTGGCTCATCCCCTTTTCCCGAAACCACATCCCTCCCGTCACGAACACGACGGAGTCATACAGAAATTGAACGTCGTTCACGACTGGCTCGACGAGTCGCGCCGAAGACAGGTCCGAGACGAACTCGAAGAACGGGAAGGGGCGCCCGTAACCGTTCTCCTCGAGCTCTGGCAGGACAACGCCGCCGACCTCGCGAAACCGCATTTCCGCCGGAAGCCGGAGAAAATTCGGCAGGAACGACTGCTGTTCCGCCGCCCCGAGGACAGCTTGATCAATCCGCGCCCTATCTTCGATCCCGGCGCTGCCGTCACGGAACCACGTAACGGCACATCTTCTTTCCGCAAGTGGACATCCACCAATCCTGCTGGCCGAGCCGCTGATCGTCGCGAGGTAGGTTCCGATCGTCGGCCCTAGCGGAGACGGCATCTCCTCGCGGAAGAGGGTGATCGCGCGGCCGTCCGGAGAAACGTCAAGCGTGACGGGCATTCCGCCGCTTGGCGGCCCGAGGAATGTGATGCCGATCGTTCGCAGTTCTCCTGTCTCCGCGTCGACGAAGAAGGCGCAAGGCGCCGGAGCCGCCCGGCCCGCCGAACACGATTCAGCGTACCCGGCGAAGGCGCGCGAACCAGCTCGGATCGGCAACACTCGACCGCGGGCTACTCCGATAGGTACCCGAACCTCGCGTCCGGCCATGGTCCGTCCCACAAGAACGCCGCCATCCGGAGTCCTCTCGAGGAACGACTTGCCGGGTCCCAGCACCCTCGCCGCCGACCAGGCCGCTCCCCCGAAGCTGACCAGCTTCGCCCACCCGAATGCGGAGAGGCTCCACCAGTAGGAACGGGTTGACCGCGCAAGATCGACGGTCTCGGCTCTCACGACCTGGCCGAGGCTCTGGTCCCGCCAGGTCGTTGCGAAAAGGAGGCCGGCCCTCTCGACGTCTGGCGTCGTCAACAGCCTGGCCTGGCCGTATCCACCCGCCGGCCGCCGGACGACGGCCCTGAGCCCCTCCACCTCGGCGAGAGCCGGCGTCGCCTGGAGGAGAACGTCGGAACCCATGTCCTCCGCCCAGGGGTGTCGCGGCGGAAGGCCCGTTCTCATCCTCGCCACCAGGAACAGTCGGCCGTGGGCGTCGAGTCGCGCGGCGAAGATCCGATCGATCCGCCCGACTGGCCAGCGTTCCGGAAACTCCGCCGGCCGGAAGAACAGGAACAAGGCGGCGGCGAACGCGACCGACGGGAACGGGCCACTCCTCGCGCCGCATGCACGACGGATGGCGCCGAACGCGGCGCCGGAAGCCATCACGCCGAAGCAGACGGGGAGCTTCCAATGGAGCTCGTCGAGATCCAGCGTTCGGTCAACGGGCGCAAACGAACGGTCGAGGACCCACAGAAACGCCGACCACGCCGTGAATCCGAGGCCTGCGGCGAAGATTCCCCGCGCCGACTTCGGCGTCCGGGCCACCTGCGCCACACCATACGTCAGCGCGGCAAGCGCGGTCCAAAGCACGACGCCCCTCGCCTCTTCAGCCGTCAGCTTCCCGAAGACGGGCCTCGGGTGGTACTCGCCGTACAGCGATGCCGGAACGGCGGGGACTGATGCCATGGCGATGAAAACTGCGAAGGCGGGACCTGACAGAACCTCGAGCCACGGTCTCGCGCCGCGCTTCCGCAGGCGCGCGAGAACCAGCGGCGTCAAGGCCAGAGTGGGAAGAGCGAGCAGCACCAGGCGCACGAAGACCCACGTCTGGAACGCTGCAATCGAGGCTCCGATGTAAGCGAGGAGACTCATGGTCCTTGGACCCCTCGGGCCTTCACTGGTTCCCAGGTCTCGCGCTCAGCTAGGCAGCTTCTCCTGGATCGAGGTGATAGTGCGGGCCTTCCCCGTCGCCTCGTCCACGTCCACGATGGCGCCGCAGAGGCGCACGTCGCGCGTGGCCGTCTCCATCGAGCGCGGCGTCTGGTGGAGGAACTTCTCGAGGATGTTCTTCGGGTCGAACCCGATGATCCCCTCGTAGGCGCCCGTCATCCCGGCGTCGCCCTGATAGGCCGTTCCCTTCGGGAGGATCCGGGCGTCGGCCGTCGGGACGTGCGTGTGCGTGCCGATGACGAGCGACGCGCGGCCGTCGAACCACCAGCCGATCGCCTGCTTCTCGGACGTCGCTTCGGCGTGGATGTCGATCAGGATGACCTTCATCTCCGGCCGCTTCGCACGCATTTCCGCGAGCACCGCGTCGCCGACGCGAAACGGCGAGTCCGTGTTCGCCATGAAGACCTGCCCCTGCAGGTTCACGACTCCGACGGGAATGCCGGCGGGCGTCGTCTGGATCGTCCAGCCGCGGCCCGGGTTGCCGGGCGGGTAGTTCGCGGGGCGCAGCAGGTTCTCGAGGTCGTCGAGAAGCGGGACGAAGTCCTTCTTGTCCCAGATGTGGTTCCCGGACGTGAAGACGTCGATCGGGAGCTTCGACATGTCGGCGAACAGCTCCGCCGTCACGCCGAACCCGCCCGCGGCGTTCTCGATGTTCACGACCGTGAAGTCGACGTGCTCGCGCGCGATCAGCTTCTCGAGCATCCCGAGGGCCCGCCGGCCGGGCTTCCCCACCACGTCACCGACGAAGAGAACCTTCACTTCGCGAAATCCACCGCGCGCGTCTCGCGAATGACCGTGATCTTGATCTGCCCCGGGTACTGCAGTTCCGCCTCGACGCGCTTGGCGATGTCCTTCGACATCCACAGGCACTCGTCGTCGGAGATCTTCTTCGCGTCCACGATGACGCGCAGCTCGCGCCCCGCCTGGATCGCGAACGTGCGCTCGACGCCCTTCATCCCGTCCGTCATCTTCTCGAGCTTCTCGAGGCGCTTGACGTAGGTCTCGAGAATTTCGCGGCGCGCGCCGGGGCGCGCGGCCGAGATCGCGTCGGCGGCGTTCACGAGGACCGCCTCGATCGTGCGGGGCTCGTAGTCGCCGTGGTGGCACTCCATCCCGTGGATCACGGTCTCGTGCTCGCCGTACTTCTTCAGGATCTGCCGGCCGAGCTCGAGGTGCGTGCCTTCCTGCTCGCGGTCGACGGCCTTGCCGATGTCGTGGAGGAGACCCGCGCGCTTGGCGACGGCGACGTCCGCGCCGAGCTCGCTCGCGAGGTGGCACGCGGCCCATCCGACTTCCTTCGAGTGCTGGAGCACGCTCTGGCCGTAGCTCGTGCGGTACTTGAGGCGGCCGAGGAGCTTGACGACCTCGGGGTGCAGGTCGGCGATGCCGAACTCGAACGCCGCGGCCTCGCCCGCCGTCTTGACGTCCTGCCAGAGCTCCTCGCGCACCTTCTCGACGACTTCCTCGATGCGGGCCGGGTGGATGCGTCCGTCCTGGATGAGGCGCTCGAGCGCGCGGCGCGCGACCTCGCGGCGGATGGGGTCGAACGAGGAGAGAAGGATCGCCTCGGGCGTGTCGTCGATGATGATGTCGACGCCCGTCGCGGCCTCGACGGCGCGGATGTTCCGGCCCTCGCGGCCGATGATGCGGCCCTTCATGTCGTCGGACGGGAGGTCGAGAACCGACACGGTCGTCTCGACGACGAAGTCCGACGCCATGCGCTGGATCGTCATCGAGAGGAGGCGCTTCGCCTTCCAGTTCGCGCTCTCGACGGCGTCCTCCTCGATGCGGCGCACGAGGCCCGTCGCTTCGAGGCGCGCTTCGTTCTCCAGCTCGCGGATGAGGTCGCGCTTGGCCTGGTCGGCCGTCAGGCCGGCGATCGATTCGAGCTTGGCCCGCTGTTCGGCGATCACGGCCTCGGCCGCCTTCTTCGCCTCTTCCTCCAGCTCCTCCATGCGCTTCTCGCGCTTCGCGAGGTTCTGGGCGCGGTTCTCCGAGTCCTGCTCGCGCTTCTCGGCGGTCAGGATCTTCTTGTCGAGCGTCTCTTCCTTCTGGAGGAGGCGCTTTTCCTGGTCGAGGAGCTCGGCGCGCCGCTTGGCGGCCTCGGCCTCCGCGGCCTCACGCGCCTTGAGCTGCCGCTCCTTGGCGTCCAGCTCGGTCTTCTGGGCGTTGGCTTCCGCCCTGCGGACGGCGGCCTCGGCGGCGATCTTCGCTTCCTCTCGGACCTTCTTGGCCTCGAGCTCGGCCTCGGCCCTCGCGAGCGAGGCCGCGCCGCGGGACCGAAGGGCCCACACGAGGACGCCCACGGCGAAGACCGCGAGCGCAACCTCCACGACGATGAATTGAATCGAACTCACGGGTCTGTCCCCCTCGAAACGTTCGTTTGAGAGGGTGATCCGGAACTAGAGCGCGACAGGATCCTGGAGACGTCCCCCTGGTGATGCCCAAGAAGGGCGCCCCGCCTCGGCCGTGTGGGAAAAGTCGATTGAACCCGTCAAAAGACAGGGGGAGCCCCCGGGGCAGACCTTTAGTTCCCCCGAAGGGGCGTCACCGGTCGGCCCGATGTCGAAGGCTCCACGATAAATATATCGGTTCAAGGACATATCCCATTCACGCACCGCGCAGGGTGCCGATCGATTCATTGCCGGCCCTCGCCGGAATTGAGGGAGACGTCTTCAGGACCTCGTCGAGCTTTTCCACGAGACGGCCCGCCCGTGCGGCGAGACGGCCCGGATCACCCTCGGAGCCTGACTTGGTACGAAACTGGTAGAACTCGTCGGAAATGTTGAGGGCGGTGAGGATGGCGATCTTCGCGGCGTCGATCGTGGGCGCGTGCTCCGAAACCTCGCGCATCTTCCGGTCGACGAAGCCGGCCAGCTCCTTGATGTAGCCGGGATCCCCCGCGGCGCGGACGGAGTACGTCTGCCCGAAGATCTCGACCTGTGTGACGCTGGGTTTGGCCATCATTCCGCCGCGGCACGCGGCCGCGCGAAAAGGATAGCACGCGCTCTTACGCTTTACCCGCGCCTTTTCCCTCGTCCAAGGTCTTCAGAACGCGCTCGATGCGCTCCTTCACGGCGTTGCGCTCGTCCTCGTAGCGCGCGAGGAGCATCGCGGCCTCCCCTCCCTCGTCCCCCTTGGCCTTCGCCGCCGCGACCTCGGACACGAGCCGGGCGTTCTCGGCGGCGAGCTTCTTCACGACCTCGACGAGCGCCTCGACCCTCTCCTCGATCGCGTCGAGAACGAGCTCGAGGGAGCCCTCGGATTTCTCGGTCTTTCCCCTGGCTTCCTTCACGCGTCCTCCTCAGGCGGGTGCGGGCACGCCGTCGACCTTCACGCCCTCGAGGGCGAGAAGACGCCGTGCGGCCGCGTCGCGCCAGCCGTTCACGTCCTCGCGCGCAAGCGAGCCGCGCGGGGATCCGAAACGCAGGGTCAGGGTCGTCTTGACGAATCCGTCCGGGACGCCGGGGCCGCGATAACGCCCCTTCGCCTCGATCGCGAGGAGCTCGGCCGGCGCTCCGGCGCGGACGGCGGCCTCGAGCGTCGCCCAGGACATGCCCAGCGCGTGGGCGACCGTGAGGTCCACCTCGCTTCCGGGGAACTTCGGCGGCGGCGCGACCGACGTCTCGGCCGGAGGCAGCGCGGCCGCGAGGACGCCGAGGTCGAGGTCGGCGACGACGGGGTCGACGAGGTCCCACGAGGCGGCGAGAGCCGGCTCGAGAACGCCGACCCAGCCGCAAGGAACACCCCCGACCTCGATCGAGGCGGCACGCCCCGACGCGAGGAACGAAAGCGAAAACGAAGAGGGGATTTCTTTGAAGGTAATAAGGGACGAGGCATTTCCCAAGCCCAGGCCCTTCATGAGCGCGTCGGCGATTCCCGCCCCTTCGAAGAAATCCGAATTCGCCGCCTCCGTCTGCGACCAGTGGCGGGTCCTGGCGCCGGCGAGGAGGATCGCAACTCTTACCTTTTCAGAAACTCTCCCGTCCCCGCTCTTTTCTTTCGCGGAAATCTTCTCTTCGTTCCAGCCGAATGCCGTTCCCACCTCGAAGAGGGCGAGGTCCTTCATGCCGCGCCGCACGTTGTGCTGCGCGCTCTGGAGAAGGCCGATCACGGGAGTGGCGCGGAGAGTCGTGAACGGCTCGCCGAGCGGGTTCTCGACGACGACCGGCGCGCCGGGCGCTGCGGACGCGAACGGTGCGTTCTCGGCTTCCGACACGAACGAGTAGGTCACGCACTCCAGGAGGCCCATCCCCGCGAGGAGGTCGCGGGCACGGTCGGGCACCTGCGCGGCGCGCGAGACCGTGCGCGGCACGAACGGCGCCGGGAGCGTCTCGGGCAGGCGGTCGTAGCCCTCGCAGCGGACGACTTCCTCGACGAGGTCCTCCTCGCTCGTGACGTCGATGCGCCAGCTCGGGACCTTCACGTTCACCGCGCCGCCCTCGAGGACGGGAGCGAGCCCCAGCTCGGCCAGGATCTCGACGACGCGGTCTTCCGAGATCGTCATGCCGAGGAAGCTCGCGAGCCGCGCGAGGCGGAGGGAAAGCGTCGCGGGCGCGGGCTTCCCCGCGCGCACGTCGACCACGCCCTTCGCGACGCTCCCGCCGCAGTCGAGGGCGATGAGGCGCGCGGCGCGGGCGAGGCCGTCGAGCGTCGCCTCGGGGTCCGTCCCGCGCTCGAAGCGGTGGGAGGCGTCCGTGTGCATTCCGAGCGAGCGTGCGGTCTTGCGCACCGCGCCGGGATGGAAGTGCGCGCTCTCGAGGAGGATCCGCGTGGTCTTCTCCGAGATCGCCGTCGCGAGGCCGCCCATGACGCCCGCGAGGGCGACGGGCCTCTCGGCGTCGGCGATCACGAGGTGCTGCGGGCCGAGCTTGCGGAGGGCGCCGTCCAGCGTCACGAGCGTCTCGCCCGCCTTCGCGCGGCGCACGACGATCGTCGGGATGCCGTCGGCCCCCTTCGCGAGCGTGTCGAGGTCGAAGGCGTGGAGCGGCTGGCCGATGTCCCAGAGGACGTGGTTCGTCGCGTCGACGGGCGAGGAGATCGCGCCCTGGCCGATCGCGGCGAGGCGCGCCGTCACGGCGGCCGACGCCGGGCGGACGGTCACGCCCTCGATCACGCGCGCGGAGTAGCGCGAGCAGAGGGAGGGTTCGGCCACGACGACGGCGGCGCGCGTTTCCGCCGCCGGCCCCGTTTCGGGGACCGGGACAGCCGCCTCGGCGTCCGCAAACGTCCGGCGCATCGCGACGGCCGCCTCGCGCGCGAGACCGCGGTGGTTCATGCCGTCAGGGCGGTTCGCGGTGATCTCGACGTCGTAGACCGTGGACGCGCCGGAGCCCTCGACACCCTCGACGATGAAGCCTACGGCCGTGAGGCGGTCGCCCAGCTCCCTCGGGTCCGGCGCGGGGCCCGGCAGGTACGAGGCAAGCCAGGAATACGCGAACTTCATCTCAGGCCCACACGCGGTCGAGGAATCGGACGTCGTTCTCGAAGAAGAGGCGCAGGTCCGGCACTCCATAGAGCAGGAACGCGATGCGGTCGATCCCCATCCCGAACGCGAAGCCGGAGTACCTCTCGGGGTCGATGCCGCCGTTCCGGAGCACGTTCGGGTGGACCATCCCCGCGCCCATGATCTCGATCCAGCCGGAGCCCGAGCACGGGCGGCACGAGACGCCATTCGCCGCACCGGTCCCCCTGCAGAAGACGCAGGAGACGGCGACGTCGACGCCCGGCTCGACGAACGGGAAGAACGTCGGGCCGAAGCGGATCTTCGTGTCGGGCGAGAAGAGGCGTCGCGAGAACGCGGCGAGCGTGCCCTTGAGGTCGGCAAACGTGATGCCCTCGCCCACGGTCAGCCCTTCCATCTGGTGGAAGACCGGCGAATGGCGCGGGTCGATGTCGTCCTTGCGGTAGACGCGGCCCGGGATGACGATGCGGATCGGCGGTTTCTCGGCGAGCATCGTGCGGATCTGGACCGGCGACGTGTGCGTGCGAAGCAGCAGGCGGTCGCGTCCCTCCCCGCCGTCCTTCACGAAGAACGTGTCCACGGCGTCGCGGGCCGGGTGATCGGGCGGGAAGTTCAGCGACTCGAAATTGAGCCAGTCCGACTCGACCTCGGGGCCGTGGGCGACCTCGTAGCCGAGCGCGAAGAACGCCTCCTCCATGCGCCGCCGCACGACCGTCAGCGGGTGCAGCCGGCCCACGCGCGGCGCCCGCGGGGGGAGGGTCACGTCGACCGCCAGGGCTCTCTGCTTCTGTTGCCTTTCGAAGAGAACCGAAGATTCTTCGAGTGAAGAGAGCGCGGCCTCCACGTCCTTCTTGAGCGAGTTGACGGCGGAGCCAGCCGCCGCCTTCGCTTCCTTCGGAACCTCTTTCAGGCTCTTCAGGAGGTCCGTGACGATTCCCTGCTTCTGGCCCAGCCACTTGACGTGCAGCGCACGCACGTCCGCGGGGAGGAGGCCGCTCGCGGCGGCCTTCCCCTCGGCGGTCTTCAACTCCTCGAAGAAAACTCTTCGTTTATCTTCGACGGCCCCAAGCAGGTCCGACACCGCTCGCGCGTTACGCGCTCGCAGGCGCGGCCGCCGGCAGGCCGAGGGCCGACTTGGCGGACGCGACGAGCGACGCAAACCCCTTCGGGTCCTCGACGGCGATCTCGGCGAGGACCTTTCGGTTCACGTCCGAGCCGGCCTTCTTGAGCCCGGCCATGAGCTTGCTGTAGCTCAGGTCGTGGTCACGGGCGGCGGCGTTGATGCGCACGATCCACAGTCCGCGGAATTCGCGCTTCTTCTGCTTGCGGTCGCGCGTCGCGTAGGCGAGCGAGCGCTCGACCTGGAGCTCGGCGATGCGGAAGCAGTTGTGCTTGGTTCCGTAGTAGCCCTTCGCGAGCTTGAGCACGCGAACGCGGCGATTCTTCCTTTTGGGTCCACGCTTGACGCGAGGCATGGTCGTATCTCCTTAAGTGGATTCGGATCAGGCGTACGGGAGCATCGAGCGGACGTTCTTCGTGTCGGCTTTCGACACGAGCGTCGACTTCTTCAGTCCCCGCAGCCGGCTCGCGTTCTTCTTCGTGAGGATGTGACGCTTCATCGCGTGACCGCGCTTGAACTTTCCCGTCGCGGTCTTGTGGAAGCGCTTCGCAGCGCCCCGGTGCGTCTTTCTCTTGCCGGGCATGGCGGTCTCCTTTTTCGGATCTCTAGTGCTTCTTGATGGGGCTCAGGATCTGGTGCATGCGGTTCCCCATCATCTCGGTGCCGGACTCGGCGTGCGCCTTGCCCTCGAGGTCCTTGATGAGCCGGTCGAGGACCTTCCGCCCGTTGTCGAGTCGCGACATCTCACGTCCGCGGAACTGAACCGTCGCCTTCACCTTGTCCCCCTCTTCGAGGAACCGGATGATGTTGCGGAACTTGAAGTCGTAGTCGTGCTCGTCGATGTTCGGCCGGAACTTGATTTCCTTGACCTGGGTGACCTTCTGCTTCTTCTTGGACTCGTGCTCTTTCTTCTTCTTCTCGAACGTGAACTTCCCGTAGTCCATGATCTTGCAGACCGGAGGGTCGGCCTGCTCGGCGATCACGACGACGTCGAGGCCTTCCTCGCGACCCTTCGCGAGCGCCGCCTGGGGCTCGAGGACGCCGAGCTGCTCGCCCGTGGACGAGATCAGCCGGACACCCTTGAAACGCAGGATGTACTCGTTGATCGGGGAGTTCTTGGTCGGGGGGACCCGGGGACCACCTCTGAAGAATGCGATGGGGATTTCCTCCTTACTGTTGGCGAGCGTTGAATGAAAGAAAGGCTTAAGAGATTTTCTTAGAAGGTGAAGAGGGAGGCGCCGCAGCCTCCGCGGGGGCGTGCCACTGGAGTGAGCGGTTCGCCACCGCCCCTCTCATCATTCGAAGCAATTCCTCGATCTTCTGGTCTTTGAACTCGCCGCCGTGGCGGACACGGAGGGACACGGTCCCCGCCGCGACTTCCTTTTCTCCGACGATCAGAAGGGCGGGGACCTTCTCCATCTCGCCGAGGCGGATCTTTGCGCCCAGCTTCTCATTCCTCTTGTCGCTCGACGCGCGCAGGCCCGCTTCTCTTAACCTTCTAAGAATCTCTTCAGAGTATTCGTTGAATTTCTCCGAAACAGGCACGACCCGGACCTGCTCCGGCGCGAGCCAGAACGGGAAGTCGCCGCCCGTGTGCTCGATGAGGATTCCGAAGAAGCGCTCGAGCGAGCCGAGGATCGCGCGGTGGAGGACGACGGGCCGCTTCTTGGAACCGTCCTCGGCCGTGTAGTGCAGGTCGAAGCGCTCGGGGTTCGAGAAGTCGACCTGCAGCGTGCCGAGCTGCCAGGCGCGGCCGATCGCGTCCGTGACCTGGAAGTCGAGCTTCGGACCGTAGAACGCGCCGTCGCCCGCGTTCAGGAAGTACGACCAGCCGGGGAGCGAGGCCGCGCGCTTCTCGAAGGCGTCCTTGAGCGCGTTCTCGGCCTTGTCCCAGTTCTCGATCTCGCCCATGAACTTCTCGGGGCGCGTCCCGAGGCCGACCTTCACCTCTTTGAACGCGAACGTCTCGTAGACCTCGCGGATGAAGTCGAGGAAGCGGTTCATCTCGTCGACCATCTGGTCGATCGCGGCGAAGATGTGGGAGTCGTCCTGCGCGAACGTGCGGACGCGCGTGAGGCCCTGCGTGACGCCGGACTTCTCGTAGCGGTGGAGCCGCCCGAAGTCCGCGAAGCGCACGGGCAGGTCGCGGTAGGACCACGCCTGCGAGGCGAACATGAGGAAGTGCCCGGGACAGTTCATGGGCTTCACGCCGAACTCGCGCTCGTCGATCTGGGTGAAGTACATGTTGTCGTGGTAGTTCTGGTAGTGCCCCGAGGTCTTGAACAGCTCGACGTCGAAGATCTGCGGCGTCACGACTTCCTGGTAGCCGTACTTGACGTACAGGTCGCGCATGAAGGCGACGAGGAGGTTGTAGACCGTCGCGCCCTTCGGAAGGAAGAACGGCGACGCGGGCGCCCAGTGGTGGAACACGAAGAGCCCGAGCTCCTTGCCGAGCTTGCGGTGGTCGCGGGCCCTCGCCGCCTCGAGGCGCGCGAGGTGCTCGTCGAGGTCCTTCTGCGTGAGGAACACGGCCCCGTAGATGCGCTGGAGCATCGGGTTGCGCTCGTCGCCCTTCCAGTAGGCGCCGGCCGAGTGCGTGAGCTTGAAGACGCCGAGCTTCCCCGTGGACGGGACGTGCGGGCCGCGGCAGAGGTCGATGAAATCCTTCTGCTCGTAGCACGAGAGGCTCCCCTCGGGGATGCCGCCGACGATCTCGACCTTGAGCGGGTCGTTCTGGCCCTGAAAGAGCTTCACGGCCTCGGCCTTCGACATCTCCTTGCGGACAACGGCGTTGTCTTCCGCCACGATCTTCCGCATCTCGGCTTCGATCTTCTCGAGGTCCTCCGGCGTGAACGGCCGGCCGGGGTCGAAGTCGTAGTAGAAGCCGTTCTCGATCGCGGGGCCGATCCCGATCTTGACGCCCGGAAACAGGCGCTTGACCGCGTTCGCGCAGAGGTGCGCCGTCGAATGGCGGTAGAGCTCGAGGGCGTCGGGATGCTTCGGCGTCACGACCTCGAACGCCCCCGACTGCGTGAGCGGGCGCGAGAGGTCGAGCACCTTGCCGTCCAGCTTGACGCCCAGCGCGTCCTTCGCGAGGCGGGGACCGATGGACTCGGCCACGGCGCGGCCCGTGGTGCCCGAAGGCACCTCCCGAACCGAACCATCGGGCAGCGTCAACCGGATCACGCTCGAACTCACCGCCGCAGACATGCCTTCCCCTCTTTCCTTCACAGAAAATCTTCTTCCGACAGAAGAACCACGATGTCAGGTCGAGGGAGGGGTTGGTAGGCGCTAGCGGACTCGAACCGCTGACCCCTTCCGTGTGAAGGAAGTGCTCTACCGACTGAGCTAAGCGCCTTCGAGCTGCCAAACGGCGGCGGCACGGGAGAGACTGCGGATGGTAGGCGCTAGCAGGATCGAACTGCTGACCCCTACCGTGTCAAGGTAGTGCTCTACCACTGAGCTAAGCGCCTGTGCGTGCCGCGTTTGTCTCTCCGAGGGCTGTCGCCGGGGGCCGTTCGCGATGGAACGTCTTTTGAGCCCCGACCTCGACCCGGATCGTCTTCTCCAAAGAGCAGTTCCGG
The DNA here is from genome assembly GCA_036504335.1 of Thermoanaerobaculia bacterium. Classification (GTDB taxonomy): domain Bacteria; phylum Acidobacteriota; class Thermoanaerobaculia; order UBA5066; family UBA5066; genus Fen-183. The sequence continues at coordinate 116,592 of DASXVJ010000005.1, forward strand.
CGTTTCGGCCGGAGCCGCGGAGGATAACACAGCCCGGCCCGCTTCCATTGAGATAGCATCTCGACAGAAGCCGTGACGCGCTGCCCCCGCTGCGACGCCGAGGTGCCGGCCTCAGGCCGCTTCTGTCCGGGGTGCGGGCAGGCCGTTTCGGACTCTCTGTCGCACCTTCCCACCGAGATGGGATCGGCGCCGAAGCCCGTGGCGGCGAGGCCGCCCTCGTCCGTCGGCCGGCTCGTCTCCTCGGGCTCGCTCGATCTCGGCGCTTTTCCGCCGGGGGCGATGCTCGGGGAGAGGTATCGGATCGTCGGCCTCCTCGGGAAGGGCGGCATGGGCGAGGTCTACCGCGCCGACGACCTGAAGCTCGGGCAGGCCGTCGCGCTCAAGTTCCTGCCGAAGGCCGTGTCGGGCGACGAGGCCCTGCTCGCGCGTTTTCACGCCGAGGTGCGCCTCGCGCGGCAGGTGTCTCATCCGAACGTCTGCCGCATCTACGACATCGGGGAGATCGAGAGCCGCCACTTCCTCTCGATGGAGTACGTCGACGGCGAGGACCTCTCCTCGCTCCTGAAGAGAATCGGCCACCTGCCGGTCGACAAGACGATTCAGATCGCGCGCCAGCTTTGTGCGGGTCTGCATGCGGCGCACGAACGCGGCGTCCTCCACCGCGACCTCAAGCCCGCAAACGTGATGCTCGACGGGCGCGGGCGGGTACGGATCACCGACTTCGGCCTCGCCGTCGCGACGGAGGAAGCCGCGAACGTGGGAGAGGTCTCGGGCACACCGGCGTACATGGCGCCCGAGCAGCTCGCGGGAAAGCCCGCGTCGGTGAAAAGCGACCTCTACGCGCTCGGACTCGTCCTGTACGAGGTCGCGACCGGCAAGCGCGCGTTCGACGCGCCGACGCTCGCGGAGATGCGCCGCAAGCACGAGCAGGACGCCCCGGCCGCGCCATCCAACGTTCTCGCGGGGTTCGACCCCGCCGTCGAGCGCGTGATCCTGCGCTGTCTCGAGAAGGACCCGCGCGCACGTCCGTCGTCGGCCGTGCAGGTTGCGGCCGCATTGCCCGGCGGAGATCCGCTTGCCGCCGCGCTCGCGGCCGGCGAGACGCCCTCGCCCGAAATGGTCGCGGCCGCGGGGCCCGAAGGCGCGATCCCGCTCGGACGAGCCTTCGCGCTCATCGGAGGCGTCGTCGTCCTCCTCGGCCTCGGTGTCGCGTTGACCCGGTGGGGGACCGACCTCGGCCTCTCGCCTTTGCCGAAACCACCCGACGTCCTGGAGGAGCGCGCGCGCGAGGTCGCCCGACACCTCGGATGGACCGATCCGCCCGTCGACTCGGCCCGGAGGTTCTATCGCGACTACGCCTACATGAGGCACCTCGCCAGGACCGGGAAGCCAGGCTGGGCGCGCAACCTCGGGGCCGGCTGGTGGAAGCCGGCGTTCTTCGCCTACCGGCAAAGCCCACGGCCGCTCATCCCCTTCAACGCCGGCGCCAGGGTTCTGCGAACCGACCCTCCGCTCGACGTGACCGGGATGGTCTCCGTCAACCTCGATCCCGAAGGCCGGCTGCGCTCGTTCGTCGCGGTGCCCCCGCAGGTCGTCCCCTCCGCTCCGGCGGCACTCCCCCCGCCCGACTGGACCGCCGCGCTGGCCGACGCCGGCCTCGACGCGAAAGCCTTCGTGCCGGCCGAGCCCGCATGGCTCCCACCGGTCCCCTTCGATTCCATCGCGGGGTTTTCGGGTCCGATGCCGGGCGGCGGACCGACGCTCCAGGTCATCGCGGCGGCATTCCGCGGCCGGACCGTTTCCTTCGAGGTCGCCGCGCCGTGGAGCGAGGCCTCGCGCGACGCGCCGCGGCCCGTGGCGCTCCGCGAAAAGGTCGCGAGCTTCCTCTTCATCTCGACCGTCCTTTGCGTCGGTGGAGCCGCCGCATGGTTCGCCCGCCGCAACGCGCGGTTGGGCCGGGGCGACCGGAAGGGGGCTGCCCGGATGGCCGGTGCTGTGTTCCTCGCGCAGTTCGCGTCGGCGCTCGCGTTGCACGCGGCCGCGCTCGGGAATCTCAACCCGTTGGCGCCGCTGATGAGGATCCTCTTCTTGCCGGCGGCTCTCGCTGCCCTCGTTTGGGTCCTCTATCTCGCCTTCGAGCCCTACTTTCGGAGGCGGTACCCGGACCTCCTCGTCTCCTGGACTCGGCTCGTCTCGGGGCGCTTCGCCGATCCGCTCGTCGGGCGCGATCTGTTAGGCGGGTTGCTGCTCGGCTGCGCGGCGTTTCTCGTGTTCGTCGCCATGAACACCGCGCCCGCCTTCGTCGCGTCCGGCGGCCAGACACCGATCTACTTCGACCCGGGCACGCTCGCCGGAATCCGCGCGGTCGCGGCCTCCACGGGAGATCGGCTCGTGGACACGATCATGCAGACCGTGTTCGGGCTGGCGATCCTCTTCCTCGGGACCCTCCTCCTGCGCCGGAAGGCCTTCGGCGCCGCGCTCCTCTGGGCCCTCATGGCTGTCGGAGAGGCCGGGCGAGAGAACGCCTCTCTCGAAGTTCCGGCCGGCGCGCTCATCGCCGGCCTGTTGGTCGCGGCCCTTCTTCGCTTCGGCCTCGTAGGCCTCGCCGCGTACGGCTTCGCGCGAAACATGCTCCTGACCGCGCCCCTGACGTTCGACCTATCGGCCTGGTACGCCGGCCACGGCCTCTTCTTCGTCGTGGCGATCCTCGCCGTCGCCGGGTGGGGCTTCTGGGCGGCACGCGGCGGCGGGACCCTGATCTCGGAAGCCGCGCTGGACGGCTAGGCCTTTGCCACTTTCTTCCTCACCCACAGCCGCTTCGTGACGCGCGCCACGAGCGTCCCGTCGTCCGCGAGGATCTCGCCGACGTAGACCGGCTCGACCTTCTCCCCCGCGTCCGCGAGCGCCTTCACGCGCGCGATCTCCTCCGGCGGGACGTGGTAGCGCCCCGTCACGCGCCCGCGGCCCGGCTTCAGGAATTCGATCTGGACCGCCTTGTCCCACACGAGGTACCCGGGGCCGAGGTTCTTCATCACGATGAAGACGAAGAACGGGTCGCACATCGCGTACAGCGACCCTCCGAAGTGCGTCCCGAAGAGGTTCCTGTTCCACCAGTGCAGCTTCATCCGCACGACGATCGAGTACGGATCGTCCTTCGGGTAGCTCACGCGGATTCCCGCCCCGAGGAAGGGTGGATACAGGTTCACGAACCTCATGAGGAAGCGGTGGCGGAACGAGGCCATGGACTCAGCGCGCGGCGGCCCGCGGGGGCTCGCCCCGCGGGCCCTCACAGGATCGCGTCTATTTCTTGACCTCGAAGTCCTTCGTCGCGGCGACGGCGCCGTCGGCCGAGACTTCCACCTTGTACTTGCCGACGGGCCAGCCCGAGGGCTTCGCGATGTGGAACTCGGTGGAGGCCGGGCCGGTCGAGGAGATGTCGCGGCCTTCCTCGTTCACGAGCGTGCCCTTCGAGCCGTACGTCCATCGCGCCTTGAGCGCGACCTTGGGGGCGACGCCTTCCGTCGACACGACGGCGTAGATCGTGTCCTTCGGACCGAACGCCGCGGCGGCGTCCTTGATCTTCTTGTCGTCGCCGATGGACTTGCCGAGGTCGACGGACACGACCTTGAACGGCACCGGCGTCGGCACGGCCGTCGGGGCCGGGATCGGCGTCGGGGGCGGCGGCGGGGGCTCCTTCTTTCCGCAGGCCGCGAGCGAGACGGCGGCCGCGAGGACGAGCGCGGGGAGGGCGAAACGGTGTTTCATCTTCTTCTCCTTCGTTCTCAGGCGCCGGGGATCTTCAGCTGCTGGCCGGGGTGGATGAGATCGGGGTTTTTCACGGCGTCCTTGTTCGCCTCCCAGATCTCCTTCCAGCGGCTCGCGTCGCCGTAGATCTTCTTCGAGATCTTCGAGAGGCTGTCGCCCGCGACGACCGTGTACGTGCGAGTCACGGTTTCGCCGGCGGGGGCGCCGGCCGTCGAGGAGCTGCCGCTCTTCACGTCCGAGAAATCGGGTTCCTTTTCGTCTTCGTCGGGAAAGCTCATAACGAGACCTCCTGATGCGGTTCATGTCATATCACGGCCCTGCTAACCTTCTGCAAGGCACGCCATGAAGCTCGTCATCCAGATTCCCGCCTGGGACGAGGCGGAGCAGATTGCGGCCGCTCTCGCGGAGCTGCCGAGGCAGCTCGAGGGCTTCGACGCCGTCGAGACGCTCGTCGTGGACGACGGGTCGACGGACGGTACCGCGGAGGCCGCGCGGCGGGCGGGAGCCGACCACGTGGTGCGCCTGCCAATCCACCGCGGCCTCGCGTTCGCGTGGCGGGCCGGCCTCGACGCCGCGCTGCGCGCCGGCGCGGACGTGATCGTCTCGACGGACGCGGACCGGCAGTACGCCGCGGCGGACGTCGCGGCGCTCGTCGCCCCGATCCTGAGCGGCGCGGCCGAGATCGTCGTGGGCGACCGCGGCGTCGCGACGAAGGCCGACTTCTCCCCCGGCAAGCGCATGACTCAGCGGTTCGGGTCGTGGGTCGTCCGGCGGGCCTCCGGCACGGACGTGCCCGACGCGACGTCCGGCTTCCGGGCGCTCACGCGCGGGGCCGCGATGCAGCTGAACGTCTTTTCGCGCATGACCTACACGATCGAGACGCTCATCCAGGCGGGCAACAAGGAGATGGCCGTCGTCTCCGTGCCCGTCCGGACGAACGCTCCCGTGCGGCCCTCGCGGCTCATCCGCCGCACCTCGAACTACGTCCTCGTGCAGGGCGCGAACATCCTCCGGATCACGGCGCTCTACAAGCCGCTGCCGGTCTTCTTCGGATTTGCGGCGCTCCTGACGATCGCGGGACTCACGCTCGTCGGGCGGTACGCGTGGTTCGTCGCGACGGCGCAGAACCCGGCGGGCCACCTTCAGTCCCTCCTCCTCGCGGCCGTCCTCTTCGTCGCGGCCGTCGTCTGCTTCCTCTCCGGCCTCCTCGCCGACCTCATCTCGATCAACCGCGCGCTCCTCGAGGAGCTCGTGGTGGAGAAGAGAAAGCGGGATTCGAGCGCGGGAGATGGGAGATGAAGATTTCGGATTTCGGATCTCTTAGATGGTGAATGAGGCGATGCGCGCCGCGGCAGCGGCGAAGCACGAACCGGAGGCCGGAGGCCCGCGCCGAACCCCTCTTACCCTTTCAAAGAAAATCTTCTCTCTGGCCTGCGCCGCGGCCTTGCTCGTGCTGCTCGTCGTCGCCTTCCGACGCTCTTCAGCAGACTTTCTCTCCCGCCTTTCTTCCGCGAACCCGGCGCTCGTCGCGCTCGGGTTCCTGCTCAACGTCCTCGCCTTCTGCCCCCGCGCCCTCCGGCTGAACCTGCTGCTGCCGCGCGGCGAGGAGGTGCCGTTCGGCCGCGCGTGGTCCGTCTCGGGGGCGACGACTCTTCTCCTGCAGGTGATGCCCTTCCGGACCGGCGAGGTCGGGACGTGGGCCGCGCTGCGCTCCGTCCTCGGCGCGACGTGGGCGCGGTCGGCCGCGGTCTTCGCTCTCGTGAAGCTCCTCGACACGGCGACGCTCCTCCTCGCGGGCGTCGCCGGCGCGGCGTGGCTGCTCGTCACGCGCGGCACGCCCGTCCTCGGCGCCGCCGCGGCCGCCGCGTGCGTCGGCGGCGCCGGACTCCTCCTCGTCCTGCCCGCCGTCTCCGGCCGCCTCGTCGCCTGGCTCGTCCCGCGCCTGCCGGCGGGCGGGAAGCGGCGCGCCGTCGCCGAAGAGATCCTCGAGGGCCTCGGCGTGGCGCGACGCGCGCCAGGCCGCTACGCCGGCGCGGCCCTCGCGGCCTTCGCCTTTCTCGCCCTCCACCTCGCCGCGCTCTTCGTGACGGCGAAGGGCCTCGGCCTGCCGCTTCACCCGGCCACGCTCGCGGTCGCACTCCTCGCGTCCATCACGACGGCGGCGGTGATCCCGTCGCCGGCGGGCACGTTCGGCCCGTACGAGTCGGGGTTCGCGGCGGCGGCGGCGCTGGACGGACTGCCGCTCGCCACGGGCGCCCTCCTCGGCGGCCTCCTGCACCTGCTCACGACGGTCGCGGCGGGGGCGGTGGGGCTGCCGTTCTTCCTCGGGCGGTTGAGAGAGAATCCTCGTTCCAAGTAGCGCAGCAACAGGACGGGAGGTTCTGGAAATTGCCTAGAAGGGTAAGAGGGCGGATCGCGCGGCCGGCGACCATCGCGGCGATTCTGCTGGCCTTTGCGGCTCCGCTCCCCGCGCATTCTCAGAAATCCCCTCCCCGGTCTTCCTCTTCTCCGAAGCAAAGGACCTCTCCTTTCGCGGCGCTCGAGGCCGACTACATTCGGACGTTCCTGAACCGGTTTCCCGTCGTCGCGACGTATCTGGGCGCTGCCGGCCTCGATCCGGCCTACGCCTCGCTGGACGGGAAGCTGCGCGACTACTCGCCGGCCGCGCTCCTCGCCGAGCGCGACGAGTGGCGCGGTTTCGAGGCGCGCCTCGCAAAGATCGACCGGAAGAAACTCCCGGAATCCGACCGCATCGACGCGGCGGTGATGAAGGCCCAGCTCGCCTTCCTGATCCACAACCACGAACGCCGGATCCACGAGAAGGCGCTCGACGTCTTCCTCGAGGAGCCGCTGCGCGGAATCGAGTGGACGCTCCAGGGGATGGAGCCGGGCGCCGGCGGAGCGCGCGGGACGAAGACCGAGTGGGCGGCGATCGCCTCGCGCACCGCCGCCGTACCTGTGTACCTGAAAACGGCTCTCGCGAACGTCCGGCGGGGCGCCTCCGGCGACGCGATTCCGGACCGCCGGCTCATCGCTGTGTCCGTCGAGGCCGCCGAAAGCACGGCCGTCTATTTCGAGAAGACCCTCCCGGAGCGTTCGAAGGAGGCCGGCTTCGCCCTCGACGAGGCGGGCCGCGCGGCGCTCCTCTCGGCGTCCGCGGCCGCAGGGGCCGCCTTCCGCGACTTCCGCAAGGGCCTCGCCGACCTCTACACCCAGCCCGACGGCAAGACGCTCAAGCCCGCCTTCGACCGCGACCGCTACGCGGCCGGCGAGATCGAATACACCTGGGCTCTGAAGAACAACCTGGGAATCCTCGCGACGCCGCGCGAGCTGCACGCGCGCGGCAAGACCGCCGTCGCCGCGACGCTGGCCGAGATGACGGCCCTCGCGCGCCGCGTCGCGATCTCGCGCGGCTGGGCCGACGCACCCCTGCCCGCCGTCGTGGCGAAGCTGGAGGACGAGATCCCGAAGACCGACGCGGAGATGCTCGCGTCGTACCGGGACGCCTGCCAGCGCCTCGTCGCGTACGGCCGGAAGACGGGCATGTTCGACCTGCCGGCCGACTACCGGCTGGACGTCCTGTACACGCCGCCCCCGCTGCGCGACTCGATCGACGCGGCGTACTACCCCGCCCCCCAGTTTAAGCACGGCGGCGTCGGGCAGTTCTACGTCACGCCGACGGGAAACGACCCCGCCGCGCTGCGCGATCACAACCGGCCCGCGATCGCGTCCACGGCCGCCCATGAGGGCTTTCCCGGGCACGACTGGTACTACCAGTTCACGCGCGCGCGCTCGGCGTCGATCCCCGTGGTCCGCTGGCTCCTTCCGGGCGGCGTCGAGGACTCGGCGTCGATGTGGCAGGACGCGCTGTCTTCCGAGGGCTGGGCCCTCTACACCGAGCAGCTGATGGGCGAGCCGCGCGACGGTTTCCCGGAGGGCTTCTACACGCCGGAGGAACGCCTCATCCAGCTCCAGAACCAGCTCCTGCGCGACGCGCGCGTCGTCGTGGACACGGGCCTGCACTGCGGCTTCATGACGTTCGACGAGGCGGTCGCGTACCTCGCGCGCAACGTGCGCCTCGTGCAGGGTCCCGTCTCCACCGACCCGAAGGTCAACGCGAGCGCCGCCGAGCGCGCCGCCGTGGAGGGGATGAAGAAGGCCGCGTTCCGGTACTCCAAGTGGCCGACTCAGGCCATCACCTATTACCTCGGGAAAGCCGAGATCCTCTCGCTCCGCGAAGAGTGCCGGCGGATCGAGGGGCCGGGGTTTTCGGAGAAGCGCTTCCACGAGGAGTTCCTGTCCGAAGGGCAGATCCCGCCGGGCCTCTTCCGGGAGAGGCTTCTCGCAAGGGCGCGCGCGCGGACCGCGTCAACGGGCGCGCCGAACGCGGCGGATCTCGGCATCCACAAATAGTCTTTACATGGGTTGACGAGGATTTCGCCATGAAACTGCCCGAGCCGACCGCCCGAGCCCTCGACGAGTTTCTCGCCGCCGCACGCACGAGCCTGGGCGGCGACCTGTCCTCGGCCGTTCTCTTCGGCAGCGCAGCGGAAGGGGCGCTCCGGCCCGAGTCCGACGTCAACGTGATCCTGGTCCTGAAGTCGCTCCCCGAGAAAGGCGTCGAGGGCCTCCGCGGCGCCCTGCGCCTCGCGCAGGCGGCCGCACGTCTCGAGGTCATGTTCCTCCTCGAGAGCGAGATCGCGGAGGCCGCCGAGGCCTTCGCGGTCAAGTTCGCGGACATCGCGCGGCGCCGGCGCGTCCTCTTCGGGAGCGATCCGTTCGCGGGCCTGAAGGTGCCGGAGGGCGCGCTGCGCCGGCGGCTTTCGCAGTCGCTCCTGAACCTCATGCTGCGCCTCCGGGAGGCCTGGGCGCTCCACGGCGGGAGCGACGACGAGGCGGCGCGCTCCGTGTCGAACTTCGCGGGCCCGCTGCGTGCGGCTGCGGCGTCGCTCCTCTCGCTGGAGGGCCGGCCCGTTCCCTCGCCGAAGGAGGCTCTCAGGCAGGCCGCCGCGGACCTGCCCGGCGACGGCTGGCCCGCCCTCGTCGAGAGCTTCTCGGCCATCCGCGAGAGGCGCCCGCTCGTTCCGGGCGAGTCGGCGCGCATTCTCGGCCGGCTCCCCGAGCTCGCGGGCCTCCTCCGCGAACGCGCACGGCGGACGCCATGAACCCGTTCGATCTCGCCGGCCCGCAGTTCCTGCTGTTCTACGCCGCGTTCGCGGCCGCGACCGTCTTCGCCGTCGCGCGGGCGAGGAAGAGCTCCGAGAGCGAAGAGCCCGCGCACGTCTCGCTCACGGACCCGTATGCGATCGCGTACCTGCGCGGCGGCTCGAACGAGGCGTTGCGGGTGGCGAGCGTCGCGCTCGTGGACCGCGGCCTCCTCGTCGCCGACGGCACGACGCTGCAGGCGAAGAAGGACGCGCGTACGAAGAACCCGCTCGAGGCCGCGTTGCTCGAGAAATTCCGCTCCTTCGGCGAGGCGGCGTCGGTCTTCACGGATCGGTCGCTCGCCTCGGCCACCGAGCCGATCCGAGCCTCTCTCGAGGGCCTCCGCCTCCTGCCGGGGCCCGGAGAGAATGCGGCGAGGATCCGCACGTTCGTCGTCGGGCTCGTCGTTCTCTGGGGCGTCTCGGGCGCGCGCTGGGCGCAGGCGATCTCGCGCGGACGGCGGAACGTCGGGTTTCTGATCATCCTCTCGCTCGTCGCGGCTTTCGCGCTCGCCGTCGCGGCCTTCCCCCGCCGAACGGCGAAGGGCGACCGCCTCGTCGCGGACCTGAGGACGCTCTTCTCCGGCCTGAAGGAGCGCGCGCCGTCGCTCCGGGCGCACGCCGCGAGCGCCGAGGTCGCCCTCCTCGCAGCGGTCTTCGGCGTCGGTCTCCTTCCGGCCGGCGACTTCGGGTACCTGAAGAAGCTGTACCCGAAGGCCTCGTCATCGGACGGCGGCATCTCGGGCTCGTCGTGCGGCTCGTCCTGCGGCTCGTCCTGCGGCGGCGGATGCGGCGGCGGATGCGGCGGGTGCGGGGGCTGACGTGAGGGATCGCGTCGGGCTCGGCTGGCGGCCCGCGATCGCGGACCGCATCCTCGCTGCGGCGGACCGGCTGGACGTCGTCGAGGTGATCGCCGAGGACTGGATGAAGCGCCCGGCGCGCGAGGTCCGCGCCCTCCGGACGCTCGGGGCGCACGTGCCCGTCGTCCTCCACGGCGTCTCGCTCGGCCTCGCGTCGTCCGCTCCCGTCGACACGAAGCGCCTCGACGCCTTCGCCCGCGTCGTCGAGCTCGCGCAGCCCGTGTTCTGGTCCGAGCACCTCGCGTTCGTGCGCGGCGGCGGGATCGAGATCGGACACCTCGCGGCTCCGCCGCGCTGCGCGGCCACGATCGAGGGGACGGCGCGCAACGTCGCGCGCGCCCGCAAGGTCATCGGCAGCGCGCCGCTCCTCGAGAACGTCGCGACGCTGATCGACCCGCCCGGCAGCGACCGCGACGAGGCGACGTTCGTCGCGGAGGTCCTCGAGGCCTGCGACACGGATCTCCTCCTCGACCTCCACAATCTCCACGCGAACGCCAGGAATTTCGGATTCGAAGAGGGAGATTTTCTTAGAAGGATCCCGACGCGGCGCGTGAGGGCGATACATCTGGCGGGGGGCCGGAGCATCGGGGTGCCGGGCCACGTGGGTGAGACGCGGATCCTCGACGACCACCTCCACGCGGTCCCCGACGCCGTCTTCACCCTCCTCGAATCCGTCGCGGCCCGGGCCCCTCACCCTCTCACGGTGATCCTCGAGCGCGACGGCGCCTTTCCACCTTTCGAAGAAATCCTCTCGGAGCTCTCCCGTGCCCGAGCCTCGCTCGCCGCGGGCAGGGCTCGCCGGGCGGAGGCGGCCGCGTGAGCCCCGCATTCGAGGCCTATCTCGCGAAGCTCTACACCGACGACGCCGAACGGGCCGCGTTTCTCGCGGACCCGCGCGGGCGCGCCTCTGCAGCGCGCCTCTCTCCCGCGGAGGTCGACGCTCTCGCCTCGATCGATCGCGACGGCCTGGCCCTGGCCGTTCAGAGCTTCCAGAGGAAAAGGGATGAACACCGTGCCCACTCTCATCAGAAGCGCTGACGGCGCCGCCGACGTCGCCACCGCGCGCGCCCTCTTCGAGGAATACCAGCAGTCGCTCGGGTTCTCGCTCTGCTTCCAGAACTTCGACGCGGAACTGGCCGGGCTGCCGGGCGCGTACACGCCGCCTGAAGGCCGGCTGCTTCTCGCATTCGCCGACGGCGCTCCCGCGGGCTGCATCGCGCTCAGAAAGATCGGAGAAGAGATCTGCGAAATGAAGAGACTCTGGGTGAGGCCCGCCTTCCGCGGGACGGGCCTCGGCCGGCGCCTCGCCGAAGGCCTGATGGCCGAGGCGCGCGCGGCCGGCTATCGCGCCGTGCGCCTCGACACACTACCTTCGATGGCGGCCGCCCAGGCTCTCTACCTTTCGCTGGGATTCCTGGACATCCCGCCGTACAACGACCACCCGATCGAAGGCACGCGCTTCATGGAAGCGACGATCGGCCAGGAGGAGCGCGGTCACGCCCGGTGAAGCGTCAAGCGCACCGTTTCCACGAGAGCATCCGGCGTGAACGGCTTGCGCAGAAGGCGCTCGTTCTTGTCGACGCCCTCGCCTGCGTCGAAGTACCCCGAGCAGAGGAGGACTGCGATCTCGGGCCGCTCGACGCGTAGAACGCTTGCGAGCCGGTGGCCGTCCATCCCGGGCAGGACGACGTCCGTCAGGAGCAAGTGGATCCGCTCCGGGTGGGCGCGCGCGACACCGAGCGCCGCCTCGGCGGACTCCGCGACGAGAACCCGGTAGCCGCGGGCGCGGAGCACAGTCTGCGCGAGGCCTCGGACGGCCTCTTCGTCCTCCACGAGGAGGATCGTCTCGCTCGCACGGACGTTCGTCGGGTGCGGGCTCACGTTCGACGGCGAGTCCGCCGCGCCGTGGACCCGTGGCAGGTAGATGCGAAACGTCGCGCCCTTCGCCCGCTCACTGAGGGCCTGCAAGTAGCCTCCGCTCTGTTTCACGATGCCGTAGACCGTCGCGAGGCCGAGGCCCGTCCCTTTCCCGCGCTCCTTCGTCGTGAAGAACGGCTCGAATGCATGGGCGAGCGTCTCGGCGTCCATCCCGTGGCCCGTGTCCGAGACTTCGAGGAGCACGTAGGCTCCAGGCTGAACCGGGATGCCGCCGACCTCGCGGGTGCCGAGGTTCACGTTCCGCGTCCCGATCGTCAGCGTCCCGCCCTCCGGCATGGCGTCGCTCGCGTTCACGGCGAGGTTGATCAGGACCTGCTCGATCTGCCCCGGATCGGCTTTCACGCGCCAGAGATGGGGATCGGGCACGTGGACGATTCTCACGTTCTCGCGCAGAACGCGCCGGAGCATCGGGTCGAGGTTCCTGACGACGTCGTTCATCTCGAGAACGAGAGGCTGGAGGACCTGCTTGCGGCTGAACGCGAGGAGCTGCCGGGTCAGCGCGGCCGCGCGCTCTGCGCCCTTGCGGACCTCCTCGACGTTCTGGCGGACGTCCGCGGGGGCGTCGCCCATGAGAACCAGGTCGGAGTAACCGAGGATCGCCGTCAGGATGTTGTTGAAGTCGTGCGCGACCCCCCCCGCGAGGCGGCCGATCGCCTCCATTTTCTGGGCCTGCCGGAGCTGGGCTTCGAGCGCCAGCGTTTCGCTCAGGTTCCGGATCGCGTTCAGGACGATCGGGCGCCCCCTCTCCTCGACGACGAGGGCGTCGATCGCGACGGCCACTTTCGTGCCGTCTTTCCGCCGGTAGACGCCGTCCTCGAGCGTCAGCCTCCCGAGGCGGACGAGCCGGTCGATGCTCCCGTCCACGAGAACCCGGTCGTCGAGACCGATGTCGTAGAGACTGAGGGCGGCAAGCTCCTTGCCGGTGTAGCCGAGCATGCGCTGGAGCGCCGGGTTCGTTTCTAGGATCCGGCGCGTCGCAAGGTCGAAGAAGAGAATCCCGTCTCGCGACAGCTCCACGACCCAGCGATACCTCTCGCGGGTTCGCCCCGGCGCGTCGTTCGTTTCTCGATTCGTGATGTCGACGAGATGATTCTACCCAATTACTTCCCGCCCGATACGACAAGGACCGCGCCCGCCGAGTAGGCGTTGAACTCCGGCGCGTACATGGACTGGACCGTCGCGGGCCCGACCCGGAACGTGCCGGCCATGTTCGCGCGGAGGCGGTACTTGAACGTGTACTCGCCGACGGGCAGGCGCTCGAAGAAGAAGTTCGTCGCCGAGTCGCGCGTCTCCTCGTACCAGGCGATGCCGAGGTCCCACTTCCACTTCGAAAGGACGTTCTCGGGCTCGAGGCCGGCCGCCCGCGGGTCGCGCAGGTGAACGTACTCAGCCTCGTGCTTCGTCCGGAGCGAGATCTGCACCTCGAGCTGGTCGCCCGGGCGGATGACGGCGCCTTCGGCGAGCGGCGTGAGCGTGAACTCCTTCCCCGTGTTCTCGCGCCGGAAGAATTTCCGCGAGACCTGGAAGAAGTCCCCGCGGTCCTCGGCGGGCAGCTTCTCCGTCGAGAAATGCCACGCGGCGGACGCAAAGACGAAGCCCTTCCCTTCCTTCTCGACGACGACCGTGGACGTCGTCTTCGGGTCCACTTTCTCGCCGGGGATCACGATGCGGTTGTTCTTCCCGGTGTACTTCTCGGGATCGAACGCGAACGCCACTTTCTGAACGCCGACGGTCACGGTCGCGTCCTCGGGGACGCCGAGCGCGCCCTCCTTCTTGAGGTAGTGGACGAGCGAGTAGATGACCTCGGCCGTCGCGCGCGTCGACTTCCACTGGTTGAGCTTCTTGTTCAGGAGCAGCCACTGGACGAGGCCGTCCTTCTTCGCGTTGGCCGGGTCCAGCTCGAGCAGCGTGCGGAGCGCGAACGCGTGCATCTCGATCGTGTCGTTGTACCAGAGCCAGGACCGATCCTCCGGCGCCCAGAACGTCCCCTGCTCCTCGTTCGATTTCGCCGAGTCCATGACGGAGTCCCACACGAGCTTCGCGTCCTTCGGCCGCCCCATGCGCTTGAGCGTCAGCGAGAGATATCCCTTCAGGTAGGGCGCATGCTGCCGCCAGAGCCGGAACGAGAAGTCGAGCATCTCCTTCCGTTCGGCGTCCGTGAAGGCGCCTCCGCTCCAGGAGACGTCCGGGTACGTCGACAGGACGTAGTTCAGGAACGTGATGTACTCCCAGCAGCGGTCGTCCGCCATGCAGGCGCGCCATTCGCTCCGCCAGTGCTGCGCGACGTAGCCCCACGCGCGCGTCGTCACGTCCTTCGGCACGTCCACGCCGAACTCGAGCGCCTTCGCGAAGCCGTGGAGGATGTAGAGCGTCATGTAGGGAGACGGCGGGCCGCCCGGGAACCACGGGAACGCCCCGATCGAGGTCTGCGCCTTTCTCAGCCGGGCGAGCGCCGACTCGCGATTCGCCTGCGCGATGCGCGGGTCGAGGACGTTGATCGACTCGATGTCGGTGCGGCCGCCCTTGGCGGTCACGAGCCACGGCGTCTCCTCGAGCGCCATCTTCCGGTTCGGGTCCGTCGCGTCCCACGACTCGAGCGGCGTCGTCCGCTTCGACATCTCCGCCGCCATCTTCGCGATCGCCGGGTAGTCCTTGTAGACGCTCGACACGATGCCCGTCGAGAGGAAACGGTTCAGCGTCTGCTCCGTGCACTCGTAGGGGTAGTTCACGAGGTACGGCAGCGCCTGAAGGACCGTGTAGAAGAGCTGCGCGTCCACCGTGACGACCATCTGCTCGTTCACGAGGCTCGGATCGTCGTTCTTCGCGAGGTCGTCGAACCGGAGCGTCTTGCGATCCCTGTTCTTGAGCGTCACGAAACGCGACTGGACGAGGTGCATGCGCCCCGGCAGGACGGGCACCGGCCGCACCTCGCCGTCCGACAGGTCGCCCGACGTCGCGACGGCTTTGAAGGCGACGGTCGTCAGGCCCTTCGGCGCCGTCACCGGGAACGTCACGTTCGCGCCGCCTCCGGCGGGCGCGGTGAACGTCCGGGATGCGGCGCCGGCCCCGAGACCGAACGCGGGGAGAAGGCTCTTGCCCGTCGCCGGGTCGGTGATCTCGAAGGCGAGCGTCCCGTTCAGGGACTTCGCGGACGCGTTGTTCACGACGACCTTGATCTCGGCCTTGTCGCCCTCGCGCAGGAAGCGGGGGACGTACGGGCGGACCATGAGGTCCTTCACGGTCTTCGTCTCGGCGTCCACGGAGCCGCCGCGCAGGTCCTTCGTGATCGCGTGGACGAACACCCTCCACGACGTGACGGAGTCCGGCACGGTGAACTCGATGGACGCGGAGCCGTCGGCGCCCGTCAGCAGCTGCGGCTGCCAGAACGCGGTCTCGGAGAAATTCGAACGCAGCGCCGAAGCGTCGCCGGCCGCGTCTCCGCGCATCGCCCCGTTCTCTTTCTTCTTAGAAAGTGAATCGGTCTCATCGGACCTTCCGTCCTTCGCGTCGGCCATCTTGCTTTCCGCGACGGCGCCGACCGCCATCTCCTGCCGCACCGCCGCCGACTTCATCGCCATCGGCGCCGAGGCGGGCATCGCCTGGTTGAAGGCGCGGCCCATGCCTCCGCGGGTTCCCGGTCCGCCGATCCCGTAGCCGCTCTCGAACTTCAGGCGGTCTCCGACGAGGTACGGGGGGGACGGGGGCGACGGGAAGCCGCTGCTCGTGAGCCAGAGCTGCGGCGCCGGGCCGAGCGTCGCGCGGGTCACGATCGGCGTCGCGCGGTTCGGAAGCAGGGAGAGAGGGCTTACGGGGTGGTGAGGCGTGAAGGAGTCGAGGCTCCGGTCGTACATGTAGGCCAGGAGCTCTGCGGTCTCCTTGAGCGGGTGCTCGAGCGTCGCGCCCTTGACGGTGACCCGCCAGGTCTCGGTCTGGCCCGGGCGCAGGCGGTCCCGAAACGTCGCGAACGACACCTTCAGCTCGCGGTCGTCCCACGGCACGAACACGCTCTGTGTCTGCTGGAGGAACTGGTGGTCGCGCACGGCCGTCAACGTGACTGCGATCCCCCCACGGTCCTGCTCGGCGATCGTCCGCTCGATCACGACCGGATCCGTCCCCGCTTTCAGGACGCGCCGTTCGAGGAGCCGGCCCGCGCGCGCGACGTCAAGGAACATCGTCTGCTCGCGCAGCCCGGACGCGACGAGGAAGCGCGCGACGCCGCCGACCTTCACCGAGGAGGACTCGGCCAGGAGAACGAGCGGCAGCGCGGGAGCGGCCTTGCCGCCCGCGGCGAGAAAGTCCTGCGCCATCTCGTATTTCGCGCCGTAGTCGTCCGTCGTTGAGTAGCGCAACCGGTAGCCGCCTGCGGGCAGGGCGGGCAGATCGAGCTTCGCTTCGCCCTTTGCGTCGTGCGTCAACGCGCCCGAGGCCGCCTCCGCGCCGTCCTTCCAGGTGCGCAGCCACTCCTCGACCGAGTACGACGTCGACCAGCGTGGACGGAGGAGGTCGCCGGGCGTCTGGGGGGCCATCGGATCCCCGGGCTTTGCGGCTCGCGGCTCGCTCGGCGAACCGCCGTTTTCGGATTGCTTAGAAGGTAATTCGGCAGGGAGAAGGGTCTTCTCGGGTGGGATGAGGCGTAGCAGCCGCCAGGTTCCCTTGCCGGCCCGCGGCGCACCGTCCAGGTCGGAACGCACAATGGTCGCCCCGCCCCTCTTACCTTCCAAGAAGAAATTCTCTTTCGTCTCTACCCGTGCTTTCACGCTCACGAACCCGAGGCGGAATGACCGCTCGGCCACGCGCGTTTCGCCGCCCTCGTCCGTGACGTCCGCCGAGAGGCGGTAGCGATACGTCAGCTCCCGGCTCGCGCGCTCGTCGGCCTTCGGCGTGAACGTGACGGCGAACGTCCCGTCCGAACCGAGCGCGGACCTGCCCGTCGCGACGGTTTCGGCTCCGGCGGAACTTCCGCGGCCCATCCATCCCCACCACCACCACCACGGGTACTCGGTCTCCCGCGTGACGCGCCACGCGACGACTCCGTTCGACACGGGGAGGCCGAAGTAGTACCGGGCCTCGCCGCGGAACGTCGAGGCCCGATTGAGCCGAAGGGCGTCCTTCGACTCCAGGAGTGTCGCCTCGAACGTGGGTCGTTTGTATTCCTCGACGCGGATCGACGCCGCGCCCCCCCAGTCGCATCGGACGGCCCACGCGCCGAGCGCGCGTCCCGCCGGGAGCGCGAACTCGCCCGCCGCCGAGCCGTACGCGTTGGTCGTGACCGTCTTCGACTCGACGGCCTGTCCGTTCGCGTCCACGAGCGTGACGGAGACCGTCGTCGCGGGCGCGACGCGGAATCGCGCCTCCTCGGCGCGGCCGCGGTAGACGACGGCCTTCCAGAGCACTTTCTGGAGCGGCCGGTAGATGCTCCGGTCCGTGTAGACGAGCGCCGACGAGGCCTCGCCGGATGGACCGCGCGTCCACATCGAGAGGGACGCGGCATCGAGAGCGACGTCGTCGCCGCGCCTCGCGAAGAGGAAAAGCGGCTTGCGGATCCGCTCGGGAGTCGGCTCAAAGACCGCGAGTCCCTCCGGCCCGGCCGTGGCGTCGGCGATTCGGCGATGGCCCTTCTGCCAGTCGTAGAGCCACAGGGACACTGTCGCCCCGGTCGCCGGGCGGCCGGTCGAGCCCGTGAGCGCCCGGATCTCGACGGCGTTCGTGTCGGTCTGGCGAACGGCGAGCACGAGGTCCGTCTCGATGATCCCGGCCGCGTGGAGCGGGCCGTTGCCGGGCGCGAACGCCGGGTCCGCGGACGCGACGACGACGTGCAGACCGCGCCCGAGGACCGGCGGCGTCACGAACGTGCGGTGCGACTTGAAATCGGTCGTGGCGGGAAGCGCCGCCTCGAACGAGGCGGCGGGCCCCTCCCTGGCGACGAGGTCGTCGAGCTCCTGGCCCTGCGGGAGGAGGTTGTAGTCCTTTGCCCTCCCGAGACGCGCCTCGAGGTCGACGGCGTACGCGCGGAAGTAGAGGGCCGGGAGGTTCCGGTGCGTGATCTCGATCGAGCGTCTCCCGGGGCCGTCGGCGGCCATCGCGGCGATCGACCAGTCGGGGGCCTCGATCTGCCCGACGATCGAACGCGCGCGGTCGGCTCCCAGGGACTTCGGGTACGCCTGGATGGCCTCCAGCGCGAGGGCCCGAGCCCTCACGAGGGCGCCGGGCTTGTCCTCGCCGCGCGTGAAGTCCGCGAGCTGCGCCTTCCCCATGGAGAACCACGGGACACCCGCAGAGCCGGGAAGTTTCATGGCAAGGTCCCTGCGGATGGCGGCCTTGTCGCCCGAGTCCGTCAGCGCCGCATCCAGCCGGCGCAGGCGTTCGAGGCGCGCCTCGAGCGCGGCCTCCTTCTCCCCCGCGCCCGCGTGCCACGCCTCGAGGTCGTCGAGGATCGCGCCGAGCTTGAGGAGCGGGTGGACGGCCGGGTCTTCGAGCTTCACGAGCCTCGACACCCCGGCGTCGCCGGCGATCAGCAGCCTCGCGTCAAGCGAGAAGACGCCGTTCGACTGCTCGGGGCGCCAGCCGGCCGTGTCCGCGAGGAGCGCCGCGAACAGATACGACGCGGCGTCGCGCAGCGTCCCGCGGATCTCCTTCGGATAGTTGTTCGGCTCGACGAATTCGGCGACCGCGTTCACCGGGACGCGCCCGAGCGCCTCGCGGTCCTTCCAGACGTCGACGTAGACGCGAACGGCCTCGGCCTGAATCTCGTCCCGCGTCCACGCCTTGAGGTCGACCGCACCGGTCGAGGAGACTTTCTCGCGCTTGCCGATCTCCCACCCGTACGCCTGCGCGTACGTGACGAGGGACTGCGCGTAGAAGAGGCGCAGCGTCGTCCTCGGCAGGAGGCCCTTCGGCCACGGCTGGTCCTTCAGGAACCTGACCGACGTCTCGTAGCCGTGGAGCGCCGTCCGAAGCTGGACCTCCCGGACGAGGGCTTTGGCCTCGTCCGTCTCGTTGCCCGCAGCGCGCGCCGCCTCGCGCATCTTCCCGACCGTGGCGGCCGCCTCCTCGAACTTCTGCTCGGAGACGAGCCGATCCACGTCCTTCCATGTGGCCGGGCCCGTGACGCGGGCCCCGGCGAAGGTGAACGCCACGCGGGCGGACCCGGCGGCAAAGAGGGCGGCGGCGGCGAAGAGGGCGAGCCGGCGGGCATTTTTCATGGCGTCTCCGGAGAGTCTATGACCCCGCGGGCGTGAGAAGGTTCCCGGTCAGCGCGTCAGACGGAACGCCGCGACGGCCTCGAGCCGGCGGCCGGGGCGCGACGCGAGGACCTTCTTCGCGGCCCGGCGAACGAGGCCCGGCCAGTCCGGCGCACGGCCGGACCGCGAAGCGCGCTCGAGAAGCGCCGTCCAGTCCTCTGGGCGGATCCCGCGCGCCTCGACGCGGCGCGCCAGAAGAAGCTCCGCCCACGCCGGCTGCTCGCGACCGTCGAGCGACGTCGCGACGAACTCCGGAATCGCTCCCTGCCGCAGCGCGAAGAGGAGACCCGCCGTCGAGACGCCGGTCTTCTCGAGCGAAAGCAGCGCGACGCGGCCGCGCGGCCCGTCCTCGAGCTCGCGGAAGATTCCCTCCACGAGCGCATGGCCCGACGCGAAGAAGTCGAGGTCTTCCTTCTCGACGGCCTCGTCCCGGCTGAACGTCCCCAGCCAGCGCGAGCCTCCGGAGACGCCGGGCAGGTGCTCGACGAGCGCGTCCGCGCCGAACTCGAGGTACCACGTGCGCCGGCCCGAGCGCTCGGCGGTCTCGAAGCCGAAGAGGTCCGCGGCCTCGAGGACGAAGCGCTCCGTGCGCGCGTCGAGGTCCGCCGGGACGCGCGCGAGGATTCCGGGCGCCTTCTCGGGCGCGAAGCCGTCGCGGTGCAGGTGGTGGTAGACGGCCTTCTGCCGCGCCTCCGCCACACGGGCCACCTCCGCCGCCAGGTCGTCGACCGGCAGCGGCTTTCCGAGCCGCCGCGCGCGCGTGATGCCCGCCTCCACGCCGGAAAGCGAGCGCTCGAGGCCGCCGAGCGGCGACGTGAAGAGGCCGATGCGCTCATACAGCGTCGCGAGCTCGCGCCCGAACCCGTCCGGCGGCCGGAAGTAGACGATCTCGACGGGAGACGTGCGGTTGATGCGGTCGAGCCGCCCGATGCGCTGCTCGACAGTGGCCGGGTCCGCGGGCAGGTCGAAGAGGACGAGGCGCCGGCAGAACTCGAAGTTGCGGCCCTCGCCGCCCGCTTCCGTCGAGACGAGGATCGACGGGCCGTCCGCGCGCCGGAACTCGGCCACCTCGACGTCGCCCCGCTCGGGCGTCAGCTCCTCGTGGAAGATCGCGACCCGCTTGCGCGTGGCCGATTCCAGCCGTGCCTTGAGCGAAGAGAGCGTCGCGCGCTCGTGGACGAAGACGAGGGTCTTGGCCGACCCTTCCGCGCGCCACGCCGCGTCATGGCCGGCGATCCACGCGACGCGCGGGTCGTCCGCGTCCGCAGCGTCGTCGCCCGTCAGCCCTTCGGCCGCGGGCGACCGGTCGAGGTCGACGGGCAGCGGGACGCGCGGCATGAGGCCGCCGATGTCCACGCGCCGCGTCGCGCTCGTGCAGGGCGGCAGCGGCTCTTCCTTTTCGAGGGAGGCGAGGAACGCCTCCTCGCTCGTGTACGCGTCGGGGCGGAGGAGCTCGAGGAGGCGGAAGAAGCCGTGCGCGTCGGCCTCGAGCGGCGTCGCCGAGAGGAGGAGGACGTGCTTCGCCGCGCGCGTCAGCGGCGCGACGGCCAGATACGCGTCGCTTCCGGCCTCGCCGCGACCGCGCTCGAGGCGGTGGGCCTCGTCGACGACGAGAAGGTCGAACCCGGCGGCTCCGGCCTTCTCGGCGAGGCCGGGCTCCCCCGAGAGGTCCTCGAGGGCGACGATCGCGTGGCGGTGCGCCTCGAACGGGTTGAACCCCTCGCCGTGCTCCTTGGCGACGTCCTCCCGGCGCCTGCGGTCGAGGAGGACGAACGTCTGGTGGAACTTGCGGTACAGCTCGCCGAGCCACTGGACCGTGAGCGTGGCCGGCGCGACGACGAGCGCGCGGTCGGCCCGGTCGGCGCGCAGGAGGCGCGAGAGGATGAGGCAGGCTTCGATCGTCTTGCCGAGGCCCACCTCGTCTGCGAGGAGCCACCGCACGGGGTCGCTCGCCGCAGCCCGCTCGGCCACGTGGAGCTGGTGCGGGAAGATCGCGATCCGCCCGCCGAGGAACGAGCCGAGGCCGCGCGCCTGCCGGATTTCGGAGAGGAGGAGGCCATCCACGCGGTTGCGGAACGCGGCCGCACGGTCGGTCTGCAGGGCGCCGAGGCGGTCGACCGGGTCGTCCGGCGCCACGAGTGGCCACAGGAGCAAGGACTTCACGACGCGCCCGTCCGCGAGGCGCGCCGTGCCGACGCCGACCTCGTCGACGACGACCGGCTCCTCCTCGCCCTCGAGGCGCGCCTTCTGCCCCTCGCGCAGCGGCATCGGGCGGAGCGCGTTGTCGTCGGCCGCGAGCGTGAGGCGCGTGTCCGCGGCCGGGAACCAGACGACGATCCTCCGGCCGTCCACCAGCTCGACGCGCCCCGGCCCGAGGTCCGGGTTGAACTTGTGGAAGAGCTTGTCGTCGACGCGGAAAGCCGGCACGGGGGCGCCCATGGTGCCGGTTGGAGTCGATTCGGGCAAGTGCCGTCGTAAAATGGAGAAGATGGACGAGCGCAAGCCGGGACGCGATCTGGCCTCCGAGGCCGCGAAGTTCTTCCGCGGCACGCCCGAGAGCCGCCTCGCAGAGGCGCTTCGTCCGGACGACTTCGCTCTCGACCTCTTCCTCGCAACGCTCCCCAAGGGAACGAGCCGCGAGGAAGCGGCCCGGCTCGCACGCCGTCTCACACACGCCGGGCGGCGCGCTTCCCGCGTGATGGACCTTCCGCGGGGATGACGCTCCTCGGACGAACGGTCCGTCACCTGTCCGACGAAGCCTCGCCGGCAGCCTTGATCGGCGGCGTTGCCCTCGCCGTCCATGGCATCACGCGATACACGGAGGACGCGGACCTCCTCAGCGCCGACGGGCGAATCCTGTCCGACGCTTTCTGGGAGGTTCTTCGAATGGAGGGAGCGCACGTCGTCGTGCAGCGGGGAAATTTCGACGACCCGCTGCGCGGTGTGGTCCGGCTCTCGAAAGCCGGAGAAGACCTGCCGGTGGTCGATCCTGCCGACCTCGTCCTGCTGAAGCTGGAGGCGGGCGGTCCCCAGGACATCCTCGACGTCAGGCTGCTGCTCGGCGGACCGGAGGGAGAGGCCATTCGGGCCGACATGGAAGCGCGTCTCCCCACACTGCCCTCGTCTCTGCGAGAGTCCTGGGCGGCTCTACCGTCTCCCTAGCCCAGCGCCTGATCCAGGTCCGCGATCAGGTCGTCCGGGTGCTCGAGGCCGACGGAGACGCGCAGGAGGTCCTGCGGCGCCGTCGAATCCGGCCCCTCGCTCGTCGCGCGGTGCTCGAGGAGGCTCTCGACACAGCCCAGGGACGTCGCGCGGACGAAGAGCCTCACGCGTCCGGCGGCGGCGATCGCGGCGTCGCGCCCGCCCTTCACGTGGAAGGAGAGCATCCCTCCGAAGCCCGACATCTGCCTCGCGGCCACGGCGTGGCCGGAATGCGACGCGAGGCCCGGGTAGTTCACGCGCGCGACCCTCGGGTGCGCCTCGAGGGCGCGCGCGACCGCGAGCGCGTTCGCGCTGTGAGCGTTCATCCGCACGGCAAGGGAACGCAGCCCGCGCAGGACGAGCCATGCGTTGAACGGCGCGAGCACCGCGCCGAGGAGATGCCGCACGTGCGCGACCTTCGCGAAGATGTCGTCTCTCCTGCGGAAGACGAGCGCGCCTCCCTGCACGTCGCTGTGGCCGCCGAAGTACTTCGTCGCCGAGTGGAGCGCGACATCGGCGCCGAGGTCGAGGGGGCGCTGGAGGGCGGGCGTCGCGAACGTGTTGTCGACGAGCGTGAGGGCGCCCGCCTTCTTCGCGAGCGCGGCGATCGCCGCGAGATCGGCGACCTTCATCAGGGGGTTCGACGGCGACTCGACGAGGACGAGCTTCGTCTCCGGCCGGATCGCCTTCGCGACGGCGGCGAGGTCGTCCATCGCGCAGAACGAGGCGGTGAGGCCCCACGCCGGAAAGAACTCCTGCCCGACCGCGCGCCAGCCGTAGTAGGCGTCGTCCGGGAGGAGGACGTGCGCGCCGCGTTCGAGCGCCTGGAACACGGCGACGCCCGCCGCCATGCCCGAGCCGAGGACGAGCGCTCCCTCTCCGCCCTCGAGAGGCGCGAGGGCGTCCTCGAGAAGGGTCTGCATGGGGTTCGACTCGCGGATGTACGTGTGGCCGCCCAGCGGGACGCCCGTCTCGCCGCGCTCGAACGTCGTCGAGAGATAGATCGGAGGCGCGACGGAGCCCGTCCCCGCTTCCTGTCTCCGTCCCGCGTGAACCGCCAGCGTCTCGAACCTCATGGGTCCTCCGTCGGAGGTGTGGCACCATGCCCGCGTGATGCGGCTCCGGACCTCCGCGTTCTTCCTCGCCACTCTGATCGCGTTGCCCCTCGCCGCGCAAGACCCTACGCCGTCCAAGCTGGACGTCGGCCCGGGGCTCAGGCGCGAGCGCGAGCGCCTCTCGAACTACCAGTGGCGCCTCAAGACCGAAATGAAGGTGGACGGAACGGTCCGGATGTTGAAGGTCGAGGACGTCCACCTCGGGCCCGACGGCGGCCTCGTCAAGAAGATGGTCAAGTTCGACAAGCCGACCGAGCCGACTCCGTTCGCCGAGAACGACCCCCGGGCGCGGGTCTACGCTCCGACGACGGGCACCGAGGAGGAGCGCCTCTCGGAGATCGCGCAGGACCTCATGCAGTACTACGCGCGCCTCTCCCCCGAGCGCGTGGCCGAGTGGGCCAAGAACGCCGAGGTCCTTCCCCCCGAGGCGGACCACCCGGGGCTCGTCCGCATGCACGGCCGCGGTCTCGGCCGCCCGCTGGACGACGCGGTCCTCTTTTTCGACCCGAAGACGAAGACGGCCGCCTACCTCGAGGTCAAGACCACGGTCGACCCGCGCATCCTGGACATCGCCTTCATCCGCGCCACGTTCGAGTCGCTCCCGCAGGTGCGCGCCGACCTCGCCCCGCTCTGGGTGCCGAAGCGTGTGTTCCTGAACATGCGGCGCGGCAAGCGCGCCGTCGCCCTCGAGATGGAGACGACCGACTGGAGAAGCTGGCCGTAGCCCCTACAGCTTTGGAACCCCCTCGGGATGGTTCCTGAGGAACACCATCGTTCCCACCAGGAGCAAGAGCAGCCCGTTCCCCGCGAGGACCCAGGGCGTCGGCATGACGCCGACGAGGAAGCCCGCGATGACGCTGCCGAGCGGCATCGCCCCGCGGAACGCGAGCGAGTAGACGCTCACGACGCGCCCGCGCATCGCGTCGTCCACGTTCGTCTGGACGAGAGTCATGAACATCGCGAAGACGATCATGAGCGCCGCGCCCGCCCCGAAGAGGAGGCCGAACGAGAGCCACTTCGTGCGCGAGAGCGCGAAGCCGATCATGAGGGCGCCGAGCGTCATCTGCATCGCGACCGCGACGGCGCCGCGCCGCTTGACGTGTCCGAAGCCGGCCGTGCCGACCGCGCCGACCACCGCCCCGAGGCCGAAGACCGCGAGGAAATAACTCAGGACCTTGACGTCGCCCTTGAAGACGTCCTTCGCGAAGACCGGCAGGAACGTGAGGAGAGGGAACGCGCAGATGCTGCCGATGAAGGAAAGGGCGATGAGCCCGCGCAGCGCGCGGTCGGAATGCGCGGCCGCGAGCCCCGCCTTGAGGTTCTCCATCACGCTGCCGCTGGCCGCGCCCGAGGGGGCCCCGCGCTTCAGCGCGAGAAGCGCCAGGATGACGGCGAAGAACGAGAGGCCGTTCAGCCCGAAGCACGCCGCCGCGCCGAGCGTCGCGAACGCCGCGCCCGCGAGGACCGGGCCGATGACGCGCGCGAGGTTGAACTGGATCGAGTTCAGGGCAACGGCATTCGGGACGTCCTCCCGGTCGACGAGCGTCGGGACGAGCGCCTGGTAAGCCGGGCCCCCGAAGGACTGCGCGATCCCGACGACGAGGGACAGGGCGAGGATCATCCAGACCTCGACACGATTCGTGTAGACGAGACCTGCGAGGAGGAACGCCGAGGAAAGCTGGACGACTTGCGAGAGGAGGAGGATCCGCCGCCGGTCCATCCGGTCGGCGAGGACGCCGCCGACGAGTGAGAGGGCGAGGAACGGCGCCTGCTGAAGAGCGTCGGCCCAGGCGAGGTACTGCGGATTTCCGGAGATCGTCAGGAGGAGCCAGGCCTGGGCGACCGACTGCATCCACGTCCCGACGCTGGACGTGAACGAGCCCCCCCACAAGAGGCGAAAGTCCCGATAGGTGAAGGCCTTGAAGACCTTCGTCAGCTTGTCACTCACCTCGGGCACGATACCTCAGCGAATGAGTCTCGTCAGGTTCCCGAGTCCGCGCCGGCCTTCGCCTTCGGGTCGCGCTTCTTGAAGACCCACGCCATTCCGACGCCGAGAAGGTAGAGCGCGCACATCGGGAGGGCGAACGCGCACTGGGTCGGGATGTCGGGCGTCGGCGTGATGAGCGCCGCGATGATGAAGATGATGAGCACGGCGTAGCGGAACTTCGCGAGGAGCCATTTCTCGGTCACCACGCCCATGCGGGCGAGGAAGAAAATCAGGATCGGCGTCTCGAAGACGAGACCCATCCCGAGGAGGATCTTCGACGTGATGTCGAGGTAGTCGTCGATCTTGATGACGGGCATGAAGTCCTCGCCCGTCGCGACGAGGAACTGCGCCACCATCGGGAATCCGACGGCGTAGCCGAAGTAGCCGCCCCCCACGAAGAAGAACACCGACAGGACGACGAACGGCCAGACCCACCGGCGTTCGTGCTTGTAGAGGCCGGGCGCGATGAAGAGCCAGAGCTGGTAGAGGATCACCGGGCTCGCCACGAACACACCCGCGAGGAGGGCGATGTTGATGTAGAGCATGAACGGCTCGGTGAGCTGCGTGTACGCGAGCTTCGTCCCGGGCGGCAGCGCGGCGAGGACGGGCTTCGCGAGCCAGTTGAAGATCGGCTTCGCCTTCCACCAGCAGACCATGAAGCCGGCGGCCACGGCGAACGCGGACCAGAAGAGACGCTTGCGAAGGTCCTCGAGGTGCTCGAGGAACGACATCCGCGGGAGGTCTTCCTCCGGGTCGCCTCCTGGGCGGCGCGCAGAGTCGGTCACGGCGCGGGAGTCTTCGTCGTCTCGGACGGGCGGGAGATCGTCCCGTCGGCCGGGGCGAGCGCGGGCGCGGGTTTCTCCGGCTCGTCCTTCGGCGGATCGTCGATCTTCACGGCCGACGACGCTTTCTCCATCTCGTCCTCGATCGTGCGCTTGAGGTCGTTCGAGGCGCGCTTGAACTCGCCGAGCGCCTTGCCGACCTGCTTGCCGATCTCGGGCAGCTTCTTGGGGCCGAAGAGAAGCAGCGCCAGAACCATGATCATGATCAGTTCCGGCATCCCGAGATTGCCCATCCGGTCCCCTCCTCTGGAGCGCCGATGCTCCGCTCGGCACCGGGCGAAGTCAAGGCGGCCGCCTTCCCCTGCGTGCTAGTCTCATCGTGTCCGGGAGGGTCCCTTCACGTGAACAACACGCCCGTTCCCACGCGTTCTCGCTCCGTTCGGCGCGCTCTTTTCGCCGCCGCGTTCCTCCTCGCCGTCACGGTCGGCGGAGGCATCGCGGGCGGGCGCCTGGGCGCCGTCTCGGACGCGACGAATCCCGGCTTCAAGGAGTACTCCGACATCCTCGCCACGGCCCGCGCGTGGTACGCGGACGACGTCCCGGCGAACAAGCTCGTCTACGCGTCGATCCACGGGATGCTCGGCACGCTCGACCCGCACACGAACTTCCTCGAGCCCGAGGAGTACTCCTCGATGGTCGAGAAGCAGCGCGGATCTTTCTACGGGCTCGGAATCATCATCAGCAAGCGCAACGGGAAGGTCACGGTCATCACGCCGGTCGAGGGCTCGCCCGCCGACCGCCTCGGGATCCGGGCGGGCGACGTGATCGACAAGGTCGAAGGCCAGTCGATCGACGACCTCCCCGTGGACGCGGTCGTCAAGAAGCTCAAAGGCCCGAAGGGCACGAAGGTCCGCATCACGATCCTCCGGCCGGGCCTCGACGAGCCCCTGCAGATGACCGTCACCCGCGCGGAGATCCCCACGAATTCGGTTTCCTACGCGTTCCTCGTCGAGCCGGGCGTCGGCTACCTTCGCCTGAAGGACTTCACGCACACCTCCGCTCCGGAGCTCGCGGAGAACTGGGACAAGCTCGAGAAACAGGGGATGAAGAAGCTCGTCCTCGACCTGCGCGGCAATCCGGGCGGCCTCCTCGACCAGGCGATCGCGGTTTCGGACTTCTTCCTCTCGCGCAACGAGAAGGTCGTCGTGACCCGCGGCCGCAACGGCGCGCAGGAGCAGAGCTTCGCGGCGCCCGGCAAGAACACCCACGCGCGCATCCCCGTCGTCGTCCTCGTGAACAAGGGCTCGGCGTCCGCCTCGGAGATCGTCGCGGGCGCGCTGCAGGACCACGACCGTGCGGTCATCGTCGGCCAGACGAGCTGGGGCAAGGGCCTCGTCCAGTCCGTCTACAACCTCTCGGACGGCGCGGGCCTCGCGCTCACGTCCGCGAAGTACTACACGCCCTCCGGCCGCTGCATCCAGCGCGACTACAGGGACGTCCTCGAATACCTCTCGCACGAGGACGAGGAGGGCGGCGACGCCGAGGAGACGGGCCCCGCCCGCGACGCAGCGTCCTCCCAGAAGAAGGAGTCCTTCAAGACGGATGCGGGCCGCACGGTCTACGGCGGCGGCGGCATCACGCCCGACGTCTTCGTGAAGGCGCCGACGCTCTCCCGCTTCGCGACGACGCTCTACGCGCGCGGGCTCTTCTTCGAATTCGCGGTCGACTACCTCGCGAAACACCCGACGGTCCCCCGCGATTTTCCGGTGACCGACGCCGTGAAGGACGACTTCTTCAAGTTCGTCGACGCCAAGCCGGGACTCCCCTTCGAAAAGGGCGCCAAGGCGACGTACGCCGAGGAGAAGGATCCCTTCATCGTCGACCACGCGATCCGCGAGGAGATCCTGACGGCGAAATTCGGGCGCGACGCGGGCTACCGGGCCAGCCTCGAGAACGACGTCCAGCTCAGGAAGGCGCTCACCCTTTTCCCCGACGCCGAGAAGCTCGCGACGGCGCACGAGCAGATGCAGCTCGCGAAGAAGTCCGAGTTGAAGGGTCCGCTGAGGCCGTAGGCCTGATCAGGAGCCACCAGAGTACGAACGGCGCGGCGAAGCAGCCCGCCAGCCGCCAGAAGTGCGACGCGGTGGCCCAGAAGTTCCGCGCGATCGGCCCGTAGGTCGCCGCGCTCCAGGCGCCGAGCTTCATCGCGTAGAACGACTCGACGGCGGCGACGAGCGCCGCGACGTGCAGGGCGACCAGCACGAGGAGCGAGATCCCGAGCCCCTTCATTGCGCGGTCCCGCAGGAGCCCCGGCGTCGCGGCGGCGAGCGTCAGCAGGATGATGACGTCGAACGTGAGGTCGTCCGCCGGAAGCGCGGGTCGCTCGGACGTGGACGGGAAATCCGACCGGTCGATCACGACGCGCGTTCCCTCCGCGTAGAGCCGTGTCGCGGCCGGCCGCTCGAGCAGCCGCACGACCGGCTCCGCGAAGCCGACGAGCAGACGGTCGTAGACGGGCGTCCCGGCGTGCCAGAGGCCGAGCCCGAACGCGAAACCCAGGGCGGCCCTAAGCGCGAGCTTCAGCGCCTTCTCCGCCGCGGAGCTTCCGGCCCCACACGAGGAAGATCCCGACCGCGAGCAGGATCAGCAGCGTCTGCCAGATTGCCGCGTGGAACAGGTCGAACACGTCGCGCCGGTGCGCGCCGAGCCAGAACAGCGACACGATCCGAAAGAGGTTCACGAGCTGGATCGCGAGAAGGCCCGTCGCAAGACCCGCGGCGCGCGCCTTCGCCGAAGCCGGGAACGCGAGCATCGCGGCGACGAGAAGAAGCGCCGCCTCGATCCCGTTGCAGCCGTTCTTGACGTCCACCGCGAAGAGCGCCGACTGGATCACGGTGCCGCGTGTGACCACCGGCTCGCCGACCGCGCGGAGGATCCCCGCGGACACCTTCACGAGGAACCCGGTGAACGGCACCACGACGGCGTCGTTGACGGGCTGGATCGCGACGAGCGCGTAGAACCCCACGAGGAAGAGCGCGAACCGGATCAGGAACTTCTTCTGGGCGGGCTGCATCTGGAGACGGAAGGATAAGAGATCTTTGCTTCGGAGCGCGCTTTGCGCGCCCGGGGATTCGGAGAAGATTCGGATTCGGATTTCTTAGAGGGTGAAGAGGGTCCCCGGCCCCGAAAACACGACGGCCCGGCAGGTGCCGGGCCGCCTTCTCTTACCTTCTAAGAAATTTTCCGGTCTCTTCGGACCTCACCTGCTCAGCGGACGAGCGTGTTGTTGTCCACGATGAAGCGGCGCGTGCCGGCCGAGCGCACGTTGCCCCGCGCGTCCGTGACCTCGATGAGAAGGTCGTGCTCGGAGTTCGAGATCTTCGTCGTGTCGAGATAGAAGCGGAAGCGCGCGTTCGCGCGCTGCGGGTAGAACGGGTACGTGGCCGCGACGTCCGGGCTCGCGTAGCCGTAGTCGGCCCGGTCGACGCCCGTGACCGCGTCGATCTGCGCCACGCCGTCGATCAGGATCCGGACCTTCACGACGACGTCGAGGTCGAGCGCCCAGCCGATGACCGGGAACACTCCCCCGATGAACTTGTAGTTCGTCGGGTCGTCGATGTACCCGAGCGGCGGCGGGTCGAGCTGGCCCGTCGCGCACTCCATCGTGATCGGAACTTCCTTCAGGAGGACGGCGGTGTTCCGCTTGTCGACGGCCGAGACCTGGAGGATGTGCGCGCCTTCCCGGAAACCCTTCTGCGTGAGGAGGTAGCCGGCGTCGACGAAGAACTGGAAGCCGACGTTCGGCGCCTGGGCGAAGCCCGGATACAGGACCTCGATGTCGGGACGGTAGTACCCGTAGCAGTCGATCAGGGCGTTCGCGAGGAGGAATTCACGGTGGCAGTTCACGCGCGAGTTCTTGATCGGCACGCCGTCCAGCGCGACGCGCACTTCCGAGACGCCGCCGGTGTTCTCGAGCGAGGCCTCGAGGGCCCAGCCGTTGACGAACATGAGGATGCGCGGATCGACGATGTCCGTCGGGCCGCCGGACGGGCCGCCCGGCGACACCGGGAAGCAGTTCCCGAACCAGTTCGCGTTCAGGAGCGGAAATTCGACCGCGCCGAAGGGGCCGGTGTTCGGGGCGTTGTTGAAGACCTGCACCCGCGCCGTCCCGAGGAAGCCCTGCTGGCCCTGGTCGTCGACGGCGCGGACGCTCACCGTGTGGACGCCGTTGGCGTAACGCGTCGAGTCGACGTTCAGGATGAAGCCCGCGACGATCGCGGCCGGGTTGTCCGGGAAGTTCGCGGCGACGTCGGCACGGTAGACGCCCGTGACGGCCTGACGCTCGAGCAGCCCGTCGACGAGAACGTCGACGTGGTCGACCTTGCGGTCGTCGAGCGCCCAGCCCACGACCGTGAGGACGCCGTTGGCGGACACGGAGCTGTTCGCGAGCGGGAGGTCCATGTTTCCGAACGGCGCCTGGTTCTTCGCGTTGTCGATCTTGATCGCCTTGGGCGCGAGGAAGTACGTGCAGCCGGACGTGTCCGTGATTCCGACGTAGATCGTGTGCGACCCGTTCGAGTAATTCGACGCCTTGAAGGACGCCAGCCACCCGGGGTTCTGCCCCGGCGTGCCGGCGTACTGCGGGAAGGCCTGGAGGATGTCGGGGCGGGGCAGGTTGATGTTGGCGCCGCCGGCCGTCGTGACGCGGTTCGCGTCGTCGGTGCCGTCAACGTAGACATCGACGTTGGACACAAGGTTGCCGTCCAGCGCGTATCCCTTGACGACGACGTAACCGCTGACGGTCGCTCCGTCGACCGGAACATCCACGGATCCCAGCGTTTGCGACGGGCACCCGAGGGCGCGCCGGACTTCCGCGCTGCGGGCGTCCGCAGGGGGCGCCGCAAGCAGGGCCACGGCCGCGACGGTCGCCGAGAGGAACAGGGCCTTCCGAATCATCACGAGCCTCCGTGCGTCGAGAAGAAGTTCCAAGGCACGCTCGGACACCGAACCATGAAGAGAGATTGACGCGTATTGAGTCTAACGGGCGCGAAAGGCTCTGTCAAATGAGCCATTTACGCGAGGGCCCGCTACGGCAGGCCGCCCGTCCTGTCGAGAACGCGCACGTGCGCGACCGCCGACTCGCCCAGGGCCCGCTCGTCGTACCCGCCCTCGAGAACCGACACGATCCGGCCGCCGGCCCAGGTCCCGGCGACCTCCTCCAGGGACCGCGTCATCCAGGAAAACCCGGCGGTCGTGACGCTCATCCCCCCGAGCGGGTCGCCCTCGTGGGCGTCGAAGCCGGCCGAGATCAGGACGAACTCCGGCTTGAACCTCTCCGCGAGCGCCTCGAGGGCCGCCGAGAAGCCGCCCGCGTAGGCGCCGTCCCCCGCCCCGGCACGCTGCGGCACGTTCACGTTTGCGCCCCGCCCCTTGCCGGCCCCCTGCTCGTTCGCGGCGCCCGTGCCCGGGTAGAACGGGTGCCGGTGGACCGAGAGATAGGCCACGCGCCCGTCCTCCCAGAAGATCTGCTGCGTCCCGTTCCCGTGGTGGACGTCGAAGTCGGCCACGAGGACGCGCGTCGCACCCGAGTTCTCGACGAGGTCGCGCGCCGCGACGGCGATCGTGTTGAAGAAACAGAAGCCCATCGCCTGCGCGGGCAGCGCGTGGTGGCCGGGCGGCCGGGCGGCCACGAAGACGGCCGGCGCTCTCTTCTCCAGGACCGCGTCCACGGCCGCGAGGACGAGCCCGGCCGCCCGGTACGCGGCTCCGAACGTGGCGGCCGAGATCGGGTTGTCCGGGCAGTCGAACAGGGAAAATGGAGCGGTGCCGCCCGCCGGCGCCGCGTCGCATGCGGCCTTCAGGCGCGCGATGTAGGCGGGCTCGTGCACGCGCTCGAGCGCCTTCAGCGTGCGCTCGGGGTCGGGCGGAGACTCGAACCGGCGGCCCTCCAGGCGCAGCGCGTGAATCACGGCCTCGAGCCGGTGCGCGTTCTCGGGGTGATACGGGCCGGTGTCGTGCTCGAGAAAGACCTGATCGGTGAAAACCGGCACGTCGCGCACGGAGCAAGCGTACCGCAGGTGTGGGCTACGATCCGGCGGTGAGCTCCTCCGAAAAGGGCGGCAAGGCGCTGCGGGTGGCGGTTTCCCTCGGCCTCGCCGCCGTGCTCCTCGTGCTCTTTCTCCGCACGCTGGACTTCGCCGCCGTGGGGAAGGCGATCCGCGGCGCGCACGTGGGCTGGCTCGCCGCCGCGACGGCGTGCGGCCTCCTGGCGACGCCCCTCTTCCGTTCGTGGCGCTGGGGGCTCCTCCTCAGAAAGGCCGGGCGCCCCTCGGCTTACGACCTCAACTCGGCCACGTCCATCGGCTTCGCGGCGTCGACGCTTCTCCCCGCCCGCGCCGGCGAGATCGTCCGCCCGGTCGCCCTCGCGCGCCGCGCCGGGCTGCCCGTCGCACCCTGCCTCGCGTCGATCGCGCTCGAGCGGCTCATCGACCTCGTGACGTGCGTGCTCCTCTTCGTCGTCTACGCGGTCGGCTGGGCGCCGCAGAACATGGGAGGCGAGGCAGCAGGCCGGTTCGCGACGCTGCGCCAGTTCGCGCTCCTCTTCGGCGCGGGCACGCTCGCCGGCCTCGCCGTCCTCGGCCTGCTCGCCGCGAAGCCCGAGCGCACGGACCGCTTCGTCAAGCCGTTCCTCCGCCCGCTGCCCGAAAAGATCGGCGCTCGCATCGAGGCGATCCTGCTGTCCTTCCTCGACGGACTCGGCGCCCTCGGCACCGCGAAGGACGTCGCCGTCGTCGCGGCCGCGTCCCTCGCGCTCTGGGCCCTCATCGCCACCCAGGTCTGGATGACGCTTCTCGCATTCGACCTCGTGCTCCCCTACCCGGTCTCGTTCTTCGTCATCGCGTGGGCGATTCTCGGCCTCGCAATCCCGACGCCCGGCGGCGTGGGCGGCTACCACACGGCGGTCGCCTACGCGCTGACGGGCTTCTATGGCGTCTCGAAGGACACGGCCGGTGCGTTCGCACTCGTCTCGCACGCCCTGTCGTTCGTTCCGATCACGCTCCTCGGCCTCGGCTTCCTCCTCGCGGGAGGACTCAGCCTGAAGTCGCTGCGCGAAGAGGGAAAGAAGGAAGAGGACGTCGAGACGCGCGCCGCCGCTGCGAAGCTGGCGGGTCAGGACGCGGCCGGCGAGTAGTCGGCGCCCCACACGGCGGGGTGCGCCTCGAGCATTTCGACGCCGAGGCGGAAAAAGCCGTCGGCGCCGAGCCCGCCGTGGAACACGACCCGGCAATGGCAGAAGACCCGGGTCCGCACGTTCTCCAGCTCGAACATGTCGCCCATCGGGACGTTGCGGTGAGCGCCCACGAGCGCGCCATGAGTGTTCACGACGAGTGTCGTGCCTTTGAACCTTTCCCCTTCATGGCGCAGCGCGACCGGAATCCGCACGTCGCTGCGGGGGCTCCGACGCTGCTCTGTCCGAGGATTGGGCTCGGCCACGGGCGCTCCTTGGGACTTCGAACGTGGACCATTCTAGCCCCGGAGGGCCGCGAGGGCTAAATTCGGGGCATGAGCACCCCGACCGCATCCCCCGTCCTGCACGGCGCCGCGCGCTTCCCCTTCTGGGACTGGTGGGTCGACCGCAAAACCCGGTGGGTGCGCGACGACGTCCACCAGCTCGACGAGGGCATGTTCCGCGCGCTCGCCGCCGGCACGGGCCTGCCCGCCATCCACCAGCGCTCGACGTTCGCGTTCCACGACGTGAAGGATGGCGCCGACCGCTTTCTCGGGATGTCGAAGGGCGGCGAGCGGCCGTACGCGCGCATCTACACGCGCCTCGGCAACCCCACGTCCGAGTACCTCGAGCGCGTGCTCTTCCGGCTCGAGGCCCAGCACGTCATCGAGAAGGCGCTCGCCGCCGACGAGACGGAGCCGACGATCGGCTGCCTCATCTTCGGCTCGGGGATGGGCGCGATCTCCACGCTCCTCCTCTCGCTCCTCAAGGCGGGCGACGCCGTCCTCGCGGGCAACATCTACGGCTGCACGGACAGCCTGCTGCGCAACATGTCGAAGTACGGCGTCGAAGCCGTCTTCTGCGACACGGGCAGCGTGGCCGAGGTCGCCAGGACGCTCGAGCTCCACCCGAACGTCGCGGCCGTCTTCCTCGAATCGCCCGAGAACCCGACACTCCGGCTCTGCGACATCGAGGCCATCTCGCGGCTGACCGAGGCGCGCGGCATTCCCCTCATCGTCGACAACACGTTCTGCTCGCCGTGGCTGCAGCAGCCGTTCCGGCTGGGCGCGGACTTCGTCGTCCACTCGCTGACGAAGTTCATCAACGGCCACTCGGCGTCCATCGGCGGCGCGCTCCTCGGGCCGTTCCGGTACCTGAAGACCGACCTCTTCCCCTGGTACAAGGACCTCGGCGCGACGCCCTCCCCCTTCGACTCGTGGCTGAACTCGATGACCGTGCAGTCCCTCGCCGTCCGCCAGAAGGCCCAGAGCGACAGCGCCGCCACGATCGCCGCGTTCCTGCGCACGCACCCCAGGGTCGCGCACGTGACGTACCCCGGCTTCCACGACTTCCCTCAGAAGGACATCGTCGAGAAGCAGATGCGCGACGGCGGCTCGCTCATCTCGTTCGAGGTGAAAGGCGGCGCCGCGGCCGGCGAGAAGCTGATGAACTACCTCGCCCGCAAGGACGTCCCGATGGAGCTGGCCGTGAGCCTCGGCGGGGCCATCACGTACGTGGAGCAACCCGCGACGATGACGCACGCGGTCGTCCCCGAGGCCGACCGACTCGCCCGCGGCATCACGCCGGGCCTCATCCGGATGAGCGTCGGGCTCGAAGGGCCGGACATCCTGATGCAGCACCTCGACACGGGGCTCTTCCGGACCTGATTTCACCCCTTCCGTATGACGTGCGTCATGCCCGGCTCTTGATGCAGGTGAATGAATGACGCAGATTACGGAAGTGAGCAGGATCTCCCCGTGAGCGAAGTCCCCGGCGAATTCCAGAACGTCCTCCTCACGACGCCCCGCCTGCGCCGCGAGCAGCGGACGATCGAGGCCATGATCCACATCTGGTGCGAGGCGCATCCGCTGCACGTCCGCGTGCGCTTCGGCGCGCTCTGCGCGGGGTGCGACTCCCTGCTGGACTACGCGAGCTATCGCCTGCTGAAGTGCCCGTACGGCGAAGAGAAGCCGACGTGCAAGAAGTGCCCGATCCACTGCTACACGCGCGCGAGGCGCGACCTCATGCACGAGGTGATGCGCTTCGCCGGGCCGCGCATGCTGTGGCGCCACCCGATCCTCGCGTACCACCACCTGCGCGACGAGAAGCGCACCGCGCCGCCCCTGAGGAGAGAACAGGTTCCCCAGGGCGCATAGGCGGAGCCCGCGTCAGCGGGTGAAGAGCGCGTCCCGGCTCGTTTTCGGGAATTCCCTCAGGCGGCGCCCGGGCGGCGCCATCCCCGAGGGCTCGACGAGCGCGTGTGCGCGCTCCCCCGTCCGGACCCAGTACCGGAACGCCCGGACCGCCGTGTCGTACGCCCGGTCGTCGCCGCCCTCTTCCACGTAGCGCCGGATCTCCTCGGCCGCGGCCTCGGGGCCGCTCTCGGCCTCGGCGAGCGTCGCGTACACGAGCGTGTCGGAGAAGCGGTGGCGGGCGTCGTAGATCGTCGAGGGCAGGAGCGGGACGAGAGACAGCGCAGCAGCCGGCACGGCAAGAAGGGCGACGGCTCGCCAGCGGCGCCGACGAATTTCTTCGAGTGTGAAGAGAAGAAAGAGGCCCGAGCCCAGTGCCAGCGGGCCGATCGCCCCCACACGGTAGCGGGAGGTGGTCTGCACGAGGAGGCAGGCGGCGAGAGGCGCGAGAATTCCAACGACCGCGAGGGAGAACTCTTCCTTTCGAAGAACGCCGCGCGTGAGCGCGGCCAGCAGCCCGACGAGTCCGGCTCCCAGCAGGCACGAAAAGACAGGGAGCATTCTGAGAATCTCCAGTCGATCCCTGAAGAAGTAGAAGTTCGCGTTGTCGGGCACCTCGAACCGGTTGAAGAACGTCGCGAACTTCTTCAGGAACAGCTTCGGCAGCTCGAGCGGCTGCTTTTCATAGCCGGAGAGGACGAGCTTCGCGGTCTTCGACGTGGAGCCGCCGGCCTCCTCCAGGATCCCTTTCATGCCGGGCGGCGGGTTCGTCGTCGCGTCGGCTCCGAATCCGTTTCCCCACACGATGCCGATCGCCTGCCGCGTGTCGAAGGTCAGCGGCGGCACGCCGGCGGAAATGTTTCGGGCGGCGAGAACGCCGAGAGGGATCGCGAGGCCCAGGGCGCCAAGGAGGAGAACGCGGCGCTGTGCGCCGCCCGGGTATTCGGACTTCCTTGAAAGTGAATAAAGGGAGACGAGGGCAAGGGGCAGGACCGTCTGCTTCATGAGGACGGCGGCGCCGCCGAGGAGCCCGAGGCCGAAGGCGGCGCCCCCGCCGAAGATCATCGGCAGCACGACGAGGAGCGTCGACAGATGCGCGACGGGGCCGTCGCGGTAGAGGAAGAAGTCGTGGAAGACGAGCGGGCCGTAGCTTCCGTAGAGCACACCCGCACCGATCGACGACCACAAAACCGGGCGGCCGCCTTCCCCTCTTCCCCTTCTAAGAAAATCTTCTCCGAGTCTCTGCACCGCGGCG
Source organism: Thermoanaerobaculia bacterium (assembly GCA_036504335.1). Lineage (GTDB taxonomy): Bacteria > Acidobacteriota > Thermoanaerobaculia > UBA5066 > UBA5066 > Fen-183. The sequence continues at coordinate 153,360 of DASXVJ010000005.1, forward strand.
GCGACCGCCGCCGCCGCCGCGCACGCGAGCAGCAGCTGCAGCAGCCGCGCCGGCAGAAACGGCGAGCCGAAGAGTTTCCGGAGGACCGCGAGGCCGTAGGGGTACAGCGGCCCGGCGTAGTAGGCGTTCTTCTGATACCAGCGCTCCCAGGCCTCCGGCGGACCGTACTCCCGCTGCCAGTTGAAGTACGCCCGGTACGCCGGGATGTCGGCCCAGTTGCCGGCCGCGAGACGGGCCGACCACTCGACGTAGCCGTGCTCGTCCGTCTCCGTCCAGAGGTGCCACGAGGCGAGCGGCGTCGCGAGGAGCGAGGCCAGCGCGGCCCCGCGCAACGCGAAGACGAGCGCGAACACGGCGAGCGGAGCCGCGAAGCGCGCGCGTGTCGGAGGCGACGGCACGATTGATTCTAGGCGCGCGCGTCGACGGGGTACGGCAACTCACTCTCAGGCGCGATCTGGTAAATTCCCGGCCTTCCCGGCCGGCGGAGCCCGGCAAAGAAACTAGAGTCATGCCGCAGATCTTCAATCGATCCACGAACGCGATCGCCCGCCTGTCCATCTGGGGAGCGGTGTTCGTCCTTGCCGGCGTCGCCTGGGCCGCGACGGTCCTGAACCGTTCCGCCTACAACACGAACCAGGGCGTGACGATCAAGCAGCCGATTCCGTTCGGGCACGAGCACCACGTGGCCGGCCTCGGGATCGACTGCCGCTACTGCCACTCGTCCGTCGAGAAGAGCGCTTCGGCCGGAATCCCGCCGACGGCGACGTGCATGAACTGCCACAAGCTCGTCTGGAACGACAGCCCGATGCTCGAGCCGGTGCGCGAGAGCTTCCGGACCGGACGGCCGCTGAACTGGGCGAAGGTCTACGACCTGCCGGACTTCGTCTACTTCGACCATTCGATCCACGTGAACAAGGGCGTCGGCTGCGTTTCGTGCCACGGCCGCGTGGACAAGATGCGTCTCACGTACCAGTTCCCTTCCCTCCAGATGGAGTGGTGCCTCGCGTGCCACCGCAACCCCGAGATGAACCTCCGCCCGAAGGACAGGATCTTCGACCTCACGTGGAAGGCCGACGACCAGGCCGCCCTCGGGGCCGCCCTCAAGAAGGAGTACGGCATCCGCTCCGCCTACGCGCTCACGAACTGCAGCACGTGCCACCGATGACCGACCACACGCACGCCCCCGACCTCCGGGAACGCCTCTCCGCAGAGAAGGGCCGCGCCTTCTGGCGCAGCCTCGAGGAACACTCCGGGACGCCCGAGTTCGCCGAGATGCTCGGCCGCGAGTTCCCGCAGCACGCTTCCGAGTGGGACGAGGGCGTGAGCCGGCGCCGCTTCCTCGAGCTCTCCGCCGCCTCGCTCTCCCTCGCCGGCCTCTCGGCCTGCGTCAAGCAGCCCCGCGAAGGCATCGTCCCCTACGTGAAGCAGCCCGAAGAGGTCGTCCCGGGCCGTCCTCTCTTCTTCGCGACGGCCGCCACGCTCGGCGGCTACGCGACGGGCCTCCTCGTCGAGAGCCATACGGGCCGCCCGACGAAGGTCGAGGGCAACCCCGACCACCCGGCGAGCCTCGGCGCGACGGACGCGTACGCCCAGGCGCTCGTCCTCTCCCTCTACGACCCGGACCGCTCCCAGACGATCACGCGCCTCGGCCAGATCCGCACCTGGGCGAACTTCACGGACGAGCTCGCCCAGCGCGTCAAGATCCACTCCGCGCTCTCGGGCGAGGGATTCCGCATCCTCACGCAGACCGTCACGTCCCCGACGCTCGCCTCCCAGATCCGCGCGGTCCTCGCGGCGATGCCGAAGGCCCGCTGGCACCAGTGGGAGCCGGCCGGGCGCGACGCGGCCCGCGCAGGCGCGCGCCTCGCCTTCGGGCAGGCCGTCGAGACTCGCCACGACTTCTCGAAGGCCGACGTCGTCCTCACGCTCGACGCGGACCCGTTCGTCTCGGGCCCCGGGGCCCTCGCGGCCGCGCGCGCGTTCGCGCGGCGCCGGCGCGAGGCCGCGACCTCCGGCGCCAGGCCCCCGCGCTTCTACGCCGTCGAGTCGACGCCGACCGCGTCTTCCGCGCTCGCGGATCACCGCTTCCCGGTGAAGCCGTCCGCGCTCGGCGCGGCGGCATCCGCCCTGCACGCCGCGCTCGCGACCGGCACGCCGGCAACCGCATATCCGGAGCTGGCCGCGGCGGCGGCCGACCTCAGGGCCGCCGGCGCGCGCGGCCTCGTGGTCGCGGGCGATTACGCTCCGGCCGAGGTCCACGCCCTCGTCCACGCGATCAACGGCGCCCTCGGCGCGATCGGCACGACCGTCCTCGTCACGGGCCCGGTCGAGGCCGAGCCCGTCGACCAGCTCGCGTCGATCCGCGACCTCGCCGCCGACCTCAGAACCGGCAAGGTCGACACGCTCCTGATCCTCGGCGGAAACCCCGTCTTCGACGCACCCGCGGATCTCGGGTTCGCGGACGCCGTCCAGAAGGCCGCGTTCCGCGCGCACCTGTCGCTTTACGACGACGAAACGAGCGCGTATTGCACCTGGCAGCTGAACGAGGCGCATCCGCTCGAGGCGTGGACGGACGCGCGTTCTTTCGACGGAACGGCCTCGATCGCGCAGCCCCTCGTCGAGCCCCTCTACGGCGGCAAGTCCGCCCACGAGGTCCTCGCGGCCGTTCTCGGCCAGCCGTCCGCGAAGGGCGGCGACCTCGTGAAGTCCACGTGGCAGAAGCAGCGCCCCGCGGGGTTCGACGCGTTCTGGAGGAAAGCCCTCCACGACGGCCTCGTCGAAGGCACGGCCCTCGCGCCGCTGGCCCTCGCGCCGAAGGCGCCGGCCGCCTCCTCGCCGGCTGCCCCGGCGCCGGCGGGTTCGTTCGAGCTCGTCCTCCGGCCGGACGCGGGCCTCTTCGACGGCCGGTTCGCCAACAGCGGCTGGCTGCAGGAGTTGCCGAAGCCCCTCACGAAGCTCGTGTGGGACAACGTCGCGCACCTCTCGCCGAAGAGCGCGGAGTCGCTCGGCCTGAAGAACGAGGACGTCGTCGTGGTCGAAGCGAACGGCAAGGCGGTCGAGCTCCCGGTCTGGATCCTCCCGGGCCAGCCCGACGGCGTCGTCACGGTCCACCTCGGCTTCGGGCGCACGCGCGCGGGCCGCGTCGGGAACGGCGTCGGCGTCGACGCCTACCCTCTCCGGACCTCCGCGGCCCTGTGGAACACGACGGCGACCCTCCGAAAGGCGGGACGCACGGCCGAGCTCGCCTCGACGCAGCAGCACTTCAACATGGAAGGCCGGCACCTCGTCCGGACCGGCACCTACGAGACCTACCGCAAGGACCCGGAGTTCGCAAAGAAGATGGAGGAGATCCCGGAGATCTCCCTCTACCCCGGCTGGAAATACGAGCAGCACGCCTGGGGCCTCGCGGTGAACCTGTCCTCGTGCACGGGCTGCAGCGCGTGCGTCGTCGCGTGCCAGGCCGAGAACAACATCCCGACCGTGGGCAAGGACCAGGTCCGACGCGGCCGCGAGATGCACTGGCTGCGCATCGACCGCTACCACGAGGGAACTCCCGGGAATCCGGCCGCGCACAACCAGCCGGTCATGTGCATGCACTGCGAGAAGGCTCCGTGCGAGGTCGTCTGCCCCGTCGCAGCGACGACCCACAGCGACGAAGGCATCAACGAGATGACCTACAACCGCTGCATCGGGACCAAGTACTGCTCGAACAACTGCCCGTACAAGGTCCGGCGGTTCAACTTCTTCGACTACAACAAGGACAAGCACCTCCCCGTCCTCACGCTCCTCGCCAACCCGAACGTCACGGTCCGCCAGCGCGGCGTCATGGAGAAATGCAACTACTGCATCCAGCGCGTGAATCGCGCCCGGATGGACGCCGAGAAGGAGAACCGCCGCGTCCGGGACGGCGAGGTCGTGACGGCCTGCCAGCAGGCCTGCCCGACCGAGGCGCTCGTCTTCGGCGACCTGAACGACCCCTCCTCGCGCGCCGCGAAGATGCGCAAGGAGCCGCTCGAGTACCCGCTCCTCGCCGAGCTCAACACGCGCCCGCGGACGACCTACCTCGCGAAGCTGACGAATCCGAACCCGGAGATCCGCTCGTGAGCGCCGTCGAGCGTCCCCCCGTCATCGCGCCCGGCTACACGCCGGCCTCGGTCACCGACAAGATCAGCGCGGTCGTCCTGAACAAGACGCCGAAGTGGTGGTACCTCGCCTTCGGCATCTCCTTCATGGCGATGCAGCTCCTCCTGATCTCGATGGCGAAGCTCCTCGTCCTCGGCGTCGGCCTCTGGGGCATCAACATCCCGGTCGCCTGGGGCGTCGACATCGTCAACTTCGTCTGGTGGATCGGCATCGGCCACGCCGGGACGCTCATCTCCGCGATCCTCCTCCTCCTCCGCCAGTCGTGGCGCACGTCGATCAACCGGTTCGCCGAGGCGATGACGCTCTTCGCCGTCGCGGCCGCGGGCCAGTTCGTCCTCTTCCACACGGGCCGGCAGTGGCTCGCGGCGTACTGGCTCTTTCCGTACCCGAACACGATGGGCCTGTGGCCGCAGTTCCGCAGCCCGCTCATGTGGGACGTGTTCGCGGTTTCGACGTACGCGACGATCTCGGCCCTCTTCTGGTACGTGGGACTCATCCCCGACCTCGCGACGCTCCGCGACCGCAGCAAGCGCCTCGCGGGGAAGATCGCCTACGGGATGCTCGCGATGGGCTGGCGCGGCTCGGCCCGCCACTGGCACAACTACGAAGTCGCGAGCCTCCTCCTGGCCGGCCTCGCGACCCCGCTCGTCGTCTCCGTCCACACGGTCGTGAGCTTCGACTTCTCGGTCGGGATCATCCCGGGCTGGCACGCGACGATCTTTCCGCCCTACTTCGTCGCGGGAGCCATCTACTCCGGCTTCGCGATGGTCATGACGCTCTCGATTCCGCTCCGCAAGCTGTTCGGGCTCGAGGACTTCATCACGATGCGGCACCTGCAGAACATGGCGAAGGTCATGCTCGCGACGGGCCTCATCGTGGCGTACGGCTACGCGATCGAGATCTTCATGGCCTGGTACAGCGGCAACGGCTTCGAGCAGTTCATGATGAAGAACCGGATCATGGGCCCGTACGGCTGGATCTGGTTCGCGCTCATTCTCTGCAACGTCCTGACGCCGCAGCTCCTGTGGCTCCGAAAGGTCCGCAACTCGGTCGCGACGCTGTTCGTGATCTCGATCGTCGTGAACATCGGCATGTGGCTCGAGCGCTTCGTCATCATCGTGACGAGCCTTCACCGCGACTTCCTCCCGTCCTCGTGGGACATGTACACGCCGACGAAGTGGGACTGGTCGTTCTACATCGGGTCGCTCGGCCTCTTCTTCTCGCTCATGTTCCTCTTCATCCGGTTCCTGCCCGTGATCTCGATCTTCGAGATGCGGACGATCGCGAAGGGCGACCCTGCAGACGAGGCGGCCGGGGGGCGCGCGTGAGTTTCTTCCGCCGCATCTTCCCCCGCCACGTCGCAGCCGGCGTCGGCAAGCCCGGACCGCGCGAGGGAGGCGGGGAACTGCCGCCCCACCTCTACGGCGTCATCGCCGAGTTCGCCGGCTCGCCCGCCCTCGTCCAGGCCGTTCACCGCGCACGCGCGGAGGGCTACGTCGTGATGGAGGCCTACACGCCGTATCCGATCGAGGAGCTGAACGACGCGATCGGCCACGGCCCGTCGCGCGTGCCGCTCCTCGTCCTGATCGGCGGGCTCGTCGGCGGCCTCGGAGGCTTCGGCCTGCAGTACTGGGCCTCCGCTCTCGAGTACCCCCTCAACATCGGCGGCCGCCCGCCGAACAGCTGGATCGCGTTCATCCCGATCACGTTCGAGTGCACGATCCTCCTCGCGGGGATCTCGGCGGTCCTCGGGATGCTCGTCCTGAACGGCCTCCCGATGCCCTACCACCCCGTCTTCGGCGTGGACCGCTTCCAGCTCGCGTCGCGCGACAAGTACTTCCTGATGATCCTCGCGCGCGACCCGAAGTTCCGGGCCGGCGACACGTTCCGGTTCATGGAGACGCTCGGCGGCGCCCACGTCCAGGACGTGGAGGACTGATGCGCCGCGCGCTCTTCCTCCCCCTTCTCGTCCTCGCGCTCGGCGGCTGCCGCGACGACATGCACAACCAGGCGAAGACGAAGCCGCTGCGCGAGTCGCCGTTCTTCGCGGACCACAGCTCGGCCCGGCCGCTCCCCGAGGGCGTCGTCGCGCGCGGTTTCCTGCGCGCGGACGCGACGCTCTACCGCGGCGTCGGCGAGGACGGCAAGTTCGTCCTCGACATCCCCGTCCCCGTCACGAAGCCTCTCCTCCTGCGCGGGCAGGAGCGCTTCAACATCTACTGCTCGCCGTGCCACGGCCGGACGGGCGACGGGCAGGGCATGATCGTCGCGCGCGGATTCAAGAACCCCAGCACGTTCCACGTCGACCGCCTCCGCAACGAGCGCGCCGGCTACTTCTTCGACGTCATGACGAACGGCTTCGGCCAGATGTCGAGCTACGCGCCCCAGATCACGCCGGAAGACCGCTGGGCGGTGGTTGCGTGGGTGAAGACGCTGCAGGCTTCACAGAACATGCCGAAGGAATTCCTGACGAAAAAAGATGAAGATTTCTTAGAGGGTAAGAGCGGGGAGGCGGCTGCGCATCAGGCGGCAGGCGAAGCTCCGGCACAGCCTTCGCCCCATTCACCTTCAAAGAAATCTCCCTCCGAAAGCGGCGCACCCCGATGACCGACGTCCACCCGCAGAAGCCTCTGAATGCCGCCGACTGGGCTCCCCCCGCCGCAGACATCGCGCGCGTCGGCCGCCGCGCTCTCGCCGTCGGCGCCGTCTTCGCCGCGGCGTCCGCCGCCGGCTTCGTCGCGAACCCGGTGCAGTTCTACCGCTCCTATCTCGTCGCCTTTTGTCTCGTCCTGGGCGTCGCGCTCGGCTCGCTCGCGATCCAGGCGCTCCACCACATGACGGGCGGCGCCTGGGGCCTCGTCATCCGCCGCATCCTCGAGGCCTCGTCCCGCACGCTGCCGCTCGTCGCCCTCTTCGCCGTGCCCCTCCTCTTCGGCCTGAGGCACGTCTACCCGTGGGCCGATCCGGCGCGCGTCGCGACGGACGAGATCCTCCACCACCGCGCCGCATACATGAACCCCACGGGGGTGATCCTGCGGCTCGCGCTCTGCTTCGCCGTCTGGACGGCTTTCGCGCTCGCCCTCTCCCGCCTCTCGAAGAAGCAGGACGACGCTCCCTTCGCCGGCCTCGAGCGGCGGATGCAGCTCGTCGCGGCGCCCGCTCTCGCGATCTACTGCCTCCTGATCTCGGTCGCGGCGATCGACCTCCTCATGTCGACCGACCCGCACTGGTACTCGGCGATCTACGGGATCTACGTCGTGGGCGGACAGGCGATCTCGGGCATGGCCTTCACGCTCGTCGCCGCGCTCTTCCTCGCGAAGCGCGAGCCGTTCCGCGCCGCCGTCCAGCAGCGGCACGTCCACGACTGGGGCAAGCTGCTCTTCGCGTTCACGATGCTGTGGGCGTACTTCTCAGTCTCCCAGCTCATCATCATCTGGTCGGGAGACCTCCCCGAGGAGATCACGTTCTACAAGGCCCGCGTGACGGGCGGCTGGCTGGCCGTCTCGCTCGCGCTCGCGCTCTTCCAGTTCGTCGTGCCGTTCGTGTTTCTCCTCTCGGCGAACTTCAAGAAGAACCTCGGCCGGCTCTCCGCGATCGCGGCGCTCCTTCTCTTCATGCGCGGCGTCGACCTGTTCTGGCTCGTCGCGCCCGCCTGGCACCCCGAGGGCCTCTCGATTCACTGGCTGGACGCCGCGCTGCCTGCCGCCCTCTTCGGTCTCTGGCTCGCGGTCTTCGCGCGCGAGCTCGCGAGGCGCCCGCTCCTTCCCGTCAACGATCCGGCGCTGCCGGCCGCCATGGAGGTCCACGCTCATGGCTGAGAACCGCGGCGTCGACTCGGAGCTGAACTTCAAGGCCGTCGTCGTGTCCGTCGCCGTCCTGTCGGCCGTCTGCGCCGCGGCCTTCGCGCTGATGTGGGGCGTCGCCGTCTGGCAGAAGAAGCGCCTCGTCGCCCAGGACCCGCCGCCGCCCGTCCTCGCCGAGGCGCGCGTCAAGGCCCTGCCGGCCGGAGTGCTCCTGCAGGACGACCCCGAGAAGGACCTGAAGATCCTCCGCGCCCGTGAGGACGCCGCCCTCGCCGGATGGTCCTGGACGGACGCTTCGAAGACCCGCGCACGCATCCCCGCCGACCGCGCGCTCGAGATCGTCGCCACGAAGGGCTTCCCGCCCCGAACGGCGCCGCCGGCCGCGCCTGCTCCCGAGGTGAAGAAGTGATCCGTTCCGCTCCGCTCGCGCTCGCGTTCGCGCTCGCGTTCTCCGGCGAGCTCCGCGCGACCGCGCAGGGCGCGCCGCCCGCCGAGGCGCCGCTGCCGGCTCCGCCCGTGAAGGACATCGGCTTCGACCAGAAGATCGGCGACCTCGTGCCGCTCGACCTCGCGTTCAAGGACGAGGCCGGCAAGACCGTCCACCTGCGCGACTACCTCGGGAAGAAGCCCGTCGTCCTCTCCCTCGTCTACTTCGACTGCCCGATGCTCTGCGGGATGACGACGGACGGCCTCGTGCGGAGCCTCCGGGCCCTGCGCATGAGCGTCGGGACCGAGTTCGACGTCCTGTCCGTCAGCTTCGACCCGCGCGAGACGTCCGAGCTGGCGTCGGTGAAGAAGGGCCCGGTCATGCGCCAGTACGGCCGCAAGGGCGGCGCCGAAGGCTGGCACTTCCTCACCGGTGACAAGGCCTCCGTCGACGCGCTCACGAAGGCCGTCGGTTTCCGTTACGTCTGGGACGCCGAGCAGAAGCAGTACGCGCACGCGACCGGCGTCCTCGTCCTGACGCCGCAGGGCCGCATCGCGCGCTACTTCTTCGGCATCGAGTATCCGGCCAAGGACCTCCGCCTCGGCCTCATCGAGGCGTCGGAGGAGAAGCTCGGCAGCGTCGTCGACCAGCTCCTCCTCCTCTGCTACCACTACGACCCGAAGGTGGGCCGCTACACCGCCACCGTGCGCAACTTCCTGCGCGGAGGCGCCGTGCTCACGATCTTCGCGGTCGCCGGCCTCGTCCTCACCCTGCTCAAGCGCGAGAAGCGCCGGACGGGGGCGGCCTGATGCCGAACATCCCGAACTCGCCGATCTTCCCCGAGCAGGGCTCCGACATCGCGCGCTCGGTCGACCACCTCATGCTCTTCGCTCTCGGCGGGCTCGTCGTGTTCTCGACGCTCATCGCGGTTCTCGTCCTCGTCTTCATGGTCAAGTACCGCCGCAAGCACGAGGGCGAGGTCGGCGAGGACGTCTACGAGACGAACCCGAAGTCCCAGATCCTCGAGCTCGTCTGGTCCGTGATCCCGCTCGGCCTCCTCCTCATTCTGTTCGGGTGGGGCACGAAGGTCTTCTTCGACCAGAACCGTCCCCCGGCGGGCGCCGCGCAGTACTGGGTCACGGGCCGCCAGTGGATGTGGAAGATCCAGCATCCGAACGGCCGCCGGGAGATCAACGAGCTGCACGTCCCGCTCGGGCAGGCCGTCCAGCTCCGCATGATCTCCGAGGACGTCATCCACGACTTCTTCGTGCCCGCGTTCCGCATCCACGTGGACGTCCTCCCGTCCCGCTACACGACGTACTGGTTCAAGGCGACGAAGACGGGCGAGTTTCACCTTTTCTGCGGCCAGTACTGCGGCACCGAGCACTCGAAGATGGTCGGCAAGATCGTCGTGATGGAGCCGCGCGCGTACGAGGCGTGGCTCGCGGGTGAGCAGGCGGGCGGCGTCCTCCCGGCCGTGGCGTCGGGCGAGCAGCTCTTCGTCGCGAAGGCCTGCAACACGTGCCACCGCCCGGACAGCTCGGCCCGCGCGCCGATCCTGAACGGCCTTTTCGGCGCTCAGGTCACGCTCCAGGACGGCACGAAGGTCACGGCGGACGAGAACTACGTCCGCGAGTCCATCCTGAACCCGGGCGCGAAGATCGTGCAGGGCTACCAGCCCGTGATGCCGACCTTCAAGGGCCAGGTCACCGAGGAGGAGCTGATCCAGCTCGTGAACTACGTGAAGACGCTCAAGGCGGCGGACGGCGCCGCGGAGGCCCGGAAATGACGACGTCGCCGAATCCGGTCCCCGCCGAGTTCCCCCGCACGCATTACCTGAACGCGGCCTACGGCCTCAAGTCGTGGCTCTGGACGCGCGACCACAAGCGCATCGCCCTTCTCTACCTCGTCTCCGTGAGCGTCTTCTTCGCGCTCGGCGGCCTCATGGCGGTCCTCATCCGCATGGAGCTCGCGACGCCCGAGGGCGACTTCTTCCAGCCCGACGTCTACAACCGCCTGTTCACGATGCACGGCATCCTGATGATCTTCTTCTTCCTCATCCCGGGCATCCCGGCGGTCCTCGGAAACTTCCTGATCCCGCTCATGATCGGGGCGAAGGACCTCGCCTTCCCGCGCATCAACCTTCTCTCGTGGTACCTCTACACGATCGGCGGGGCCTTCACGCTGTGGGCCCTCCTCCACGGCGGCGTCGACACGGGCTGGACGTTCTACACGCCCCTCTCGACGAACTACGTCAACACGTCGGTGCTCACGGTCGGCGTCGGCATCTTCATCGCCGGCTTCTCGTCGATCCTCACGGGCCTCAATTTCATCGTGACGATCCACCGGATGCGCGCGCCGGGCCTCACGTGGTTCCGGCTCCCGCTCTTCGTGTGGGGCCACTACGCGACGAGCATCATCCAGATCCTCGGGACGCCCGTCGTCGCGATCGCGATCCTCATGGTCGCGGCCGAGCGCATGCTCCACATCGGGTTCTTCGACCCGAAGCTCGGCGGCGACCCGGTGCTCTTCCAGCACCTGTTCTGGTTTTACTCGCACCCCGCGGTCTACATCATGATTCTGCCGGCCATGGGCGTGATCTCGGAGCTCGTGGCCGCGTTCTCGCGCAAGCCGATCTTCGGCTACAAGTTCGTCGCGTTCGCCTCGATCGGAATCGCCGTCCTCGGCTTCCTCGTGTGGGGCCACCACATGTTCGTGGCCGGGCAGTCGATCTACGCGGGCGTCGTCTTCTCGGTCCTGTCGATGCTCGTCGCGGTCCCGTCGGCGGTCAAGGTCTTCAACTGGACGGCGACGCTCTACAAGGGCTCCATCTCGTGGGACACGCCGATGCTCTACGCGCTCGGCTTCATCGGCCTCTTCACGATCGGCGGCCTCACGGGCGTCATGCTCGCGACGCTCGGGATCGACGCGCACGTGCACGACACGTACTTCATCATCGCGCACTTCCACTACATCATGGTCGGCGGCGCGATCATGGGCTACCTCGGCGGCCTTCACTACTGGTGGCCGAAGATCACCGGGCGCCTCTACCCGGTCTTCTGGTCCAAGCTCTCGGCGCTCGTGATCTTCATCGGCTTCAACGTCACGTTCTTCCCGCAGTTCATCCTCGGCTACCTCGGGATGCCGCGGCGTTACCACACGTACCCGCCGGAGTTCCAGGTGCTGAACGTCATGTCGTCGGCCGGCGCCACGATCCTCGGCATCGGCTACCTCATGCCGCTCATCTACTTCGTCTGGTCCATGCGCTACGGCCCGCGCGCGACCGCGAACCCGTGGAACGCCACCGGCCTCGAGTGGCAGACGACCTCGCCGCCGCCGGTCGAGAACTTCACGTATCCCCCCGTCGTCACGGCTCCGCCCTACACGTACGAGGCGCAGCCCGCGGCCGGAAAGGAGGCCCGCCTTGGCGCATGACGCCCACGGCCCCTCCGACCTCGCCCACCACTTCGACAGCTACGAGCAGCAGAAGGAGTCCGCCACCCTCGGGATGTGGACGTTCCTCGTCACGGAAATTCTCTTCTTCGGCGGGCTCTTCGCGGCGTACAGCCTCTACCGCTCGCTCTACCCCGAGGCGTTCCGCGCGGCGAGCCACTCGCTCGACATCCGGCTCGGCGCGTTCAACACGGCCGTCCTGATCGGGAGCTCGCTCACGATGGCGCTCGCCGTGCGCGGCGGGCAGACCGGCAAGCCGAAGACGACGTTTACGATGCTCCTCGGGACGCTCCTCCTCGGCTCGACGTTCCTCGCCGTGAAGGCGGTCGAGTACGCCGACAAGTTCACCCACCACCACGTGCCCGGACCCTCGTTCCACTTCGAGGGCCCCGACGCGCCGCACGCGCAGCTCTTCTTCAGCCTCTACTTCGGAATGACCGGGCTGCACGCGCTCCACATGGTCATCGGCGCCGCGATCCTCGCCTTCATGCTCCGGCCCGCGCTCCGCGGCGCCTGGACGCCCCGGAACCACAACTTCCTCGAGGGCTTCGGCCTCTACTGGCACTTCGTGGACCTCGTCTGGATCTTCCTGTTCCCGCTCCTCTACCTCATCGGACGGCACCACTGATGGCGCAGCACGAGACGGCCTCCGCTCACGACTCGGCTCACGCTCCGCACGTGATGCCTCTCTCGACGTACGTCCTCGTCTTCGCCGCGCTTCTCCTCGGCACCGCGGCGACGGTCGCGGTGGCCTACGTCGACCTCGGCTGGGCGAACAACGCGGTCGCGCTCGCGATCGCGATCACGAAGGCGACGCTCGTCGTCCTCTACTTCATGCACGTGAAGGAGAACACGCGCCTCATCCCGGCCGTGATCTTCTCCGGCCTCTTCATGCTCCTCATCCTGTTCGTCAACCTGCTCGCCGACTACGGCACGCGCGGCTGGCTCGGGGTCGAGGGGCGCTGACCCGGGCCGGCCGCTACCGGACGGGGAGCTGACTCAGGCACTCCTCGCCGCACCCGGCGCGCTCCGGCCAGCGCGCGCAGGCCCTCAGGCGAAGGTCGAGCGGCCCCATCCAGGCCGAGCGCGCCACGCGCGCCGCGTCCACGTGAATCCCCGTCGCCGCGCCCGTCTCGGGGCAGGTCACGACGGACCGCCTCCGGTACGCCCGCCAGGACGGCAGGACCCACGAGAGGCCGACTGCGGCGATCGCGATCGCGACGATGACAACCCCTGCGCCGAACATCGTCATGACACACCCCCCCTTACGGATGGGTTCCGCCCGGACCGGATTCCATGATGCGCCCGAATCACGCAATCTAGACCAGCCGCGCGAAGCGGCGGTTCGAGCGCGGGAAGTCGACTCCGAGCGCGAACCACGTCGCCGCCGCGAACGCGGCCCCGGCCCCGAGCGCGGCGAGCGAGGGCTCCGGCGCGGGCGCGGGGACCGCCGAATGCAGGCACGTGGCGACCGCGCCCGCCGCCGCGGTTCCCGCGGCGATCCACTGGTAGAGCCTCAGGCGCGCGAAGACGGGCGTCTGCGGCTCTCCGCGCCGGGACTCCTCGACGTGACGCCCGATGCCGGCGAGCAGAAGGTACGCGCCGACGATCACGGGCAGCGGCGCGCGCGCCGCCCAGAGCCGCGCGCCGAGCAGCGCCGGCACGACGTTCCACAGGATCGAATAGAGCGGCGTCGGGTGCAGCGGGACGCCGCCGAGATCGGACAGGCGGCAGACGCGCGAGCGCGCGTGCCGGTACCGGATCCCGACCTCCGGCGGCGCCGGCGCTCCGTGGCAGCAGCCCTGCACGAGGCAGCGCACGCGGCCCGCGGCCTGGATCCACGGGGCGGCGACGGCGAACGCTCCCAGGAGCAGCCACGCGTCGACGCCGAACGAGAGGCGCGCGGCGAGGCACCCGAGGACGACGCCGAGGACGCCCCCGTAGTACCCGTAGGGCCGGAGGAGGCGCGGTGAGCCCTCGATGAACTGCGCCCACAGCCCCGCGCCCACGAGACCCGCGAGCGCGGCGAGGAGCACCGCGGGCACGGCGCGCTCCCCGGCGAGAGACGCGGCCAGGCTGACGCCGGCGAGCGTCCCAAGCGCCGCCCAGCCGCCGTGGTTGATGACGCGCACCGCGCCGAAGTTCCACTCGCGCCACGAGTTCGCGAGGCGTTCGGCGCCGGTTCGGAGCGCTTCCCACACGGCCGGCAGCCGGAACACGAGGAACGCGGCGGCGATTCCGCCCGCGACGTCGGCCACCGTATGCATCCCGGTCGTGACGCAACTGAGGGTGATCGCAGCGGCCCCGACCCACGCGAGCGCGCCCGCCCGCCCGAGACGCCGCGCCCAGACCGGCGCCGCGAGAAGCGCCCACGCGACGTGGAAGGACGGGAATGCGCAGGCCGGCGAGTCGAAGCGGCGCTCCAGCGCGAGGAGCGCGCCGAACGGCCCCTGCGGCTCGAACGGCCGCGGCGGCGCCGCGACCGGCAGCACGAGCCACAGGAACACGATCAGGGCCGTCGCCGCCCATCCCCGCACCATGAAGCGGCGGAGGTCGGTGCGCGTCGCCGCCGCGAACGGCGCGAGCGCGACGAACAGGTACGTCGAGGCGTAGACGGGCTCCGTGCTCTCCCATACGGGCCACGCGGCCTCGCCGCGCACGAGAAGCACGACGGCGTCCGGCGCGACGCCGAGCGCCTGCACCGCCTCGTAGAGGACGAGCCACGGCAGGAGGACGAGAGCGAACGCCGAAAGCCGGTCCGCCGGAGACGGGCGCACCCCGCCCCAGCCGGGCAGTCCGAGGAGAGGGCGCGGCCGCCCGCCGAAGCGCGAATCGAGGTCGGGACCTTCGTAGCCGAGGACGAGCGCCGCGCATCCGAGGGCCGCGACGGGCGTCACGAGCCAGAGGCCCGCCGCCGAGCCCGAGCCGATCGCGCAACCCGCGCACGCAAGGACGAACCCGAGGTAGATCGGATGGGCGACGAGGGCGTACGGGCCGCGCGCGACGAAGACCGGCGGCGGGTACGCGTTCATCGGCAGCCCGCGCCCCCAGAGCGCGAGAGCCGCCGTCGCCCAGAGGACGAGAGCGAGCCCCGCCGCGGCGGCGGCCCAGCCGAGCGGCGAGTGGACGGGGGGCAGGCCCACGTTCGGCGCCGCCTCGCGCGCCCAGAGAACCAGGAGGGCGGGGAGGACGACGGCGAAGAAGGAGCCGTAGAGAACTTTCCCGAGTCGCTCATTCATGGCCGGAACCTCACGACTTCGTGAATCGCCCAGCCCTCGACGGCTGGCGCGCCGGCGCATTCGAGAACCCCCCGCGTGCGCCACTTCGTCTCGTGCATGGCACGCGCGCGACGAAAGAGACGAAGAAGGAGAGAAAGAGGAAGATCTCTTAGAAGGTCGGAGACGCGGCCGGCGCGCAGCGACAACCGGCTCGCAGAAGGGAGCCGAATTCTTCCACCTTCAAAAGAAATCTCTTCGTCCGAAACCCCCGCTTCCCGCGCTTCGATCCCGTCCACGAACACCCACGTGCGCGAGCGTTCCGGCGCCTGCCAGTCGATCCAGACGACGAACCGGTCCGGAGAGAGGAACCGCCCCCATCGCAGCGTCTCGAGCGGCAGCCTCCAGGGCGGCAGCGTCATCTCGAGACGCTCCGCATAGCCGAGCCCGCGGAAATCGCGTCCGCCGATCCGCACCCCGGCCTCCGCGCGCGGGAAGAGGCACGCCCAGACGACCGAGCCACCGGGGCATTCGTAGAGCGTCCGGAGCAGCGCGGGCGCGTTCCCCGTCCACGTCCCCTGCAGCTCGAGGGCCGGCGCCTCCCAGGCGAGGGACCCCATTCGAAGGACTGGCTCCCCTTCGGACCTCACGCTCGTCGCGGTCCGCGTCTCACGAGCCCCACCCGTCAGCGCCGAGGCGTACGAAACCGCCAGCCGCCGCCAGCGCAGCGCCGCGCGGTAGCCGATGAAGACCTCGCCGTCCTCCCCGACCGCGTCGAGGTACCACTTCGAGAGCTCGAAGTTCGGCATGCCGGCGGCTCCCATGTCCGAAAAGTGGGCCCCGGGCAAGCGGAAGTCCTTGCGAATTTGCAGGGATTTCCTCTGGCGGGGGGAGCTTCCCCGCTCCCCCCGAACCCCCCATGGGTTAGCTGTAGAGCTGCTGACGCGGCGGGCGTACCGTCACGTCGCCGGGGTGCTCGCGCGCGACGTTCTGCACCACGAGGCAGTTCCAGCAGACCGGAGCGTACGTCTTGAACATCTCCGGCAGCGCCTCCGGCGGCACGTCCGGCCACGCCAGGCACCGGCCGTCGGGCGCGCGCAGGCCGGGCCGCTGGTCCGCCCAGGCGACGTCCTTGATCGGCTTGCCACAGCAGACACAGCTCTTGTCCTCGTACCAGCGCGCCACGAGAGTCCGCACGAGGCACTCGGCCGGCCCCTTCTCGATCTGGCGGAGGCACTCCTGCCCGCAGTCCTTCTTCTCGGGCCAGCGCGAACACTCCGAGAGCCGCAGATGCGCGTGTCCGGCCAGCGAGCCGGCCACGGCGCCCAGTGCGTCCACACGCACGGCTGCGGGCTGCTCGTTTTCCGGGCACGTGATGAGGCGTTTCTGCCTCCACGCCCACCACGTCCGCAGCAGCACGACGCCGCCCACGACGAGGGCGAGGAGGCCGACCAGCAGCGCAGCCTGGGCCATGGACATGGGACACCTCCCCATTCAGCTTCGGCTCGGCCGGGGGCCGGCGGCCATGATGCGCCGGAATCAGGCCCCTAGCGGCGGACGCTCCGCAGGCGAAGCGCGTTCCCCA
This sequence comes from Thermoanaerobaculia bacterium, assembly GCA_036504335.1. Lineage (GTDB taxonomy): Bacteria > Acidobacteriota > Thermoanaerobaculia > UBA5066 > UBA5066 > Fen-183. The sequence goes on from DASXVJ010000005.1 coordinate 169,986, forward strand.
CGACCGAGAGCGAGCTGAACGTCATCGCGGCGCTCGCGAGGACGGGCGAAAGCAGGAGCCCGAAGGCCGGGTAGAGCACGCCCGCGGCCACGGGAACGCCGACGACGTTGTAGACGAACGCGAAGAAGAGATTTTGCCGGATGTTGCGAAGGGTCGCGCGGGAGAGACTCACCGCCCTCGGGAGCGCCGCGACGTCGCCGCCCGCCAGGGTCACGCCGGCGCTTTCGATTGCAACGTGCGAGCCCGTCCCCATCGCGATCCCGACGTCCGCGACCGCGAGCGCGGGCGCGTCGTTCACGCCGTCCCCCGCCATCGCGACCCGCCCCCCCGCTTTCTTCAGCCGCGCGACCTCGCCGGCCTTGCCCGCGGGCAGCACGCCCGCCACGACCTCCCCGATGCCCACCTCGGCGGCGACGGCCGTCGCCGTCGCCTCGGCGTCGCCCGTGAGCATCACGACGCGGAGGCCGAGCGCCTTCAGCTCGGAGATTGCGGCTTTCGCAGAAGCCTTCAGCGGGTCGGCCGCGGCGAGGAAGCCAGCGGGCTCGCCGTCTACCGCCATGAAAAGAATTGTGGCTCCCTTGCGCCTCCATCCGTCGGCTGCCTCCAGCGGCTCGTTCGGGAAACGCAGATTCGGAATTTCTTCGAGTAGGAAGGAGAGGGACCCGAGCAGAACGTAGCGGTCGTCCACCGTGCCGCGGATTCCCTTGCCGGGAAGAGAAGAGAATTCCTTTGAAGGTGAAAGAATCGCGCCCCCGGCCTCGGCCGCATTGATGACGGCCGCCGCGAGGGGATGTTCGCTCGCGCGCTCCAGCGAAGCGGCCAGCCGCAGCAATTCACCTTCATCGAAGGCGCCGAAGGCGCGGGTCTCCACGATCTTCGGCTTCCCCTCCGTGATCGTCCCCGTCTTGTCGAGGACGATCGTGTCGCACTGCCCGAGCGTCTCGAGCGCCGCCGCGTCGCGGAAGAGAATGCCCGTCATCGCGCCGCGGCCGACGCCGACCATGACGGACATCGGCGTCGCGAGGCCAAGGGCGCACGGGCACGCGATGATGAGGACCGCGACGGCGTTCACGAGCGCGTGCGGAACGCGCGGCTCGGGGCCGAAAAGGCCCCAGGCGAGCGCCGTGAGCGCGGCGGCCGCGACGACCGCGGGCACGAAGATCCCCGCGACGCGGTCGGCGAGGCGCTGGACGGGCGCCCGGCTGCGCTGGGCCTCCCCCACGAGCGCGACGATGCGCGCGAGCACGGTGTCCGCCCCGACGCGCTCGGCGCGCATGAGGAAGCTGCCGGTTCCGTTGAGCGTCCCGCCCGTGACCTTCGAGCCGGGGCTCTTCTCGACGGGCATCGGCTCGCCCGAGAGCATCGACTCGTCGACGGCGCTTCCACCCTCCGTCACCGCTCCGTCCACGGGCACGCGCTCGCCGGGGCGCACGCGCAAAACGTCGCCCTTCATCACCTCGTCGAGCGGGACGTCGACCTCGGCGCCCTTGCGCACGACGCGCGCCTTGTCCGGCGCGAGGCCGAGCAGCTCGCGGATCGCTCCGGAGGTCTTCGCGCGGGCGCGGAGCTCGAGCACCTGTCCGAGGAGGACGAGCGTGACGATGCCGGCCGCGGCCTCGAAGTAGACGTCGTGGATCGGGGAATGAAGAGGAAGAGAAGGAGAAAGACTTCTTTGAATGGGTAAGAACGCCTGCGCGGACCTCACCACGCTGTACAGGTAGGCCGCGCCGGTGCCGAGGCCGATGAGGGAGAACATGTTCAGCCGCCAGGTGCGGAACGACAGCCAGGCCCTTTCGAAGAATGGAAACCCCGCCCAGAGGACGACCGGCGTCGCAAGAGCGAGCTGAACGAGCAGGTTGAGTCGCGGCGGGACGCTCGCGAAGAGCCTCAGCCCCGCCATCGCGCTCATTTCGAAGAAAAACAGCGGAAGGGTCAGCGCGAGCGCAACACGAAACCGCCTCTGCATGTCGTCCAGCTCGGGATTCCCCTCGACGCCCGTCGCGACGGCCGGCTCCAGCGCCATGCCGCAGATCGGGCACGCGCCGGGCACCTCCGACACCACCTCGGGATCCATCGGGCAGATCCACTTCGAAGATGAAGAAGGAGAGGAAAGAGAAGATTTCTTTGAAGGTGAATAAGGGGGCGGCGGCGCGGCCATCGGCTCGGCCGTCGCGGTCGGCAGGGTCAGCGAGGGGAGCCCCAGGCCCGTACCGAACGTCATTGGCTCGAACGCCGCCCCGCTCTTCTCACTCGAAGAAAATTTCTCTGGCTCTCTTCGGAACTTCTCCGCGCAGCCCTTCGCGCAGAAGTACCAGTCCTTGTCGCCCCAGTGGACGGTGGCGGCCGCGCGGGCCGGATCGACCTTCATGCCGCAAACGGGGTCGGTGTGCCGGGTCGTCTGTGAATCCATCGTGTCAGCATTTAACCATTCGCAGCGTCGGCTATATTCCCGGAGTGAGAGGGCTTCCCCGTTTCCTCGGTTATTTCCGCCGCCGGCCCGGCATCTACGCCGCCGGCTTCGGGACGATGCTCGCCTCGACGGGGCTCTTCCTCGCGATGCCGGGCCTCGTGCGCCGCGCCATCGAGGAGCTCGGCACCGGCGTCACGACGGAGCGGCTCTTCCGCCTCTCCGCGTACATCGTCCTCCTCGCCGTCGGCGACGCGATCGCGCTCTTCCTGACGCGGCGCCTCCTGATCGGCGCCTCGCGCGACATCGAGTACGAGATGCGGCAGGACCTCTTCGCGCACCTCCTCCGGCTGCCCCCCGTGTGGTACCGCCGCAACCGCGTGGGCGACCTCATGAGCCGCGCCGTCAACGACCTCTCGGCCGTGCGGATGCTGCTCGGGCCCGGGATCATGCAGGCCGGAAACACGCTCCTCGTGGGCACGGTCTCCCTCGTCCTCATGTTCCGCGTGTCGCCGGCTCTGACGGGCGTGGCGCTCGCCGTCTTTCCGGTGATCGCGATCGCGACGAAAGTCATGGGCCAGGCGACGCACAGGCGCTTTACGAAGATCCAGGAGTTCTTCAGCGAGATCTCCGCCGAAGCCCAGGAGAACTTCACGGGCCAGCGCCTCGTCCGCGCGTTCGCCCGGGAAGAGCGCGAGGCGGCCCGGTTCGACGCGAACAACCGCGAGTTCCGGCGCCGCAATCTCGGCCTCGCGCGGCTCAACGCGCTGTTCTTCCCGCTCCTGCAGTTCCTCGTCGGCCTCGGCTTCGCGCTCACGCTCTGGGCGGGCGGCCGCTTCATCCTCGCGGGCAAGCTCTCGGTCGCGCGCTACGTCGAGTTCAACCTCTACATGATGGAGCTCATCTGGCCCGCGATCGCGCTCGGCTGGGTCGTGAACCTCTGGCAGCGCGGCACGGCCTCGTGGAACCGGATGATGGACGTCTGGGAGGCGGCCCCCCTGCCCGAGGAAGCCGAGGGCGGCGCATCCCTCTCGGGCGACGTGGAGTTCCGGCGCCTCACGTGGGCCTATGCCGAACGGCCCGTTCTCGACGACGTGTCGTTCCTCGTTCCGCGGGGAAGCACGGTCGCGATCGTGGGCCGCACGGGCTCGGGCAAGTCGACGCTCCTGAACCTCCTCCTGCGCGTGGACGACCCGCCCGCGGGGACGATCCTCATCGGCGGGCGCGACCTCTCGAAGGAGCCGCTCCCGCTCGTCAGGAGAAGCATCGCCGTCGTGCCGCAGGAGACGTTCCTCTTCTCGGACACGCTCGCCGCGAACGTCGCGTTCGCGCGGCCGGACGCGTCCCGGGCCGAGGTCGAGGCCGCGGTCCTCGCCGCCGGCCTCGCGCCGGACGTGGCGCGCTTCCCGAAGGGCCTCGACACGATCGTGGGCGAGCGCGGGATCACGCTCTCGGGCGGGCAGAAGCAGCGCACGGCGCTCGCGCGCGCGCTCCTCTCGGACGCGCCGATCCTCGTGCTCGACGACGCGTTCTCGTCCGTCGACACGGAGACCGAGGCGCGCATCCTCCAGGGCCTCCGGGGCGCCGCCGGGGGACGGACGGTCTTCCTCGTCTCGCACCGCCTTTCGACGCTCCGCAACGCCGACTTCCTCGTCGTCCTCGACCACGGGCGCGTCGCCGAGACCGGCACGCACGAGGAGCTGCTCGAGAAGGGCGGCGTCTACGCCGCCATCGCCGAGCGCCAGCGCCTCGCCGAAGAGATGGAGGCCGCCTGATGGCCGACCCCCACGAGGAAGAGGTCCTCGGGAAGGCCGTCGAGCCGCGCCTCCTGCGCCGGCTCTTCGGCCTCGCGAAGCCCTACCGCGCCTACGCGTCGGGCTCGCTCGCGGTGCTCCTCCTCGAGTCCCTCGCGCAGCTCGCGGGCCCGCTCCTGACCGCCGCCGCGATCGACCTCGTCCTCACGCGCGAGCGGACGGGCGCCGGCCCCGCCGCGAAGGGCGTCGACCGCTTCTTTGCCGTCTTCGGGATCGACCTCGCGGCCGGCCACGGCATCGAGTGGATCGCGGCCCTCTCGGTCGCGACGGCGTTCCTCGCGTTCGTCCTCATGATGGTCATGGTCTGGTGGACGTCCACGATGGGCCAGGGCGTCATGTACGACCTGAGGACCCGGATCTTCGGGCACCTCCAGCGCGCGGACGTCGCCGTCTTCGACCGGACGCCCGTCGGGCGGCTCATGACGCGGCTCACGACGGACGTCGACGCCCTGAACGAGCTCTTCACGTCCGGCTTCGTCGCGCTCCTCGGCGACGTCGTCGTGCTCGCGGGGATCGTCGGCATCCTCTTCGCCCTCGACCCGTCGCTCGCCGCGATCACGTTCGGGATCCTTCTCCCGATGCTCTGGGTCACGAACTGGTTCCGCAAGGGCGCGCGCGACACGTACCGCGACGTGCGCGTGAAGATCGCGCGCGTGAATGCGTTCCTGCAGGAGCACATCTCCGGGATCGCGATCGTCCAGCTCTTCCGCCGCGAACGCGTCGCCGCGAAGGCGTTCTCCGAGGTCAACGACGCGCACCGCGCCGCGAACATCGAGTCGATCTTCTACTACTCGGTCTTTTACCCCGCGCTCGACTTCCTCTCGGCGCTCGGCATGGCCTCGATCGTCTGGTACGGCGGCTGGCAGGTGGTGCGCGGGCGGATGACGATCGGCGCCGTCGTCGCGTTCCTCCAGTACAGCAAGCGCTTCTACCGGCCGCTGATGGACCTCTCGGAGAAGTACAACATCCTGCAGGCCGCGATGGCGTCCTCCGAGCGGATCTTCCAGCTCCTCGACACCCAGCCCGCGATCACCGCCCCCGCGCACCCCGTCGTCCCGGCCGGGCCGCTGCGCGGCGAGATCGCGTTCGAGGACGTGCGCTTCTCGTACAAGGCGGGCGAAGAAATCCTCAAGGGCGTCTCGTTCCACGTGCCGCCGGGCCAGACGGTCGCGCTCGTCGGCGCGACGGGCGCCGGCAAGTCCACGATCCTGAACGTCCTGCTGCGCTTCTACGACGTGACCGCGGGCCGCGTCCTCGTCGACGGCCAGGACGTCCGCCGCTACCACCCCGTGCGGCTGCGCGAGCACTTCGGGATCGTCCTGCAGGACACGTTCCTCTTCACCGGCACGATCGCGGACAACGTCTCGTTCTTCGACCCCGAGATGCCGCGCGCGCGGATCGAGGAGGCCTGCCGCGAGGTCGGGCTCGGCCCGCTCCTCGCCCGGATCCCCGGCGGCCTCGACGCGAAGCTGACGGAGCGCGGCGGCGGCCTCTCGGTCGGCGAGAAGCAGCTCGTGTCCTTCGCGCGCGCCCTCGCCCGCGATCCGCGCATCCTGATTCTCGACGAGGCGACGTCCTCCGTGGACCCGGAGACGGAGAAGACGATCGAGCGGGCCGTGCAGCGCGTCCTCGCGGGCCGGACGTCGCTCGTCGTCGCCCACCGCCTCTCCACGATCGTGCGCGCGGACCGGATCCTCGTCCTCTCGCACGGCGAGGTGAAGGAGTCCGGCACGCACGCGGAGCTCCTCGAGAAGGGCGGGCTCTACGCCCGCCTGTACGCGCTCCAGCTCAAGGACCGCGAAGCCGCGGCCTGATCAGCGCGGCGGGGGCTCGCCGGCCCAGCGCGCCCGCTCCCGCTCGGCGCGCTCGGCGTCCCCGTGCCGGCCGAGGGCCCGGAGCGCCCGGACGCGCGTGGCCATGAGGTCGAGGTCGAGAGCGGAGAGGGCCTCGGCCTCGGCGCACGCGCCGAGCGCCTCGCCGGGCCGCCCGGCGGTCACGAGGAGCGCGGCCCGAGCCTTCAGCACCGGAATCCGCGGCACGCCCGCGTCGCTCCCGATCCGGCGCTCGAGCGCGTCGAGCGCGCGCGCCGCGACCTCCGGCGTCCGCGCCGCGCGGGAGAGGTCCTCCGCCGCCCGGGCCGCGTCGCCGGGCGCGAGCGCGCCCCGCGCGCGCGCCGCGAGAAGGCGGTCCGCCTGCTCCAGCGCGTCCGTCTCGTCGCCGTAGATCGAAAGCAGCGTCAGGCGCTCGAGGCCGGGCGCTCCCTCGGTGTCCGCGCGCGCGAAGGCGGCGACGGCCTCCTCGACGCGCCCCTGCGCGGCGCGGATCCGCCCCTCCACGTCCGCGGCCTTCGCCGGGTCGGCGCCCGCCTCTCGCGCGCGCACGAGGTCGGACTCCGCGTCGGCCGTCGCCCCATCCTGCAGTGCGAAGCGCGCGGCCCGGAGGGCGTGCGTTCCGAGCGGCTCGTCCTCGAACGCGCGCAGCGCGGCGGCCCGGGCGAGGGCCGGGCGGCCGAGCACGCCGTACATCCCCGCGAGGCCCGCCCACGTCTCGGCCCGCGCCGGCGGCGGACCGAGAAGCGGCGGCGCGAAGCACCCGCGTGCGATTTTTTGCTCCAGCAGCCGCAACGCATTGTCCTCGCCCGGCTGGAAGAGGTCGCGGGGCGCGTCGAACTCGACGACGGGCCGGTCGTCCGTGTTGATCCGTCCCACGTCCGCGACGAGCGCTTCGAGGTCGGCGCGGCCGAGGAGGTACCGCGCCCAGAAGCCCGACGGCTCAGGCGGCCCGAAGTGCCGGCGCAGATCCTCGCGGTACGCCCCGGCGAGGACCGCCTCGGCCTTCTCGCGGGACGCCACGATCGGCGCCTCCGCCCCGAGCAGGACGACGTCGCCGCCGTCCACCCACCAGATCTCCGTGTGCGGAAACGAGCGGACGAGCGTCGCGAAAACGGTTCGAAGCGTCTCCCAGCGCAGGCCGTAGAGCTGCAGCCACTGCGCAAAGACGCCGCCCGGCTTCAGCGCGCCCCGTGCGGACGCGTAAAAGTCGGCCGTGAAGAGGTTCGAGACGCCCGCGCGCCAGAGGTTCGACGGCTCGGACAGGACGACGTCCCACCGGCGGCCGCCCGCCGCGATCAGGCTGCGGGCGTCCACGGGATGCAGCCTCAATTTAGGGTTCGCGAGGACGCCGTTGTTGACGTGGGCGAAGCGGGCCGCGGCCCGGAACATCGCCGTCTCGAGCTCGGCGACGTCCACGCGCTCGACGCCGGGCGCGCGCGCGGCCGCGTCCGCCGTGACGCCCGACGCGAAGCCGACGACGAGGACGTCGCGCGGCGCGGGGTGGAGGGCGAGCGGGATGATCGCGACGCCGAGCTGCGTCCCCATGTCGCCCGCGTCCGACGCCTCGGGGTGGCCGTTCGAGAGAAGCGTCCGGGTACGGGGCCCCTGCAGGACGGCGACCGTCGCGTTGCGTCCCTCCTCGAAGAACAGGCGCTCGACGCTCGCGACGCGGCGCCGCTGCTCGAACTCGAGCCGCGTCGCCGCCGGCGGCGTGCGCGGGTACGTGTCCGACCTGAGGAAGACCCAGTCCGGCCAGCCCGGGACGAGGAGCACGGCGAGCGCCAGCGCGCCGGCCGCCGAAACGGCGGCGGCCCCGGGCCGCTCGCGCGCCGCGGCGAGGGCGAGGAGCCCCGCTCCGAGGCTCGCGAGCGCGCCGACGCGCAGCGTCGTCTGCGAGCCGAGCGCCGCCACGAGGAAGAAACCCGTCGCGAGGCTGCCCGCGAGCGTCCCGGCCGTGTTCACGAGCGACGCGCGCCCGACGGACGTCCCGACGCCGCCGGGCCGTCCCGCGACGAACGCGAGGAGGAGCGGCATGCCCGCCCCGGCCACGGACGCGAGAGGCAGCAGGAGCGCCGCCGCGAGCGCCGCCTTGAGAGCGAGAGAAGCCCCGTACCCGAGGCCCGGCACCTGCCGCGCGAGCGCGAGCGTGCGCGACACGAGAGGAACGGCCGCCATCGCAAGACCGGCGAAGGCCGCCGACGCGAGCTGCACGCGCCCGAACGACGCGAGCGTGACCGGCGCCCGGGCGGCGCGTGCCGCCGCGGCGAAGGCGCCGATCCCGAGCCCGAGGAGGCACAGGACGAGAACGAGCGTGAACGAGTACGACGACACGCCGAAGGCGAGCGAGAGGAGCCGCGTGAAGACCACCTCGTCGAGCATGAAAACGGCGCCGGACGCGAAGAGGCCGGCGAAGAGGGCGGCGCGAGCGAGCGGAGAGAGCGGCTCCTGCGCGGAGGCGTCGCCCCCCGCCGGGAGCGGCGGGGCGAGGAGGCGCGATGCGGCGAGGAAGGCCGCGGCCGCGACCATAAGGTCCGCCATCGCCGCGAGCCTCATCGTCGCGGCGAGCCCCGCCCGTTCGACGAGCCAGAAGCCGGTCAGCGCGGCGCCGCACACGGCCCCCAGGAGGTTCACCGCGTAGAGAAGCGACACGACGCGCGGGGCCCGCGCCGTCCCGCCGGCGAGCGCCCGCGCGAGCGCGGGCAGCGTGCCGCCCATCAGGAAAGCCGGAGGGAAGAGGACGGCCGCCGCGAGGATCGCCCTGGCGCCCGAGGCCGCCGCCGGTCCGCCGCCGAGCGCGGCCGCGAGGGCCGGAAACGCCCGCGCGACGGCCGCGAGGAGCGGCCCCGTCGCCAGCGCGAAGACGCCGATGCCCGCCTCCAGCGCCGCGTAGAGCCGAAGCGGAGCGCGGCTCCGGTCGGCGAGGCCGCCGAACGCGCGGCTGCCGAGGCCGAGGCCGCTCATGAAGACCGCGAGGACGAGCCCGACAGCCTCCGCGTTCGCGCCGAACAGGAGCGCGAGGTGCCGGGACCACAGGACCTCGTACGCGAGCCCGGCGGCCCCCGAAACGAAAAAGCACCCGGCGAGGAGGACGGTCATAGAATCAGTCTCAAGAGGAGACTCATTATGAAGGCGACTCTCGCTGCCGCCGTCCTTGTCGCCGCGGCCGCCTCGGCGCCCGCGGCCGTCGACTCGTACATGACGTTCGTCACGCTGCCGCAGGCCGTCAAGCTCGGCGACGGCTCGATCCTCCCGGCCGGAGGGTATGACGTCAAGATCGCCTACAAGGGCTTCGGCAACGCCGCCGAGTTCCTGTTCCTCAAGGGCGGCGTCCTCATGGGAAAGACGCCCGCCGAGGCGCGCGGCTTCCCGTCGCAGGCGCCGCCCGTCTCCACGGCGCGGAAGGCGGGCGAGGGCCAGAAGGACTTCTTCAAGTACGACCAGAAGGGCGTCAAGCTCGAGACCGAGCAGAAAGCCGACGTCAAGCTCGACACCGCGCAGGCCACCGACACACACATCAAGAGAGTCGATGGCGAGAGCACCCACAAGGACCACAAGGGCGAGATCGCGCTCGCCCCGCAGGGCTTTTCGTGGGGCGCGCACGGGTTCGCTCCGGGCATCGCCGGGAAGATCGCGCCCGCGGGAAAGTCCCTGAAGCTCTCCTTCGACTCCGCGAACAGCGCCGCGGGGTTCAACGCGATCCTGCCCTACGTCGAGAAGAAGAAGTAGCCCTCGAGAGACGCTACCTGCTCTGCTGCTGCCTCTTCATCATCTCTTCGATCTGCTTGCGCTGCTCGGGCGAGAGGCTCTCCATCGCCTTGCGCATCTCGTCGTTCGCGCCGGGAGGGGCCATGACGCTCGCGGCGCCCATCATCCCTTCCTTCTTCGTGTAGCCGGCCGGGATCTCGAAGAGCGCGGCCCTGAGCGACTTCCTCTCGACCTTCGTGAGCTCCATCGTGGCAACCGGCGCCGGGTTGCCCTTCTCGCGCAGGATCCTCTTCACGACGAAACCGTCGATGCCCGCGTCGCGGAGCGCTTTCGTCATCCCGTCGTCGCTCTCGTTCCCGCGGCGCATGAGACCGCGCATGGACTCGTAGCTCAGGCCCGAGACGTCCTTCGAAGTCCAGAGCTCCTGCTCGGACTTCGCGTCCTCGGCCCGGGTGACGATGGCGTGCTCGCAGGAGTAGCCGTTGACCGTCTCTTTCCCGAGCTTCTTGACGGACCAGGTCTCCTTCGACTTGTCGCGGTTCTTCGTGGCCTGTTCCTTGATCTTCTTGAGGTCGACCTCCGCGTAGGACTTCTGCTCGTCGTTGATCATGTACATGACGTCGGGATTCGACGCCTTCATGATCGTCGTCATCTTGAACGGCGCATGAGCCGTCTGGATGTCGAGCTCCGACCGGGTCCCGGCGCTCGAGACGAAGGCTCTTCCCGTCCCGCTGCCTTCCCGCATCGTCATCTTCATCGACAGCTCGCCCTCGAACTGGGCGAAGGCGGGCGTCGCCGCGAGGGCGGCGGCGGCCAGGATCGCAAGCACGGTCTTCTTCATGCGTTCTCCTTCTGTGGTGGGACCCTCGCAGGGCCTCGCAAAGTCTAGCGCAGCCGTCAGGCCCCCGGGACCCTCGGAAGGTGCGTCATCGCTTCCTCGACGGCGTGGTCGGGGTATTCGAAGTCCTGCAGCTCGCCCGCGTGGTAGCTCTGGTAGGCGGTCATGTCGAAGTGCCCGTGCCCCGAGAGGTTGAAGGCGATGACCTTCTTCTCCCCCGTCGCCCTGCAGCGGAGCGCCTCGTCGATCGCGGCGCGGATCGCGTGCGCGGACTCCGGGGCCGGGATGATCCCCTCGGCCTTCGAGAACGCGACGGCGGCCTCGAACGTCTCGAGCTGCTGCGCCGAGCGCGCCTCGATGTCGCCGTGGTCGACGAGCGCGCTCACGCCCGGCGCCATCCCGTGGTACCGGAGGCCCCCGGCGTGGATCCCCGGCGGGATGAACGTGTGCCCGAGCGTGTGCATCTTGACGACCGGCGCCGTCGCGGCCGTGTCGCCGTAGTCGAACGTGTAGCGGCCCTTCGTGAGCGTCGGGCAGGAGGCGGGCTCGACGGCGACGACGCGCGTCTTCTTCCCTTCGGTGAGGTTCCGGTGGAGGAACGGGTACGCGAAGCCCGCGAAGTTCGAGCCGCCCCCCGCGCAGCCGATCACGACGTCCGGGTACTCCCCCGCCATCTCCATCTGCTCGAGCGCCTCGATCCCGATGACCGTCTGGTGCATGAGCACGTGGCCGAGGACGGAGCCGAGGCTGTACTTCTTCGCGCCGCCGCTCGTCGCCGCGACCTCGACGGCCTCCGAGATCGCCATCCCGAGGGAGCCCGGGGAGTCGGGCGACTCGGCGAGAACCCTCCGCCCGAACGACGTCCGGTCCGACGGGCTCGCGAAGACCTGCGCCCCGAAGTTCTCCATGATGTGCCGCCGATAGGGCTTCTGGTGGTACGAGACCTTCACCATGAAGATCTCGAGGTCGAGGTCGAAGAAATTGCACGCCATCGCGAGCGCCGAGCCCCACTGCCCGGCGCCGGTCTCCGTCGTCAGCGCCTTCGTCCCGGCTTCCTTGTTGTAGAAGGCCTGCGCCACGGCGGTGTTCGCCTTGTGCGAGCCGACCGGGCTCACGCTCTCGTTCTTGAAGTAGATGTGGGCCGGCGTGTCGAGCGCCTTCTCGAGGCGCAGCGCCCGGTGCATCGGCGTCGGGCGCCAGAGGCGGTAGATCTCCCGGACCGGCTCGGGGATCTCGATCCAGCGCTCGGTCGAGACCTCCTGCATCACGATGTTCATCGGGAAGAGGACGGACAGGAAGTCGGGCGTCACCGGCTCGAGCGTTCCCGGGTGCAGCACGGGCGTCGGCGGCACCGGCATGTCCGCGTTCACGTTGTACCAGGCCTTCGGGAGCCGGGATTCGTCGAGCAGGAAGCGTCCGGTTTCGCGCATGGATCCTCCTCCACAGGGAAGGCGGGACGATAACGCAGGAGCGGCCCGAGTCCGATATCCTCCGGCCCGTATGGACTCCATCCTCGTCACCGGCGGGGCCGGTTTCATCGGCTCGAACTTCGTCCGTCTCGCCCTGAAGGAGACCCCCGGCCGGGTGGTCGTCGTCGACAAGCTGACGTACTCCGGGCACCGGGCGAGCCTCGCGGACTGCGAGAAGGACCCCCGCTTCGCCTTCGTCGAGGCCGACATCGCGGACGCCGTGGCCATGAAGGCCGTTTTCGCGGAGCACCGCCCCCGCGCCGTCCTGAACTTCGCGGCCGAAACGCACGTCGACCGCTCGATCGACGGCCCGGGCGCCTTCATCCACACGAACGTCACCGGCACGTACGTCCTCCTCGAGGCGTCGCGCGCGCACGCGGCCTCCCTCCCGCCGGCCGAGCGCGAGCGCTTCCGGTTCCTGCACGTCTCGACGGACGAGGTCTACGGGACGCTCGGGCCGACGGGCCTCTTTTCCGAGGAGACGCCCTACGCGCCGAACTCCCCGTACGCGGCGTCCAAGGCGGCCGCCGACCACCTCGTGCGCGCCTGGCACGAGACGTACGGCCTCCCGACGCTCCTCACGAACTGCTCGAACAACTACGGGCCGTACCAGTTCCCCGAGAAGCTCATCCCGCTCATGATCCTGAACGCGCTCGAGGGCAAGCCCCTCCCGATCTACGGCGACGGCGGCAACGTGCGCGACTGGCTGCACGTCGAGGACCACTGCCGCGGCATCCTGCTCGTGCTCGAGAAGGCGGCGCCGGGCAGCAAGTACAACATCGGCGGCGGCAACGAGCGGACGAACCTCCAGATCGTCGACGCGCTCTGCGAAGCCGTTGAGCGCGTGCGGCCGGCCGAAGAGAACCCGAAGATTTCTGCTAAGAATTCGGAGAAGATTTCTTCGAAGGTAAAGAGCGGCTATGCGCAATTGAAGACGTTCGTGCGCGACCGGCCAGGTCATGACCGCCGTTACGCCATCGACGCGTCGAAGATCCGTCGCGAATTGGGCTGGGTCCCCTCTTACTCATTCGAAGAAGGTCTTCTTCGAACGGTGCGGTGGTACGTGGACAACCCGGAGTGGTGTGCCACGGTCCAGGCCGGTCAGCAGGCGCGCGCCCGCATCGGTCTCGGTGCGCCCGCTCGGGTGGGCGCGTGAAGGGCATCATCCTCGCCGGCGGCTCCGGCACGCGCCTCTATCCCCTCACCATCGGCCTCTCCAAGCAGCTCTGCCCCGTCTACGACAAGCCGATGGTCTATTACCCGCTCTCGACGCTCATGCTCGCGGGGCTGCGCGACGTCCTCGTGATCACGACGCCCGAGGACCAGGCTTCGTTCGTGCGCCTCCTCGGCGACGGGTCGCAGTTCGGGATCCGCATCTCCTACGCGGCGCAGCCGAAGCCCGAGGGGCTCGCGCAGGCGTTCCTGATCGGGAAGGACTTCGTCGGACAGGACGGCGTCGCCCTCGCGCTCGGCGACAACCTCTTCTACGGGCACGGGCTGCCCGAGATGCTCCAGCGCGCCGCGGGCCGCGCCTCCGGCGCGACCGTCTTCGCGTACCGCGTCCTCGACCCGCAGCGCTACGGGGTCGTCGAGTTCGACGCGAAGGGACGCGCGGTCGGCCTCGAGGAGAAGCCGCCGGCGCCGCGGTCGAACTACGCCGTCACCGGCCTCTACTTCTACGACAACCGCGTCCTCGACGTGGCCGCGAACCTGAAGCCCTCGCCCCGCGGCGAGCTCGAGATCACGGACGTGAACCGCGCGTACCTCGCAACCGGCGACCTCCACGTCGAGATCCTCGGGCGCGGGATGGCGTGGCTCGACACGGGCACGCACGAGGCGCTCCTGCAGGCCTCCAATTTCATCCAGGCCATCGAGGCCCGCCAGGGGCTCAAGGTCGCCTGCCCCGAGGAGATCGCCTGGAACGCCGGGTGGATCTCGTCGGAAGACGTCGCCCGGCTCGCCGCCCGGATGAACAAGAACGAGTACGGCGCGTATCTCCTTCGCATGCTCGAGGAGGGACGACCTTGACCCAGACCCGACGCGACCTCCTGAAGAACGCCGCCGTCGCCGGAGCCGCCGCCGCCCTGGGGACGAACCGCCTGCTTTCGGGTGCCGAACCGAAGACGCTCCTCATCCTCGGGGGAACCCGCTTTCTCGGCCCCGAGGTCGTCGAGGCCGCCAAGAAGAGCGGCTGGAAGATCTCGCTCTTCAACCGGGGCAAGTCCCACCCCGACTGGTTCCCGGAGCTCGAGCACCTGCAGGGCGACCGCAACGGCGACCTGAAGTCCCTCGAGGGGCGCGCCTGGGACGCCGTCGTGGACACGTCGGGCTACTTCCCGAAGCAGGTCGCCGCGTCCGCCGGCCTCCTCTCGAAGGCGAAGCAGTACGTCTTCGTCTCGTCCATCTCGGTCTTCTCCGACCTGAGCAAGCCGGGCGTGGACGAGAACGGCCCGGTCGGCGAGCTCAAGGACCCGAACGCCGACAAGATCACGGAAGGCAACTACGGCCCCCTCAAGGCCGCCTGCGAGCGCGCGGCCGAGTCCGCGATGCCCGGCCGCGTCACGAACGTGCGCCCCGGCCTCATCGTCGGCCCGAACGACGGCAGCGATCGCTTCACGTACTGGCCCGTGCGCGTCGCCAGGGGCGGCGAGGTCCTCGCCCCGAACAAGCCGTCCGACTTCGTCCAGTTCATCGACGTGCGCGACCTCGGGAACTGGATCGTGAAGTGCCTCGACGCGAAAACGTTCGGCGTCTTCAATGCGACCGGTAATCCCCTCCCGGTCGGCACGCTCCTCGACACGTGCAAGGCCGCGAGCGGCGGCAACGCGACGTTCACGTGGGCGGACGCCGCGTTCCTCGAGGCGCAGAAGGTGGCCGCGTGGAGCGACCTCCCCTGCTGGCTCCCGCCGACCGGCGAGGAGGCGCACGGGAACGAGGTCTCGAACGCGAAGGCCGTCGGAAAGGGCCTGACGTTCCGGCCCCTGAAGGACACCTGCAAGGACACGCTCGCGTGGTGGAAGACGCTCCCGGCCGAGCGGCAGGCGAAGCTCAAGTCGGGGCTCACGGCCGAGCGCGAAGCCGCGGTCCTCGCGGCGTGGCACGAGGCGCAGGCGAAGAAGGCTCCGAAGGCCGGCTGACCCCGTTGAGCACCCGGAGCCTCCTGTCCCGCTTCGTGCGGGTCGAGCCCGGAGAGGGCCGCGGACTCGTCTGGGCGGCGGCCTCGTTCTTCTTCCTGCTGGGCGGGTACTACATCATCCGTCCGCTGCGCGAGGAAATGGGCACGTCCTCCGGAGGAGGGTTCATCCTGAACGGACTCTTCCTCGGCACGCTCGCGGGGACGTTCCTCGTGACGCCGCTCTTCGGCACGCTCGTCTCGAAGTTCCCGCGCCGCGTCTTCGTCCCGGCGGTCTACCACGCGCTCGCGGCGAGCTTCGTCGCGTTCTACGTCGGGCTGAGCGTCCTCACCGGGCCCGAGCGCCTCGCGACCGCGCGCTTCTTCTTCATCTTCGTGAGCACGTTCAACCTCCTCATCGTCTCCGTCTTCTGGGGCTTCCTCGCCGACCTCTTCAGGTCCGAGCAGGCCAAGCGCCTCTTCGGCGCGATCGGCCTCGGCGGCACGCTGGGCGGCATCGCCGGCGGGGTGATCACCGCGAGCCTCGCGAAGACGCTCGGCCCGGTGTCGCTTCTCCTCGTGGCGGCCGGGCTGTTCGAGGCGGCCGTCTTCTGCATGAGCCGGCTCGCGCGCACGTACCGCGTCGACGAGGCCGGCCCTTCGGCCGCGGAGGCGGGGGACGAGCCCTCCGGCGGCGTCCCGCCCGGCACGGGCGCGCTCTCGGGTCTCACCCTCTTCGCGAAGTCGCGCTACCTGCTCGGGATCGCGGGGTTCCTCCTCCTCTTCACCGTCGGCTCGACGTTCCTCTACCTCGCGCAGGCGCGCATCGTGCGCGCGACGTTCGCCGACGCCGGGTCGCGGACCGCGTTCTTCGCGAAGGCGGACCTCGCCGTGAACGTCCTGACGGCGATCACCCAGCTCTTCTTCACGGGCCGCCTCCTGCCGGCCCTCGGCCTCGGGCCCGCGCTCGCGTTCCTGCCCGTGCTCACGGCGGGCGGGTTCCTCGCGCTCGGCGCCTCCCCCACGGCCGGGACGCTCTTCGTCTTCCAGGTGATCCGGCGCGCCGCCGAGTTCGCTCTCGTGAAGCCGGCGCGCGAGGTCCTCTTCACGGTCGTATCCCGGGAGGAGAAGTACTCGGCCAAGAGCTTCATCGACACGTTCGTCTACCGCAGCGGCGACGCCCTCGGCGCCCTCGCGGACCGGCTCGTGGCCTTCGTCGGGCTCGGGCCGGTGGGGTTCGCGTGGGCGTTCCTCCCCGTGGCGGCCCTGTGGACGTGGAACGCCCTCGCCCTCGGCAGCCGCCAGAAGGCGCTCGCGGAAGACCGGGAAGGCCCGGCGCGCGCGCTTCCCGCCGCCCCTTGATTCAAGTGGCTCATGGCGGCGCCCCGCGCCCGCCCCGACTCTTTGATGGGGAGATTTTCGCAATGAAAGTCCGCGACATCATGTCCACGAAGGTCCAGACGATCGACATGAACGAGAAGGCCGAGAGCGCCTGGAACCTCATGAAGTGGAAGCGCATTCACCACGTCGTCGTCACGGACGGGCCCGGGCAGGTCGTGGGCGTCGTCTCGGCCCGCGACCTCGGCGGCCAGGACCGCGAGGAAGCGCGGAAGGTGCGCCCCGTCGCCGCGATGATGACCGCCTACGCCGTCAAGGCGGTCCCCGGGATGCCGGTCCGCCAGGCCGCGAACGTCATGCGCGGCTGGAACATCGGCTGCCTGCCCGTCGTCGACGACGGCAAGCTCGTCGGGATCGTGACCGTCTCCGACCTCCTGCGCATCGTCGCCGAGGGCGTCGACAAGGCGGCGGCGGCCCCGAAGAAAGCCGCACGGGCGAGGAAGGCGGCCCCGGCGAAGAAGGCCGCCCGGCCGAAGGCGAAGGCCCGCCGCTGAGGAAAGAAAAAGGCCCGGCTTTCGCCGGGCCGATCTCTTGAATTGGAGCGGGACACGAGGGTCGAACTCGCGACATCTACCTTGGCAAGGTAGCGCTCTACCACTGAGCTAGTCCCGCTCAGGAGCACCGGAAGATAAGCGACGGGGCTCCGACTGTCAAGGCGAGCGCTTTGGCAGCCGGCGCGGCTCCGGGCCGTCCTGTTCGAGCCCGTGCAGCCGCCGGAGCATCGCGCGCGCCTGTCGCGCGCGCCTGTCGCGCGGGTTCTCGCGGACGGCCGCGTCGAGCAGCCCCATCGCTTCTCCGCGGGCGTCGCCGTACGCGACGGCCAGCTCCCATCCGCGCGGAGGCACGACGGCGCCGTCCGCACGGACGATCAGGTGCTGGAGGCCGCGGTGATCCTGCTTGCCCACGCTCTTGAACGCGAGCGCCGCTTCGGCAGCGAGCGTGCCGGCGGCCTCGTCCTTGCCCGCCACGTATGCGAGGCCGCCGCGCGCGTACGTCGCGAGGGCGCGTGCGTCAGCGCTGTTCGGGTGCTCGGCGGCGACGCCCCGGGCCGCCTCGAGCGCGAACTGGAAGTCGTCCTTCGAAAGGCGGCGATCCGGCTTCCGGGTGACGTCCAGGCGCTCTCGCACCAGGACGAGCGGATGCGGCGCGGGAGACGTGGCGGCGGGAGACGCGGCGGCGGGAGACGCGGCGGCGGGAGCCGGCGCCGCAGTCGCTGTCGGCCGGGGCGGCGGCGCCGGAACGGATGCAGCTGGAATCGGCGCGGGCGGAACGGACGCGGGTGCGGCGGGTGTCGTCGGTTTCGGCGCCGCCGCGACCTGCGCCGGAGTCGGAGTCGGAGCGGCGGCGGCCGGCTTTTCGCCGTTCCACCTTCCGTTCCAGACCAACGCGAGGCCCGCCAGCGCCGCGGCCCCGGCGGCAGCGCTCCACACGAGGCCCCGGCGGCTTCTGCGGACCGAAGTCAGCGCCGTCGCGTCGCTCGTGAGGGACGGCGCGCCGGCGGCGCCAGGGGTCTGGATCAGGGTGGGCGCCGTCGTGCCGCCCCGAGGCGTCCTCCCCGCCGCCGGCCCGGCGACGGGCATCGCTCCGGTGGGCAGGAACCCGGCCACCGCGTCCGCGAGCGCGCGGCATGTCGGAGGCCGGCCGGCCGGGTCTTTCGACAGCGCCGCAGCGAAGACCGCGTCGAGGCCGGCGGGCAGGCCGCCCACCCTCGACGAGAGCGCGGGCGCCGGATTCGACACGTGCTGATGCATGAGGGAGAGCGGGTTGTCGCCCTCGAACGGCGGCCTCCCGGCGAGAATCTCGTACGCGACGACGGCGAGCGCGTAGCGGTCCGTCGCCGGGCTCGCGGGCTGGCCCTGCGCCTGCTCCGGCGCCATGTAGAGCGGAGTGCCCACGACGACGCCCGTCGCGGTGAGGCCCGTCATCGTCTCGGCCATCTTCGCGATCCCGAAGTCGGCGAGGAAGAGCCGGTCGTCCTTTCCGATCAGCACGTTCGCGGGCTTCACGTCGCGGTGGAGGACGCCCGCGGCGTGCGCGGCGTCGAGCGCGTCCGCCAGCTGGCGGATCCACGCCGCCGCCGGGAAGAGCGGTGCCGGCGCGCCGCGCAGGCGGTCGCGCAGCGTCCCGCCCGCGAGGTGCGGCATGACGAGGAACGGCATCCCGTCCTCCTCGCCGAAGTCGTAGACCGGCAGGATGTTCGGATGTTCGAGGGACGCGACGACGCGCGCCTCGCGCAGGAAACGCTCGACGAAGTGCGGGTCCTCGGCGTACGCGGCGTGGATCACCTTGACGGCCACCGTCCGCGCGAGCTTCACGTCCGTGGCGCGCCACACGTCTGCCATACCGCCCCGCCCGAGAACCGAATCGAGGCGGTAGCGCCCGAGCGTGCGGCCCGTCAGGTCCGTCATGAGGTACTCCGTTCCGACGCCGTGATCGTGCGCGGAGTTTACGCTCCGCCGTCCGCGCGAAACGCGTCCTTGATCCACGTCACGGCGGGCGGGTCGCCGAGGACGGCGACGACGTCGAAGCGCACGGACCGCGCCCGCGACGAGTGCGCCGCCAGCCACCGGCGGGCCGCGCGCACGACGCGCAGGCGCTTCGTGCGCGTCACGGCCTCGGCGGGGGCGCCGAGCGAGGAGTCCCGGCGGAGCTTGACCTCGACGAAGACTGTCGTGCCCCCATCCAGAGCCACGATGTCCAGCTCGCCGTTCGGGTACCGGACGTTTCGGGCGAGGATGAGAAGAGAATTTTCTTCGAGTAGTAGAGAGGCGAGGTCCTCGCCGCGGCGCCCGCTCTCCACCTTGCGAGGGTCCCTCTTCACCTTTCTAAGAAAATCTTCATCTCCTCTCTCTTTCTTCTTTCCCCTCTTCCGCCCAATGCCCAAGGCCTTCAGCCGCTTCTTCCAGTCCTCGCTTTCGGCCGGGCTCACGGGAAGAGGATAATTCTCCCCGCCATGAGCGACCACCTCCTCGTCCACTGCCCCGAGTGCGCGGCCACCCTGAAGGTGGATCCCGAGACGGGCGCCGTCCTCTCGCACGAGACCGTCGCCCACAAGAGCAAGCTCGGCTCGCTCGAGGCGGCCGCCCAGGAGAACGTGCGGCGCAAGGAGCGCGCGGAGGATCTCTTCGCCGCGACCGTCGAGCGCGAGAAGAACAAGTCGAGCATCCTCGACAAGACGTTCCGGGAAGCGCTCGAGCGCGCGAAGGCCGATCCGTCGAAGCCGAAGGGCATCTTCGACGACGAGTGACCTCTCGAATTCAGTCGCTGTAGTCGATGTACCAGAACAGCCAGAACAGCGAGGTCAGGATCACGGTGCCGAGGAAGATCCAGACCGTCCAGACCGGCCACCTGTCGCCGTAGGTCATCTGGATCTTCGCGTAGACGCCGAGGGCGAGGAGCACGGCGACGAGTCGGTAGATCCAGTGGCGGTAGTGACGCCAGCGGTCCTCGGCCTCCTCGACCTCGACCTGGCGCAGCATCGCGACGGCGCGGCGCTTCTTGTCGAGCTGGCGCTGCCGGGCCTTCATGCCCTCGGTCACGAGCGGCTCGTCCACCTCGGCAGTGGCGGGCTTGTAGAAGCCCGACTTG
Organism: Thermoanaerobaculia bacterium; assembly: GCA_036504335.1. GTDB lineage: Bacteria > Acidobacteriota > Thermoanaerobaculia > UBA5066 > UBA5066 > Fen-183. The sequence continues at coordinate 190,149 of DASXVJ010000005.1, forward strand.
CCTTCCTTCGTGTACACCGCGGGCGCCACGGGCCCCACGACCCGCTGGACGGGCTTCACGCCGGTACCCGTCGGCGGGGCCTTGGGTTTCCGATCGTCCGGCACGTTGAGACGGAGTTTACGCCGGTTTGGACGCTCCTGGGTGCGCCGGGAGGGCCCGCACGGCCAGTTCGAGGACGTCGAACGCGTCGGTCGTCCCGCCGGTCTCGGTTTTCGCGTTTCCGAGCATGACCATGCAGAACGGGCAGGACACGCCGACGGCGTCCGTCCCGTTCTCCTGGATCTCCGCGTAACGCGCCTGGTTGATGCGCGTCCCGAGCGTCTCGTCCAGCCACATGCGTCCGCCGCCCGCGCCGCAGCACATCCCGGCGTCGCGGCTGCGGGGCAGCTCCTTCACCGTGAGGCCCGGGATCGCGTTCAGGATGTCGCGGGGCGCCTCGTAGACGCCGTTGTGCCGGCCGAGGTAGCACGGGTCGTGGAACGAGATCGACTGCTCGATCGTCTCCGTGAGGCGCACGCGCCCCTCGGCGACGAGCTTCGCCACGAGCTCGGTCCCGTGGACGACCTCGTACTTCCCTCCGAAGTCCGGGTACTCGTTCGCGAGCGTGTTGAAGCAGTGCGGGCAGTTCGTGACGATCTTCTTCACGCCGTAGCCGTTCATCGTCTCGATGTTCTGCTGCGCGAGCGTCTGGAACAAGTACTCGTTCCCGAGGCGCCGCGCCGCGTCGCCCGTGCACGTCTCTTCGCTCCCGAGGATCGCGTACGTGACGCCGGCGTCGTGAAGGAGGCGCGCGAGCGCCTGGGAGACCTTCTTGCCGCGCTCCTCATATGAGCCGGCGCAGCCCACCCAGAAGAGAACGTCCACACCCCCGGCTTCGGCCGCTTCCGCCATCGTGAGGACGGGGAACGGGAGGTCCTTCGCCCACGCGCCGCGGTCGGCGGCGGGCAGGTTCCACGGGTTGCCCTGGCGCTCCATGCCGTTGAACGACGTCTGCGCCTCCTTCGGAAACTCGCTCTTCTCGAGGACGAGGTGGCGCCGCATGTCCGTGATCTTGTCGACGTACGTGATCCCGACCGGGCACGCGTGCTCGCAGTACCGGCACGTCGTGCACGCCCAGACGGCGTCCTCCGAGATCCAGCCGCCGATGAGGGGCTTCCTCTCCGCGAGGCGCGCCGCGGCCGCGCCGTCGCCGCGGCCGGAGTCCACGTCGATGAGGTCGTCCGCCTCGGCGTAGAGCGTGTTGCGCAGGTCGACCGTGAGCGTCTTCGGCGAGAGCGGCTTGCCCGTCAGGTGCGTCGGGCAGATTTCGCGGCAGCGCCCGCACTCCGTGCACGTCATGAAGTCGAGCTTCTGCTTCCACGTGAAGTCCTCGATCTTCGAAACGCCGAAGCGCTCGGCCTCCGCCGCCTTCTCGATGTCGAACGTCGCCATCTTCCCGGCGGAGTCGAGCTTCGCGAAGTAGAGGTTCGGCAGCGCCGTGATGACGTGGAAGTGCTTCGCGAACGGCAGGTAATTCGCGAAGACGAGGATCGCGACGAGGTGCCCCCACCACGCACCGAAATAGACGCCTTGCAGGAAAGAGGGAGAGAGAGAAGAGAAGATTCTCTTAGAAAGTAATAGGGTCACGGGTTCCCACAGCTCGCTGCCTGCAGCGGCGGCGCTCACCCCCCGGCTCGCCTCCAGCGCCATCTTCGCTCCGCCCGCGGCGAGGTCGCTGACCATCAGGAACCCGATGAGGCAGAGGATGAGGTCGGCGTCGAAGCTGGGGTCGAGACGCTCCTTCTTGAAGACGTGGCGCCTGCCGAGGGCGAGGACGACGCCGGCGAGCGTCGTCACGAGGACGACGTCCTTCAGGAGGAGGTAGCCCTCCCAGAAGCCCGGCCCGAGGAACGGAAGCGCGGCGCCCGGGAAGAGGCCCTCGAAGACGAGGGTCAGCGTCCGGACGGAGAGGACGATGAACCCGCCGAAGATGAGGGCGTGGTAGAGGCCCGCGTACGGGTCGCGGAACATCTTCTTCTGGAAGAGCCCGTACGTGAGGACGTGGACGAAACGCGCCCACGGCCGGTCCAGCCGGTCGTCCGGAAGGCCGGCGCCCAGCGTGAGGAGCTGGACGCGCCGGGACATCGTGTACGCGAAAAAGGCAAGGGCGGAAAGCAGGACGAGCGCAAAGAGCACTGTGCCCGGCAATCCGAGGAGGGTGGCCTGGGTGGGCGTGATGATCATCGGGCCGAGGATATCGCGGGCGCTCTGCTAAGATAAGTCGTGGAATCTCCGTCCTTTCAACGCGTTCCCCGACACGGGAGTAACGAGATGAAGTCTCGCCGAAGCGTCTTCGGAACCGCGTCCGTGGCCCTCGTCCTGACGGCCCTGGCCCTCGCCTCTCCGGCGCCGGCCGCGGCCCCCGCCGGGACCGATCTCTGGGGCGGCCCCGGGGCCAGAGGAACCGGGTCCAACGGCGCGAAGTTCGACACCACGATCACGGTTTCGTCCCTGGCCGCCGCGAACGGCTCCGTCGACTTCGTCGCCGGCGGGCTGGTCGTCGCCACGGCGCCCTTCACGCTCGCGAGCCGCGGCGTCGCCTCCCTCGCGACCCCGGCCGCGCTGGACGGCAAGGGCGCGTTCCTCTACCACGTCCGCTCCGACGCCTCCGTCTCCGCGTGGTCGGAGACGTACAACGACACGCCGAACGGCCGCTACTCCACGTCCTTCACGGCCTTCCCCGTTTCCGACTTCCTCACGGCCGGCGACGAGGCCTGGGGCGGCGGCGCCGACGCCTCCACGTCCACGGCGCCGGGCCGCGCCCGCACGAACGTCGGCATCCTGTGCAGCCCGCTGGGCGCCCAGGGCTGCAACGTCGAGTGGGCCGCCTTCGACGGCGGCACGCTCGTGGGTTCGGCCGTGATCTTCGCGGCCCCCGGCGCCGCGGCGCAGCAGGCGCTCGCGACGCTCGTCCCGGCGGCCGCCGAGAAGTCGAAGCTCGCCGTCCGCGCGCGCGTCTCGTCCGGCTCGGCGATGCCCTACGCCGTGAAGAACGACAACCTGTCGAGCGACGGCGCGGCGACCCCGCTGTCCGTCGTGCGCAGCGCCTTCTCGACGGCCCCCGTCATCAACGCGTTCACGATCACGCCGCTCACGGGCTGCTCGCCGCTGACGGCCCTTGCCACGTGGATCACGACCGGCGCCGACCACGTGAACATCGCGGGCGCCTCGGGCGACCTGCCGCCCAGCGGCTCGACGAACATCACCGTCGTCGCAACCGGCGACGTGATCCTCACGGCCGTCGCGTCCTCGGGCGCCACCGCCACGCAGCCCAAGCGCGTCACGGTGAACCCGCCCACGGATCCGCCGACGCCGTCGCCCTCCTCGGTCGTGACGGCCATCGGCCTGACGACCACGGGCATTCTCCCGATCAGCGCGGGGGCCGTGACCGTCACGTTCGTGACGCACGAGTCCACCGGCTCGACGTTCACGGTCGTCGGGCATCAGTTCACGTACAAGGCCGGGACGACGATCGGGACCGACGTCGTGCGGCTCACCTCGCAGGGCCTGTGCGGGCCGGGCGTCGCCACGTTCACGGCGACCGTCGTCGACCCGGGCACGCCGGTCATCACGTCCTTCACGGCCGATCCGCCGCGCGGCTGCGGCGGTTCGTCGAACATCGTCCTCGGGTGGACGACCGAGAACTCCCGCGGCGTGACCATCAACGTGGCGCCCGCGGCGTACCCGTACCCCGCGAACGGCGCCACCGGCATCACGATCACGGGGACGACGACGGCCGTGCTCACCGCCTACGGCATCTTCGGAGGGTCGGACGTCGCGACGGCGTCGCTCACGATCCCGGTCGACACGCAGGCCTGGGTGCCCGTCGTGACGCCGGCCAGCATCGTCGTGGCGCCGAGCTCGCCCACGGTCCTCCTGACGGTCACGGGCGTGCCCGATCCGGCCGAGATCCGCTGGCTCTTCATCCAGAACCGCTCGGGCAGCCTCTTCCAGTCGACGGCCACGCCGGGCGTCTTCGCCTACGTGCCCGGCTTCAAGCCCGGCGTCGACCTCGTCCGGATCTTCTTCACGAACGGCTGCGGCTCCCAGTACGCCGAGTTCACCGCCACCGTTCAATAGCCCGGAGGGGGTCAGGGGGAA
>DASXVJ010000006.1:0-95013 GCA_036504335.1 Thermoanaerobaculia bacterium
CGCCCCCCCCCCCCCGCCCCCCTGCGGCGCCGTGAGGCGCCGCCATCTCAGGAAGGCGTCGAGAGTGGGCGCCGCCGCCCACGCGGCGAGAAGGGCCGTGCCCGTCGTGAGGATGTCCACGCGGCCCGCATCGTAACGGACGAGCGGGCCGCGTGGCCGGGAGCTACTTCTTGCGCGACTGGGCGTCCACGACGCCGAAGGCCGCCATGTTCACGATGTCCGAGACCTCGACGCCGCGCTGCAGGACGTGGGCGGGCTTGCTCATCCCCATGAGAATCGGCCCGATCGCGTCGGCCTTCGCGAGGCGCCAGACGAGCTTGTACGCCGCGTTCGCGCTCTGGAGCTCGGGGAAGACGAGGACGTTCGCCGGGCCCTTGAGGTCCGTCCAGGGGTAGTTCTCCTTGAGGAACTCCGGCAGGACGGCCGTGTCGGCCTGCATCTCGCCGTCGCACTCGAGGTCGGGACGGCGCTGCTTCACGAGCTTGACCGCCTCGCGCACCTTGTTCGTCTCCGGATGGACCGTGGAGCCGAAGTTCGAGAACGAGATCATCGCGACGCGCGGCTGGATCCCGAAGAGCTTCGCCGTGTCGGCCGAGAGGAGCGCGATCTCCGCGAGGTCCTCGGCCGACGGGTCGATGTTGACCGTCGTGTCGGCGAAGAAGAACACCCGGTCCTGGAGGATCAGAACGTAGAGACCCGAAACCTTCTTGACGCCTGGCTGGACGCCGATCGTCTGGAGCGCGGGCTTGATCGTGTCCGGGTAGTTCGAGGTGAGGCCCGAAAGGGTGACGTCCGCGTCGCCCTGGTCGACCATCATCCCCGCGTAGTAATTGCGGAACCGGAGCGTCCGCTCGGCGTCCTCGAGCGTCACGCCGCTCCTCTTGCGCTTCTCGGCGTACGCCTTGACGTACTTCGCGTAGTTCGGGTGCGTCTCCGGGTCGATCACCTCGATCGGCGTCTTGACGTCCATCGCCTTGAGGGCCGCCTCGGCCTTCTTCCCGCGCGAGAGGAGGATCGGCGTCGCGAGCCCCTCCTCGGCGAGGATCTTCGCGGCGCGCTGGATCTTCGGGTCGTCGCCCTCTGCCAGGACGACGCGTTTCGGGTCGCGCTTGGCCTTCTCGTGGATGACCTGCATGAACGAGCGCGAGCGCGAGAGCATCCCCTCGAGCTTCCGCCTGTAGGCCTCCATGTCCTTGATGGGCCTCTTCGCGACGCCCGTGTCGGCGGCGGCCTGGGCCACGGCCGGCGGCACGTGCAGGAGGACGCGCCAGTCGAAGGGCTTCGGGATGAGGTACTCGCGTCCGAACTTGAAGCCTTCGACGCCGTACGCGCGGGCGACGGAGTCCGGGACGTCCTCCTTCGCGAGGTTCGCGAGGGCCCTGGACGCGGCGAGCTTCATCGCCTCGTTGATCTGCGTGGCGCGGCAGTCGAGCGCGCCCCGGAAGATGAAGGGGAAGCCGAGAACGTTGTTGACCTGGTTCGGGTAGTCGGACCGGCCCGTCGCCATGATCACGTCCGGCCGCGCCGCCTTCGCCTCTTCGGGCAGGATCTCCGGCACCGGGTTCGCCATCGCGAAGACGATCGGGTCCCTCGCCATCTTCTTGATCATGTCGCCGTTGATGAGCTTCGCGGCGGAGACGCCGATGAACGCGTCGGCGCCGTCGAGGGCCTCGGTGACCGTGCGCTTCTTCGTGTCGCGCGCGAAGCGCTCCTTGTACTCGTTCATGTTCTCCGTCCGGCCCTTCCAGATGACGCCGGTGCGGTCGACCATGAGGATGTTCTCGAGCTTCACGCCGTAGGTGATGTAGAGGTTCGCGCAGGCGACCGCGGCCGCGCCGGCGCCCGCGAACACGACCTTCACGTCCTCGATCTTCTTGCCCGCGATCTCGAGCGCGTTCAGGAACGCGGCAGCCGAGATGATGGCGGTCCCGTGCTGGTCGTCGTGGAACACCGGGATGCCCATTCGCTTCTTGAGCTTCTCCTCGATGTAGAAGCACTCGGGCGCCTTGATGTCCTCGAGGTTGATCCCGCCGAACGTGGGCTCGAGGCGGGCGACGCACTCGATGAGCTTGTCGGGGTCGTGCTCGTCCACCTCGATGTCGAAGACGTCGACGTCCGCGAACCTCTTGAACAGGACCCCCTTTCCTTCCATGACCGGCTTGCCGGCCACGGCGCCGATGTCGCCGAGGCCGAGGACGGCCGTGCCGTTGGAGATGACGGCGACGAGGTTCCCCTTGCCCGTGTACTCGTAGGCGAGCTCGGGGTCCTTCGCGATTTCGAGACACGGCTCGGCGACGCCGGGCGTATAGGCGAGCGAAAGGTCGCGCGCGGTCGCACACGGCTTGGAGGGGATGACTTCGAGTTTTCCCTTGCGGCCCGTCGAGTGGTAGTCGAGGGCGTCCTGTTTGGTGAAGCTCACGCTCTGTCTTCCTTTCTTCCTGAACCGGGCGACGAATCTTAGTCCCGGGCTTACGCGCCCCCGGATGATGCGGGCGCATCAATGGACGCCCGGTTTCAGCGCGCGGAAAGCGCCTTGACCGCATCCGGGAGGACGGCGGCGAGCAGCCGCTCGGGGAAAGCGGCCTTGAGGGCGGCGACGGCGTCGAATCCGAACGCCGCCGCCTCCCTCACGGTCCGATCGGCGGCGTCGAAGTACGCGACCTGGTCCTCGACTGCGTCGCGCCCGCCGGCCGGTCCGTGGCCCGGCACGAGCGTCCAGAAGGGGATCCCGCGCAGGCGCGCGAGCGCCGCCTGCCAGCCGGCGACGTCGGCGTCCTCGAGATTCGGGTGGTAGCCGGTGGACACGAGGTCGCCCGCCACGAGGATGCCGAGCGCGGGCACGTACACGCAGAGGTCGCCCGGCGTATGCGCGTGCCCCGGGTGGAAGACATCGAACCGGATCCCGCCGGCCTCGAACGCGAGGGAGTCCCGGACCAGGCGCTTCGGCGCGTGCGGCTCGGCGCCGTCGAAGAGCCCGCCGAGAGCCGGATCCCGGCGCCGCTCCGCGATGAGGGCTCCGTGCTCGACCGCCATCCGCCGCGCCGCGGCCTCGTGCGCGATGACGTCCGCGCCAAGGGAGGCGAAGAAGGACGCCCCGAGCGCGTGATCCGTGTGGTGGTGCGTGAGGACGACGTGCGTGACCGGGTCCGGCGTGCGCTCGGCGAGCCGCGCACTGAGCGCCGCCGCCTGGCGTGGCGCGACGAACGGGTCGACGACGACGACCGCGCCCTTCCCGAAGAACACGGTTGCGTTCGAGCCGTAGCTCTCGACGAGCGTCTCGCCGCCGTGCGAGAAGACGGAGACGGAATCGGAGAGGCGCGTCTCGGTGAGGGCCACGTCCGCTCCGGCCGTCTACACGACCAGCGTCTTCGCGCCCGCGGCGAGCGTCTGCTTCACGACGGCGACGACGCTCCCGAGGCTGATTCCCTGCGCCTGCTTCTCGCGCCGCGTCGAGACCTCGACGACGCCCTTCGCGAGCGACTTGCCGCCCACGACGACGCGCACCGGGAAGCCGATGAGGTCGATGTCCTTGAACTTCACGCCCGGCCGCTCGTCGCGGTCGTCGTAGAACACCTCGACGCCCGCGGCCTTCAGCTCCTCGTAGAGCCGGTCGGCCGCCGCCAGAACCTCGGCGTCGCGCTGCAGGGCCGCGACGACGCACGCGTACGGCGCGAGCGGGACGGGCCACACGATGCCGTGCTCGTCGTGGTGCTGCTCGATGGCGGCGGCAATGGTCCGGCCGAGGCCGAGTCCGTAGCACCCCATCGCGAGCGGGACCATCTTCTGCGCCTGGTCGGCGACTTCGCACTTCATGGCCTCGGAGTACTTCGTGCCGAGCTTGAAGATGTGCCCGACCTCGATGCCGCGCTTGATGCGGAGGACGCCGCCCTTCGGGGCCGGCGAGGGGTCGCCGTCGCGGGCGGTCGCGACCTCCACGACGCCGGAAAAGGCCCGATCGGACATGACGTCACGCTTGATGGAAACCTGAGCATGATGATGGTCGTCGAGGTTTGCCCCGCACCATACGTTGACGCCGTGCTCGAGGGATCGGTCGACGAAGAGGGAGATCGGATTTTCTTCGAATGGTTGAAGACCGAGCGGCCCGACAAATCCGGGGCGCGTCCCTGTGACCTTTCTAAGAATCTCCTCCGAGGCGAGCTTCACGTGAAGCGCGCCGAGCGCCTTGGGGAGCTTGACCTCGTTGATGGCGAGATCGCCGCGGATGAGAACGGCGACGAGGCGCGCCTTGCCGTCCCCTCCGACGGCTTCGTACAGCATCGTGTTCACGATGCGGGCCGGCTGCGTCGCGAGATGCTTGGCCTGGCCGTCCGTCGTCGTAATGCCCGGGGTCGTGGCGCCCGCCTTCTGGAACGGCTTCGCTTCCTCCCCCGCCCACGGCTCGGGAAGGGGCGCGGTCACCGCCTTCTCGATGTTCGCGCCGTAGTCGCCCGCTTCCGAGAACACGAGCGCGTCCTCGCCGGTGTCCGCGACGACCATGAACTCCTCGGAGGCCGAGCCGCCGATCGCGCCCGAATCCGCCTGCACGACCGCGAACTCGAGTCCGCAACGGTCGAAGATCTTCCGGTAGGCGGAATCCATCTTCGCGTAGTGCGCGTCGAGACCCTTCTGATCGAGGTCGAAGGAATACGCGTCCTTCATGAGGAACTCGCGCCCGCGCAGGAGGCCGAAGCGCGGCCGGATCTCGTCGCGGAACTTCGTGCGGATCTGGTAGAGGTTGAACGGCAGCTGCCTCCACGACGTTACGGAACGCCGGACCATGTCCGTCACGGCCTCCTCGGCCGTCGGCGCGAGCGCGAACTCGCCGTCCTTGCGGTCCTTGAGATGGAAGAGGATGCCCTCGCTCTGGTAGCGGTCCCAGCGGCCGGACTCGACCCAGAGCTCCTTGGGCTGGAGGATCGGGAGGTCGACTTCCTGGGCTCCGGTCGCGTCCATCTCTTCGCGCACGATCTCGATCATCTTCTTGAGCGACCGGAAGCCGAACGGCGTGTAGGAGTAAATGCCGGCGGCGAGCTTCTGGATGAAGCCCGCGCGGTACAGGAGCTGATGGGAGACGACCTCGGCGTCGCCGGGGACCTCCCGCAGGGTCACGAGAAACGACTGGGACCAGCGCATAGGCCGCGGAGATTAGCAGGACGAGGCGTCACTTCAGCGCGAGGCGGGTCTCGCCCGCCAGCGGCGCGCGCTCGTGGCCGAGGAGGAGGCGGACGGGTCCTTCGGACTCCACGAGAGACAGCCTCAGTCCCTCCGCGTCCCGCGGGACCTCGAAGAGGAGCGTCGTCGGGTACGACTCGCCCGGCCTCAGGGGCGCGAGGAGCGCGGCGACGCCGGCCGGTGCGGCCGCGAATCGCCGCCCCGCAGCATCGACGAGGGCAGCCGCGCGCGGGTTCGGCGTCAGCGGACCGTTCCCCCGGCGAGGAGAGATCGTCTTCTCGTCGAAACGCGAGAGGACGGTCACGGCGAGACGGCGCGATCCCGTTTCTCCGCTTTCCCTTGCGTCGACGACGGAATATCCGACGTGGCAGTGATCTCGCAGAAGAACTTCTCCGCGCCCCGCGGCACGACCCGGGCGGGCGTCGCGGCTCCGAGGCCGACGAGGAGAAGAGCGTAGAAGGAGGAAAGAGCGACAGCCGCGAGGCTCGTCGCTCGCACGAGAGCGGGGCGCCCGGCGAGGCCCGAGACGGCGGCCGCGGCGAGGAGAGCGACCGTCGCGGCGGCCGTTCCGAGAAGCGCGAGGACCGCGGCGGGGGCCGGGACGAGCGTGAAGTTCGTGAAGGCCATTCGGAGCTCCTTTCTACTTTGTATTATAAAGCAGAGGGAGGCGTCCAGCCCGCTCGCCTGTCTTCCGGTCAGCGGGTCTTCGTGGCCTCGATCAGGGCCTGGAGATGGTCGAGGTAGCGGCGCAGCGCGCGGCGCCCCCCTCCGGTGAGGCGGAACTCGGTCTTCGGCACGCGGCCGTCATGCCCCTTCGAGCACGCGACGTAGCCGGCCTCCTCGAGCCGGCGCGCGTGGACCGAGAGGTTGCCGTCCGTCGCGCCGAGGATTCCCTTCAGCTGCGTGAAGGTGAGGGTCGGCGCTCCCGCGAGGGCGCTCACGATTCCGAGGCGCAGCCGCTCGTGGATGACGCGGTCCAGGCGCATCGCCTGGGAGGACCCCGGCGCGGCCTTCTTCGGCCGGTCCTTCCCCGCCGCCCGGGAACGCGCGGCGCTAGCCACCGAACCGCCTCGCGACCACGAGCCCCGTCAGGACGTGCCCCACGCCGAAGCCGAGGCCGAGGAGGACGTCCCCTCGCTCCGGGAGCACGAGGGCCAGCAGTCCCACCGCCACGAGCGAGAGGCCGAACGCCGGCACGACCGGAACCGACTGGACGCCCGCGCCGACGACCGCGCAGCCGTACAGGAGAAGCCACACGGCCGGCAGGATCGCGTAAGAGCCCGCGGCCGAGAGGGCGGCCGTGAGCGCGGCGCCTGCGACGAGGGGCGGCAGAAGCGCGAGCGCGAAGCGGCGGGCGGAAGTGCCCGCGGGCCGGTGGTCGGCCCGTGCGGCCTTGTGGAGGAGCGCGAAGACGCCGATCTCGAAGGCGAGCACGCCGGCTCCCGCCCAGATCGCGAGCCACTCGCGCGTCGAGGACGCGCGGGCCGCGACGGCCGCCGCGGCAAGTCCGACGGCCCCCATCGCGATTCCGCCCTTGCCGGGGACGCACGTGAACGCCGCGGCCCGGCCCATCGCATCGCGGATGAAACGCAGGTCGTCTTCCGCGCGATCCCTGAGGCCGGCCGTCTGCGCCATCGCGCACGAATCTACTAGACTCGGGGCGATGGACGTCACCCCCTATTTTCAGCCGCCGGAGAGGGCCGACGCCGGCCTCTCCCCGCTTGCCCGCGGCGTCGTGGGCTCCGAGATCCTCCGGATCGCCGGCGAGATCCGCGCCTTGCAGGCCACGGGACGCCCGGTCTGCAACCTCACGATCGGGGACTTCGACTCGCGCCAGTTTCCCATCCCGGACGGGCTCCTCGCGGCCACGAAGGAGGCGCTCGAGACGGGTCAGACGAACTACCCGCCGGCGGAGGGCATCCTGCCGCTGCGCGAGGAGGTCGTGAAGCTCTACGCCCGCGATCTCGGGCTCTCCTACCCCGTCGAGTCCGTCGTGATCGCGGCCGGCGCGCGCCCGCTTCTCTACGGGACGTATCGCACGCTCCTCGAGCCCGGAGACGGTGCGATCTACCCCGTGCCGTCGTGGAACAACAACCACTACGCCTATCTGTCCGGCGCCCGCGGGATTCCGATCCGCGTCGAGGCGAAATCGAACTTCTTCCCGACGCCGGACCAGATCCGTCCGCACGTCCCCGGCGCGCGCCTGCTGATCCTGAACTCGCCGCTCAATCCCACGGGAACAGCGATCTCGAAGCAGGCTCTGACGGACCTCACGGACATGGTGGTGGAGGAGAACCGCAGAAGGGACTCGGAGGGCCGGAGGCGCCCGCTCTACCTCGTGTACGACCAGGTCTACTGGACTCTCGTCTTCGGGAAGACCGAGCACCACACGCCCGTCGGGCTCGTCCCCGAGAGCGCGCCGTACGTCATCTTCCTGGACGCGATCTCGAAGGCGTTCTGCGCGACCGGCATGCGCGTCGGGTGGGGCGTCATGCCGCCTCCCATCCGCAGGCGCATGTCCGACATCCTCGGGCACGTCGGCGCGTGGGCGCCGAAGGCCGAGCAGGTCGGCGTCGCGAAGTTCCTCTCGCAGCCGGCCGCGGTGCGCGCGTTCCGCGACGTCGTCAGGAAGAAGCTCGACCAGCGGCTCGAGGCTCTCTACGACGGCGTGATGGCGATGAAGAAGGAAGGCTTCCCCGTCGACGCCATCGAGCCGCAGGGCGCGATTTACCTCTCCGTGCGCTTCGACCTCTTCGGGCGCACGGTGAGGGGCGTCCCCGTGAAGACGAACGACGACGTCAGGCGCCTCCTCCTCGAAGAGGCCGGCCTCGGCGTCGTGCCGTTCCAGGCCTTCGGGTTCGCCGGGGACACGGGCTGGTTCCGTTTGTCCGTGGGCGCGGTCTCCATGGACGAAATCGCGGCCGCGTTCCCGCGCCTCAAGGCGATGCTCGCGGAGTCCCCCGCCGCCGTCTAGACTCGGGGCGTGGAGCAGGACAAGAAATCCGAGAAGAGCCGCAACGCCATCCTCGAGGCCGCGCTGGACCTCTTCTCGAGCCAGGGGTACCGGGGAACGAGCATCCGCGACATCGCCGGGCGCGCCGGGGTCTCGACCGGAAACGTCTACCACCACTTCGCCGACAAGGAGACGATCTTCCAGACCGTCCTCGGCCAGTACTGGAAGGCGATCGAGAGCCCGGACTTCCCGTTCAACAGGGCCCTCGCCTCCGGGACGTTCCCCGACAACCTCGAGGAGCTCGCCGTCGCCGCGAAGCAGAGCGTCCACGTGTGGCGGCGCCACGTCGCGCTCATCTACGTCGACGTCGTGGAGCTTTCGGGGAACCACATCCGGAAGTTCTACTCGGAGATGGCCTCGCGTTTCGAGCGGTTCATCGTGTCGCACGGCGACGCGGTCTCCGGCGAGATCCGCCCGGGCGTCCCCGTCACGACCGCCGTCATGCTCGCGAGCCGGGTCTTCCTCCAGTACTACGCGGTCGAGGTCCTCTTCGGCGTCCCGGAGCAGTTCGGCAAGGACAGTGACGTCGCGATGCGCGAGGTCGCCGAGATCCTCCGGCACGGGATGCTGAAGGAGCCCGGCCTCACCGCGGCCGCTCCGGCGCCGCTCGCGCGGGCGCGCCGCTAGCCGCGCGCCCGGTCCAGGAACGCGCGGACGCGCGGCCAGAACACTTCGGGCTTCTCGAGGTACACGACGTGGCCCGCGCCCGGGATCTCCTCGTAGGCGGCGTGCGGGATCACCGACGGGATTCTCCGCTGCTGGGACGGCGGGATCGCGCGGTCCTCGGCTCCCGCGAGAACGAGGACGGGGCACGGGATGCCGGCGAAGGAGGCCGCGTTTTCCTGCAACGAGGCGAAGAACGTGTCCTGCGCCTTCGTGAGACGCACGAGGGCCTCGATGCGGCCCGCGTACCGGTCGTGGAAGCCCTGCCGCATCGCGTCGAGCTTCGGCCCGACGCGGGCGACGAACGCCTCGGCGAAGATCTTCTCGTAGAGGTAGCGGGTGTAGAGATCGAAGAGAGGCGGCCCGCCCGCGTAAAAGCGCAGGGAGGGAGGAACGAGAGCCAGCTCTTCGTGGACATCGCAAGGCCGTTGAAGAGACAGACCGTCTCGCGGCCGCCGCTCCCGTACAGCTCCCAGTGGTAGCCGTGGCCCCCGTGCACGAGGCGGCCCTCGCGGAGAGGAGCGGCGGGAGGAGGGGCGCTCAGGCGGCGCCCTTCTCGCGGTGGACGCGCGCGAGGAAGCGCTCGGCGAGAAGAACGAACTCGTCCTCACGCTCCACGATGAGCGCGTGGCCCGACCCGGCCACTACGACGAGGTGCGAGACCGGCAGGCCGTCCGCCACGGCCCTGGTTCGCTCGAGCGGCATCGCGGCGTCGCGGCCCGCGGCGACCACGAGGACCGGGCACCCGACCTTTGGAAGGACCGGCCGCAGGTCGACGCTCTCGAGCGCCGTCAGGAGGCCCTCGAGGCCCGTGAACCACGCCTGAGGCAGCAGGCCGACCTGCGCGCGCCGCGCCGCGATCTCCTCCGCGTGGGCGGCCTGCCATTCGGGGGTGTAGGCGAGGTCCACGATCGCGTCGTAGACCTCCGTCCGGTCGCCGCCCTTTGCGGCGGTGCGCACGGCCGTCGCGAGTCGCGCGCCGATCTCGCCGAGCGCGGCGTCTCCGGCCTTCGCGACGTCCGTCACCGTCGCCGCGAGGACCGAGCCCACGAGGTCCGGACGGCGCGCCGCGAGGAGCAGCCCGACGTAGGCGCCGTACGACGCGCAGACCACGTCGACCGGCCCCACGGCGAGCGACTCGAGGAGCGCGGCGACGTCGTCGGCGTGCTCCTCCATGGAAGCGCGGGGAAGGCCGGGCGAAAGCAGCTGGCCGCGGAAATCGCAGCGGATCACCCGATGCCGCTCGGCAAAGCGCCGCGCGATCGGCTCCCACGCCGAGAGCGACATCATCCCGCCGTTGAGGAGGAGGAGAGGAGGGCCCTCGCCGTCCACCCTGTGTGTCAGCAGCGGCCGGCTCATGCTCATCGGGTTTCGTTCGTCGAAGATTTCTTTGAAAGGTAGAGAGACCGGAGGTCGCCCTTCACCACCTTGCCGTACGGGGTGCGCGGGAGCGCATCGACGAAGAGAAACTCCCGCGGGACCTTGTACTTTGCGAGGCGCGCCTCGACGAAGGCCGCCAAATCGGCCTGCTCTTCAATCACCTTCAAAGAAATCTTCTCTTCGTCTCTTTCTTCTCTTCGGACGACGAACGCCACGCCGACCTCGCCCCACTTCTCGTCCGGGACGCCGACGACCGCGACATCCTTCACGCGCGGGTGCCGGAAGAGGACGGCCTCGATCTCGGCGGGATAGACGTTGACGCCGCCCGAGATGAGCATGTCCTTCTTGCGGCCCGCGATCGTGAAGAACCCGTCCTCGTCCCTCTTCGCGAGGTCGCCCGTGTGAAACCAGCCCTCGGCATCGAGTGAGGCGGCCGTGGCCTCGGGGTTGCGAAAGTAGCCCGCGCAAACGTGCGGACCGCGCAGAAGAAGCTCTCCGACCTCCCCGGTCCCGACCTCGCGTCCGTCCTCGTCCGTCAGCTTCGCCTGGGTGAACATCATCGGCCGGCCGATCGACCCGGCCTTCGCGACCGATTCCTCGATGCTCATCGCGAAGCAGTTGACGCCGACTTCCGTGAGGCCGTAGCCCTGCTTGAAGCTCGCCCCGCGCCTCTGCCACGTCTCGATGATGTCCAGCGGGAGGGGTGCGCCGCCGCACGCGAAGTAGCGGATGCTCGAGAAGTCGGCGGACTCCCACGCGGGATGCTCCTGGAGCATCCGGAAGATCGTCGGAACCCCGAGGGCGACCGTGCAGCGCTCCCTTCCGATCGTCGCGAGCACCTCTCCGGCGTCGAAGCCGGCGTGGAGGACGATCGTCCCGCCGATTGCGAAGATCGGCGTCAGGAACGCCGCGAGGCCGCCGGCGTGGTACAGCGGCGTGTAGACGGGCGACACGTCGTCCTCGCGGAGCTGCCACGACACGACCGTGTTCACGGCGTTCCACGCGACCATCCGGTGCGGCACCATCACGCCCTTGGGCTTGCCGGTGGTGCCCGAGGTGTACAGCAAGCAGTAGAGGTCTTCGGGACCGGGGGTTTCCGCAGCGGCGCCAGCAGGCGCCGCTGGAAGAGAGGAAAGAGAAGAGAAGATTTCTTCGAAGGTGGTGTGGGCGCTGCGCCCGGGCACGGCCCCCGCACCTGGCGCCGCAGGAGCGTCGAGAGGCACTGGCCTCACCCCTCTTACCCTTCTGAGCAAATCTTCAACGGTCTCTTCGAACGCCCCCCCGTAGATCAAGGCTCGCGGTTCCGCGTCCGAAACCACGCCTTCCAGCTCCGCCGCCGTCTGCCGCGTGTTCAGCGGAACGAGGACGACGCCGGTCTTGCCGCAGGCGAAGAAGACGTCGAGGAACTCCGCGCAGTTGCCCGCGAGGAGGGCGAGGCGGTCGCCCTTCTTCAGGCCGAGGCCTTCGGTCAGCGTCCGCGCCGCGTCCTTCGCGCGCGCGTCCAGCTCCGCGTAGGTGAAGCGCCGTCCCGTCGCGACCTCGACGAGCGCCGTCTTCCCCGGCGAGAGCCGCGCGCGCTCCCCGAGGACGTCGCCGGAAATCATGGTTTTGGGGCCGCCGCGGCGGCGGGGGCCGCCACCGGCGGCGAGGAGACGGTCGGTTCGGGCAGCGGATCCTTGAGGATCTTCAGGAGCGCCTCCGTGAACCGGTCGGGACACTCGACGGCCGGCGCGTGTCCACAGCGTTCGATCGTCGTGAGGCGCGCGGCCGGCAGCTGCGCGGCGAGGCGCTTCGCATAGTCGACGGAGAGGAGCTTGTCCGACGCCCCCCAGAGGAGGTCCACGGGGACATCGAAGCCGGCGAGCTTCCCGTCCAGCAGAAACGCGGGCATGCTCTTCGACTCTGCGGCGAGCCGCGCGATCGGGCCCGTGGCCGCCTCGCGGATGACGTCGTCGACGACGAAGTCCGGAATGAGCGGGGCCGACGGGTCGCGCAGCGCCGCGAGCGTCCGGTCCGCCTCCGCGCGCGTCTTCGGCTGGAGGGTGAGGTCGGGCCGGTCGCCGAGGAGGGGCCCGCCGTTCACGAGCACGAGGTGATTCACCCGGGCGGGATGCTGCTTCGCCCAGACGGTCCCGATCCACGCGCCGAGGGAGTTCCCGACGAGCGTGACCTTGCCCTGCGGGAGCGCGCCCATCGCGCCGTCGAACCCGGCGAGCAGCGTCGCGAACGGCAGTGTCCCCTCCGGGGGCGCGCTTTCGCCGTGTCCGGCGAGGTCGACCACGACGACCGAGAAGCTCGTCGCGAGGCGCGGGGCCACCTTCGACCATCCTCCGGCCTGGTCCCCGGCGCCGTGGATGAGGACGACGGGCGCGCCTCCGCCGCCCGAGAACACGACCTGGGGCCCGGCCGCGGAAGGCCGGACGTGCTTCTCGAACCCTGCCGACGCGAGGCGCCGGCGCCCGAGCCAGGCGAGAGTCGCGAGCGGCCTCTTCCAGAAAACCGCCCCCGCCGCCGCCCCGAGGAGGAAGAGGACGGCGACGAGGGCGAGGACGATCTTCGCGGCGCGCGGCACGGTGCCCCGAAGCCTAGACCATGCGGAAGGCGGCGCCCGCCATGTTGTAGCCCACTCCGGACGCCACGAAGGCGACGAGGTCGCCTTTCCTGACCTTGCCCTGCGCGCGTGCGTCGTCGAACGCCATCGCGACGCTCGCCGAGCCCGTGTAGCCCCACTTGTCCATCACCATGTGGGTCTTCTCCATCGAGAGCCCGAGGTCCTGCATGACGAGCTCGATCGTCGGCCGGCGCACCTGAGTGAGGATGAGCATGTCGATGTCGGAAACGGCAAACCCGCCGTCGGCCGCCATCTGGCGCACGAGCTTCGGCCAGCCCTCGTTGTTGAGCTCGGGCGGATACCGCTCGACGAGCCTGACCGACGTCCGGCCCGCGTTGACGGACTCGACCGAGGCCGGCTCGTCCGTGCCACCCGAGAAGATCGCCCAGTTGCGGTTGTACGAGCCGTCCGCCCGGAAGCCGGACGCCACGAAGCCGGGGGCGTCGGAGGGCTCGAGCACGGCCGCGCCCGCGCCGTCCCCGAAGAAGAAGATCATCGGGTCGTTCGGGTCCGTGAGCTTGTGCATCATGTATGCGCCGATGGCCACGACGGTCTTCAACGACTTGTTCGTCGCGATGAGGCCCGCGGCGGTCGCGAGGCACGTCGGAAAGGACGCGCACGCGCAGCCGACGTCGAACGTGCCGGCGTTCTTCGCGCCGAGCTTGTGCTGGACGACGACCGAAGTCGCGGGCGTCACGAAGTCCGGGGAGTCCGTGCCGAGGAGGATGAGGTCCACGTCCTCCGGCCTCTTTCCCGCCGCGTCGAGGGCCTTGCGGGCCGCGCGGACGGCGAGGTCGGACGTCGCCCAGTCGGGCGGCGCCCACCAGCGCGTCTTGATCCCGCTGCCCGCCTCCATCTTGTCGACGAACTCGGGCGCGATCGTCCGGAAGCGCTCGCGCAGCATGTCGTTCGACACCTCGATCTCCGGCAGGTAGGAGCCGGTCGAGACGATCCGGGCCGACGGGCTCATGTGCCGAGCACCAGCCCGCCGTCCACCGAGAGCGTCGTGCCGTGGACGAACGCGGCGGCGTCCGACGCGAGCCAGAAGTAGGCCTCCGCAATGTCCTCGGGCTTCCCCATCCGGCCGACGGGGGTCTTCGCGACCATCCCGGCGATGACCTTTTCGGGCATCGCCCTGACGATCTCGGTCGCGACGAAGCCCGGCGCGACCGCGTTCACGCGGATCCCGAACCTGCCGAGCTCGCGGGCCCAGGTCTGCGTGAACGAGATCACGCCGGCCTTCGTGGCGGCGTAGTTCGTCTGGCCGAAGTTGCCGTAAAGGCCGACGACGGACGACGCGTTCAGGACGACGCCGCTCCCCTGCTTGATCATGGCGGGGGCCACGGCGCGCGTGCAGTTGAAGACGCCCTTGAGGTTGACGGAGACGACCTTGTCGAAGGCGCCGTCCGACATCGTCGAGACGACGGCGCCGTCCTTCCACTTGACGAGCTGGGAGTCCTTGACGATCCCGGCGTTGTTCACGAGAACGTCGACCCGCCCGAAGCGCGAGAGAACCTCCGAGACCGCGTGGCCGACGGCGTCGGGATCGGCGACGTCCACCTTCCGGCCCTCGGCGGCGGGCGCTCCCGCCTTCTGGAGCTCGGGAACGAGAGCCGCGGCTCCCGTCTCGTCCACGTCCCACGCGGACACGGCGCAGCCGCCCTGGGCGAAACGCAGGGCCGTGGCGCGGCCTATGCCGGCTGCGCCACCGGTCACGATCACGACGCGCATGGTCAGAACGTGACCTTCACGCCGAGCTGGAATTCGCGCGACGGGAGCGTCGCCGAGTACTTGCCGTAGTTCGGGTTCGGCTTGTACGCGGCCGCCGGGCTCGCGATCGTCGGACCCGCGGTGAACTCCGCGTTGTCGATCGACGTCACGTCGTAGTTGACCGTATTGAAGAGGTTGAACGCCTCGGCGAGGACCTCGAACCCGAAGCCCGAGAAGTTGAACGCCTTCGACACGCGGAGGTTCAGGCTGCTGTAGCGGGGGCCGTCCTGACCGAAGCGGTCGACGCCGGCGAGGCGATCGCCCGTCTTGGCGTCGCCGTTGTAGTCGTAGCCGAGCCGCTGCGTCCAGGGCTGGCCCGTGCCGTACTCGTAGACCGGCGCGACGTTGATGCCGAACGGCAGCCTGGCGACGCCCGACAGGACGATGCGCATGCGCTCGGAGGAGCGCGCGCGGCCGTACTCGGCGTCCATGTTCGCCGGGTCGCTCGGGTAACCCGTCGGAAACTCTGGGCTGAAGTCGTCGTTGACGTTGTGCTTGCTCGCGAACGTGACCGAGGCCGCGATCACGTGGCCGCCCTTCAGGCTGCCGTTGAGCGCGAAGACGAGCGCCTTGTACTCGGAACGGCCGTCGTTCGTGTACTCGTTGATCTGGTCGTACGCCGTGATCGGGCGCGTGTGCGTGGCATTTCCGCTCCAGTTCACGTCGCGGACCGAGATCTCGTTGCGGCCTTTCGTGTAGACACCCTCGACGTCGAAGAACAGGCCCGTCGCCCCGAGCCTGGTCGTGAGACCGAGCGTCGCCTGCGTGGACTGCGGGGCCTTGAGCTCAGGCGCGAGAAGTCCGATCGAGGGTTTGGACCTGATGCCGGTGTTCTGCGGGTTGTTCGGGTCGAGCGTGAATTGCGGGAAGCCGAGGAGCGCTCCGTTCGAGTTCGTGTATGTGACGCGGCCGGTGATCCCGTTCTGCTGCAGCTCGGTGAAGAGCGGCACCATGAGATAGCGGCCCGTGAAGAGGCCGACGCCGCCGCGCGCGACGAACGCGCCCTTGCCGGTGATGTCGTACGAGAAGCCGAGGCGCGGCTGGATGTTCGTCTTGTCGACCGGGCGGCCGTCGATCCCGAGGACCGGCTGCTTGAAGTCGGGGTCGTTGCCGTTCGTATCGAGGTCGTACCTCACGCCGAGATTGATCGAGAGGTTCGTGAGCGGACGCCAGTCGTCCTGAACGAACGCCGCAATCCGGTTCGTGTTCGCCTTGACGTCCGCCGAGCCGACTCCGTAGAGGTAGGCGAAGAGGAGCGCCTTCGTGTCCGTGAGGTAGTAGAAGAGCCCGGGCGAATACACGTCGATCACCGACCGGTCCACGACGCGCTGGAACGCCGCGCCGATCTTGACGTCGTGCGTGCCCGCCTTCCCTCCGAAGTGGAGGTTCAGGGTGTCGCGCAGCTCCCACTGGTCGCCGTCGCCGAGGAGGTCGCCGTAGAGGCTCCCCCCCGTCTGGAGCGTGGCCCCTCCCGTGTACCAGATCGTGGGCGTCGTCGTGTTCGGGGGCTCGTCGTACTTGCGCTTGCCGTACTGGGCCCGGAATTCGTTGACGGTGTTCGATCCGAAAACAGCCGTGTCTCCGACCGTGACGTTCAGGTTGTCGCGGTTGAGCTCCTGCCCGTTCGACACGTCCGCGACGCCGCCCATGCGGAAGTTGTTCTCCCGGTAGCGCTCGTACTCGACCTTCGCGGTGAGGTGGTTCGAGTCCGTGAGCGTCTGGTCGAGGCCGCCGTAGGCGAGCGTCTGGTGGAAGGGATGCTTGACGTCCTCGGCCAGCGCCTTGAAGGCGCCCTGCGGCCGGAAGAGGATCGGCGTCGTCGAGTTGATCTGCTCGAAGGACGCGAAGAAATGCGTTTTGTCCTTGACGATCGGGCCGCCGATCGTGGCGCCGAACTGGTCACGCTCGTAGCTGATCGAGGAGTCCTGCTCGAGCGCGCCCTTGGCGCGCAGCGAGTCGCCACGGTAGAAACCGAAGAGCGAGCCCGCAAACGTGTTCGTGCCGGACTTCGTCAGGATCGAGAGCGCACCTCCGGCTGAGCCGCCGATCTCGGCGTCGAAGCGGTTATTGATGACGCGGAACTCCGAGATCGCATCCTGCGAGAACTTCGTCTTCGCGAGGCCGAGCGCCGGGTCCGTGAAGTCGACGCCGTCGACGAGGATCGTCGACTGGCTCGCGTTCCCGCCGCCTCCGATGACCGGGCCGCCCGAGACGAACCGGAAGGCGCCGCGCTCGCGCTCGACGCCCGGCGCCACGAACGCGAGCCGCTGGAAGTCGCGGTCGGGCGTCGGGAGGTCCTGGATTTGCTGCGGGGTGATGTTCGTAGAAGAGTCCGTCTTGTAGACGTCGACGAGCGGGGCCGTCGCGACGACGCTGATGTTCTCGGTCCGCTTGCCCTGGAGCGTCGCGTTCACGCGCGCGCTCTGGCCGACGAGGAGGACGACGCCTTTCTGCTCGACGGTCTCGAAGCCCTTGAGTTTCACGGCGACGTCATACGTGCCGGGCGGGAGCGCTGCGAAGGACGCGAGGCCGCCCGCGCCCGTGACGCCCGTTCGCGAGAAGCCCGTGGATGGCCGCTTCACCTCGACGGTTGCGCCGGGAAGCGCGCCCCCCGAGCCGTCGCCCGCGACGACATCGAGCGTCGCGGTGGCCGTCTGCGCCACGGCGCTGGGCGCGACGAGGAGGAAGACACCGAGCGAGAAGAACATTGAAAGGAAGAAGGCGCGGCGAGCCTTGATCATCGTTTCCTCCTGCGGCGACCAGTTCGTAAAACCGGACACTCGGTTTGTTTTCAGCACTCTATATTCGAGGAAAACACACTGTCAAGGATTACGACGCCCGCCGCAGCGGGCAGGCGTTAACGCATCTGAGACTCAGCCCGGGCGGGTCTTCTTCCGGTTCGCGAGCTTCTCCGTCAGCTGCAGGTTCCGGCGGATCTGCTCGAGCATCTTCGCTTCGAGCCCGCCGCGGCCGCCCGAGACCCGCACGTCGCGCCTCTTCGCGCGCCCGAACGCCTGCCGCGCCGCGCGCGCGTCGCCGAGCGCGAGGTAGGCGAGCCCGAGGTGCGTGAGGCCCGTCGGCGTCTCGCCGAGGTCCGTCGCGCGCCTGAGGCACTCGACGGCGCGGTCGAACTCGCGCCGCTTGTAGTGCACCCAGCCCTTGGCCGCGAGCGGGAACTGCCGCATCTCCTTCGGCGAGAGTTTCAGGGAAAGGTCCGCGAGCTCGAGGGCCGCGTCGAGGTCCTCCCCCATCTCCGCGAGCGCCGTCGCGCGCTGGAAATACGCGATCGACCGCGCGTAGTTGGAGCGCACCGCCCCGAGCATCTCCTCGGCGACGCGGCTCCCCTCGCGGAACTTCCCTTCCGCCTTGAGGGCCTCGAGGAGCGTCGCGTACGCGGCCGCCGTCACCATCTCGCCGGGCTCGCGCGAGAGCACGCGGCGCGTCGTCGCGACGGCCTCGGACGTGCGGCCCACGGCCGAGCACAGGAGCGCGAACGCGATCAGGAGCGTGGGGTTCTCCGCGTCGAGCTTCAGCGCGCGCCGGTAGATCGCGAGCGCCTTCTGCGGGTCGCGCGGAGCCGCGGCCTCCGCGCGGCGCGCGAGCTGCGCGGCCTCGCCCGTCACCTTCGGGAGCGCCCGCGCGCCCGAGGGCGCGAGGAGCTTGCAGGCCTCCTGGTACTCGATGCGGTTCGGGTTCAGCTCGAGCGCGGACTGAAAGCGCTCGGTGGCCTTCTGCGTCCAGCCGCGGTCGAGGTAGCAGAGTCCGAGCTGGTAGAGGGCGTCCTCGTCGTCCGGGTCGAGCCGCACCGCCTTCTGGAACGCCTCCGTCGCCTCCGCGAGGCGGCCCCGCTCGTACGCGATCGTGCCGAGCAGGGAAAAGGCCTGCGGGTTCTCGTCGATCGCGACGGCCTTCCGCAGGAACGTTTCGGCGCGCGCGAGCTGTCCGCGGAGCGCGAAGAGCGCGCCAAGCGCGAAGTACGGGAGGAACGCGTCCGGCTTGACCGCGACGGCCTCCTTGAGCGCCTCGAGCGCACGGTCCGTCCGGCCGGCCTCGTTTTCGAGGACCCCCGTGTAGACGAGCGCCTCGAAGTGGCGCGGCTCGCGCGCGAGGACCGTGTTGAGCAGCTGCGCGGCGCGCTCGGTCTCGCCCTCGTTGAAGGCGGTCTCGCCGAGGTAGAACGCGAGCTCCGCGTTCGTCTTGTCGAGCCGGAACGCGTCTTCGAGCGACCGCACGGCCTTTTCGGGGTCGAGCGCGTAGAACGCGAACTCGGCGTCCGCGAGGAGGCCCTTGAACCGCTCGCGCCGCTCGCCCGAGAAGCTCCCGAGCATCCGCTCCTTGCGCTCGAGGAAGCGCTCGCGCTTCTCCATCGCGGCCATGTGGAGATCGACGCGAGTTTCCCAGAGGTCGAGGAGCTCCTCCTCGACGAGGAGACCTTTCCGCTCGAGCAGGTCCTTGAGCGCGAGGAGGCCCGTCTGCGAGACGAACCCGTTCTTCTCCTGCCGGTTCAGGGCCTCGAGCAGCATCTTGAGGGTCTCGGCGCTGCGCTTGACGATCTCTTCGAGGACCGAGACGCGCTCGAGGAGGTGCTCGTCCAGCGAGACGCCCTCCTCGGACGTGCCCTCGTCGTATGTCTCCGCCGCGCCCGAGACGACGAGAAGCTTGCTCTGGCACTTCCCGCAGAACTCGCGATCGAGCTCATTCGTGGTTCCACAGACCTGACAGATCACGAGGCGGTCTTCTCCCCTCCGGGGCCGTCGTAGCGATAGAAGCCTCTGCCCGACTTCTTCCCGAGCCAGCCGGCGTCGACCATCTGGACGAGGAGCGGGCACGGGCGGTACTTGTCGTCTCCGAGGCCGCCGTGCAGGACGCGCAGGATCGCGAGGCAGGTGTCGAGCCCGATGAAGTCGGCCAGCGTGAGCGGACCCATCGGGTGGTTCATGCCGAGCTTCATGATCCCGTCCACGGCCTCGGGCGTCGCGATGCCCTCGTGGAGGACGTAGAACGCCTCGTTCAGCATCGGCATCAGGACGCGGTTCGAGACGAAGCCGGGGAAGTCGCGGCAGAGGAGCGGCGTCTTCCCCATCGCCCCGGCGAGAGCGACCACGGCGGCCGTCGTCTCGTCGGACGTCGCGATCCCCCGGATGACCTCCACGAGCGTCATGACGGGGACCGGGTTCATGAAGTGCATCCCGATGAAGCGCTCCGGGCGCTTCGTCGCGGCCGCGAGGCGCGTGATCGAGATCGACGACGTGTTCGAGGCGAGGATGCCGCCGTCCTTCACGAGGACGTCGAGCTTCCTGAAGAGGTCCTTCTTGACGGCCTCGTTCTCGACGACGGCCTCGACGACGAGGTCCGCGTCCGAAAATCGAGCGAGGTCCGTCGCGGGAGAGATGCGGGCGAGCGCGGCGTCGCGGGCCTCCGCCGTGACCTTGCCCTTCTCGACCTGCCGGCCGAGGTTCTTTCCGATCGTCTTCAGGCCCTTCAGAACGGCGTCTTCGGAGACGTCGAGGAGGACCACGCTCTTGCCGGCGAGCGCCGCGACGTGCGCGATTCCCGCTCCCATCTGGCCGGCGCCGACGACGCCGATTTTCTCGAGACTCATCCGAATGGACTCCTGTGGGGCCGCCTCGCGGCCCGGCGCCGAGCCTATCAGGAGAGCGCGAGCGCGACGCGCGGGGCGCGGGACGCCGCCGACGCGAGTGAAAGGCCGATCCCGACGAGGGACGCAGCCCCCCAGACGAGGGGGCCCGCGACCGGAACGAGCGACGCGGCGCCGAGGGCGAGGAGGCCGAGCGCGGCGGCGGCCGGGTCGCCGAAGAGCGCGCTGCCGCGCGGAGCGCCCGCGTTCAGGCGGCGGCCCACCGCGACGAAGAGAGCCGTGAGCCCCCAGACTTTCGCGGCGACGAGCGAGGCGAGGACGACCGCGCCCGCCGCGAGCGAAATGCGCGAGGGCAAGAGCGACAGGGCGAGCGCGCCGGCGAATGCGGCCGTGAGGACGGCCGTCGCGCCGAGCGCCGCGAGAAACGCGCTCCGTCCCGCGACGCCGGCGGCGGACTCGCCGAGAGCCCGCGGCGCGAGGGCGAGGAGGAGGAACGACGCGACGAGCCACGCGAAGAGGAGCGCGAGACGGAACGAAAGGAGGAACGGCCACTGCGAAAGCGAGGCGGCCGGGGACGTCTGCAGCTCCGTCGCGACGGCGGCTTCGAGGGCGGAGACGGTGCGCACGCGCCCGCCCACCTGGGCCGACGCGACGTTTCTGGCCGCGTTCGAAGAGTACGCCGGGGGATTTTCTTCGAAGGTGAGAGAGCCACCGACCGAAAGGACGTCGCCGTCGATGCGGGCGCCACGGCGCACCATCGCGCTGGCACCGAGCAGGACGAGGCTGCCTCCGATGCGCCCGCTCACGATCGCCTCGCCTCCCCCGACCAGCACGAGGCTCCCGCCCAATTCACCTTCTAAGAAGATCTTCCGTCCGAGAGCCACGAGATCGCCGGATCTTGATTCGCCCTTGCCCACGCGAATTTCCGAAGCAGAAATCTCCTCCGAACGCGCCATCGACGATGCGGCGAGCAGAGTCATGGCGAGAAGGGCCAGGGCGAGCGGGCGGTTGCCGCTGCGCATGGCGCCGCGTCAGCCGCGCGCGGCGCGGACGGGCCGCTTCGCGAGCCTGCGGGCGATCAGCGCGAGCGATCCGCCCGACAGGAGCAGCAGGCCCCCGAGCGCGGGCCTGAGCCCGCCGGCGCCGGCGAGAGCGCGGCCCGTGGCGTCCGCGAGGGCGGGAGCCGCCGCGAGCGCCGCGCCGAGCGCGCCCGAGGCCGAGGCCGCGAGCACACGGACCCACAGATCCATCGCGGCGACCGGTCCCAGCGACCAGAGAGGGGCCAGGAAAACGGCCAGGCTGGCCGCCAGCAGGCCGGCCGCGGCAAGGGCGGGCACGCGCCAGGCCCGGGCCTTCCGGACCTCCCACGGGGCGAACGGGCGAGCCGCCAGAATGGCGGCTGTCAGCTCGGGCCCGGGGGCCGGAGATGAGGCAACACACTCATCCAGAAGGAGTTCAAGGCGGCGATCCCGCTCCCTCTCCCCTGGAGAGAGGCTGGAAAGCTCGTCGGCATCGTCCCGAAACTGCATCATCCCGCCTCTCTATACGATGTCTTTCGGCAAAAGATCTCGCAGGGCCTGCCGCGCCCGGAAGAGCTTGTTCTTGACCGTCCCGAGAGGCATGCCCTTCAGCTCGGCGATTTCCTCGTAAGGCATCTCGCCATAGTGCCGGAGGCTGATGAGCTCGCGGTAGTCGTCCGGCAGCCGGTCGATGGCCGCGGCGAGGGCTTCGCGCAGGCGCCGCCGCGTGAGGTCCTCGAGAGGATCGGGGCGGTTCTCGCGCGGCTCGGCGATGCGCGACTCTCCGTCCTCCCCGGCCGGGAGCTCGAGCGGGAGCGGCCGGACCTTGCGCCGCCGCAGGTGGTCGATCGCGGCGTTGCCCGCGATCCGGAACAGCCAGGTCGAGAACTTGTACTTCGGGTCGTAGGAGTCGAGGGCTCCGTGGACCTTGAGGAACACTTCCTGCGTGACGTCCCGGGCGTCCTCGGCGTCGTTCGTGTAGCGCCCGACGAAGCGATAGAGCCGGACGCGGTAGCGCTCGACGAGAATTTCGAACGCGCCGGCGTCGTGCCCGAGCGCGGCACGGACGAGCTCGGCGTCGTCGCGTTCCGGCGCGGCCTTCACGAACGGGAGACCCGCGTCCGCGCGCCCTGCCCGGGTGGCGAGAGGATCGCGACGGCATGGTCCTCGTCCGCGTTCAGGAGCAGCCTCAGGACCGACCCGCCCGTGACCTTCGGAACGTCGATCACGCGGACCACCGCCTCGAGGTCGCGGAACTCCGGCGCGAGCTCGAGGAGCACGCTCGGCGAGTCCCTGAGGAACGCCTCGCGGAAGCGGATCTCGGGATCGTCCGGGAAGAGCGGCAGGTATCGGATCGACGCTTCGACGAGGTCCTGGAAGAAGTGCGTTCCGAACGAAAGGTCCGGGACGTAGCCCCCGCGCCGCCGTGCGATCTCGATGAGGGCCGCGGCGTTGTGGATGTCCGAGTACCCCACGGGGACTCCGAGCCGGAGGTCGCCGCGGCTCCCCCATCGCCCGGGTCCCATGAGGATGAACTCGCGCTTCGGAAGCAGCTTGTTCATGCGCCCGACGGCCTGTCCCACGCGCCGGAGCGAGGCCGCGTCGGGCAGGGCCGCGTAGCCCTCCGGATCGACGTAGACGACGTGCGTGAGGTCCGGCACGCGGCCGTTCGAGACGAAGCGCTTCGCCTCGAAGATCACGCGGTCGCCGGACAGGTCGGAGGGGATCACGGCGGCCGCGGATTCCTCCGCGAAGCTCTGCGGCCGGCACTGCAGGAGGAAGAGGTCCTTCCCGTCGGACGCGAACTCGATGTCCACCGGGCCGTGCGTCTTCTCGCTCAGGACGCGGAGCAGGGCGCGCATGCGGGAGAGGAACGGCGTCGACTCGAGAAGCGTCTCGAACGTCGCGATGAACCGGCCCTTCTTCGACGTCCAGTCCAGGAAGTACGGCCGGTGGACGCCGGTCTCGTCGGACACCGAGAGGATCTGCTCCACACCCGGGATATCCGCTCCGCACGCGTCGAGAAGGCGTTCGAGCTCCATCGTCTCGAACGTCCCGGACTGAAGGTCGATGACGTCCACTCTCCGGGGCGCGTAGCGGACGACCTCTTCGGGGGTGACGTTCACGCGCAGGCCGGGCTTCCCCGGCGCGACGAGGATCGGGTAGTCGTCCCCGACGCGGTCCACCGCGCGCGTTCCGAGTCCCGCCACGAGCCGCACGAGCCCGTCCTCGCGCGCGATCCGCGGCGACCACCGGAACTCGTTGTTCGAGAACGCGACGCCCGCGAACGTCGGCAGGAAGTACCTTCCGACGCGGCTCCCGACGACCTCCTGCAGGAGGATGCCCATCTCCTCGTGAACGTCGAGGAGCCCGCGCTCGGCGCGGTACTCCAGCGGGTCGGGGCCGAAGACCGAGGCGTAAACCTCCGCGATCGCGTCCAGGAGCGCCGTGAGGCGCTCGGCCTTCGGGCCCTGGTTCGCGAGGAAGAGGCTCTTGTACTTGCCCGAGAACGCGGCCCCGACACGGTCCTCGAGGAGGCTCGAGCTGCGCACGATGAGCGGCCGGTCGCCGAAGTCGTCGAGAGCGACCGAGAGGCCCTTGACGATCTCGGGAGAGAAGTGGGAGTTCTTGAAGACCTGGATGACGTGCGGGTACTCGCGCCGGACCTGGTCGATCTCGAGATACTTGCGGTCGTAGAGGTCGTCGAGCTGGTTGAACTCGATGAAGTCGAGGATCGCGTCCGACGAGACGTACCACGTCTTCGGAATCCGGATGTCGCCGAGCGCGTCCGCGAACTCCGCCGATTTCTTCACGATCTGGGAGGCGAGGAACAGGCCGGAGGCCTTCCCGCCCACGCGGCCGTAACTCCTCGGCGGCGAGATCACGTGGCGCACGAGCTCGAAGAAGTCCGCCGTGTCGATGAAGTCCTTCGCGACGTCCACGAACCCGAGGTCGTCGGTGAGGAACCGGCGCGCGAGCGACACGCGGAGCTCGACCTGGACCGTACGCGAGAGCTGCCTGTCGTCGAGATGGGAGTCGTGGAAGCGCGCGAGCGCCTGCGCGAGCTCGGCGGTGGACGTGCCGGGGTTCTCCGCGGCGCGCAGGAGGAAGTCCGCCCTGTCGTCGCGGATCCACTTCTCGATGCACGAGCGGATCTCCGCGGACGAGAGGTGCTCGGAGGCGAGGCGGAACGCCGCGTCCGCGACGCCGAGGAGGTGCTCGGCGCTCCGGCGCGGCGAGGGCCGGTTCTCGTCGGACTCGAGCGGCCCCTGCCCGCCTGCGAAGTGCGGGAGGAGGTCCTGCGCGGCGGCCACGCCGTTCCAGCACAGGTAATTGATCATCCGCCGCGAGAGCCTGACCAGGTGGCGCGGGTCCGTCTGGCGGAGGAAGTCGACGATGATCCGCCACTCGCCGCCCGGAGCGTCCGTGGAACCGTCCTCGCGGCGGCCGTGGAGCCCGTCGAGGAGACGGCGCTCGAGAAGGAGCTGTCCGAGCCGCTCGGCGACCGCGTCGAGGAGCCGGCGCTCGTCCTTGAGGAACGGACCCTCGTCCGCGGCGGGGCGCTCCTCCCCGTAAAAGACCTCGACCGTGCCCGCCGCGTCGCCCTGGACGCGGATCGGCGCGGCCTGCCGCCATGGCGAGGCGACGGAGCCGGGCGGCCCGTAGACCGTTCCGTCCACGGTGAGGCGCGCGAAGCAGGTCGCGGGATACTGCCACCCGGCCGGGAGAATCTGGACGACGTTCCGGAAGACCTCGTCCAGCGAGGCCTGGGGCGCCTTGCACGCCTCGTTGACGCGGTAAATCGTGCTGAGCTCTTTGGCCCGCTCCTGGAGCGCCTCGAGGAGGTGATCGCCCGGCGTCGTCACGTGCGGCCCCAGTTTACCGGGACGCCGCCGGGCGGAAGAACCCTAGACCCAGCCGCGATCCCGGCAGGCCTTCGCGACCCTGCTGACCGCGATCACGTAGGCCGCGTCCCGCATGTAGAGCTTGCGCGACGCCGCGAGGTCCGCGACGTCGTGGAACGCGCGCGTCATCCTGTCGTCGAGCTTCTTGAGGACCTCTTCCTGCGTCCAGTAGTGGTTCATGTTGCTCTGCACCTGCTCGAAGTAGCTGCAGGTGACGCCGCCGGCGTTCGCGAGGAAGTCCGGGACCACGAAGATGCCGCGCTCCTTGATGATCGCGTCCGCCTCGGGCGTCGTCGGGCCGTTCGCGCCCTCGACCATCACCTTGACGCGCTTGCCGATCCTCTTCGCCGTCTCGGCCGTGACCTGGTTCTCGAGCGCGGCCGGGATCAGGATGTCGACGTCCTCGGCGATCCAGTCGCCGCCCGGCTTGACCTCGTAGCCGAGGTCCTTCGCCTTCTTCTTGTCGATCCCGCCGAAGTGGTCCGTGATCCCCATGAGCTGGGCGCCGTCGACACCCGACTCCCTGCGGAACGTGTAGGACGTCTGGTCCGCCTGGTCCCACGAGGAGACCGCGACGACCGTGCCGCCCATCTTCGTGTAGAGCTGGATCGCGTACTGCGAGACGTTGCCGAAGCCCTGCACGGAGGCCTTCGTCTTCGAGATGTCGATCCCCATCTTCTTGAGCGCTTCGCGCAGCGTGAAGACGGCGCCGTAGCCCGTGGCCTCGGTGCGTCCGAGCGAGCCGCCCATCCCGACCGGCTTGCCCGTGATGAAGCCGGGGCCGCGGTGGCCGTGGATCGTCTCCCACTCGTCGAGCATCCAGAGCATGTGCTGCGGGGTCGTCATGACGTCCGGGGCCGGCACGTCGATCGCGGGGCCGACGTTCTTGGCGACCTGGCGGACCCAGCCGCGACAGATGCCTTCCTGCTCGCGCGCGGAGAGGTTGTGCGGGTCGCAGATCACGCCGCCCTTGGCGCCGCCGAGCGGAATGTCGACGACGGCGCACTTCCACGTCATCCACATGGAGAGGGCGCGGACCGTGTCGATCGTCTCCTGCGGGTGGAAGCGGATGCCGCCCTTGCTGGGGCCCCGCGCGTCGTTGTGCTGAACGCGGAAGCCGCGGAACACCTTGACCTTCCCGTCGTCCATGCGGACCGGGATCGCGAACCAGTATTCGCGGAGCGGCCACCGGAGGAGATCGCGGGTCGGGGCGTCGAGCGCGAGGATGTCGGCGCTCTTGTCGAACTGGGTCTGGGCCATTTCGAAAGCGTTGAACGAGCCTGTCATCTGGTTCTCCCCTGTCTTCCTTCCTGTTTCTGCGTATCCTGAGGGATCGGCGGCCGTCCCCGAAGAGACGTCGCAGACGTGGGACGCATTCACATGAAGTGTAGGGAGAGGCCCGCGGACCCGGCCATGAGGCGGGTGAATCAGGCCGCCTGAAGGCCTACACTTCGGCCTCATTCGAGTGTCCGCCGGCCCCGGCCGGACACAGGAAGGTGACCCCATGACCCTCAGCCCCGAATCGACGTCGGGTGTCCTCACGCGCAAGGCGTCCCGGCACGCCAGCACCCCGATCAACCCCTTCGAGGAGATGACGCAGCGCTTCGACCGCGCGGCCGAGCTCCTGGGGCTCGACCCCGGGCTGCGCAAGGTCCTCCGGGAGCCCATGAAGGAAGTGAAGGTGGGCATCCCCGTCGTCATGGACAACGGGAA
The DNA here is from genome assembly GCA_036504335.1 of Thermoanaerobaculia bacterium. GTDB lineage: Bacteria > Acidobacteriota > Thermoanaerobaculia > UBA5066 > UBA5066 > Fen-183. Next base: position 26,846 of record DASXVJ010000006.1, read on the forward strand.
GATCGAGGTCTTCGTGGGCTACCGCGTTCACCACAACGTGGTGCGGGGGCCCGCCAAGGGCGGCGTGCGGTACGACCCCGGCGTCACGCTGGACGAGGTCCGCGCGCTCGCGTCCTGGATGACCTGGAAGTGCGCCGTCATGAACATCCCGTTCGGCGGCGGCAAGGGCGGCGTGATCTGCGATCCGCGCAAGCTGTCGCGCGGAGAGCTGGAGAGGATCACGCGCCGGTACACGGCCGAGCTCATGGACGTCTTCGGCCCCGAGCGCGACGTGCCCGCCCCCGACGTCGGCACGGACTCGCAGACGATGGCGTGGGTCATGGACACGTACTCGATGCACGTCGGCCACACGGTCACGTCCGTCGTCACGGGCAAGCCCGTCTCCCTCGGCGGCTCGCGCGGACGCGTCGAGGCGACCGGCCGCGGCGTCATGATCGCGGGCCGCGAGGCCTGCCGCGCGCACGGGATCCCGCTCGCCGGATCGCGTGTCGCCGTCCAGGGCTTCGGCAACGTCGGCTCGATCTCGGCCAGGATGTTCCACGAGCAGGGCGCGAAAGTCATCGCCGTCTCGGACATCAACGGCGCCATCCTGAACCCGGAAGGCCTCGACGTCCCCGCGCTCCTCGCGTACGTCGCGGAGAAGAAGTCGGTCGTCGGATTCCCCGGGGCCGCCCCGATGGACCCGGCCGGGCTTCTCACGGTCGACTGCGACATCCTGATCCCGGCCGCGCTCGAGAACCAGATCACCGACGAGAACGCCGGAGACGTCAAGGCCAGGATCATCGTCGAGGGCGCGAACGGCCCGACCACGCACGACGCGGACGACATCCTCCAGAAGAAGGGCGTCATCGTCGTGCCGGACATCTACGCGAACGGCGGAGGCGTGACCGTCTCCTACTTCGAGTGGGTGCAGGACCGCATGGGGTTCTTCTGGCGCGAGAAGGAAGTCAACGAGCGGCTCGAGGAGATCATGGTCCAGTCCTTCCAGGACATCCGCGAGATGGTGGCCAAGCACCGGGTCACGTACCGCATCGCGGCGTACATGGTCGCGATCCAGCGCGTCGCGCACGACCTTCAGATGCGGGGCCTCTACGCTTAAGATCCCGTCGTGATCCGGTTCGAGGGGGCCGTCAAGCGCTACGGCGACAAGACGGCCCTCGCGGACCTCACGCTCGAGATCCCCGCCGGCGCGCTCTTCGCGCTCGTCGGCCCGAACGGGGCGGGCAAGACGACGGCGATCGGACTTCTCACCGGCCTTCTGTCCCCCAGCTCGGGCCGGACGTTTCTCGCCGGGATCGACGTCGCCCGCGACCCCGTCGCGGCCAAGGCGAAGCTCGGGTTCGTGCCGGACCGGCCCTACCTGTGGCCGCGGTGGACGCCGCGCGAGACGCTCCGCTTCGTCGGCGCCGTCTTCGGGGCCCGCGGGGACTCCCTGGAGTCGCGCATCGACGCTGAGCTCGCCGCCTTCGACCTCGAGGGCGTCGCGGACACGCGCAACGAGACGCTCTCGCACGGCACGCGGCAGCGGGTCGCGCTCGCGCAGGCGTTCCTGCACGACCCCGAGGTGCTCGTTCTCGACGAGCCGATGGTCGGGCTCGACCCGATCGCCCAGCGCAGTCTCGGCGGGCGCCTGCGCGCCCTCGCCGCCCGCGGCTCGGCCGTCCTCCTGACGACCCATCAGCTCGCGCAGGCCGAGGAGCTCGCGACGGACGCGGGCCTCCTGTTCGACGGGCGTCTCCTCGCGCGCGGGGCGCCCGGAGCGCTCCGCACCGCGTCGGGCGTCACGGGAGCGCTCTCGGATGTCTTCTTCGCCCTCGCGGGGGACGGGGGCCGGCCGGCGTGAATCGCGTCTACCGGGCGAACGCCGCGCACGCCGCGGCGCGGTCGATTCTCGGCGCCCGGGGCCGCGCCCGGATTCCCGCCCTCGCGGGCCTCCTCTCGCTCGCCCTGTTCGTGGCGCTCGAGGTGGCCGGGCTCGAGGCGGCGGTCCGCGCCTCTGCGGCCGCGCTCGCGTACCTCCCGGAGCTCCGGCCCATCTTTCTCGTCGAACGTCTCCTCGCGGGCGCGTTCGGCGCCGCCGCCGCGCTCGTCCTCCTCGGGTCGCTCACGACGGCGGTCTCCACGCTCTTCCTCTCCGAGGAGCTCCTCGCCCTTGCGGTCCTCCCGATTCCGCACCGCCGTCTCCTCGCGCGGCAGGCCGCCCTCACGCTCGCGCTCGCGTCGGCGCCGTCGCTCCTTCTCGCGCTCCCCGCGCTGGGCGTCGCCGCGTCCGCGTCGCGCGCCCCGCTCCTTGCCGCCGGGGCCGGCCTCCTCGCGGTCGCCGGCCTGTTTCTCCTCGCCGGATCGCTCGGGATTGCGGGCGCGCTCGTCCTCGTGCGGATCGTCCCCGCACGCCGGGCCCGGCTCTTCTCCGCGCTCCTCTCGGCGCTGGGTCTCTCGGCGGCTCTCGTCGGCTTTCGCGCGGCGCGCCCGGAGCGCCTCCTCGATCCCGTCGAAGCGCTCGGCCTCCTGCAGTCGTTCGGCGCGTCGGCTCCTCCCGCCCCCGGGGCGAGCCTGCCGGCCTGGGCCGCGCGCGGCGCGGCACTCGCGCTCGCGGGCGATCCCGCGGGCCTGCTTCCGGGCGCCCTGCTCCTCGCCCTTGGCCTCGCGGCCGCCGCTCTCGTCCCCGCCGCGCTCGCCGGCGTTCACCGCACGGTGTGGCGCGACGTGCGCGAGGCTTCCTCGGGCACCGCGCGTCCCGCGCGGCGGCGCCCCGCGCGCTCGCTCGGCGGCCTCCTCCTGCGCGCCGAGGCCGCGACCGTCCTGCGCGACGCGTCGACGCCCGCCCAGCTCGGGTCGCTGGCGGCGGTGTTCATCCTCGACCTCCTGAACGTGCGCCTTCTCCCGGCGTCCGATCCCGCGGCCCGGGATCTCGTCGCCGGGCTGCAGACCGGGCTCTCGCTGTTCCTCGTGTCCGCCCTGTCGCTCCGCTTCGCGTATCCCGCCGTCTCGACGGACGCCCGCGCGGCCGCGGTGCTGCGGTCGCTGCCGCTGGACCCGCGCCTTCATCTCCTCGCCCGCTGGGCTGCCCGCGCGATCCCCGCCGTCCTCGCCTCGCTCGTCCTGACGGGCGCGAGCCTCGCAGTCCTCAGGCCCGGCGCCGCGACGACGGGCGCCGCCCTCGCGGTCGCGCTCGCCGGCGGCCTGGCGATCCCGGCGCTCCATGCCGGCCTCGGCGGCCTCTTCCCGCGCTATGACGCGCCGAACCCCGTCGCGGTCGCGCTCGGTCCCGGCGGCCTCTTCGCGCTCGTCCTGTCAACGGGTCTCGCCCTCTTCGCGACGGTCGCGGTCTCGGCGGAACTGAGGACCCTCCTCGGCGCGCTCATGCACGTGCGCGTCGGGCCGTGGCCTCTGCTGGCCGGGTTTCTCTGCGCGGCCGCCGCGGCGGCCGCGGTTCCGATGGTACTGGCGGCCCGATCGCTCACGACAAGCGACGTCTCCGTCGGGTGACCCCGGAAGGAGATTCGGATTTCTTAGAAGGGTACCGGGTTGAGCGGGGGCTCCCCTTTGAAGAATCGCGCGATCTCCGTGCATGCGAGCCGCGCCATTGCGAGGCGCGTCTCGAGCGTGGCCGAGCCGAGGTGCGGAAGGAGGACGACGTTGGGGAGCGCGAGAAGGGCCGCCTCGATCTGCGGCTCGCGCTGGAACACGTCGAGGCCGGCGCCGAAGAGATGCTTCGAATGAAGGGCGGCGGCGAGCGCCTTCTCGTCCACGATCGGGCCGCGCGCGGTGTTGACGAGGATGGCGCCCCTCTTGAGCGAGGAAAGCTCCGCGGCGCCGAACCGCCCGCGTGTCGCTTCGGTGAGGGGCGCGTGAACGGACAACACATCCACTTTCGAAAGAAATTCCCTGAATTCTTCCTTTGTCCCGTCCTTCTCGAACGAAATCACGTCCATCCCGAACGCCTCCGCGCGGAGCGCGACGGCGCGGCCGATGCGGCCCATGCCGTAGATGCCCAGCGTCTTCCCCGCGAGGGAGACGCCGAGGAGTTCCTGCGGCTTCCAGCCGTCCCACGTCCCCGAGCGGGCGAGAGCCTCGCCCTCGTGCATGCGGCGCGCGACGCCGAGGATCAGCGCGAACGCGAGATCGGCCGTCGCGTCCGTGAGGACGTCCGGCGTGTTCGTGACGAGGACCCCGCGCGCGCGGCAGGCCGCGAGGTCGACGTGGTCGACGCCCACCGAGTGGCTCGCGACGATGCGCACCCGGGGAGCGGCCTCGAGCAGCTCCGCCGTGATCCGCTCGCGCGGCGTCGGGAGGAGCGCGTCCGCGTCGGCGAGAAGCGGCCACTCGGTGCGCGGGAGACTGCCGGCGCCCGTCACGACGGCGTGCCCGGCGAGGAGCTCCCGCGTCGAAGGCTCGGCGAGCGGCTGTCCGACGAAGACCTTCATGACGATTTGTACGGGCGGACGAGGAGCCAGCCGGCGAGAAAGACGCCGCCGCCCGCGAAGAACATCCGCTCTTCGTACCTCAGGTCGTCGCGGAAGAGGCCGATGGCCAGCCCGACTCCCACGAGGACGATGCCGACGAGCTGGAGCGCACGGCCGATCGAGAACCTCATTCCCCGGCTCCCGGCGGCCGCGCGGTCCGCGGGCGCTCGGCCACGCGCACCGAGACGAGCGTGTCGTCCTGCCCGGTGCGGTCGAAAAGCTCCATCCCCTCGCGCACGCGGCCGAAAACGGTGTATCCGCCGTCGAGGTGGATCTGGGGCGCGAGCGTCACGAACCACTGCGAGCCGCCGGTGTCCGGTCCGGACAGGGCCATGCCCGCGGCGCCGCGCGCGTAACGGAGGGCGTTGATCTCGTCGCGGATCGCGTAACCCGGGCCGCCGCTTCCGTCGCCGCGCGGGTCGCCCGTCTGGACGACGAAGTCCGGGACGACGCGATGGATCACGATGCCGTCGAAGAAGCGTTTCGCGGCGAGCGCGCGGAAGCTCTCGACCGTCAACGGGGCTTCCTCGGCGTCGAGGTCGAGGACGGCCGTCCCCCGCGCGGTCTCGACCGTCGCCGAGAAGAGCGATTCGTTGGCCGCCCGCGCGAGGCGGTCGTAATCCGCGTCGGTGAGCCGCGTTTTCACGGGAATCGGGCGGAACGAGGCGGCGGCGGCGCCGTACTTCTCGACGAGAAGGCGGCGCGCCTTGTCCCGCGTGACGGCGTCGGCGTCGTTCGCGTGGGCGGCGACGAGAACCCGCCCCGCCTCGCCCCGCGCGGCCGCGGCGTCGAGCGCGCCGACCGTGAAGTCCGGCTCGTGCGAGTCGAAGGCGGCATCGAACGCGGACCTCCAGGCTCGCCGGAGTTCCTCGCTCCCCTTTTCGAGGAGGGGTGCCGCGCCTTCGAGCGCAACGTCCCGCACCGCGGGGTCCCGGTCGATCAGCGCCGCAAGCAGCCACGCATTTCGCTTCGCCGTGTTTTTCTTCGAAAGTGAAGAGGCGGCGGCGGCGCGCACCCGGGCGCCGGGATCGGAGAGCAGGCTCTCCGCAAGACGGTCACTCGAAGAAATCCCCCTCTTTCCCTCCCCCGTTTTCTCGTCCTCCGTGAGGAACTCCAGTGCCTCGGCGGCGCCGAGGCGCAGTTCGAGCGTCCCGCCGACGAGCTCTTTCTCGAGCCGCGCGGCGGCCCTCTCGGGCGCACGGGCCGCGTCGAGGCGTGTCAGGGCGACGAGGGCCGTCTGCCCCCTCCACCCCTTTCGAAGCAGGTTCTCCTCAAGCGCCACACGCGACTCCGGCGAGTCCGGCAGCGCGCCGAGGAGGCGGATCGCCGCGATCGCCACGCCGGGGAGGGAGTCATTCGCTCGGAGGAGAGCGACGGTACGGGCGCCTCGAGCGAACTCGTCACTGACGGACAGGGCGCTTTTCTTCGAAAGTGAATGAAGCGCGGTCAGCGCCTGCACGGAAACCGAGACGTCGGAGCTCGCCGCGAGGCGGACGAGGTCCGGGGCGCTCTCTTCGTCACCCAGGACCCCAAGTCCCCGCGCGGCCCACGCTCGTTCGTCGCTCGAGGGAGGCGCCGCCCCTCCTCCCTTCATTCGAAGAACCGCGCGAAGCGCGGGCGCCGCTTCCGGCCGGGGCTTGCGCGCCAGTGAGAAGACGACCGCGCGCCTCAGCTCGGGAGCAAGAGGTTCTTCTCCGAGCGTCGACACGAGAGCCGCAACCGTCCGCGCCTCGGGCCTGCGGAACATCGCGAGCGCGCTTGCCGCGCGGGTCGACGCGAGGCCGTCGCGCGCCGCGAGAACGGCCAGCATTGCGTCCGTCGCGTCCTTGCCACCGAGCTTGCCGAGCGCCTCGGCGGCGTTCGCCGCCGCCGCCGCGTCGGCGTCCCGGAGCGTCTTCACGAGGAGGGGCACGAGGCGCGCGTCGCCGGATACGCCCGCCGCGAACGCCGCCGAGCGGCGTACGGAAGCCTCGTGATCGGTCAGCAGGGGCGGGATCAGGATCGATGCGTCGGGATCCCGGAGGCGGCCCGCCGCGAGCGCGGTCTTCGCCCGCAGCCAGGGATCCGGCGACGCGGCGGTCCGGCCCGCGAGAAGGGGGTCGTACGCGCGACGGTCCTCCATCGCGAGGAGACGCGCGAGCCCGTGGAGCCTCTCGGCGTACGTGCCTTTCGGGGGACCGGGCGCGCCGCCGAACGACACGCAGCCGGCAAGGGCGAGGAGAACGCCAGCCGTGGCCGCGGCGCGGCGCCCGCCGCGGGTCAAAGGCCGACGAGAAGCCGGTCCCCGAGCACCGCCGGAAGCCCGGCGCGCTCGATCTTCCGGCGGGTAGTCGCGACGTCGTACGGGACACGGTCGAAGTGGACGACGCCCGCGTTCGAGTCGTAGATCGCGTACGCGGCGCGCGGGTTGCGGTCGCGCGGCTGGCCCACGGAGCCGGGGTTCACGAGGTAACGCTTCTGGGGGTCGAGACGCAGCTTGTACCGCGGGTCGCGCACGGCCTCGACGCGGATGCCGCCGGGCTCGAGCGTGAAGATCGACGGAATGTGGCTGTGACCGAAGAAGCACAGGTTGACGCCCTCGGCGAGCCGGTGCATCTGGACGAAGTTCAGCGACGCGTCGAAGTCCGAGAAGATGTACGCGTCCTCGTCCAGCGGCGAGCCGTGACACACGACGAACTTCCCGTCGACGACCGCCGGGCCCGGGGCGAGCTTCTTCAGGAAGTCGGCGTTCTCGCGCGAGAGCCGGTCCGTCGTCCAGCGGGCGGCCTCGAGGGCGGGCGGATTGAACAGCGCGCCCTCCTCGACCCCCGAGACGACCTTGTCGTGGTTACCCCGGATCGCGTACGTCGGGCGCCTGAACGTGCGGTAGCGGTCGAGGACCTTGTTCGGGTCGGCGGCGTAGCCGACGAAGTCCCCGAGGCAGATCACGCGCTCGAACTTCTTGCGCTTGACACGGCGGAGGACGGCCGTCAGCGCCTCGTCGTTCGAGTGCAGATCCGAGAGGATGAGGTAGCGCACGTCAGGCCGCTCCGCCGGGGGCCGCCAGCGGCGGTGCCGCGAGATCCGCCAGTCGGCCGGCCACGTCGGCCGCAGTCATGTCGCGTGTCACGTCGAGTGTCCGATCCGCCATTCTATAGGACGGGAGGCGCGCCTCCCAGAGGTCCCGCGCTCGCTCCTCGGAGGGAAACAGGGGCCGGTCCGCGGTCTTGCCGGCCAGCCGCTCGGCGATCACGGCAAAGGGGACGTCGAGGAAGATCGAGAGCCCGTGCGCCTTCACGAAGTCGCGATTCTCGGGAAACGTGAACGTCCCGCCGCCGAGCGCGACGACGGCCGCCCCGAGCGACGCCGTCCCGCGCAGGAGCTCGGCCTCGCGCTCGCGAAACCACGGTTCGCCCCGCGTCTCGAACGTCTCGCGGACCGTCTGCCCCGCCATCGCCTCGAACGCGAGGTCGAGATCGACGAACGGAACGTCGAAATGACCCGCGAGAATCCGGCCGGCGGTCGTCTTGCCGCTTCCCATGAAGCCTACGAGGTAGATGCGCCCCGGCGCGGCCGCCACGCGCGGGCCTCCGGTCAGCCCGTTCCGTGCTTGAGAAGCCAGCGCTCGAGCCACTTCGTCGAGAAGCGCCCGCGCCGCACGTCCGGGTCGTCGAGGAGCCGCAGGTGGAGCGGGATCGTCGTCTTCACGCCCTCGACGATGAAGAGCTCGAGCGCGCGCCTGCCGCGGGCGAGCGCCTCCTCCCGGTCGCGGCCGTGGACGATGAGTTTCGCGATGAGCGAGTCGTAGTAGGGCGGGATCTTCCAGCCCGAGTAGGCGGCCGTGTCGACGCGGACGCCGGGGCCGCCCGGGAGGTGGAAGGTCGTGATCGTGCCGGGCGACGGCGCGAACGTGACGGGGTCCTCCGCGTTGATGCGGAACTCGATCGCGTGTCCGCGCGGTTTCCAGCCCGCCCCGTCTCCCTTGCCGGGCGTCGGGCCGAAGGACAGGGGTTCCCCCGCCGCCACGCGAATCTGCTCCTTCACGAGGTCGAAGCCCGTGACCATCTCGGTCACCGGGTGCTCGACCTGGATGCGGGTGTTCATCTCCATGAAGAAGAACGATCCGTCCTCGTCGAGGAGAAACTCCACGGTGCCGGCGCCGACGTAGTTCACGGCCCGCGCGCATGCGACGGCCGCGGCGCCCATCTTCGCGCGCAGGGCGTCGGAGAGCGCCGGCGAGGGCGACTCCTCCATGATCTTCTGGTGCCGGCGCTGGAGCGAGCACTCGCGCTCGCCGAGGTGGACGACGCGTCCGTGGGTGTCGCCGAAGACCTGGATCTCGACGTGGCGCGGCTCGGCGAGGTACTTCTCGAGGTAGAGGCTGCCGTTGCCGAATGCGCGCTCGGCCTCGCGCGTCGCGAGCTCGAACGCGGCGGCGAGCTCCTTGTCGTTGCGCGCCACGCGCATCCCGCGCCCGCCGCCTCCGGCGACGGCCTTCAGGAGCACGGGGTAACCGATCCGTTCGGCGAGGCGCATCGAGTCCTCGATCGAGTCGAGCGGGCCCGCACTTCCAGGGACCGTGGGGACGCCGGAGTTCTTGACGGTCGACTTCGCGACCGCCTTGTCTCCCATGCGTCGGATCGAGTCGGGCGACGCGCCGATCCACTTCAGGCCGACTTCCTCGAGGATCTCGGCGAAGTGCGCGTTCTCCGCGAGAAAACCGTAGCCGGGGTGCAGCGCGTCGGCCCCGGTGATTTCGGCCGCCGCGACGAGCGACGTGATGTTCAGGTAGGAGCCGGACGGCGCAGGCGGCCCGATGCACACCGACTCGTCCGCGGCACGGACGTGGAGCGCGTCACGGTCGGCCTCCGAATGGACGGCCACCGTCGCGACCCCCAGCTCCTTGCAGGCGGCGATGATGCGGAGCGCGATCTCTCCGCGGTTGGCGACGAGTACCTTCTGGAACACGTCGCCTCAGCGGGGCTGGATCGCGAAGAGTTTTTCGCCGAACTCGACCGGCTGCGCGTTCTGCGGGTAGATCGCCACGATCGTCCCGGCCACGTCCGCCTCGATCTCGTTCATGAGTTTCATCGCTTCGACGATGCAGAGCGTCTTGCCCTTCTCGACGACGTCGCCGACCTTGACGAACGGCTCGGCGTCGGGGTTCGCCGCGCGGTAAAACGTCCCCACGATGGGCGACGTGAGGACATGGAAGCCCTCGCTCTCACCCGAGCCCGGGGGGCCGGGCGAGACGCGGGCGACGGCGGGCGACCCTGCAGCCGGCGCCGCGGCGGCGGGCGCGGGCAGGGAAACGGGTTCCGCAAACACGGCCGGCTCCCAGCCGCGCGGCCCCGCGGCCGGGACCCGCGGGGCGCCCTCGATCCGCAGGCGGAAGCCCGCGCGCTCGATCTCGAGACCTGCGAGCCCGCGTCGGGACACGAGGTCCACCAGTTCCTTGATTTCCTTGACGTTCATGTGTCCTCTCGGTTCGTCTCCTGAATTCTCTCCCGCCGCTCAGCGAACCGCGGGGCCCAGGGCACGGGCGGTGCGCTCGGCTTCCCATCGCACCTCGCCAAGGATCGCGTCGGGGTCCACGTGCAGGATCAGCGAATAGTCGTCGCTCACGCGGGACACGATGGCGGTGCCGTTGGCGCCGGCGAGGGCGAGGCTGCGCAGGCGTCCCGCGCCGACCTCTCCCGCCGAGCGGCCGACGTTGTTGAGGAACGAGGTCAGCTCGGCGACGAGGACCTCCTGCGAGCTCTCGCGCGCGCCCGGTCCCGCCGCCACGACGGGCAGGCCTTCGAGATCGGTCAGGGTGGCGGCCCGGATCCCCTCCGTCGATTCGACGAGCGCGCGGATCATCGCGTGCAGGTCGTTCGCGGTCGCTTCCGGGCGCTTCGGGAAGCGCCGGGCGAGCCGGCGGAGGTGCGGGCGGTCGCGGCGCTCCGCGGGGATGGCCGCGGACTTGTCGCGCAGGGTGCGGGCGCGAGCCTCGTCCGCCTCGGTCTCGGCGAGAGTGCGGTACGTCTCGCGCGCGTCGGCCGCGAAGCCCTGTTTCTCGTAGAGCGCCGCGAGCGTCGGCGTTACGAGCGGCGGCTCCGTGAAGTCGGGCGGCGGCGGCGGGGCGGGTTCGGGAGCCACCGCGGCGGCCGGAGCCTGCGCCTCGGGGAGAGCCGCCGCGGGCTCGGGCGCCGAGCCGACGCGGTAGAGGTCCACCGGGAACTGGAACGGCGCGGTCGGAACGTCGTCGAGGTCCACGTCCGGCGGGGAGACCTCGAAGGGGGCCGGCGCGGCCGGGACGTCCGGCGCTGGAGCCGACTCGCGGACCTGGGGAATCGGCGCCGTGAACGGGGAGACCTCGCCGGCGGAGACGGCGGGCGCAGCCGGCTCGGGCGTCGTCTGAAGGAAAAGGTCGTCGAGCGGAGGAGGCGGCGGCGGGGACGGGGGCACGACCGGGATCGGCCGGGACCTCTCCAGGGCGCGCGCGATCGAAGCGCCGTCGTAGGTGACGGCCATCGGGTCGGCGGCCCGCGCCTCCGTCGGGAAGGGGGGCGCCGTCGCCTCGGGCGCGCGCGTCTCGAGCTTCCTGAGGAGCGCGGCGCGGCGGAGCGTGCTCGACGAGGCCGGGCCGGGAACGAACGCCGGCGGCGCCTCGGCCGCGGGGCGGGCCCCGCTGCGGAATCCGGCGCGCTCGCCGACGGCGGCGGTCATCTCCTGCTCGAGGCGCGCGATGATGTCGTTCACGTCGCGGTCACCGGCCTTGAGGCCGCGGTAGAGCTTCAGCTTCTTGATCGCCTCGATCTTGTCGCCCTTGGCGAGGTAGACCTCGGCGAGCTGCCGGATCGCGACGAGGTTCTCGCGGTCGATCCGGAGAGCGTTCTGGAACGCCCGGATCGCGTCCTCGAGACGGTCGAGCTGCTGGTACGTTTTCCCGAGGGCGACGTGCCCTGCGACGGAGGTCGCATGGAGGGCGAGGCCCCGTTCGAGCGTGATGACCGCGTCGCGGTACTTCCCGTGCCGCCGGAACTCCTCCGCCAGCGCCAGGAACTGGCGCGACGTGGGATCCCGCTGGAGGAGCCGTTTCAGCTCCTCGAGACGGGTCACGGGCTGGGACGGGCCGCCGAAGAGAGCCATGTGTTTCGATCCGTCTCCGAGTCTACGGCATCCGGTTCCGAGACAGTTCGGGCCGCCCGAAGGCGGCCCGAACCCCGGAGGCCCGATTGCGGCGTCAGTTGACCTGCAGCGTGTAGATACGGGTCGTCGTGTTTGCGGCCGCGTCCACGACCGTGACGCTGATGGTGGAGACGCCAGCCGCGGCCGGCGTGCCCGAGATGACGCCCGTTGCCGCATTGAGCACGAGCGCCGCCGGAAGGCCCACGGCCGCCCACGAGTACGGCGCGCCCGCGCCGCCCGAGGCGATGAACTGCGCCGAGTAGGCCGCGCCCGCCGTGCCGTTCGGCAGCGACGGCGTGATGATCTGCAGGGCCGCGCGGCAGGTCAGGTCGATCGGGTTGTAGACGAGGACGTTCGGGAGGTCGACCGAGCACCCCGTGAACGTGTTTCTCACACGGATGCCGAACGACGTGGACACGTACTTGAGGCCGTTGATCGGCCCGCCCGAAGAGCAGTTCTGCTGGTTCAGCGCGTTGTTCGGCACCGCGGGCGCCGCGAACGTCAGGACCGTCGGGTTCGAGACGGACGCGTTGTTGACCGGCGTGTTCGGCACCGGGACGCCGTCCTTGATGAGCGTGACCGTCATGGGGGCCTGGAAGTTCGTCCCGACGAGCGTGATCGTCGCGGGCGTCCCGCCGGTCGGCCCGGGCGCCGGCGTGCCGTCCTGGTTCAGGTTCGACGGCGACGCGGTGGAAGCCGTCGGCGGGTCGCTGTGGTACGCGAACGGCACGGAAATCGTGTTCGGGGCGCAGGTGATTCCCGGGAACGTGAGGTCGATGAAGCCGTCCGTGTTCCCGCAGCTCAGCGAGCCGCCGAGCAGCGTCTGAAGCGACGGCAGCGTCACGATGATGGAGGTGTTCGAAACGCTCGTGACCTGGAGGGACGTGAGCGGGGTGCCCGAGGACGCAAGGCGGAAGTTCGCGATCGTGGGCTCCGGGAAGTTGTTGCCCGAGACCACGACCGTCGTCGGCTGCGTCGCGCTTCCGACGGACGGCGACGCGACGCCGGCCACCGGGCACGAGTAGTACTTGAAGCACGACACGCACTTGGCCGTCTTGCCGGTCGACGGATTCAGGATCACGATGTCGACGAGCTGGCCCGCGAGACAGGCGTTCCCGCCGTTTGCCACCGGAGTGCCGAAGATGATCTGCGTCGGGGACACCTGAATGGGCTGGGCCGCTTCCACGCGCTGCGCGCCGCAGTTGCCGCCCGTCATGAAGACCTGCATCGGGAACTGGAAGTTCGTGCCGAAGAGGGTGACACGCGTCGACTGGTCGTTGGGGCCAGTCACCGGGGAGTTGCCGTAGATCGCGGGGTCGAGCGCCTTCGCCGTGTAGACGAACGCGCCGCCGACGCGGGCGCAGCGCTGCGAGGCGCTGCCGAGGTCCGTCACGACGACGTCGACGGTCTCGGGCACGTCCGGCGTCGCGAGGGTCCGGCGAGGCGTGGAAACCTGGAACGTCGTCGGCGTCGGGCTCCCGACGAGCGTGCCGGGGTTGGTGCCGAAGTCCACCCGGAGAAGGGTCGGGTTCGTCGGGAAGCCCGAGCCGGTGATCGTCACGACGTCGCCGCCGTCGGGACTGCCAGAGGTCGGCTTGAGGCTCGTCACGTAGAAGCTGGGGTCGGCGTTGCACGCTCCCGTCGAGCCGCTGCCGCGGTACGTGAACGGCACGGGCGACGGCGCGGACTGCATCGAGACGAGCCCGAGGTCCCGTGTCACGACGACCGCGCAGGCCTCGGAGAGGGCCGGGTTGGTCAGAGTGTGGGCCGGCGTCGAGACCGAGATCTGCGTGTCCGACTGGCCCGTGATCTGCGCCGGAAGGCCGCAGAACGTGACCTGGGTCGTCGAGATGTTCACACCGAAGTGGCTGCCGAGGATCACGACGGCGTCGCCGCCGCCCGGCGAGCCGGCGATCGGGTTGAGGGAGGCGATCGTCATCTTCTGGTCGGGCGGAATGCAGAAGTACGTGAACTTGATCGGCGCCGTGGTCGTCGTCCCCGCCCCCGAGACGACGACGTCGACCTGCTCGGGGATCGACGCGTTCTTGAGCGTCCTCACCGGCGTCTTGACGACGATCGTGTTGGGCGCCCAACTCACGAGGGAAGCCGGAGCGCCGCCGAAGTAGACGATGCCCGGCGTGTTTCCGAAGAGGCCGCCGAGAAGCGTGACGGTGTCGCCGCCGGTGCAGATTCCGGTCGTGGGCGAGTACGAGGAGACGTAGGGACCCTGCGTCGAGGCGCCCGAGTAGCTGACGGTGAGGGTGGAGGAGCCGCAGTCAAAGGCCGCCTTGACGTGAGCGGGGCCCGAGTTCTGCGAGAAGAGGGTCACGTCGGCCGCGCCGGAGACCGTCGTCTTCGAAACGGTGGGCAGGCCGGTCTCGGCGAAGACGCCGAGGTCGGTCGTGAATTGCACGGACGTCCCGTCGGGAACCGCTGCGCCGCCCTTCGTCACCGCAGCGCGGACGACGACCTCGCTCCCCACGACGGGCGAGAGGGACGTCGACAGCATCGCGATCGAGACCGTGCAGTTCCCGGTCCCGCCGCTGCCGCCGTTGCCGTTGGTGGATGGAGACGTGGGCGTCTCGCCGGCGCAGCCGGTGAGGAGGGCCGCGAGGCCGGCGGCCAGCGCGGCGGCCGGAAACGGGATTCTTCGCATGGGTTTCACCTCGTCACCGAACAAGCTGTCCCTCGATTCGGCCGGACGCTGCGCTGTACCGGAACGTGAGGTCGAACGTGGCCTCGTTCGACACGACGGGCTGACCCGAGAGCGTGTGGCCGTACCAGATGACGTGGCCCGCCTGACGGATCGAAGTCCTCCCCGTCTCGCGGTCGATGCCGCCGTTGAACGGGTACAACTGGTCGAGCGGGGGCCGCAGGAGCGCATCCGCGGTCATGTACTGGTAGTTGTTCAGCGTCGACGTGCCCCCCAACGGCACGATCACGTTCCCGCCGAACGGCTCCGAGGCCGAGACCTTCGTCCCGCCGTCGAGGCGGGTCCAGCGCACGACGTAGCTGTCGATCTGCACGTCGAGGAACTGCACCGACCCGGAGCCCGGCGTCTTGAGGCGGAGGCGCAGCGTCGTCGTCTTGAACTGCACGGGGCTGCCTTCGACGAGCAGCTTCTCGAGAAGAAGCTCGGTGAACTCGCCGACGAGGAAGACCGGCGCGGCGTCGTCGCCATGGGTGTTCGTCGAGCAGCCCGGAAGGAGCGCCAGAAGCAGGGCTCCGAGGACCAGAACGGAGGAAGTCGTCTTCTTCATCGCACGCGCTCCTGTCAGCGGATGATCCGCGGAGTGATGAAGATCATGAGTTCGTCGGTGTTCTCGCTCTGGGTGCGACTCCGGAAGAGATTCCCGATGATCGGGATTTTCCAGAGCCCGGGGATCATCGATTGGCCGTCGTTGCTCGTGATCTTGAAGATGCCGCCGATGACCGCCGTCCCACCGTCGCGCACCATGAGGCGCGTCTTGGCGTCGCGCGTCGTGAGCGGGATGTTCTGGCCGCCGGCGATGTTGATGCCGACCGCGGGTTCGCGCTTCTGGACGTTCACGTCCATGATGACCGTGCCTTCGTTGGTGATCTGCGGGGTCACGTCGAGGCGGAGCGTCGCGTTGATGTAGAGGACGGACGTCGTGTTGTTGACCGTCGTCTGAACCGGGATCTGGAAGCCCGACTGGATGCTCGCGGCCTCCCCCGTCTGCGTCTGGACCTTCGGCGTCGAGACGACCTTCACGAGGCCGCGCGACTCGGCCGCGTGAATCGAGGCGTCCAGCCGGAACGTGTCGAGGACGTTCGCGAGCGAGAGGCTGAGGACCTGGGGCGCGCCGCTCGGGAGCGAGACGTTGCCCGCGACGTTCCCCGAGTTCGGGAAGACGAGGCCCGTCGTGTTGCCGTGGGCGGCGTCCGCGACTCCCTGGAAGCCCCAGACGACGCCGATCTCGTTCGAGAACGTGCGGTTCGCCTCGATGATGCGGGCCTCGATCATGACCTGGGGGCTCGCGACGTCGAGGTTCTTGATGAGGTCGAGGACCGTCGGAAGGTAGTCCGGCAGCTCCTTGATCACGAGCGTGTTCGACCGGGCGTCGACGAAGATGTCGCCGCGCGACGACATGACCTTGCGGGCCGTGGCCGCCATTTCGGACACGTTGGAGTACGAGATCTTCTGAAGCACCGTGCGGAGCGGGCGGTTCTTGTCCTGCGCCGCCGAGAACGCGAGCCGCGCCTGCTCCTCCTGGAGGAGCTTGCTCGACGACGCGATCCGCATGACGTTGCCTTCGAGCACGTAGCCGAGCTGGTTGATCTTGAGGATCAGCTCGAGCGCCTGGTCCCACGGAATCTCCTGGAGGGAGACCGTGACCGTGCCGCGCACGTCGGGGTCGAGGACGATGTTGAGCTGGGTGAGCTCGCTGAACCTCTGGAGCGTGTCCTTGATGTCCGCGTCCTTGAGGTTGAGCGTGATCGGCTCGCCCGTGTACTGCTTGTCGCCGGCGCCGAGCGTGCGCGCCTCGAACGGGTTCGCGATCTCGCGCGGCTTTCCGGCCGCGTCCTGCTGGTTCAGGAGCGTCTCGGCCGCCTCAATGAGCGCCTTGTCCTCGGACGTCTTCCGGCGCTTCGGCGCCGGCTCGGCCGCGGGAGGAACCGGACGGGAAGCCGCGCTCGCGACGGACGCGGGCTTTTCCGCCGGGATCAGCCGGATCTCCGGCGTCGCCGTCACGATGTGCGGCGCGTCGGAAACGGGAGGAGCCGCCACGGCCACCACGGGGGCCTGCGCAGGGGCCAGCGCCGCGGGAATCGGCGCGGGCGCGGCCTTCACGACCGGCTCGGCCGCGTCCTCGACCTCGTGCTTTTCGTAGGACGAAGCCGCAGGGGCGGCGATGACGGCGACCTTCTCGGGCGCAGCCGTGACCTTGTTGACCGGAGCCGGAGCCTCGACCTTCACGAGCGGCGCGGGGGCTTCCCTGACGACCGGCGCAGAGGCGCTCATGGAGGCCGCCGGAGCGGCCGCGGACGCGTTCAGGGCCGACCCGAATGCGAACGCGAGGCCGGCCGAGGCGGACTTCGCGGCCGGCTCGACCGGTCCCGCGAGGTCGAACACGACGCGCGTGACGGGCTGCGGTCCGCCCTTGAACTGGGACGCGCGGACGCGCGTCACGGCCGGATGGCGGACGTCCTGCGACTTCTTCGGCGTCGCGAGGAGGACGCCCGGAAGGTCGACGACGTAGCGCGGGGGGTTCGCGAGGGCGAACGTTTCGTAGGCGAACGAGCCGTTGCCCGAGAGCGTGACGACGAGCCCGCCGCCGTTCTGCGCGACGGCGACCCCGGAGAGACGCGTCGCGCGCGCGCCCGTCGCCGCGTGCGGCACGGGAACGGGAGCCGCGTCGGACGCGACGGCGATCGCGGTCGTCGACGTCGTCGCGGCCGCGGGGACTTCCTCGGCCTTGACGACGGGCTCGGCCTCGACCTTGACGACGGGCGGCTCGGGCGCGGACGCGGCGGCAGCCGCGGGCCCCGCCGAGGCGGCAGCGGAGGCCGTCATGACCGCCGTCGCCTTCACGAGGCTGACGGCCATCGCGGGCGAGCCGGATTCCGAGGAGATCGCGGGGTCGAGAGGCACGCGCGCCGTGAGCTCGAACTGGATGTGGGGCTTGCCCATCTCCACGAAGGACTTCATCTCGAGGCGCGAAAGAAGCGTGCCGTCGGCCCGCGGAGGCTCGAGGCCCGGCGCGGCCACCGCGTTCGCGACGTCGATGACGACCTTGGTGGAACCTTCGCGGTTATAGAGCGTCGGCGCGAGCGGTCCGTTCCCCGTGAGGAGAAGGCGGGGGGAAGCCCCGTCCGCGAGAAGCGTCGCTCCGGTCAGGACGACCGGCGCCGGCGCCGTGGTTCCGGTGCTCCCCGCGGCGACGTTGTCGCCCGAGGACGCGCAGCCGGAGAGCACGGGGACGAGCAGCGCGAGCGCCGCGACACGGGCGGCGAGGACACACGGGTTGCGCATGCTTCCTCCACCAGACCCCACCTGATCGGGAGAGCCCCTTCTTTTTCCGGACCCACTGAGCATCGTCGTCATGGACGTCCCTTCGCTCACTGCTTCTTCTGGAGTGCGAGCGCCTTGACTACTTCGCGGAACGGCTTCGGGTTCGTCGGGTCGTTCACGTTCTGGCGGAACGTGACTTCCGTCGCGGACACGTCGGTGACCTCGCCGTCGAAGAGGGTCGTGCCCTTGCGGATGAGATGTGACTTGTTGTCCGGGCCACGCATCATCGCGACCCAGCCCTGCTTGACCTTGATCGTGCCCTGGAGCTCGAGCTCGTCGACCATCACGCCGGCGAGGCCCGGCGGACGCACGCGCTCCTTCTCCGAGGGGTTGCGCACGAGGAGGGACCGGAACGGATCCCGCCGGCCGCCGACTTCGTAGGTGTAGACGGAGGGGGTGAAGTCCTGGTCCGTGATCTTCGGGGTCTCGGCGGGCGGCGGCGGCGGGGCGGCCGGTGCCTGGGCCGCCGCGGGCGAGGCCGCGAGGGCCGCCAGTGCAGCGGTCACCGCGAGCAGACGGAGGGTGGCGTTGCGGGCGCTCATCCTTCCATGTCCTTCTTCGCGCCGCCGGCCGGCTTGGGTGCGGCGTTCGGGGCGGCTTTCGGGGCGGCCGGCGTCGCCGGCTCCGTGTCGCCCAGATAGATGAACGTCTTGGCGGTGAAGTTGGCCCCGAGCGTACGGCCGCCACGCGCGTCGGGATAGCCGGTCATCACGAGATCCTCGATGTTGATGATTCGCGAGAACCGCGCGACCTTCTCGAAGAAGAGCGCGAGGTTGTGGTACGAGCCGTCGACCTGCAGGTCGATCGGCCACTCCGCGTAGAAGTCGCGGTTGATGTACTCCTTCGGCGACCATTTCTTCGTGAAGAGCTCGCCCTGGCCCGCGAGGGCCTGGACCTTCTTGATGAGCTCCTCGGCGTTGCGGGCCGTCGGAAGGATCGCGAGGAGCCGCTGGAGGTCGAGCTCGGTCCGCCGGACCTCCTCGCGGAGCTGCGGCAGCCGGCGCTCGGCGGCGCGGCCCTGCGTGATCTTCTGCTGAAGCGCGTCGAGCTCGTTCTTCTTGTTCTCGAGCGACTGCTTCATCTCGGAGAAGTTCGGAATCTGGTAGTACGCGACGGCGTACAGCGCCAGCGCGATCGCAAGGCCGATGCCGAGCCCGTAGTACCAGGGCTTCCCTTCGAGCTGCTTGAGGTCGAGCGATGCCATCGCCGCGCCTCCTACATCCCCGCCGCGGCGGCGGCGCCGCCCGCGGCGCGCTCGGCCTTCGTCGGAGGCTCGGCCGGCTTCGCCGGCGCCGGAGCCGCCGTCTCGGGCTGCGTGCGGTCGAGGTTGGAGAAGGTGAAGGACATCTTGTAGCAGTAGAGCGAGGAACCGGAGGCGCCCGAGCAGGCGGACAGGTCCGCGAGCTTGGGCTCCTGGAACGCGGGCACGAGCCTCAGGTTCGCGATGAAGTTCGCGACGGCCGGCGGGTTGAAGGCCTTGCCCTCGAGCGAGATCGCGTTGCCGTGGTACTCCATGCGTTCGATCCAGACGAGGTCGGGCAGCGCGCGCGAGACCTCGTCCATGAGGCGCACGGGCCCGCGCTGGTTCTGCTTGAGCTGGTTGATGAGGTCGACCTTGCGCTGAACCCGGGCCTTCTTCGCCTCGTAGTCCTTCACTTCCTTGAGGACGGACTCGAGGCGCGTGACCTCGACCTGCGCGGTCCGGATCTTCTCTTCCTGCGCCTTGATCTGGCTGCGGAGGACCCAGAAGTGGATGACGCCGACGAGAACCGCGAGGCCGATCGCCCCGCCGAGGAGAAGGGTGTTCAGCCGCCCGCCGGCGCCGAGCGCGGAGACGCCCTTCTTCTTGCGCTGGGGCCGGGCTTCGGCGAGGAGGTTGATCCGAATCATGCGGCTACTCCCCGATCTTCCGGACGCCGAGTCCGACGGCGATCGCGAGCGACGGCGAGGCCTCCGAGAGCCACGCGGCGTCCACCGCGCGGTCGTCGGTGAAGATCGAACGGAACGGGTTCATGACCTCGACGGGCAGGCCGAACTTGTCCTTCAGGACGTCCTCGAAGTGCGCGGCCTTCGAGCCGCCGCCCGAAACGACGATCGAGTCCACGCGGTCGGCGCCCGACGTCGCCTGGAAGAAGTCGAGCGTCTTCTGGAGCTCGGCCGCCGCGTCCTCCGAGACGCCGGTCAGGACGGGCTGGATGGACTGCGCCGTCTGCCCCGCGACCGGCTCGCCCTTCTTGAGGGACTCGGCCTGCTCGAAGTTGAGCGAATAAGCCTTCTGGAGCGCGTCCGTGAACTGGTTGCCGCCGAACGTGATGTCGCGCCAGAAGACCGTCTGGCCCTGCGAGAGGATGTTCACGTTCATGACCGAGGCGCCGATGTTCACGAGGGCCACGACGCGGCCCGGATCGGCCCCGTAGTTGACCTCGTAGCAGTTCTGGAGCGCGAACGCGTCGACGTCGACGAGCGACGGCGTGCGCCCGGCCTGGGTGACGACGTTCTTGAAGTCGTCGACCTTCTCCTTCTTGGCGGCCACGAGGAGGACGCCCATCGTCTCGCCGACGGCGCCGGGGTCGAGGACGACGTAGTCGAGGTAGACGTCGTTGATGTCGAACGGGACGTACTGCTCGGCCTCCCAGCGGATGGACTCCGAGAGCTCCTCCTCCGGCATCGTCGGCAGCATGATCTTCTTGACGATGACGGAGTGGCCCGAGACCGACACGGCGACGTTCGGGTTCTTGACGCCCGTCGACGCGAGGAGCCGGGTGATGGTCTCGACGACGAGGGACGAGTCCATGATGGCTCCGTCCACGATGGCTTCGGGCGAAAGAGTCTCCAGTCCCGCCTTCACGAGGTGGAACGTGCCCTCCTTGCCCTCCTTCAACTCGACCATCTTGACGGCCGAAGAGCCGATGTCGAGTCCGACGAGGTTTTTCGCCTTGCGGAACAGCACGGTCTGCTGACCTCCTACCCCGGAACGCGAGACACGGTCCGCCGTGAAAAGAGATTGACTCGCCTTATTTTGGGCGTCCCCCCCCGGGTAGTGTCAAGTCGTTGCGAATGTGCGATTTCCCTTGCAGGCCGGAATCGATTGTGGTACAAGTCCGCCCCATCCGGAACTCAGGGAAGCGCGGGTAGAGGCGAAGCTCCGTCCGGCCCGTGGCCCGCCGCCCCTCCGGGAACCCGCCGGCCCGCCGATCGATCGCGCTGAAAAAGGACACCCTTCCGGGCCAGGGTCAGCCGGCCTCGGCGTCCGAGGAATGGAGCTTCCGCCGCACGTCGGTGACGCCCGGGAGGGCGCGCAGGCCCACGAGGAGGCGCTCCAGGTGCCGCCGGTCCTGCGTCGTGACGCTGGCGTCGATCGTCGCGCGGCCGTCCCCGCTCGTCCGGGCCTCGATCGACCGGATGTTCGAGTTCGCGGCCGAGAGGAGCTGCGTGATCTTGGCGAGCATGCCCTGCCGGTCCTCCGTGCGGATCTCGAGGTCAACGGTGACGGACTGATCCTTCGCCGTTTCCCACTGCACGGCGATCTCCCGGCTCGGGTCGAAGAGGAGGCTCCGTACGTTCGGGCAGTTCACGGAGTGGACCGAGACGCCCCGGCCGCGGGTCACGTAGCCCACGATGTCCTCGCCCGGGACGGGCTGGCAGCACTTCGCGAGCGTCGCGAGGAGGTCGTTCTCGCCCTTGACCCGGATCCCGGGGGCCGTTCCGAACGGCAGGACCCGGCGGACGGCGTTGCCGATCGCGGCCACGCGCGACGGCTGCGGGGCCTGCGCCTCACCGCCGGCCTCGGGCAGGAGCCGGGCGACGACGGCCCGCGGCGCCAGCTTGCCGAAGCCGACGTCCGCGATGAGGTCGTCCACCTTCGCGACGCCGAAGTCGCCGAGGAAGGGCTCGAACGCCTTGGCCTCGAGGAGCTTCGAAAGGCTCTTCTTCCACTTCTTGAGCTCGCGGTCGAGGAGGCGCCGCCCGATCTCGACGGATTTCTCCTTCTCGGCCGTGTGGATGAAGGCGCGGATCTTGTTCTTCGCGCGCGCCGTCAGCACGAAGCTGAGCCAGTCGCGCGAGGGCTGGGAGGACGGCGACGTCAGGATCTCGACGATGTCGCCGTTCACGAGCGGCGTTTTGAGGGGCACGAGCCGCCCGTTCACGCGCGCGCCCGTCGTGTGGTGGCCGACGTCCGTGTGGACGCGGTACGCGAAGTCGACCGGCGTCGCCCCGCGCGGGAATGCGAAGACGGCGCCCTTGGGGCTGAAGATGTAGACGTCGTCCGGATACAGGTCGATGCGCAGGGACGAGAGGAACTCCCGGGGGTCCGACACGTCCCGCGTCGTCTCGAAGATCTGCCTCAGGAGGCCGACGTGCGCCTCCTGCGCGCGGCTCGCCTCCCCTTCCTTGTACTTCCAGTGAGCCGCGATCCCGTTCTCGGCGATGAGGTCCATCTCCCGCGTGCGGATCTGGACCTCGAACGGCACGGCGCCCTCCGGAACGAGCGTCGTGTGCAAGGACTGGTAGAAGTTCCGCTTCGGCATCGCGATGTAGTCCTTGATGCGCCCGGGAACGGGCCGCCAGGCCTGGTGCACGATGCCGAGGACCGTATAGCAGTCGGGAATGCTCGAGACGAGGATGCGGAACGCGAGGACGTCGTAGAGCTGCTCGAGCGGAATGGCCTGCCGGATGAGCTTCTGGCGGACGGACCAGTAGCGCTTCACGCGGCCCGTGATCTCGGCGTCGATGCCGGCGGCCGCCGTCTTCGTGATCAGCTCCTGCCGGAACTTCTCGACGTTCGCCGCCGAAGCCTTCATCCGCTCGTCGACCGCCGTCTGCAGCGCGGCGAACTCCTCGGGGTAGAGGAAGCGGAACGAGAGGTCCTCGAGCTCGCCCTTCATCTTGCCCATCCCGAGCCGGTTCGCGAGCGGGGCGTAGATCTCCATCGTCTCGGCGGCGACGGTGCGCTGCTTCGGCTCGGGCAGGTGCTCGAGCGTCCGCATGTTGTGGAGGCGGTCCGCGAGCTTGACGAGGATGACCCTCAGGTCGTCCGTCATCGCGAGGAGCATCTTCCGGAACGTCTCGGCCTGCTGCGCCTCCTTGGACGTGAAGGCGTACTTGCCGATCTTCGTGACGCCGTCGACGAGGTGCGCGACGTCGGGGCCGAACAGATCCGCGACGCGCTCCTTCGTCATGGACGAGTCTTCGAGGACGTCGTGGAGCAGGCCCGCTGCGATGGACGCCTCGTCGAGCTTCATCTCCGCGAGGATCATCGCGACGTTCAGCGGGTGGACGAGGTAGGGCTCGCCCGAGGAGCGCAGCTGGTTCCGATGCTCGTGCGCGGAGACGACGTACGCGCGCCTCAGCAGGTCCTCGTCCACGTGGGGGTGGTAGGACTCAACCTTCTCGAGGATGTCCTCGAAGCGCAGCACGGCCGCCCATTATCGTCTTTCCGGGCCGCTCGCCGTTCCCAGCAGCCTCATGCGTTCGGCGAGGTCTTCCGCCTCCGCCACCCTGCCCCTGGCCCGCAGCACCTCGTAGAGCCGCTTGCGTTCGCCGGCCTTGTCGAGCGCGAAGCGCTCGATGAAGTTCAGCATGGCCGGATAGAAGTCGCCGGGCCCATACATGTGGGCGGCGAAAAACTGGCGCCGGTCCTCGAGGCGGCGCTCGAAGGTGCCGGGCCCGTGGATCCGTGCAATCGCGTCGCGATCCGTCACCCGCCCGAGCACATCGCGCCACGGCACCAGTCGTTCGTGAATCAGGCGGACGTTGGCGAGGCCTCGGTCCCGGCCCGTCGAATACATCAGCGGAAGCCGATCCTCGGTGAAGACCTCCCCGCCCTTCGCCACGCGATCCCACGCCTTCGTGTCCAGGAGGATCCCGGAGAAGAGGTTTCCCACCGCCTGATACTGCGCGATGAGGAGCCGCCGCTCGAGCTCGCGCGCGATCGCCGGCCTCGCGAGCCGCCGGGCGATCTCTTCGTAGTCGAACGTGAGCGGCGCCTCGCTGCCGATCATCAAGACGTCCGGACCGCCGACGAACCACATCGCACGCTCGGGGAATGCGGCGGCAAACGTCCTCATCACGCCGCGCGTCTCCTCCAGCGACAGGTCGGCCAACGGGAGGACCTGGACGAAGAGTCCGCCGCGGTTCAGCCGCCGGACCGCGGACTCGAAGAACTCCCTCGTGAAGAGGAACGCGTTCCGGAATCCGAACCTCGGCGGCGTCGCCTCGACCAGGATCAGGTCATACGTCCGGGCGGAATACCGGAGAAAGTTCCGGGCGTCGTCGACGACGAACCGCGCGCGCGCATCGTCCAGGAACCCGGCGTTCTCGGGAAAGTGGCGGAGCGCGAGATCCATGTTCTCGCGGGAGAGGTCGACGCAGTCCAGCCGCTTCACCTCCGGGAAGAGCCTCAGGCCGTGGCTCGACAGCCCGCCCCCGAAGGCGAGGCTCAGGACCGCCTCCGGGATCCGCGGCGAGAGGAGCGCCGGCAGGATGCCGGGGGCGAAGAACGAGCCGTTGCGCGTCGCGCTGATCGGGACGGAGTCGGACCAGAGCTCGAACCCGCCCCTGGCCGACCTCACGACGGCGGTCGTCCCCGTGACGCCCTCGCGCAGCTCGACGACTTCGTCCCCGGGGGAGATCAACCCGTCGAGAATCGTCAGGGGCAGCGCGATCCGCGCCGCCGCCCGGATCGCGAACGCGCAGGGCACCGCGAACACGAGCGCCGCGAGGGCCGCCCGCCGCCGGGGGAAACCGCGATCTGCGGCCACGACCACGGCTCCGGCAATCAGATTCGCCAGAACGCAGACGAAAATCGCCGCTTCCATTCCCAGCTTCGGGACGAGGAGAAAGACCGTCGCCAGGGA
Source organism: Thermoanaerobaculia bacterium (assembly GCA_036504335.1). Classification (GTDB taxonomy): domain Bacteria; phylum Acidobacteriota; class Thermoanaerobaculia; order UBA5066; family UBA5066; genus Fen-183. The sequence continues at coordinate 51,355 of DASXVJ010000006.1, forward strand.
CCCCGCGAGGGCTCCAGCCGTGTTGAGCGCGTAGGCCACCCCGACCTTCCTGCCCGCGAATCGCGGATCGCGCGCGACGACGCGTGCCACGAGCGGGAACGTCGCTCCCATGAACGTCGCGGGGACCGCGAGCAGCAGGATCACGAACAGGGCCTCCGTCACGGGGCTCGACCTGCCGGCGAGGGAAAGGGATCTCTGCCACGGCGCCGGCAGGTAGAACGCCAGCAACGAAGAGAACCCGATCGCGACCTGCGTGAGGCCCAGCGCCGCGACAGGCGACCGGACGCGCCTCAGGAGCGCCCCGGAGGCCGCGCTCCCGACGCCGAGCCAGAGAATGAAAGCCGAGATGACGCCGCTGTACAGGTAGATCGTGTCCCTGAAATAGAGCACGAGATAGCGGAGAAACAGCATCTCGTAGGCGATGCCGGCGAACCCCGACACGGCGAAGCACGCGAGGGCCCATCCGGTGCCGGAAGGCTCGAGAACGGGCTCGACGCCGGCCTCCGGCGCGTCCGGGCGCGCCCCCGCGGCGGGCGACGGGCCGGACGAGAGAACCCAGGCGACGGCGCCGGCCGCGAGATCGAGAACGCCCGCGAAAGACCCGGCGCCTCGCGCGCCGAGGTGGCGCAGGAGGAGGTACCCGCAGACGAACCCGCCCAGCGCAGCGCCCGCGGTGTTGACGCCGTTCAGGATCCCCGCGCGCCTCCCGATCGATTCCGGACTGCCCACGCCGGCCTGGAGCAGGAGCGGCAGGGTACCGCCCATGAGGATGGTCGGCAGGATCAGCATGAAGAACGCCAGAGACAGCCGCACGACCACCGTGAGGGCGGCGCTCTCGGCGATCCGCGGATAGGCGCTCGAGTAGACCCACTCCCCACCTTGGAGGACGGAAGAGAAGAGAAGCGCCCAGGCGCCGATCGCACACTGCAGAACGGCGAAGACCCGGAGGGCGTCGACCCTCCGCGCCGAGGAGATCCCGAAGCGCCAGTTCCCGATCGCCAGCCCGCCGAGAAAGACCGCCACGACGACGCTCGCCGCGGGGGCCGTCGAGCCGAAGACGAAACTGAACCGGTGGATCCAGACCGTCTCGAGGATCAGAGAGGAAACGCCCGCGAGGAACGCGAGGGCGCACAGGAAGGGCATCGAGGAGCGTTCTGGCGGCATGGCGGGGCTGAAATGATACGGGTGCCGCGGCAATCGACCCGCTGACGAGAGGGGGGAAGTCCTTTCCGGCTATCCTCCGCTCCCAAAGAGGACCGAAATGGATCTGTTGAAACAGCTGATCGACGTCTTCCTGCACATCGACAAGCACCTCGAGGAGCTCACGCGCAACTACGGAGCCTGGACGAACGCGATCCTCTTCATCGTGGTGTTCTGCGAGACGGGGCTCGTCGTGACGCCGTTCCTCCCGGGCGATTCGCTCCTCTTCACGGCCGGCGCCCTCGCGACGCTCGGCACCCTGAACGTCTGGCTCCTCTTCCTGCTCCTCGCGCTCGCCGCCGTCCTCGGCGACACGGTGAACTACTGGATCGGGAAGAAGATCGGCCCGCGCGCCTTCGACGGGACCGTGAAGTTCCTCAAGCAGGAGCATCTGAGGAAGACCGAAGCCTTCTACGAAAAGCACGGCAAGAAGACGATCATCCTCGCGCGGTTCGTCCCGATCGTGAGGACGTTCGCCCCGTTCGTCGCCGGCGTCGGCTCGATGACGTACGGCACGTTCATCGCCTACAACGTGATCGGCGGGGTGGCGTGGGTCGCGATCTGCGTCTTCTCGGGCTATTTCTTCGGGAACATCCCGATCGTGAAGAAGAACTTCTCGCTCGTCGTCCTCGCGATCATCGGGATCTCGGTCCTGCCGCTCGCCTGGGAGTGGTGGAAGGCGCGGAAGGGCCGCGGGGGCGCCGCGGCGTGAGCGGCGGCCGCGCGCGGAGCCCCGGACTCTCCTCGACGGCGCTGATCTTCTACGCGCTCATCCTGGGCGTCGTCCTCGGCCACTATCTGCCGGCCGAGACGTACCCCTGGGCCTACGAGTCGTTCCGGTTCCTCTCGAAGGCCTTCATCAACCTCATCAAGATGCTCGTCGTCCCGCTCATCTTCTCGACGATCGTCCTCGGGATCGGGAAGACGGGCGACGTGAAGGCCGTCGGCCGCATGGGCGTCAAGGCTCTCATCTACTTCGAGGTCGCCACGACGATCGCGCTCGTGATCGGCCTCGCCTTCGCGAATCTCGTCAAGCCCGGGCTCGACCTCAAGCTCCCGGCCACGGGCGAGATCCTCGCGAAGCCGAAGACGGCCGTCGAGACGCTCCTCCACCTCTTCCCCTCCAACGTGATCGACGCGATGGCGAAGCAGGACATCCTGCAGATCGTCATCTTCGCGACGCTCCTCGGCGTCGCGGCGGCCCACGTCGGCCACGAGCGGGCGAAGCCCTTCGTCGACTTCTTCGAGTCCGCCGTCGCCGTGCTCTTCAAGCTCACGGACTACGTCATGGCGCTCACGCCGCTGGGCGTCTTCGGCGCGATGGCGGGCGCCGTCTCCCACCACGGGATCACGGTCCTCGGGAGCTACGCCAAGCTCGTCGGCTCGCTCTACGGGGCCCTGATCGTCTTCGCGCTCGTCGTCCTCGTCCCGGCGCTGAAGCTCTGCCGGGTCTCCCTCCGCCGGTTCTTCGCGAAGATCCGGGAGCCGTTCCTCATCGCGTTCTCGACCGCGTCGTCCGAGGCGGCGCTCCCCCGCGCGCTCGAGCGGATCGTCGAGTTCGGCGTGCCGAAGGGCGTCGCGGGCTTCGTCCTGCCCGCGGGCTACAGCTTCAACCTCGACGGATCGACGCTCTACATCGTCCTCGCGACGATGACGATCGCGCAGGCCGCCGGGAGGCACCTCTCCATCGCCGAGCAGATCACGATGTGCCTCGTGTTCATGCTCACGTCCAAGGGGGTCGCCGCCGTGCCGCGGGCCTCGCTCGTGATCATCGCGGCGGGGTGCGCGAGCTTCAACCTGCCGGGCGAGGCGGGCGTCGCGATGATCCTCGCGGTGGACGAGCTCATGGACATGGCCCGCACGTCGATCAACCTCGCGGGCAACTGCGTCGCGGCCGTCGTCGTCGCGAAGTGGGAAGGCGTCCTCGGCCCGGAAGCCGGGGACGCCGCCTGAATCAGCGGGCCTTCGCGGGCTTGCCCTTGACGGGCGCCGCGGGAGCGGACGCGCCCTTCGCCGCCGCGCGCTTCTGGCGCCACTCTTCCCACACGATCACGAGCGGGGCCGCGATGAAGATCGACGAGTACGTCCCGACGATGATCCCGATGATCATGACGAACGAGAACCCGCGCAGGACCTCACCGCCGAGGAAGAACAGGACCACCACGACGAGGAACGTGAGGAGCGACGTGAGCACCGTCCGCGACAACGTCTGGTTGATGGAGTGGTTCACGAGCTCGGCGAGCGGGGCGCGCCGGTTCTTCTCGCGGTTCTCGCGGATCCGGTCGAAGACGACGACGGTGTCGTTGACCGAGTAGCCGACGAGCGTCAGGAACGCGGCGACGACCGTCAGCGAGATCTCGAGGTTCAGGATCGAGCAGAGACCGAGCGTCGTCCACGTGTCGTGGATGAGCGCCACGACCGCCGCCGTCCCGAAGGACGCAGAGCGGAACCGGAACGCGATGTAGAGGAGCATCGCGCCCCACGAGAAGATGACCGCCCACATGCCCTTCTCGCGCAGGTCCTTCCCGACCTGCGGGCCGACGTTCTCGGCCGACAGGAGCGTGAAGGGGCCGGCGATCGTCCTGGCCTTGAGCCACTCCGCCACCGTCGGCGAGACGCCGGGCGTCTTCGCCGCGTCGTCCACGGACGCGAAGAGGCCCTTCTCGGACCGAGCCTTGATGAGCGCCTGCGTGACCCGGCCGTACTCGACCTTCGGGTCGACGTTCGGGCGCTGCGCGGCGTGTTCCGGGTCGTCGGCGATGAGCTTCTTGAGAAGCAGATCGGCGCCGTTGAGGTTCAGGTCGAACGCGTCCGCGGCCGCGCCGGCCGGGTGGAGCGCCGCCGTGAGGGCCGCGGTGACTTCCTTCGAGACGTCACGGCCTTCCTTTTTCTCCATCGGGACGCGCAGGAGCACCTGGTTGCGCTCGACCTTGTCGTACCGCTGGACGGAGACGACCTTGACGTTCGCGCCCTCGACGATCTTGCGGATCTGGTCCTCGTCGGGGGTCTTCGAGAACGCGTAGACGATCTGGGCGCCGCCCGTGAAGTCGATGCCGAGGTTCGGGCCGCCCTTGGCGACGAGGGAGATCGTGCCGACGATGATCGAGAGGACCGACAGCGAGATGCAGATCCACTTGATCTTGAGGAAGTCGATGTTCGTGTTGTGGAAGAGACGCACGCGATTCTCCGATTCAGATGGACAGGGATTCGACGCGCTCCTTCGGCCCGTAGATCAGGTCGAACAGGAGGTGCGACACGAAAACCGAAGTGAAGACCGACGCGAGGAGGCCGATGACGAGCGTGACGGCGAAGCCCTTGACCGGGCCCGTGCCGAACTGGAAGAGGAAGAGCGCCGCCGAGATCGTCGTGACGTGGGTGTCGACGATCGTGCCCCAGGCGCGCTTGAAGCCGAGGTCGATCGCGTTCTTCGGCGCCTTGCCGTTGTCCATCTCCTCGCGAATGCGCTCGAAGATGAGCACGTTCGAGTCGACGGCCATGCCGATCGTGAGGATGAAGCCCGCGATCCCCGGCAGCGTGAGCGTCGCGTTGATGTACGCCATCGCGCCGAGGAGGATGAGGGCGTTCAGGACGAGCGCCACGACGGCGTTGACGCCCGCGAGCTTGTAGTAGAGGACGACCGCGATGAACACGCAGACCATCCCGACGATCGAGGCGAGGACGCCCTTCTTGATCGAGTCGAGGCCGAGCGACGGCCCGACGGTGCGCTCCTCGAGGACGATCATCTCGGCCGGCAGAGCGCCCGAGCGGAGGACGAGCGCGAGCGCGTCCGCCTTCTCGGCGGTGAAGTTGCCCTCGATGATGCCGCTCTCCTTGATCTGGCTGTTGATGTTCGGAGCGGACATGACGCGGTTGTCGAGGACGATCGCGAGGCGCTTGTTGATGTTCTCGCCCGTGACCTTCGCGAACTTCACGGCGCCCGGCGCGTTCAGGAAGAACATGACGGCGGGCTGGTTGAACTTGTCGCGGTCGACGCGGGCGTTCTTCATGTCGCGCCCCGTGACCGCGGCGGCGCGCTTGAGCACGTAGAAGACCGGGGTGCGCGTGCGGGCGTCGGCGTCCTCGCTGAAGCCTTCGACGAGGCGCAGGTCTTCCGGGATCGTCCCCCCGTATGCACCCTTCGCCGCATCAAGAGAGGCGTACGGGCCGCCCCGGTCGTCGACGAGCGTGAGCTCGAGAAGGCCGGTCGTCCCGATGATCTCCTTCACGCGGCTCGGGTCGTCCACGCCGGGAATCTCGACCACGATGCGGTCGTTGCCCTGGCGCTGGATGACGGGCTCGGCGACGCCGAGCGCGTCGACGCGGTTGCGGATCGTCTCGACGGCCTGGCGCGTGGCCTGGTCCTCGATCGCGCTGCGTTCGACGTCCTTGAACCCGATTTTCCACTCGCGGCCGCGCTCGTCCACGGACCAGGAGTTCGCGGGGAGGATCGACTTGACGAGGTCCTTGAGCTTGGCCTGGTCCGTCTTCTCGTCGAGCTTGATCGTGAAGCCCGTGCCGTCGGCGGGTCCCGCCGGGATCACCGCGACGCCGCGCTTCGTGCCCTCGTCCTTGAGGTGCTCGAGCGTGTCCTGCGCCTCGACCCTCAGCGCGTCGGCCGTCTTGACCTGGAGGACGAGGTGGATCCCGCCCTTGAGGTCGAGGCCGAGCTTGAGGCCGTTGCGAAGGACCTCGGACGTCGAGGGGTTCGGCGGGGCCGTGGGCGACTTCTTGAGCGCCTCGTGGCCGCGCCACCAGTAGGCGCCGATCGAACCGAGGAGGACGGCCAACGTCACGCCGACGCGCCATCCGATGGGCTTGTTCACGAACGCAACCTCCGGGAGCGGGCCCGGCCGGGGGCGGCCGAGGCCACCGGAGCGACGGGAAACCCGCGGGATACACCCGGCTTCTCCGGGCGAACCGGCGGAGTCTAGCAGAACCTCGCGGCGGTCAGTCCGGCGCGGCGACGCCCGCCGGCCGGGACGAGAACGGCGCCAGGGACACCCGCGCCAGGCGCGGCGCCGCGTCTCCGAGCGCCGCGAGGAGCCGCTCGTGCCGCCACGCGTGGCACGAGACGACGAGGACCGGCCGCTCGCCGAGGACCTCGGTCGCGAGGAACCTCATGACGGCGACGAACCGCTCGTCGTCGGCGCCGACGAGCGGGTCGTCGAGGAGAAGCGGGACGCCGGCCGCGCCGGTCCCGAGGTAGCGCAACGCGGCGAGCCGCGCCGTGAGGTGCAGCTGCTCGCGGGCGCCGGTCGAGAGGCCCGCCTCGATCTCCGTCTTCGTCGCGACCCGGCCGCCCTTCACGCGCGCCGAGAGCGTGAGGTCGTCCGAGAATTCGAGCGCCTCGTAGGGGGTCTTCCACGTGGCGAGGATCGCCCGCGAGGCCTCGTTCAGGCCGCGCCGGAAGTCCGTGTAGACGGACGCCGCGGCCCCGCCGAGGGATTCGCGCGCGAGGTCGACGGCGTCGCGAAACACGATCGCGCGCGCGAGGAGCGCCGTGGACGTCTCGAGATCCTCCTCGACGTCCCGCGCCGTGTCTCCTCCCGCGCGCGCGGCGGCCGCGAGCGCCCGCTCGGCCGCCGACCGCTCGTCCTCGGCGCGCGCGAGGGCCGCGCGGGCCTCCTCGGCGGCGCGGCGCGCCTCCTCGGGCGTGCCGGAGGCGCTCGCCGCCGCGGCATCGCCCCCGGCCTCGGCGGTGCGGCGCGCAATCTCCGCATCGAGCGCCTCGATCCGGGCCGAGAGCTCCTCGGGATCCCCGGCTGTCTCCGCCTCGCGGCGGGCGGGCAGCTCGTGCTCCTGGAGCTGGCGGAACTTGGCGGCCTTGCGCCGCCCCGCCTCCACCGCGAGAAGCGCCTCGGCGATCGGGAGACCCTGCGGCACGCCCGTCGCGGCAAGCGCATCGCGCAGGCGCCGCTCGAGGTCGCGGAGGTCCGCGTCCTCGCGCGCGAGGCGCTCGCTCTCGTTGGCAAGGACTTCCTCGCGCGTCCGGGTGTCCTGCCGGACGCGGCCGAGCTCGACGAGGACGTCGAGGAGGCGCGCCGCGTCGTCCTCTCCCGGAATCCCGGGCGGAATGCCCTGCGTCTCGCGGAACGGCGCGAGGTCGGCGTCGAGCGCCTGAAGACGCTGCTTCGCGTCGTCGCGGCGCGTCGTCGCGGCGGCCAGCGCGCGGCGGCGCTCGTCGGAGGCGCGAACGCGGCGATGGGCCTTCAGAAGCGCAGCCGCGTCGCGGAAGCCGGCGCTCCGGGCCACTTTGTCCAGCCGGAGGCGCAGCTCCGAAAGCTGGCGCCGGAGCTCCGCCGCGCGCCGGCGCGCGGCGCCCTCCTCCTCGCGGGCCCGGGCTTCGTCCGCGACGCGGTACGTCGCCGCGCGCGTCCACCCGATCGCGCCGAGGAGCCCGAGCGTGAGCGCGAAGACGGCGACGGAGACGGTCATGTAGATCGGGGCTCCGGCCGAGGGCCACGCGAGCCACGCGACGACGGGCGCGAGAGCGACAGCGGAACCGACCATCCCCCGGGCGAGCTTCACCCTCTGTCCCCGCTCACCCGCGACGATCGCCGCGATCGCAGAAGCGTCCGCGACCTTCCGGTCCAGCTTGACTCCTTCGAGCTCGAGCGCCCCGCGTTCCTCCTCGGCTCCGAGGACGAACTCGCGATCCTCGGCGGCGATCGCGTCCAGCCGGACGAACTCCTCGGCGAGCCCGTCCGCCCGCAGCGCGCTCCAGTGCGCGTCGACCGCCCGCTCGGCCTCGGCGAGCTCCTTCCTCAAGCCGGCGACGGCCCTGAGGAGCGCCTCGAGCCGGGCCCTGGCCTCGTCCTCGAGGCGCGAGGCGGCTCCGAACCGGCGCGCCAGGTCCCCCGCGTCGCGCAAGGCCTCGCGGAGGCTGGACTCCAGCGCGGCGCGCGCGGCGTCGAGAGCCTGCGGGCGCGCGCCGCGCTCCTCGCGCAGCCGGTCCACGTCGCGGAGCGCGACGTCCGAGAAGAGCGCGGCCTCCGGCGCGAGCGCGCGGACTTCGTTCTCGGTCTCGCGGCGCCTCCGCTCCGCGGCGCGCGCAACGTCGAGCCGTTCCGAGAGGGCGCGCCGCTCCGCGGCCACGGCGAGGTGCTCCGCGAGATTCGCGCGGCGCCGGACGTCGTCCCGCGCGCGCGTGCGGTACGCGAGGGCCGCGGACGCCTGCGCGGCCTCGCGCCGCTTCTGCGCGAGCGCGTCGCGCCGGGCCTTCGCCGCTTCGATTTTCTTCGTCAGGCGCGAGATCTCGGTGTCGACCGAGACGGACCCGCCCGTCGTCGCGCCCGGCATCTCCCGGCGGGCCTGCTCGAGCGCCGCGAGCGCGCGCACGACCGAGGCTTCCCCCCCGCCCGAGTCGGCGATCCGGGCGAGCTCCACCGTGAGGCCGGCCTCGAGACGGTCCGTGTCCAGCACGTTCTGCTTCACGTACGCCGTCGCGCGGAACAGGGACTCTCCGAGGCCGCCCGTGACCGTCTCGCCGAACACGTCCCGGCCGCCCGCGCGCAGGAACTCGGCCGTCGCGTCGGCGCCGCGCTCGCGGTCCACGATGCGGAGCGTCCCCGCGTCGAGGTCGCGGTCGACGGACCATTTCCGGCCCTCGGCCGAGACGTCGAGTCCGACGCGCATCGGGGCGCCGCTGCGCGGGCGGCGCAGCTCGCGAACGCGCGTCGCGACGCCGCGCAGCTTCGGCAGCCCGTAGAGCGCCGTCACGATCGCCTCGCAGAGCGTGGTCTTCCCCGTCTCGTTCGGGTCGACGGCGAGCAGGACGCTTCCCTCCGGCCACGCGAGGTCGAGGTCGCGCAGCGCGCCGAAGCCTTCCACGCGGATGCGTTCGATCCTCACGCGTCCTCCGGCTCGGGGGGCAGGACGGGGCGCCCCGCGAGCGCGTCGCGCCCGAGGCGCAGGGCGAGGTCCGCGAGGCGGCGCGGGCCGTCCTCGACGGCCGCGTCGCGCCGCGCCCGGAGGTCGGCCGCGAACCGGCCCTCCGCCGAGCGCAGGCCGGCGTCCTCGGCGGGAGGCGTCGTGAGGTCGCGCACGGAGAGGTGCCGGGCGCGCGCGGCGAACGCGCGCGCCGTCTCCGCGGGCCGCGCGCCGAACGGCTGCGTCCCGGTGAGCGTGAGGCGCACGAGGTCGGCCGCGCCCACGGCCGCGACCGCCCATGCGGTCTCGACCCTCTCGGCGAGCGCCGCCCCCTCGAGATCCGTCGCGTCGACGGTCAGGTCGTGGACGACGCGGGCGTCGGCGGGAAGAGTTTCGACGCGCGGGGGCTCATCCGGGACGAGCGTGACCTCGAGGAACACGCGGGCTCCCTTTTCGTCGAGGCCCCGTCCGGTCGGGCAGCCCGCGTACGCCCCGCGGCGCACGCCCGCGTCGTCCTCGACGAAGTGGACGTGGTGATGGTGGCCGAGCGCCGCCCATGAGAAGCCGGCGTCGACGACCTCGCGCCGCGAGAACGGCGCCGTGCGCTTGGCCCCGCGCGGCGAGTCCGCACCCGGATAGCTCTCGAGCGAACCGTGGAGAAGGAGAACGGCGTGCTCCGAGGCGGGCCGCGGGGGCGGCGGTGAAAGCGGGCGGTCGACGACGACTGCGGGCGACAGGAACGCGCGGCCCGTCACGGTGGCGTCGTCCCGTCCCGGGAACGGCACCGTCTCCCACGCCGGGGCGCGGAAGACGACGACGTTCTCCGGCCACGCCCGCATGCCGAGCGCCGCGAGGACCGACGGGTCGTACCAGCCGCCCGCGCCGGCGAAGTCGTGGTTGCCGGGCGCGACGAACACGGGCCGCGGCGCGAACGAGGCGAACGCCTCGAGCAGGCGGTGGACGGCGGCGGCGGGAACGTTCTCGGCGTCCCAGAGGTCGCCGGGGACGACGAGGCCGTCGGCGCCGCGGGCCTTCGCGGCCTCGACGGCGCGCTCCGCGGCGCCGTCGACCTCCTCACGCCGGACGGCGCGCACCTCCGGAGGCATCCCGAGCCCGCCGCCCGTGAGCGCGGAACCCACATGCCAGTCCGAGGACTGGAGGAGCGTGAGAGGTCGCCGGGGGGGCACCCCTCATTTTCTCACGGATGTCCGGACGTCAGGCGGGTTCCTTCGTCTCCGTGTCGGCCGAAAGGCCCGCGATCGCGCTGCGGTTGATCTTGATCTTCGTCGTGTCGGAGATCTTGAGCCACACGATCTGATCCTCGACCTGCGCGATCGTCCCGTGGATTCCGCCGGACGTGACGACGCGGTCGCCCTTCTTCAGGGCCGAGATCAGTTCCTTCTGCTTCTTCTGCTGCTTGCGCATCGGGGCGAGCAGCACGAAGTAGAAGATCACGAACATGAGCAGGTACGGGACCATCTGGACGATGGGGTTCGAGGCGACGCCCGCGGGGGCGGCCTGCAGGAGGGACGGGTTCATCAGGAGTCCTTTCCGACGGCTCGCGACCAGCGGGGAAGCGCCTGCGCCGCCCACGCCGCGAACCGATTCGAGGCGAGAGCCTCACGGATTCCCCGCATCAAGTCAAGGATCGCCGTGAGGTTGTGGACGGTGAGGAGCGTCGCCGCCGTGGGCTCGCCGGCGACGAAGAGGTGCCTGAGGTACGCGCGCGAGTGGCGCCGGCACGTCGGACAGCCGCACGCGGCGTCCGGGGGCGCGCCGTCCTCCCTGTAGCGCGCGTGCTTGATCGCGAGCGTCCCCTCGGAGGTGTAGAGGAGGCCGTGCCGTGCGGCGCGCGTCGGCAGCACGCAGTCGAAGAGGTCGAAGCCCCGCGCGACGGCGTCGATGAGGTCGTCGGGCCGCCCGACGCCCATGAGGTAGCGCGGCTTGTCCTCGGGCAGGAGCGGGGCTGTCGCCGCGACCATCGCGCGCATCTCGTCCTTCGGCTCCCCCACCGAGAGCCCGCCGCACGCGACGCCGTCGAACGGGAGCGCGGCGATCGCGGCGGCGCTCTCGGACCGGAGGTCCGGAAACATTCCGCCCTGCACGATCCCGAACAGCGCGCCGCGCGGCGAGCCGAGCGCCTCGCGCCGGGCGGCCGCGCGCGCCGCCCAGCGGTGCGTGAGCTCCATCGACGTCCGCGCCTCGTCCTTCGTCGCCGGCCACGGCGTGCACTCGTCGAGGACCATCGCGACGTCGACGCCGAAGTCCCCGAGCTGCAGCTCGACGGCACGCTCGGGCGTGAGCGCGTGCGCCGACCCGTCCACGTGGCTGCGGAACACGACGCCCTCCTCCGAGAGCGTCCGGCTGCCCGCGAGCGACATCACCTGGTATCCGCCCGAGTCCGTGAGGATCGGCCGGTCCCATCCGGTGAACCGGTGCAGGCCTCCGAGCCGCCGCACCGTGTCGCCGCCGGGCCGGAGCATGAGGTGGTACGTGTTCGCGAGGACGATCTGGGCGCCGGCCGCCTCGAGGTCGCTCCAGCGCGCCGCCTTGACGGTGCCCGCGGTCCCGACGGGCATGAACGCCGGCGTCTCGACCGTACCGTGGTCCAGCGTCACCCGTCCGCGGCGAGGGCCCGGGCCGCCGGCCGAGAGCTGCTCGAAACGGAGCATCGGGTCAGATGCCGAAGCGCGCGGTCGCGACGAGGCCGAGCGCCCCGTCGGCCGTGCGGTAGACGCCGCTGAGGTCGACCTTCGCCGGGCCGATCACGACGCCCGCGCCGCCCGTGAGCGCCGGCTTCCTGTCGGGCGACTCGAGGTTGATCGACGCCCCGGCGCGGACGACGAGGGCGACGATCGTCCACTCGACGCCGCCGCCGATCTCGCGGCTCTTCAGGCCCTCGACGAGCGTGTCGTTCGCCGTCAGGTCGGCGTCCGCCGCGAACGTGAGGCCGATGAGCGGAACGTGAACGGAGGCGCCGACGCGCAGCTGCTGGCCCCACGTCACGGACTGCCCCCGCTCGGCCGCGGGCGCGCCGTCCGCGTACGGGAAGGACGGCTTGTTGATTCCCCGCCAGACCGCGCCGACGTGGACCGGGCCGATCGACGCGAGGGCGCCGAGATCGGCGGACCAGTCGGTGTGGGACCGGGCGAGGCCGTCGAGAGACGTCTGGGCGAAGCTCCAGGGCCCGGCGCCCGCGTCCGTCGTGAAGGCAGATTCTTCCGCCACGGTCGTCGTCCCCCAGAGCGCGTGCACGGCCGCGCCGACCGTGATCGCGCCCTCGAGGAACGACACCGATTTCGCGAGCGCGAGATCCTTCAGCTCGAGGCCGCGGAACACGGCCGCCGACTTGTTGAAGGCGATCGACGTCGCGGGGTTCGCCCCGAGCGCCGTGTGGACGAGGTCGGCCCGCACGAAAGTCCCGCTGAACGCGCGGTCCGTGAACGACAGCTCCCAGCCCCCGTGTGCGGCCGCGAGCGAGACGTTTCCATTCCCGAGCATCCCGTTGCCCGGGTCCGCGAGGGTGCGGAGCGCCGCGACGACGTCCGCGTAGCTCTGAGGCTGGGCGCCGGTCGCGAGCTTCACGGGGTCGTTCCCGGCGCTCACCTTGAGCGGCGCGAAGTAGTCGCCGCTCTCGCGCGTGACGAGGCCTGCCGAGAGCGCAAACGCGAAATTCCTGTCGGGGGCGAGCGCGGGGTTGTCCACGGCGCCCGCGACGTCGGGCCCCAGGCCCACGGCCGCGCCGCCGAGGGCGGTCGCGCGGGCGGTCACGGCTCCGAAGGGCATCTGAGCGCGCACGGGGAGGGCGGCGGCGGCGAAAAACGCCGCGGCCCCGAGGGCGGCCCGGGCCGGCCGGAGGGAGGTTCGTGAGGGCTTGCCCATCGTCCGGCCGAGTGTACGTGGCGGGGCGCGTTGACCGAAAAAAACACGGATGCTATGTTCCGGCGTCTTTTCGGGAGGCTCATGGCCGAACTGGGAACGAAACATACGTGCTTCAAATGCGGGACGAAGTTCTACGATCTCAAGAAGAACCCCGTCCTGTGTCCGAAGTGCGGAGCGGATCAGAAGGACGCGCCGCCGCAGCCGACGTCTCCCGTCGTCCTGCACGCGGCGCGGCGCGCGAAGCGCGACGAATTCGCCGACCCGGACGTCTTCGACCGAAATCGCGAGGAAGAGGACGTCGTCACCGAGCCCGAGGATCCCGCGGCCAAGCGCGTCGACGACGACGAGGAGCTCCCGCTCGGCGAGGCTCCGACGCTGGAAGGCGCGGAAGAGTCGGACGACGAGTACTGACGTGCCGCGCCGCGCGCACGCGGCGCGAACCCGGCCGGTCTTCGTGGCGATCGGGCTCGGGTCGAATCTCGGAAGAAGAGAAGATTTTCTTAGAAAGGGTATGGAGGCCGTTGCGCCGCACCTCAAGCGGATGCGCTCTTCACCTTTCTATGAATCTTCTCCCGTTCCTTCTTTTCCCCCTCAGCCCGACTATCTCAACGCGGTCGTCGTGGGGCGGACCCGACTCTCCGCCGAGGCCCTATTAACCCTTCTAAGAAAATCCGAAACCACCGCCGGCAGGAAGAGGAGGCGTGAGGCGCGGAACGGCCCGCGCCCTCTCGATCTCGACATCCTCCTCTACGGAAACCAGAGGATCGCGAGCCGCAGCCTGGCCGTCCCGCACCCGCGCATGGTCTCGCGCCTCTTCGTCCTCGTCCCGCTCGCGGACCTCGTGCCCCGGAGGGTGGTACCGGGCACGGCGAAGACCGTCGCGCGCCTCCTCGCGGAGGCGCGGCGCGTCTCGGCCGACGCCGTCAAGCCGTGGCGGAAACGCCGTCGTCCTTCTCCACGAGGCGCGAGAACGCAAACGCCATCAGCGTGAGGCGGTTGAAGAACCGCACCGCGAGGGGAGGGTTCTCGACGTCGCCGGCGAGCGTCGAGGTCACCGCCGCCCGCAGCGCGTCGAGCGGCGCCTCCTCGCAGAACATCCGCGTGAAGACGGGGTCGTAGTAGCCGTACACGAACGGGCGGAACCGCGCGACCATTCGCTCGGTCGTGCGGCCGTACGCGTCGAAGTCGGACGCGTCCACGCGCCCCTTCGCGGCGAGCGCCGCGTCGATCGCCTGCGCGGCCCTCAGCCCCGCGGACATGCCGAGGAAGACGCCCGTCGAGAACACGGGGTCGAGAAACGTCGCCGCGTCGCCCGCCAGCACCCAGCCGTCGCCCCCGTAGCGCGTCGACGTGAACGAGTAGTCCGACACGGACCCGACGTCGCTCGTCCGCTGCGCGCGCGCCATGTACTCCTGCACCTTCGGAGAGCGCGCGAGCAGCTCCTCGAATCGTTCGAGGTTCGTCTTCCCGGACAGGGTCGCGAGGACCGACGGTGCGAAGACCGCGCCGACGGACGCGCTCCCGTCGGCGAACGGGATCAGCCAGTACCAGACGTCCGGCAGGAACGGCAGGAGGATGTCCCCGGCGCGGTCGCCCTCGCCGCGCCACACGCCCGTGTAATGAGCGTAGAGGGCGGCTTTGCGGAGGTTCGTGTCCTGACGGCGGATCTTCAGGCGCGAGGCGAGGAAGGCGGCCTGGCCGGTGGCGTCCACCACGACTTTCGCGGCGATCTCCTCCGGGCCGCCCGGGCCCGCGATCCTCACGCCCGTGGCGCGCGCTCCGTCGAAGCGGACGTCCTCCACCGCGACGCCGCGGCGCACCGCCGCGCCGGAGTCCGCGGCGTGGGCGGCGAGCAGACCGTCGAAGTCCTTCCTCTTCACCTGCCAGGCGGAGGGCTTCGAGCCGTCCCAGGCCCCCCGGAAATCCACCTGCCGCGTGCCGCCCGTCCGCTCGTTCGTGAAGAGCGCGCCGTACTTTCTCTGGAAGCCCGCACCTTCGATCTTCGCGAGCAGCCCGAGCTCCTCGAAGATCGGCGTGTTCCACGGGAGGAGCGACTCGCCGATCTTGAAGCGTGGCTCCGGGTCGCGGTCGAGGAGGAGTACGGAGCGCCCGCGGCGCGCGAGCGCCGTCGCGGCGGAGCAGCCGGAGGGGCCGGCGCCGAGGATCACCGCGTCCAGGGTCATCAGCGGGCGGGCGCGGCGGCTGCGACGCGCGGCTCGCGCTTCAGCTGGTCGCCCTGGAGCGTGACGCGCGTCCCGGGCGGAACCGACGCCGTGAGCCACACGCTGCCGCCGATCACGGACCCGCGCCCGACGACGGTCTCGCCGCCGAGGATCGTCGCTCCCGCGTAGATCACGACGTCGTCCTCGACCGTCGGGTGGCGCTTCGTCCCGCGGATGAGCTCGCCGCGCTCGTTCTTCGGGAACGAGAGCGCACCGAGCGTGACGCCCTGGTAGAGCTTGACGTTGTTCCCGATGTCCGTCGTCTCGCCGATGACGGTGCCCGTGCCGTGGTCGATGAAGAACGAGCGCCCGATGCGCGCGCCGGGGTGGATGTCGACCCCCGTCTCGAGATGCGCGAACTCCGTCAGCATGCGCGGGATGAGCGGTACGCCCGCCACGTGCAGGGCATGGGCGACGCGGTACGTGAAGATGGCCATGACCCCGGGATAGGCGAGGATGATCTCGTCGAAGCCCGTCGCGGCGGGATCGCCGTCGAACGCGGCGCGCACGTCGTCGGCGACCATGTCCGCGATCGCGGGCAGCGTCTCGAGGAACCCCGTCGCGAGCTCCGGCGCGCGCGCGGCGGCGCCGGAAGGGTCGTCCGGCATGAGCGCCTTCTCGATCTGGTTCGAGAGTTTCGCGTGGACCTGGTGCAGGACGTACGCGAGGCGGTCGCCCAGGTTCGCGCGGGTGAGCGGGGCATCGCCGTGGAAACCCGGGTACACGACCTCCTGGAGCATCCGGAGGATCTCGACGAGCTCGTGGCTGCGCGGCCGCGGAGGCGAGTCGATCGCGGAGAGCAGCGTCCGGCTCTCCGCGCCCGCGACCACGCGGCCGATCGCCTCGCGAAGGCGGGACTCGTTCATGCGACTCATTCTCTCACCGGCCCCACTCCCGAAGCTTCGCCGCCGCCTCCTCCTGGGACCGCCGGCATTCGACGAGCCAATCCGGCTGCGGAGTCTCGTCCCCGAGCGCCTGCATCAGGGCGCGCGCCTCGCCGCGCTTTTCCGGTTCGTAGTCCCAGATCGCCTCGGCGAGGAACTGGCGCCCGAGGAAGTCCTTCGGCCCCGCTGCGACCGCGAGACGCAGGTTCTTCAGCGCCTCCGTGCGGGACGCCCAGCCCGTGAGGAACGGGACGGATGGCGTCTGGTGGTGGAGCCGGCCGAGGATCCGGAAGCCGCCGCCGCCGCTGAACGAGGGGTCGAGGAGGATGACCGCCTGCGCGTAGTCGCGGATCTTCGCCGCGGCGCCTTGCTTGACGGCGGCCATCTTGCCGAACGCGAGCGACCACTTGCCCCAGTCGGCGGCCGCCCAGTAGAACGCGTCGACCGCGTCGGAGCGGCCCTTGAGATGAGGCGCGAGCTCGACCGGCGACGCCTTCGAAAGGTCCTTGCCCGAGGCCTTCGACGCGTCGCGCCGCAGCAGGCCGAGCGCCTCTTCGGCGATCTTGCGGCCCTCGTCGAAGACGTCCCTCTTCGCCGTCACGTCGTCCGCCACGTATTCGCCCTTGAAGTACAGCGCGCGCATCAGCCGGCCTCGTGCCGCGATGGAGTCGGGCTCCTTCGCGAGCGCGGCACGGCTCGCGGCGATCACGGGGTCGATCGCCTCGGCGCGGGCACGCCCGCCCGTCGAGCCCTCGATGCGGAGCGCCCAGAGCCGGTCAGCCTCGGCGAGAGGCGTCGTGTCGTCGGCGGAAACGGGCGCGAGAAGGGCGAGCGGGAGCGCGAGGACCAGGAGAGCGACTCTCATCCGTGACACTATACTGGCGCGCCTTTTGCGAGGAGGCTCCCGAATCGACCTGCGAGGTGCCGCCGTGGCCGACGAACCGAAAAACGAAGGACCCCAGCCCCCCACCCTGCAGTTCTCGATCGACGACACCGTCGCGAACGGCGTCTACGTGAACTTCGCGAACATCATCCACAACCCGGCCGAATTCGTCCTCGACTTCGGCCGCGTCGTCCCCGGGCGCACGGACGTGCGCGTCCTCTCGCGCGTCCTGACCTCCCCCGTCCACGCCAAGCAGCTGTTGAACGCCCTCTCCCAGAACGTCGCCCTCTACGAGAAGACGTTCGGCCCGATCCGCACCGATTTCGACGCGGCCTCGGCGCCGCCCGCGACCGATCCCGCTCGGCCGAACTGAAGACCGAAGACCACCCAAGGAGACTGAATCCCGATGCCGCTCCCTCTCCGCTCCGCTCTGCCGGCTCTCGCGATCCTCGCCCTCGGCTGCGCCTCGCCGGCGTCCGCCGAGGAGACCGCAAAAAAGACTCCTCCCCCGTCCGCCGCCGCCACTCCCGCCGCCGATGCGCCGATCTACGACCCGGACCTCATCGGCGAGAAGGCGATCGCGGCCGCGCAGAAGGTCGCGAGCGATTCAGGCCGGCGCCTCCTCGTGAACCTCGGCACGAACGACTGCCGGCCGTGCGCCGTCTTCAACCGTGCGCTCCACAAGGACAAGTTCTTCGACGTCTTCAGCCAGCAGTTCGTGGCCGAGTACATCGACGTGTCGAACATGCCGAACGCGGCGCTGATCGACCGGTACTTCATCAACCCGAAGGCGGAGCTGCCCGCGATCATCATCCTCATGCCCGACGGACGCCTCATCGAGGCGCTTGCGCACGGCGAGATGGCGGCGATCGCGAAGAAGGGCGAGCCCGCCGTCCAGGAGTGGCTCCTCAAGCGGTTCGCGAAACAGTAGGCGGAGCTTCTGGCACAATGACCCGGTGGCCGTCTCCGCGCACTCTGCGGCCGCGTACGGGCCGGATCCCGGCGACCTTCTCCTCGTGGCGACCGGGGACGACGGAGCGCTGAAGCGCCTTCTCTCGCGCTGGAAGCAGCCGGTCTACGCTGCATTCGAGCGGCTCCGTGAGCCGTCCGCGGCGGCCGAGGCGACGCTCCAGACGTTCGAGCGGCTCGTGCGCTCGGCCGGGCGCTTCGAGCCCGGCGCGTCGTTCCCGGCGACGCTGTGGGAGCACGTCGCGCACGTCGCACAGGAGCTCCCGCAGGTTCAGCCCGTCTCCGTCTCGCCCGCGCGCCTGGCCGAATCCGCCGCCGCGCGCACCGCACTGCAACGCTCCGCGCTCGCGGCTCTCCCGCCGGCCGAGCGCGCCGCCTTCCTCCTCACCCGCGTCGCGCGGCTCCCGCTGGCCACCGCTGCTGCCGCTCTCGGCACGTCCGAAGGCGACGTCCGCCGGCGCCTCGTGCACGCGCTCGAAACGCTCCGCACGTCCCTTCGGCCCCTTCTCGACCTCGGCGCCGGCGGCGCCGATCCCTCGCCCGACGCGGCGACGACGGAGCCGCCGCCGTTCGGAGACGCGCCGTGACCTGCGACGAGCTGCGCGAGCGCATCGTCGATCCCGCATCCGCCGGGCAGGGCGGCCACGCGCCCGTCGTCGAGCACCTCGAGGGATGCGCCGCCTGCCGCGCCTCCGCTCGCGAGTTCGCGGCGATCGACCGTCTCCTGAAACCCGCCGCGCCGCCCGAGCCGCCGGCCGACCTCGACGCCCGGCTGCTGCAGCGGCTCTCCGCGCCGCCCGGGAACCCGTGGACGCAGCCGGCGGCGCTCCTCGCCGCGGCCGCCGTGGTGCTGGTTCTCGCCTTCTTCGGGGCCCGCGCGCTGCGCCGCACACCGGCCGCCGAGAATCCCGCCGCCGCGCCGGCGCCCGAGCCCTCCGCCGCGTCGAGCCCCCGTCCCGCGCCGTCCGAGCGCCCGCCGGCCATCGTCGCGGTGGGCTCGGCCCCGATCAGCCTCGACCGCCCGCCTCTCACGAACGAAGAGAAGGAGCAGGCGGCGGCCCTGCACCAGTTCGACTTCCTGAACACGTTCGAGACGCTCGCGCGCCTCGACGCCTTCTTCCCGGAGCCGGTCGGCCCCCGTGCACCGGCGCCGGCGCCCGCGGGGGGCTTCCCGTCGCGGCCGCCGGACACGCCCGACGGCCTCACGGGACGTTTCCTCGACTGGCAGCGGGTGAGCGCGAAAGAACGCGCCCGGCTCGTCGCGCTCGACGCCGCGTTCAAGAACAGACCCGAGGACGAGCGCGCGCTCCTCGAGGACCGCTGGACCCTGGTGAAGGACTTCACCGAGGAGCAGCAGGTCGGGCTGCGCCGCCTCGCGAGCCGCCTCGACGAGGTGGACGCGCGCTCCCACGACCGGCTCGAGTCCGAGATCCGGCTCATCGGCCGGCTCCCGATGTCCCAGCGCGCGGCGCGCTGGCGCGGACTCCCGTTCGCAAAGCCGCTCACGGGCCAGGAGCTCGAGAGCGCCGAACGCCTTCTGCTCTCGCGCTGACGAAACGTCAGGTCAGGTCGTGGCGACGAGCGCCGCCTGCGCCTCGAGCTTCGCGATGAGCGCGGCGCGGCGCGCGGCGTCCAGGTTCTCGGAGCCGGCGCGGAGAATGTCCGGGTTGCCGTCCACGGAGCGCCGGAACAGGAAGTCCTGAACGGCCTTCGCGTCCACCTTCGTCGTCTCGCGCAGCAGGCTCGCGACGGCGGAAACCATCGCCGGGTGGTCCTCGTGCAGGAGGAGCTCGGCCAGCTCGAGAACGGCCGGCGCTTCGCGGCGCCCGTCGCTCACGAGGCCGACGGCGGCGAGAACGGCGAGGCGGCGCTTCCCGACGCTGCGGAGGCGCGCCCACTTGCGCAGAACGTTGATCTTCGCGGGCTCCAGGCCGAGCGCGGGCGCGGCGACGCGGGCGCCGAGCGCCTCGGCCACCTCGAGATCCTCGGCGACCGAGCTCCACTTCTCGACGTGCGAGAAGAGACCGGCCGCGAAGTCCTTCCGGTGGCGCTCGAGGACGTCGAGCGCAACGAGGATTTCCTCGCGCACCTTCCGGCTCACGGCGGCGTCCATGAGCGCGACCGCTGCGCCGTAGTCCATCGCGGGCCTGTTCTTCGTCTGGATCTCTCGCGCGATCGAGCGCACGAACGACGGCTTCACACCGAGCGCCTTGAGCGGGCTCCTCGGCTGAAGGGCGCCGCCCTTCGATTTTCCGTTCGCCTTGCCTTCTTTTACGGCCTCTCTCTCGTCGGCGCGGGCCTCCAGAAGGGCTCGAACGTCCTTGAGAATTGAGGCGGCGGCAGCGGCAGACTTGGCCATATGCAAACTCTAATTCTAGCACACAGGGTGACCACTTCCGAGGTCACGGAACAGGCAACGGACTGAGTCTCAGCGAGATCAGCGTCAGCGGAACGTCCCGGGGAAGAGGCCCCAAGGCCTTGATACGACGCCATTTGTCGCGGGGAAGAGGGTGGCCTGAGCGGGCCGCGGCCGGGCCACCGGACCGCGCAGCGCCGCGAACATCGGGGCGCGTTTCCCGCGATCGGCAGGGACGGGCGGCAGCCCCGGAGGCGCCTTGCGCGCCGAATCGCGGCGCGCCTCGCGGACGGCTGCGGCCGCAGCGAGCTCGAAGAATGGCGCATCGGCCTGCTTCTCGAAATCCGGGCCCTTTGCGTTCTGCTCCTGAGCGCGCCGGCAGGGGACCTCCAGGTTGTACGACACGCGGTCCACGAGGCGCACGAGCCTCTCGATCTGTCCCGCCTCGGCGCCCGCCACGGCCTTGACGTGCAGGTAGCCGCGATAGCCGTGCGCGACACGGAGGAGCTCGACGACCTCGAGCATCCTGTCCATCGCCCGCACGGCGTCCTTCGGGATGCCGCTCGTGATGAAAAGGCCGTCACACCAGCCGCGGCGGAAGGCCGTCATGAAAAGCCGCGCGAGGCGCGCCGCGTCGAGCGCGTGCGGCGGGAGATCGCGCTCGGCTCGCATCGGGCAGTCGTCGCACGCGTGCCGGCAGGCATCCGTGAGGAGGATCCGGAAGATGCGCCGGTTCCCGAGCCCGGGGACGATGAGGTCCCGCAGGTCCGCCACGTCGATCGAGAGCTTCGTCTTCGCGACCATGTCTCACCTCACCGGGGCGCAATGTAGACGTAAGTTACGCGCAAGTCAAGGGCCGGGCAAGAAAAGGCAGAAGCACCAATGAAATGGGGGGTCAGGCGGGAGAGACAGGCCGGGAAATCGTTCCGCCGCCCAGGACGAGGTCGGGCCGGGCCGGATCGTAGAAGACCGCCGACTGGCCGGGGGCGGCTGCACGAACCGGCTCTTCGAACTCCAGCCGGCCGCGCCCGCCCTCCTCGAGAGTCAGCGAGGCGGGCTGCTCGGGATGGCGCGACCGGATGCGCGCCAGCACGGACACGGGCTCGGCCGACCTTGCGCCTCCAGGGATGCGCACACTCACCGCCTCGAGGAAGATCTTCTTCGAAAGGAGAGAGGGCGCCGGCCCCACGACGACGCGCGAGTCTTCGGGAGAAGTCGAGAGGACGTAGAGCGGGTCATTCGAAGAAATCTTCAGCCCCCGGCGCTGCCCCACGGTGTAGCCCATGGTTCCCTCGTGCGCTCCCACCCTCTCTCCACCTTCTAAGAAGATTTCTCCGGCCCGCGCGCCTCCGATCGCCGGAAGGTCGAGGCCGAGACGCGGGGCCTCCCGCCTGATGAAGTCCGCAGGCGTGGTCCCGTTCGGGACGAAGCAGATCTCCTGCGAGTCCGGCTTGTCCCAGTTCGGGAGGCCCGCCTCGCGGGCCATCTCGCGCACGGCCGTCTTCTCGAGCTCCCCGAGCGGAAAGCGCACGCGCGAAAGCTGCTCGCTCGTGAGGTCGTAGAGGAAGTACGACTGGTCGCGGCCGAGGTCCTTCGCCTTGAGGAGTCGGTTCTCTCCGGTCGCGTCGTCCGTCTCGACGCGCGCGTAGTGGCCCGTCGCCACGGCGTCGCACCCGAGCGCCTCCGCGCGCGCGAGCAGGGTCTTGAACTTCACCTCGGTGTTGCAGGCCGTGCACGGGATCGGCGTTCTGCCCTCGAGGTAGCTCGTCACGAAGGGCTTCACGACGGCTTCCTCGAAGCGCTCCGTGAGGTCGAGGACGTAGTGCGGGATCCCGATCGCCTCGGCGGCGCGCCGCGCCACCGAGAGGTCGTCCAGCGTGCAGCATCGGCCGGCCGCCGAGCCCGTGCCGTCGCGGTCGTGGTCCCAGAGGTGCATCGAGAGGCCGACGAGCTCCGCCCCCTCGCGCTTCAGGAGAAGCGCGGCGACGGAGGAGTCGACCCCTCCCGACATGGCGACGGCGATCCGCACGGGGGGATTATCGGCGCTTCGCCGCCGGCGCCCTCGGCGCCGCGGGCGGCTCGGAGACCCAGCCCATCGGCGAGGACGCGCGGTCCGGCCACGTCAGCGAGCGCTTCGTCGCGACCGACGCCCGGCCCTCGGGCGTGACCGCGTACGCCCACGCCACGTCCTTCGCCTTCGACGCCTCGATGTCCTTGACCGCCGCCGGCCACGCGCCGGAGGCGGCGCGCGCCGCGCGGACGTCGAAGACCTTGTTCGTGAGCTCGGCTTCGAGGATGAGCCGGTCGGCGCGCTTCCACGCGCCCGCGAGGTTCGGGACCGCCGGCGCGGCGTCCGCCCAACGGCCCATGCCCGTGCGGAACGCGGCCGCGACCTCCTTGCCGTCGCCATCCGAGACCGGGCTCCTGACGCCCGCCTCGGTCATGGAGCGCCAGCCGTCGAGGAACGCGGCAGCCTCGAGGCGCTGCCCGGGGCGTGCGACGAGCCGCGCGAACGAGCCCTGAGCCGCACCCGGAGCCCGCCGCAATCCGGCCTGCCACGTCGTCCACGCCTCGTTCGCCCACGTGCGCCTGACGGAGTCGCGCGGATCCCAGGCGGCGATCCGGGCCCGCCAGGGCTCGGGATTCACGGCAAGCTTGCGCAGGACGCCGAGCTCGAGATGCGTCGCGAGAGCCGCGATCGAGCGGCTCGGCACGTCGGCGCGCAGGCGCTGGGGCGCCGCGAAGTTCCACGACGCCAGGAGGCTTCGTTCCGCGCCCGCCGCGTCGCCGCCCGCGGCGCGCGCGAGGGCGCGCCCGAGAAGCACGACGTGGAGCTGGAGGTGCCCGGACATGCTCGGCACGGGCGCCGCGAAGAGAAGGCCGGGATCCGCGGCCCACTCCGGCGCGGGGCCGGAGACGAGCGCGTTCTCGATGGCGTCGACCTCGGCCGCGTGCCCCGTCAGCCAGGCCGCCACGTCGGGCGGAGGCGCCTGGACGTTTGCCTCGGGGCGCTCCGCCTCGTTCGTCGCCCATTTCGTGAAGGCGCCGCGCGTGCGGCCCCACTCCGTCTTCTCTTCCCGCACCATTCCCATGGGCTCCGGATCGACCTCCGCCGGGCCGCCGCCGGGCTTGAGATGGATCCCGAGCGGCTCAGCGGCCTTCTCGAGCGCGAGGGCCGCGGCGTTCGTTTCCTTCTTCGGGAATGGCGCCGTCCCGTCCAGCGAGAGCCCGAGGGCGCTCCACGCGGCGAGCGCCCTCGACTCGCGCCACGCCGCCCAGGCCGCGGTTCCGGCGAACCAGACGAGGCCGGCGCCGGCGGCGAGGAGTACGGTCAACGCGAGGGCTTTCAAGAGTCTCATCAGGGCCTCCGAACCGCCGATGATAAAGGTCCCTCCGTTCCGATTCCCATCGTGCAGAATTGCGGGATGGCTCGCCCTCCCCTTCTCCCGAAAAGCGAAGTCCTGGCCCGGCTCGCCGCGCATCCGGCCTGGATCCTCCTGAACGACCGCCTCCACCGCGAGTTCCTGTTCGCGGATTTCTCCGAAGCGTTCGGCTTCATGGCCCGCGTGGCGCTCGTCGCCGAGAAGCTCGACCACCATCCCGACTGGTCGAACGTCTTCAACCGCGTCGTCGTCTCGCTGCACACGCACGACGCGGGCGGCCTCACCGAACTCGACTTCCGCCTCGCGGCGGAGATGGATCGGATCGCCGGCGGCTGAAGAGGAAGACCGGGGGATTTTCTTAGAAGGTGAAGAGTGGAGGGCCCTTGGCCGCTGCGACCAGCTCGCACCAATGTGGCGATTTTTCCGCAGTCCCCGAGGGCAGGCACACCTCGTTTCGCACGGGCCGCTCCTCCGCCTAAACTACCTTCTAAGAAAATCTTCCGTGCACTTCGATCGAAACCCGAAGCGCATGGCACGGCGTATGTAAAGCGACAATGCGGGAGATACTGCCGCCATGTCGCAAAAGTGCGTCGAGGTGATTTTTGGAAAGCTCGCGACGGACGAGGAGCTGAGGCGCCGCTTTCAGGCGGATCCCCTCGGGACGCTCGGCCAGCTGGCCGAGCGCGGCTTCGAGCTGACGCGCGCCGAATGCGAAGCGCTCGCCGCAACGAGGTCCGACCTGTTCACGCGCCTCTCCGAGGCGATCGACCCACGGCTCCAGAAGGCCAGCCTGCGTCCGGACCCGCCCGTTCCCGCTCCGTCCTCCGGAGAAAGGAGACCCTCGTGATCCGTACGGTTCTCGCCGCCCTGCTCCTCGGCACGGCGACGCTCGCGGCCCAGACCGCCCCCGCGCCGCCGTCCGCGCCGCCGGCGGGCGTCCCCCTCACGCTGACCGACGCGACGGTGCGCGCGCTCGCGCGCAACAACGAGATCGCCCTCGAGCGCGAGTCGTTCCGCATCGCGGATGCCTCTCTCCTCCGGGCCGACGGCTCGTACGACCCGACGTTCCGCCTCGACGCCCGCTACCGCAACCACACGGACCCCGCGAACTCGCTCCTCTCGGGCGCGCCCTACGGCGAGATCGTGCCGTCCGCCGAGGGCGTCGCGGGCTCGGCCGGCATCGGCGCGCTGCTCCCGACGGGCGGCACCGTCAGCGTGTCCGCGTACGGCTCGCGCGACCTCTCGAACAACTTCTTCGCGCTTCTCTCGCCCGCGTACTCGACGGCCCTCGGAATCGACCTGAGGCAGCCGCTCCTGCAGAACCTCTCGATCGACCCCGCCCGGCGCGCGATCCGGATCGCCTCCCTCGGCAAGGAGGCCGGCACGGCGTCCCTCCGGTCGACCGTTTCGGACGTCGTCGCGGCCGTGGAGCGCGCGTACTGGAACCTCGTTTCCGCCCGCCGCGACGTTCTCGTCCGCGAGGCGAGCATGCGGCTCGCCGCCGAGCAGCGCGACGACACGAAGTCGCGGATCGACGTCGGGACGCTGCCCGAGTCCGACATCGCGCAGCCGATCGCCGAGTACGAGCGCCGCCGCGGAGACCTCTACGCGTCGCAGGAGAGCATGCGGCGCGCCGAGCTCCTCCTCAAGCTGCTGATCCTCAGCGACGAATCCGACGCGCTCTGGAACCAGACGCTCGACCCCGTCGACAAGCCGGAGATTCCCGTCGTCCGGTTCGACCTCGCCTCCGCCCTCAAGGTGGCCGACGAGAAGCGCCCCGAAGTCGCGGAGGCCCGGGCGCGCGTCGCGCAGCGCGACGTCGACGTCGGATTCTTCAACGACCGCCTCAAGCCCCAGCTCGACCTCGTCGCGGGTTACTCCAGGCGCGGGCTCGCGGGCACGCTCAATCCGAACGCCCCCGCGATCGGCTTTACCGGCCAGCCCGTCGTCGTGCCCGACGCGCTCGAGGGCGGCTTCGGCCGCTCGCTCGGCACGATCGGCGAGGGCCGCTTCCCCGACGCCTCGATCGGGCTCGCGCTCACGGTACCCGTGTTCAACCGCACGGCGCAGGGCGACGCCGCGATCGCGAAGGCGCAGAAGAGCCAGGCCGAGATTCTCCTCGGGCGGCAGAGGCAGCGCGTCGCCGTGGAGGTCCGGAACGCGATCCTGACGCTCGACACCGCCGCGCAGCGCATCGACGCGGCGAAGGCCGGACGCTCGGCCGCCGAGACGCAGCTCGCCGCCGAGAAGGAACGCTACAACGTCGGCCTCTCGACGAACTTCTTCGTGCTCACCCGCCAGAACGACCTCGCCACCGCGGTCCTCACGGAGATCGCCGCGCTGACCGACTACCGAAAGGCCCTGACCGATTACGCCCGCGCCGCCGGCACGCTCCTCGACGAGCGCCGGATCGAGATCGCGGGCGACGCACCGGCCCTCAGGGCCGCGGAAGGACGCTGACCTCATGAACCCGAAGAACGCCGCTCTCCTCCTGGGGGGAACGCTCCTCCTCGCGGCCTGCTCGCGGCCCAACGCGGCCTCGAAGGCCGCCGGGGCCACGGCCCCGGCCTCGATCGCCGCCGTGGCGGCGCCCGTCGAGAACCGCGTCCTGCCGCGCATTCTCGAGGTCACGGGCGCGCTCGCAGCCGACGAGTCCGCCGACGTCGCCTCCGAGCGGGACGGAAACGTCGCGAGTCTCCGCGTGGAACGCGGGACGTACGTCGAGAAGGGCGCCGTCCTCGCGACCCTCGACGAGCGCGAGGCGAAGGCCCAGCTCGACCAGGCCCGCGCGAACGTCGCGTGGACGACGTCCGAAGTGGAGCGCTACGCCGAGCTCCGCAGGAAGCAGGTCGTCGCGAAGGCCGAGGACCAGCGCAAGGGCACCGACCTCGATCTCGCGAAGGCGAACCTCGCGCTGGCCGAGAAGGGATTCCAGGACTGCACGATCCGGGCGCCGTTCTCCGGCGTCGTGACCGAGAAGAAGGTCTCCGCAGGCGCCTACGTGCGCCGCGGCCAGGCGATCTGCGGCCTCGTGAAGATCGACCCGCTCCGCGCCGAGCTCGCGATCCCGGAGATCGCCGTGCCGTTCATCAAGGTCGGCCAGAAGGCGCGGCTGAACGTCCAGTCCTTCCCGGACCGGGCGTTCGAGGCCGTCGTCCGCTACATCGGTCCGTCCCTGCGCAGCGAGGCGCGGACGCTGGTCGTCGAGGCGGTCGTCCCGAACCCCGAGCGCATCCTGAAGCCGGGCCTCTTCGTGACGGCCCGGGTCGAGCTTCCGAAGAACGAGCCGACGCTCCTCGTCCCGTCGGCGGCCGTCGTCACGGATTCGGGCGTGTCGCACGTGTTCGTCCTCGGCAAGGATCGCGTTTCCGAGCGGATCGTCGCTCTCGGCGACCGCTACGGCGCGTCCGTCGAGATCCGCAATGGCGTCGCCGCCGGCGAGCGCGTCGTCGTGAGCCCCGATCGCAGGCTCGTGGACGGGCTCGAAGTCGCTCACGCCGTGGCGCGCTGAGGCATCGCCATGCAGGCACTCGCGCGTCTCTGCGTTCGCCGGCCCGTTTTCGCGTCCGTCCTCATCATCGCCCTCGTCGTCGTCGGCGGGGTCGGCTACACGCGCCTCGGCGTCGACCGCTACCCGAAGGTCGACTTCCCGACCGTCGCCGTCATCACGCGCCTCCCGGGCGCCGCGCCCGAGGAGGTCGAGACCGAGGTCACGGACAAGATCGAGGAGTCGATCAACACGATCGCGGGCATCGACGACCTCCAGTCCGTGTCCGCCGAGGGCATCTCGCAGGTCTTCGTGACGTTCATCCTCGAGAAGAACGCCGACGTGGGCGCGCAGGAGGTCCGCGACAAGGTCAACCGCGTCCTCGCAGAGCTGCCGCGCGACATCGACCAGCCCGTCGTCGAGAAGCTCGACCCGGACGCCACGCCGATCCTGTCGGTCGCGCTCTCGGGCAAGCGCACGCTCCGGGAGACCACGGAGTACGCCGACAAGGTCCTCCGCCGGCAGATCGAATCCGTGAACGGCGTCGGCCAGGTCACGATCCTCGGCGGCCGCTCGCGCCGCATCAACGTGCGGCTCGACACGGAGCGTCTCAGGGCCTACGGGCTTTCGGCGGTCGACGTGCGCCGGGCCCTCCAGACGCAGAACGTCAAGATTCCGGGCGGAACGCTGAAGGCCGGCTCGAACGAGGCCACGGTGCGCGTCTACGGGCGCGTCGCGAACTCAAAGGAGTTCGAAGAGATCTTCATCACGCAGCGCAACGGGCTGCCCGTGCGCGTCGGCGACGTCGCGAGCGTCGAGGACAGTGAAGAGGACGCCGAGCGCGCCGCCAGCAAGGACGGCGTGCCCACGGTCGTCCTCTCCGTCCGCAAGCAGTCCGGCACGAACACGATCGCGGTCATCGACGGCCTCAAGGCGCGCCTCGCGGAGATCGCGCCGCAGCTCCCCGCGGGGTATTCGACGGAGATCGTCCGCGACCAGTCCCAGTTCATCAAGGCCGCCGTCGACACGGTGCAGGAGCACCTCCTCCTCGGCGGCTTCCTGGCGGCCCTCGTCGTCCTCCTCTTTCTCGGGAACCTGCGCTCGACCCTCATCGCCGCGATCGCGATCCCCGCGTCCATCATTTCGACCTACGGGCTCATGTACGCGATGGGCTTCACGCTGAACGTCCTGACGCTCCTGGCGCTGACTCTGGCGGTCGGCATCGTCATCGACGACGCGATCGTCGTCCTCGAGAACATCTTCCGGTTCATCGAGGAGAAGAAGGTCCTGCCGTTCCAGGCGGCGATCGACGCGACGAAGGAGATCGGCCTCGCGGTCCTCGCGACGACGCTCTCGCTCGTGGCCGTCTTCCTGCCCGTGGCGTTCATGGGCGGCATCGTGGGCCGGTTCATGAACTCCTTCGGCCTCACGATGGCGTTCGCGATCCTCGTCTCCCTTCTCGTCTCGTTTTCCCTCACGCCGATGCTCTCGGCGCGGTTCCTGAAGCGCGACGAGAAGAAGGCGGCCGCCGGCCACGGCGGCACGACCAAGTCCCGCGGCTTCTACGCCGTCATCGACCGGACGTACACGGCGATGCTGAACTGGGCGATCGGCCACCGCTGGGTCGTCGTGCTGATCTGCGTCCTCGTCCTCGCCACGGTCCCGATCCTCTTCAAGCTCGTGCCGAAGAACTTCCTCCCGTACGACGACGAGTCGCAGTTCGAGGTGAACTTCCGGGCGCCGGAGGGGACGTCCCTCGAGGCGTCCGCCCTGATCGGCAACCGGATCAGCAAGGACGTCCGGACGCTCCCGGGCGTCGAGTACGCGCTCCTGACCGTGGGCGCCGACGACGCGAAGTCCCCGAACGTCGCGAGCATTTACGTGAAGCTCGTGGACGCCGACAAGCGGAAGGAGTCCCAGACGACGGTCATGGAGCGCGTCCGCAAGGAGATCCTGCCGCATTACGCGGACGCGAAGCTGCGGACGGACGTCTCGTACGTGAACGCCTTCTCGAGCGGCCAGAAGAACGCCGAGATCATGTACGTCATCAACGGCCCGGACCTCGATCGGCTCGCGAAGGTCTCGGACGCGCTCATGACGAAGCTCCGGACCGTGCCCGGCATCGTCGACGTCGACTCGACGCTCATCTTCGGCAAGCCCGAGCTCGGCGTCACGGTGGGCCGCTCGAAGGCGTCGGACCTCGGCGTCTCGGTCGCGGACGTCGCCGAGACGCTCCGCATCCTCGTCGGCGGCGAAAAGGTCTCGGCCTTCGACGACGGCGGCGAGCAGTACGACGTCTATCTCCGGGCGCGGCCCGAGGACCGCATGGACGAGGCGAGCCTCAGCCGTTTCAACGTCCCGTCCTACCGGCTCGGCGCCGTCCCGCTCGAGGACGTCACGTCGTTCCGCCGGGGCGTCGGCCCCTCGGAGATCCGCCGCCTGAACCGGCGCCGACAGGTCACGATCATGGCGAACATGAACCCGGGCTACTCGTCCCAGATCGCTCTCGACCTCCTCGTCAAGGAGACGAAGGCGCTGAACCTCGACGCGTCCTACACGTACCGGTTCGTCGGGCGCTCGAAGGAGCAGGGCCGCTCCGCGCAGAACTTCCTGCTCGCGTTCGCGCTCTCGGGGGTCTTCATGTACCTCATCCTCGCCGCGCAGTTCGAGAGCTGGCTCCATCCCGTGACCATCCTCCTCGCCCTCCCGCTGACGGTGCCGTTCGCGCTGCTTTCGATCCTCATCTTCGGGCAGAGCGTCAACATCTTCACGTCGCTCGGCATCCTCGTCCTCTTCGGCGTCGTCAAGAAGAACGGGATTCTCCAGGTCGAGTTCGCAAACCAGCTCCGCGAGCGTGGAATGGAGCGCGACGCCGCCGTCACACTCGCCTGCCGCGAGCGCCTTCGCCCGATCCTCATGACGACGATGGCGTTCGTCGCAGGCATGCTGCCGCTCCTCGTCTCCTCCGGGCCGGGCTCCGGCACGAACCGCGCGATCGGCTCCGTCATCGCGGGCGGCCAGACGTTCGCGCTCCTGCTCACGCTTCTCGCCACTCCGGTCGCCTACTCGCTCTTCGACGACGCCCAGCAGGCCGCCGGGCGCCTCGTCCGCCGGCTCCGCAAGCAGGGAGCCTCCGCCGCGGCGCCCGCGGCCGAGAGACGACCGGCGCCGGCCGCCCCCTGAGGAGAAACCATGCGCCGAACGGCCCGTTCCGCCGCCCTCGTTCTCGCCGCCCTCGCCTCCGCCTGCGGGAAGGGCGGCGACCCGAACGTCGTCGTCCTGAGCGGCCGCCTCGAGGCGCCCATGGTCGACCTCGCGCCGAAGGTCGCGGGCCGCGTCGTCGAGGTGAAGGTGAGGGAGGGCGACCGCGTGAAGGCGGGCGACCTCGTCGCCCGCCTCGACCTCGGCGAGACGGCGCTGGCCGTCGAGAGGGACCAGCGAGGGCTCGAATCCAGCCAGGCCCGATACGAAGACCTTCAGGCCGGCAGTCGGACCGCGGAAATAAGAGCTGCTGAGGAAGAAGTGGCTGACCGCCGCGCCGCTCTCGATCTTGCGAAACCGGAACTCGAGCGCCAGCAGATATTACTTTCTAAGAAAGTCGGAACTCCTCGCGACGTGGACGTTGCGCGTACAAACCTCGATCGCGCAGCCGCGAACCTGAAAATGAGCGAGGAGCGCCTTCAGCTGGCCCGAGAAGGGTACCGGCGATACCAGACCGAGCAGGCGCGCGCGGACGTTTCACGGGCACGCACCGTGCTCAAGCAGTCCGAGTCCGTCGCCCGCGAAGCGGAGATCCGCGCGCCCGCCGACGGCGTCATCCTCCACCGCATGGCGGAGCCCGGCCTCCTCCTCGGAGCGGGTCAGCCCGCCGTGACGATGGCGTTCCTCGACCGCCTCTACGTGCGCACCTACATCCCCGAGACGCAGCTCGGCCGCGTGCGAGTCGGGAGCGCCGCCGAGGTGTCCGTCGACGCGTTCAAGGGGCGGGCGTTCCCCGCGAAGGTCACGGAGATCTCGCCGGACGCCGAGTTCACGCCGAAGCCCGTCGACACGTCCCGCGAGCGCGTGAACATGGTCTACGCCGCCAAGGTGGACCTCGACGCGGGCTGGAACGCGCCGCTCGTCCCGGGCCAGCCCGCGGACGTCCGCGTGAAGGCCGCCGAGGCCGCCCCGAAGTGATCCGCGCCGAGAAGCTCGTCCGGAGCTTCGGCAGTCGCCCGGCGCTGCGCGGGATCGACCTCGCCGTGCAAAAGGGCGAGCTGTTTGCCCTGATCGGGCCCGACGGCGCGGGCAAGACGACGTTTTTCCGGATCGTCGCGGGCCTCCTCGAGCCGACGTCGGGCCGCGCCGTCCGCGACGACGTCCCGTTCGGTCTCGTCCCGCAGCGCTTCTCGCTCTACGAGGACCTCACCGTCGACGAGAACCTGGACCTGCGCGCCCGGCTCTACTCGGTGCCGGCGGGCGAGGCCGCCGCTCGCGCGCGGGACCTCCTCGCCCGCGTCGGGCTCGACCGCTTCGGCTCGCGCCTCGCGGGCGCGCTCTCGGGAGGGATGAAGCAGAAGCTCGCACTCGTCTCGGCGCTCCTGACGCGCCCGGCGCTCCTCCTGCTCGACGAGCCGACGACGGGCGTCGACCCCGTCTCGCGCCGCGAGTTCTGGCACGTCCTGAACGGGCTGCACCACGAAGGCCTCACGATCGTCGTCTCGACGCCCTACATGGACGAGGCCGAGTACGCCACACGCCTCGCGTTCCTCGACGAGGGGCGCATCGTGGCCACGGGCACGCGCGACGAGATCCTCGCGGCCTGTCCGGCCGGCGGAAGCCGGCCCGGCGGGCCGACGCTGGACGACGCCTTCATTTTCTTCAGCGAAGAGAAAGAGAAGAAGGAAACGTCCCCCTCTTCCCCTTCCAAGAAAATCTTCTCTCCCTCTTCCTCTTCTTCCTCCGAAGTCCTCCTCCGCTGCGACCACCTCACCCGGAAGTTCGGCGCGTTCACGGCGGTCGACCGCGTGTCGCTCGCGATCCCGCGCGGAGAGGTGTTCGGCTTCCTCGGCCCGAACGGCTCGGGCAAGTCCACGACGATCCGGATGCTCACCGGGCTCCTGCAGCCGACGTCCGGCACGGCCACGGCTTTCGGCGGCCTCGACGTGACGCGGGACACCGAGGCCTGGAAGAAGCGCCTCGGCTACATGAGCCAGAAGTTCTCGCTCTACCTCGACCTCACCGTGCAGGAGAACCTCGCGTTCTTCGGGTCCATCTACGGTCTTTCACCGGCTCGCCAATCCGTGCGTATCCGCGAGCTCTCGGAGCGCCTTCGCTTCGGGTCGCTCCTCGGCGAGCTGACGGAGAACCTCTCGACGGGCGAGCGGCAGCGCGTCGCGCTCGCCGCCGCGCTCCTCCACGAGCCCGAGCTCCTCTTCCTCGACGAGCCCACGGGCGGCGTCGACCCGAAGGCCCGGCGCATGTTCTGGGACCTCATCTACGAGCTCGCGGCCTCGCGCGGGATGACGGTCCTCGTCACGACGCACTACATGGACGAGGCCGAGCAGTGCGACGGACTCGCCTTCATCCTCGACGGGAGGATCATCGCCTCGGGCAGTCCGTCCGAGCTGAAGGCCTCTCTCGCCGGCCGCCTCCTCGAAGTGCCGCTCGCCTCCGAGCCGTTCGCGGCGCTCGCCTCCGTGCAGGGCGACCCGAGCCTCGAAGACGCGTATCTCTTCGGCCTGCGCCTGAGGGCCGTCGCGCGCGAGGGTGGCGCCGACGCGGTTTCGCGGCTCCTCTCCCGGTACGGGACGCCGGCCGCCGCCGCGCCGTCACTCGAAGACGTTTTCGTGTCCCTGGCCCGGAGCGCCGCGCGGCCGGGCGCCGCGGTGGCGGCCTGACGGAGGAACGATGCAGCGCCTTCTCGCCCTCGTCCGCAAGGAGTTCCTCCAGCTCCGCCGGGACACGATCACGCTCCGCATGATCGTGATGGTGCCGATCCTCCAGACGATGATCTTCGGGTACGCGATCAACTACGACGTCAAGCACCTGAAGACCGTCGTCCTCGACGAGGACCGCTCGTACGACAGCCGCGAGCTCGTCGCGAAGATGACCGCGAGCGAGTACTTCGACGTCGTCAAGTACGTCGGCTCCGAGGCCGCGCTGCGCCACGAGATCGACGCGGGCCACGCCTCGGTGGGCCTCGTGATCGACGCCGACTTCGGGAAGGACCGGCGCCGCGGCGCGTCCGCGAAGGCGCTCCTCGTCGTGAACGCCTCGGACACCACGACGGCGAGCCAGGCGATGGCGATCGCGGGCGGGATTTCCAATCAGATGTCGGTCCGGACGCTGGCGGCGAGGGCCGGCTGGAAGGACTCCGGGCCGCCCGTCGACCTGCGCGTGAGGCCCTGGTACAACCCCGACCTCCGCACGGCCACGTTCATCATCCCGGGGCTCATCGCGATCCTGCTCACGTTCACGCTCATCCAGTTCACGGCGATGGCGATCGTCCGCGAGCGGGAGCGCGGCACGCTCGAGCAGCTGCAGGTCACCCCCGTGACTCGCGTCGAGCTCATCCTCGGGAAGATCGCGCCGTTCGTCGTGATCGGCGTCTTCCAGCTCACGCTCATCATCGTCCTGATGCGCTTCCTCTTCCAGGTGCCGATCGCCGGAAGCGTCCTCGAGCTCTACCTCGTCGGACTCATGTTCATCGCAGCCGTCCTCGGGCTCGGGATGCTGCTCTCGACGCTGGCAAAGACGCAGATGCAGGCGATGCAGATGTCGTTCTTCTTCCTGCTTCCGTTCGTTTTCCTCTCGGGCTACGTCTTCCCGATCGACGGCATGCCGAAGTTCTTCCAGGTCGTCACGTACGTCATCCCGGCGAAGTACTTCATCCAGGTCGTCCGCGGCATCGTCCTGCGCGGCGCGGGCCTCGCGGAACTGTGGGAGCCGGTCGCCTGGCTGACGTTCTACACGCTCGCGATCATCGGCCTCGCCGTGTCGCGCTTCCACAAGACGACGGCGTAGGATGAGAACGTGAGCGCACCGACTCCCGAGACGCCGTCTCGCCCCAAGCCTCTTCTCCGCGGCGTCCTCCACGAGGTCGCCGCGTTCGTCGCGGCCGTCGCGGGGGCGATCCTGTTCTTCCGCGCCTCCGGCGCACGCGCCCGCGGCGGCGCGCTCGTCTACGCGATCTCCCTCGTCTCGCTCCTCTCCGTCAGCGCGATCTACCACCGGAAGAACTGGCCGGAGAAGCTCCGTCTGATCTGGCGGCGGCTGGACCACTCCGCGATCTTTCTCCTGATTGCCGGGACGTACACCCCCCTCAGCTTCCTCCTCGGCAGCCGCCTCGGCTGGATCTTCCTCGGCATCGTCTGGGGAGGGGCTCTCCTCGGCATCGTGATGTCGATCGCGTGGGTCAAGGCGCCGAAGGCGCTCGTCGCCGTCGTCTGCGTCCTCCTCGGCTGGGCCGCCGTGCCGCTCCTGCCGGCGCTGAAGGCCGCGCTCGGGACCGGCGCCGTCGTGCTGCTCGCCACGGGCGGCGTCGTCTACAGCCTCGGCGCCGTCGTCTACGCGATCAAGCGGCCGGACCCGTTCCCGCGGGTCTTCGGGTACCACGAGATCTTCCACGCGCTCGTGATCGCGGCGGCCGGCTGCCACTTCGCCGTCGTCGCGCGGGCGGTCGTGGCCCTGTCGGCCTGAACCAGGCTTCCGGGCGACTCAGGGTCGCTTCCGCGACCCGTGCTCGATCCGCCCGTCGAGGTCCCGCCAGGCGTCGTCCCTTTTCACCGCACCCTGGCCGAGGTACGCCCAGTGCCCCGCGAACGCGCCACGCGCCGGGAGCGCCTTCTCGGCCTTCTTCACGTCGCCCTCGCCCGGCGCCGGCGACGCCTGCGGCCCGAGCGCGGCGAACGCCTCGTCGAAGAGGCGCCCGCCCTCCGCGTCGTTCTTCCTCTCGCGCGAGGCGAGATAGCCGAGGAAGTACAGGGCCTGGAACGAACGGGGATTCGAGACGAGGACCTTCCGGAACGTCCGCCCGGCGCCTGCCGCGTCGCCCGTGGCGAGGGCCACCTCGCCGGTCCGCACGACCCAGCCCGTCTCGGGCGAATAGATCCCGCCCGCGCTCTCGTAGTGTTTCCGCGCCGCCACGAGATCGCGCAGAGGGCCCGAGGCGGGGTCTGCGAGGAGGTCGCCCAGCGCACCGTGGCCCCGCTGGCTGCGCGGCTGGATCCTCAGGAGCTCCTCGAACTCCGCCCTGGCCGCCGCTCGCTCGCCCTTTTCGAGGAGCAGGTTCGCGAGCGAGTAACGGCAGTCCTCGTGCCGCGGGTCGATCCCGAGCGCTTTGCGATACATCGCGATCGACGCGGCGAAGTCGCCTTTTGCAGACGCGGCGCGGGCCGCGTTGTAAGCGTCCCAGAACGCCAGCGTCTTCGCCCGGTTGTCCGGGAGCGCGCGCGGCGCCGCCTCCCCCTCGACGAGCAGGTACGCCCGCTCGCCCGCGAGGTCGCGGAACGTCGCCGCCTTCCCCGAGGGCCAGCGGACGGTCAGGACGTCGGCCTTCGACGCGGCCCCGAGGCCGAAGATCGCCTCGGGGGCGTTCTGCGAGAGATACGACGAACCCGCGCCGATCTCGCGGACCTGGCGCTTTCCGCTCGTCTCGAGGACGAGCTTCGTGCCGAAGGCCGAGCGGTTCGACTTCCGTCCCTCGCACCGGATCGCGATCCGGTGGTTCGGCGGGCCGCCCTCGGCCTTGAGGAGGACGAGCTTCCCGCCGTTCACGACGACCGCGATCTCCTCGCGCAGGTCTCCGTCCACGTCGGCGATCGCGAGCCCACGCCCGACGCGGGGCGCCGTCAGGTCCGCCCCCGAGAGCGGCGCGACGTCCACGAATCCCTTCTCGCCGAGGTTCCGGAAGAGGCGCATCGGCATCGGCACGAGCTTCCGCGTGTCGGACGGCTCCTCGAACGTGGAGCCGTTCGCGACGACGAGGTCGGGCAATCCGTCGCCGTCCACGTCGAGGAACGCCGTCCCCCACGCGACGTCGTCCGTCGAGACCTGTCCGAGGCCGGTGCGTTCGGCGGCGTCCTCGAAGTCGAGGGTCCGGCTCTTCCCGCCTCCGAGCTTGTTCAGGTAGAGGGCGTTCGCCTCGGCGATCCAGTGCGTGACGAAGAGGTCGGGCGCCCCGTCGCCGTTCGCGTCGCCGACCGCGATCCCCATCGCGCCCCGGTAGTCGGCCACGTGCGCCTCGTGCCCGCGGTCGGCGAAGAGGCCGTTCCCTTCGTTCACGAAGAGAGCGCCCTCGGAGACGTCGTTCGCCACGTAGATGTCGGGCTTCCCGTCGTCGTTCAGGTCCGCGAACGTCGCCGAAAGGCTCCGGCCCTCGGCGTTCGCGATTCCAGCCTCGAGGGCCATCTCCCGGAAACGCCCCTTCCCCTCGTTGTGGAAGTAGAGGTTCGCGATCGGCGCGTACGAGGAGGGATTGATCGTGAACGGGCTCGTCGCGTGCCCGAACTTCGAGGCTTTTCCCGCGTCCTTCGGGTCGAACCGGTAGTCGACGTAGCCGCAGATGTAGAGGTCGAGGAGGCCGTCGCCGTCCGCGTCGCCCCAGACCACGCCCGTGTAGAAGCCCATGAACGCGCCGACGCCGGAGGATTTCGTGACGTCCTCGAACGTGCCGTCGCCCCGGTTGTGGAAGAGGCGGATGCCGCCGTACGACGTGACGACGAGGTCGGGGAAGCCGTCGTTGTCGAAGTCGCCCCACGCGGCGCCCATGTACGTCCCCTTCAGGTCGGAGAGGCCCGCCTCGGCCGTCACGTCCGTGAACGCGCCGCCGTCGTTTCGGTAGAGGCGGCAGCCTCCCTTCGCGGCACGGGCGTCGCCGGGCTTCAGCGTCAGGGGTCCGACCGTGTCGACGACGAACAGGTCCCAGTCGCCGTCGCCGTCGTAGTCGCCGAACGCGCAGCCCGAGCCCATGTCCTCGGGCAGCTGCGTCGAGCGCGGCCCCGCGGAGAAGTGCGAAAAATCGATCCCGCGGCTCTGCGCCACGTCCTTGAAGACGACGCCCCAGCCGGCGCCCGAGGCGTCCTTCCTGAGGACGTCCGTGACCCCCTCGACGGCCGCGCCCGGCGTGTAGGGCGCCTCGTCTCCCTTCCGCGTGAACCAGACGATCGCGCACGCTCCGAGAGCCGCCAGCCCCGCGGCCGCGAGGACGCGCCGGTGCGTCAGGCGCCTCAGGAGGGGCGGCGTCACGTCAGTCGACGATCTCGACGGTCGTCCGCGCCTGCGCGAGATCGGTGATCGGCGCCGCAAGCCCCTTGCCCGGGAAGAGGAAATCGACGAGGTACTGGTCGAGCTTCCGGTAATGGAGCGTCGCGAGGACGTCGAGCCTGCCGCGCGGCGGCGCCGGAACGGTCACGTCGCGCGAGGGGCTCGGCCCCGCCGGCGTTCCCGGGCAGCCGAAGGCGTACTCGGCGGCGTCTGAATAGCCCGGGAACAGGCTGCGGCGATACCGCACCCCGACCATCTCCCAGAGGTTGTGCCGGTCGATCAGGTTTCCGTACCGGTCCACCGGCTCGGCCTTGAAGAGGAACGTGCCGGGCGGAATCATCTTCTTCTCGTCCGGCTTGCCCGAAGCGAATACGACCTTGCCGGTCTCGTCCTTCACCTCCACCTCGACCCAGGACTGGATGAGGTCGAGAGGCCCGGTCGGATAGTCGTGTCCCACCTTGTTCGACGTGATCACGACGCGCAGCTTCAGGGGCTCGCCCCGCCGCGCCTTCTGCGGGACGTCGAGGTCGAGCGAAACGACGGCGCCCTTCGCCCACTTGTTCGCGATCTCCGGGATCTCGACCTCGCCCTTGAGCCACTTCTTCACGAGGTCGACCTGCTGTTCCCCGCCTTCGAGCTTCAGGAGAGCGGGCATGTACTGGTTCGCGCCGAGAAAGCGATGGCTCCGGTGCTTGCCGTCGGTGGCCGTCCGGTTGTAGTCGGCGGTGTCGCCCGAGGCGGGCTCGGGCCCGTCGAGGAGCGGCATGTGGCACTCGCGACATTCCACCGTCGTCTTCGCATCCTTCGGGTGGTTCCACTTGCTCTTTCGCCAGTTGTCGTACTGATTCTGGAGCTGGACCCAGCCGAAGTTGTTGACCTCCTGGTCGATGAACTGCTTGTGGCACGCGGCGCAGTACTCGGGCGTCTTGAAGAGGCGCTTCTCGAGAGACTCCACGTGGTGGCCCGGGTAACTCCGGATCAGGAAGTACGACGCGAGCTTCAGGGGCGCGCTCTTCGCGTTCTCGAAGAGGTAGCGCCTCGGAGGCTTGACGGTGTAGTTCGCGTTGCCCTGCACGTCGGTTTTCGCGACGGCGTGGCAGGACAGGCAGGACACGCCCTCCTGGAAGCCGAGGTCTTCCGTCAGCTTCTCCTTGAAAACGACCTTCGCGCCCGAGAAAAGGGAGATCGGATCGTGGCAGCCGCCGCAATACCGCGTGGACTCCGGTCCGTTCTGCTTGCCCATCTCCTCCTGGACCCTCTGGAACGCCGGGTCGAGCGCGGACCAGCGGTGGGCCGAGACCGCCCACTCCGCGTAGATCGCCGGGTGGCAGCCCGCCACGCCGCAGGATGCCGAGCCCGCGAGCGCTTCCGGGGCGAGCGGGCCGTTCGACTCGGTCCGCGCGAGACTCGGCGCGAACGGCCGGTCCTGCCCGTAAGGCGTCCGGTAGTCCTTCGGAAAACGTCCGGCCATCTTCGGACCGTCGTACACGAGGCTCGCAGGGAACGCGAGGAGCAGCGCAGCGGCGGGCGCGGCGAGCAGCGCCGCGACGTAACCGCGGCGCGCGGCGGAAAACGTCTCCCGGGTCTGTCCCTCGGCCGGGCTCCTTTTCCGGAGGGGCCAGAGGTGCGCGAAGAGAAGGACTGCGAGCGCGACCGACGGGACGAGGTGGAGCGTCCGCGCGAAGGGAGGCACCCGGTCCGAGAAGAGGGCGAGCCAGGTCACCCACAGCCCCGTCCCTTCCGCAAGCACGACCGCGCCGAGCCCGCAGTAACCGAGAACTTTCGAGGGTGTCAGCGCGTCCGCGCGGTACTCGAGAAAGTGGCGCCAGAGGTAGACCCCGACCGGCACGAGCGACAGCAGGCCCGCGAACGTGTGGAGGAGGACCGTCCACTCGAGGACGGGCGAGAAGCCGAAGAGGCGGAGCGGCAGGCCGCTCACGACGAGGTAGACGAGAGCTCCGGCCGCAATCCGTGAGAGAAGGCCGGCCCAGCCGGAGGTGAGTGTGGCTCGGTCCGTCGCGGAACTGTTCATCGAGTTCACCTCAAGGGATGACGGTATCGAGGGTCTTCCTGGCTGGGTTTGCGTGGACTATCTTTGACGGGTTTGTTCAATCATCTGATGCAAATGCATCATTGAGAAGAAGTCGGGCGCCGTCGAAGAGGCGCGGCCGCACTCCTCCGAGAGCGACTTCTCGAAGATCAGAGGTCCGCTCTGTCCAGCCGGCGCGCGGCGAGAAGCGCCGGCGCCACCATCCAGACGAGGAGGGAGACCGCCAGGAGAACCCAGGCGCCCGCGGCGCCGTGCGTGAAGCGCAGGAGCGCGAGGGACGCCGCCCCGAACGCGCCGCTCCCTTCGATCCCGAGAAGCGCGCCGGTCCGCACCGCGTCCGCGGGGTTCACGAGGACGGTCACGATGAGAACGCGCGAGGCGGGTCCCGACGGGAGCAGGGACGCCAGCCCGAGCGCGGCGACGTCGAACAGCACGACCGCGCCGAACCAGACGACGAGCGCGATCGCGAGCGCCCGCGTCCGCCGGCCCACCGTCCCCGACGAGACGAGCGCCGCCAGCGCGAGAAACACCGCCGTGAGCACGAACGAGCCGAGCACCAGGAGGGCGAAGCCCCCGAGGCCGGACCCGCCCGCGCGCGAGAAGATGACGATCCCGGCCGCGCCGAATCCGACGGCCTGCGCCGCGGCGAGAGCCCCGAAGAGGCCCGTGACCTTGCCGAAGAGGATCGCGCGCCGCGCGACCGGCTGCGAGAAGAGCAGCTCCGCCGCTCCGCGCTCGGGCGCGAGCGAGAGGACGCCGATCAGGAGCGCGGTCAGGGGGACGAGCAGGAGCACGAGCTCGACGAGGGACGCCGCCGTGCGCGCGAAATCCTGGACCCCGTGCCCCCCCGAGAGCACGTAGCCCGCGGACGCCACGGCGAGGGCCAGCGCCGCGAACACGACGGCGAAGATCTGCGTCCAGCGCGAGCGCACCGCGAGGAGCAGCTCCTGCCGCGCGCAGAGGAGGAAGGGGCCGGTCGAGCCTCTCATCCGCCGCCGTCCGGAACCCCGTTCGGGCCGAAGACGTCCCGCGCCGGGACCGGCGTTCCCCCGGCGGCTTCGGCGTCCGCGTCGCGCGACGCGGCGTCGGCGTGGGCGAGGAGGCCGGATCCCATCGGCGTCTCGAGTCCGGGCTTCCTCGTGTAGACCGCGGCCGCCGCGCGCACCCACGCCTTCGTGCGGTGGTCGGCCACGAACGCGATCTGCCCCTTCGCGGGCGCGCCCCCCGATTTCAGGAACGTCGCGAGGCATCCGACGTCGTCGAACATCCGGGGCTCCTCGCGCGGCGCCACGAGCTGCGCGGCGAAGCGCGCGTCCGAGACCGCCATCCGGCACCAGCCGCACCGGTCGTTCTTCGTGTCGACCGCGACGGGCGCCGCGGGGCCGCGCGAGCAGCCCGCGAGAGCGGCGAGGAGGAGCACGGCGGCCCCGGCGCGCACGTTCACGCGTCGCCTCCGACGAGCTCGCGGTAGAGGTCCTCGAGCGGGCTCGTCTCCGCGCGCACGAGCGGGACGCCGTGCGCGCCGAGCCAGTCCTCGAGCGCCCGCCGCGTCAGGAGCGCGGCGAGCTTTCCGCCGACGAGGATCGCGACGCGGTCCGCGAGCCGCTCGACGTCCCCGAGCTGGTGCGTCGTGAACAGGACGGTCTTTCCCTCGCGGCGGCGCTGCTCGGCGAGCGAATAGAACGCGCGGAGCCCGTCGGGGTCGAGCGCCGCCGTGGGCTCGTCGAGGAGAAGGACCGGCGTGTCGGGCAATGCGGCGACGGCGAGACCGAGCCGCTGCGTCATGCCGCCCGAGTACGTTCCGACCGCGCGGGACGAAGCCCCGTTCAGGGACGACATCTTCAGGACGACGTCCACGCGGTCGGCGGCGACGCCGCGGAGCGCGCGATAGAAGTCCAGGACCTCGCGCCCGGTGAGGGAATCGGGGAAGGAGACCTTCTGGGGAAGAAAAGAGAGGCTCCGGCGCGACGCGGCCTCGGTGGCGGGCCGTCTTGCCTCGCCCAGGGTCACGGCGCCCCCCGTCGGATGGATCAGGCCGGCGGCGGCCTTCAGGGACGTCGTCTTCCCGGAGCCGTTCGGCCCGAGCAACGCGACGATTTCCCCGGGCTCGACGGCGAGCGTCAGGTCCGAGACGGCGCATTGGCCGCCGAACGTCTTCGAGAAGGCTTCGAACCGGATCACGCCGGCCTCCGGCCCGTGAGCAGAATGCCGGCGCCGCCGAGGAGCGAGAGGCCGGACATCGCGAGCGCGAGCGTCCCGCGCGAGGCGGGCGGCCCGTCGGGCTGCGGAACGCGCGGGAGCGCCGGCGGGCGCGCGAGCGGCGCGCGGTCGAAGACCTCGACCGCCCGGAGGACCGGGAAGCCGCGCTCGGCGGCCCCGAGCGCGCGCGCCGCGACGCTCCGGGAGAAGAGGTCCGCCGCCGTGAGGTTCCCGCGGAGGTGGTCGAAGACGCTCGAGAGCGGGAACGGCCGGTCCGAACGTCCGTCCCCGTCGAGGTCCGGCTCGCCATTGTCCGACCAGTAGTTCCCGTCGAAAACCGTGTCCGTGCGCCGCCCGACGAGCGCGAGCGGCGTCAGGTTCCCGACGAACGAATTGCCCTCGAAACGATTCTCACCGCAGGAATCGTAGAGGACGATCGCGGCGTCCGAGAGCGCGACGACGTTTCCCCGGAAGACGTTCCGGTACGAGCCCTCGACGAAGATCCCGCGGGCGTTGTCCGCGATGAGGTTGTCCTCGGCGAGGACGTCGTCGCAGGCCTTGAGGAGCAGGCCCACCGACGCGAAGCCGCGGTTCCTCACGAAGCGGTTGCGGCGGAAGACGATGCGCTTGCTGTACATGAGCGCCGTGCCGGCCGCGCCGTTCTCGAAGGTGTTGTCCTCGAACGTGTTGTCGTCCGAGAACATGTAGTGGAGGCCGTAACGGAGGTCCCGGGCCACGTTGCCCGTGATCGTGCCGCCCGACGAGGACTGGATGTAGAACCCGTCCCGCACGTCCTCGATCACGTTGTCCTTGAAGACGAATCCCTTCGTGTCCCAGACGTGGAGGCCCGACCCCTTCTCCCCCGGATCCTTTCCGTGGATGCCGCGGATGCGGCAGCTCTCGACGCACACGCCGTCCGCCTGCCGGAGATAGATCCCGAACAGCGCCTCCGAGATCCGGCAGTCGCGCACGACGGCATTCCGGCCGGCGACGTGGACGCCCGACGAGTCCCGCCCGAGATCGCCGCCTCTCATCCCGTCGATGTCGAACCCTTCGACGACGACGTCGTCCGCGCGCACGCGCACGACGCTGCCGTTCCCCGATCCGACGAGAAGAGGCCGTCCCTGGCCCACGAGCCGGATGGGACGGTCGAGGACGAGGTCTCCCGCGTACCTCCCCGGCCCGACGTGGACGGTGTCTCCGGGCGCCGCCCGGTCCACGCGCGCCTGCAGGGGGGAGGTTTCCGCGGCCGGCGGCCGCCCCTCGAGTCCCCCCGGCGCCACCGGCGCCATGTCGCCGGTGATCTGCAGGAGGAGAGCGAAGGGCAGCGCGATCATGCGGAGCCGGCGGCGTGGGCGAGCTCGCGCTTGCCCTCGCGCCACGCGAGCAGCACCGCCAGGACGAGGACGAGCGCCACGAGGCCGAGCGCATACGACCCGGCGCCGGGGTACGAGTAGACCTCGAAGTTCGCGAGCTTCTTGTAGCCGAACATCGGAGGCATGAACGGCGCGACCTTCACCGCCGCCCTCGGGTCGAGGTGGTGCCCGTAGGTCCAGAGCTTGAACGCGAACGACCAGAGCGAGAACGCGCCGAAGTAGAGATAGAGGACGACGTTGTCCACGAGGGCCGACATCTTTCCAAGGACGGCGGTCCGCAGGATGAGGAGGCCCACGATGCCGACGACGAACGGGATCCACTTGAATTCCGTGAAATCGGCCGTCGTGAGGTCGCGCATCCCGATGTAGTGGTTGAGGACGTTGATCTCCTTGATGTCCTGGCCGCCGTTGCCGCCGTCCAGCCTCCAGCTGTAGATCTGCATGCGGAGCCCGTCGCCGTACTGCGGCGCGAACATCGTCAGGGTCCAGAGCGGGAAGAGGTACGAGGGAATCAGGAGCAGCACGGCCAGGACGAGGAGGCCCCGCGGGCCCATGTCGAGCTTGAGGTCCAGGAAGCGATTGCTCTTTTCGAGGATGGCTTTCATGTCGGTCGATCCGGGGAGGGCCGCGCGGCCCGCCCCGGATACCCGT
>DASXVJ010000007.1:0-70789 GCA_036504335.1 Thermoanaerobaculia bacterium
GGCGCTCCTCGTCGTGGGCCCGCGCGCGGGCGACGTCGAGCGCCGGTTCGGGAAGGGCATCCGCTGGGGCATCGCCCTCGAGATCGTCCGGCGCGAGGACGGGGAGAGCGCGGGCGACGTCCTGCGCCGGCTCGAGCACCGCCTCGACGGCGAGACCGTCGTCGTGCGCGGCGACGTCGGCGTCCACGCCGCCATCGGCGAGTTCCTCTCGAAGGTGGAGGACGCGCGCGGCCCGGTCGTGGAGGCGACGGTCGGCGGCCGCCCCGCGGGCATGTGGCGCATCCTGCCGGGAGCGCTCAAGAAGAAGGACTTCCCGCGCGAGCCCGGCGCGCCCGACTGGGTGCACGACCCGGACTTCGCGGCGCTGCCGCTCGGAGCCGCGCCCGTTCTCGTCGACTCCGTGACGGCCTACCGGCGCGCGGACGCCGCGCACGCGAACGGTGCCCCCGCGTTCGCGGAGCGCGCGCGGGCCGACGGCGGCGCGAAGCTCGAGGGTTCGACGACGGTCGGCGAGGAATCGGCCGTCCTCTCGGGTGCGCGCCTCGTGAACACGAGCGTCCTGCCCAAATCCGCGATCCCGCCCGGCGTCACGCTGGAGAACGCGGTCGTCTCGGGCAACCTCGTCGTCGACGCGGCGACGGGACGGGCGAGCCTCCTGACGGACCAGCTCCCCGCGGCCGCGGGGACGCACGGGAGCGGCCGCGCGCTGGGCGTGGCGGCGCTCGCGCTGTCCCTGCCTCTCTGGCCGGTCGCGGCCGCGTGGAGCGCGATCGCGAACGCGGGCCACGCGACGGGGCCGGTCACGCTGGCCGGAAACGCGCCCGGCGGCGGGCGCGCGCCGTTCACGACGTTCCGTTTCGAGACGGCCGTGCCCGTCCTGCGCGACCTTCCGCTCCTTCTCGCGGTCGTCCGGGGCCGCCTCGCGCTGACCGGCGTCACGCCGCTCACGCCGGCGGAGGAGGCCGCGCTCACCGAGCCCTGGGAGAAGGTGCGCGGCGAGGCGCCCGCCGGCCTCGTGTCGCTCGCGCGCCTCGCGGTCCCCGCCTCGGCGCCGCCGGAGGTCTCCCGCGTCGTCGACGCGTTCGAGGCCCGGCGCCCGTCGGCGCTCCTCGGCCGCGCCCTCTCGACGCTGTTTTCAGCGAGGGCGTGGACGGCCCCGAAGGGCTGGAACCCGGACGAGCTCCGGGACGAAAAGTCGTGAGCGACCTCTCCATTCTCGTCGTCCGCGCGCCCTTCGACGGAGCGGAGATCGCGCGCCTCACGCGCCCCTCGGCGGCAGACG
The DNA here is from genome assembly GCA_036504335.1 of Thermoanaerobaculia bacterium. Taxonomy (GTDB): domain Bacteria; phylum Acidobacteriota; class Thermoanaerobaculia; order UBA5066; family UBA5066; genus Fen-183. The sequence continues at coordinate 1,283 of DASXVJ010000007.1, forward strand.
TCGACGCCGCCGTGGCGAAGGCGGGCGCCGTCTTCGAGGAGACGCGCGCTCTCCCGACGTACGTACGCGTCGGAGTCCTCCGGCGCGTCGCGGCGGCGCTCGAGGCGCGCCGTGACGAACTGGGGGCCGTGATCGCGCGCGAAGCCGGCAAGCCGCTGAAGGCCGCGCGCACCGAAGTCGAGCGCGCCGCCGCGACGTTCTCGGCGGCGGCGGCGGCCCTCGAGGCGTGGAAGGGCGACATGCTGCCGCTGGACGTGAACGCGGCGTCGGTCGCGCGCTGGGGCGTCGTCAGGCGCGTGCCCCTCGGGCCCGTCCTCGCGATCACGCCGTTCAACTTCCCGCTCAACCTCACGGCGCACAAAGTAGCGCCGGCGATCGCCGTCGGCGCGCCGGTCGTCCAGAAGCCGGCGTCGCAGACGCCGCTCTCGGCCCTCGCGCTCCAGGCGATCGTCCGCGAGGCCGGCTGGCCCGTGGACGCGTACGCGGTCCTCGCGATCTCCGGCCGTGAGGCCGAAGCTCTGGTCACCGACCCGCGGCTTCCTGTCGTCTCGTTCACGGGCTCCGGGGCCGTCGGCTGGCGGCTGCGCGAGATCGCGCCCCGAAAGCGCGTCGGCCTGGAGCTCGGCGGCAACGCGGCCGTGGTCGTCCACTCGGACGCGGATCTCGACGACGCGGCGTCGCGCGTCGCGGCCGGCGCGTTCGGCTACGCGGGGCAGTCGTGCATCTCCGTCCAGCGCGCGCTCGTCCAGAAGGACGTCTTCGAGGCGTTCCGCGCGAAGCTGCTCGCGAAGACGGCGGCGCTCGCCGTCGGCGACCCGCTCGACGCGAAGACGGACGTCGGGCCGATGATCGCGCCCGAGGAGGCCGCGCGCGCGGCGGCGTGGATCGAGGAGGCGGTCGCGGGGGGCGCGCGCGTCCTCGCGGGCGGAACGCGCACCGGCTCGGTCGTTCTCCCGACGATCCTCGCGGGCACGACGCGCGACATGAAGGTCGAGGCGCAGGAAGTCTTCGCGCCGGTCGTGACGCTGTCGTCCTACGACACGTGGGAGGAGGCGCTCGCTCGCGTGAACGACTCGAAATACGGCCTGCAGGCGGGCGTCTTCACGAACGACCTCTCCCGCATCCAGCGCGCCTTCGACGTTCTCGAGGTTGGAGCCGTCCTCGTGAACGACGTCCCGACGTGGCGCGCGGACCGCATGCCGTACGGCGGCGTGAAGGAATCGGGCGTCGGGCGCGAAGGCCCGGCCTACGCGATGGAAGAGTTCACGGAGCCGCGGCTCCTCGTGCTCCGGCCCTGAGCGGCCCCGAAAGGACACCCATGGAAGGCGTCACGACGTTCTCGATCTCCGCGTCCTGGGACTCCTCGGCGAAAGAGGGCCGCCTCGCGAACGCCGACGGCTCCTTCGCGACGGTTCACGCGGCGGCCGCCGCGCTCGACGGGAGGGCCGGGATCGTCAACCCCGAGGAGCTGCTCCTCTCGGCGGTCTCGGCGTGCTTCGTCCAGACGTGGGCGATCTTCGTCGAGAAGCTGAAGCTCGGGATCGCCGAGCCGCGTCTCGACGCCGAGGCCCGGCTCGAGAAAGACCCCGCGGGCGGATTCCACGTCACGCGGATCGACCTCTTTCCGCACGTCCCGGCCGCGCTCCTCGACGAGCGCCGGGCGGACGTCGAGAAGACGCTCGCCCTCGCGGAGAAGTACTGCATCGTCTCGAAGGCCGTGAGGGGCTCCGTCCCGATCGCCGTGACGCCGAAGCCGGTATAGGCCGGCCGAATCGCGCCGGAGGTGCGCTCTCCACGGTCTCTTCGGAGGGTGCAGCGGCGTCACGCTTTCCGGCCCGCTTCGCCGTGAGCCCGGGACGCGCGGGGCTACGGTCGCCCCGGTCCCTCTTATTCGTGACCGACGGCCGCTACTTCGCCGGAATCCACGCTGTCCATTCCCGTTTCCCTGCGGGCGTCAGATCAAACGTTCCCCCGATGTCGTCTACTGCTGCCTCGTTGACAGAGAGTCCTGGCAGCCACGCAGCGTATCGAGCCTCAAAGCCGGCGCGTTCTTCGGCAGGGATGAGCCGCGCGTCGCCGGAAGCCGGAATTACGCAGACGGTGATAAGGCCATTCTCTTCGAGCTCCCATAGGGCTCTGAAAAATGCGCGTGGCGACAAATCAACGAAATCGGGATCGCGGTTGGCGATTGACGCGAAGGCCGCGCCCATCGAGATCGGGCCATTCATTCCGAGGTCCAGAAGCCGAAGGCCGAGCCGAGCTCTGCTCCTTTCATCAATCAAACGGGGTCCTCGGGTACCCATAGTATGTAGCTCTCAAAGTCAAAGGCATTTGAGAATGCGACTAGCGGCCGCGCTCCGGCCCCTTCAACGTTCACCGGCTCACTAGTCGAGCTAAGAAAGCCGCAAACTATGGGGTATGGACCGATTTTCTTCAGCGCGGTCCTAGTGACCCCGTCCTCCGCCTGTGTGGACCCCTCGTCGAGGGCGACTCGGAACACAAGGTTCTTGTTGTACATGAAGCGTTCGCCAGGTATTTCGGCGAGAAATGGATCCGCGGAGTCCCTTCCCGACTCCTCTATCCACAAGTGACTTCGTTGAGCATGGCGCCCCAAATCTCGAAGTGTTCCGATCAAATACGCTTCGGGCTCCATGGACGAGTCCTGCAACAAGCCACCCTCGTTAACACGTAGCAAGCGCAGCGGATCAACGTCGGCTGGTGCTATCGCCAGAACCTTGCCTGGCCGACTTGATGTCGTCCGCTTTAGAAGGGAACCCACACCGGCACTCCTCTCAAGAAGATCGTGCCATCGCTCAAGGCCGCCGGCGGGAAGCAACCTAAGAATGAGAGGCGTCACTGTCCGGCCTCTCCACTCGGTACCCTCGGAATAACTCGCTCTTCCTCTTCTTCACCTTTTGAGCCCTTGGGAGCCCTCTTGGGCTCGACCCTCCCATCAGGGAACACCCGCCACTGCTTCCCCTCTTTGTCGGTGTAGTCCCAGTGGGGTCCTATCGGAGCAGCGTGCCCAAGGTCGGGATAGAGCCGTTCTGGCGAACCTGTCTTCACCCAGTTTCCTGCGTTGGAACCTACGGGCCCATTGCCCTTCCATACCCAGCCGTCGCCCGGTGCTTTGGTTGGATCGTGGCCGACTACACGTGGCAGGGGCAGCAAAACGGCCTCGTGCGTCGCCCTTGGCTGTGAGTTCAGCGGCGTCCCTAATCCTCGTGCCCCTCCTCCTCGATGAGACAGTACAGGTCGATGTCTACTGAACTGTGAAGCCGATTCAAGTACTCGACCGTCTCCCTGGGCAGGTGCAGAGCCGGGACAGATTCGTGTGCGTAGACCACGATCGATAGCTCGATGCGAGCGTCGCGCGAAAACTCCGCGATCGAGGCCTCTCTTCCCTGAATGCGGCCGAAGAGGGCCTCCATCTGCGGGCTCAGCTCGGCCCCTCCTACGTCGCTGGCCGAGATCTCCCAGCCGCTCGATGCCAGGTGCCGGGTCGTCCGCGGGATGAGATCGCCTTGTTGCCATGTCTTCGTCGGCTCGAGCCCGACTCGGCGCGTGACTTCCTCTGGCGCCGCCGAGAAGCCGAGGATCTTCAATGAGACGAGAACCTTGTTAGTCATGGGGCACGTCCCTAAGTGCCTTCAGGGGCCGGCTCCGGCCGCCCCGGCCCTCTTGTCCATGAACCTCTAGTTAAAGCGAAGAGCACTTCGTTCTTCAGGACGCGGTCGAGTCGAAAGACATCAATTTGCTCGGCCCTCAGGAAACTCCGATCGTTCAGATTAGCCCATTCGCGACCGTCTCCCCGGTCCACGTGGAACCGCAGCGCAACAGAGTCGGTCCCGCCGAGGTAGAAGAGGAAGGAATGCTCCGGGAAGGCGGCTTGAAGCCGACCGGCCCAAGCCTTCACCAAGTCACGCCCGACTTCAACAAGAAGGGCCCTGATGGCCCCGTCCGAATAGGGAATCATGAGCGTGTCTTCGAGGTGGAAATGATTTACGAAGGCCTCGTAACCCGTCGGGTCGTCGGGATAGCTCGAAAGGTGGCGCGTGGCTCTATTCGCATCTCCGGCGACGACACGACCACTCGTGTCCGAGAACGGGATCGCAAATAGATCGGCTAGCGCAGCCACACCCCTAGCGGATATCAAGGGCGAGTCATGGAATTCCAAGGTACACCCTCACCCCTCTTTCGACGGCCTGGCGGAATTTGTCGTCTTCCAAGAGCTTGTTGACGCTGCCTGGAGCGTCTCTAAAACTCTGGACGGCGGGATCGTAGATATATTTCTCGCCACCGACCTGCACGTGGACCTGGCCGGGGCGCTGCTCGGGATTTGGGTTCTCGACGTCCACTCTGACGCCGTCCTTGTTGTAGAGGGTCTTGCTCGTGACCTGAACGCCGCCGCCGTTCCCATCGCCGACCATTAGATTCGCACCGGCCGACGCTGCAACGGCGACGCTATAGCCGGCCACGGCCGCACCAACAGGAATCGCGGCTGCGCTCGAGCCTCCGCTCGCGGGTGCAAGAACGAGCCCACCGCCCTGCATGCTCGAGCCGCCGAGAATTCCGAGGAAACCGCCGACCAGAGACACGGCGTCACCAAGCCGTTGGCCTCGGCTGAAATCGGAATTGGCCGAGGACGTCCGTTGAGATCCGGGGAACAGGTTGCTTCTCAGCCCGTTCCCCAGGCCCGCGACGAAGTCCCAAGCGTTCTTGCCGTTTGGATCGATGAACCTAAGGGGGTTGTTCTTCGCGTATGCATACCGATTCCAGCTCTGTGGATCTCCCTCGTGTCCTCCGAGCTGGTCTGCGCCCTTGAAGCGGTTCAGCCTCCCGCCCACGTATCGCGCATGGTCGTAGAGATCGCCCGAGGCCACGTCGCGCTCCATCCCCGCGAAGTCCGGCCCCTGGCCCGGCAGCGTCGTCGAGAGCGGGAGCCCGAACGCCCGGTACTTGTACGTCGCCAGCGTCACCGGCGCCGTCCCCTCCGTCATCAGTCGCGGAGAGCCGAGATGGTCGCTCGTGTAGTACACGAGGCCGTTCGGCTGTCCCTGCCACGTGTAGTCGGCCACGAGCTGGTTCCCGAACCACACGTGATCCTTCAGCAGCGTCGCCTGGCCCGTCGCCGTGTCGTAGCGGTATTCCACGGACGGGTGGTTGCCGCCGTCGCGTAGCGTGAAGAACCACGAATCGCCCGTCTGCGGCGGCGTGCTCGGCCCGGGCGCGAAGTACCCGAAGACGTCCACGATCACGTGCACAGGATAGCCCGCAGGGGCGTCGTTGAAGAGCGTGAAGTTTCCCGGCGTCGGTCCGTCGATCGACCCGAAGGTCGCGTTCGCGCGCGTGTAACCCGCCTTATACGCGTTGGCGGTGCCGAGCGGCAGATAGGACAGCCCCGTGGGGTAGAGCCGAATGTTCCCCGTCGCCGCGGTCGCACTGTCAGACGTGACGTTGAGGGCCAGCGCCTTCGCGTTCGACGGAATTCCGCAGACTCCCGTTACCGGGAAGGACCGCGAGCCCTGGCCGGGCAGAACCGGCCCTCCGTACGTGCCGTTTGCGCTCCGCGTGTCGAGGATGCGGCAGGGGGCGAGGTTGTAGAAGCGTTCCTGCGTCGACTGCTGCGGCAAGGAGGACGCGTAGACGACACGGCTGACCCTCTCGCCGTCGCCGTTGTAGTAGTACCGCTCGTTGGTGCCGGAGCCGATGTACTGGGTCTGGCGCGACAGGGCGTCGTAGTAATGGTGGTCAGGGCCGTTGGCCGTCAGGTTTCCCAGGGAATCGTACGTCGATCCCGTGAGCCGGTTGCTCGAGACGGCAGTGGAAAGATCCTGCCACTGCCCACCCTCATAGTCGCGCCGCGTCATGTTCCCGAAGTCGTCGTAGGTAAAGCTGTCGAACTGCGACCCCGAGGCCGCGTAGGCGGCATTGCTGAGACGCGAGCGGCCGTCATACTGGAACGTGTCGGCCCCGATCGACATGATGTTGCCGACGCCGTCATAGGAATACGGCCCGGTCGAGAAGTTCTGGCTCGCACCGGAGGTTGTAATGGAGGCCGGGCGCGGCAACAGATTCGCGTCCTGCGCGATGTTTGTCGTGACGCCGTTCCCGGATGTGTAGCTCGCGAGGCCGCCAGAAGGGTTATAGGTCGCGCCTGAAATGAGGGCGTTCGTGCCCGCTGAGATGCTCGCCGGGAAGCCCGACACGTATGTCGTGGACGTCGGCCACGAGCCCGTACTGCGGGCGTGATAAAGCGTATCGAGGAGCCCGAGGGAGTTCCATGTCATCAGCGCCGGTGCGTGAAGGACGACGACGTTGGACCCGTTGATCGCGTAAAAGTCGTCGATGGAAAGGCGGCCGCCGAGGCCGTTGTACGCGAAGTTTCGGGCAATGGCGGTGTTCTGGTCGGAAAGGGGATGGTAGGCGACCTGCTGAACGATCTTCCCGAGGAGGTATCCACCGGTGCCACCCCAGATGTCCAGGTCGTAGAGGTTGTTGAGGTATAGAAGGCCGTCTGACCACGTGGCGACGAGCCGCCCCGCCGCGTCATACGAATACGTGTAGACGTGACCACCCTCCGTCTTCCTCTTGACGTGCCCAAGCGCGTCATACGCGGCAGCGTCCGTGTACGTCGTGGTCCCCTTCTCGGGGTGGGTCTCCGATCGCAGGAGCCCGAGAGAGTCATATGTAAAGGTCCTCGTCTGCTGACCTGCTTGCAAGACGTCCACCGCCGCGACCTTGTCCAGGACGTTGAAGTGGTAGGCGCTGACCGGGCCGAATGGGGCCGGGCCAGGCTCGGCCACGAGCAGCGCGTGCCCGAGAATGTTCTTTCGAACGCCACCCGTGGCGGCGACTCCGCTCACGGTCGTTGTCGTCATTTCCGTGAAGTCGGAGTTCGGGATGAGTCCCGACGGGTCGTCATACCCCTTTGTCACGACGTTTCCGTCCGCCAACTGAATCGCTCTCGCGCGTCCAAGGAAGTCGAAGTTCGAGTACGTCGTCTTCTTCGCCGCGCTCAGGGAGAAGCAGGCACGAACACTCGAGGCGGACGGCGAAACTCCACACGGGGTCCATTCGGACTCGAAATACTTTTGGCCGGCGTCGTTGTAGCGGAATTCACGAGCAGCGAAGTATCCGCCCGAAGACAGCGGGTTGGGAAGGCGTCGCATCTGGCGCCGGAGCCGCCCCAGCCCGTCGAACTGGTACGCCTCGAAGAAGCCGGATCCGATCCCTGGTGCTCCATCGTCCGGACTGCACGCCGAGCCGCCCTGCTTCGCGTAGACAGTTGACATTTCACCGGTCGTGCTCCAGTCGGAGTAGCAGTACGTCCTCGCCAGCTCGCCGGCGGGCGGCGCCTGCGAGATGAGCCGGGAGAGCGAGTCGAACTGGTAGCTCGTCGACAGCCCGCTCGGATCCCGTGAGGCGGTTACGCGGCCGGTGCTCGAATCGCGATCCACGTCGAATGACTTCCATGCGATGCCGGCCGGCGCCGTTCGCGTGACCGCTTTCGTGAGACCCGACTGGAATGTTCGTGTATTCGTGAATGTCGTGGAGTCGAAGGACGCCGCGAGAGATCCGCTGAGCACGTCGCCGGTCGTCCCGTCCGGCGTGAACGAGCGAGTCATCGAGCCGTAGGTCCCATCCGAGACAGATGATGAGTTCAGGAATCCGTTCGACGTGTTGAAGTCGAAAGTCGTCGTCACCGAGCAGGGAGCGTAGGAGCACGGGGCGTCCGCCACCGTCCTCGAGGTGTAGAGCTTCGGGAGCCAGGTCCCATTCAGGATCGAGACTGGCGCCCACGCGCTGGTCGTGGTGCGGGTGAGGTTCTGCGGGTAGATCAGAAAGCCGCTGTTCGACGACCTCGTCACCATGGAGTATTCCAGGGCTGTGGCGTTATAGGGATGCTGTGAGTCGAAGGCGTTGAAGTCATCCTGCCAGCAAGCGACGGAGGATGCCGTCGTGCAACCGGAAACGCCCGGGATCGGGTTTTCCCCGTACCAGGTCTCCTGGCGGCTGGGGACGAGGTCCATGGTCGCCACGTTGTTGATGAGAGTCGACGTTTCCATGACGCCACAGACATTCGCAGCGGGGCCGCGGAAGCACTGAACGTAGCTCCGGGCCGGCGTGCCGCTTCCGTCGCAGTTTGCATAAACGCGATTCGAGAGCTCCCCACCGCCGCCGCTGACCGCAGCCGAGAACACGTGCTTTTCGGTGACCCAGCCGCCATTGCCGTCGGCGCGGGTCACGAGCACTCTCCGAACGACTCGCATGGGGTCGATGGGACGGAACCCCGGCGTCAGCGGCGATCCGATCTCATCGCGACTGTAATTCGTGACGACCGAAGGAGCTCCGTCGGCCGAATTGCCAGGAATGCCCGTCGCGGTCCGGCTGATTACGGCCGGCGACTGATCTATGAACTGCAGGTAGTAGGAGAAGTCGTCGCAGTTGTCGGGGTCGCCGATGCGTTGCACCGGAGCGTTGAGGTACGGGCATGACCCCGCTGTGATCTCGGGAGACACGCAACCGGTGTCACAGCGGCTGGGAACCCCTACCGTGTAACCCTGGTAGGCGTACGTTACCGCGCCGCCGGTCGGGTAGGTCACCTTCGTCAGAAGACCGGTTCCGGCGTTAGGGCCGCCCAGGGAGTCGTACGCAAACGCGTACGTCTGAGTGCTCTGCGTTATCGACGACAGAAAGGGCAGGTACGTGGATGCCGGCCCCGACGCGGGGCAGTGAGTCATGTCGCCGCCGAAGTCGAACGACCTGTAGAGGTTGTAGTTCGACTGGAATTGGAAGGACGAGCTCAGCGTTCCCCCCACGACGGGAAAGTCGATACTCGTGACGACGTCGAGCCCGAGGACCGTTCCCCAATGGTACGTAATCGTCCGGGCTGGGTTCGAGAGCGAAATGGAGGAGACCTTCCACGCGTTGGCCGGGCACGGCGTCGCAGCGCAGTTGGCCTGGTAATTGACCTGGACCTGCAGATTTCCAAATCGGTCGACGATCCGGCTCAGGCCATAACGCGCGTTCTGGAACATGTTGCCAGGGAAGCGGTTCTCATCGCTGAAATCGAAGCCATTCACCGCCGCCGGAATCGAATAGAGATGCTCGAAGTAGAGGACCGTCCCGTCGGCCTGCCGAATCACGTACGTGCCGTCGGGACGACGCGCGTCGATTCTCAGGTTCGCGTTCGAGTCCGGGGACGTCGTGTACTGCCCAAAATGGAACGAGCCGTCGGGAGCTTTGTAGGAGGCGCCTTCACCGCCGGTCGGCGGCCGCACCCATCCGAGCTCGAGGGTCCAGCCGACCCCGAGGGTGGAGTAACCCGCCAGCTGTGCCCGCTGCGCGAACAGGTTCGTACCCGGGCACGATGGGTTCTCGAGCCCGCAGTCCGCAAGCCACATGTGCCACAGCTTCGATGAGTAGTGGGCGGTGAGCCGCCACTTGAGCCCGCTGCTGAGCGGGTATTCGGGGCCGAGTGGAACGGCGAGATGGGCTTCGCCGCTAAAGAGGTTGACGCTGTCGACGCCATTGAAGTCGTAGACCTGCTGGCTCTTGAAGCCCGGCAGCGTCTCGTCAGGCTGCCTCGTGAAGTCTGCTCGAACAGACGCGGCGGCCAGAAGCGCCGTGCAGAACAGGGTCGTCGCCCGCGATGTGTTCATCATCACTGGCACTACTTGAAGTACCCGGTGACGTCGATGACGACGTGCGAGTAGCAAGTGCCTCCGCCGACGCCGTAAATCAACGAGAGATCAGGCGTCCCGGCTGAGATCGGGACGACTGCGGCGTTCGCGATCGCGGGCTCTCCCGCATTGAAGTTGATGTTGGAAACCGCCGGGATGCCGCTGCCATACGGATAGAGAACCATAAAACCGCCGCACCAAGGGCCGACGGCGGTGACGTTCAAGGTCACCGTCTGCGCGTCTGCCGCTACACCACAGACCCCTTTCATCTGGAAGCTGCGAACGGTCGAGGCGGCGAGGATGCCGCCGTAGCCGAACCTCGTGTCCACGGCGCGGCAGGGTGCCAGGTTGTAGAACTGGAGCGCCTGTGCTTTGGCGCCCCTTGCTCCCACGAGTAGCCCAAGGATGAGAAAGATCTTCATGGTGGCTGCGTTGAGTCTGACCGTGGCTCGGCGGCTCGACATGGTTCGGCTCCTCTCTAGACATCCGCCGAATGAGTAGTGCTGGCCGATCGGTCGGTCAACACCCGATCGGGTTACGCGACCGTGGGCCCTCCGTCGGCCGTGACTCCCCGATCTGAAATGGAACAGGCGACCCTCGACCCACGCCGCGCGGCCAAGTGCGTGTCAGCACCGATGTTGCGCTTCAGCCTCGTGCGCGCCGTCTTTCCTGTCGCTCCCCGTCTTCCATCGGGGTGATGCACCTGAATCAGTCGTCCCTTGGTTGAAAGAGACCGGCCCCAGCCGTCTATGGAAGTAGGAGGAGCTGTATGCCCGGACCGAGCCCTCTGTGTTTCCGCGACGCGTTCTCTGTGATGCCGATGCCGGCCCTCCTCATGGACGACGTTCGCGTGGTGGCGGCTAATCGCGCCGCGGACCGGCTACTCGGATCGCTCGAAGACCCCCTCGGCCCTCTGCACACGATTCATGCGCTCCTCTCACGCCCGGACGTAGACGAGACCGTGGTCGAGATGGGTTCGTCATACTTCCGAGTGAACTCGACGCTTCTTTCGAGATACTCGGGTATCCGGCTGTGGCTCCTCTTCTTGGCCGATCGCGCTGACGGGGCTGACCGTTGCGGTTCATGGGGCTTTTCCCTTCCGGAGCGGCGGGTTGCACACTTTCTCGGGCGTGGCCTTAGAAACCGAGAGATAGCGGTCCAGATGGGCCTCTCGGTTGAGACAGTCAGGAAGCACGTCGCTCACGTTCTCTCGAAATCAGGTGCCGAGACGAGAGCCGCCTTTGTTGTTTTGCTGCTGCGTCCGGCCCCGGAGCGCTTCCGACCTTGAGGAAACAGGCACGATCAGCGCCATCCGGCCCGCTCTGCCAGTCCCGGTGGTGCAGGAGCGGGCGTGCCAAAGCCCGTAGTACGCTTCTGTAGTGTGGAGGTGTCCATGCCGACCAGCGTGAGGCTCGACGAAAAGACGCGGCGGCCCGTGGATACGCGGCCCTCCCGCTGCCTCTACGACGCGATCGCTCCTTCGATGGGCGCCGCGACCGGTGGGCCGCCCGACCTCTCCGAGAAGACGGGCGAGCGGTTTCAGGCGGCGCTGCTGGCTCGCGAGAATGGGACCGCGCCCCGCCCCCGGAGGAAGAGGGCGCGGTAAATCTGGCGGATCGCCTCGGGCGTTTCCTGCTGGTGCCCTAGAGGTTCTGCTCGAACCACTCCACGAGGCGCTGGTTCCGGTAGAGAAGCGCCTCGCCGCGCGGGCCGTGCGCCTGCCGCGGCAGTGGCACAAAGACGAAGTCCTTGCGCGCCTTCATGAGCTCGTCGGCGAACCTCATCGTGTTCTGCATGTGGACGTTGTCGTCCGACGTCCCGTGGAAGATCACGAGCTTCGTCCCGAGGTCCTTCGCGGCGAGGAGCGGCGACGAGGACGTGTACCCTTCCGGGTTGTCCTTCGGCGCCTTCATGTACCGCTCGGTGTAGATCGAGTCGTAGAGCGTCCAGTCGACGACGGGCGCGCCGGCGGCCGCGCACTTGAACGTCGCGCCCGCGTGCGTCCCGGCGTAGAGCGTCATGTACCCGCCGTACGACCAGCCCGTGATCCCGATCCGCGCACCGTCGACGTAGGGCCGCTTCCTGAGCTCGGCGACACCCTCGAGCTGGTCCTTCAGTTCCTGGGCGCCCATGTTCCTCAGGAGCGGCGTCTCGAACGCGTGCCCGCGCCCCCATGAGCCGCGGTTGTCCATCGTCCAGACGAGGAAACCCTTCGAGGCGAGGTACGCGTCGAGGGCGGGTGGGGCGGCGTTCTGGACGAGCTGCGTGTGCGGCCCGCCGTACACGTACACGACGACCGGGTACTTCTTCGCGGGATCGAAGTTCGACGGCTTCACGAGGCGCGTGTAGAAGAGCGTCCCGTCGGACCCGGTGAACGAGCCGAGCTCCGCGCTCCCGAGGTCGTAGTCGGCGAGCGGGTGCGGCCTGTCGTCCACGGGGGCGGCGGCGGCGCCGGAGGCGGACCGCACGACGGTCTTCTGAAGGGCCGTCACGCTCGAGAACGTGTCCACGAAGTACGCGCCGCCCGGAGCGAAGACGGGGGCATGCACGCCAGGTTCGCCGGTGACGCGGACCATGGACGAGCCGTCCAGCTTCGCGACGAAGATCTGCCGCTCGCGCGGATCCGCCGTCGACGCCCGGAACCAGACGGTCCCCAGCTTCTCGTCGACGGCCCACGGACCGTCCACCATCCAGTCGCCCTTCGTGATCGCGTTCTTCAGGGACCCGTCGGCGGCATGCCGGTAAAGGTGGAAGAACCCGCTCCTCTCGGAGAGGAAGACGAACGATCCGTCCCTCAGGAAGTGCGGCGGAGAGATCGCGTTGATCCACGCGGCGTCGCTCTCCTCGAGGAGCTTCTTCGGCGCGCCGCCCGTACGCGGGAGGAGCCAGACGCCGAGGTGCGTCTGCGGCCGGTCGAGGAGGAGGAAGGAGACGCTTTTTCCGTCCTGCGTCCACGCCATCTCGGGAGCGACGTAGACGTCGTCGGGCGACGGCGTGTAGGAGGCCGTCTCGTTCCCGGCGAGGTCCACGACGTGGACGGACGGGGCGGAGTTGGGATCGCCGGCCTTCGGGTAGCGCTGCGTCTCGAGCTTCCCGTTCGTCGGCGTGTAGTCGACGATCGGGTACGTCGGGACGCGCGTCTGGTCGAGCGCGAGGTACGCGATCGCGGACGAGTCGGGGGACCAGAAGAACGAGCCCTTGCCGCGCCGCCCGGCGAGCTCCTCGCCGTACACCCAGTCCAGCGACCCGTTCAGGACCTGATCGGCGCCCGTCTTCGTGAGGCGCGTCTGCCTGCCCGTCGCGGCCTCGGCGACCCAGAGGTCGTGTTTCTTCACGTACGCGAGGCGCGCCCCATCCGGCGACCACGCCGGCAGCGACTCCTCGTCGGCGTCGTCCGTGAGGCGCTTTGCCCCGGTGCTCTCGCCGCCCGGCGTCACGAGCCAGAGGTCGTTGTCGAAGGGGACGACGAACACGTCGCCCTTCGGCGAGAACGCGGCGCCGCGGAGGGAGAGCTTCTTTGCCTTGCCGTCGCGGGTCTTCACGGCGGGCGCGTCGAGGAGCTTCGATTTCTTCCCGCCGCCCGCGTCGGCCTGCCAGAGGGCGGCGGGCGCATCGGGGCCGCCGGACTCCACCCACACGACGCGCGTCGCGTCGCGCCACGTGTACGCGACGGGCATGCGCATCTCGGAGACCTTCTCGAGCGTGAGGGCCTGTGCGGCGAGGACGGCGGCGAGGAGGATCACTTCTTTTCTCCAGCCGGAACGGGCTGCATGGTGAGCGGATCGCGCAGCGGCAGCTCGACGAGCTTGCCGCCCGTGAGCTCCCGGAACTGCACGGGGTGCTTCGGGTCGGGGTTCAGGAGCTCGGACTTCCTGCCGACGACGAGGATCGCGGCCGACTCGGGCTTGAGGAGCCGCTTCGCGACGCGCGCGACGTCCGCCTTCGTGACGTTCTCGACCTTCGCCTGATACGCGGCCCAGTACCCGGGATCCGACGCGTGGCGGCCCGTGAACTCTTCGTCCGCGAGGCCGTCGACGACCTGCACGGGCGTCGCGAAGCGGCGGGGGAGCGTGTCGATGAAGGATCGCTTCGCGGTCTCGAGCTCCTCGTCCGAGACCTCGCCGTCGCGCAGCTTCTTCATCTCCTCGAGGACGATCTGCGACGCGTAGGCCGACGTCCGCACCTTCGACTGGAACGCGGCGCCGAAGCGCCCCGGGTACCAGACGCCGCCCGCGAGGACGGACCCCGCCGAGTACGCGAGGCCCTCGTCCGAACGGACGCGGTTCGTGATGCGGCTCGTGAAGCCGCCGCCCCCGAGGATGTCGTTCATGACGGCGGCCGGGATGAAGTCCGGGTCCGTCCGCAGGAGGCCGGGGAGCAGGATCGAGACCCGGCCCTGGTTCACGTCCTTGTCGACGAGGAACGTGCCGGAGGGGAGCGCGTGGGACGGCTTCGGGACGGGCGGAGCCGCCTCGCCCTTGAACGGCCAGTTCGCGAGGAGGGCGTCGAGCTTCGCGGCCATCTCCGCCTTCTTGAAGTCGCCGGCGGCCGCCACGATCATGTTGCGGGGCGCCATCCACCGGGCGTGGAACGCGGCGAGGTCGGCCTGCGTGAGGGACTCGACGGAGGCCTTCGTCTCCCATTTGTTCACGTAGAAGTCGGCGCCCGCGAGGAGGACGCCGCGCTCGCGCGCCTCGATGGCGGCGGACGAGTCGTTCCGCTGCTTCATCTCCGCGACGAGCTGGTCCTTGCGGAGCTTCAGGCGGTCCTCCTGGAACGCGGGCTCCGTGAGGACTTCGCGCAGGATCGCGAGGCCCTCGTCGAGGTCCTTCGAGAGGAGGTTGAGCGTGACGACGCCGCGGTCGTCGAGATATCCCGTGGGCCGCCCGCTGCCGGGGCGACCGCCGGCCTGCTCGGGGTTGAGCTGCGCCGCGAGGAACGCGAGGCGCTCCTCGAGGTCCTCGGCCTTCCTCTTCTTCGTGCCGCCGCGCGCGAGGAGCCAGCCCGTCGTCTCCGCGAGGCCTTCCTTGCCGGACGGGTTCAGGTACGTGCCGCCCTTCAGGAGGATCTGAACGTTCACGAGCGGGAGGTCGTGGTTCTCGGCGAGGTACGCCACGACGCCGGATTTCTTGAGGACGACGCGGTGATCTTTCGCGGCGGGCGGCGCCCACGCGAGAGGCTTGAAGGCGATCTGCTCGGGCCGCGCGGGGATGGCGTCGGCGGCGGCGAGCGCGCCGGAGAGGGCGAAGGCGGACGCGAGAGCGGCGGTCTTCAGGAGGTTTCTCATGGCTTACTTCGCCTCCATGCCGGTGCCGGTGCCGGGTGGCGGGCCTCCGGGGCGGCCGGGACGGCGCGGGGCGGCGCCGCCCTTGCGCGTGTACGTCGCGACGCCGCGGTTCTCCTTCGTGAGATAGGTCTGCGCCACGCGCCGGACGTCCTCGGCCGTGACGGCCTGGACCTTCTTCGGCCCTTCGCGGAATTCCTTCCAGTCGCCGCGGCCGTCGTTCCCCATGAGGCTGTAGAGGATGCCCATGTTCGTCTGCATCGAGCGGAACGCCTGCGCCGCGGAGTTGTTCTTGATCTTCTGGAGCTCCTCGGCCGGGACGAGGTCCTTCTTCAGCCTGTCGAGCTCGGCGTAGATCGCGCGCTCGGTCTCCTCGGGGGCGCGACCTTCCTTGACCTGGGCCTCGACGCCGAACTCGCCCGCGTACTTGCGCGCCGACGCGCTGGCCTGGGCGCTCGTGGCGACCGGGTTCTCGCTCGCGACGAGCGCCTTGTAGAGGCGGCCCGTGCGCCCGTTCAGCAGGCTTGCGAGGACCTGAAGGGCGTAGGAGTCCTTGTGCGCGAAAGGCACCGCGTGCCAGTCCGCCTCGACGCGCGGGTTCGTGTCGGCCTCGCCGTTCATCCGCATCTCGGCCTCCCACTTCGGGGGAAGGAGCGTCATCTCGGGCGGAGGGTTCTTCCCGCGCGGGATCCGGCCGAAGTACTTCGCGGCGAGCGCGAGGGCGTCCTTCGGGTCGAAGTCGCCGACGAGGATGGCCGTGAGGTTGTTCGGCGCGTAGAAGAGCGCGTAATACTCGTCCGCCTGGGCCTTCGTGATCGCGGGGATGTCCGACGCGTACCCGACCACCGGCCAGGAGTACGGGTGGCCGTGCCAGAACATCTCCTCGAACGCCTCGTCGAGGCGGCCGGTCGGGGTCGACTCGGTCCTCAGGCGCCGCTCCTCGAAGACGACGTCGCGCTCGGAGTAGAACTCGCGGAAGACGGGTGCGGCGAGGCGGTCCGACTCCATCCAGAACCACAGCTCGAGCTTGTTCTTCGGCACCGTGACGAAGTACTGGGTGAGGTCGGTGTTCGTCGAGGCGTTCATGCCCGACGCGCCGTTCTTCGTGTAGATCCGGTCGAACTCGTTCTTGACGAGGAGGTCGCGCTGCTCCTTGACGAGCGCGTCGAACTCCTTGTCGAGCTCCTTGTAGCGGGCCGTCTTGTTCTCGGGCTTCGTGATGTCGTCGATCTCGCCGCGCCGGAGGGCGGCGCGCAGCTTCGCATCCTCGTCGCGCATGAGGCCGCGGACTCTTTCCTGCTCGACGATGAGAGCCGCATCTCGGGCTGCGTCTTTGGACCCGATCGTCTTCGTCCCCTTGAACATCATGTGCTCGAAGAGGTGGCTGATCCCCGTGATGCCGGGGCGCTCGTTCGCGCTCCCGACGTGGGCGACCCAGCCCGCGGCGACCGACGGCTCGTCGGCGCGCGGGACGAGGACGAGCCTCATCCCGTTCGGGAGGACGTGCTCTTCGACCTTCAGTTCCTGCGCGCGGACGGGGAGCGCGAGGGCGGCGAGCGCCGCCGCGAGAATGATTCTGTTTCGCATGAAATCTCCTGTGGGCACGGCGTGAGGACCGATCCTACGCCGGCCGGCGCCGGTGGAGACTCAGCGACGCGTGAGGTCCCGCCGCCAGACCGTCCGGCCCTTGCGGACCTCCTCCACGACCTTGATCGCGGCGCGCCGGGCGGGGTCCGCGGCGGCCGGGTCGTCCGAGAGGACGGACATGTCGGCGGGGCGGCCGATCTCGAGCGCCGCCGTCCCGGCGAGGACGTCCGCGACGAGCGCGGCGACGGCCTCGGACCCCGCGTCACGGGCGGCGGGTGTGGGCTGTGGCGCCGCCGCGGCGACGGCCGGCGTCGGGGCGGGCGTGGGGGCCGGCGCCGGCGCGGGAGTCTGGACGATTGCGGCGACGGCCGGCGGGGACTCCGGCTCCTCGGCCGTATTCAGCCGGACGCTCTCCGCGTGGAGGCGCGTGCGCTCCTTCTCGTCGAGACGCGGGACGAGCTTCGCGAACGCCGCCGCGTGCGCGACGCCCACGAGGACGCCGTTCGGCTCCTGGATGCGCCCGCGGCGGACGATCGTGCCGCCCGGCGGGTCCTTCGTGCGCCACGAAATCCCGGCCCTCTGCAAGGCGAGCGTGTTGTACGCGCCGGCGTCGCCGGTTTTCGACACGACGATGACGGGCAGGGTCGCGGAGACCGTGTCGAGCTCCTCGCGCGTGGGCGGGCGGTTCTCCGCGAGCTTCGTCTCGTCGTAGCCGAAGCCGACGATGACGCGGTGCCTCTTCGGAAGGCTCGAGCGAAGGATCCACATCCTGAGCGCGTCGCGGACGGATGCGATCGTGTAGGGGAGGCCGGGCGGCGGCGGCGACACGTCGGCCCCCAGCGCCTCGAGCGGCGGAGCGGGCTCCCGCGGCTGCGGGGGCGTCGGCGTCGGCTTCGGGGCCGGCGTGGGCGTCGCCCGGGCCGGCTTCTCGATCTTCGTGGAGCCCTTCGGAGGCGCGACCGGGGACGGCGTCGGCACGGGCGTCGGGACGAGGCCCGCGACGAGGGTCTGGCCATTCAGGTCGATCGGGAGGGTGGTCTTTCCCTTCCACTTCTTCTCGACATCGGCCCGCGTCCCGAGTGCGACGATCCTCCCGTCCTTCACGGCGAGGGCTTCGGGACGCGCCTCCTTGCCCGCGAGGATCGGGCCGCCGTACCACACGAAGTCCGCGCTCTGGGCCCGGGCGGGCGGCGCGAGGGCGGTGAAGAGGGCGGAGAGGACGGCTGCGGCGCGGGCGGTCCGGGGGGCTGGGCGCGTCATCGAAGCGCCGATGGTAACGCCGGCCGTGGCTGATGAGAGAATTGGATACAGGTGACACTGTTTCGTTCAGGCGAAGAACTGACCCTGCCCGAGCTGGCACGGTCGCAGGGGCTCGCGTCCCCCACGTTCACGGTCGTCGACGTCATCCGGGGCGGGATGGGCGTCTGCGCGAAGGTCCGCCAGGGCCAGGGCCCGGCGTTCGCCGTGAAGGCGCTGCCGGCGGGTGATAAGCAGGGCGAGGCCTTCGAGCGCTTCCTCGTCGAGCTCCAGACCTGGTTGAAGCTGTCGGTCTGCGACGGAATCGTCGAGGCTCTCTGCGTCTTCACGTACAAGGACACGCCGGTCGTGTGCTCGCGCTGGATGAACGGCGGGAACCTGCGGCCGCACCTTTCGGAGAAGGACCCGGAGGTCTTCTACCGCACGATCGTCCGCATCGCGGGCGCGCTGGAGTGGGCCCATCGCGAGCACGGGATCCTCCACCTCGACCTCAAGCCCGAGAACATCCTGATCGACGACCTGAACCGCGTCGCGGTGTCGGACTGGGGAATCGCGGGGACGCGCGGCGAGATCGACCCGGCCGCCGCGGACGGCTCGATGGTCATCTACGGCACCGCCGCGTACGCGTCGCCCGAGCAGCTCCTCGGAGGCGTGCCGCTCGACGTGCGGTCGGACATCTACAGCCTCTGCTGCCTCATGTACGAGTGGGAAACCGGGCGCGTCCCCTTCACGGGGGACTGGCACGAGATCCGCGGCGCGAAGATCCGCAACGAGCCTCCGCGCCTCGCGTCCGGCATGTTCCGCCGCTCCACGTTCGGCGCCGACGACATCATCATGCGCGGGCTCGAGCGCGAGCGGCACGGCCGCTACCCGGACTGGAAGGCGTTCGCCACGGACGTCCTGAACGCCTCCCTCAGGCGCGAGCTGAAGATCGGCCGGTTCATTCCGAAGATGCGCTACCAGGCCTCCGAGGTGCGCAGCGACGTGCTGCGCGCGAAGGTCGCGACCGGTGCGATGGTGACGGGCCGCGGCGGCTCGACGGTCGACGTCCGCGGGGCCAAGAAAGAGCTGGACGAGGCGCTGCGCTTCGCGGAGAAGGAGGACTGGGCCGGCGCGGTCGCGATCCTCTCCCGCGTCGTCCTTCCGTCGGTCGTGCGGGAGCACCCGGACGACCCGCTCCAACAGACCTCGGCGATCACGCTCGCGCGAGGCCTCCTGAAGCTCGACCGCCCCGCCGAGGCCGTTGCCGCCCTCGACGCTCTTTCGTCGGCGACGGACAAGCCGTCGGACATGTTCGCGCTTCTTGCGGACGCGCACCTGCGTCTCGGCAACCCGAGCCTCGCCGAGCGCGCGGCGCGCACCGGCCTTCTCCTGCACAAGACCGACGCCACCCTTCTCGACCTCCTCCTCGCCGCGCAAGGCGCCCAGGGCCTCTCGTCGGATGCGGTCGCGACGGCGCGTCAGCGCCTGGCGGGGCGGCGCGACGCCGGAACGCTCCTCGACGCGGCCGCGCAGCTCCTCCAGCAAGCCGCGGCCGTCCCGGAGACCCGTCTGCCGGAGCAGCTCGCGGGGTTCCACGAGGCGCTCGCGCTTGCCGCGGAGGCCCGAAACCTCTCGCCGAGGGACCACCGGCCCCGGGTGATCCGGGCGCGCGCCCTGCAGGGCCTCGACCGCTGGGCCGACGCGAAGGCGGAGCTCGCCGGATTCCCCGAGGGCGGCGACGCCGCGCTGAGGCGCGCGGCCGCCGAGGCCGAGGCACGCGGCCTCCTGCGTCTCAAGGAGTACGCGGGCTGCCTCGCCCTGTGCAACAAGGCGCTCGCGGCGCACCCGGAGAGCACGAGCCTCGCGCGAACGCGCGCGCTCGCATTCGCGGAAGGATTCATCCTGGGCGTCGAGACCGGGGGACGCCGCGTCGTCGACGACACGGCGATGGGCTTCTTCGAGCGGGCGGTCGCCGATCCGGCGGCGCGCGAGCCGGGCGACTTCGTGACGCTGGCGCGCTATCGCGAATGGACGGGGCGCGCCGAAACCGCGGTCTCGGTGCTGAGGGACGGGAAAGACGCGTTCCCGAAGTCGTGGGAGATCGGCGTCGCGCTCGCGCGCCTCCTCGAGAGACGCGGCGACTTCGAGGAATCCCTCGAGGCGGCGCTGGAGGCGACGCGCAACGCCCCGTTCCGGCCGGAGGCCTGGCGCGCGCTCGCCGCGGTCAAGGGCGTCCTCGGGCCGAAGGCCGAGGCGGACGAGGCGCGGCAGAAGGGCGCCCAGGCCGAGAAGCGTCTCAAGGAGCTGCGCGCGAAGCCCGCCTGACCGCCGGGTCAGATGAACCGGCGGATGTGCTCGTTCCAGAAGGGCCAGTCGTGTCCGAAGACGCCGGGCCAGAACTCGGCCTGGATTCGCTGGCCCTGCCGCGAGAGCAGCGCCGCGAAATCGCGGTTGTCACGGATCAGGGAGTCCAGCTCCCCGGTCGCGACGACCCATTCGACGGCCCGCAGTCTCTCCTTCCACGCCTCGTCCATGTTCGCAATGTAGGCGTTGGGCGTGTGGTAGTAGCAAAGCTCGTCCCAGTAGCCGTCGAGATAGCGCGACACGTCATAGAGGCCCGAGAAGCAGATCGCCTTCGTCACGCGCCCCGGGTACCGGCCCGCGAGATTCGCCGCGTGGTACGCGCCGAAGCTCGCGCCGACCGTGACGACGTTTCCGCCGGCGCGGCTCTCGATGTAGGGGAGCATCTCGTCGCGCAGGTAGCGGTCGTAATCGTCGTGGCGCCGCGCGCGGTCGCGCGGGTGCGCCTTCTTGTCGTACCAGCTCTCCTCGTCCACGGAATCCACGCAGATCAACTGGAGAAAGCCGGCGTCGACCTTGTCCGCGAGCGCGCCCGTGAGGCCGAAGTCCTCGTTCTGGTAGAAGCGCCCCATCGAGGTCGGGAACATGAGGACGGGACGTCCGCGGTCACCGAACCAGAGATATTCCATCGGGCGCGAGAGCGCGGAGCTTCTCCAGGAGCCGTATTCGCGTTTCATGGCCGCGAAGTCTAGCGAAGCGCGGTCTTCGGCGCCGAACCGCTCTTATACTGATGCACTGATCTCAGCCGGAAGGGGGCCGATATGGACCTCTGGAGGAAGTTTTGCTCCCCGGGCGAGTTCATGCCGCACGGCATGTGCTACCTCTGGACGCCAGGCCTCGTGTGGCTTCACGCGATGTCGGACGCGCTCATCGCGCTCGCCTATTTCTCGATCCCGTTGACGCTAATCCTGTTCGTTCGTCGCCGCCGGGACCTTCCGTTCAACTGGATGTTTCTGTCGTTCGGCGCCTTCATCGTCGCGTGCGGAACCACGCATGCGATGGAGGTGTGGACGCTCTGGAACGCGACCTACTGGGTCTCGGGTGCCATCAAGGCCGTGACGGCCGCAGCGTCGCTCCTCACGGCGGTCGCGCTCGTCAAGATCATGCCGGACGCGGTTGCCCTGGCGAGCCCGGAACAGCTCCGCCGGACGAACGACGACCTTCAGCGGGAGATCGCCGAACGCCTTCGCGTCGAGGCGGCACTCGAGTTGGTCAACAGGGAACTCGAGGAACGGGTCCAGGCCCGGACGGGGGAGCTTTCGCGGACGAACGAACAGCTGCACGTCCAGATGGAGGAGCGCGAGCGGGCCGAGGAGAGCCTGCGGCAGTCGCAAAAAATGGACGCGGTCGGGCAGCTTGCGGGCGGCGTCGCGCACGACTTCAACAACCTGCTGACCGCGATCCTGGGCTACGCGGATCTGCTCGCCTCACGGCCGGCGATCGAAGGGGGGGCGCGCGAGGAGGTCGCCGAAATCCGGAATGCCGGCGAGAGGGCGGCGACCCTGACGCGACAGCTTCTGGCGTTCAGCCGCAAGCAGGTTCTCGAGCCCGTGGTGCTGCACGTCAACGATCTTGTCGGGGACCTCGAGAAGATGCTGCGGCGGCTGATCGGCGAGGACGTGGACCTGGTGTCGATCCTCGATCCTTCGGTAGGGAACGTCCGAGCGGACCCGGGTCAGCTCGAGCAGGTCATCCTGAACCTGGTCGTCAACGCCCGCGATGCGATGCCTCGCGGGGGCAAACTGACGATCGAGACGGCCAACGCCGACCTCGATGAGGCGTACTCACAGCGCCACGCCGCGGCCCGTCCGGGCCGTTACGTCATGGTGGCCGTGAGCGACACGGGCTTCGGCATGGATGCGTCGACCGTGGAACACATCTTCGAGCCGTTCTTCACGACGAAGGAAAAGGGGAAGGGGACCGGGCTGGGGCTTTCCACGGTCTACGGCATCGTCAAGCAGTCGGGAGGCAACATCTGGGTGTACAGCGAGCCCGGGAAGGGAACCGCCTTCAAAGTGTATTTGCCGAGAGTGGACGACGCGGTCGCGGAGGGCGTCTCCGCCGAGGCGAGCCCGCTCCCCGCCGCCGCCGCGAACGAGACCATCCTCCTGGTCGAGGACGAAGAATCGGTCCGGACGCTGGCGCGCCGCATTCTCGTGGGTCATGGCTACCGCGTGCTCGAGGCAAGTGGCGGAGAGGCGGCGCTCGAGGCGTTTCGCGCGCATGGGGCACGAATCGATCTGCTGGTGACGGATCTCGTGATGCCCGACATGGCGGGGACCGATCTCGCGGCTCGCCTGAACGAGAGGCATCCGGACCTCCGCGTGCTCTTCATGTCCGGCTACACCGGCGACGCGGCCGTACGAAGCGGCCAGCTGGTGCAGGGGCGGGCTTTTCTCCAGAAGCCGTTCACGCCCGCCGTTCTCCTGCGGAGGGTCCGCGACTCACTGGTCTGACGGATGTCCGGGTTGTGCCCCTTCTCTCGGCTCCGCTAGGATGCGTCGCGCGACGCGAGGGGGCAGTCATGGCACGCAAGAGGATCGGCGTCCTGTTCGGGATGGAAGACACCTTCCCGTGGGCGCTCATGAACGAGATCAACGAGATGGCCGCCAGGAGCGGCGACGACATCGAAGCGGGGCCGGTCAAGATCTCGGTCCTCGTCCAGGAGCAGTCCTTCGAGGACGCCGTGATCCTCGACCGCATCAGCCACGAGGTCCCGTTCTACCGGACGTTCCTCAAGTGCGCGGTCGCGCGCGGGGCCCAGGTCGTGAACAACCCGATCTGGTGGTGCGCCGACGACAAGTACTTCGACAACCTCGTCGCGCTTGCGGCGGGCGTCGCCGTCCCGAAAACGGTCCTCCTCCCGCACAAGGAGAACCCGCCGAACACGACCGCGACGTCCTTCCGCAATCTCGACTTCGTGGATTGGGACCGCGTGTTTGCGTACCTCGGCTTCCCGATCTTCATGAAGCCGGCGAACGGGGGCGGATGGAAGGACGTCTACAAGTGCGACACGGCCGAGGACTTCTTCGCGGCGTACGACAAGACGCGGGACCTCGAGATGATGGCGCAGGAGGCCATCGAGTTCACGGACTACTACCGCTGCTACGTCGTCGGGCGCTCGCGCGTGAAGATCATGCCGTACGCGCCGAAAGAGCCGCACGCCATGAGGTATGCCGCGGTCGCCGGCAAGCCGGTGCCGGCCGCGATGGCCGAGCGGGTGACGAACGACGCGCTCGCACTCTGCAACGCTCTCGGCTACGACCTCAACACGGTGGAGTTCGCCGTGCGCAACGGAGTGCCGTACGCGATCGACTTCATGAACTGCGCACCCGACGCCGATCGCGCGTCGGTGGGCGAGGAGAATTTCCGGTGGATCGTGAAGGCGATGGCGGAGGACCTCGTCGACCGCGCGAAGAACCCGCGGCCGTTCGAGGCGACGGGCACGTGGCCGGCCCTCCTCGGCCTCAAGGCGTGAGCCGGACGGACTAGACGGTTACTTCGATAGGTACTGCCAGAGCTGTCTCGATCGCGGTGTAGATGGCTGATCCTGCAGCCTGAATCGTGACTATCAGGCTAAACCGCTGCTCGCGTAGTCGATACTCGGGCCGCCTCTCCCACCATCCAAGCACTGGCGCCACCGCAATGTACTTCGTGCCTGCGAGGAACGGCGCGGGTCCTTCGTATCTGTCGGACTGGACCGTTCCTCGCGTACGCCGCCTTTGTCCCAACGTCCAGTTGTAGCCACGGGAGCCCACCTGCTCCCTGGGCGCCCGCGCGACTTTGTTAATGCGCTTGAAGAACACCTCGGGTTTCTCGGACGGTCCTTGCATTTCCCATTTCATGTCGAGCCCTCGTGTGGTCCGTTGGCGAAACGTAAGAGGCTCGGGGAGATATGAAAGGGTCACGCGGAGTTCGACGTTCGTTGCGGGGTCGAGATCCGCAAGTTCCTCCGGAGCGGGAAGTGCGAAGAACTTCGCGACCCGCATACTCGAGCCATCGCCCTGATAGATTGAGTTCGGCAGGCTGTCCTCGACGATTACTGTCGCTCTGTCGCGGGTACAGCCCAGAGCAAAGTCTGGATCAGGCGCCCCCAAACCACACGCGGCCAGACGCTCATCGAGATTCTGGAACTGCGCATTCATCTCTGGCGTCCATGACGCAGAGTGCACGATCAAGCCTCTTACGGTCTCTGGCCTCAGGTCTGGTGCAGAGGCCCAGATCTCGGCCCCGAGCCTCGCCGCTCGCGCCGTCGCTTCGCTCGTCATCGCGGTCAGGGTCAAAGGCGTCCTGAGGAAGTTCGGATGTGTGGTCAAAGTAGAAAGCGTTTCGACCATCGAGGAAGGCAGGGAACCGTCAAAGGCGACGTTCCCTCCCTCCATCACTACGTCAGGCTTGATATGCGTTCCAGCGGGAACGCCCGCGCGCGTATAGGGTGAGATGCCATTCTTCGGCGCAACTGCGCTGCACTCGGCGTAGATCGGCTCAGGGGGGATTTCGGTTTTCGTCGTGTAGGCACCGACTGTAAGCGCGTTGACCGCTTGAGCAGGGTCGTGCAGGCGCGCCGCGAGGTTTAGCTGCGGGTATCCTCGAATCAACTCAACGTTGCTGATGTCAGCGTTTCCTGCGGCAACGCATATTAACCGCCCGGTGCCGGAGTTATGTGCGAGTTGGTCAATTGTCTGACTCCAGGGAGTTGAAAACGGGGTGTCACCGAGGTGAGTCGTGATTGCGAGGGCAAAAGCCCGCTTTCGGCCTTCAACTTCGCCTCGCTCCAAACCGAGGATCGCGTCTTGTGTCAGGGCCGGCCAAAACGCGCGGTATTCTTCAGCACCGGTACCCGAGTACGGGACCCCGAGTATGCGTGCCGATTCGATCCAGTTGATCGGCGTGAACTGGCCAGCGTCCAGGGCGTCGCCCAATCCTCCACCGTAGAGAGCGATCCCAGCCATCCCCGTGCCGTGCCTGTGGCTGTCCTCGGGGGACGAATCACCCGGAAGTACGGATATCGCCCCGCGAATTGCGGCTTCTAGAAGCGGATGTGCGGTTGACACGCCGGTATCAAGTACGACTACAGCGGGAGCGCCATCGGACGGGCGCGCGAGCCCGAAGGAACTGACCTCGCTGACCGGCTGGTAGTTCGAATAGAGCCAGTCTCGCGTCGGAGGAGCCGCTAGATCGAACTCGTAAATGCAATCGGTGGCCTGGATGAGAGTCGCGAGCCTGTCGAGCCTTTCACGGACGAAGAAGACGACCTGTTCGACCGCGATGAATTCGGGCAGCGACGTCATGCCGCCTAGTGCCCTGCGCATCTGCCGCCGCGAAGCCTCGTTGTCGGCGAGCCTATCGAGTCCGCCCCGGCAACCGATCTCAAACCAATACAAGGAGTCGGCCGCCAACCCCGTTGCCGCGCGGATGCGCCGACCTGCGAGTTCATTCTCACTCGCGACGAGGATCTGTTCGATCGGAGCGAGGCACTTCGCGTTGCGAGGGAGGCCCGAAACCCTGTTGACTCTTGCGGGGTCAGAATACTGAGAGAGCTTCTTTCTAAGCGACGGCAGGCGTGGGTCGGCCGCGTCCAGGAACACCAAGCCCGACTCGGGATCAGATCCGACGATCCGAAGGTCAGAACGCTTATCTCCGAGGGTCGCGGCGTCTAACTGGGCGCCACGTTCGGGAACCACAGCGAGGATGCTGCGCCTCTGACCACCTTCGTCGGGGGGCGGCAACGCGGTTACCGTGGCTAAGACTTTGTCCAGGTCGCTAACTAATCGGTCTCGATGTGCCTTGGGATCTCTCGGCGGGAGCGCAATAGCCCGGGCACCACCTTGCGGCGACTGGTAGCGCACAGACTTCGAGATCTTCCCCCTCAGGAATGGCAGCTTGTCTTCTGGCATCTACCTGCGGGGACCTCGCGCGTGCCCAGGGAGTGGGGCCAGCGGACGAAACGCCGTCGACAGGTCTGAAGCGGAAAGCGAATTTCGTCCGTCAAGCGCCATCGTCCTGACTGCGTCATCGCAAGCGCGTCCTACGTCCGCAAAACTCCGCCCCGAACATCGCACGGCGAGACGCTGAATGGCGCGGTCGGTGAGGGGGAACGCCCTGAGGCGTGTGCGGATCAGGTCGGCTATCTGAGCGACGGAGGGCGATTCAAAGTGAATCAGAAGATCAAACCGCCTGAAGATTGCCCGATCAAGTAGCTCAAGATGATTGGTCGCCGCGATAAGCACACTTGCACTCTTATCGGCGTCCATGAATTGTAGGAACGACGTGACGATCCGGCGCATTTCTCCAACGTCCTGCGAATCACTTCGAGCCTTCGCGATCGCGTCGAATTCATCGAAAAGGTAAACACCCGGCCGCCGGGGCATTTCTTGAAAGACAGCCCGCAGATGATTGGCGGTGGCGCCGAGAAACCTCGAAAACAAGGCGTCTAGGCGAATCGTCAACAGGGGAACACCGAGTTCTCCGGCAATCACTGCTGCCGCTAGGGTCTTTCCGCACCCCGGGGGCCCGTGGAACAAGAGCCGTCGCCGGGGGCCAACGCTGAATCGTTCCAAGAGGTGCCTCGAACGGTTCTCGTGAAGGATTCGGTGGAGCGTTCGCCGGTTTTCGGTAGAAAGCACGATGTCGCTTTCTCGCTCGGCTCGGTATCCCCCATCGAGAATCTCAGCGAGAGTCCCCCTCGGTTGCGCTATGTCCACTACGGGAGCACCCGAATGTGGCTCGGAAAGCAGCGATCGGAGTTCTTCTGCAATGCGGATGTGCCCAGCCTCGCCTTCGATGGCCGCTAGCTGCAAGGCAGCCTTCCGAAAGGCCGTCTGTTCGCCCGCGAGATGCGCCCGGACAAGTTCTCTGAGGACGCCGGCTCTCAGCGCGGGGGATCCAAGGCGGCTCATGGCTGGATTATCCCTGATGCGGAAACGGCACCGATGATCGCCTAGACTTCAGAGGTGCCGCCCCGCCCGTCCTTCACCCTCGGGATCGAGGAAGAGTTCCAGATCGTCGATCCGGAAACCCGCGCGCTGAAGGCCCACATCCAGGAGCTCTTCGCGGAGGGCGAGTCGCGCCTCAAGGACAAGATCAAGCGTGAGTTCCACCAGTCCGTCATCGAGGTCGGGACGGGGATCTGCCGGAACATCGCCGAGGCGCGCGCGGACGCCACGCACCTCAGGCGTGAGCTCGTGCGCCTCACCGGCGAGGCGGGGCTCGCGATCGGCGCAGCCGGGACGCACCCGTTCACGCACTGGTCCGAGGTCCCCGTGACGCCGAGCCCGCGTTACGAGCGGATCCTCTACGACCTCGGCACGGTCGCGCGCGGAAATCTCATCTTCGGCCTGCACGTCCATGTCGCGGTCGAACACGACGAGACGCGGATCGCGCTTCAGAACGCCGCGCGGTACTTCCTCCCGCACGTGTTTGCGCTCTCGACGAACTCGCCTTTCTGGGGCGGGCGCGACACGGGCTGGAAGAGCTACCGCGCGAAGGTGTTCGACCGGTTCCCGCGCACGGGCATCCCGGACCAGTTCGCCTCGTGGGCCGACTACATGGGCTACGTCGAGACGCTCGTGAAGACGAACTGCATCGACAACCCGAAGAAGATCTGGTGGGACGTGCGCCCGCACCCGTTCTTCCCGACGCTGGAGTACCGGATCTGCGACATCCCGATGAGGGTGGACGAGACGATCTGCCTCGCCGCGCTCTTCCAGGCCATCACGGTCAAGCTCTGGAAGCTCCACGACAGGAACCTTTCGTACCGCCTCTACTCGCGGGCGCTCATCAGCGAGAACAAGTACCGGGCCGCGCGCTTCGGAATCGACGGGAAGCTCATCGACTTCGGCAAGAAGGAGGAAGTCCCCTTCACGGACCTCCTCGGTGAGCTCCTCGAGTTCGTGGACGACGTCCTCGACGAGCTCGGTTCGCGGAAGGAAGTCGAGTACGTCCGCACGATCGTGGAGCGCAAGACCGGCGCGGACCGGCAGCGTGAGGTGTTCGAGAGGACGAAGAGCCTCCCCGCCGTCGTCGACTACATCCTCGAGGAGACGCGCCACGGCCTCGACTGAATCTCTGTTCTCGGCCGCGGACGTGACGCGCGCGCTCGGCGCCCTCGCGCCCGCGGGCGTGCCGGCGGCGTTCCCGTCCGTCTCGACGGACACGCGCGCGATCCCGCCGGGCGCGCTCTTCGTCGCGCTGAAGGGGGAGCGTTTCGACGCGCACGCGTTCCTCACGGAAGCGAAATCGAAGGGCGCGGGCGCGGCCGTCGTCCGGAAGGGGACCCCGGCCGTTCCGGGCCTTCCGCTCTTCGAGGTCGCGGACACGCTCGGCGCCCTCGGCGCGCTCGCGGCCCTCCACCGCCGGCGCTTCGCGATCCCCGTCGCGGCGGTCGCGGGCTCCAACGGCAAGACGACGACGAAGGAGATGCTCGCCTCGATCCTCCGGACGCGCGGGCCGGCGCTCGCGACCGAGGGCAACCTCAACAACGAGATCGGCGTGCCGCTCACGGTCTTCCGGATGTCGCCGGAGCACCGCGCGGCCGTCCTCGAGCTCGGGATGTCGGCTCCTGGCGAGCTCGCCCGGCTCACGGAGATCGCGCGGCCGGATGCCGGGGTCGTGACGCTCGTCGCGGCGGAGCACCTCGAGTTCCTGAAGGACCTCGACGGCGTGGCGGACGCCGAAGGCGAGCTCTACCGGGGCCTCCGGCCGGGCTCCTTCGCCGTGGTCAACGCGGACGACGCGCGCTGCGTGGCGCAGTCGGAGCGGGCCGCGGCCGGCGTGAAGAAGATCTTCTTTGGTCGGAGTCCGCTGGCGGACGTCCGTCTTCTTCGAGTCGTGCCCCTCGGGGTGGACGGCATGAAGATCTTCCTGGAAGGTGAAGAGTGGGAGGCCGAGGCGGGCCGCCTCGTCGGTGGCTCCAAGCTACAGCGGCGCTCGGTCGAGGTCGCGCTGGGGTTCGTGGGCGAGCACAACGCGATGAACGCGGCCGCGGCGGCGGCCACGGCACGGGCTCTCTCGTACTCATTCGAAGAAATCTCCCGCGGCCTCGCCCTCGCGAAGCCCTACTCGCACCGGTCGCGCGTGGTCTCCGCTCCTGGCGGGATCACGATCCTCGACGACTGCTACAACGCCTCGCCCGCCTCGATGGAGGCCGCGCTCGCGACGCTGGCGTCGCTCGTCGAGGGAGGGAAGGGGCGGGCGGTCGCGGTGCTCGGCGACATGCTGGAGCTCGGGGCCGCCGAAGAGGAAGAGCATCGAAGGCTGGGGAGAAATGCGCTGAAGTGCGTCGAGCTGGCGGCGTTTTTCGGGCCGCGTTCCTCTCTGACCTTCGAAGAATTCCGCTCTTCTTCTTCCTCCTCTTCTTCCGCGCACTTCACCGGGATCGAGCCGCTCCTCGCGTGGCTGCGCCCGCGACTGGCGCCCGGAGACGTGCTCCTCGTGAAGGGGAGCCGGGGCATGAAGCTCGAGCGCGTCGTCGACGCGCTCGCGGCCGGCCCGGGCGCCTGAGCTACTTCGCGCTCTTCGCGGCCGCCCCGGAGTCCTGGTCCATCACGCGCACGGCAGCCTTCTCCATCGCGGAGCTGGAAAGTCCGGCCTTCTTCCCCTCGGCGATCGCCTCGTCCCTCGTGCGCCCGCGGCGGTACTCGATCACCGCGAGGGCAGCCCCGACGCGGTTGCTGCTCGAGCAGTAGAGGAGAACGGGCGCGGAGCCCTGGTCCTTCAGCACCGCTTCGATTCGCTTCGCGTCCTCGAGCGTGAACGTGTCCGGCGAGACGGGGACGGAGACGAACTTCAGGCCCTGCGCCTCGACGGCCTCCTTCGCCGACGCGACCCCCTCGTTCGGCTGGCGGAGGTCGACCGCGGTGCTGAACCCGGCCGCCTTGAGCGAGGCGAGCGCCTCCTTCGACGGCTTGCCGGAGACGGCGAGACTCGGCGAGAGGCGCTTGTAGTTCGGCGCATCGAGGGTGTCGGGAATGCCGGCTGCCCTCGCGGAGCCTGAGCCGAGGAGGAGGGCGAGGACGAACATCGTGCGCTTCATGGAGGGAGAATTTAGCGCAGGAGAGAAGCTCGCGCTTCGAGGACGCGCCGGCGCGCCTCCTCGGACGACGGCGCGAGCGCGGTCAGGTGGCCCATCTTCCGGCCGGTCCGGGGCTCCTTCTTGCCGTAGAGGTGGAGGGCGACGCCCGGCACGGCGCAGGCGTTCTCCCAGCGCGGGGGGCCGCCGGACCAGAGGTCGCCGAGCAGGTTCGCCATGGCGGCGGGGCGGAGCAGCTCCGTCGAGCCGAGCGGCAGGCCGCAAACGGCGCGCAGCTGCTGCTCGAACTGGCTCGCGACGCAGGCGTCGATCGTGAGGTGTCCGGAGTTGTGGGGGCGCGGCGCGATCTCGTTGACGAGGAGCCGGCCGTCGCGGGTGTGGAAGAGCTCGATGCAGAGGACGCCGACGAAATCGAGCGCTTCGAGGATTGCCTGCGCGATTTCGTGAGCGAGAGTTTCTTCTGAAAGGGTAAGAGGGGCAGGGGCGGTCGTCACGTCCAGGATGTGCCGCGTGTGTGCGTTTTCGAAGATTGGAAAGAACGCGACTTCGCCGTCGGCGCCGCGCGCCGCGATGACGGAGACCTCCCGCTGGAAGTCGATGAAGGCCTCGAGAACGCATGGCGCGTTGCCGAGGCGCCCCCACGCGGCCTCCGCCTCCTTTTCATCCTTCGAAGAAATCTTCTCTTGTCCCTTTCCGTCGTACCCGAAGGCAGCCGTCTTGAGGACGGAGGGGGCGCCGACGGTGGAAAGAGCCGAGGCGAGGTCCCCGCTCGTGCGCACCACCGCCCACGGTGCGACGGGGACATTCACCTTTCCAAGAAAATCCTTCTCTCTCTCCCGATTCTGCGAAACCCACAACGCCTCTGCGTTCGGGCGCACGGGAACCAGGCGCTCGACTTGGTCGAGCGCCGCGCGCGGCACGTTCTCGAACTCGAACGTCAGGACGTCGAGGCCCTTCGCGAAGTCGCGCAACCGGTCGAGGTCCTCGTACGGCGCCGAGACCTCGACGTCGGCGACGTGCCCGGTCGGGGAGTCCTCCTCGGGCGAATACGTGTGGACGCGGTAGCCGATCGCCCGGGCCGAAAGCGCGAACATGCGGCCGAGCTGGCCGCTCCCGAGGACGCCGACCGTCGAGCCCGGAGGGACGATCTTCACGGGAGCCGGGACTGCAAGACCTTCCGGGTCTGTTTTGATCGGAAGGCCGTGAGCTTCCGGCGGAGCGCGGGCCTCGTGTTCGACAGGATCGCGACCGCGAGCAGGCCCGCGTTCGTCGCGCCGGCCTTTCCGATCGCGAGCGTGCCGACGGGCACACCGGCGGGCATCTGGGCGATCGAGAGGAGGGAGTCGAGGCCCTTGAGGGCCCGGCTCTCGACGGGGACCCCGAGAACGGGCACGGCCGTCTGCGCGGCGAGCATGCCGGGCAGGTGCGCGGCGCCGCCCGCGCCGGCGACGATGACCTCGAGGCCGCGGGCCTCGGCGTCGGCGGCGTACGACGCGAGGAGCTTCGGCGTCCGGTGAGCCGAGACGACGCGCTTTTCGTACGGGACGCCGAAACGCTCCAGAGTCTCGGCGGCGTGCCGCATCGTCTCCCAGTCCGACGTGGAGCCCATGACGACCCCGACGAGGGGACTCGCCGTCCGTGCGCCCTTCTTCATGGGCGCGATCCTACCGTGAAGCTCAGGCGCTCCAGGCGCGGGCGGTCTCGGCGGCGAACTCGTCGAAGCGCCGGGGCGCGTGGCCGAGGAGAGCCGTGAGGCGCGCGACGTCCGCCGGCGTGGCCTTCAGACCCTTCTCCTGGAAATAGGCGTACATGAGCCGGAAGTCGAACACCATGAAGGCGGGCATGTACGCGAGCGACTGCTTTTCCCAGGCGTCGAGATCGTTTCCGCCGTACGCGATTTTTCGGCCGAGAACGCCGCCCCACGTGGCGGCCGTCTCGGTCGCCGTCAGGACGTCGGGCCCGGCGAGGTTCACCGTCTCGTTCTGCGCCGCGTCCGTCGTGAGCGCGACCGCGGCCGCCTCCGCGATGTCGCGGACGTCCACCCGCGAGAGGCCGACGTCGCCGAACGGCTGCGGATAGACGTCGTACCCGAGCATCGCGTCCCGGTACCAGGCGTCGTTCTGGTAGAAATTGTTGGGCCTCAGGATCGTAAACGGAATCCCGGAGACCTTGATGGCGGTTTCGACCGGGAGTTTCGCGCCGAAGTGCGGGAGGTGCGGCGCCTTGTCGGCGTCCTGCACCGAGAGGTAGACGATCTTCTTCACGCCGCCGAGGCGGCAGCCGTTCACGGCCATGAGTCCCTCGTGGCACTCGGTGGCGCTCACGGCGTTCAGGAGAAAGACGGCGTCGCGGCCCGCGAACGCCGAGCGAATCGTGGACGGATCGAGGAGATCGCCCGCGACCGGCTTCACGCCGGCCGCGAGCGATTTCTTCACGTCGCGGGTCAGGACCGAAACGTCCGCGCCCCTCTCGAGAAGCTCCCGGACAACCTGGGATCCGACGTTGCCGGTGCCTCCGAGGACGAGGACGTTCATGTGGCGGCCTCCTAGCCCATGTGCGCGATGATGGCGTCTCCGAACTTGCTGCACGAGACTTCGGTGGCGCCTTCCATCTGGCGGGCGAAATCGTACGTGACCGTCCTGGCCCGGATCGCGCCGTCCATCCCCTTGAGGATGAGGTCGGCCGCCTCGGTCCAGCCCATGTACCGCAGCATCATCTCACCGGAGAGGATGACGGAGCCCGGGTTGACCTTGTCGAGGTCCGCGTACTTCGGCGCCGTGCCGTGCGTCGCCTCGAAGACGGCGTGGCCCGTCACGTAGTTCACGTTTCCGCCAGGCGCGATGCCGATGCCGCCGACCTGCGCGGCGAGGGCGTCCGAAAGATAGTCGCCGTTGAGGTTCAGCGTCGCGATGACGTCGAACTCGTCGGGCCGCGTGAGGACCTGCTGAAGCGTGATGTCGGCGATGGCGTCCTTGACGAGGATCTTGCCCTTCGCGAGCTCGGCCTTCTGCTCGGCGTTCGCGGCGGCCTCGCCCTTGTCCTTCTTCGTGCGCTCCCACTGGTCCCACGTGTACGTCTGGCCGGCGAATTCCTTCTCCGCGAGGGCGTACCCGTAGTTCCGGAACGCGCCTTCCGTGAACTTCATGATGTTGCCCTTGTGGACGAACGTGACGCTCTTCGACTTGCTCTTCACCGCGTACTCGATCGCGGCGCGGATGAGGCGCTCGCTGCCTTCCTGCGAGACGGGCTTCACGCCGAAGCCGGTCGTGGCCGGGAAGCGGAGCTTCTTGTACTGGGCCGGGAAGTTCGTCTTGAGGAACTCGGCGAACTTCTTCGCCTCGTCGGTGCCTGCGGCGAACTCGATGCCCGCGTAGATGTCCTCGGTGTTCTCCCGGAAGATGACCATGTTCACCTTCTCGGGGTGCTTCACGGGCGAGGGGACGCCCTGAAACCAGCGCACGGGGCGGAGGCACACGTAGAGGTCGAGGAGCTGGCGGAGGGCGACGTTCAGCGAGCGGATGCCGCCGCCGATGGGCGTCGTCAGGGGGCCCTTGATGCCGACGAGGAACTCGCGGAACGCGTCGATCGTCTCGTCCGGAAGCCACGTCTGGAGGTGGTCGAAGGACTTCTGTCCCGCGTAAACCTCCATCCACTTGATCTGCTTCTTGCCGCCGTAGGCTTTCGCGACCGCGGCGTCGAGCACGCGCACCGAGGAGCGCCAGATGTCCGGGCCGGTCCCGTCGCCCTCGATGAAGGGGATGACCGGATGGTCGGGAACCTGGAGTTTCCCGCCGGAGATCGTGATTTTCTGGCCGCCTTCGGGGACCGTGGGCTTGGCGCTGGGCATGAGAATCCTCCTTCGTTCGGGCGCGGATCATAGGGTCCGCGCGGGGTCCGGGCAACGAAGCGGTTGAATCATCCCGGGGGTTTCGCGCCTAGACTCGAGGCCATGGGCGACCCCCGTCCGCCGCGGACGTACAGCGTCGTGATTCCCGCCTTCAAGGCCGGGCGGACCCTCGGCGACGCCGTCCGGAGCGCTCTCGCGCAGGTTCCCGCGCCGCTCGAGGTCGTCGTCGTGGACGACGGCTCGGCGGACGGAACCCGGGCGGTCGCCGAGGGGTTCGGGGCGGCCGTCCGCGTCTTCACGGGCCCGAACGCCGGGCCGTCGTCCGCCCGGAACCGCGGCGTGGGCGAGGCGCGCGGGTCCTGGATCGCGTTCCTCGACGCGGACGACCTCTTCGAGCCGGGCTACCTCGCGGCCGCCGAGGAGCATCTCGCGGCGAACCCGGACGTCGGCCTCCTGTGCTTCGGCGTCCGCGTCTACGAGGACGGGCAGCGGACCGCGCACGTCATCCACAAGAAGACGCCCGGCCCTTCCTACACGACGGCGGGCCTCCTCGAGGGAGACGTCGGGACGATCTGCACGCCGCTCGTCGCGCGCGACGTCTTCCTCGCCGCGGGCGGCTTCGACGAGACGCTCCGCGGGAACGAGGACTGCCACCTGTGGCTGCGGCTGTCCCGGGCGACCGCGCTCCATCAGGACCCCCGCGTGCTTCTCCTCTACCGGCGCCATGAGGGGAACTCCAGCGGAGACGTCCTCGCGAACGCGCGAGAGTCCGTGCGCTCTCTCGAGCTCCTCGAGGCGTCGCACCCGGAGTTCGCCGGGGAGTTCCGCCGCCCGATGCGCCGGCTCGTCGGCAAGGAGAACCTCCGGCTGGGCCGCGAGCTTCTCGTCCGGGGAGAGGACCTCCCGGCCGCCCGCGCCGCCCTGCGCAAGGCCGTGACAGACCGGCCGGACCGTCTGCGTGGGTGGACCTATCTGGCTTTCGCGTACGTGCCCGGCGGGCCGCGGCTCGTCGCCGCGTTCCGCCGCCTTGAGCTCGCGTTCAGCCGCTGGTGGCGGGCGGGCTCGGCGGCGGCGGCGTTCCGGAGCCTCAAGCGGAGGCTCAGGGCCGCGCGCGCGTGACGGCCGCGGTGGCCGCGAAGTCCGTCGCCGTCGTGATTCCCTCCTTCCAGCACGCGCGCTGGGTCGGCGATGCCGTGGAAAGCGCGCTCTCGCAGACGCGGCCGCCCGACGAGGTCGTCGTCGTGGACGACGGCTCGACGGACGGGACGTTCGACGTGCTGCGAGGCTTCGGAAGCCGCATCCGCGTCCTTGAGAACGCACGCGGCGGGATCGGCTCGACGTACAACATGGGCGTCGCAGCCGTGAAGGCGGACCTCGTCGCGTTCCTCGAGTCGGACGATGCGCTCGAGCCGACCTATCTGGAGGAGATCGGAGATTTCTTGGAAGGTAAGAGAGACTTCGACTGGGTGTCGACGGCTCGCCTTCTGATCGACGCCGAGGGACGCCCCACTGGAGAGATCTCGCGTCGCCGCTACCTCGATGCCGGGGAAGAATTCACTTTCGAAGGATTGCTCTCCGGCGAGCTCGGTGCGTCCTCGACGCCTGTCGTGCGGCGCGCGGCGCTGGCGGACGTCGGCCTCTGGTCCGTCGAGAGTCACGCGGCGGACACGGACATGGCGCTCCGCTTCTCTCTCTCGCACCGCATGGGCTACCTCGACCGGCCGCTCTACCGGCACCGCCGGCACGGGAACAACGCCTCGACGAGTCTCCTGACGAGCGTGCGCCTGAACGTCCCGATCCTCGAGCGCCTCCTCGACCCGCCGCATCCCGCGCTGGGCGGCCGCGAAGGCGCCGTGAGGCGCGCGCTCGCGAAGATGCTCGGGATGCAGGCCGCGCTCGCGATGGAAGAGGACCCGGGCGCCGCGAGCGGGGACGTGCTGCCGCTCCTGCAGCGGGCGGCGCGCCTCCACCGGTCTCCGAAACACCTGCGGCGGCTCGCCCTCGTGAGCCTGTTCGGCCCGCGCGCCTACGGCGCGTGGCGGCGCGCGCGCGCCCGCTGATCAGTCGGGCCTGAGGCGCGCCTCGAGCGGGTACGGGTAGACGTCCACGATCTCGCCCGCGCGCTCGCGGCGCTGCGCGTCCAGCCAGAACCGCACGCCGAGGAGATCGGAGTGGCGCTCGAGGAACGCCTCGCGGGCCGCGCCCCGAAGGCCCATGAACGTCAGAAACTCCTCGGGGAAGACGTCGTGCTCGCCCACGAAGAACGACGCGTCGTCCCCGCCGGCCTCCTCGTCGGCGCCCGCCGGCAGCTCGCGGAAGTTCACGTCCGTCAGGAAGTCGATCTCGTCATAGTCGTAAAAGACGACGCGCCCGTGTCGCGTGAGACCGAAGTTCTTCGGCAGGAGGTCGCCGGGAAAGACGTTCGCCTTGGCGAGGTCGCGGATCGCCTCGCCGAAGTCGAAGATCGCGGTGCGCGCCTCTTCCGGAGCCGCGTCCCGGAGCGCGATGTCGAGGGGCGTCAGGCGCCGTTCCGTGAAGAGGTGCCGGAGGACGACCTCGTCCCCGCGCACCTCGACCGTTTCGGAGGCGCCCGCGAGGAGGATTTCGAGAAGCGTGGGATCGAAGCGGGCGACGGGAAAGGACAAATGCTCGAACTCCTGGACGTCGGCGAGCCGGCCGGCACGCGTGTGCCGGAAGACGAGGCGGTACTTGTCGAGGACGTCCTTGCGGCTGGCCGTCTTCGGCGGCGCGAAGGAATCGCGGATGACCTTGAAGACGACGTCGTAGGACGGGAGCGTGAAGACGAGCATGACCATCCCACGCGCGCCCGGAGCCTCGACGAATGGGTCGTTCGACGCGGCGAGATGGCGCAGGAGGTCCCGGTAGAGCTCCGTCTTGCCGTGCTTGTTGAAGCCGAGGGCGTTGTAGAGCTCGCCGACGGGCTTCTTCGGCATGAGCGTCTTGAGGAACCCGACGAGCGCCGCGGGGTGCTCGGCGTCCACGTGGAAGTACGAGCGCGTGAAGCTGAAGACGATGGACGCCTCGTCCTCGTCGGCGAGGACGGCGTCGATCTCGACGCGGCCCGTGCGGTTCAGGAGCGCGAAGACGACCGGCCGCTGTCGGCCGTCCCGGCGAACGCGCCCGACGAGGTACGCGCCCTTGCCCCGGAAGAACGCGGGCCTGAGCACGTCCAGCGCGTCGAAGTCCGGGGAGCCCCAGGCCTCGCGGAGGATCTTCTCGAGCGCGCGGGTCGCGAGCGCCGCATCGCGGGAGAGGTCTTCCCAGCCCGCGGCGAACGGGAACACGGAGAGCGCGCTCCGGACCGCGGCCTCGCGCCCGGGCCTCCCGTCGAACGACGCGAGGAAACGCCCCGCGGCGTCGACGGGGAGCGGCGTCGGGTCGCGGTGGACGAACTCGGCGCGGTCGTCGACGCCGACGGTGTGGAAGATCCGGCGCGACGCCGAGTTGAAGAACGTCTCGACGAGCTCGACGTCGCGCCGGCCGGCGACGAGCGCCGCGAAGCGCTCCTTCATCCCGGACCACACGGCCGGGTTCTCGACGCCGGCGGCGAGGATGCGGCCGAGATCCCCGAGCGCGGGGTCGAGCATCTTCTTGTAGAGCTCGAGGCGTTCGAGCGCATCCGTGCGCACCGCGCGCCAGTCGCGCGCCGAGAAGCGCACGGGCGCGCGGCGCGTGATCGCGGCGAACTCCCGCGCGTATCCGTCCCAGGCGGCGAGCAGCCGCTCGGCGCCCGCACGCCCGGCGTCGTCCGGGGTCAGGCGGCCTTCCTCAGGGCGGCCGCATCGATCTTCCGGATGCCGCCGTCCGGGTGGGCGCCCTTCGTTCCGCACGAGCCGTCGGCCGGGTGCGTGAAGTGGATGAGGTCCTTGCCGTTGTCCGGGGCGACGTACTCGCCGCGGATCTCGGCCGCGTCGCCCTTCGCGAGGACGACGCGCGTGCCGCCGCACGAGAGGTCGTGGACGACGTGGATGCGCCGGTCCTGCCGGATCGCGAGGGCCGGGTCGGCGGCGGCGTCGCCCGGGACGCGCTCGTAGGACACGATCGTCACGTCGAACTCGAGGAACGTCCTGTTGTTGTTCTTGTGGAGCTTCTCGGCGGGCGCCGTCTCGACGCGGCACACGGCGACGATCTGCGTGTGCGGGCTCTTTCTCGAGGGCTTCCTTGCGGACTCCGCGGGCGCGGCGGCGAGGACGAGGAGGGTGAGGCCGAGGGCGAGGCTCGAAAGGCGCGGCGTCTTTTGCATGGTGGATGCTAACCTCTGCGCCCCCGGCGCCCGCACCCGCGCGGCGCCTCACCCCGAAAGGACCCCATGCTCCGAGCCGGCATCGTCGGCCTCCCGAACGTCGGGAAGTCGACGCTCTTCAACGCCCTCACGAAGACCCGCAAGGCCGAGGCGGCCAACTATCCGTTCTGCACGATCGAGCCGAACGTCGGCATCGTGACCGTGCCCGACGCGCGCCTCGCGCCGCTCGCGAAGATCGCGAAGACGCCCGTCCAGATCCCGGCGACGTTCGAGTTCGTCGACATCGCGGGCCTCGTCAAGGGCGCGAGCAAGGGCGAGGGCCTCGGCAACAGGTTCCTCTCGCACATCCGCGAGGTGGACGCCGTCGCCCAGGTCGTCCGATGCTTCGACGACAAGGACGTCGTCCACGTGTCCGAAACCCTCGACCCGGTGGCCGACATCGAGACGATCGCGACGGAGCTCGTCCTCGCGGACCTCGAGTCCGTCGGCAAGCAGAAGGAGCGCCTCGAAAAGCTCGCCCGCGGCGGCCAGAAGGAGGCGAAGGCCCAGCTGGCCGTGGCCGAGAGGCTGATCCCGCACCTCGACTCCGGAAAGCCCGCCCTCACGCTCGACCTGACGGAAGAAGAGAGGGCCGCCGCGCGCGGCTTTTTCCTTCTCACGATGAAGCCCACGCTCTTCGCCTGCAACGTGGCCGAGGCCGATCTCGCCCACGCGGACGACCTCCCGCTCGTGCTGCGCGTGCGCGACTGGGCGGCGGCGCACAGCGGCTCGGAGGCCGTCGCGATCTCCGCGAAGATCGAGGCCGAGCTCGGCGAGCTGTCGCCCCAGGACGCGGCGGAGTACCTCGCGTCGCACGGCGTCGACGAGTCCGGCGTCGGCCGGCTCATCCGCGCCGCGTACCACCTCCTCGGCCTGAGGACGTACTTCACGGCCGGCGAGAAGGAAGCGCGCGCCTGGACGATCCACGCGGGCGATACGGCTCCGCAGGCGGCCGGCGTCATCCACACGGACTTCGAGAAGGGCTTCATCAAGGCCGAGACGGTCGCGTACGACGACCTCGTCCGGCACGGCTCGATGGCGGCCGCCCGGGAGGCCGGCGTCGTGCGCCAGGAAGGGCGCGACTACGTCGTGAAGGACGGCGACGTCATGCTCTTCAAGTTCAACGTCTAGACCGCGTACCCTCTCCCTCATGTCGTCTCCGGCCGGCCCCCCGCAGGCTCCCGGCGTCCTCGCGACGGTCCGCGAGGCGCTGCGCGGCGGGCACGGCGACTTCACCGAGGGGCCGGTCGGCCGGGCGGTCGTCCTCCTCGCGATCCCGATGGTCCTCGAGATGGCGCTCGAGTCGGTCTTCGCGGTCGTGGACGTCTTCTGGGTGTCGAAGCTCGGCGCGGCCGCGGTCGCGACCGTCGGCCTGACGGAATCGATCCTCTCGATTCTCTACTCGCTCGCGATCGGCCTCTCGATGGCGGCCACCGCGATGGTCGCGCGCCGCATCGGCGAACGCGACCGCGAGAGCGCCGCCCGGACGGCCGTGCAGGCGATCGCCCTCGGCGTCCTCATCGCCGTGCCCCTCGGCGTCGCGGGGGCGCTCCTCGCGCCGCGCCTTCTCGCGTTCATGGGGGCGGGGCCGGACGTCGTCGCCTCGGGCTCGGGATTCATGGCCGTGATGCTCGGCGGGAACGTCGTGATTGTCCTGCTCTTCCTCATCAACGCGGTCTTCCGTGGCGCGGGCGACGCGACGGTCGCGATGCGCGTCCTGTGGTTCGCGAACGTCTGCAACCTCGTCCTCGACCCGTGCCTCATTTTCGGTCTCGGGCCGTTCCCCGCGCTCGGCGTCACGGGCGCCGCCGTCGCGACGACGACGGGCCGCGGCCTCGCGGTCGTCCTTCAGCTCGTGACGCTCGCGCGGGGGACGGGCCGCATCGCGATCCGCCGCGAGCACCTCGCGCTCGAGCCGAAGACGATGCTCGCGCTCCTGAAGCTCTCGGGCGCCGCGATCTTCCAGTCCCTGATCGGGACGGCCAGCTGGATCGGCCTCGTGCGGATCCTCGCGGGCTTCGGGAGCGCTGCGCTCGCGGGCTACACGATCGCGATCCGGATCGTGATCTTCGCGATCCTGCCGTCGTGGGGGATGTCGAACGCGGCCGCGACGCTCGTCGGCCAGAACCTCGGCGCGAAGCACCCCGACCGGGCCGAGCGCTCCGTGTTCCTCGCGGGCGTCTACAACATGGCCTTCCTCGGCGCCGTCGGAGCGGTGTTCGTGGCGTTCCCGGGCGCGCTCGTCGGCCTGTTCACGTCCGACCCGGCGATCATGACCGTCGCCTCGCAGGGCCTCCGCTCGATCGCGGCCGGTTTTCCGTTCTTCGCGTGGGGCATGGTCCTCGTGAACGCGTTCAACGGGGCGGGCGACACGTGGACGCCCACGGTCGTCAACCTCGGCGTCTTCTGGCTCTGGGAGATTCCGCTCG
The DNA here is from genome assembly GCA_036504335.1 of Thermoanaerobaculia bacterium. Classification (GTDB taxonomy): domain Bacteria; phylum Acidobacteriota; class Thermoanaerobaculia; order UBA5066; family UBA5066; genus Fen-183. Next base: position 42,049 of record DASXVJ010000007.1, read on the forward strand.
CGCACGTTCTCGCATCGCGGGCGGGGATGGGCCCGCTCGGCGTGTTCCTCGCGATCACCGTCGGGTTCGCGACGCTCGCCGTCGTGGGCGGTCTCCTCTTCCGGCGCGGGAAGTGGAAGGAGAAGAAGGTCTAAACTCCGCGCCCATGCATCCGGGCCACCGCCGCGCGTTCAACGCGGCCTTCACTCCCGAACTTGCGGCGGACTATGCGGGCGATCTCGTGCGCCGCGCCGGCCGCGCGCCGGGCTTCCGCCTCGCCGAGACGCCGGTCTTCCTGACGCCGGAGCTCGACGCGGCGCTCGCCGAGGCGGCCCGCGGGATCGTCGCTCAGCTCTCGGCGCCGGAGCTCCTCGCCCGGGCGAAGACCGCGATCCCGGCGCGCTGGGCGACGCCGGGGATGGACGCCCTTCCGTCCCTCGCGCAGGTGGACTTCGCCGTCGTGCGCCACGAGGGGCGGCTCGTGCCGCGCCTCATCGAGCTGCAGGGCTTCCCGTCGCTCTCGGCGTTCGAGGTCCTTCAGGCCGACGCCTGGAACGCCGCGCTGGAGCGCGTGCCCGGCATCCCGAAGGGAGCGTGGAGCCCGTACTTCTCGGGCCTCGACCGGGCCGGGTTCGTCGACCTCCTGCGCCGCACGATCGTCGGCGGCGAGGACCCCGCCGAGGTCGTCCTCCTCGACCTCGAGCCCGACAAGCAGAAGACGGGGATCGACTTCGCGGCGACGCGCGTGCTCCTCGGCGTGGACAGCGTCGATCCGCGCGCGCTCGTGAGGGACGGCCGCCGCCTCTTCCGCGACGTGAACGGCCGGCGCGTCCCCGTGAAGCGCATCTACAACCGCATCGTCTTCGACGAGCTCATCCAGACCGGCGCATCGCTGCCGTTCGACTTCCGCGAGGAACTCGACGTCCGCTGGGTCCCGCACCCGAACTGGTACTGGGCGTGGTCGAAAGCCTGTCTCCCTCTCCTCGCGCACGAGACCGCCCCGAAGGCGACGGTCCTTTCTGCGTTCGGGCCGGTGCCGGACGACGTCGGGGAACGCTATGTCCTGAAGCCGCTCTTCTCGTTCGCGGGCGGCGGTGTGAACGTGGATCCGACGCCCGCGGACGTCGCGCGGATTCCGGAGGCCGAGCGGGCGCACTGGGTACTGATGGAGAAGATCGCGTACGACCCGTGCCTCAAGGCCGTGGACGGCGGCGGCGTGAAGGTCGAGGTCCGCATGATGTTCTTCCGGCCCGACGGCGACGCCGCGCCCACGCTCGGGCTGAACCTGTGCCGCCTCTCGCGCGGGAAGATGCTCGGCGTCGACTTCAACAAGGACTTCACCTGGGTCGGGTCGTCCGTGGCCCTCAGGCCCGCGTGAGCGCCGCGTCCGACCCGGGCGCGAGCCGCCGCCGCCTCGTCGCCGGCCTCCTCCTCGCGGGCGTCGCGCTCCAGCTCGCGGGCCTCCTCGTCGCGGCCGCCGGAACCGACCTGCGCGCGCCGCAGTCGGAGGACATGGTCCCGTTCACGTATCTCCTCGCGACGATCGCGTCCGTGCTCGCGGCGGTCGTCGCGATGGCAGGCTCCGTCCTCATCCTCTCGCTCACGCTCGGGACCGCCGTTCAGCGCTCGCACCTGGGCTCGATGATCCTCGCCGACGAGGACTTCCGGACCGCGGTATCGGGCGCGATCGTGACGATCGTCGCGGCCTGCCTCGCGCTCCTCGCGGCGCACCTGCCGGCCGTCTCGCACAACGCGACCGCGATCTTCATGCTCTCCGCGGGCGGCGTCGTCGAGTTCGGAGCCTGCATCCTCGGCCTCGCACGCCTCTTCCAGCGCATCCCGCGCCTCCTGACCCAGGAGAGCCTCCTCGAGAACTCGCTCTCCCACGTGGACGCGGACTACCTCGCGGCGCAGGAGAACCGCCTCCTCGGGGCGGGAGCGACCTCGGAGAGCCGGCGCGACGTCCTGAACGACCTGATCTTCTCGTTCCGGGTCTACCCGGTCGAGACGGACGACCCGCTCGTGACCGTCCACGACGTCCTCGAGAACGTGCTCGCCCAGAGCCCGGCGTCCGTCGTCGCGACGTCCCTCGCGCAGGTGTCGGCGCGTTTCACGGAGCTGGCGGGGCCGACGCACGACCAGATCTTCCAGCTCCTCGTGACGCCGTGGCTCGCCGAGCTGCGCGTCGCGGTCGTCAAGCGCGGCTCGCCGTCCGTCGCGCTCGCGTTCTTCGATCTGTGGGCGGACGTGCTCGTGGCCGCGCGCGACCGGAAGATGCCGGGGTTCTACGCGCACTCGGCCCGCCCGTTCGTCGCGTCGCTCCGGCACGTGGCGCACGCGGGTCTCTTCGAGGAGGCGGGCGGGCGCGTGCTCCGGCCGCTCGTGCGCGTGATGGGCGCCGCGCGAAACGACCTCCCGGCGCTCGGCCCGTGGGCGGGTGCGCTCGTCGGGTGGATGCGCGAGGACGCCGAAAAGGGCCGCGGCGAGTGGACGCGCGTCCTCTGGAACCCGGTCGAGAACGTCTTCGAGCGCGCCGTGGAGGATCCCGGGCGCGACACGCCTCTCCTCGGCGCGCTCGTCCACGGCCTGTCCGGCGTGGCGCGCGCGGCCGGCCGCGCGGGGATCGAGACCGGCGGCGGCCGGCCGTTCGCCCTCAAGATCGCGACGCGGATGCGCCGGGCCCAGATGGAGCTCGCGGAGACCGCCGCGGCCACGGGGCCCGCGGCCGAGGAGCGCGTGCGCGACCGGATCGTCCTTCTCGGCGAGCCGATCGCGGCCGTCGTCGCGCTGGCGGCGCAGCGCCCGGACCTCGCCGACGCCGCCGCGTTGCTCTCCGCCGAGCGCCTCGACGACGAGCGCGACGGCGAAGCCTGAACGCTCCGGTTTCTAGACGACCGCGAGCCCCGCGCCCCAGTGGAGGCCTGCGCCGAGCGCCGTGAACGCGACGAGGCCGCCCGGCTTCACCATCCCCGCGAGCTTCGCCTCGTGGTACGCCATGGGCAGCGTCGCCGCGGTCGTGTTGCCGTATTTCTGGATGTTGTTGAACACCCGTTCGTCCGGGAGCCCGAGCACCTTCTGGGCGGCCTCGTTGATCCGCAGGTTCGCCTGGTGCATGAGGAGGAGGCCGAGATCGGCGAGCGTCTTGCCGTGGGCCGCCAGAAGGTCCTGCACCGCCGCGGGCATGAGGGTCGTCGCGAGGCGGAAGACCTGGCGCCCCTCGACGATGGGGATCGTCCCGAGGGTGTCGAACATCTCGGGCGTGAAGAACGGGCGCGACTTGCAGCCGCCGCCCGGCATGTAGAGCTTGTCCCAGTGGTCGCCGTCCGTGTACATCGCGAAACCGAGGAACCCTCGGCCGTCGCCCGAGGTGTTCGCCTCGAGGACCATTGCGCCGGCGCCGTCGCCGAACAGCACCGCGCGGTCGCGCATGCCCGTCGCGCGCGCGTACCAGAACGGGTCGCACGGCCCGGGAGACTTCCCGAGCATGACGTCCCACACGGACTGGGGCCACGGCATGAAGCCGCTGTGCACCTCGGCGCCCACGAGCAGGATCCGGTCGTACATCCCGGACCGGATGAAGGCGTCGGCCGTCTGGAGCCCCGACAGAAATCCGGCGCACTGCATCCTGATGTCGAGCGCGTGCGTCGTTTTGAGGCCCAGGCGGCGCGCGAGGAGACCGCCGTTGCCGGGCATGTAGTGGTCGGGCGTCATCGTCGCGAAGACGATGAAGTCGACGTCGGCCGCGGTGAGGCCGGCGTCGGCGAGAGCGGCCTCGGCGGCCTTTTCGCCGAGCTCGGCCGAGCCGACTCCGGGTTCGACGAAACGGCGCTCCTTGATGCCGGTGCGAGGCAGGATCCACTCGTCGGTCGTGTCCATGATCCGGCCCATCATCTCGTTCGTGTAGACCTGCGGCGGGACGTACATCCCCGAGCCCCTGATGACGGTCGTGCGGTCTTTCTTGGGCGCAGGCGTCAGATTTTTCACGCGGCGGAGTCTACCGGAAGAAGACTCCGCCTCACGGCGCGGTTTTCAGGATCGCCACGGTCGCGCCCCACCCGCCCCGGTCGGGCGTCGCGTCGGAGAAGGACAGAACGTGCGCGGACCGTTCGAGGGCCCGCCGCACGATCGTCCGCTGGACTCCGATCCCGCGCCCGTGGACCAGGCGCACCTCGCGGAAGCCCTTCGCCCGAGCGGCGGCGACGTACTCCGAGACGGCGGCCGCAGTTTCGTCCGGCCGGAAGGAATGCAGGTCCAGCGCGTCCTCGAGAGGCAGGGAAACCGGCGTCTCGGGCGCCTCGGGCTCCATCGTCCTAGAATAGCGTCTCAAATTCATGAGGTGACACGATGAAACGACTCGTTTCCGCGTTCTCCCTGCTCGCGCTCCTCTCGTCGCCCGCGTTCGCGCAGGGCAACAAGCCGCGCGTGGCCATCCTCGAGTTCAAGAACAAGGCGTCCCACTACACGTGGACGTGGTACGAGGCGGGGCGCGGCGCGCAGGACATGCTCGTGACCGAGCTCGTCAAGTCCGGCAAGTACCGCGTGATCGAGCGCGAGCAGCTCGCCGCGATCATGCGGGAGAAGAACCTCTCTCTCTCCGGCGACATCGACCCGAGGACGGCCATCCAGTTCGGCAAGATGCTCGGCGTCGAATACCTGATCGCGGGCGCCGTGACCGAGCTCGGCGTGACGGACCGCGGCGCGAGCGTGCCGGGCGGCCTCGGGCGCTTCGGCGTGCCGTCCGTGAGCGTTCGCTCCCAGAAGGCCGAGGCCGCGCTCGACGCGCGCGCCTTCTCGACCTCGACGGGCGAGATCGTGTGGGCCGACTCGGCGCGGGACGAGACGTCGGACGCGAGCGTCTACGTCGCGGGAGCGGGCGGCGGCGCGTCGGATCACGGGAAGGTCGACAAGCTCATGCGGCCCGTCGTCCAGAAGCTCGCCGCGTCGTTCGCGAAGGCCGACGTCAAGTCTTCCGGGATGGGCGGGAAGGGCGACGCCTCGGGCCTCGTCGGCAAGATCGCGAACGTGGACGGCGGCACGCTTTACCTCAACGCCGGCTCCGAGGGCGGCGTGAAGGAAGGCGACGAGTTCACGGTCTACCGCGTCGGCAAGCAGATCAAGGACCCGGACACCGGCGAGGTCCTCGGCGCGGACGAGACGAAAGTCGGGCGCGTCAGGGTCACGGCCGTGAAGGGGCCGCGCCTCTCGACGGCGACGGCCGTCTCCGGCGGCGGCTTCAAGGCCGGGGACACGATCAAGAATTAGCGGCTAACGCCCGGAGATGTCCCGCGCTTCCTGCACTCGCGGGGAGCGCGGGGCGCGCTGCTGCGCCTTGTCGAGCTCGGAGCGGAGCTCGCCGCGCGCGTCCCCGAAGGCGAGGCCCATCACCCATTCCGCATCGGCGCCGGGGTTCGGGCCCATCGCGTGGACCTCGTCGGCGACGAAGCGCATGACGCGCGTGTCGGCGGCGGGGCCGGAATCCCGGAGCGCCTGCGTGAGGAGCTGCCACGCGTCGGCGTTGCGTCCATCCGCGAAGGCGACGCCCGCACGGGCGTAGGAGTCCAGGAAGCGCACCTCGGCTGTCGGCCGCCGCGCGAGGACCTGGCGCGCGGCGCCCATCGCGCTCACGAAGTCCTCGCGCGTGAGGCGCGCGCGCCCGCGCGTGTCCAGCGCCTCCCACGCGGCGGAGAGCTGCGTGTCGCCCGAGAACCCGGCGCCGGAGAGGAGGGGAGGGAAAGAGGTCTGCTTCGGACGCACGGGGGCGGCGTCGGGGCGCGTCGTGTCGCCGGCGGAGCCGCGGGAGGCGACACGGGGGACCGGGGGTCTTTCGGATTCGGATTTTTCTTTGAAGGGTGTGTGGGGCGTCGGCGCGCCCGCTGCTGGAGCGGTGCCGAGGGAGGCGGAGCTCGCCTCATTCACCTTCGAGGAATCCGAAAGTTCGGACGTTGCGGGAGAGGAGGCGCTGCTCGCAGGGGGAGGCGTGGCCGGAGCCACTTTCACACTCGAAGAAATCTCGGGCGTTGGAATTGCCGGAGCGCCACCCGAAACGGGCGGGGCCCCCGTCCCGCGGAGCAGCAGCCACGCCCCGCCCCCCGCGCTCAGGAGGAGGATCGCCGCGAGCGCCCACTTCGTCCGTCCGCTCGCGTCGACGCCGGGAACGGGCACGGACGCGGGAGCCGCGAGCGGCGGCGCGCCGAAGTCCCTCGAGACGACCGTCCGGAGTTGCGACTCGCCGCCGCCGGCCGCCGCCTGCGGAACCGTCGCCGCCGCGCTCGGAACGCCGAGCGCCTCGCCGAGCGCGCGCACGAACGCGCCGCACGTGCCATACCGCTCCTCGGCCTTCTTCGCGAGCGCCTTCGCGAGGACGGCGTCGGCTGCGGCCGGGCTGCCGGGAAGGACCGTCGAGAGCGGCGGGGGCGGCGCGGTGACCTGCTGGTGCAGGACCGCGAGCGGCGAATCGGCGATGAAGGGCACGCGGCCCGACAGGAGCTCGAACGCGACGACCGCGAGCGCGTACTCGTCCGCGCGGCCGTCCAGCGCTCCGCCCGTCGCCTGCTCGGGCGCCATGTAGAGCGGCGTTCCCATCACGGTGCCCGTCGCGGTCAGCCCCGACGTCGCGTCCGAGCTGCGCGCGAGGCCGAAATCCGCGAGGAGCGGACGGTTCTGCGAGTCCATGAGGACGTTCGCGGGCTTGATGTCGCGGTGGAGGATGCCCTTGGCGTGCGCGTGGTCGAGCGCGCTCGCGATCGCGGCGAGCCAGGAGACGGCGAGAGGCGGCGGGACGGCGCCCGTGATGCGGCCCTTGAGCGAGCCACCGGCGACGAGCGGCATGACGAGGTACGAAACGTCCTCGCCCTCCACGGTCGACGAGCCGTAGTCATAGACGGGGAGGACGTTCGGGTGCTCGAGGCCGGCCACGAGGCGCGCCTCGCGCAGGAAGCGCTCGCGGAACGTCGGGTCCTGCGCGACGGGCCCGAGGATCACCTTGACGGCGACCGTGCGCTTGAGCGTCTCGTCCTCGGCCTTCCAGACCTCGGACATCCCGCCCGTGCCGGCGCGCTCGAGCATCCGGTAGCGGCCCAGGACCGTTCCCTTCGTGATCGGCATGGGGGAAGGATATCGGAGGCGGGGTCAGCCGGCCGCGGCGGCGTCGGCTTCCGTCGCGTGGTAGAGCACGACCGAGCCGGGGCCCGCCTTCACGGCTTCGCCGAGCGCGTCCTCGGCGCGGCCGAGGAGCGTCGCCGTGTCGAACGCGTCGTCGGGGTAGACCGAGATCCCGGCCGAGAGCGCGAGGGCGACGCCCGACTGCGCGAGACGCTCGTCGATGCCGTTCTCGAAGTTCTTCTGGATCGAGCGCATCGCGCGGTGCGCCTGCACCTTGCCGGCCTCGAAGATCAGGATGTAGAACCGGTCGTCCCGGTCGCGCGCGACGAAGTTGACGGCGCGCGTCGAGCGGACGAGCTTCGCGGCGAGCTTCGGAAGCAGCGAATCGCCGTACTCGGCGCCGAGACGGACGACGGACTCCTTGAGGCCGTCCATCCGGATGTGCGCGACCGCGACGGACTGGCCGTTGCGCTCGGCGCGGCGCACCTCGGACTCGAGGCGCTTGCCGAGCGACGAGCGGTTGTAGAGGCCCGACTGGCTGTCGCGCTCCGTCTGCTGCTCGATCAGGCGCATGAGGCGGGCGTTGTGGAGCGCGACGGCGGCCGAATCCGCGAGAAGCTCGAGGCGCTCCTTGAGGTCGACCGGCCAGTCGTCGGCGCCGCGTCGCGCGGCGACGGAGAGCACGCCGATGAGCTCGTCGTGGTACGTGAGCGGCACGGCGGCGGCGCGGATGAGCGGCGCCGCTCCGCCCCCGGCGTTCCCCGGGAAGAACGACGCGCCCTCGGCGGGGCTCGCGACCGCGAGCGTCTTGTCGAGGAACGTCCGCACGATCGGGTGGGCGGAATTGTCGAACGGCACGGCGCGTGCGAGCTCGTCGCCGACGTCGGCGCCCCAGCGCGCGCCGATCTTCACGGACTTGGACGCGGGGTCCGCGTCCCAGAACTGCGCCGCGTCGGCCTTCAGGAGGGCGACGGCCTGCTCGCAGAGCGTCTGCTTGATCCGTTCGACGTCGAACGTCGTCGAGAGCGAGCGGCCGACCTCGCGCAGGCGGTCGAGGAACCGGTACGACTCGCGCTCCTGCTGGAGGAGGCGCACGGAGGCGATCGCGAGGGAGACCTCGACGCCGAGCGCCTCGAAGGAGGGAAGCAGGTCGAGCGAGAGGCCCTGGGGGCTCGCGCCGGCGACCGCGCACAGCAGTCCGACGGGCGCGCCGCGGAACGCGAGCGGGACGGCGAGGAGCCCGAGCGGCTGCTGCAGCGCCCTCACCGCCGGCCCCGACGGGAGCAGCGCCTCGCCGTGCTTGTCGGCCGAGGCGTTTCCGTAGAAGGCGTGAGAGCCCTCGGTCGAAAGGTGGGCGATGAGCGCCTCGGGGATCGCGAGATCCGCCGCCCCGCCCGCCTTCACGTACACGGCCTCGGCGCCGGGCAGCTCGCCCGAAGCGATCAGCTTGACGGCGCAGATGTCGAGGTCGAACTGGGGCCCGAGCTCGGCGACCGTCCGGCTCACGATCGCCTGCACCTCGGTGAGGCCCGAGAGGGCGGCATGGAGGCGTCCGACGAACGCGACGCGGTCGTTGTTGCGGCGCTCGCCATCGAGGAGGCGGGCCTTCTCGAGCGCGCCGGCCGCGAGCTTCGCGAGCTCCTGCGCGAGGCGCAGCTCCTGCGGCGTGAGCGCGAAGCCGCCGCGGCGCGACATCGTGAGGAAGCCGAAAACGTGCGCGCCCGCGTGGAGCGGGACCGCCATGCGCCGCCGCCGCACGGGCTGCGTGCCGGGCTCGTCCTCGAACGCCGGGCCGTGGGCCGCGAGGCAGCGGGAGAGAAGCTCGTCCGAAGCGATCGGCGCCCGGCCCGTGGCCGGACGCTCCCCGCTCAGGGGGGCGCCGTGCGTGAGGATCTCGGTGATCTCCTTGGACTCGGGCTGGAACCGGTACGCGCTCACGCGGTCGAACTCGAGCTCGCGCGAGAGCGAGGCCACCGTGAGGCGGATGACCTCGTCCGGATTCAGGGAGAGGAACGCCCCCGAGGCGAGCTCGAAGAGGGCGACGGCCTCCTCTCGGCGCTTCATGAGCGTCCCGAGCGTGCGGTCGCGCTCGAGGACGTGGCCGATCGTCCGCGCGAACTCCCGCGCGGCCTCCTCGGCCTCGGCGTCCGTTCCGGCGATCGTCTCGAGGACGACGCCGAAGACGGCCTGCGTCTGGTCCTTGACCTTCACGGGCGCGCCGAAGAACGAGAGCCCGCCCTCGGACGCCTTCTTGGCGCGGCCCTGGGCGAGGACCTCGGCAAGGTGCTGGTTGAGCCGCGTCTCGGCCGCGGCGGCCACGCTGGAACGTCCCGAGCGCGTCATCGGCGGGACTCCCGCGCCGGGCAGGAGCGCGACGACGGGAGCGTCGAAGAAGTGCAGGGCCGCGTTCAGGATTCCTCCGAGCGCCTCGTCGAGGAGCAAGCCCTCCTTGAGCGCTCCTTCGAACGCCTTCAGGAGTGGGAGGCCGGGAAAGCGGGCGGGCGGCATGGCGGCGAACGGCCATAATACCGCCTCCCCGGAGGTGCCCATGCCGCGCGCAAACCCCGACCCGAGCGCCCCGGTGGCGTCCGCCGCCGCGACCGAGTCCGCATCCACGGACGGACTCGCCGAGTCGCTGGCCGCGATCCTCCCCGCGCTCGGGCGCTTCGCCCGTTTCGAGGGGCCTGACGGCGCCGCGAAACGCACGGCCTGGCGCCGCGCGCTGGACGGCCCGCTGCCCGAGGAGGGCGAGGGGCGCGAGGCGGTTCTGGCGGCCCTCCGCGACGTCGTGATTCCGAACGGCTTGAGGATCGGGGCGCCGGGGTTCACGGGCTGGGTCACGACCTCGCCGACGACGGTGCCCGCCGTCGCGCAGCTCGCGGGCTCGATCACGGCGGCGCAGCGCTGGTGGGCGACGCCCGGCAACTTCCTCGAAGTCCTCGCGCTGCGCTGGGTGGCGCGCCTCGTGGGCCTTCCCGACTCGTTCGAGGGCTCGTTCACGAGCGGCGGCTCGACCGCGAACCTCCTCGGCCTCGCCGCGGCGCGCCAGCACGCGGGCGAGCGCCTCGGCGTCGACGTCGGGTTCGAGGGCCTCGCGGCGCTGCCTTCGCCGAAGGTTTACGCGTCGACGGAGGTCCACCACGTCGTCCACCGCGCCTGCGGAGTCCTCGGCCTCGGCCGCAAGGCGCTGCGCCTCGTGCCGGTGGACGCGGCGCGCCGCCCGGACCTCGGAGCGCTCGAGCGGCTCCTCGACGACGACCTGCGCGACGGCGCGACGCCCGTCGCCGTCGTCGCGTCCGCGGGCGACGTCAACACGGGCGTCGTCGAGCCGGTCGACGCGATGCGCGCGATTGCGCACGCGCGCGGCGTCTGGCTGCACGTGGACGGCGCGTACGGGGGCTTCGGCGTCCTCGACCCGCGCGTGGCGCCGCTCTACGGCGACCTCGCGAAGATCGACTCCCTCGCCGTCGATCCGCACAAGTGGATGGCGGCGCCGGTCGGATGCGGGGCGGCCTTCGTGCGCGACGGGGGCTTCCTCGCGCGGGCCCTCACGCTCGAGCCCGCGGCGTACGTCGAGATGGCTCCGACGGACACGGGCGACACCGGCTCGCCGTTCGACCAGATGGGCGAGGGCAACCCGAACTTCTCGCTCGACCACTCCGCGCCGCCGCGCGGGCTCGCGGTGTGGGCGCTCCTGAAGGAGATCGGGGCGAAGGGCATGCGCGAGCGCGTCGTGCGTCACCACGACTGCGCGCGGCGCGTGGCCGAGCGCGTGCGCGCGCACCCGGCGCTCGAGCTCCTCGCCGAGCCCGTCCTGTCGATCTGCTGCTTCCGCGTGAAGCCCGCGGGCGTCACCGACGAGGCCGCGCTCGAGGCGCTGAACGAGAAGATCCTGCTCGCCGTGCGGGCGAAGGGCCGTGCGGTCCCGTCGCACACGCGCGTGGACGGCCGTTTCGCGCTCCGCCCCTGCTTCATCAACCCGCGCCAGGGCCTCGCGGAGGCGGACCTGACGGTGGACGAGGTGCTTCTCGCGGCGAAGGAGCTCGGCGCGATCGGCTGATCGGCTACGGGCGGGCGCGCCGCTGCGCCGGGTGCGCAGGTCCGGGCGCCGCCGGCGCGTGCGGATTGCCGCACACGTTGCGGAGGAAGAGCGGGCTGAGGCCCGGGATGCCCGAGAGGAGGAGGTCGATCCGGCCGTCGCCGTCGATGTCCGCTGCCGTGAGGGAGGCAGTCTCGCGATTGACGTTTCCCGGAACGTTGAAGAACGCGGGCGGACCGAACGCGCCGGCGCCGTCCCCGAGCTGGACGACGAGCCCGGTCGGAACGCCGTAGATGGAGCCCTGGATCGCGGCGAGGTCGGCGTGGCCGTCGCCGTCGAAGTCGGCGAGGACCGGACTCCAGAGCGAGGTCGCCGGCTGCCGGAGCTGGACGGCGCCGCCGGTTCGCGCGAGGAACGTCCGGATGCCGTCCGGGCACCCGCCGACGTAGCGGTTGACGGTGACGGCGTCGGGGTGTCCGTCGCCGTCGACGTCGCCGATCGCGAGGTCGAAGGGACACTGGTTGCCTCCGCCGTCGGGGCCGGCGGTCTCGAGGAATTGACCTGCGGGCCCGAGCGTGTACGTCGAGAAGACGTCGTACGCGAAGCCGCCCGAGCCGCCGACGAGAAGCTCCGACCGCCCGTCCGCGTCGACGTCCAGTGCGGCGAGGCTCGACACGGCGGACGCGGTCGTGCGGAGCACGTAAGGCGCCGCGAAGCCTCCCCGCCCGTCGCCTCGATACAGCCAGACTTCGGACCCGCCGGCCGAGGCGGCGAGGTCGAGCTTTCCGTCGCCGTCGAAGTCGGCGGCGACCGGAGCGGACAAGGCCGCCGCCGCGTGGAAGGACGACGCGACACGGAATCCGGCGAGTCCGTCGCCCTTGAGGAACAGGACAGTCGAGGCCGCGCCGCTGTTCTGGAGGGCGACGATGTCGAGGATCCCGTCGCCGTCGAAGTCTCCGACCGCGACGCTTGCGGCCGAAAGCGGAGTCCCGAGGACGAAGGTGCCTCCGCTGTTGTGCGCGAAGTGGATCTCGCCGGTCGTCTGGAGGAGGAGGTCGGGTCGTCCGTCCCGGTCGAAATCCCAGGCGCCGAGGACCGTCGCCCCTGCCGGGCCAATGCCGGCCGCGACCCGGAACGTGGGCGGACAGACCTGCGCGGCAGCGCGGCTTCCGGCGAGGAAAAGGACGGAGGCAAGCACGGCTGCGAGGCGCCGAAACATGACTACGGCTCCGGCTCCATCCAGACGATCGAGCCGTCACCGGTGCCGAGGCCGGGCGAGGCGCCGTCGTTGAGGATGGAATAGGCGGCGAACGAGAGCGCGTATTGCGGTTCCACCTCTGAAACGCGCGCCCAGCCGCGTGCCGTGCCCGGCGCCCAGTCGGCGAGGATGGAGTTGATCTGTAGCCAGCCTCGGTCCGACGTGGCGACACGACGCGAGGCGACAGGACGCCCACTCGCGTCAAAGAGCTCGACGAGATACGAGGCGGCGCTCCATGAGAGGTTTGCGATCGCGAGGTTCGACCGCGTCCGGCCGTCCTGGCGGAGGTCCGGGATCCACGCCGAGTGCAGGCTCGGGACGTACCCGGGGTTCGGCGACGGCCGGACGATCCCGTTCGGGGCAACGCCGTAGCGCTGCGCCGTCCCGAGGACGCGGGAGGACGCAAAGACCCGCGTGCACGCTGCTCCCACTTCCAATGTCCCGACGTACGTCGGACCGCGCGGTCCGACGCCGGCGGGATCGGCGCGGCGCAACTCGTCGACGATGTCGTCGAAACGGTAAGTCCGGAGTCCCGGCAGGGGAATGGTGAGGACGGTGGCTCCGCTCGGAGAGGCGAGGTTCGAGGAGTGGTAGACGAGCGTCACGTTGCAGGGCCCGTCGGACGAGTTGACCAGCGTCAGTTCCGTCTCGTATGCGAGGCTCTCGACGACCGACGGGAGCGCCCAGGAGCCGTAGCCCCACGCCTGACCGAGCTGGAACGACCCGTCGGACGTGCCCGTGTCGTCGTTGACGACGCCCCACGAAACGAACGGAATGGGCGGACCGGTGAGGGACGTGATTTTCGCCACGGCGCTCGAAGCGCCGCGATCCGACGTCGCGAGGACCCGGTCGAACTGTCGGAACTCGCCGGGCTGGAGCGTGAAGATCCCAAGCGGGTAGTTCTGCACGGGCCCGCCGTCGGTCGTCGTGAGCGCTATGTGGAGCTGGATGGGTCCGTCGCTCGCCGTTCCTGCGTGCATCACGCCGAGGTTCGTGCGGTCGCGGGCGTTCTGGCGGAGGTCGGTGACGATCTGAGTCGTGGAGGCGGGAGGCTCGATTCCGGGATAGGCGACGCCGGCGCCTCCCGAGGAAGTGCGGACGCTGATCCCGGCGGCATGCGGTGACGCCAGGTTGTGAAAGACGGCGCGGAGCGTGCCGCTGCGCGGGACGCCCGCTGGCAGGTTCAGGCCGAGGGTGGAAAGGAGCTCGAACGCGGACGGGGACGAGAGCTGCGTGCCGGCGGGGAGCGCCGCCGTGACGGTTCCGCTCCCGCCGCCGGTCGACGCCGTGTACGTGAAGTCCACGCTCGCATCCTTCGCGCCGGAGTTCGTGATCGTGAGGTCGGATTCCCAGTACGTGCCGGCTGCCCCCGGCAGTGACACGACGACCGGAACCACGAGCGTGCGCTCGATGCCGCGTCCGCACGTGTTTTTGTACAAGTTGGCGAGCCAGCCGAATAACCCCACGACGATGTCGACGTGGCCGTCGCCATCGAAGTCTGCCGCGTTGAGGGTCGTCGCCACGGAGGGCAGGGGGAATTGGAGCGGGTCGGCGAACTTGCCCGTTCCATCCCCGAGCTGAACCACGAGGCTGCGCCCCGATGTTTCCACCGCGGCGAGATCGATTCGGCCATCGCCGTCGAAGTCTGCGAGCACAGAAAGCCCAAACGGGGACGACGGCTGCGAGACATGCACGAACCCGTTCGGACGCGAGAGCCAGGTCTCGATGGAGCCGCGGGCGCCGTTAAGACCCAGGATGTTGGTGACGACGACGTCCGTTCGTCCGTCGCCGTCCACGTCGCCGAGAGCGAGAGAGAAGCCACTCTCGTAGCCGCCCCCCCGGGGCCCGTCTGAGATTTCCGTGAAGGACCCGTTCGCGTTGGAAATCCACGTCTTCAGAAAACTCGATTTGAAGCCGTAGGCCCTGATCAGAAGGTCCGTGCGTCCATCCCCGTTGAGGTCCGCGGACCAGAGCTGCCCCGCCGAGAACACGTTGTTGACGGTGAACGAGCGGGGTTCTCCGAAGCCCCCGTGGCCGTCGCCGGGATAAATCCAGACGTAGAGGCCGTTGACGAGGACAGCGAGATCGAGCGTCCCGTTTCCGTCGAAGTCGCCCAGAACGGGCGAACTCGCCCCGAGCGGGCCCGCGAGCGAGGTCACGTTCTGGAAATAGACGCTGTATCCCTGGTAAGAGAGGAATCCCTTGTAGACCCCGATGAACGACGTCCCCGGCTTGATCCCCTGTCCGACCGCGACGAGGTCGAGGATCCCGTCGCCGTCCATGTCACCGACCGCGACGGCAGCGCCGAAATACAGCACCTCGTTCGGTTCCTTGAACGTCCCGTTTCCCGCGTTCAGCGCGATTCTCGCCGCCGACGGCGTCGTGTAGAGAAGTTCCTTCCGTCCGTCTCCGTTGAAGTCGAACGCCCCGATGACGCTGTAATTGGGCTGGATGAAGTCGAGCGGCGTACCGGAACGGAAGCTGGGCTCGCAGGGCTGCGCGAGGGCGCCCTCTCCCGGCCCAAGGAGGATCGAGGCGAGAACGAGCGCCCGCGGAATCAGGCGGCCCCACGTCGCGGCCATTCTCCTTGGAATTGTCCCGGGGAGAACGCCCCTAACGGAGAGACTGGTTCTCGGCTTCCTGCCGTCCCGTCGCCCACAGGATCTGGGCGACCATCGCGAGCATCCCGAGATCCCGGACGACGACCCAGCGCATGTCGGCGAGGCGCTCGGCGACGGACTTGCCCGCGGCGGAGACGTCGAAGCAGCCGCAGTCGATCGCGTTGCCGCGCGCGAGGTTGAAGGAGATCGCGACGATGAACACTCCGAGCAGCGCGCCGATGAGCGCCGCCGACGTCCGTGTCCAGAGGCCGAGAATGAGAGCGACACCCGTCAGGAGCTCGAACCACGGCATGACGAGCGCCATGAGGTTCACGAACGCGCCCGGCACGATCCGGTAGTTGTAGATCATGTGGGCGAAGGCAGGCGGATCCACGACCTTGGGCAGCGCCGCCGCGACGAAGAAGACGCCGAGCGCGATCTGGACGCGCACGGTGAGCCAGGGCGACGCGAGCCGTTCGGAGAGCGTCACCGCGCCGGCTCCGGGCCCGCCGCGCTCTTGCCGCCGCGCTTGACCCAGTCGGGCCAGCCGTCCCTGTAGACGAGGAGGTTGTTGAACCCGCCGCCGTAGACGCGCGTCGCGAGCATGTGCGAGTCCTCGCAGTCGCCGCCCGAGCAGTAGACGACGATGGGGATCGCGCCGTCGCGCCCCTCGTTCACGAGCGCCGTGATCTTCGCGTCCGCGTCGCCCTCCCAGGGCGAGATGTTCCTCGCGCCCGCGATGTGGCCCTGCTCGTAGTCTTTCTTGCGCCGCGCATCCACGACGAGGACGCCGCGGGCGACGAGCCACGCGGCGTCGTCGCTGGAGACCTCGACGTACGGCTTGTCGGGGTGCGGAGGGAAGCGGGAAAGGAGGGATTCCTTCTGCTCCCCGGCCTTGGGGGGCTCGGGTGCTGCGCCTGCGGACTTCGGGGCCGGGCCAGGGTGCTTTTCTTCGAATGGTTTTGGGGTTTTCGCCGCCGCGGGGGCGGCGCTCGCGAGGGGCGCCGGTGCGGGTGCTCCGCCACCATTCACCTTCGAAGAAACTTCGGACGGCGTCTGTGCACCAGAGCCGGCAGGCGACGAAACGGCCGATGGGTTCTGCACGGGAGCAGAAGGGCCCCCGGATTCCGCCTTCGTCTCCGGCACCTTCAAGGCGTTCGGGTAGGTGCCGACGAGGGGCAGCCTGCGTTCGCTGCGGGCGAGGGCGTTCGCGACGAGGGCACAGAGGGCGGCGGCGGCGACGAGGGTCGCGGCCTCGCCAAAGTGGCGCTTCAGTGTCACGTTTGCATCATATGCAAGCCGATGGCCGTGACTAGAATGCCCGATGGTCCGCAGGCCGGACTCCGGAAGGAACGTATGGCAGAAAAGAACTCGATCTCCATCACCGACAACCGCACCGGAAAGAGCTACGAGCTGCCCGTCGAGAACGACACGATCCGCGCCCTCGACCTCCGCAAGATCAAGGTGAAGGACGACGACTTCGGCCTCATGACGTACGACCCGGCCTTCACGAACACGGCGTCGTGCAAGTCGGCCATCACGTACATCGACGGGGACAAGGGCATCCTCGAGTACCGCGGGTACCCGATCGAGCAGCTCGCGCAGAAGTCGACGTTCCTCGAGGTCGCCTATCTCCTGCTCAAGGGAGAGCTTCCGACCGCCGCCGAGCTCAAGGACTTCACCCACCACGTCTCGATCCACACGTACCTCCACGAGAACCTCAAGAAGCTCATGGAGGGGTTCCGGCACGACGCCCACCCGATGGGGATGCTTCTCTCGATGGTCGGCGCTCTCTCGACGTTCTACCCGGACTCCAAGAGGATCTTCGACAAGAAGACGCGCGAGCACGACATCACGCGCCTCATCGCGAAGATGCCCACGATCGCGGCGTTCGCGTACCGCCACTCGATCGGCTTCCCGTACGTCTACCCGGACAACGACCTCTCGTACACGGGCAACTTCCTCTCGATGATGAAGAAGATGGCCGAGCCCACGTACAAGGTGAACCCGGTCCTCGAGAAGGCTCTCGACGTCCTCTTCATCCTCCACGCGGACCACGAGCAGAACTGCTCGACGAACGCGATGCGGTCGGTCGGTTCCGCCCAGACCGACCCGTACTCGAGCGTCGCGGCCGCGACGGCCGCCCTCTACGGCCCGCTTCACGGCGGCGCGAACGAGGCCGTCCTCAAGATGCTGCACGAGCTCGGCGACATCAAGAACGTCCCCGCGTTCGTGAAAGACGTCAAGGAAGGGCACGGGGAGAAGCGCCTCATGGGCTTCGGCCACCGCGTCTACAAGAACTACGACCCGCGCGCCCAGGTCATCAAGAAGCTCGCCGAGGAGGTCTTCGAGGTCACGGGCAAGAACCCGCTCCTCGGAATCGCGCTCGAGCTGGAGCGCATCGCGCTGCAGGACGACTACTTCGTCAAGCGCAAGCTCTACCCGAACGTCGACTTCTACTCGGGCCTCATCTACGAGGCGATGGGCTTCCACACGGACTTCTTCACGGTGCTCTTCGCGATTCCGCGCACGGCGGGCTGGCTCGCGCAGTGGCAGGAGCTCGTGGACGACCCGGAACAGAAGATCGCGCGGCCCCGCCAGATCTTCACGGGTCCGGCGCGGCGCGACTACAAGCCGATGGACAAGCGCTGATCAGTCTTTTCCGGCGCAGCCGGGGCAGCGCCCGCGGAGCGTGACGTCGACGCTCTCGACCGTGTGGCCGGTCGCGAGGCGCTTTCTCGGGAGCGGCGGGAGCGCGTCGAACGGGACGTCGTGGACCGCGCCGCAGGCCGTGCACAGGAAGTGGTGGTGCGGCCCGAGGTTCGCGTCGTAGCGCGCGATGGCGTCGTCGAAGACGAGCTCCTCGATGAGGCCGCTCTCCTTGAGGGAGTTGAGGACGTTGTAGACGGAGGCCCGCGAGGTCGTGGGCGCCGCGCGGTTCACCGCGGCGCCCACCTCCTCGGCCGTCGGGTGGGACGGCGTCGCGCAGAGGTACTCGAGCACGGCGACGCGCTGTTGCGTCACGCGCAGGCCTTTGCCCTTCAGGCGGTCCATGAGGGCGGTGCGGTCCACCACGATCTTAGATTAAGTCTAAAGATCAACCAAAGCAAGCGGAGGCTAGTTGACCGGGGCCCCGCCCGCGCTCGTGATGAACGGGCGGGCAAGGCGGGACCAGCGCGGCCCCTTGAAGAACTCCTGGTTCCAGCTCCACATGACGCCCACCGCGCGGCCGAGCAGGTCCGTGACGGGGCGCGTGCCGAAGAAGCGCGCGTCGCGGCTCTCGTCGCGGTTGTCGCCCATGAGGAAGACCTCGCCTTCGGGCACCGTGATCGGGCCGAACGTGCGGAACGCCGGGCGGTCCGGGAGGACGCGGATCGGGTGGGGGCGCACGCCGAGCATCTCGGTGCCGAGGAGGACCGTCTCGCCGTCTTCGGCCTTCTGCTCGGGCAGGAAGTCCGTGGGCTGGGCCTTCCCGTTGATGTAGAGCGTCTCGTTACGAAGCTCCACGACGTCGCCGGGCAGGCCGACGAGGCGCTTCACGAACGGGACGCTGCCGCCGTCCGGGTTGCGCACGACGACGACGTCGCCGCGCAGCGGCGTGCCGGTGCCGAAGAGGCGGATGCGCGAGAACGGCACGCGCATCTGGTAGGCGGATTTCCAGACGAAGACGCGGTCCCCCTCGAGAATCGTGGGCTTCATGGACCCCGTCGGAACGACGTACCAGTCGGCCAGAACAGACCGGCCCGTCAGGATGATGGCGGCCATCAGGGCGAGATGACGGATGTCCTTGAGGAGGGCGGCGCGCTTTTCCGGAGTAAATGCCATCGGGACGCGGATTCTCGCACAAGGCGTGCCAGGCCTCCGTCCCCGGGGGCGCCCGCGCTATCCTCGGGCGCATGTCCCGCTACACCGAACGCCACGCCGCCTCGGGCGTGAAGGCCGCGCTTCCCGCCCTCGAGACCTGGCCGTCGCAGTACGCGGCCGACTACGAGGTCGTGATCACGATCCCGGAGTTCACGTCCATCTGCCCGAAGACGGGCCTTCCGGATTTCGCGACGCTCACGATCACGTACGTGCCCGACCGCCTCTGCGTCGAGCTGAAGTCACTCAAGGAGTACGTGAACGCATACCGCTCGCTCGGGATCTTCAACGAGAACGTGGTGAATCGCGTTCTCGAGGACCTCGTGGCGGCGCTCCACCCGCGCCGGATGGCCGTGCGGGGCGTGTTCACGCCCCGCGGCG
This sequence comes from Thermoanaerobaculia bacterium, assembly GCA_036504335.1. Lineage (GTDB taxonomy): Bacteria > Acidobacteriota > Thermoanaerobaculia > UBA5066 > UBA5066 > Fen-183. The sequence goes on from DASXVJ010000007.1 coordinate 61,268, forward strand.
GCATCCAGACGACCGTCGAAACCCGCGCGCCGCGCGGCCCCGGCGGCGCGGGGATCACTTCGGAGCGGTCTTCGGCGGCAAGGCCGAGCCCGGCACGGTCGACCCGTCCGGCCCGATCCGCCGGTAAACGCTCAGCGCGTTGATCGCGCTCAGGTCGCGCGGGCAATAGTCCCCCAGCCTCTCTCCGGCGAGCTCTCCGGACACACGCGCCTCCGGCGCGTTCTGCTTCTTCTTCTCGATGAGGAACTGGAGGAGGGCCGTGAGGTAGTGGCGCGTGCGGCCGATCTCGGGCGCGGCGGTCGCGGTCGGGTTGCCGCGCGACCCGACGAGGCCGACGGGCTTCAGCGCCTCGAGCCGGTCGAGCGCGACGATCCAGCCCTTGATGTCGGAATCCGGGTCCGAGAGCATCGGGCAGCGTTCGGGCGTCACGAGGTCGCCGGCGAAGGCGGTGCGCGTCACGGCGTCGAACACGTAGAGGTCCGAGCCGGTGTGCGCGTTGGCGGGTGGAACGCCGACCTCGAGACGGAGCTTGCCCGCAACGAGGACGAGCCGGTCGCCGACTCCAATCACGTTCGGGGCCGGCCCCTTCTGGCGGCCGACGAAGTCCGCGAGGAGTGCGGTTGCCCGCGCGTTGACGAAGATCGTGGCGTCCGTCGGGAAGAACGCCGCGAGGCCCTCGTTCGAATCCGTGTGGAGGTGGGTCATCGCGATCCACTTCACGGGCTTGTTCTTCGTGGTCTTCGCGATCTCGGCGCGGAGCGCCTTCGCGTCGGCGGCGCTCGAGCCGGTGTCGATGAGGAAGACGCCGTCGCCGGCGTCGAGCCACGAGCAGAGCGTGCCCCCGAAGACTCCGTACCAGAGGCCGACGTCCTTGAAGGGCTGCGCGACGACCGGCGCAGCGGCGGCGGGGGCTTTCGCGGCGGGCGCCGGCTGCCCGGCGGCGGCGAAGGCCGAAACGGCGAGCGTCAGGGCGAAGAGGCGGGAAACGACGTGGTTCATGCGAGCTCCTTGCTGGAGGTGAGCGTGAGGCTGCGCGACCGCGCGAACGCGCGGCAGGCGTGGAGAAAGAGCTGGAACAGCGCCCGCTGGCGCGGGTCGGCGACGAGATCCTCGGGGTGCCACTGGACGGCCGCGAGCCAGGCGCCCCCCGGACGCTCGACCGCCTCCACGAGGTCGTCCGGCGAGGCCGCGAGCGCGGCGAGCGGCGAGGCGAGGTCCTTGACGGCCTGGTGGTGACGCGAGTTGACGTCCGTCGTCTGCGCGAGGGCGGCGGCGAACGGCGAGGGCTCTCCGCCCGCGCGCGGCCGCACGGCGTGTGCGCGAAAGTCGCGCCCGCGGCCGGCCGCATCGGTGTCGTGGGCGACGCCGCGGCCCCGCTGGGAGGGGAGGTCCTGCCACAGCGTGCCGCCGAGTGCGACGTTCACGACCTGCAGGCCGCGGCAGATTCCGAAGACGGGCGCGCCCTCGGCCTCGGCGGCGGCGAACGCGGCGAAATCGTGCGCGTCCCGGCTGGCCCGCACCTCGAGCGTCGCCGCCGCGCGGGACTCGCCGTAGCGCGCGGGGTCGACGTCGGGCCCGCCCGCGAGGAGCAGGCCGTCGAACGCTTCGGGAAGCGGGGGGCCGGGCAGCGCAAGGACGATCTCCCCGGGCAACGCTCCCGCCGCGAGGAGGGCGCCCCGGTACGCCTCGTTGGGCTGGTGTTCGTCGGACGCGAGGAGGATCTTCATGGGAGGAGCGGTCGGGTTCGCCCCGGGAAGAGCGCCACGGAAGCGGCGCGGCGGGAGATTATAGGGACGAGATGGGCGGAGAGAGGGTGAGAGGCCGGCGCGTGGCCGTGACGGGGATGGGTGCGGTCACGGCGTTCGGCGTGGGCGTGCCCGCCCTGCGGGAAGGCGCGTGGAGCGGCGCCAGCGCGATCGCGCCCGTCACGCTCTTCGACGTCTCCCGTTTCGCCGCGAAGACGGGCGCGGAGGTCCGTGTCGTCCCGGCCGATCCCGGGGGAGGAACCGCCGACCGGACGGAGAGGCTCGCACTCGCCGCGGCGGCCGAGGCGATGGGACGGCTCGCGGCCCTCGGCCCTCGTGCGGGCGTCGCCGTCGGCACGACCCTCGCGGGCCGCGAGGCCCGCGAGGCGCCCGGCGCCCTCGCGGCGCTCCTCGCCCGGCGGCACGGCGCGCGCGGGCCCGTTGCCACGGTCTCGACGGCGTGCGCCTCCGGCACCGCGGCGATCGGCCTCGCGGCCGCGTGGATCCGCGAGGGCCGCGCCGTTCGCGTGCTTGCGGGAGGCGCCGATGCGCTCTCGCCGTTCGTGTTCTCGGGCTTCGACGCGCTGCGCGCCCTGAGCCCGACGGCGGCTCGTCCCTTCGACGCGGGGCGCGACGGCCTCACGCTCGGCGAGGGCGCGGCGTTTCTCCTTCTCGAGGACGAGGACGCGGCCCGTCGGCGCGGCGCGCGCGTCCTCGCGCGCGTCACGGGCTACGGCTCGGCCGCGGACGCGTTCCACATGACGCGGCCCGATCCGTCGGGCGCCGGCCTCGCCCGGGCCGCCGCCGCGGCTCTCGCCGACGCAAGGCGCACGGCCGCCGACGTGGGCTTCGTGAGCGCCCACGGAACCGGGACCGTCTTCAACGACGCGATGGAAGAAGCCGCTCTGGCGCACGTCCTCGGCCCCCGAGCAGGATCGGTGCCGGTCCACGGCTTGAAGGGAGCGACCGGCCACACGCTCGGCGCCGCGGGCGCGCTCGAGGCCGTCCTGTGCGCCCTCGTCCTCGGCGCCGAAGACGTCCCGCCGACCGCCGGCCACCGCGCCGCTCGCCCCGGCTCGCCCCTTTTCGTCGTCTCGGGCGCGCCGCACCGGCCCGCGCGCCGCGTGGACGTCGTCCTTTCGACGTCCGCCGCGTTCTCGGGCACGGACGCCGCCCTCGTCCTGGAGCGGGCATGAGGCGCGTCACCCTCGCGTTCGCGGCGACGGTCGAGGGCGGCGGCGGCGCTGTTCGCGACGCGCTCGTGGATGCGAACCGCCTGCGGCGGATGGACCGGTTCGGGCGCTCCGGCGTCCTGGCGGGCGCGCGCGCCCTGTCGGCGGCGGGCGTCGAGTCCGCCGTTCCCGGCGCCACACCGGACCCGCGCTTCGGCATCGTCGTCGGCACGGCCTTCGGCTGCCGCGACGCAATCCGGCAGCACGAACTCCTGCTCGCGGCGGCGGCGCGCGTCGAGGATCTCGCGCCGTCCGTCTTCGCGGCGACCGTCCACAACACCGTCGCGGGCGAGCTCGCGATCGGATGGGGGCTCGGCGGGCCCGCCGAGACGCTCGTCTCCGGCCGCACGGCCGGGCTCGAAGCCCTCGTCCTCGCGGCGTCGCGAATTGCGAAAGGCGACGCGGACCGCATCCTCGTCGTCGCGGCGGAGGGGATCGGCGACGCGCTGCGCGAGGCGGACGCCACGCTCGTCGAGTCGTCGGCCGCGGTTCTCCTCGAGGCGGATGAAGAGGGAGAAGAAGAGATTCCTTCGAGTAAGAGGGGAAGAGCGGTTTTCGTGGAGGCGGCCCTCAGCTTCGATCCGGATCCGCAGGCCGCGAGGTTCGAAGAGAGACCGGAAGATTTCTCAGAAGGTGTTGGTCAGGGTGGCGCGCGGGGAGGCGGTGGTGCGGTGATCGAACGCCTCGGTGCGTCAGGCTTGTGGGAAATCGCGTCCGATCTCGCCGCCTCACGAAGCGCATCGGCGGCGGATGCGCCCTCGACCCATTCACTTTCTCAGAAAATCCGAAATCGCCGATACGAGGTGCGCGATGCTCACGGTTCGCGCTGCGCCGTCACGCTCGCGTTCTTTTCCTGAGCAGAAGAAGTTCTCTTATCTCTTCTCCCGCTCCGCGATGAGCTCGTCCGGAGTCGGGATGGTCGGAATCGGGGCGCGGGGCGGCGGGACTCCGCGTGCCGCGGCGTCCCGCCAGGCGACCACGGCCGCGCGCAGCGGCGCGGGGCCCGGGTCGCGCGCGAGAGCCTCGTCGAGCAGCGTCCGGGCGCGCTCGCGGTCGCCGCGGCGGAGCTCGATCTCGCCGAGCTTCGCGGTCGCTTCCGCGAAATCAGGGCAAAGAGCGTGGGCGCGCCCGGCCGCGGCTGCGGCGGCCTCGAGCCAGCCCGCACCGGCCTCCCGCTCGAGCGTGCGCACCTCGGCGAGCGCCGCGCGGGCCTCGCGGTACCTGCCGAATCCGCCCGAGCCGAGCCACGGATCGGCGGGGATCGGCCCGGCGCCGGGAGCGGGCGGGCCGTCCTCGGCCGCGAGGACGGCCTCGAGATCGACGGGCACGTACGCTCCGAGCGTGTGGGGGAAGGCCGAGACCCACGCGCGGCGGCGCGTGAGGTCGAGGACGACGGAGTGCGCGGCGATGGACGCGTCGATCGCGTTGCGGTTGCCGTGCCCGAGGTCCGCTCCGTCGGCGCCCGTCCGGTCGCGCAGGATCGCGACGGCGCGCGGCACGTCGAGCCATGCGCCTTCCTTGCCGAGGAGGACGTCCAGGCGCGCGCGCCGTTTCCGGGACGTCGACCCGGACGGAAGCGCTCGCGCGCCCGCCTTCACGGCCGCGTCCTCCGCCTCGTTCGTCGCGCCGAGTGATGCGCCCGTGGTCTCGCGCACGGCGAAGGCGGACGGGCTCTTCTCGACGATCGCGATCCGCCCCGACTTCGCGTCCGCGAGGAGGACGAGGTCCGAGACGAAGACCTTCCCGCGGCGGAGGCGCTCCACCGCCCCGTCGAACGTCGACTCGTTTCGCAGAACGTCCGCGAGGAGGAGCGTGACGGGCTCACCCGAGCCCGCGGTCTCGCCGCCGGCGATCGCCTGGAGCGCGACGCCGATTCCTTCCCGGTTGAAACCCGTCACGACGCCGAGCATCCCGGAGAAACCCACGGAGAGGTACGGGATCTTCCCGTCGGGCCGGACGACGGAGACGAGCTTCTGCCGGTCGAAGACGTCGCCGCCCTCGAAGTCGAAGTTGCGCGCGAGCAGCACGCCGCCGTCCGGTGTCTTCGCGAGGAAGCCCGTGCACGCGGCCGCGAGCGCGGGCGCGTCGACGAAGCGCTGGGAGACGTCGTGCAGCGCGTGGAGGTCCAGCATCCGGCGCCACGCGCTCCATCCCGAGGCCGGCGGGACGGGCTCGTAGCCGTCGGCGAGACCGGCGATCGAGACGAGGAGATCGGGCGGGATCTCGTCCGGCAGCGAGCGCAGCCGGAACGCGGAAAGCTGCCGGATGAAGGAGCGCTTCAGGCCGCCGGGGATCACCGCGGTGAACAGCGTGTCGAGGTGCGTCTCCTGCGAGCGGATCCAGGGGCGCGTGAGGCGGCCGAACGCGAGGCCGAGGTCGTAGGGCGCTCCCGCGAATCGCCCGACGAGGACGCCGTTCTGCGCGCCGGGCGGCACGAGAGGTCCGACCCACGACGGGCCGAGCATGCGGACCTCCCCGTGCGTCTCGACCTCCGGGTCCGGCGCCGCGGCGGCGGGCGCGCCCGCGGGCCGCCCGGGGGCGCACGCGCCGAGCAGAACCGCGGCGCAGACGGCCGCGAGCGAGCCGCCCGCGGCGCGCCTCACTCCTCGCTCTCCCAGAACCGCGCGAAGCGGTACCACTGCGTCGGGTAGGCGCGGATCGTCGCCTCCATGCGCCCGACGAACGTCGCGAGCCCCGCGAGAACGGCGGCGTGGGCCGCCTTGCCGCGTGCGTGCGGAACGTGGATGGCCTCCTCGACGATCGTCCGGTAGCGGCCGTCCTCCTCCTGCAGGACGAAGACGGGGAAGATCGGCGCTCCCGTTGCCTGCGCGATCCGGAACGGGCCGATGGGAAACGAGGCCGTCTTCCCGAAGAACGCCGTCGTCTGGCCCGTGCCCGAGACGTCACGATCGCCCTGCATCGCGACGCACATGTTCTGCTCGAGCGCACGAAAGACGGGAAGGAAGCCGAACGGAGACCGGTCGACCGGGATGCCGGTGACGCCGAGCATCTTGCGCGCGTCGTCGCGGTGCTTCTCGATGACGGGGGACGGGTCGGGCACGTAGACGACCGCGACCTTCAGGCCGAGCTGCGCGAGGAAGAGGCCGCCGAGCTCGAAGTTGCCGACGTGCGCCGTCAGGAGGATCGAGCCCCTGCCCTCCTTCTGAGCCTCGATGAGGCGCTCGTCTCCGGAGCGCGCCGCGAGAAGAGACCTCGGGTCGATGTCGCTCCGCCCCGAGTAGCGCAGGAGGTCGATCCACAGCCGCGAGTGCCGCGACACCATCTCGCGCCCCGCGCGCTCGACCTCCCGCGAGTTGCGCGGCAGGCCGAGGACGGCGGCCGTGTTGTCGAGGATCGCCTCGCGCACGCTCTCGCGCCCCCAGATCGCGCGCTCGGCCGTCGCCTCGGCGAGGCGGGCGACGCCCACCGTCGGCAGCGTCCGCGCCATCCAACGGAAGAACGGAAACCAGAGCCCGAACGTCGCGTTGACGAAGCTCGAGACGATCGTCGGGGGCGGGGCGGAGGCGGGCCCGGGCACGCCGCGAGGATGCCACGGAGGCCGCTCGCGGCGGCGCCGATACGCCGTCTCGACCTCGCCGTTCGGCTAGGATGGGGGTCCCACCATCCTCGGCAGGAGGCCCTGATGCTCGAGACCATCCGCAAGCAGCTCGGCGAGCGCGCCTCGCTTCTCGACTACGAAGCCAAAGGCGTACCCGCTTCGATGCTGCACCTCCCCGGGCCCGACTACGTGGATCGGGTCTTCGTCCCCTCCGACCGCCCCGCCGGCGTCCTCAGGAGCCTCTCCTGGATGTTCGACAAGGGCCGCCTCGCGGGCACGGGGTACCTCTCGATCCTGCCCGTCGACCAGGGGATCGAGCACTCGGGCGCGTCGTCGTTCGCGCCCGCGCCGGAATATTTCGACCCCGAGAACATCGTGCGTCTCGCCTGCGAGGGCGGCTGCAACGCGGTCGCCTCGACGCTCGGCGTCCTCGGGTCGGTCGCGCGCACGTGGGCGCACCGGATCCCGTTCATCGTGAAGATCAACCACAACGAGCTCCTGACGCTCCCGACCTCCTACGACCAGACGATCTTCGGGACCGTCAAGCAGGCCTTCGACATGGGCGCCGCGGGCATCGGGGCGACGATCTACTTCGGCTCCGACAATTCGCGCCGGCAGATCACGGAGATCTCGCACGCGTTCCAGCAGGCGCACGACTACGGGATGTTCACGGTCCTGTGGTGCTACCTGCGCAACCCGGAGTTCAAGACGAAGGAGAAGGACTTCCACGTCTCGGCGGACCTCACCTCGCAGGCGAACCACCTCGGCGTGACGATCGAAGCGGACATCATCAAGCAGAAGCAGCCCGAGAACGACGGCGGGTTCCCGGCGCTCCCGTTCGGGAACAGGCCGAACGCCGAGGCGTACGCGAAGCTCGTCCCGGCGCACCCGATCGAGTGGACGCGCTGGCAGGTCGCGAATTGCTACATGGGCCGGGCGGGCCTCATCAATTCCGGCGGCGCTGCGGGCGGCAAGGACGACCTCGGGCAGGCCGTCGCGACCGCGGTCATCAACAAGCGCGCGGGCGGCATGGGTCTCATCTCCGGGCGCAAGGCGTTCCAGAAGCCGATGAAGGAGGGCGTCGCCCTCCTGAACGCGATCCAGGACGTCTACCTCGAGACCCGTGTCACGGTAGCCTGATGCGCCGCCCCGTCGTCCTCATCACGGGCGCGAGCGGCGAGATGGGACACGGCCTCATCACGCGTCTCGCGGCCCAAGGCACGCGCCCGATCCTCACGCTGGACCTCAAGGCCCTCGACCCGTCTCTCGGCCGCCTCGTCGCGCGCGAGTTCACGGGCTCCGTCCTCGACCGGAGCGTTCTCGAGCGCATCCTCTCCGAGTACGAGATCGACATGATCTTCCACCTCGCGGCGCTGCTCTCGACGCGCGGCGAATTTACGCCCGTGACGGCGCACCAGGTGAACGTCGAAGGGATGATCAACATGCTGGAGTTCGCGCAGAGCGAGCGCCAGTCGCACGGCCGCCCCGTCACGTTCCTCTACCCGTCCTCGATCGCGGCATACGGCCTGCCCGACCTCGCGACGAAGCAGATGGCGGGCAAGGTCAAGGAAGACGAGCACAACAAGCCGACGACGATGTACGGCTGCAACAAGCTGTACGCCGAGCACCTCGGCCGCTACTACGCGAAGTTCTACAAGCAGCTGTCGTCCGAGCAGCAGGCGGGGCGCGTGGATTTCCGATGCCTGCGCTTCCCGGGCCTCATCTCCGCGGTCACGGTCCCGTCGGGCGGCACGTCGGACTACGCACCCGAGATGATTCACGCGGCCGCGGAGGGCAAGCCCTACGCCTGCTTCGTCCGCGAGGACACGCGGATCCCGTTCATGGCGATGCCCGACGGCGTCGACGCGCTCCTCGAGCTCGCCGCCGCGCCGGGCGGGACGCTCTCACGACAGGTCTACAACGTCGGCTCGTTCGCGCCGTCGGCGGCGGAGATCCGCGACCTCGTCCTCAAGTCGTTCCCGGCCGCCGAGGTCACGTTCGAGCCGGACGACAAGAGGCAGGGCATCGTGGACTCGTGGCCCGCCGACGTGGACGACAGCGCCGCGCGTTCCGACTGGGGATTCGCGCCGAAATACGGCCTCGAGTCCGCGTTCTCCGAGTACCTCATCCCGACGATCCGCGAGCGCTACCGGAAGGCGTGACCGCGCCGAAGCCGCTCCTCGCCGTCCTCCGCCGCGAGCTCGCCGCGGCCGGGACGCCCGAGCGCGCCGCGGGCGCGCGGGCGTACATGAAGTCCGCGATGCCGTTCCACGGCGTCGACACGCAGACGCTGCGCGCGATCTGCCGGCGCGTCTTCGCCGCGCACCCCGTGGCGGGCGCGGCCGCGTGGCGGCGGGACGTCCTCGCGCTGTGGCGTGGAGCGAAGTTCCGCGAGGAGCGCTACGCCGCGATCGGCCTCGCGGGCGAACGCCGCGCGCGGGCGTTCCAGACGATGGCCTCCCTCCCGATGTACGAGGAGATGATCGTGACGGGCGCGTGGTGGGACTTCGTGGACACACTCGCGTCGAAACGCCTCGGGGATGTGCTCCGGAACGAGCCCGCGCCGATGCGGAAGGCCATGCGCGCATGGAGCCGCGGCGAAGACATGTGGAAAAGGCGCAGCGCGATCCTCTGCCAGATCACGTTCAAGAGGGAGACGGATCTCGATCTCCTCTTCGAGCTGATCGAGCCGTCGCTGTCCTCGAAGGAATTCTTCCTCAGAAAGGCGATCGGCTGGGCGCTCCGGTCGTACGCATGGACGGACGAAAAGCCGATCGTGAAGTACGTCGAGAAGAACCGCTCGCGCCTCTCGCCGCTCTCGGTCCGTGAGGCGCTGAAGAACGTCCGCTAGCTGTCGAGGCTAAACAGGTTGTTCACCCTGGATGCCGGTGGACGGTAGCCGAGGGAAGAGTGTAGGCGATGGAAGTTGTAGTGATGGAGCCATCGCGGCAGAGCACGACGGCGCTTTGCTGAGGAAGAGTAAGAG
>DASXVJ010000008.1:0-3625 GCA_036504335.1 Thermoanaerobaculia bacterium
CGGGAATGCCGGCCCTGCCGCCGCCGCCTGAGCGTTCGCCTGCGCCACCGGCCGCCGTGGCTCGTGGCGCGTCTCGAACGGCCCGGACTTCGGCACCGTGAAGCTGAAGTCCTCGGCGTTCGTCAGCGGCTGCCCGCGCACGTCGCGGATGGCGTCCGTCACGCGCACGCGGTATGTCGCCCCACGCTCCCATCCGCCCAGGGGCCGGAGTCCGATCTCGTTGACCGATCCGCCGTGCGCGCCCGGTGCAATCGTCGCGCTGCCCCGCGGCTCTTCCTCCCAGCTGCCCGCGGCCTGCTTCTCCACGACGATCCCGTCCGCATACGTCGCCGGGTCGACTTCGGTCGTGAACTTCAGCTTGAGCGTGTTGCGCGCCGGACCGGAGTCATCCGGCTGCGCGCGCGGCTCTCCGATCTCCACCGTCCACGTCGCATTCGTGGGGTTGACGGGGCGTCCGCTCCGGTCCTTGACGGTCTCGCGGACCTTCACCGCCCACAGCCCGGGCTCGAAGCCGGCGTTCGGGGTGATTGCGATGAGGTGGTGCGCGGGCAGCAGCTCGCCGGCCGCGAACTCGTCCCCTTTCAGCCACGTGACGCGTCGCTCGGGCACACGCACGCGGCCGAGAAAGACGCCGCGGTTCGTGGTGGCCGGGTCGACGTCGGCGGGGAGCTTGACGACGAGGTATCCGGCGATCGCCCCGGGGACTGTCTTCTGTCCAACCTCGAGGCCCGTCGCCGTGAGGAAGGTGTACGCGCCTTCCTTGAACTCGACCGTCCAGCGGGGCTCGGCCGCCCGGACATCCATCGCGAGGAGAAGCGAAGCCAAGGCCGATACGAGCGACCGCTTCATCGATGTACCCCCGGTGGCGGGGAAAATCTTATCGCTCGAAATCAGGGCAAGTAAAGACCCGGGTGGACGTTTAGCTCAAATCACCTAACGGGCGTCGCCTTATGTCAGTATTGACATAGCTGGTCAGCCTGGGATGCCACCCGATGGCAACGTCGACTGGCGGATCTTCTATGCGGTCCCGCCGGATGCGATCGTGATCCTGGGAGTCGAGAAGAAGGGCACACAACACACGCCGAAGGCCACGATCACAGCATGCGCGCGGCGCCTCGCGGCATGGGACAGGGAGTAAGCAGATGGACAAGACGAAGAAAGCTCGCCTCGCGAAGAAGGGCTGGACGTTCGGATCCGCCGAGACCTTTCTCGGCCTGACTCCGGAGGAGTCGGCCTACATCGAGATCAAGCTCAGCCTCGCTCGCGAGCTCAAGAAGGCTCGCCTGAAGAAGGGGCTCTCCCAGACGGCGCTCGCCTCGAAGCTGGGCTCGAGCCAGTCCCGGGTCGCGAAGATGGAGGCCGCGGACGAGCAGGTCAGCCTTGATCTGATCGTCCGGTCGCTCCTCGCCACCGGGAAACGGCCCCGGGAAATCGCCCGCGCCGTGGCCAAGTAGCCCGCGGGCTTCAACGGCCCCCCTACTGCACCTCCGCCCCTTCCTGCCCCTCCTCGAACGCCCTTCGCCCCCCGAACTCCTTCTGCAGCATCCGGCCAAACTCGTCGGCGAGGCTGCCCACCACCACGCAGGCCCGCTTCACGTGCCCGGCCACGAACGGCGCCACGAACATCTCCTCCCGAACGGCGGGGGAGCCGGAGGCAGCTCGTTATTCGGCCAGCAACCGCTCGACCTTGGGCCGTAGCTCCGACAGCACCTTCGGCAGCAGCGGAAGGTGCGAGACGAGAGGAGCAAGTGACTGAGCCCATGCTGCGTTTACTTCGGCGAGGAGCCCCTCGGGAAAGAAGTCATCCGCAGAGGTGAACGACACGCCTCTCACACCGCACTTCTGTCGAAGAACGGCGGGAATCACGGTGGAATCGATCTCCTTGTGAAGATCGCCAAGAATGCGCCACAGGTCGTAGAAGTCCCGTGCCCGTGGGCGGGTCCAGCCGCGCTTCAGCCGCCGCACCTCGCTCTGAAGCAACGCCCGTAGCTTCTCCGCCACGATCTCCTCCAGCACGTAGACGAGCACGTCGGCACGAAGGCCGTCGTCGTAGCCGTGGAGAAGCGGCCGCCGGAGCGCCGGAAGGATCACCGGCTCGTCCGCCGTGATCTCGATTTTGATCGAGCAGAGCGGCTCTCTTTGCCACGGGAGCTGAACGCGTGCCTTGAACGATTCCTGCCCGCCCGGATGCGGATCGCGGTGGTCATCTCGCTCGAGCGTGGCGGTGAACGGACCCCGCTCGGAGAGGGTTCGCGCGCCTTCATCCGCCGCGCGCCGCAGGGCCTCCTCGAGCACTTTCCCAGAAGGAGCCTCGACCGCCGTGTAGTCGAGATCCTCGGAAAAGCGATACTCGCCGAAGTACAGCTTCTTCAGGGCGGTGCCGCCTTTGAAGACCAGCGCTGACCCCAGCTCGGGCTGCGCGCTGATGGCCGCGAGAAGGTGGCCGATCACGTAGTCCTTCGCGACCGTGTCGAGCGGAAGGCCGAGATTGCGTGCGCGCTGCTGAAGATCTTTCTGGAGCGGGATCATGATGATGATGCCGCGCCGGCCTTCGTGAAGTTGTCCTGCAGCATCCACTCCCGGATGACAGCCCCCTTAGCCGGCCTCGTCGGGTCCAGCCTCTGAATTCCCTTTACTGGCACCGCCCGCAGCCGGTTGAGGATCGCGCGAGGGACGCCCGCAACTTCGAGCGCCCATCCGAGGCGCTTCGCTGTGACAGCGACCTTGATCTCGACGGCGTACCGAGCGAGCCTCTCCAGATCCAGCGTGCTGCGATGCTCCTCCAGCACGGATATCGCTTCGGCCAGGCCGCCGAAGGCTCTCGGAGAAAGGAACATCTCGAGGACCGTCCGCTCCTTGTCCGTGATCGGCACCCTGTTCTCCGCGTCCACCCACACCTGCTCGATCCCTATGAACCTCGCGACGCCCACCGAGAAGAAGATGATGCGGAGATCGTCGACCACCCACGTCCGTGGCGAGTGAATGAGCGCCCCCCTGCCGCGCATGGACGGCGTCATGATCTTCTTCGTCGTCATGCACGTGATGGCCTGCGGAGACTGTTCGGACAGCCCGTGAAAGTTCAGGGCCGAGGCGTGACTGATGGCCGACGGCGTGAACATCGCCGTCGCGATCGCGAAGTCGTGGGGCGCGCGGCTCCCGGGCAGCCTGCCGGTCACGGCGTACAGCCCCCGCTTCAATCGGCGAATCAGTCCCGCATCCGCCATCAAGGAGAGGAGGATGTTCGTGCGAGCCGGGTCCAACTTCCTCTTCGTGCCGGCCGCGTGCGCCTCGGCCGACGTGAAGATCGCGTGGCCTGAATCGACCAGCGCCCCCAGGATTGCCATACCCTCGCTCGCGCCGTAGGGCTTTGGGCCTCGTGCTTCTGTCATATTCCATTAACCACGTTAATATAGTTTAACGCTATTTACGTGGTCATCGGTAAATAGGCCCTTCAAACCCGCGATCTATCAGGTCGCTGCGCCCCCCTACTGCACCTCCGCCCCTTCCGGAGTCTCTTCGAACGCCCTTAGTCCCCCGAACTCCTTCTGCAGCATCCCGCCGAACTCGTCGGCGAGGCTGCCCACCACCACGCAGGCCCGCTTCACGTGCTCGGCCGCGAACGGCG
>DASXVJ010000009.1:0-25925 GCA_036504335.1 Thermoanaerobaculia bacterium
ACGCCCGAGGCCGCGAATCAGCTCGTTCGCCATGCGTGGCCCGGGAACGTCCGCGAGCTCGAGAACGCGGTCGAGCGTGCGGTCGTCCTCGCGAAAGGGACCCGCGTCGACGTCGAGGACCTGCCGGACGAGATCGCACGCGCGCTGCCGGACGCCTGGGCGCCGGGCGACGTGCGTCCGCTCGGAGACGTGGAGCGCGACTACATCCTCGCGGTGCTCCGGGCCTCCGGAAACAACAAGACGAGCGCCGCGGAGAAGCTTGGAATCGGAACGGCGACTCTCTACCGCAAGCTGAAGGAGTACGAGTCCGCGCGGTAGAGTCAGGCGCCCCCTTCGAGGATGCGTCGAAGGCGGGAAACCGCGGACCGGATGACCGCGGGTGAGAACGCCGTGAAGCCGAACAACAGGCCCGGACGCGTCGCACGGATCGCGTAGCGCGAGAGAGGCGGAACGTCGAACCCGGCGCTTCCCAGCCGGCGGGACAGCGCAGCGTCGTCGCAGCCGGCCGGAAGGAAACCGGCAAGGTTCATTCCGCCGTCCGTGCTCGGAAACTCGATTCTCGAGTCCGAGTCGGCGAAGAGCTTGCGGAAGAGTGCGTGCCGCTCGGCGTACGCCCGCCGGCAGCGGCGGATGTGCGAGTAGAACGCGCCACTTTCGAGGAAAAGCGCGAGGGCCGCCTGGTCGATGAGGGGAAGGTGGTCGTCGATCAGGTGCTTGGCCTCGACGAACGAGTCGAGGAGAGGCTCGGGGACCACGACGTAGCCGAGGCGCAGCGACGGGAAGAGGAGCTTGCTGAACGTGCCGACGTAGATGACGCGCCCGCTCCCGTCGAGGCTCTGGAGGCTCGGGAGCGGCGCGGCTCCGTAGCGCAGCTCCGAGTCGTAGTCGTCCTCCACGACCCACGCCCCCGTGCGGCCCGCGTAATCGATGAGGGCGATTCGCCGCGCCAGCGAGAGGGAGACTCCCGTCGGAAACTGGCGCGACGGCGTCGTGTACACGAGCGAGACCTTCTCCCCGCCGCGCCCCGGAATCAGCAGCCCCTGCTCGTCGACGGACCCGGGGACGACCCGCGCGCCCGTCCTCCGGAACGCGAGGCGGGCCTCGACGTAGCCGGGATCCTCCACGTAGGCCCTGCGGCGCGGCCCGAGCAGGAGCGCCGCGAGAAGAAACAGCGCCTGCTGCGAGCCGGACGTGATCACGACCTGGCGCCAGTCGCATCTCACGCCGCGCGAATCCCTGAGGTACGCCGCCACGTTCTGCCGGAGCGCCGGAAGGCCCGCGACCGAGGACTCCTGATAGTGGAGGAGGTTCCGGCCCTCGAGCCTGAGGGCGCGCGAGCGCATCCGGTTCCAGACGAGGAGCGGGAAGAGCGAGACGTCGGGCTGGCTCGGCCGGAACGGCGCGGGCGAGCCCAGCGGCGAGCGGACCGGCGGCGCCGGCGGAGACGCGCGGCGGCGCGGTTCCTTCGGGCGCACGGGCCACGTCGCGTGCGGCGACAGCGTGATCGACGAGCTGACGAAGACGCCGGAGCGCGACACAGGCTCGAGGTACCCCTCGCTCACGAGGCGGTCGTACGCGTTCACCGCCGTGTTGCGCGAGACGCCGAGACCGGTCGCGACGTCGCGCGTGGAGGGAAGCTCGTCGCCGGGCGACAGGGCGCCTCCCTGGATCAGCTCCTTGACCTGGCGCGCGAGCTGCTCCTGGAGCGTGGCGCGGGAGCTCCGGTCCAGGAAGAGTCCCGCGAGCGTCCGCATCGCACCCCCGGGCCGGGATCGTATCAACCGGATCCCGGGCCCGGCGCCGCCTTGCGGTCGAACGCGCGGAAGACGAAGTAGAGCGGAACCCCGGCGAGGATGAGGCCGACGCCCAGAGACGCCTGACGGAAGCTCGCGACGAACGTGGCGACCACGATGCCGGCCGTCGCGAGAAGGAAGAACGCGATCGGCAGCGGATACAGAGGGCAGCGATAGGGGCGCTCGAGGCCGGGCTCCCGCCGCCGCAGGACGACGACGCCGGCCACGGCGAGGCCGTAGAAGATCCACGCGGTGAAGACGTACGACGTGAAGAGCTGCCGGAAGGTTCCGATGAGCGTGAAAACCGCCGCCCACGCGGCCTGGGCGACCGTCGCGGCCACGGGCGTCCGGAATCGCGGGCTGACGCGGCCGAACACGCGGAAGAAGAGGCCGTCCTGCGACATCGCGAGGATGACCCGCGCGGAGCCGAGCAGGATCCCGTTGATCGACCCGAGGATCGAGATCGAGATCAGGAGCGAAAGCGCGAGCGCGGCGCCCGGGCCCGCGGATGCGCCGATCGCGGCGGCCGCGACCCGGTCCGTCCCGCGGAGAGCCTCCGCCGGGAGGACCGCGTAGTACGCGACGTTCACGAGGAGGTAGATCGCGCAGGTGGCCGCCGTGCCGATGAGGAGGCTCGCCGGGATCGTCCGCGAGGGATTCCGGATCTCCCCCGCCGCGAACGAGACGAAGTGCCACCCGTCGTACGCCCAGAGAACCGCGACGAGGGCGAGGCCGAGAGCCGACCACGTGATGCCTCCGGCCGGCCGGCTCCAGTGCGCGAGGAGCCGCTGGGAGCTTCCGCTCGCGAAGAGGGCCGCCGTCATGACCGCGAGACCCGCGACCTTGAGCGCGGTGAGGGAGTTCTGCGCCCACTTGCCGACGACGACGCCGAGGCAATTGACGACGGCGAAGAGCGCGATGACGCCGACCTGGAGCGCCCGCGTCTCGCCCGCGGAGAGCCCGAGGATCGGGCCGAGATACAGGCCGATCGCCGCGGCGAGCGTGGCGAGCCCGCCCGCGTGGATGAGCGCCATCGCGCTCCAGCCGTAGACGAATCCGACGCCCGGCCCGTAGGCGCGCGTCAGGTAGACGTAGAGCCCGCCGGCCGACGGGAGCGCGGCGCCCAGCTCGCTGAGCGCGACCGCTCCCGCGAGGCTCAGGAGGCCGCCGAACGCCCAGACCGCGACGACGGCCGGCAGGGAATCGAGCTCCCGGGCGATCGCCCCGGCCATGAGGAAGATGCCGGAGCCGATCATGATTCCCATGATCAGGGCCACGGAATCCCACAAGCCCAGCGCCCGAACGAGCTCCGGGGCCTTCTCCGTCCGGCCGCCGCCGTCCGGCATCACGTCCTCAGCGGGCCTCGCGGGTGGCGTTCGCGCGCCGGACCATTCCGGCGAGGACTTTCGCCGAGCTCTCGGCCGAGGCCGCAAGGTGGTCCGCGACCGCCAGCGCGTCCTTCAGCGGCTCGTCCTGTCCGAGCTTGAACTTCGCCTCGAGCCTTTCGATCGCGACCTCGAAGCCCACGATCGACGGCAGCCGGCGCGCGATCTCGGAGTGCGGCACCTCGTCCATCTTCCAGCCGTTCGGGAGCGGCCCTTCCATTTTGGCGTTCAGGGCTGCGAGGGACGCCTCGAGCTCGGCCGGCGTCTGGATCCGGACGCGCCCGTGGCAGTGCACGGCCGTGTAGTAGTAGGTCCCCGGCATGTCGCGGTTCGGGTACCAGCTCGCGGTGATGAAGCTCTGGGGCCCCTCGAAGACGACGAGCGCGGAGCCGCGCGCTTCGTCCAGGACGCGGGCGTGGTCGTTCGCGCGCGCGATGTGCCCGAGGAGCGTCCCGCGGGGCCCCCGGCTCCGGTCGAGGATGAACGGCAGGTTCGTGGCGAACGGACCGTCGTCGCCGTTCTGGACGAGGAGGGCCCACGGGAACGACTCGATGAGCTCGAAAGCCGCCTCGGCGTGCCAGGGTTGCCAGCAGGGTCGCACAAACATTTCCGCGATCCTGGACCGCGTGCTGGTCCCCGTAAAGACCCAGAAGCGGACATGTCGATGGGTCCAGTGCGGAATGGTCTCTGGCACCATTGATGATTCGACATCTGGCTCTTGTCTGATACCAGATGCAATGGGAGGATTCGCGCCCAAGAAAGACGAATACGATTCCGAGGAGGTGGAGACGTGAAGACCCAACTCGCACTCACCGTCGTTCTCGCCGCGCTGGCGGCGGGTCCGCTCGAGGCACAGGCCCCCGCTTCGTTCGTCGACACGTGCCGCGTCGACGCTTCCCAGCCCGAGGCGAAGCTCTCAGGGCGGGTCCACGACCCGGCCGGCGCTCCCGTCGGCGGGGCAAGCGTGACGCTGTCGTGCGGCGCCTTCCGCCGCAGTGTCCGGACGGTCGGCGACGGCGCCTACTCCTTCGCGGCAAAGGCCGGCACGTACCAGATCGACGTCGAGGCCCCGGGCTTCCTCCCGTGGGCGGAGACCGTGACGCTGAAAGCCGGCGGCTCCGAGCGGAGCCTCAAGCTCACCGAGGGCCGGTTCAGCAGCATCGTCACCGTTTCCGCCACCGGCGGCTACGTCGCCGCGTCTTCGACGACGGCGACGAAGACCGAGGCCCCGCTCATCGAGATCCCGCAGTCGGTCTCCGTCATCACGAGCGACCAGATGGCGGCCCGCAACGTCCAGACCGTCAACGAGACGATCCAGTACACCGCGAGCGTCGGCGTCGACACGTACGGAAACGAGCCGCGCTACGACTGGATCAACATCCGCGGGTTCGACCAGTCCACGTACGGCCTCTTCCGCGACAACTCGCGCTGGCAGGCCGGCCAGGTCTCCGGCCAGGTCGACCCGTACCTCATCCAGGAGGTGGACGTCGTCAAGGGACCGAGCTCGGTCCTCTACGGACAGAACACGCCCGGCGGCCTCGTGAACCTCGTGACGAAGCGCCCGCCCGCACAGACCTCGAACGAAGCCGTCGTGAGTCTCGGCTCGCACAGCCGCAAGCAGGTCCAGCTCGACCTCGGCGGGCCGCTCGACGCGGCGGGCCACTGGAAGTACCGGCTGACGGGGCTGTACCGCGACAGCGACACGCAGGTGGACTACGTGCCCGACAACCGCTGGTTCGTGGCGCCGGCCGTCACGTGGTCCCCCTCCGCGAACACGACCTGGACCGTCCTCGCCGACTACCAGAAGGACAAGACGGGCTGGAGCCAGTTCCTCCCGTCGCAGGGCACCCTCACGAGCAACCCGAACGGCGAGATCCGCCGAGGCCTCTTCACCGGCGAGCCCGACTACGACTTCTTCAACCGCAAGCAGTGGTCCGTCGGGAGCCTCTTCGAGCAGCGGCTCTCCGACGTCTGGACCGTGCGAAACACGCTCCGCTACTCGAGCATCGACTACGAGGGGAAGACGGCGTTCGGCGGCGGCCTCGGGGCCGACCTCCGGACCCTCAGCCGCTTCGGCTTCGGGAACACGCTGAGCCTCCGCGTCTTCACGGTGGACACGAACGCCTCCGCCACGTTCAAGACCGGGACGGTCGAGCACGCGGTCCTCGCCGGCGTCGACTACTCCGACTCGACGTCCACGATCGTCAGCGGCTTCTCGTTCGCGACGCCGATCGACGTCTTCAACCCGGTCTACGGCGCGAAGGTCCCCGACCTCTTTACGTACTACGACACGAAGCAGCCGACGTCGCTCCTCGGCGTGTACGCCCAGGACCACATGAAGATCGGGAAGAACGTGGTCGCGACGCTGAGCGGCCGGTACGACTGGACGACGATGACGACCGACGACCGGATCGGCAAATCGTCGACCGACCAGAGCCCGAACAAGTTCAGCGGGCGGGCCGGCCTCACGTACCTGTTCGACTTCGGCCTCGCCCCGTACGCGAGCTACTCGACTTCCTTCCTGCCCACGCCCGGCGTGAACGCTTACGGGCAGGCCTACGATCCGACGACGGGCAAGCAGATCGAGGCCGGCCTGAAGTTCCAGCCGCGAAATTCGAACAGCTTCGTGACCGGGTCGCTCTTTCAGATCACGCAGACGAACGTCAGCGTCCCGGACCCCGCGAACCCGGTGAACACGCTCCAGCAGGGCGAGATCCGCTCGCGCGGCTTCGAGCTGGAGGCGGTCGCGAGCCTCACGGGCGGGCTCAGCTTCCACGCCTCCTATTCGTACCTCAACCAGGAAGTCACCGAGACCACGGACCCGACGACCCTCGGCAAACGTCCCCCGCTCGCGCCGAAGTCGCTCGCGAGCGCCGCCCTCGAGTACACGGTCCCGTCCGGCCCGCTCTCCGGGCTCGGGTTCGGCGCCGGGGTGCGGTACGTCGGCACGCGCGCCGGCGACAACACGAACACGATCGAGGTTCCCGCCTACACGCTCTTCGACGCGTCCACCCGTTACGTCTGGAAGTCCACCGAGCTCTCGCTCACCGCCACCAACGTCTTCGACAAGACGTACGTCGCGGTCTGCACGTCCGTGAACTACTGCAACTACGGCAATGCGTTCCGTCTGATCGGGTCCGTCCGCTACCGCTGGCAGGGCTGGTAGGAGCGGCGGCCCGCACTTCATGACGCCCACGTCGGGGGGCGAGGCACCGAGCCTGCGCGGCGAGGACCTCGACCCCCGGGTCCGCGAGTTCGTGACCCGGATGGGCGAAGGGTGGGCCCGGTTCCCGGAGTTCGCGACGGCGTCGCCTCCCGAGGCGCGCCGCATCGCGGAAATCGTCCGCGCGCCCTGGACCCGGGGCGGCCCGGTGATGGCGTCCGTCACGGAGCACCGCGTCCCCGACGGGGCCGGCGGCGTCCGCATCCGTTGCTACGACCCCGGCCCCCACGGGATGAAGCCCGCAATCGTCTACCTCCACGGCGGCGGCTGGACGATCTTCAGCCTCGACACGCACGACCGCCTCTTGCGCGAGCTCGCCGCGCGGTCCGGCTCAGCCGTGGTCGGCGTCGACTACGCGCTGTCCCCCGAGGCGAAGTACCCCGTCGCCCTCGACCAGGTCTGCGCCGTTCTCCGCCACCTTGCGGCGCACGGGCGCACGCTCGGCATCGACCCGTCACGCGTCGCGGTCGCCGGAGATTCGGCCGGAGGAAACCTCTCCGTCGCCTCGTGTCTCCGCCTCCGCGCCGCGGGCGCGCCGCTGCCCTCCGGCATGGCTCTCTTCTACGGCGTGTTCGACCGGCGGACTTCTCCGGAGGCGGCCGCCCGCTTCGGCGGCCCCGGCTACATGCTCGCCGAAGGCGAGATGGAGCAGTTCTGGAAGAATTACCTCACGAACGAGAGCGAGGCCGACGACCCCTGCGTGAGCCCGCTCCGGGCGGACCTTCGCGGACTTCCGCCGGCGCTTCTCGTCGTCCCGGCCTGCGATCTCCTCACGGAGCAGAGCGTCGAGATGGCCCGGCGTCTCGCGGCAGCCGGCGTGGACGTCCGCAGGAGCGTCTACGCAGGGGCGTCACACTCGTTCCTCGAAGCGGTTTCCATTTCGCCGCTCGCCGACCGCGCGCTGGCCGATGCGGCGGCATGGCTCCGAAGCGTCCTCACGAGGGGAGTCCCATGACACGAATCCGGATCGCCGTCCTCTTCGCCGCCTTCGTCTCCTCGGCAGCGTCTGCCCAGACTCCGGCGGCCACAGCCCCGCCGGCGCCCGTGCGGCACAAGCTCGTGGAGATCTACCGGATCGCGCCCGGGAAACACGAGGAGTTCCTGCGCGCCGTCGCGCGGCTGGACGAAGCGAACCGGCGCGCCGGAGTCCCCCTGCGCGAGCTCTACGTCCACTCCGACGGCGCCAGCTGGGACTTCCTCCTCATCCAGGACGCCGAGTACCCGGAGGGCAAGGGCGAGGCCGTGAGCAAGGCCTACCGGGAGATGGGCCTCCCGAGCGGACCCCGCTTCTTCCTCCAGTTCCGCTCGATGCTTCTCGAGCACTCCGACACGTTCGCGAACGGCCCGACGACGGCCGGCGCCTACCTCGCCGAGCTGGACGCGACGCCCAAGGGCAGCCTCACTGGCGCGCCGCCGCCCGCGGCCCAGCCCGCGACTCCCCGGCCTTGAATCTGGCGTGGTAGACCTCCGCGAAAGGACGGGACGCCGCATGAGGGACTTTCGCTCTTCGCTCGCCGCCCTGACCACGGGCTTCCTCCTGGCCGTCCCGTGCTGGGCGGCGGCCGCTCCGCCCGCCCCCGGTCCGGGCGCGGTCGCTGCGCTCCCCTTCGACCACATCACGAAGTATGCGGAGTTCACGGCGCTCCTGAAGGACTGGGCGGCCGCGCGCCCCGACCTCGTGACGCTCGAAAGCGTCGGAAAGACCCCCGACGGGCGCTCCCTGTGGTTTCTGACCCTCACGAACAAGTCCACCGGACCCGCGAGCGAGAAGCCGGCGCTGCTCGTGGACGGAAACGTGCACGCCAACGAGTACGGCGGCGGCGTCGCGGCGCTCCACTTCGTGTGGCGCCTGCTGCGCGACTACGGCGCCGATGCACGCGTGACTCGGCTCCTCGACACGCGCGCCGTCTACGTCCTTCCGCGCGTGAGCCCCGACGGCGTCGAGCAGACCCTCGTCGAGGGGCGCTACATCCGCTCCGTGGGCCGGCCGTACACGAACCATCCCGACGCGGGCCTCTACATGCGCGACGTGGACGGCGACGGAAGAACCGTCTTCATGCGTTTCCGCGACCCGAACGGCCCGTGGAAGGCGCACCCCGCCGACCCGCGCCTGCTCGTCGCGCGCGAGCCCGACGAGACCGGGGGCACGTACTGGAGGGTCCTGCCCGAGGGGATGATCGAGGGCTTCGACGGCGTCACGATCGCCGACCCCGAGGCGCTCGAGGCGCTCGATCTCGGCGCGAACTTCCCCGGCGACCGGGAGGCCGGGCCGCGGTCCCTGAGCGCCGGACCGTACCCCGCTTCCGAGCCCGAGGTCGCCGCCTACGTGGCGGCGATCCAGGCACGGCCCAACATCGTCGCTCACGTCACCTGTCACACCTTCGGCGGCCTCATCCTGACGCCGCCCGTGAACCGGACCGAGCACCTGCCTCCGTCCGACCGCCGCACGTACGACGTGCTCACGGCGCGCGCCGCGCAGCTCACGGGCTACGACGCGATGTCCTACCTCTTCCTGCGGGGCGAGAACGCCGAGACGCACATCCCGAGCGCGTTCGGCTGGCTCTACGACCAGAAGGGGATCCTCTCCACGATCACCGAGTTCTGGAACCCGATGAAGGCCGCCGGCATCTCCCTCGCGGGCACGACGGCCTCGGCCTGGCTCTGGGGCTTTCATCCGGTGGAGGACGAGCGCAAGCTCCTGCGCTGGAACGACGAAGCGCTCGGCGGCAAGGGCTTCGTCCCGTGGCACGCGTTCGACCACCCGCAGCTCGGCAAGGTCGAGATCGGCGGCTGGGACAAGGTCGGGTTCTTCTACAACGCGCCGTTCGACCGCCTCGAGAAGGAGGTCGCGCCGCACACGGAGTGGCTGATCTTCTACGGCCTCTCTCTTCCGCGGCTCGCGATCCGGTCGGTCTCCGCCGAGGCGGCGGGCAAGGATCTGTGGAGGGTGCGCGCCGTCGTCGAGAACGTCGGCTGGCTGCCGACGAACGGCTCGCAGCAGGCGCTCGACCGCAAGGCCGTCGGCGACGTCGTCGCGGAGATCTCGCTCCCGCCGGCCGCGCGCCTCGTCGAGGGCGCCAGCCGGAGGCCGCTCGGCCAGCTCGCCGGCCGGAACGAGCAGCGCTCGACCGCGACGTGGTGGGGCTTCCATCCCGGAACGCCGGACCGTGCGCTCGCCGAGTGGATCGTCGCGGCGCCCGAGGGCGCGAAGCTCTCGATCACGGCCGGCCACGACCGCGCGGGAACCGCGCGCGCCGAGCTCGTCCTCAGGAAAGCGAGATAGACGCGATGGGAAAGGGATTCATTCTCGGGATCGTCGCCGCCGTCGCGGCGCTCGTGGCCGCCGGATACCTTTTCGTGGTGAGCGGCGCCCTGCCGTCCGGGCAGGACTCGAAGCCCGGCAGGCTCGAGAAGTGGGCGGCGAACGCGTCCCTTCGGGCGACGATGCGCCGGGAGGCTCAGGGTCTGAAGAGCCCCATCGAGCCTTCGGAAGACAATCTCGTCGCGGGCGTCGCGCTCTACCGCGCCCATTGCCAGGTGTGCCATGGCGGAGCGGACGGTGCGATGTCGTCGATCGCGAAGGGCCTCTCGCCGAAGGCCCCGCAGCTGGCGAAAGACGGGGTCGAGGACGATCCCGAGGGAGTCACGTACTGGAAGATCGCGCATGGCATCCGTTTCACCGGAATGCCGGCCTTCCGCGAGACGCTGTCGGAACGCGAGATGTGGCAGCTCTCTCTCTTCGCGAGCCGCCTGAACTCGTTGCCACCCCGCGCTCGCAGCACCTGGCTGGGGGAGAAGCCCGCGCCCTGACGGCAGACTCTGAGAACTTCAAAATCTTCTCAGGGCCCGGAAGGCGCACCCCCTCCGCGGCCCCCCGCCGGGTTAAGCTTGGGAAGCGCTTGTCCGACTCCCCGGAGGTTTCGCCATGAGAAACCCGTGGACCGCAGCCGCGCTCGTCTGTGCCGGCTCTCTGCTCGCCGCGTGCGGCCAGCGAGAGGAGATCCGTCCTTCGCCTCCTGAAAAGGCCGCACCTCCCGCCGTGGCCGAGGCCACGTCGCCGCCCCAGCCGACGTCCGCCGCGGAGCCGGCCGCGGCGCCGAAGAGTTCGGCTCCCGCTTCGCGCTCTCCCCGGTCCGAGACGGCTTCCGTACCGCGGAAGCCGGCTCAGACAGGAGCGGGAGTGCAGGCGTCACCTCGGCCGCCGGCCGCGGCGGCGCCTCCGCCCGCCGCCGCGCTGGCCGCTCCTCCCGTGGACAGCCCGAAGCCCGCTCCGCCGCCCTCCGCGGAGGCCGTCAAAGGAGTCGTCGATCCGGGCGGCGCGATCGCCGTCCCCCCGGTGAAGGACGGGCTCGAACGCGTGGGCGCCGAGAAGTGCAGGCTCTGCCACAAGGTGCAGCACGAGTCGTGGGCCGCGTCGAAACATGCGCAGCGCACGCCCCCGCTGGACTGCGAGAGCTGCCATGGCGCCGGGAGCGAGTACCGAACGCTGGCGGTAATGAAGGACCTGGCGAAGGCCAAAGCCGCGGGACTCGTCCTGCCCGGCGCGTCCTTCTGCGGCAAATGCCACAAGGGCGCGTGGAACCCCGCCCTGATCGAAAAGGTCCACGCGCACAAGGTGGCCCCGTAGCCGAAGGCGCGTAACTCCAGGAAGTCGACGTCGCGCCCGTCGCTCGTCATGACCCTTTCCTCGAGCGTGATCCCCTTCTCCCCGGCCAGCCCCTTCCAGGCTTCGATCATCTGCTCCGGCTGGTCTCCGGCCCGGCGGACGGCGCTCCCGCTGCGTGGCGGGCGGGGAACGCTGCCGCCGCGCACACGGTAGCCAACGCGACCACGACGGCGAAAAGCGCAAGGCCGGGAGCCGTCCGGCGAACTCTCATCGAGCCGATTTTCTCACCGCGCCCGGCTCCGCACGCGGCCAGCCAGGGGTCCTCGCACGCGCCTGAGGCCGCTCGCGGGGTGAACGCGGGGCGGCCGGGCGGTGTCTTCCTTCATGCAGGGAGGACATCCGATGAAACGCAACGCCCTCTTCACCCTGACCCTGACGGCACTGGCCCTCGCTCCCGCGGCGGCGTTCTCGGCCCCGCCGCCCGCGCCCGATCCGGTCGCCGTCGTGGCCGCCGTCCTCGAGCTTTCTCCTGAGCAGTCCCAGGCGCTCGCGCAGAACGCGCAGGCCCTCGCGAGCTCGCTCGCACAGGCCCGTCAGCTCGCGACAGCCAAGGAGCACGAGATCGAGACGCTCGCCCGGGCGAACCCGCCGGACCTCGCGCTCCTCGGGCAAGCGGTCCTCGACCTCAGGACCATCCGCGGGCAGGCCGCGTCGGTGCTGGACGCGTATCACCAGTCGTTCGCCGAAATCCTCACCCCCGATCAAGCCGCCCGCGCAGAGACCGTCTCCGACGCCGCCCGCCTCCAGCCCGCCGTGGCCGCCTTCGTCGCGCTGGGCCTCGTGGCGCCGCCCGGACCACAGCCCTGAGAATGCCGCGGTGGACGACACGGGATTCGAGGAGCTGGTGCGAGCGCACGAGCGGCTCGTCTTCGGCCTCGCGCGGGGCGTCCTCGGCGACGCCGCCGAGGCCGAGGACGTGGCGCAGGACGTCTTCCTGCGCGCCTACCGCAAGCTCGAGGGCCTCCGCGACCGGCAGAAGTTCCGGGCGTGGGTGGCGCGCATGAGCATCCGGCTCGCGCTCAACCGCAGGCGGGGGATCCATCGGGCGCACCTCCGGGACGCCGAGTGGCTCCGGGGGGTTCCGCCGGCGATCGCGCCTGCCTCGGACCTCGCGCTCCGGCAGGGAATCGCCCGCCTCTCGCACAAGCTCCGGAGCGTCCTTCTCCTGTGCGCCGTCGAAGGGATGGACGCCGCGGAGGTCGCGCGGATCCTCCGGGTGCCGGAGGGAACGGTCCGCTCGCGCCTCCACCTCGCGCGCAAACAGCTCCTTCTGGAGGTGGGACCATGACCGCCTGCGTCGACTGGAGCGACGAGCTCGCGGACGCCGCGCTGGGGCGTCCCGTTTCCGCGCCGCTCGCCGCGCATCTCGCCGCGTGCGCCGCCTGCCGCGGCGATCTCGAGGAGCTGCGCGCGCGCGCGGCGCGCCTCGACGCGGGCGTCCGGCGGCTCGTGCGGTCGGACCCGCCGCCGTCGCTGGTCCCGCGCACGCTCTCCGCGATCCCCCCGCGGCCTTCGCCCAGGAGGATTCCTCTCGCGTGGGCCGCGGCCGCCCTGATCGTCCTCGGCGGCGCCTTCACCGTCGGCCGCCACAGATCGGAGGAGGCGCGCGTCGCCGACGCGGCCCGCGCCGTCGGCGCGTGGACGTCCCCCACGCGCTCGCTGCTGCCCGACCCGAACCCGTCCCAGCCCGTCGAGGTCCCCCGCCTCGGCGAGACGTATTTCGACGCCGCCAAGGAGAACTGACATGAAGGCACTCCGCTCGCTCGTCCTCGCGCTGCTCGTCGCCTCGCCGGTCGCCCTCTCGGAGGGTTCCGCTCCGGCGGACCCGCTCGGCGACAACCTGTTTCCGCCCGACCTCATCCTGTCGAGCCAGGCCGCGATCGGCCTGACCGACGCGCAGAAAGCCGACGTCCGGGCCGAGGTCCTCAAGGTCCAGCCGAAGTTCACCGACCTGCAGTGGAAGCTGCAGGACGCCGTGGACGGGCTGAAGGCGGTCCTCGCGGCGCCGACGGCGGACGAGGCGAAGGTGCTGGAGGCGCTCGACCGCGTCCTCGCGCTCGAGCGCGACCTCAAGCGCAGCCAGATCGGACTGATGGTCCGCCTGAAGAACCTCCTTTCGGCGGACCAGCAGGGCAAGCTGCGTCAGGCGAAGGCGCGGGGAAAGACGGTCGGCTAGGCGATTCGGGTTCGAGGCCCCCCAGCCATAATCGGAAGCATGCTCGCATCCGCGACCCGAAACCGCGCGGCGGCGTTCCTGGCGATGCATCGACCCCGCGCCGGTTTCATCCTGCCGCCTCGCCGCGAGCGAGGAGCGTTCTTCCTCGTCTTCGGTGGATGAGGTTGAGGAGGAGGCTGAGACTCCGCGCAGTCGCGATTTGCGCGCCAGACGCGATGAACCCCGCGAGGTCGTCGCGGGGTTCGAGTCAACCACGCCTAGTTGAGCAGGCGCGGGGAGGGAAGATGGCTCCGCACTCGGTCGGCCAGGCGAACTGTTCTCAGGCCAGAATCTGAGAACTTCAACTCGTTCTCAGGGACCGCTCCGGAATCTGGGGGTTGTCCCGGGGGCCTCGGCCCTGAGGAGAACCCGGCGAATTTCTGCGATTAACTCCTCAGCCACAAATGGCTTACTAACATAGGCGGCGATTACGACGTCAGGATCCAGCCCGCTCTCTCGGATTTCGCAGAAAACGCTCTCGCGCGACTGGGCCGTGACGAACACCAATGGCACATTCCATAGCTCGGAGTCACAGCCCATGGCCCCGACAAGGCGCACACCCGGGAACGCCGGATGCCGACTCCCGGTGGTCACGACGTCAGGCCGGCACTCCCGCATAGCGCTGAGCGTCTCGGGTCCCCCGGATAAGTGACGCCATTCCCAGCCCGCTCCTTTGAAGCAGCGTCCGAGCACTTCCGCGACAGCCGGATCATCCTCGATTCCAGCGATCAGTACGATGGTCTTTCCCTCCCGTCAGCGCGCACGCAACGCAAGTACACAATGGAGCAGGCACGCGAAGTCTCCGATCTCGCCCCGTTCCGTCCCGATCTCGCCTCTCCAGGCGTTTGGCTCCCCCACCGCTGCCATCGCCCGGCTCAGGATGTTGCACGTGTCAATGAATGCATTGTGCGCCGCGGTCCGCGCTGCGTCGAGCGCGGCTCGCTCGTCTAATGTGGCGACTCCCCACGCCCCTCGTATCTCGGCATAACGGACCGCTGCTCTAAGCCACTGGCTCTGAAGCGCAAGCGCAACTCTGCTTTGTTCAACCGCTGTCAAAATTCCTCCCGCTGAATCAAGGTCCATCCTCACCTCCTTGTTGACTCATTCGGCGGTCGAATCGTCCGATCTTTCAGAGGTTGCCATCGGCACACCCTGCTCCACCGCTTGGGTGCGATCTTCACTTGTCGTATAGAAATGCGGAGGCTATATGCATGGCGTCCTCTGCCGTTTCGGTCTTTGCCGGGCACTTAAGGAATGGGTCTCCGCCCAGCGCGGTTGAACGCTGTACCCAAACCTCTCTCGTTAGGATGTCCCATAGCACTTTATAGAGCTTCGCCGACCTCGATGTAAGTCTTCCGATCTCTGTTCGCATTCACGTTCTCCGAAGTCTCTGTTCTACGCGGAGCATCGATAACCGCCACCCCTATTCCTTGCGCCCTCTTGAACTCACACTCCCCACGCGACCCGCCACGACTCCCCGTCTTTACCCCGTCCGACTCCATTTCCTGGCTACTTGTCGTGGAGGAAAGCAGACGCTATATGCATCGCATCCTGCGCGCTGTTTGCCTTAGCTGGGCACTTTTGAAGCCTTCCCCCAAACACTATCGGCTTCTCGACCCACACTTCCCTACTGTTCTGATCCCAATGCACGTGGTATGTGATCTTTGATGGCGCCTTAATCTCGCCGAGTTTCTTTCTCACTTCTCACCCTCCTTTACAGCAAATATCCACCTCTCCTCTGGCAGCCTGCGGGCCGTGTTACGACGGGCCATAAAGCAGCTCCTTGGCGAGTCGTAACACCACTTTACCAACGGCGTCATCTACCGCTGTCCAGATGGCCGCTCTCTCCGAGATATTCGACGCCGTCCCTTCCTGTGCCAGGTATACCCGTCTCTCGCGTCTCCTCACGTGATAGGCCTCGACCTCCAATGAGACAGCACTTTTATATTTGGTGATGCCGTTGACCTGAATCATGCCGCCCAGAAATGTCGGATTGCGTGCCGCCGATAGGCGATTGCAGCGAACGCTGACGATCAGGGCAACCTGGGCCATCGCTCGCTTCGCCCTTGCACACATTTCCGTCTCATGTCCCCAAGGGACGAGTGGGTCTCCGTCGCCGGTCGCAGCATGGAACGCCGCGAGTCGGGACAGGGTCCGACGCAGCGACTCCGCTGCCTTCTTTCCAGCTCCCGTGTTCGGAGAGCAGCCCTCGTCCTGCCTGTAGTAGACGGCTACGGGGAGCGGTGATTCCAGCGCTGCCAACCATGCTCGGGCGAGCGACTGGTCTCCCTCATCTGTGCTGTGCTCTACCGCCCAGCGAAACTGCTGACGCGCCGGCCCCGTCTCTCCCATAATCGCTAGGCTTGAGCCATAGCCCAGCCGCGCGGCGACATCCGACTCATTTTGGGCCAGTGCGCTTCGAAATGCACAGGCCGCTAGATCCGGATGGCCGTCTTCAAGTGCCGACTGGCCATTCGAGCGACACTCCACCGGCTTGCAATGGACGGCACTACAGTTGACCTTTCTTACAGGCACGCACCCGATCGGGCCAAAGACCTCCGCGACGATAAACAACAAGACGATTCTGCGATCTGGACTCGACAGCATTTTAGTTCTTCCAATCCGTTGGTCTGCGAATCATCGCTCTCGTCGGCGTCGGAGGCAGGGTCTCGCCAAACAAATACACACTGCAACGGAAACCTGAAGCTAGCGCGTCACCCGAGTCGCCGGTCTCCATGACAATCACGTCGTAAGTTCCCGCTTCCGTGAAGACCAATTCTGTGAATTCAGGCTGGCGGGGTCGACCGGATGGAGCTTCCACGCCGACTGCTGCGGTTGTATCGACTGTTAGTCTCGTCGTCTCTGGGGAATCCGACGCCTGAGACGGCGAACGACTCTCGATGCCGGATGTGATCACCAGGGTCCGCTCGGCCGGTGTGTGAACCGTAACCTTCCACCCGTTCATTCGCGGAAGGACGAGAGTTAACTTCGCCCCAAGCTGCAACTTTGCCGGTTCACAGGAAAGGCGCTTCTCACCCCTTGCGCTCACGGCTCCGCTGTCTTGTCGAGCGACCTGATCCGGTGACGGTTCAGCAGAGAAGGCCGTTTCGTGTGTTTCTGGCGGCGCGGCGCTCGATGCATCTTCTGGTGCTTGGATTTGGCTCGGAAGCGACTTACCGATTGTCAGGCCTGGGGTCGGGTCGATTGACCGCTGAGCGGGCTCTTGAAATGGGCGTGTGGTTGAGATCTTCCAGTCGCGCTGCGTCGGGGAGACTCGCACCCGAGCCACTTTTCCTTCGAACCCCTGGGCGTATCGCCAGGGCTTCCAGAATCGAGACGATGTCTCACCGATCGTAGGAACGTCTGCCTGACGCTCGTGTGTCCCGCCGGCGCCGAGTCTCTGTGTATTCGTCGGCTCGTCCGCGACAGAACGGCCATCCAAGAAGAGACATTGTCCCGATGACCCCCACGACACCCCCAGGGAGTGCCATTGATCGAATCGAAACGCTGTCTCAGCTGCCCGTATCGTTTGATTCGGCGCGTGCCCATACTTAGCCGTACTCATCGTGAAGACCAAGGTGCCATCGCGACCCGTGCGAAGAGTCGCCGCACCCGGCCACGCCACATCTGCGCCCGCGTTGTCCGACGAAAACACGACGGCAGTATTCTGGTGGATGGTGAGTTTTGAATCCTGGTATCCATAGCCAGACTCTACGTAGATCCAAAGCTCGAGCGTGCCTTCAGCCGGAAACCTCTCAGCGTACTCGATCTGAGAATGGCCGGCACTTCGGAACTCCGCTACCGTCCCAAGTGGACCCGGAACAAATCGCAGCCCTTTTGCACGGCCAATTGACGCGTTGGCGAGCGTGTCCATCCACTCACCAGTAAATGCACGCACCGGTTGTTCCGGTGTAGATGTTGTCGCAATCTTCTCAGTGATTCCCGGAACCGACCGCAATAGCCCTACGGTCACGCTCGTCACGAGGACCAGAAGCGCTGCGAGAACGCCGATCAAGATGGGAGTGGTCGCCCAGAAGCGCTTCGCCTGAGGTGACGCGGCGAGCTGTGGAGCTCTTAGGGCCAACGGCGCGACCACCGGCGAAGGGCGAGGGGTGGAGAGCGGCAATATCGGAGCGACCTGACCTCCGGGAAACACCGCTCCCGACACGCGGCGCTGGGAGCCCGCGGCAGCGCGATCGATCGCATCACGGCGGGCGCACCAGGGACATTGAGACAGGTACTCCGAGTAAGAATGAGAGGGGTCGCTTGGGCAAATCTTCAGCAGGCCGATCGCAGCATCTAGTCCCTGTCTCCATTCGGCGGCACTGGGCCGCGCTGCCGGGTTCGCGTATCCATCCCTGAAGGCGCGAATAAAGAGTCTTGGGAGAGGGTGTGGCAGTTGTTCGAGCTCGGGAGCGAACGCTGGCGGCTTGATCCGATCGTCTGATCCGCCGTAGGGAAACAGCCCCTCAGAAATTCGCGCCTCGAGGTGTGGCGCAATATCGTTTCGCCCTCTCCCATTGAATGGGTGTTGGCCTTCCATCGTCAGCCGGAAGGCAAGTACAGCGAGCCCAAAATGGTCATGTTCCGGGAGTCTGTCAATGTCGCAGAGAGTCTTGCTCTGCAACTCCGGCGGCGTGTAGTCACCGGTACCGACAGAGCACCGAAACACCTTCGCGCCCTGTCTCACCTGAAAACTGTCGGTGTCGAGCAGCGTGACGAGACCCTTGTCCGACGCCCTCACGTTCTCTGCTTTGACGTCGCCGACGACATATCCACGCTGGTGCACGGCATCCATGGCCCAGGCAACGTTTCTGGCCACCGCCATTAGCCATTTGTGATTGACGATGAATCCTAAGCGCCTCCGCGAGGCCGGATGGTAGAGCACATCGAGGCCTTCGCCCGAGGCGGCCGGCATGAGAAATCCCCGCACAACTCGGCTCTTGTCGACGAACACGTCTTGAGGCCAGGCAATTGAGTGATGTCCTGTTTTCGCTGTGGGATCCGAGGGGGGGTTGGCGAGCATCGCCTCGAGCTTCTCTGCCCGCTCAGCGGTGGGGCTCTTATAAATCTTTACGACAAGGCTCTTGTCGTAGGGGTATCGATAGATGACACCTTCGCCACCCTCCCCGAGAGGCTTCTCTCTGTCGGGATCAAAGGGCTTGCGGTCGCCTCTGCGGATCAACATCACGAGTTAGAGCAGCCGAGCAACCACGAGGGTGAGGTCGTCGTCCGTTCTTGCGCTAACGCGCGGCGACGACAGAAGTGCCTCGATGTTCTTCTGAGCTGTCTCCGCGTAGTTCTCGTCTTCCAGCCACCCAAAGACCGGGCCGAAGAACCGCGGGTGAGGTGCCCATCCTTCCTTCATCGTTAGGGCCAGCATCTGTAAGCCGTCTGAAAACAGCGCCACTCCGGAAATCGGGCTTGTCCGGATCGCGACTTGAGCCGTGTCGATTGCGCCCACGGACGTCAGAAAGGTGGTTTCATTGATGAATTCGCCGGCTTCTGGCTTCGTGAGCGCTTCGAAATCACCTTCCGGTCCTCTAGTCACGATCGCACCGTCGCCAATCTGGAGGCCTGCGACTCTTGATGGCGACACGACCGCCAGTAACAACGTTGAAGCAAGTTCTCGCGCAGAGATGTCTCTGAGCTCAGCGGTTCCTAGGACTGCGTCCCGAGCTCTCAAGGCAGCCTCGTGGAGCAGCTGGGCCATCCCGATATCGCCGAGACCCTCGGGCTGCTCGGGCAAACAGGCAGCTAGCGCCTCTACTCCCGTCTTGACCGCGAGAAACGCCCCTTCATCACTGAAGGTGGCTGAACCTGCGCCGTCGGCGACCGCGACCAAAAGTGTGTGGCCGAACTGGTGTACCTGGAAGGCGTCCTGACATGGAAGCCCCGAGGCGCAGTGGCTGACGCCACGGACCTGGCTACCGGCCACTCGCCAGGCGCTGTCTGGGATCACGTATAGACTTTCGAGCGGTCCGTCTAGACAGTGCCCCAGTTTACGGCCGGCAGTGCCAGCTGATCGTCCGGCTTGGAGCTACTGACTTTCTGCATGCTTTTTGAAAGCCACACGAACATCTCTTTGAAGTTAAGGCCCTTCAACCGCACCGGCGGACGTACAGACGAGATCAGAGATAGCCGAGCCATTAGCGCGTCTGCCGCTTCTCCCGGCCTCTCCACGCCGACCGCGAAGAACGCGATTTTGTGCTTCTGCTCTTCATCCTTGATTCGCGCACACGCTTGTTCAAAGACGCCGTCGGGCTCGCCCTGCGGCTCGCCGTCGGTGATCAGGAAGATCCAAGGGCGATAGTAGGCGATTCCACCCGCACTGTACTGGGACTTGCGAGCGCGAACCATGTCGAGTGCCTGATTGATGGCCGTACCCATGGCCGTCTGACCTTCCGCCCCAAGCGTCGGCAACTGAAACGTGTCGACGGTGCCGAAGTCCTGAAGGACCTCCACTGCCGAATTGAACTTCACGACCGCTAGATCGACGCGGCGGCGCGCGAGTTCGTCCTTTTGAAGACTTTCTCGAAGCGTGCCGAGGCCGGCCGCGAGCGAGTTGATGGGTTCGCCACCCATCGAACCCGACGCATCGAGTAGAAGGACGCATGCACACCTAGGATCGGGATTCTCCGCAAACTCAACTGCATCCTGGGGAGTCGGATTCACCACAGTAACTCTCCCTCTAAAGAAGTCGAACCCGTCGGTGTCTTGAAGTCGTCGCAGCCTAACCTCCGTCTGGTGATCAGGGGTATTGGTGCAGGTGCACTAACGGCCCGACACATTTCGTGACGTAATGCATCTGCATCAGGCGTGAGGTCGCGCATGTTCGTCAGACGGGATTTCGAAGCTCGAAGAGTCGCTGAACTGCAAGGCTAGAAGGTGAGGATCCCGAACTACCCGTCCTTCAAGTACCTCTCGGGTCTCGTGAAGCTCTTAGCCTGAAGGCGGTGCGAAAACTCATGCTGGTGGCCCAGCTGAGCGATGGTGCGTGATCCCCCGGCAGGACCATTGCCGGCGAAGGCGGGGGCTGTCCCGGAAAGAACAGGACGTCCGGCTTAGGACCCGGTGCGTGCGGATGTCCTCGGCGGCACGCCGAACGCCGCTCGAGCAAGTCCGACATCCAGCGAGCAGCTCGAAAGTGGACTGCAAACACGGACCGCACCACATCATCGTAAAAGAGAACGCCACTTCCGACCTCGAGTGGCTGCATATAGGAATAGTGGCTTCGAAGCCAGGCGAAGAACTGACCATGGCGCGTCAGGAATCGTGAACTCACGATACCGCCGCGATGAACAATGAGGTTTCGGACGGCCCGCCATGATCGAACGGCCTGAAGTGCATTCACGTCCACTGAAACAGGGGCCTCTTCCTCGTCGTCTGACGCCGCGGTCGTAACAAATGCGGGGATAGCTGCAAGGCCCGCTTCCAGGAACGGGCAGCAGCGAAGGATCCGCGGTAAGCTAGGAAGCTCGTCGGCGCCGTGCTCAGGCGAAAACGCTTCGGCGAGGCCCCGCTCGGCTCGAGACCACTCCCTCCCATTCTCATTCCCATCCTCAAGGACGGACAAGAGGTAGTTTAGAGCCCAGCACTGCGCGAATGTCTCGAATAGCGACGCATGCCAGAGAATTGTCTGCCGTCGAATGTCGTAGAGCGCGAGCGAAAGATCGCTCACGAAGTCTGGGATGGACGGTGACGCAGGCGTGTCCGCGGTCGTGCGGTACAGAGCACGACGGTAGTTGCCCCACGCGCGGCCACCAAGGGCCGCGCCAGTGTCGGCCTTGAGCCACTTCTTTGCCGATCGCAGCGCGACCCCTGGCTGCCGGGCGTCGTGGGTGAGACGATTCACGGCGAGAGTTAGAGAATTGTATGTACGAATTGTCCGGCGGTGCGCGGACAGAAAGTTGTGAAGTGGGGCGCGGGAGTCCCAAACGCCGGACGGCCTGATGACGATGTCCGGCGGCATTCGAAGGGCCCGTCCTGATGTCATTAGCGTTCCTCACTTCTCAGAGCGTGGACCAGAGCAATGGTGCGCTCCCGGAACCGTCCCCACTTGACCTTCCTCGAAATCAGACTCGCGGCGTCGAGCGGCTCGAACACCTCCACGGCGCAAAATAGCGCACGGTGGACCGTACCTCTTGATCACGTCGAACTTGAACTTCTGCTGTCCGGGCCGGGTAGTTACCTCTGCCTCCTTCAACTCTCGTTGCCGTCCACGTGGGATCGGATCCGTCATCGAGCTGGGTGACGGAAAGCCCCTCTCGGACTACTACGCCGACGCCCTTGTGGCGGCGACCGACTGCGGCTCGCGCTCCGGCCCAAGCCGAGCGGCCAGAAGGAAGGTCCCAAAGCTCGAGAACTTCGGAGAGGACCTCGACGTCCGCTGCGTAATGCGACAACGCCCCGGAGCGACGAGCGTAGTCGCCGCCGCTACAGTTCCACGTAAGAAGTCGCATCACGACAGATCTACTTAATGCCGCGGAGACCGCCGAGAAGGCCAGCGAAGATTCCTCCGAGGACGGCCGAGAGGATGAAGAGGACAACAATGACGATGATTGCGGCCGGAATCGACGCGAATACCCACTTAATCATGAAAACCATCATCGATCCGAACTTCATCTCCACATCTGCGACCCTCACTCTCTGGTCGCCCACACTCGGGGTTCCGAGCTGGCTATCCTGGGTCGTCACCGCAACCCGCGTCAGGGAGGGAATCGCAACCGTCAGTGCCTTCCATGCTCCGCTCTGATCATCGGCAACGCACTGCGTTGCTCCATGAATGAGCCCTGCCTGGTAAAGCTCGAGTAGCTGCACATGGTCGTAAGGGCCCGCAGTCACTCCGTCGATTCCTACGAAATAGCGCATCCGTTAAGTCCTCCAAGCGAGAAACCGAATCATTCCGTGCACCCGGGCTTGACCGAGACCCTCGCGTCTACCCCGCGTACCGCGTCGCACTCACAAAATCGACGGTGACGACCGTCGCTGCAAACGTCGTGACGTCGATCAGCTTGATCGCCCCCTTGGGATTCCTCCACCTAAAGCCCGCCGGGAAGTTCTGCCTTGGTCCCCTCGGCTGTGCGGATGTTGAAGAGTGAGAGAGGGTCGACTCCTGGAGGAAGGGCGCGGCGAATGGTGAGGGAGATCATCGTGACCCGACCTTTCTCCAATACGAGGAGCCCCTCCATGCCGTCTGCGGCTCGGAGATCAACCAGTTCCTCTCCCGTCTGGCGATCCACGGGCTTATGGTCGATGGAAGTCCACACGCCCGAGGTCTTCACCAGGTGAAGGGCAGCACTGCGTCCGAGTAGCCTCAGGCGACCCGCATCGAGGTAGACCTCCGGTGTCGGCGTCGGCTCGGGCGTGGGGGTGACGGCTACGCTGGCGGCCGTAGGGATAGGTGGAACATTCGACACTAAACCTGCCGGTGGACCAGGAGAGTCCCATGCTCGCGCCATGGCGAAGGCGACTAACAAGAACGCCAGGATGATCCACACCGCCTTGGCTGGTCTTGAACCAGAAGGCTCGCTCCCGGCCAGTGATTTCATGGGTGTCGCGTCCTGTATTGAGCCCGCGATCGGCCTTCCGCAATGAAGGCACATCGTGGCCTTGTCGGACACGGCGGCGCTGCAGTCGGGACAGGAGGTCAGCGCCATTGTTCGCCTTCGCGGCCGATACGCATCGTCACCAGCCGGACCCGGGTACGAATTCCCAGTCGCCAGTCCAGCTCTTCCGGATTCGGCCGAGATCCGTCTGATAGACGCGCAACCAAGCGTTGAGGACGCCTATGCTCTGCCAGACATCGGTGCGGGCGAGCATGTCGACGATTTGCCGGTGCTCTCCCGCGCTCATGGCGTTCCACATCCTCGGGTTCATCTGGATGTATGCAGAGCCACCCTCGATCTTGTAGCTGTCGATGAGCGGCTGTCCGTTGACGACAGTCGACGCGATCAGCTCGTCGAGGCGATTCCCGGCCTTCTTCTTCCCCGCGCAGAGCGCGTCAGAGGACGTGACGAAGAGAAGTACGAGAGCGAATGTAGATATCTTCCAGACGTTGCGCATGGAATCCTCCTCCACTCAAATCCGACCCCTACAACCTGCGGCGTCGCCAGCGACAAACTCTGTCCGTGCTCTCCCCGAAAATCGGCTCTCTCTGCCGACTTCTGCAGTACTTCTTTGACTTCTCGGAATGCACCGCAATCGTGAGGCCAAGACACTCGGCAAGGCGTAGTGCAGATGAACTAGAGCGCCAGGGATAAAGAGGGCAGGTAGCTTCGGCTGCATGAGCGTGACACGCGAGACCCTCTACGAAGAGGTCTGGGCCGAGCCAATGACGAAAGTGGCGGCTCGTTACGGGATGGCTTCGAATCTTCTCGGACGGATCTGCGACCGCCTCAAAGTGCCCTGCCCTTCACGCGGCTACTGGGCTCAGGTCAAGGTCGGAAAGGCTGAACCCCGGCCACCCCTTCCACTGGCTCGACAGGGAGATGAAGTCGTGTGGTTCCATGGCTACGGGGAGCGGCGTTATGCCGTGCCGCATACGGACCGGCCCGCACCGGACTACTTAGCTCGGGCGAAGAAGCACCCTGACTCGCTCCATCCACTGGTTGCTGATACCCAGGCGGACTTCGAGAACGGGCGCGTAACGCGAGAGGGCTATCTGCGCCCCGCCAAGCGCACGCTGCCGGACATCTTCGTCCCGAAGACGTCCTTGGAGAGGGCTCTCTCAGTTCTGAGCGACTTCTTCTGGCAGCTCGAGCGGGCCGGCCACACGGTCGTTTTCGCGCCGAGGGACGAGATCTATCTCCGTCCGTTCGTAAACCACCATGGCGGAAAGGACGAGCTCCAGAGCTACGAGCGGTGGATGCCCGAGCGCCCCACTCTGGTCTTCGTTGCGGGCGTGGCGTTCGGTCTAACGCTCTTTGAGCTGGCCGAGACGGTTGAGGGAGCCTACGTCAACAATGAGTGGGTTCCGTTGACCGCGGTCCCGAAAAGAGGCCGCTGGGCGAACCCCTACTACACGAGCTCGAGGAGCATGCCGTCAGGAAAGTTCTGCCTAAGGGTTTACTCACCGTATTCCGGTGTCAGCTGGGAGAAACGATGGCAGGAGAACGCAGCCGGCGATCTTAAGAAGGTCCTGTCCGCCGTCGTGAAAGAGCTCGAGGCGGCCTCCCCTTCGATCGTCATCGAGGTGGCAGAAGCCGCCCACAGGCGCGAAGAGGAAGTGCGACGCTGGGAGGCCGAGCGCAAGGAGTGGGAGATACGGGAAACCGCCCGGAAGAAGGCAGAGGCCGAGAAGGAGAGCCGGCAGGACCTTCTGGCGATCGTTCAGAAGTGGTCGCTGGCGTGCCAGATCGAGGCCTTCTTCAAGGATCTTGAGCGTCGAACGGCTGAGTCGGACGAAGCATCACGGACCGAACTCTCTAGTCGACTCAGTCGAGCCCGGGCGCTTCTGGGAGGCATCGACGCCCTCGCTCACTTCGAGGAATGGGCATCGCCCGAGGAACTCTTGAGTGACGACTAAGGGACTAGCTAGGGCTTGAACTTCGCCTTTAATTCGGAAAGCCGCGTTAACTCACGTTCCGAAAGCGCCTCACCGTCGTAGAGAGGTTTCTTGTCGGCGCCATCTAGCTTGACGACCTCCACCGTGAATACCGCGTCTGCGTGTGCCTCGACCCGCCCCCACTCGCCGAACATATTCGGGCTGAGGTGCCACGTCGCAGACTCCCCCGGTTCCAAGCCGCCTGAGATCTCGTAGTTGAAATCATCCCGAACCCACGGAACGGCACGGCCCGGACTCGCGAGAGTGCCCTTGAAATACGCCCGGGAGACAGCCTGGGTGGTTCCGTTCTTTACGGTGAGTTCGATGATCGGCTGGTCAGAGAGGTACGAGCGCTTCGTTTTGTAGAAGCGGGACCTCAGGACCTCGAACGCCGCGAGATGCTGCCGCGCTTGGGCGGCCTTTGCCTGCTTCGCTTCGAGTTCCTTGATCTCAGAAAGAGCCTGCGTGCGCTCCTTCTCCTGTCGTTCCTTCTGGATCTGCTCCGCGTAAGCGATGACCTCTTCTCCGCTCTTCCCCTGGAGCGTCTGCTTAACACTTGCCTCAATGGAGCTAGCCCCAACCGAGCCCGACATGATTTTGCCGAAGTCGAACTGACTCGCCGCGACTGTCGTGAGGGCGGTGTCAAAGGCCGACCGTTTAGCCTCTGGAAGAGACTTCCTGACCCGAGCGATGCTCGTCTTCATCGAATCATCGGTCGTGGTGTCTATCCGGGGCTTAGCGCAGCCTGCTGCAGTCAGGGTCAGAAGTAGAGCCAGGATGAATCCGCGTCGCACTGTGGACCTCCTAAGCGCCGACTAGCCAACAAAGTCAGTTCCCTAAGGGCCCGACAGACCTCGCGCCCATACGGTGCACCGACTATGCCTTCCCTAAAGGCCCCGAATCTCTGATTCATCCGAATCAAGGTTAATTGTTCGGACAAGTGCGTCCCGAGCGGCGCGCTAGCTGTCGAGGCTAAACAGGTTGTTCACCCTGGATGCCGGTGGACGGTAGCCGAGGGAAGAGTGTAGGCGATGGAAGTTGTAGTGATGGAGCCATCGCGGCAGAGCACGACGGCGCTTTGCTGAGGAAGAGTAAGAG
>DASXVJ010000010.1:0-5196 GCA_036504335.1 Thermoanaerobaculia bacterium
CGGGAATGCCGGCCCTGCCGCCGCCGCCTGAGCGTTCGCCTGCGCCACCGGCCGCCGTGGCTCGTGGCGCGTCTCGAACGGCCCGGACTTCGGCACCGTGAAGCTGAAGTCCTCGGCGTTCGTCAGCGGCTGCCCGCGCACATCGCGAATTGCCTCCGTCACGCGCACGCGGTACGTCGCGCCGCGTTCCCATCCGCCCAGGGGCCGGAGCCCGATCTCGTTTCCCGAGCCCCCGTGCGCGCTTGGCGCGATCGTCGCGCTGCCCCGCGGCTCTTCCTCCCAGCCGCCCGCGACCTGCTTCTCCACGACGATCCCGTCCGCATACGTCGCCGGGTCGACCTCGGTCGTGAACTTCAGCTTGAGCGTGTTGTGCGCCGGGCCGGAGTCGTCCGGGCGCCCACGCGGCTCTCCGATCTCGACCGTCCACGTGGCGTTGGTGGGGTTGATCGGGCGTCCGCTGCGGTCCTTGACGGTGTCTCGGACCCTCACCGCCCACAGTCCAGGCTCGAAGCCGGCGCTCGGGGTGATTGCGATGAGGTGGTGCGCGGGCAGCAGCTCGCCGGCCGCGAACTCGTCCCCTTTCAGCCACGTGACGCGGCGCTCGGGCACACGCACGCGGCCGAGAAACAAACCGCGGTTCGTGGTGGCCGGGTCTACGTCGGCGGGGAGCTTGACGACGAGGTATCCGGCTATCCCTCCGGCACCTGTCTTCTGTCCGACCTCGATGCCCGTCGCCGTGAGGAAGGTGTACGCGCCTTCCTTGAACTCGACCGTCCAGCGGGGCTCGGCCGCTCGGACATCCATCGCGAGGAGAAGCGAAGCCAAGGCCGATATCAGCGACCGCTTCATCGATGTACCCCCGGTGGCGGGACAAATCCTATCGCTCGAAATCAGGGCAAGTAAAGCCCGCCGGCTGCGGCTCGGCGTAAGCTCTTCTCGTGGACTTCGAGCTGACGAAGCGCGTCCTCGCCGAGTTCGAACGGCACCACGTCGACTACGTGGTCTTCGGCGCCGTCGCCGTGAACCTCCAGGGCCTCGCGCGCGCGACGGAGGACCTTGACGTCTTCATTGCTCCCCGCGTGGAGAACGTCGAGCGCCTCAAGTCGGCCCTTCGCGCCGTGTTCGACGACCCCAACATTGATCAGATCACCGCCGACGATCTCCTCGGTGAATACCCCGCCGTCCAATACATCCCGCCGCAGGGCGGCTTCCACATCGACATCCTCACGAGGCTCGGCGAGGCGTTCCGGTTCGAGGATCTCGAGTCGGAAAAGATCGACCTCGGCGGAGTCTCTGTCACGGTTGCCACGCCGACGACCCTGTACCGCATGAAGAAGGGCACCGTTCGCCCCAAGGACTGGGGGGACGCCGAGGCCCTCCGCGTGCGCTTCCGGCTTCCGGAGGAATGATGCCGGTACGCAGGTTCCGTGACGTCTCCGAGATGGAGGGCACGCTCTGGCGGAAGCCGGGCGACCCCGAGCTTTTCCGGGCGATCGCCGGCGTATGGGACTTCGCCGCGCGCACGGTCCCCCGTCACTTCCCTCCGGGCGTCTACCGCCATCGGTCCATCGAGGAGGCAGAAGCACTGAGGGAGAAGTGGGAAGAGGCCGACTTCCGGTCCCTTCACGAAGGCCGCGGCCGTAAGAGTTAGACGAGAGACCGGAGCCCCTCCCCCGGAACTCAGCGATTCAGCCCGTACCGCTCCTTGAGCGCCCGCTCTTCCTTCTGCAGGACGTCGGCGCGCGAGCGCAGCGCCTGCGCCCGGGTGGTGACGTTCGCGAGCTGGCCGATGGGCTCGGGCGATTCCATCGCCGTCTTCAGCGAACGCAGCACCTCCAGGGCGTCGTCGAGGCTCCGGAGGCTCTCGCGATGATGGGCCGCGCACGGAGCGGGCGCCGCGACGCCGGCGAGGCGCACCCTCGCCGCCTCCGTCTCCCGGATCATCTTCTCCAGGCTCGACGTGTCGCCGTTCGCGAGCGCCGCCGCCATCTCCTGGCCCACGCTCTCCGCATTGCCGGTCATCGAGCCCACCTGGATCCGCTCCACCGCGAAGAAGTACGCCGCGACGGCGGCCCGCATCGAGATGTCTCCGCCGCCGCCCCGCTCGCCATCGATCGGCGCCGGAGCCTGGCCGGCGGCCGCCTGCGGTACGGCGGGTTGCTCCGGTGCGGACGGAGTCGGCGCGGAGACGGCACGCGTGTCGCCGTAATCCGTCGTCGCCGCGGCAACCCGCGCCGGCTGCGGAAGCGGCTCGTCCTTCGGACGCGGGGCGATGCGCTCGATCCGCGTCGGCGGCGCGGGAGCACCCTCGGGTGCGGAGGCCTTTCCCAGCTGGTACGCCAGCGCGAGAAGCGCCGCGCCCGCCACGGCCACGACTCCGACGAGGAAGCCCTTGTTCACGCTGACGCTCGCCACTTCAGATCCGCGGCGTCGTCCCGCCGATCTCGAGCCACGAGAACCACGCCGGGTGGTTCTCGCGGTACCACTCCAGCACCTTGCGGATCGTCTTCTGGTTCTCGCGCGGGACGACCTTGTCGTCGATCCGGTCGAAGTGGATCCGGATCGTGTCGCCGTCGTGCTCGAGCGCCTGCGAGAACATCGTCTGCAGCTCGTTGCGGATGCGGCCCGAGTCGGAGATCTTCACGGGGCGCGTCGTGTAGTCCACGCCCGACATGAAGCGGACGAGGAGAGGGCTGAAGACGTGGCGCGCCCTGTCGAGCGGCTCCATCAGCCGGAACGTGAAGGTGACGATGCTCGAGGCCTGGTGCGCGGCGAGCTTCGTGGTCACCTTGTACACCCCGTCGCTCACACACGTGACGCCGGCCGTCCCCGTGTACGGGTCGTCGCAGATGTAGCCGGTGGACGCCAGCACCCGCCAGTTCTTGGCGGGGACGAAGTCGCCGGGCCTGAGCGCGGGCCGGCCCGTCGGCACGTTGCAGGCCCTCGCCTCGCGGATCGCGTCCGCGTACGAGACGACCCGGCCCGCCTGCACGTCCCGGCCGCCCAGCACCTCGCGCACCCGCTGCGCGAAGTCGGGCCTGTCCGGGTCGAGCGCCATGAGCCTTCCCTCGGCGCCGCACGGGAAGTCGAAGCCGGGCGAGAAGAGCGACATCGAGGCGTCCACGTCCAGCACGTCCGCGAGGCTGGCCGCCTGCATCGCCTCGGCCGTCGCGGCGTAACCGTCGCAGAGGAAGACGTGCGTCTCCCCCGCCTTGTCCGCCCAGCTCCCGATGAGAAACGTCGGCGCGTACGTCCCCGAGTCCGTGAACACCTCGAGGCCCGACGGCGCCTTCCACCCGTCCTCGACGAGGTGCACGCCCAGCGCCTTCCACTCTTCCCAGAGCGCACCGAGGCGCGCCACGCGGTTCCTGCCCTGCAGCGTCCAGACGTGGATGTTCCCGCGCTTCACGCCGGGGTAGGCCGATTCGATCGCCCGCG
Source organism: Thermoanaerobaculia bacterium (assembly GCA_036504335.1). Lineage (GTDB taxonomy): Bacteria > Acidobacteriota > Thermoanaerobaculia > UBA5066 > UBA5066 > Fen-183. The sequence continues at coordinate 3,439 of DASXVJ010000010.1, forward strand.
TCACGTCGGCGCGCGGCGTGCGGTAGTCGAGCAGCAGCGACGCGCGGTCGGCAGCCTCGGCCACGCGCCGCGGCACCGTGAGGCACCCCATGTACGACTCGTACGGCCGCGCGAGGACGAGCGGCGAGTCGAAGAGGTGGAAGACCGACATCGGGCCCGTCTTCTTCCCCTCGGCGAAACGCACCGTGTTCTCGAGCGTGTCCACGGCGGCGCCCCAGATCGTGATGCCCCGCGACTTGAGCCAGTCGTGGAAATGCTCGAACGTGTGCCCGGACTCGTTCAGCAGCCGGCGCACCCTCTTGTCCACGACGCGCGCGACCTCGGGCCGGGCGTAAACGCGGCCGAAGCCGAGGAGCGGGTTGGCGCCCATCTCCGCGGTCTCGCCCGCCTTCGGCATCAGGCCCTCGCCGAGGCAGACCATGATCGCGTGGTTCTCGGGCAGCGTGCGCGTCAGGTGCCACAGCCCCTCGCTCATCACGTACGCGCTGATCGCGTCCGCCGACTTCTTCGCCTGGTTCAGCGTTGCCTTGTCGGCCCCGGCCCCCTCGCCGTAGCCGCCGAAAAGGCGCGTCCCGAGCGCCGTCGCCGCCGACGTCATCGCGAGGCACCGGGCGATGCCGCGAGGCGTGAACGAGTGGTCCGAGACGGGCTCGGGCTGGGAGCGCTCGAGCTCGACGTCCTCCAGCCACAGGTGGAAACGCAGCAGCACCGGCCGGGTGTCGAACGCCCACTGGGCGACCAGGGTGCGCTTGTCGATGGGTCTCATCCTCCCCTCGAGCCGACGTCGGTGTTGCCCGTACAGTATCGAGCGGCGAGGGGAGCGGCAAGCCCGGGAGGGACTTCTTCTAAGCCCGCACCTTCTTCAGCCCGTGCAGGACGGCCCAGGCATCCTCGTAGACCTTCTCCCGCACCGGGTCCGCCTTGTAGATCTCGCTCTTGAAGTTCGGGTAGTCGAGCGCGGCCACCCGCTCCGCGACGAAGGCCGCGAGCACGTCGCGCGACGTCGTGAGCCGGAAGCCGTAATCGGCAGCGGGCGTCTCCACCACCGCGGGCCGCGCGCCCTGCCCCGCCGCGAAGTCGGCGAACCGTTCGAGATCCGCCCGCACGCGCCCGCGGACGAGAAGCGCGTCGTCAGGACCCCTGGAATCGAGGTTGCGAACGACGGAGAGAAAGCCGGATGTCGTGATGAGCCACATCTACCGAGAAGATAGCGCCCGCGGAGGGACATCGGGTGTCTGGATGACGGCGGGATCTTCTGGCTCTCGATCGTCAGCCGCATCCATCTCCTTCGGGCGGCGATTGATCTCCGTACCAAGGGAAGCTGGTGTCGGCCGGCCGCGACAGGCGCGGCGGCTCGCGCTCCTCTTCGGGATCGCTCCCGTATCGGGAACCGCCGCAGATGAGCATGATCGGCCGATCCCGCCGCTCGGCGATCCGGCGTTCCCTCTCGAGCCGCGGCAGCGGGCGGCGCCAGACAAATGGCACGAGCGCGCCCATCCGCCATCGCCCTGGGCACCTAGTAGGGAGCGGAGAATCGAGAGCGTCCCGTCCATCACGCAGTGCTCACCTCTCTCGGGAATTCTGAGGAGTGCAGGCGGACAAAGGGTGTCCGACTCACCTACTGCACCTCCGCCCCTTCCGGAGTCTCTTCGAACGCCCTTAGTCCCCCGAACTCCTTCTGCAGCATCCCGCCGAACTCGTCGGCGAGGCTGCCCACCACCACGCAGGCCCGCTTCACGTGCTCGGCCGCGAACGGCG
>DASXVJ010000011.1:0-50032 GCA_036504335.1 Thermoanaerobaculia bacterium
GACCTCCTCGAGTGGGCCAAGCTGCGCGCCGTGACCATCAAGAGCGGCGTCCTCAAAGACTCGGGCAACCCGATGCGCCCGATCACCGACGAGGACCGCGCCTACTTCGAGGACCTCATCCAGAAGCTCCGCGCCCAGTTCGTCGGCGCCGTGACCGAGGGCCGCAAGACGAAGCTGAAGCCCGGCGCGATGGACAGGATGGCCGACGGCCGCGTCGTCACGGGCGAGGAGGCCCTCGCGCTCGGTCTCGTGGACGAGATCGGCGATTACCGCGACGCCGTGGACCGGGCCGCGCGCATGGCCGGGATGTCCCTGCCTGCCGAGGTGTGGCACCCGCGGCCGCTGCGTCCGGGTCTTCTCGAGCTTCTCTCCGGCGGACCTTCTGAATCTTCGATTGCGGGGCGCCTCCTCTCCGGCGCTCCGGTGGGGGGCGGATGGAACGTGTTCTTTCTGTGGTAGGCCGCGGCGAAGGCACGACCACGAAGGCCGACCTCGTCGAGGAGGTCGCGAAGGCGACCGACCTCACCAAGAAGCAGGCCGAGGTGATCGTCGAGTCCGTGTTCGACGGGATCATCGCGTCGCTCCGCTCGGGAGAGAAGATCGAGCTGCGCGGCTTCGGGAGCTTCCGCCTGCGCCAGCGCGGGGCCCGCATCGCGCGGAACCCGAAGCGCAGCGGCGTGAAGGTCATGGTGCCGCCGAAGCGGGTGCCGTACTTCAAGCCCGGCAAGAAGCTCAAGGAGCTCATCAACCAGGCGGCTCCGGCCGCCGTGGCGGGGGAGCCGGACAAGGGCTGATGGAGGCCCTGTTCACGCCCTGGCGCGCCGCCTACCTCGCGGGCGGCGGCGTCGACCCGGGCGGCTGCCTGTTTTGCGAGCTCCCGAAGCACGACGACGCCGAGGCGCTCGTCGTGACGCGGGGCCGCCTCGCGTACGCGGTCCTGAACCGCTACCCGTACACGAACGGCCACGTCATGATCGCGCCGTTCGCGCACCGCTCCGGTCTCGACGAGATGACGGCCGACGAGCGGCACGAGGTCGTCGATCTGGCCGCGCGCTTCGAGGGGATCCTCCGCACGACGTACCGCCCGCATGGCTTCAACGCCGGGCTCAACCTCGGCCGCAGCGCCGGGGCGGGCGTCGAGCACCATGCCCACCTGCACATCGTCCCGCGCTGGGACGGAGACACGAACTTCCTCACCGTTCTCGGGGGCACGCGCACGATCCCCGAGGACCTGCCCACGACGCGGGCCCGCCTCGCGGCCGCGTTCGCGCGCGCGTCGTGACGAAGCGGCCGGGAGAGGCCGCCCTCCTCGTTCTCGTCGCGGCGGCGTTTCCGGGCGTCGGACACGTGTTTCTCGGGCAGCGCGCCCGCGGTGCGGCGTTCTGCACGATCGTCCTTCTGACGGCGCTGACGGGCCTGCTCCTCGGCCCGTGGAACGAGGTTGCGCCGCTCGCGGAGTACGCGCGGACGTTCCTGATCGTCGCGGGGATCATGCAGGCGCTCCTCGTCCTCGACGTCTTCGAGCGTGCGCGGGGGAGGCGCGGGTGAGCCTCCTCGAGGACCACTTTCTCCTCCTCGTCTGGCTCGCGGCGCTGCTCGCGGCGTTTCTCGCGCTCCTGTGGCGGGAGGACGCGCGCGCGCGCCCGAGGTTCTTCCTGAAGATTTTCGGCGCGCTCGTCGGCGGCTCGGTCCTCGCCGCGTGGGCGCTCTGGGCGGTGGCGCGTTGAAGCTCCTCGTCGTCGCCGGGGAGGTCTCGGGGGACCAGCACGCCTCCGCGCTCCTCGGGGCCCTGCGTCCCCGGGTCCCGTCGCTCGAAGTCTTCGGCGTCGGCGGCCAGGGCATGCAAGCGGCCGGTGCGCGCCTCCTCGCCCACCAGAAGGACCTCGCGATCATCGGCCTCGTGGAGGCGTTCTCGAAGGTCCGGTTCGCGCGGCGGCTCATTCACCTGCTCGTGGCCGAGGCGAGCCGCGAAAACGCGGACGCCGCCGTTCTCATCGACTCGCCCGACTTCAACCTCCCGCTCGCCAGGCGCCTCGCGAAGGCGGGCGTGCCCGTCGTCTTCTACGTCTCGCCGCAGGTCTGGGCCTGGCGGAAGCGCCGGGCCAGGACGATCGCGCGGCTCGGCCGTGCCGTGCTCGTCCTCTTCGGCTTCGAGAAGCGCTGGTACGACGCGCGCGGGCTCGGGGAGAAGGTCACGTGGGTCGGGCACCCGCTCGTGGACGCGGCCGCCGCGGAGCTCGCGCACCCCGCCGCGCCTCCGCCTCCGGGCGTGCGCCGGATCGTCCTCATGCCGGGCTCCCGGAAGGGCGAAGTCGAATCCATCCTTCCGGTGCTTCGTGACGCCGTCGAGATCCTTCGGAGGAAACGGGCGGACCTCGAGGTGGTGCTCGTCCGCGCAGACTCGATTTCCGACGTCCTCCTGAAAGACCTGGCGGGGCCTGCGATCGCAGGCTGGCAGGTGGTTTCGGGCGAACATCTTTCCCTTCTCAGAGATTCCGACGTCCTTCTCGTCGCCTCCGGGACGGCGACCGTCGAGGGCCTCCTCGCGTGCGTCCCGATGGTCGTCGTCTACAAGGTCCACCCCGTCACGTTCTGGGTCGCCCGACGGCTCGTGAGGGTCGCGCACGTGGCGATGGCGAACATCGTCTCGGACGACGGGACGGGCCGGCGCACGGTGCCGGAGCTCCTCCAGGGGGACGCGACGCCCGAGAACGTCGCGGCCGAAGCCGAGAGGTTCCTCGCGGACGGGGCTCTCGCGGCCGAGACCCGCCAGCGGCTCGCGAAGGGCGCCGCCGACCTCGGGTCGCCCGGCGCGGCCGCAAGAGCCGCCGAGGCGCTCCTCGCGGCGCTCGGACAGGGGAAGGCCGCGTGAACGACTTCCGCCGGCTCGCGACGCTGTTCAAGCCGCACCGCCGCGCGGCGGTGGTCGCGGTCTGCGCGATGCTCGGGGTGTCGTTTTTCACCTCCTCGGTCGCGTACCTGATCGGCCCGCTCTTCGACGAGGTGCTGTCGGCGGAGGCGAAGAGCGCCGTGATGGAGCACACGGGAAAGACCGGCGTCGGAAGCCTCGTCGGCGAGAAGGCGGCCCTGAGGCGGACGGGCGTCGCCCGCACGCTGGACCGCGGTCTTCAAACGCTCGAAGAGTCTTTCGGCGTCACCGAAAAGGGCCGTCGCCTCTTTCTGCCCCTTCTTCTCTTCGCCTGTTTCCTCCTCAAGAACCTCTGCACGTTCTTCGCGGAGTACCGTTTCAACGCCGTCGGTCTCGCGTTCGTGCGCGACCTCAGGCGGCGCGTCTACGAGAAAGTCCTCGGCCAGTCGGGCTCGTTCTTCGCGAAGCACCCGTCCGGCGACCTCATTGCGCGCGTCACGGGCGACGTGGACCGCATCCAGAGCCTGTTCGGGACGGACCTGGCGGACCTCGTGCAGTCGGTCGCGACGCTCCTCGGCCTCATGGTCCTCGTCGTCTCGCTCTCGCCGGAGCTGACGGCGGCCGCGCTCCTGATCGCGCCCGCGATCGTGATCCCCGTCGTCGTGATCGCCCGGCGCCTGCGGCACCTCTCGAAGGCGGCGCGCGAACGGATGGGCGACCTCACGGGCGTCCTGTCCGAGACGATCCGCGGGGCGCGCGTCGTGCAGGCCTACGGCGCCGAGAGCTGGGAGTCCGGGCGCTTCTCCGAGGTGAACGAGCGCACGTTCCGGCTCGCGAAGAAGGGCGCGCGCGTCATGGCGTTCGCCTCGCCGCTCGTGGAGTCCGCGTCCGTCCTCACGTTCCTCCTCCTCCTCGGCTACGCGTCGACGCGCATCGCCTCCGGGAAGATGACCCTCGGGACGTTCCTCTCGTTCGGCGTCGGCCTCGTCATGATGTACCAGCCGTTCAAGCGGGCCACGCGGACGAACCTCGCGCTGCAGCAGGCGCTCGCGTCGGCGCGGCGCGTCTTCGAGGTCCTCGACGACCCGAACGACGTGGCCGACCGCGCGGGCGCGCCGGCGCTCGCCGTCCTCTCGCGCGAGGTCCGTTTCGAGCGCGTGACGTTCGCCTATCCGGGGGGAGCGCCCGTGCTGCACGAGATCGACCTCGTCCTCCCGCGAGGCTCGGTCACGGCTCTCGTCGGCCCGTCCGGCGGCGGCAAGTCGACGCTCGCGTCACTCCTGCCGCGCTTCATGGACCCGACGGCCGGCCGCGTGACGGTGGACGGGACGGACCTGCGCGGCGTGACGCTCGCGTCGCTGAGGGCGCAGATCGGCCTCGTGACGCAGGACGTCGTCCTCTTCGACGAGACGGTCCGACGCAACGTCGCGTACGGGATGCCGGGCGTGCCCGACTCCCGCATACGCGAGGCGCTTTCGGCCGCGAACGCCCTCGGCTTCGTGGACGCGCTCCCCGGGGGGCTCGACGCGCGCGTGGGCGAGGGCGGCGCCCGCCTGTCGGGAGGGCAGCGCCAGCGGCTCGCGATCGCACGGGCTCTCCTGAAGGACCCGCCGATCCTCGTCCTCGACGAGGCGACGTCGGCCCTCGACGCCGAGAGCGAGCGCGCCGTCCAGCAGGCGCTCGAGCGGCTCATGGCGGGGCGCACGACGCTCGTGATCGCGCACCGCCTCTCCACGGTCCGCCGCGCCGACCAGCTCGTCGTGATCGAAGCGGGCCGGATCGTCGAGCGCGGCTCGCACGGCGACCTCCTCGCGACGGGAGGGTTGTATCGTCGCCTCCACGACCTGCAGGTCTTCGAGAACGGAGACGGCGGGGGAGGAGCCCCATGAAATCCATGACCGGGTTCGGCAAGGCGGCCGGCACGCTGCCCGACGGCACAGAGGTGAGCGTCGTCGTGAAGGGCGTGAACCACCGCTTCCTCGACCTCGGCCTCAAGCTGCGCGACGAGTACGCCTCGGCGGAGCCTGCGATCCGCCGGGTGGTCGCGAAGGTCGTGCAGAGGGGTCACGTCGACGTGTTGATTCGGACGACGAAGCCTGCGGGAGCCGGGGCCACGGCCCGGATTGACATGGAGGCGGCGGAGAAATACGCGACGGAATGGAGAGAAGATTCTTTGAAAAGGGGTTTGCCGGCGGATCTCTCGGCGACGGACCTCCTCGCGCTGCCAGGGGTCGTGCGGACGGACGACGCGGGCGCCTCGCCTGATTCCACTTTCGAAGAATCTCTTCTTCCGATCGTCGAACAGGCGCTGCAGGACTTCGACGCTGCGCGGGCGCGCGAGGGCGCCGCTCTTTCTCTTACGTTCAAAGAAATATTGGAGCGAATCGACAAAGGGGTGGCGTCGCTCGACGCAGCCCGGGCGGGGATCTCCGAGCGTATCGCCGCGTCCCTCCGAGAACGCATCGAGAAGCTGGCCGCCGGCATCCCGCTCGACGAGGGGAGGCTCGCGCAGGAAGTCGCGCAGCTCGCGGACCGCGCGGACATCACGGAGGAGATCGACCGCCTGAAGACGCACCTCGCCGAGGCGCGGCGCCTCCTCGCGGCGGACGGCGCGATCGGCCGCCGGCTCGACCACCTTGCGCAGGAGCTGCATCGCGAGGTCAACACGTCCGGCTCGAAGGTGAGGGAAGCGGGCGCGACGAAGCTCGTCCTCGACCTGAAGTCCGAGCTCGAAGCCTTCAAGGAACAGGTTCAGAACGTCGAATGAGAGACGCCCGATGACCCGCGGAGACCTCTTCATCGTCTCGTCCCCGTCCGGGGCCGGCAAGACGACGCTGATCCGGCGCGTCCTCGAGGACCCGCGCATCGGCGACACGCTCCACTTCTCCGTCTCGCACACGACGCGCCCGCCGCGCGCCGGAGAGACGTCCGGCGTCGAATACCACTTCTGCGACGAGGCCGCCTTCCGCCGCCTCGAGAGCGCGGGCGGGTTCCTCGAGTGGGCGACCGTGCACGGGAATCTCTACGGAACGTCGCGCGCGGAAGTCGAGCCCCGCCTCGAGAAGGGCCTCGACGTCCTTCTCGACATCGACGTCCAGGGCGCCCGGCAGGTGCGGTCCTCTGTTCCGGAGGCGGTCAAGGTCATCGTCTTTCCGCCCTCGCGGGAGGTCCTCGAGGCCCGCCTGAAGGCGCGCGCCTCCGACGCTCCCGAGGTCGTGGCCCGGCGGCTCGCCGTGGCGGCGAAGGAGATGGCCGAGTTCGGCGAGTTCGACTATGCGATAATCAACGACGGTCTCGAGCCCGCGGTGGACGAGCTTCGCTCGATCATCGTGGCGCGCCGCGCGGGACGCGGGCGCCGGCGCGAGCGGCTCGAAGCGATCCTCAAGACTTTCGCACCCTGATTTCACGGAGGCTAACCCCAGATGGCTCAGAATCTTCCGCCGAACGTCGAGTCCAAGTTCCGCCTCGTCCACATCGCCTCCCGTCGCGCCGAGCAGCTCGTCCAGGGCGCCCGCCCGAAGATGGAAAGCAGGCACGCGAAGGTGACGCGCGTCGCCCTCGACGAGGTCGAGAACGACCTCGTGCGCTGGCAGCTCGCGTCCGCCGAACCGGTCGTCGAAGAGGCGCCGGCGGTCGACCCGCTCCCGACGGAGTGACCGTCCACGTCTGACCCGCTCACGGACCTTCTCGCCTACTACCGCGACCTCGGGGTGGCGGAGCTGTACCTGGAAAGAGAACAAAGAGAAGAAGAAGGCGAAGAGAAGATTTTGAAGGTTAATAGGGCGACGGGCCGAGGCGAAGCAGTGACCGCGGCGCCGGCGCCCCCCGCGCCGGCCGCTTCATACACCTTCGAAGAGAACGCGCCGTATCCTGATGCTGCGAAGTCCGCTCGAAGCGTTTCTGCGTCGGACCTGCCGTCATTAGCAAAAGAAGTCTCTTCCTGCGTGGCGTGTTCGCTGTGCCGCACCCGCAAGCAGACCGTCTTCGCCGACGGCTCGCCGGACGCGAAGATCATGTTCATCGGCGAGGCGCCCGGGGCGGACGAGGACGCGCAGGGCGTGCCGTTCGTCGGGCGCGCGGGTCAGCTCCTCACGCGCATGATCGAGGACGGCATGGGTCTGCCGCGCAAGTCCGTCTACATCGCGAACGTTCTCAAGTGCCGTCCGCCCGACAATCGAAACCCCGAGCCGGAGGAGATCGCGTCCTGCCGCGGCTACCTCGAGGCGCAGATCGACCTCGTCAAGCCCGAGGTCCTCGTCGCGCTCGGCAAGTTCGCCGCCCAGTTCCTCCTGGAGACCGAGGAAGGAATCATGCGGCTGCGCGGCAAGTGGGGGATGTACCGCGGGATCCCCGTGATGCCGACGTTTCACCCGTCGTTCCTCCTGCGACAGCCGGGCCAGAAGAAGGACGCGTGGGAGGACCTCCTGAAGGTTCTCGCGAAGGTGGGACTCCCGGCCCCGTCCCGGAAGGGAGCGAAGGCGTGACGCTGCGATTCCGGCACGTTCTGGGCGTCGCGGCCCTGGCGCTCCTCGCTGCGGCTGCCGCGCTCGTCCTCACGCGCCGTCTGCCGGATCCGCCGGCGTCGAAACGCTCCGCGGCCGAAACGGGCGGAGCGCGTCCCGGGGTCCCGACGCCCGCTGAGAGGCGCGCGATCGACGCCGCGATCGACGCCGCCGCGGCGGCGGCACCGAAGGTGACGCTGCGGCCCGCGGCCGACGCCGACGCGACGGACACCGGCGAGCACCGCGACCTCGACGCCGTCTACGGCGTCTACCACCCGTACTTCACGCGCGGCGACCTCGACGGCGACGGTCTCCTGGATTTCGTTCAGGCGTTCGTGGAGAAGGGCCGGAGCGGTCTCTGGTTCCACGTCGCGGTCTTCTTCGGGAAGCCGGACGGCACGTTCGGCGGGCCCGTCTGGGTGGAGCGGGGGATCTCGCTCACGGACGGAGACGTGACGGTCGAGCGCAGCCTCGTCGTGATCACGCCCGACCTCGCGGGCGACGCCTCGCGCCGCTGGCGGTGGGAGCCCTCCGAACGCGTGTTCGTGGATCCCGACAAGGAGCCGCGCCCCGCGGCCACGGACGACGACACGCCCGACGAGACGCCCGAGCAGAAGCCGAGGGCGAGAATCTGACGCGCCGGGTCGGCCTCCTCCTTCCGAACCGTTTTCCGGGGCTCCCGTCGTACCGGCTGCCTGGCGACGCCGGCGAGCCCGTCCTCGGCGCGCGCGTGGCCGCGCCGTTCGGGAGCGCGCTCGTCACGGGGCTCGTCGCGGACCTCGAGCCGCCGCCGGCCCCCGAAGGGACGGGGGAGCGGGACGTCGTGGCGCTCCTCGAAGACGAGCCGTTCCTGCCTCCAGCCCTCCTCCAGGTTCTCGTCCGCGCTGCCGCGTACTACGTCGTCGCACCGGGGGAGATGCTGCGCGCGGCCGTTCCCGGCCGCCTCCTCGGCGGAAGCGAAGCCGTTTACGTCGCCGGAACCGCTGCCGTGGGCGCCTCGGTCGCGGGCATCCCCGGCGACGTCCTCGCCCTGCTTCTCGAGCGCGGAGAGGCGCGGCTGCCCGAGCTCGTCGAGGCCCTCGGGCGCAGGGGCCTCGCGTCCGCGCTGAAGGAGCTGGTCGGAAAGGGATACGCGCGCATCCGTTCGGAGCACCTGCGGGCGGCCGCCGCGCCGTCCGACCGCGCCTGGATGGCGCGGCCGGCGCCGGAAGACCACCCGGCATTCGCCCGCGCGCCCAAGCGGAGGGCGCTGCACGCGCACCTCCTCGCGCTCGGGAGGCCCGTTTCGCCCGAGGAGCTGCGCGCCGCGGGCGGCACCCCCGCCGTCCTCGCCGCGCTCGCGAAGGCCGGCCTCGCCGTCGCCGTGGAGACGGAGCGCCGCGTGGACCTCGCACGGCACGTCGGCGCCGCCGGCGCGGACCGCCGCCCGGTGCCCACGCCGGCGCAGCGGGATGCAATCGCGGCGGTGGCCGCGTCCGTGGCGGCTCGCGTCGCGCGGGAGTTCCTCCTCGACGGCGTCACGGGCAGCGGCAAGACGGAGGTCTACCTCAACGCCCTCGAGCAGGCGGTCGCCGCCGGCCGGCGCGGGATCCTTCTCGTCCCCGAGATCGCGCTCGCGCCCGCGCTCGTCCGCCGGCTCGTCGCGCGATTCGGGGACCGGGTGTCGTTGCTGCACAGCGGCCTCACCGACGGCGAGCGCGCGTCCGAATGGGAGCGCGCGCGCCGGGGCGACGTGGACGCCGTCGTCGGGCCGCGCTCGGCGGTCTTCGCGCCGCTGCCGGACCTCGGCCTCGTCGTCATCGACGAGGCGCACGACGCCTCGTACAAGCAGGCCGAGTCCCCGCGCTACGACGCCCGCGACGTGGCCCGCGTGCGGGCGAAGGAGGAGGGCGCGACGGTCGTCTTCGGCTCCGCGACGCCGTCGATGGAGCTCGAGCGTGCCGCGCGGGAGGGGCGCCTCCCTCGCCTCGTCCTCCCGGAGCGTCCGGGCGCGCGGCCGCGCGCGGCCGTAGAGGTCGTCGACCTGCGGGGCGAGGCCGCGCTGGAAGGCGACCACGGGCGTGTCCTCTTCGCGGCGCGCACCGTCGAGATCCTCCGCGCGTGCTTCGAGCGCGGCGAGCAGGCGATCGCGCTCCTGAACCGCCGGGGTTTCTCGCCGTCTCTCCTTTGCCGGGCGTGCGGCGAGGACTTCCGCTGCCGCAACTGCTCGGTCGCGCGGACGTATCACCGCCGCAACGAGAGCCTCCTCTGCCATTACTGCGGCGACGACATCCGCCGGCCCCCGAAGTGCCCGGCCTGCGGGTCGGAGGCGCTTCAGCCCGTCGGGTTCGGGACGGAACGGCTGGCCGAGCGCTTCGCCGAGACGTTTCCGGGAATCTCCTACGCCGTCCTCGACCGCGACGCCGCCGCCCGGCGGGGCGGAGCCGCGGGCGTCCTCATGGATTTCGAGTCCGGAAAGTCCCAGGCGCTCCTCGGAACGCAGATGGTCGCCAAGGGCCACGATTTTCCGAACGCGACGGCGCTGGCCGTGCTGGACGCGGACGCGCTTCTGTCATTCCCGGATTTCCGCGCAGCCGAGAAGACGTTTCAGCTCGTGACGCAGGCTGCGGGGCGCGTCGGGCGCGGCGAGAAGCCCGGAATCGTCGCCGTCCAGACGTCGCGGCCGGACCACGAGGCGATCCGCGCTGCGGTGAAGCAGGATCACGTCGCGTTCGCGGACGCCGAGCTGCGCTTCCGCAAGGCGTTCCGCTATCCGCCGTACACGCGCCTCCTCCTCGCGCTCTTCGCGGACACGGACCTCGCCAAGGCGCACCGCGCGGCGGGGGAGGCCTTTACGGCGCTGTCGTCGTCTCCGGTCGCGGCAAAGATCAAGATCCTCGGCCCCGCTCCCGCGCCGCTCGAACGCCTCAAAGGCCTCTGGCGCTACCAGCTCATCGTCAAAGCCGAAAAACGCGAGGCGATCGCGGAAGCCGCGCGAGTCCTCGCGGCGCTGCCCGACCCGCCGAAGCTGGACGTCGACCCGCAGAATCTGCTCTAGCGACGCCTGATCTCGAGGACGAGGTACGGGTTCAGAGGCGTTCCGGCGAGCCACGTGAATCCCGCCACCGATGTCAGCGCATAGAAGCCGGCCATCGGAGCGCGGAAAAGCCGCCCGTACCAGTGGCCGCCGACCTGGTTGAAACGAAGCCTGCGATGCGGGGACCGGACCGAGACGCGGCAGACGGGGTCGAGCGATTCTGCGAGGGCGGCGATCTCCTTCACCTTCGGAAGGAATCCTTCGAAAGGCGAATGCCAACGGGCGCCGCCGGCGCTCGTCCCGTGCCAGAAGTCGATCGGGAAGGCGCCATTCGGAAAGTCGAGATAGAGAGCACCGCCGGGCGCCACGACCCGGACGAGGCCCGCGAGGAAGGCGGCGCGGCGTTCGTCGCGGTCGGGCAATGGAGCCACCTCGTAGAACCCCGGCCCTCCGCGCTCGCGCACGCCGACGTGCTCGAGGACGCCCGAGGAAATCACCGCGTCGAAGAAGCCGTCCGGGAAGGGGAGGCGGAGCCCGTCGGCGACGACGAGCCGCTCCGGGTGCGGGCGGGCCCGCCACTGCCACTTGCGGAACGCGGAGAGATCGTGCCCCCACGCCTCGAAACCTGCGGCCGACAGCGCGTCGACCGACTCGCCGTTCCCGCAGCCCGAGTCCAGAACGCGCCTCGCGCCCGTCCCGCGGAGGAGCGGAAGGTAATAGTCCTCGATCCGGCGTCCCGACGCTTCGTTCTCAAAGCCGCGGAGCGCCTCCGGGGACAAGGAGGACGGATCGGGGTGATCGTCGAAGTATCGACCTTCGGCGAAGTCCGCGATCCCGTCGTCCACGGGGAACGAGCGGCCGCAGCCCGCACACGAGAGCGCGGAAGACGACGCCGAAAGCGCGCCGCGGCAAGCCGGGCAGACCAGACCGGATCCAGCGAGGGACTTCGATTCTCTCACTCGAAGAATCTCTTTCTCTTCGGAGCTTGCCCCGGAAGGGCCCTGCCGTCGAGCGACAAGAGAAGGCCTCTGCTACAGTCTCCCCGTGGCGAACGAGGCCCAGTTCGAAGCGCCCCTGGAGCGCGTCCGGCGCCGGCTGGACGAGTTGCAGGGCTTCGCGGACAGCCCGGCGAAGGAGCGCGAGGTCACGAAGCTCCGCGAGAAGCTCGGGAAGCTCTCGCGCGAGATCTACGAGAACCTCACGCCCTGGCAGAAGACGCTCGTCGCGCGGCATCCGAACCGGCCGTTCACGCTCGACTACGTGCGCGTCCTCGTCCACGACTTCGTCGAGTGGAAAGGCGACCGCGCGTTCGCGGACGACCCGGCCATCGTCGCGGGGTTCGGAATGCTCGGGGACCGCTCCGTCGCGATCGTCGGCCACCAGAAGGGCCGCGACACGAAGGAGAAGATCCGCCGCAACTTCGGAATGCCGCGCCCCGAGGGCTACCGCAAGGCGCTCCGCGTCATGAAGCTCGCCGAGAAGTTCGGCAAGCCCGTCCTCACGTTCATCGACACGCCGGGCGCGTATCCCGGCCTCGAGAGCGAGGAGCGCGGCGTCTCCGAGGCCATCGCGCGGAACCTCGTCGAGATGGCCGCACTCCGGACGCCGATCGTCGCGACCGTGATCGGCGAAGGCGGCTCCGGCGGCGCGCTCGGGATCGGCATCGGCGACGCCGTCCTGATGCTCGAGCACTCCGTGTACTCGGTCATCTCGCCCGAGGGCTGCGCCGCGATCCTCTGGAAGGACCAGTCGAAGGCGAAGGAGGCCGCGGAGGCTCTCCGCCTCACGGCCGCCGACTGCAAGGCCCTCGGCGTGATCGACGAGGTCATCCCCGAGCCCGTCGGCGGCGCGCACGCGGACCCCGTCGCGGCGATCGACGCCGTCGGCCGGGCCGTGTCCGCGCAGCTGGACCGCCTGTCCGGGATGTCCGCGCAGCCTCTCCTCGACGCCCGCTACGCGAAGTTCCGTTCGATGGGGGCCTGGGAAGGCGCGTGAGCGCGCGGGTCCGCGCCCCGCGCCTCGTCCGCCGCCGCCTGCGGACGCAGAACCCCGAAGCGGCCGCGCGGCTCTCGCGCGAGCTGGGCGTCCCGGCCGCGGCGTCGCGCGTCCTCGCCGCCCGGGGCTTCGACGACGTCGAGGCCGCCCGCGCGCACCTCTCGCCGGCGCCCGACGGCCTCCACGACCCGTTCGGGATGGGCGGCCTGCCGGAGGCCGTCGAGCGTCTCGCGGCCACGGCGGCGCGCGGCGGGCGCGTCGTCGTCTTCGGCGACTACGACTGCGACGGCATCGGCGCCCTGGCGATCCTCACGACGGCGCTCCGCAAGCTCGGCGCCGACGCACGCCCGTTCATCCCGCACCGGCTGCACGACGGCTACGGCCTGAGGGCGCCGGCGCTGCGGCGGGCGCTCGACGAGCACGATCCCGAGGGCATCGTCACCGTCGACTGCGGGATCACGGCCGTCGAGACGGTCGCCGAAGCCACGGGCCGGGGCGTGTACGTCGTCGTGACGGACCACCACCTCCCGCCGGCCGCGCTGCCGGAAGGCGCGGTCCTCGTGGACCCGAAGCTGCCCGGCTGCCGGTACCCGTTCAAGGAACTCTGCGGCGCCGGCATCGCGTGGAAGCTCTCGGAGGCGCTGCTCATCCACTCGGGCGCGCGCGTCGGCATCGACGCGGCCGCGCGGCGCCGCTGGCTCGCCTCGCTCGCGAAGATCGCCGCGCTCTCGACCGTGGCGGACATGGTGCCGCTCACGGGTGAGAACCGCGTCCTCGTGTCGTGGGGCCTCTCGGGCCTCGCCGACCCGCGCTCGCCGGGCCTCGCCGCGCTCCTCAAGCGGTCCGGGGTCCCGGCGGGGCGCGCTCCCTCGACGCGCGAGGTTGCGTTCCGGATCGCGCCCCGCCTGAATGCGACGGGCCGCATCGACCACGCGGCGCGGGCCTTCGAGCTGCTGACGACCTCCGACGCGGCGCGCGCCGAGACGCTGGCGGACGAGATCGAGACCGCGAACGACGAGCGGCGCGCCGTGCAGGAGAAGCTCGTCGAAACGGTCCTCGCGCGTCTCGAGACGAGCTACGACCCGGCTCGGGACGCCGTGGTCGTCGAGGCGGGGCCGGCCTCCGAGGGCTGGCACCGCGGCGTCCTCGGGATCGCGGCGTCCCGCGTCGCGCAGCAGATCGGCCGCCCCGTGCTCCTCCTCTCGAGCGACGGCGACACCGTGGGCGGAAGCGGGCGCTCCTTCGGCCGGACGCCGCTCTACGAGCGCGTCGCACCCGTCGCCGCGCGGTACACGAAGGAGTTCGGCGGACACGCGGCCGCGCTCGGCCTGACGATTCCCGCGGCGTCCTGGGAGGCGTTCCGCGAGGACCTGCGGGCCGCGTTCGCGGCGGCGCGCGACGACGCCGAGTGGGCCTCCGAGCTGGAAGTCGACACCGAGGTCGAGGCGCCCGAGGCGGACGAGGCGCTCGCGCGGACCCTCGAGCGCTTCGAGCCGCACGGCCAGGAGAACCCCAAGCCGCTGCTTCTCCTGCGCGGCCTCACGTGGGACGGGCGCGGCAAGCCCGTCGGCGAAGCCGGACTGCGCGTCTCGTTTGCGTCGTCCGGCCGCCGTCTCGACGCCGTGGGCTGGAATCTCGCCGAGATCCCGGCGCCGTCGCGCGCGGGACGCTGGGACGTCGCGGCGAACCTCGCCGTCGACTCCTTCACGGGCCGGCCGGGTCTGACCGTCGTCGACCTTTCCCCGGAGGCCGCGTGAGCCGTTTCGCGCGCCTCGCGCGCGCGGCGGTCCTGGCGGCGGGGGCGGCGTTCGCCCTTCTCGTCGTCCTCTCGTACCGCAAGCCGGGGGCGCGCACGGAGGGAGCGAAAGACCCCGTGGCCGAGACGCTCCTCGCGGAGGCGAACGGCGCCCGCGACCGCATGCGCTTCCGCGACTTCCAGTACGACGAGACGCGCGAGTCCGAGGGTCGCTACCGCGTCACCGCCTCCGAAGCGGTCCGCTTCGACGATCAGGGCAACCGCCTGTTCCGCCTCAAGGACGTCCTGTTCGAATCGCGCGAATCGCGGGACGGTCACACCGTCTCGATCCGCGCGCCGCGCGCGGAGCTCGCGGAGGGTTCGAAGGCGTTCCGGATCTTCGACGGCGTCGAGGTGGCGGGGGAGGAGATGCGCGTCACGGGCGCCTCGTTCCGGTACGACCCGGCCCGGCGCCTTCTCGCGTCGGACGGGCCCGTGGACGCGACCCGCGGAGGCCTCGTCGCGAGCGCGAACGCGGGCTCCGTGGACACGCGCGACGGCCTCCTCGTCCTGGACGGCGACGCGCGGCTGCGCGGCCGCGGCGACGAGGGCCGGCCCGTCGAGCTGCGCGCCCCTCGCGTCCTCGTGGGCAGGAGCGGCCGGCTCGAGGCGAGCGGCGGCGCGGTCCTGAAAACGGACCGGTTCGTCCTCCGGGGGGCGACGTTCGTCCGGGAAGCCACGCCCGAGGGCAGCCACCTCCGGGCGACGACGGGGGCGCGTCTCTTCGTGCCGCCCGATCGCGGCCAGCCGCCGGCCGCCCTTACGGTCGCCGGCGACGTGCTCGACCTGGCGCTCGACGCCCAGGGCCGGCCGGCCGCCTTCGAGGCGAGCGCGGCCGGAGCCGCCCGGCTGGACCTCGCCCCGGCCGAGACGTCCGGAGCGCGCCGCGCCGAGGCGCCCCGCTTCTCGGGCCGCTTCGAAAACGGGCGCCTCGCCGAGCTGAACGTGCCCGAGGACCTGCGCGCGGCCGAGTCGAGCCGGGCGGGAGGCCCTCCGGGCTCGGGCCTCCGCACGTTCGCGGCCGGTTTCGCGCGCCTCACGTTCGGCGCCGGCCTCGCGCTCGAGACCGGCACGTTCGAGAAGAACGTCGTCGCGGCGGACGGCACGCGGGCGTCCATCAAGGCGCCGCACGCGACGCTGCGCGGCCGCGACGACACGGCGGTCTTCTCCGGGGAGCCCGGCGTTCCGGCCGACTATCGCGACGAGCGCGGAACGATCCGCGCGAAGACGCTCGCGTGGAACCGCCGGGACGAGCGCGTGGACGCGGCCGGCGACGTGAAGGCCACGTATGCGGGCGGCGGGGATCGGCGCGTCGGCCTCCTCGGCAGCGAAAGCACGGCGCCCTTCTTCACGGAATCCGACACGCTCCGGCTCTCCGGCCGCTCGTCGAAGGTCCTGCTGACGGGATCGGTCCGCGCGTGGCAGAACGAGAACGTCCTGCGCTGCGGGACGCTCGAACTGGACGACAGGGAGAAAACCCTCCGGGCCGAACAGAACGTCCGCGCGTTCTTCCGCCGGGAGACGACGGCGGCGAAAGGGAAGGCGGGGAAGGCGGCGGCGCCCGCGGGCTCCGAGACCGTGAACGCCGCGAGCGACGTCCTGACCCACCGGGAGGCCGACCGGTTCGTCCGGCTGGAAGGTCATGCGACGATCACGTCCGGGCCCTGGACCATGAACGCCGACGTGACCGACATCCGCCTGAGCGAGACGCGCGCCATCGAGTACGCCGAGGCGCGCGGCGCCGTCGTCGTCGAGGACCGCGCCGAACACCGCCGCGGAGAGGGCACGAAGGCGGTCTGGCGCCCGACGACGGAGGCCGTGACGCTCGAGGGCTCGCCCGCGACCGCCCTCGACGGACGCGGCAACAAGTCCTCCGGCGCCGCGCTCACGTTCCGGCAGGGGCGTTCGCAGGTGGACGTGGAAACGGGTGGCAAGGTCCCGACCGAGACCGTCCTGAGGCCGGAGGGATCGTGAGCGAACAGAAGGCGCTGCTCGAGGGGCGGGGCTTGCGCAAGGTCTACCGCGGCCGGACGGTCGTCAACGACGTGAGCGTCCGCGTGGAGGCCGGCGAGGTCGTCGGCCTTCTCGGTCCGAACGGCGCGGGCAAGACGACGACGTTCTCCATGACGGTCGGGCTCGTGACGCCCGACGCGGGCGCGGTTCTCCTCGACGGCGAGGACGTCACGACGCTCCCGATGTTCCGGCGGGCCCGCCGCGGCCTCGGGTACCTTCCGCAGGAGCCGTCGATCTTCCGCCGCATGACGGCCGTCGAGAACCTTCTCGCCATCCTCGAGACGCTCCCCGGCACCCGCACGGACCGCGAGGAGACGGCGCACGGCCTCCTCGACCGCTTCAAGCTCTCGCACCTCGCGCACTCCGTCGCGGACACGCTCTCGGGCGGCGAGCGGCGGCGCCTCGAGATCGCGCGCGCCCTCACGCTCTCGCCGCGGTTCATCCTCCTCGACGAGCCGTTCGCCGGAATCGACCCGATCACGGTGCTCGACCTCCAGCAGGTCATCCGGGACCTCGCCACGGCGGGGATCGGGATCCTGATCACGGACCACAACGTGCGCGACACGCTCGCGATCGTGAATCGCGGCTACATCATCCATTCCGGCACCATCTTCCGGACGGGATCGCCCGAGACCCTCTCGGCCGACCCGGAGGTGCGGCGGGTCTACCTGGGCGAGAGCTTCCGGCTGGGCTGAGGCCCGGGGGCTCTGGTCGGGGTGGTCAGAGCTAGAATCGTGCCAAGGTCGGCGCCGGAGACGGGGCCGCCGGTTTCAAATGGGACTCGAACAGAAACTCTCGCTGAGACTCTCGCAGCGCCTCGTCATGACGCCGACGCTGCAGCAGGCGATCAAGCTGCTGCAGATGACGCGCCTGGAGCTCCAGGACGTGGTGAACCAGGAGCTCGTCTCGAACCCGGTCCTCGACGAAGAGGACCCGGGGGACGGGTCGACTCCGGACGAGGAGCCGGGCGCCGCCGAGACCCGCGAGATGGATCTCGCATCCTCCGCCGAGGCGCCCGACGCAGCGCTCGAAGCCGCCGTCGCCGACGACCGGGAGTTCGCCGCGGCGGCGACGGACGCCGACGCCCGAGCCGAGTCCGCCGAAGCGCTGCCCGCTCCGACGTCCGACGTCTCCACGCCGGAGCCGGTGGTCGACTCGTCGACGGGCGCCACGGACGATCCGTTCTCGGACCTCGAGCTCGAGGCGTACTTCGGCGACTACATGGAAGGCACGGCAACGGCGCCGCGCATGAGCGAGGAGGCCGAGGAGTTCTCGCTCGAGAACCGGCCCGAGTCGCCGCCCGGGCTCGAGCCTCACCTGACCGAGCAGCTCGGCGTCTCGGACGCGCCGCCCGACGTGCGCGAGGCCTGCGGTTTCCTGATCGGCAACGTGGACCCCGACGGGTGCCTGCGCGTGACGCTCGAGGAGGTCTCCCAGGCGGTCCCGTGCGCGCTCGAGACGGCGGAGAAGGCGCTCGCGCTGCTCCAGTCCTTCGACCCCGTCGGCGTCGGCGGACGCAGCCTCGCCGAGATCCTCCTCCTTCAGGCGCGCGCCGCGAACGTCGCCACGCCGCTTCTCGTCGAGCTCGTCACCCAGCGTTTTGCCGAGCTGGGTTCGAAGCCCCCGGCCCTCCTCGCGCGCCAGATGGGCGTGCCTGTGGAGAACATCCAGCAGGCCCTCGAGTGGATTCGCAAGCTCGACCCGAAGCCCGGCCGTCGCTACGACTCGACCCGCACGATCTACGTGGAGCCCGACGTGGCCGTCGTGAAGGTCGAAGACGACTACATCGTCGTGTTCAACGACGACGGGCTGCCGCGCCTGAAAGTGTCCGCGCTGTACCGGCGGATGCTCCTGTCGCGCGACGCGAACCTCGACGGGGAGGGGAAGAGCTACCTGCGCGAGAAGATGCGCGCCGCCCAGTGGCTCCTCAAGAGCCTCGACCAGAGGAAGCGCACGATCGTGCGGGTCGCCGAGTCGATCGTGAAGAAGCAGCGCGACTTCCTCGACTGGGGCGTCGCGCACCTCAAGCCGCTCGTCCTGCGCGACGTCGCCGAGGACATCGGGATGCACGAGAGCACCGTCTCCCGCGTCGTCTCGAACAAGTGGATGGCGACGCCACGCGGCCTGGTGCCGATGAAGTTCTTCTTCCACTCGGCGATCGCGTCGACGGGCGGCGAGGACGTCTCGTCCCTCGCGGTGAAGAACAAGATCCGCGGCCTCATCGAGGCCGAGGACGCCGCCCATCCGCTCTCGGACGCCCGGCTCGCCGAGCTGCTCGCGCACGAGGGGATCCAGATCGCCCGCCGGACGGTGGCCAAGTACCGCGAGGAGCTCCGCATTCCGCCGAGCTCGATCCGCCGCAGCGGAGAACCGGCGCCGGTCCCGGCGCGTCCCGAAGCCGCCGGCGAGCCCGCGGACGTCCCCGGCGAGCCTTCCGAACAGGAGGAGCCATGAAGACCACCTTCATCGCGCGCAACATCCGAATCCACTCCGGAGTCCGCGAAGAGGTCGAGACGAAGCTCTCCCGGCTCGAGCGAGTCCTCCCGCCTCGCGCCCAGGTGCGGGTGGTGGTGACCGCCGGCAAGGTGGATGTCGAGGTCGAGGTGACCGTCGCGGACAAGACCCGCACGATCACGGCGACCGCGCGCGGCGCCGACCAGCGCACGGCCGCTCAAGCCGCAATGGAACGGCTCGCGGGCCAGGTCCGCAAGACGAAATCGATCCTCAAGGAGTCCAAGAAGCACCGCCCCTCGGGCGTCCGCGGCGCCGAGCCCTGGACCGCTCTCGCGCCGGAGCCTGCCCCGCGGGCGGTTCCCGGCCCCAAGCGCGAGGCCGTGAGCCCGCGGGCCATGTTCGAGGAGGACGCCCTCACGCACTTCGCGGCCTCGAAGCGCGAATTCATGGTGTTCCGCGACGCGGGATCCGGGCATCAGATCCGGTTCCTGTACCGGCGGCGCGACGGGGGCTTCCACCTCGTCGTGCCCGAATAGCCGTGCGCGACCCGTCCGAGCCGCGGGCCCCTCTGGTCCGGTCCATCGACCTGAGGTCGCCGGTCCTCGCGTCCCTGAACCTCAAGCTCGTCGCGGGCCACCAGGGCCTGCAGCGCCCCATCGACTGGCCGCGTGTCCAGAAGCCCGGGCTCGCGATCGCGGGATTCCTCGACTACGTGAAGGAAAACCGCGTCCAGATCCTCGGCGCCTCCGAATTCAACTACCTGAAGACCCTGCCGCCCGCGATCGTGCGCGAGAGGCTCGACGAGTTCACGAAGCTTCCGCTCTCGGCCGTCGTCGTCACGAAAGGGATCCACCCGGGCCCCGTCCTCACGGGGCTCTGCCGCCGCCGCCACATCCCGCTCTTCACGACCGAGCGGCTCACGAGCGTCGTCATCGAGGGTCTCACGGCCTTCCTCGAGGAGTCTCTCGCGCCCCGCGCGACCCTGCACGGCGTTCTCATGGAGGTCGGCGGACTCGGGACGCTCCTTCTCGGCGACTCCGGCGTCGGCAAGAGCGAATGCGCACTCTCTCTCGTCCAGCGCGGCCACCGCCTCGTCGCGGACGACCTCGTCGTCGTCCAGCGGTTCCCGAACGACGTCCTGATCGGCTCGTCGTCCGGCCTCATCCGGCACCACATGGAGCTGCGCGGCCTCGGCATCGTGAACGTGCCGATGCTCTTCGGCGTCGCGGCGGTCCTCGAGCGCCACACCGTCGAATTCGTCATCCAGCTGCAGGACTGGAATGAGCAGACCGAGGTCGACCGCCTGGGCCTCGACGAGGAATTCGAGGAGATCCTCGGTGTCCAGGTGCCCCGGGTGAGGATGCCCGTCGCGACCGGGCGCGACGTCGCGCTCCTCGTCGAGATCGCGGCGCGCAACCAGCTCCTGAAACGCCGCGGGTTCAACGCGGCCCGGGAGATCGCCCAGAAGGTCCACGACGAAATCGTCCGTCGGGCGGCCGCCGACCACGTCGGCCGGCGCGCGAAGCGAAAGCTCACGGTCCGGGAGCGCGAGCGGTGAGCGAAGAGAAGCGCCTCGTCATCGCGACGGGGCTCTCGGGGTCCGGGAAGAGCTACGTCGCGCACGCGCTCGAGGACATCGGCTACGCGACGGTCGACAACCTCCCGCTCTCGCTCCTGGAGGAGTACGTCGCCGAGGTCGCGGCCGACCGGACGCCCCGCCGGCGCAACGCCGTCGTCCTGGACGTCCGGAACCCGGATTTCGCCACGCGTTTCCCGGAGCTCCTCGAGACGCTGCGCGCGCGCCTTCCGATCACCGTCGTCTTCCTCGACTGCGAGGAGAAGTGCCTCCTGAACCGCTTTTCGGAAACGCGCCGCCCGCACCCGCTCGGCGAAGGCAGGTCCGTGGCCGAGGCCGTGGCTTACGAGCGGCGCCTCCTCGCCGAGGTCAAGGCGAAGGCCGACCTCGTGATCGACACGACCGTCATGACCGTTCACGAACTTCGCGCTGCGGTCGCCCAGCACTTTCGCGAGCCCGGAGACCCCGGAGTCCTGGCGGTGTCCCTCGTCTCGTTCGGGTTCAAGCACGGCCTCCCCGCGGCGCTCGACCTCTGCTTCGACGTGCGGTTTCTCACGAACCCACACTTCGACGCGCGCCTCCGCCCGCTCACCGGAAGGGACGCACAGGTGGCGCGATTCGTCGAGGCCGGCGAGCTGACGGAGCCGTTCTACCGGCACCTCGCCGGATTCCTGGCGTTCTGCCTTCCCAACTACCGGCGCGAGAACCGCGCGTACCTCACCATCGGGATCGGCTGCACGGGCGGGCGTCACCGCTCGGTTTACGTGGCCGAGCGCCTCGCGCGCGACCTGATCGCGATGGGGTACCCCGTGCGGGTCTCGCACCGTGACGAGGCGCTCGACTGACATGACCGCACCGACCGGCCCCGCCGTGGGCCTCATCCTCCTGTCGCACGGGCCGCTGGCGAACGCCCTGCGCGAGACCGTCCACATGCTCGAGCCCGAAGAGCCGGACGAGTTCGGCGCCCTCTCACTCGCGTGGGACGAGGCGACCGAAGCCGCCACGCGCCGCCTCGAGAAGGCGATCGCCGAGTACGACGGGGGCCGCGGCGTCGTCATCCTCACGGACATGTTCGGTGGGACCCCGTCCAACCTCGCGCTCGCGTTTCTCGAGCCGGGCAAGGTGGAGATCGTGTCGGGCATCAACCTTCCGATGGTCGTGAAGGCCCGCGCTCTCGCCCGCGAGGGCAAGAGCGCCCGCGAGATCGCCCACGTGCTCGTGGAACGCGGCCGGCGCGCGATCGTCGCGGCTGCCGAGCTCGTGGACGGCGCCGCGAAGGGCAAGCCTTGAAGGAAGAGGTCCTGACGCTCCGGAACCGCCTCGGCCTGCACGCCCGGGCGGCCGCCAAGTTCGTCCACGCCGCCGCGACCTTCGAGTCGAAGATCACGATCACGAAGGACGGCGACGAGGTGGATGGCAAGAGCATCCTCGGCCTCCTGCTCCTCGCCGCGGGAAAGGGCACGCCCCTCCTCGTGCGGGCCGAGGGTCCCGACGAGGACCGCGCGCTGTCGGCGCTGCGCGACCTCGTGGACCGCCGCTTCGATGAAGCCGAGTAGGCGCCCCGCTACAATGGGAACGTGAAGCGTCCCCTCTCGTTGACCGGAATCGCGGTTTCCCCCGGCGTGGCCGTGGGCCGCGCCGTGCTCTGGGTTTCGCGCGAGGACACGTCGCCGCGTCGCACGCTGGAGCCCGAGGAGATCCCGGGCGAGATCGAGCGCTTCCGCCGCGCGGCGCAGGCGTCCGTCGCCGAGATCGAAGAGACCGCCCGCCACGTCAAGGAGCGGCTCGGCTCCGAGTACGCCGGAATCTTCCACGCCCACGCGCTCTTCCTGCAGGACAAGGCCTTCGTCGGCCCCGTCGAGCGCCGCATCGTGCACGACGCCGCGAACGCCGAATGGGCCGTCGTTCAGACCACGGAGGACCTCGTGGCGCGCTTCCGGAGCCTTCCGGACGAGAGCCTGAGGGACCGCGCCTCCGATCTCGACGACGTCTCGCGCGTCCTGCGCCGCCACCTCGGCGGCGAGGAGCAGTCGCGCCTGAAGATGAGCGACCTCGCGGGCGAGGCCATCGTCCTCGTCGCGGACGAGCTCACGCCCTCGGACGCCGTCCGCATTCCGCGCGACCGGGTCATCGCGTTCGTGACGGAGCGCGGCGGCAAGACGTCCCACGCGGCGATCCTGGCCCGCTCCTTCGGCCTTCCCGCCGTCGTCGCGGTCCACGGCCTCCTCACGGCCGTGGGGGACGGCGACCGCGTCGTCGTGGACGGACGCGACGGGGTCGTGTGGCGCGAGCCCTCCGAGGACATCGTCTCCCTCTTTCGCGATCGGCGCGATTCCGAAGCCCGCCGCGAGCTCTCCCTCAAGGAGCGGGCGCTCTCCGGCCCCGCACACTCGGCCGACGGGACGCCCATCGAGATTCGCGCAAACATCGAGCTCACGAGCGAGATCCCGGACGTCGTCGGCTACGGCGCGGACGGCGTCGGCCTCTTCCGCTCGGAGTTCCTCTACCTCTCCAAGGAGGGCGTCGAGTTTCCGACCGAGGAAGAGCAGGCGGCCGTCTACCGCGAGGTCGTCGCGGGCATCGCGCCGCGGCCGGTCGTGATCCGCACGTACGACCTCGGCGGGAAGAAGGGCGCGCGCCACCTCGTCGGCGCCGAGGAGATCAATCCCGTCCTCGGCCTGCGAGGCGTGCGCCTCTGCTTCGCCCGGCCCGAGATGTTCATGACGCAGCTTCGGGCCCTGCTTTCGGCCGCGAACGCGGGCGACCTCCGGATCCTCGTCCCGATGGTCTCCAGCGTGGAGGAGTTCCGCCGCGTCCGCGAGCTCGTGAAGACGGCCCGCGAGGACGTCCTCGCGAAGGGCATCGCGGTGCCCGACGACATCCCGGTCGGCGCGATGATCGAGGTTCCTTCGGCGGCGATCACGGCCGATCTCCTCGCCCCGGAGACCGACTTTCTCGCGCTCGGGACGAACGACCTCATCCAGTACACGCTAGCCGTCGACCGCTCGAACGAGACCGTCTCCGAGCTCTTTCGGCCGACCCACCCCGCGGTCCTGCGCCTCATCGCCCAGGTGGCGGGGGCGGCGCAGGCGGCGCGCAAGCCGCTCTCGGTCTGCGGCGAGATGGCGGCCGACCCCGCGCTCATGCTGCTGTTCCTCGGCTTCGGGATCCGCGAGTTCTCGATGGGCGCGCGGTCCGTCCCCATCCTCAAGGACTTCGTGCGCGGCGTGAACCTCGCCGACGCGGCGCGCATCGCGAAGGCCGCGCTGTCGCTGTCGACGGCCGACGAGGTATCCTCGCTGCTCGCCCAGGAGCTGCGCAGCCTGCCGGCGGGGGAGCCCCTCCGGCGGCTGGAGGTGTCCGCGTGAGCCTCGGCACGAGCCGCCCCCGAGTCGTCCCCAAGCCCTGGGGAGAAGAGCGGATCTTCGCGGAGACCGGCCGCTACGCCGGCAAGCTCCTCGTGATCCGAAAGGGCGAGACGCTCTCCTACCAGTACCACGTCCGCAAGGAGGAGACGATCCACGTCCTCGACGGCGTGCTCGGCCTCCAGCTCGAGAGGGACGGCGAGGCGGCCGACCTGCGCGTCCCGCCCGGCGAAACCTTCCACGTCAGTCCGGGAACGCGCCACCGGATGTACGCCCCCGAGGGCGACTGCCTTCTCGTGGAGGTCTCGACGCCGGAGCTCGACGACGTCGTGCGCCTTGACGACCGCTACGGACGCGCGGGAACGTCCGCCCCATGACGCGGCGCTCGGCTCCCGAAGTCCTGGCAATCGTCCTTCTCGCGGCCGCCGGCGCGGCCGCCCAGACGCCGGCGCTCTCGGGCCTGTCGCCGACGCCCACGCCGCCGGCGGCGACGAGCGGCGAGTCCACGCCGGAGCCGACGCCGGCCCCGAAGCTCAAGGGCGTCGCGGGCCCCGCAACCGAGGCTGGGCGTTCCGGCCAGTCGCTCGCGGACGTCGTCCGCGTCTCCAAGGAGGCGCGGAAGGACCAGAAGCCGAAGAAGTCCCTCGGGACCATCACGAACGAGACGCTGCACAAGGGTGGCTCCGCGTCCTCCGCGGTGACCGCGAAGGGCCCGTCGAAGACTCCCGCCGCGTCCGCGGCGCGGAAAGAGCCGACGCCGGCAACCACGTACGACGTGCCCCGCGACGACCAGGGCCGCAGCGAGGCGCAGTGGAAAGCGACGATGGACCACGCGCGCTCCCTCGTGCTCGACGGCGAGCGGCGCGTGAGGGAGCTCGAGACGAAATCCAAGCAGCTCGAGAACGACTTCTACGCGCAGAGCGACGGCTACCGCCGCGACGGCGTCATCAAGCCCGCGTGGGACAAGTCGCGCGACGAGCTCGCGAAGGCGCGGGTGGACCTCGACGCCGCGCGCAAGTCGCTCGAGGACCTTTCCGACGAAGCCCGGCGCTCGAACGCCTCGCCCGGCTGGCTGCGCTGACGCCCTGCTAATCTTCAGGCCGTGAGCGTGAATCCCGATCTCAAGGGCGGCCGCCGTGTCTTCGTCGAGACGTGGGGCTGCCAGATGAACGTCCTGGACGGGCGGCGATTCGCGGGCCTCCTCGCGCGCGACGGGTACGACGAGACGTTCGACGAGTCGGACGCCGACGTCTTCATCCTCAACACCTGCTCCGTGCGCGACAAGGCCGAGCAGAAGGTCTACGACCGCGTCGGGCGCCTCGCGAAGCTCAAGCGGGCGAAGCCGGGGCTCGTGCTCGGCGTGTGCGGCTGCGTGGCCCAGCAGGAGGGCGAGTCGCTGCTCGAGCGCCTGCCCGCCGTCGACTTCGTCCTCGGGACCGGCCGCATCGAGACTCTGCCGTCCGTGCTGCGGCGCGTCCGCGAGGAGGGCGACCGCCCGTGCGACACGGGCTTCGACACGGACGAGGTCGTGTACACGCCCGGCGCGATTGCGCGCCTCGTGAGGCACCGGGCGTCGATCACGGTGATCGAGGGCTGCAACAAGAACTGCACGTTTTGCGTCGTCCCGCAAACGCGCGGGCGCGAGCGCAACCGGCGCCTCGCCGACGTCGTCGAGGAGAGCCGGCGGCTGCTCGCGGACGGCGTCGTCGAGCTCGAGCTCCTCGGGCAGACCGTCAACGCGTTCCGCGATCCCGTCACCGGCGAGGACTTTGCGGATCTCGTCCGCGCGGTCGGCGCGCTGCCGGGCCTCCGCCGCCTGCGCTTCGTGACGTCGCACCCGAAGAACTTCGACGCGAAGCTGATCGACGCGATGGCCGACACCGACACCGTCGCTCCGTACCTCCATCTGCCCGTGCAGTCGGGCTCGGACGCCGTCCTGAAGCGCATGAAGCGCCAGTACACGCGCGCCGAGTACGTGGACCTCGCGGGACGCCTGCGCGAGCGTCTTCCGGGCCTCGCGCTCTCCACGGACGTCATCGTCGGTTTTCCCGGCGAGAGCGAAGCCGACTTCGAGGACTCGCTGTCGCTGCTGGGTGAGCTGCGGTTCGCGCTCATCTATTCGTTCACGTACTCGCCCCGGCCCGACACGGCCGCCGCCCGCTGGGAGCACGACGTCCCGCCGCGGGAGGCGTCGCGCCGGCTGGCGGCGCTCATGGACCTGCAGCAGGAGATCCAGAGAGAGACACACCGCGGCCTCGAGGGCCGCGTCATGGAGGTTCTCGTCGAAGGGCTGGACCGCAAGGGCGTCCGGAGCTCGGGACGGTCGCTCTGCAGCCGCGTCGTGAACATCGCGCGGCAGGAAGGGGAGCCCCCGATCCCGCCGGGGACGTTCGTGAACGTGCTGATCGAGCGCGGCTACCCGAATTCGCTGCTCGGAAAGCTCCTCGACCCCGAGCCTCGCGCTTAGCCTGTGAGCGTCCCGCAGATTCCGACCATCCAGGAAAGATTTCTTCGAATGGTTAATATCGACCGGCGGCACCAGCCCACATGAGGACTCGGCTCGCGAGCCCAGACGTCCCGCTAACCCTCTCTAAGTAAATCTCTTAGGTTCTCTTCGGACGCCGTACTCTGCGCTTTCTCCTTGCGCAAGTGCGTTCCGCTCCCTAGATTCATTCTCAGGAGGCGTCCCAAGTGAGCATCAAGATGGACGTCAAGGCGTTGATCGTGGATCCCATCGCGAACGTCCCGGTGGTGATCCTCAGGGACGCGGACGAGAAGAATTTCCTTCCGATCTGGGTGGGCGTGTTCGAGGCGAACGCCATCGCGCTTCAGATGGAGGGCGTCACGACCCCGCGCCCGATGACGCACGACCTCCTGAGAAACATCATCCGGCAGATCGAGGGCGACGTGACCCGCGTCGTCATCAACAGCCTCGAGGAAAACACGTTCTACGCGCAGATCCACATCCGGCTGGCGGACCGCGAGCTCACCGTGGACAGCCGGCCCTCCGATGCGATCGCCCTGGCCCTCCGGACGCATGCGCCTCTCTTCGTGGAAGAGTCCGTTCTGGAGAAGAGCCAGGCCGGCGACGACTCGGCCGAGGCCCACGGCGCCGAACGGCTGCGCAAGTGGCTCGAGGACGCCGACCCGGAGAGTCTCGGCAAGTACAAAATGTAGCCCCGGGGTCCGGATCTCCTTGAAGGCCGGCCGGGCCCTCCGTATCATGCGCACCGCGCTCGCATGATCATCACAGTCGCGAACCAGAAGGGCGGAGTGGGGAAGACCACGACGGCGATCAACATCGCCGCTGCCTTCGCGCAGAAGGGCCTTCGCACCCTTCTCATCGATCTCGATCCCCAGGGGAACTCCACGATGTCCTTCATCGACCGGAAGGAGATCGGAAAGTCGATGTACGAGGTCCTCACGGACCCCGTCACGTCGATCTTCGAGATCATCCGCCCGGCCGCGCTCCCGAAGCTCACGATCGCTCCGGCCCGCATCGCGCTCGCAAAGGTGGAGTCGAAGCTCCTCGGCGAGCTCGACGGTCACTTCCGGCTCAAGGACAAGCTTCAGGTCGTGAAGGAATCGGGAGAGTACGACGCGATCATCATCGACACGCCGCCGACGCTCGGCATGATCACGGTGAACGCGCTCGTGGCGTCGTCCCACATCCTCATTCCGATCCAGTCTTCGTACTTCGCCCTCGAGGGCACGGACGACCTCCTCGAGACGATCGAGAAGATCAAGGGCCGCCCGAATCCGAACCTGCAGATCCTGGGCGTGGTCATCACGCTGCACGACCGGCGGACCACGCTCGGACGCGACATTCAGGCCCAGATCGACGAGGTCTTCAAAGGCAAGGTTTTCAAGACGACGATCTCGAAGTCCATTCGTCTCGAGGAATCCCCGGCGTACAAGGAATCCATCTTCACGTTCGCTCCGCGCTCGTCAGGCGCGCTCGAGTACTACAGCCTGACGGAGGAGATCCTCTCCCGTGTCTAAGCGTCGCGGCCTCCCCGAAACGTCCCGCATGCGCCACGATTCGCACTTCGTCGAGCAGCTCGTGCGGGCAGACGAACTGCCCGTCGGGCGGCGCATTCCGATCCACCTCATCGAGGCGAACCCGGACCAGCCGCGTAGCTCGATGGGAGATCTCGCCGAGCTCACGAAGTCGATCACCGACAAGGGCGTACTCGAGCCGATCCTCGTGCGCCCTCGCGAGGACGGACGTTACACGATCATCTCAGGCGAGCGGCGCTTCCGTGCTTCGCTCGACGCCGGGCTCACAGAGATCCCGTGCATCGAGATGGAGGTCTCCGACAGCGAGCTCCTCGAGATCGCGCTCATCGAGAACCTCCAGCGCAAGGATCTCAGCCCGTTCGAAGAGGCTGACGGGTATCGCGCACTCCAGGAGCGCCACGCCTACACGCACGTCCAGATCGCGGACGCCGTGGGGAAGTCGCGCGTCACGATCACGGAGGCCCTTTCGATCGGCAGGCTGCCTGAGGCGGTGCAGGTTGAATGTCGGCGCGCCGACATTCAGTCGCGATCCTTCCTTCTCGAGCTCGGGCGCCTCAAGGACGAGGACCTGATGCTTGCCATGGTCGCCGCGATGGCGAAGGGCGATGGCATGAACCGCGACGTTCTGCGGGAGGCGAAGGGAGCCGCGCGTCGCGGTGCTGCGCCCGCGAAACCCGGAGCGCTCAAGCGGGCGTACACGCTCGACTACGCTCCTGAGGATCGCCGCTACAAGGTGAGCCTCGTTCTGAAGGGAAAGATGCACCGGAAGGACGAGATCCTCGAGGCGATTCGCGATCTCGCGCGCCGCATCGAAGCGGGCGACATCGACCTCGAAGCCCAGGGCCGCTTCGTCAGAGCGAAACCCAAGAAATAGTGGCGCCCTAAGAGACCCCGAGAAGATCGAAGAGAAGATCTTCTTAGAAAGTGAAGAGGGGCGGGGCGCCAGGTAACCGCTGCGCGTTCCGAATTGCCACGGCGCCTCCCACACCCTTCTAAGAAATCCTCCTTGCGGACGGTCTCCCGCTGCGCTTCCTAATGAATTCAGGCGTGTCCTCTCTCGTATTTAACATAATAAATATTATCGGACGTCGCATATTGGCGCCGAAATCCCAGCCGGCAAGCCGGTCGCGGCGCGGCGAATCGCTCCCCCCGGCCCTCTTTAACCTTCTGGGAAAATCCCTCTCCTCTCCGGCTACCATCGTCCGGTGCTGAGGCGGCTGGATCGGTACGTGTTCGGCGAGGTGCTGGCGCCCACGGCCGTCGGCTTCCTCGCCTACACCGGCTTCATGGCGGTGCGCGGCCTCGTCCAGTTCTCGGAGCTCCTCGTCCAGAGCGAGCAGCCGCTCGCCGAGGCCGGGATCGTCCTCGCGCTCTCCCTCCCGCACATCGTCGTCCTGACGCTGCCGGTCGCCTTTCTTCTCGGCCTTCTCATCGGCATCGGGAGGCTGTCGGCCGACTCGGAGCTGACCGCCCTCAGGGCCGCCGGCATCGACCTCGCCGGCCTCTACCGTCCGATCGGCGTCCTCGCGGCGGCCATCGCGGGGCTCACCCTGTTCCTCATGCTCGCCGTCGTCCCGCGGACGAACCACCTGCTCTACACGATGAAGCTCCGGCTTTCGAGCTTCGCGTTCGCCCAGCGGATCCAGCCGGGCGTTTTCAGCCCCGAGTTCGGAGGCCTGAGGGTCTACGTCGAGAAGGCGTCCGCCGACCGCCGCGAGCTCTCCGGCCTCATCATCTCGGACCGCTCGAACCCCGACGAGGGCGACCGCCTGACGCTGGCCCGCAAGGGCTGGCTCGAGCTCGAGGAGGACCAGGGCCGCCTGTGGCTGCGCGTCGAGGGAGCCGAGACGCACCACCAGCAGGACGGCGGCAGGACCTACGACGTCACCTCCTTCTCGAAGCAGCGGATGGTCCTCCAGGACAACGGCCCGGCCGGCCTCGTGAAGGAAAAGCTCATCCGCGAGCAGAACCTCCGGGAGCTCCTGGCGAGGGCGTCGACTCCCTCCCGGAGGCCCGAGGACCGCCGCCTCGCCATGACCGAGGTCCACAAGAAGTTCGCCCTGCCCGCCGCGTGCCTCGTCTTCGGGCTCATCGGGCTCCCCCTCGGCATCGTGAACCGGCGGGGCGGCCGCGCCGCCGGGTTCGCGGTCTCGGTCGGGATCGTTCTCCTCTACTACGCGCTCATCGCGACGGGCGAGGCCCGCGCGATCGAGGGCCGCATGTCCCCCGCCCTCGCGATGTGGCTGCCGAACGCGCTTCTCCTCGCGTTCGGGCTCTTCGCGCTCGCGCGCGTTCGCCGCGACCGCACTGTCTTCGAGGTGACGTGGCGCTCCCCCGCGCGGCCTCAGGCGCTGCAGCCGGGCGCCGCGGCTTCCGCCGCCCGCCCGATCGCCTCGAACCGGCGGACGATGCGCCTGCCCGGCCTGCTCCTCATCGACCGCTACGTCGCGCGCCGGTTCCTCGCGACCTTCCTGCTCGTCGTGGCGTCCATCGCGGTTCTCTATGTCCTGATCGACTATCTCGAGATCTCCGACGACATCGCGCGGAACAGAACGCCGTTCTCGATGGTGCTCCGGTACTACCAGACGTTTCTCGCCCCCATCCTCCTCGACATCGTGCCCTTCGCCTTCCTCGTCGCGGCCCTCGTCACGACGGCCAGCCTCGTGCGTTCCGCGGAGACCACGGCGCTCCTGTCGCACGGCGTCTCGCTGCACCGCGCTGCGGCTCCGCTTCTCGTGATGGCCGCCGCCGCGGGCGCGTTCCTGTTTCTCTTCGCCGAGCGCGTCGTGCCGGCCGCCGCGGCCGAATCCGACCGGCTGCGCTATCTCCTCAAGGGCCAGACGCCCCCGGCGGCAGGCGCCACCGGCGTCTGGGTGCGCGGCGACCGCGGGCGGTTCTTCGCGTCGGCGGCCTACGACCCGGCGACGCGGCGCGTGGACGGCCTCACGATGCTGCAGATCGATCCGGCGACCTGGCACCTCGAAGCGCGGACGGACGCGGAGCACGCGACGGTCGTCCCGGGGCGCGGGCTGCTCGCGCGGGGCGGCTGGGTGCGGTCGTTCACGGGCCCCTCCGCGATGGCCGCTCGGAGGGACGACGACTTCATCCTCGACGCGCCCGAGGCCGCGGCCGCATTCGTCGCGGGGCCGTCCGACATCAAGCGCATGAAGTTCCTCGAGTTGCGCCGGTACATCGCCGCGCGGCGGCGCGCGGGCGCCGACGCGGCTGCGCTCGCGACGGGCCTGTACCAGAAGACGTCGACGGCGGCGGCGGCGCTCCTGCTCACGCTCGTCGGACTCCCCTTCGCCTTCAAATACGGAAAGCGCGGCGCCGTCGCGGGGATCGGCGTCGCGCTGTTCCTGGGGCTGACCTACCTGTTCCTCACGTCGCTCTTCGTCAGGTTCGGAGAGTCGGGATCGCTCCCTCCCCTCCTCGCCGCCTGGGTGCCGAACGTCTTCTTCGGCCTCGGCGCGGCCTGGGGACTTCTCGGAGTAAGAACCTAAGACGAAGATTTTCTTAGAAGGTGCCCCGGCTATTTTCTAAGAAATCCCTCTTACGTTCCCTCTTCCCAACCCGCCAGATATTTCTCCTGCTCCGGCGTGAGGACGTCGAGCGCAACGCCCATGGACGCGAGCTTGAGGCGCGCGATCTCGGCGTCGATCGCCTGCGGGATCGAGTAGACCTTTTTCTCGAGCGTCGCGTGGTTCTTCACCATGTACTCGGCCCCGAGCGCCTGGTTCGCGAAGGACATGTCCATCACCGAAGCCGGGTGGCCCTCGGCGGCGGCGAGGTTGATGAGGCGCCCGTCGCCCAGGAGGAACACGATCCGCCCGTCCTTCAGGCGGAACTCCTCGACGAACTCGCGGATCATGCGCCGCGAGCCGGCGCGCTTCTCGAGCGCCGGAATGTCGATCTCGACGTTGAAGTGGCCCGAGTTCGAGATGACGGCGCCCGACTTCATGACGGCGAAGTGCTCGTCGGCGAGGACGCTCTTGTTGCCCGTGACCGTGACGAAGATGTCGCCGACCTTCGCGGCCTCGGCCATCGGCATCACGCGGAAGCCGTCCATCGCGGCCTCGATCCCGCGGACCGGGTTGATCTCGGTGACGATGACGTTCGCACCGAGGCCCTTGGCCCGCATCGCGACGCCCTTGCCGCACCAGCCGTACCCGGCGACGACGACGTTCAGGCCCGCGACGAGCAGGTTCGTCGCGCGGATGATCCCGTCGATCGTGGACTGGCCCGTGCCGTAGCGGTTGTCGAAGAAGTGCTTCGTCTCGGCGTCGTTGACGGCGACCACCGGGAACTTCAGGACGCCCTCCTTCTCCATGGCCTTGAGGCGGATGACGCCCGTCGTCGTCTCCTCCGTCCCGCCGACGATCCCGTCGAGGAGGGACTTCTTGTCGGACGCCGACAGCCCCCTCGCCCACGCGGCGAGGGAGGGCTCGAGCTGGCCTTCCTTGCCGAGCGCCATGAAGAGGAGCGACGACACGAGGTCGGCGCCGTCGTCCATCGTGACGTTCGGGCGGTGCGCGAGCGCCGCCTGGATGTGGGCGTAGTACGTCTTGTGGTCCTCGCCCTTGATCGCGTAGGTGGAGATCCCGAACTCGGCGACGAGCGCTGCCGCCACGTCGTCCTGCGTCGAGAGCGGGTTGGACCCGCAGAGCACGACGTCCGCGCCGCCGGCCTTGAGGGCGCGCATGAGGTTGCCCGTCTCGCTCGTCACGTGGAGGCACGCCGAGAGGCGCATGCCCTTCAGGGGCTTCTCCTTCTCGAAGCGCTCCCGGATGCGGGAGAGGACGGGCATCGAGCGGTCGGCCCACTCCATGCGCAGACGGCCCTTCGCGGCGAGCGCGAGGTCCTTGACGTCGTGGGCGGGAAGGGTGGCGGTCGTCATGAGAGCTCCTTTTGTTCGCCGCGCGCGGCGCGCACGGCGTCGACGAGATACGTGGGCAGCAGCGTCTCCCCCGCTTCGGAGGGGACGCGGTAGGGATCGAGGGCGGAGAAGCGGGCGTCGGCGAATCCGGCGCGCTTGAGACCGGCGCGGACCGTCTCGCGCGGGAGGCCGAGGTGCGTCGAACCGGTCGCTTCGCGCAGGGCGCGGTGCCCGTGCGGCTCGAGCTCGACGAGGACGACGCGGCCGCCCGGCTTCACGACGCGGCCGAACTCGGCGAGGGCGTCGGCGGGCTTTCGGAGATGGCGCAGGAGATGAAACGCGAAGACGGCGTCGAGCGAAGCGTCCGCGAACGGCAGGTCCTCGGCGGAGGCCTTCTTCACGGTCACGTGCGCGAGCCCGGCGCGCCGGACCTTCTCGCGGGCGAGCCGGACCATCCGCTCGCTCGAGTCGACGGCGTGGACCTCGTCGGCGACGGACGCGAGCCCGAGCGTCAGGAGCCCCGTGCCGCATCCGACGTCCGCGACGCGAAGGCCGCGCGGGACGAGCTTCAGGAGCGCGGCTTCCCGGGCGCCGGACGCGTAGAACGGCCCCTGGATCCGGTCCCACTCCCCCGCGACGGCGTCGAAACCGCCCTCGGGCGACACCGCGGTGCGCTCCTCGAGGACGTCCTTGAGGCGGTCGTCGTCGGCCGCGAACGCGCCGTCCGTGACGGCGCCCGCGACGGACTCCCAGAGCCTGAGGCCTCCGGGCGTCGCGGCGTAGCGCTCGGAACCGTTCGTCCGCCGGGTCTCGACGAGGCCCGCGTGGCGAAGAACCGCGAGATGGTTCGAGACGCGCGACTGGGCGGCCTCGAGGATCCGCTGGATCTCGCGCACCTGCAGCTCCTCCTTCGCGAGAAGCCGCACGGCCCTCAGGCGAAGGGGGTCCGCGAGCGCGGCGAGAGCGGGGGCGGCGTCCAGCACCCCGCTCTTATATCACAGAATCAGATTTTGTTGATGTAGTTCAGGCCTTCGCCGGCACCGCCGCGCCCGCGGCAGCCGCGAGCGCCGCGGCCTTGTCCGTCTGCTCCCACGTGAACTCGGGGAGCCTTCGGCCGAAGTGGCCGTAGGACGCGGTCTTCTTGAAGATCGGCCGGCGCAGCTGGAGCGTCTCGATGATGCCCTTCGGGGTGAGCAGGAAATTCTCCCGGACGATCTTCGAGAGCATTTCGGGGTCGACCTTCGACGTCCCGAACGCGTCCACGTAAACGGACACCGGGTCCGCGACGCCGATGGCGTACGCGAGCTGGACCTCGACCTTGTCGGCGAGACCCGCGGCGACGAGGTTCTTCGCGATGTAGCGCGCCATGTACGACGCCGAGCGGTCGACCTTCGTCGCGTCCTTGCCGGAGAAGGCGCCGCCGCCGTGCCGGCCGTAGCCGCCGTACGTGTCGACGATGATCTTCCGGCCCGTGAGGCCCGTGTCGCCCTGCGGCCCGCCCGTGACGAAGCGGCCGGTCGGGTTGATGTGGAACTTCGTCTTCTCGTCCATGAGGGCCGCCGGCACGACGGGCTTGATGATCTCCTCGCGGATCGCCTCGCGCAGCTCGGGCGTCGGGATCGATTCGGAATGCTGCGTCGAGATGACGACCGTGTCCACGCGCACCGGCTTGCCGTCCGCGTACTCCACGGAGACCTGGCTCTTGCCGTCCGGGCGCAGCCACTCGAGCGTGCGGTTCCGGCGCGCCTCGGCGAGCCTCATCGTGAGCTTGTGCGCGAGCGTGATCGGGAGCGGCATGAGCTCCTCGGTCTCGCGCACGGCGAGGCCGAACATGAGGCCCTGGTCGCCGGCGCCGCCCGTGTCGACGCCCATCGCGATGTCCGGCGACTGCTTGTCGATCGTGGAGATCACGGCGCACGTCTCATAGTCGAACCCGTACTTCGCCCGCGTGTATCCGACGTCCTTGATCGTCTGTCGAACGATTCCCGGGATGTCGACGTACGTCTTCGTCGTGATCTCGCCCGCGATGAGGGCGAGACCCGTCGTGACGAGCGTTTCGCACGCGACGCGGCCCATCGGATCGTCCGTCAGGATGGCGTCGAGGATGGAGTCCGAGATCTGGTCGGCGATCTTGTCGGGATGCCCCTCGGTGACGGACTCGGACGTGAAAAGGTGACGGTTCTTGCTCATGAGTCTCTCCGCGCCGCGTGCGGCGAAAGGCGGATGTTAGCAGGCGGGAAATCGGTCAGGGACGGTAGATCAGGAACCGCGTCAGGCCGTAACGGCGGCGGTCGGACGGCGAAACGCCGCCCGGCGCGAAAACGAGATCGTCGCCGCGTTCGTGAAACAGCCACCCGCCCGGGCGCACGAGGGACAAGAGGAGAGAGAGATCGGATTCGGAGGAGATTTCTTTGAAAGGGGGATCGTGGAACACCACGTCGAACACGGCTGCGGCCGCGCCCGGGCCGCGGTCGAATTCACCCTTCGAAGAAAAACGGGCCACAGAGACCTCGTGTACGACGGCCCTGTCCCCCGTGCCAAGGCGCTCCGAATTCCCCCTCAAGACCTCCGCGACCTTCCGGTCCGCCTCGACGAACGTCGCGTGCGCCGCCCCGCGCGAGAGCGCCTCGAGGCCGTACGCCCCCGAGCCCGCGCACGCGTCGAGGACGCGCGCGCCGCGGATCGCCTCGCCGAGGATGTCGAACGCCGCCTTGCGCGCGAGCTCGGTCGTCGGCCGGATCCCGGCCGGCACGTCGAGCTTCCGCCCGCGCCACTCCCCTCCCGTGACGCGGATCACCTAGTGCCGCCTCGCGGGGGAAGCCGGCGTCGGGGCCGGCCCTACCTTTTCGGGATTCTCGAAGAGCCGCGCGATGTCCCCACGGTAGAGAAAGAGGCGCATCTTGTGGCTGCCGTCGCCCCCCGAAACGACCAGCTCCTCGAGCTCGAAGGCATGGTCGAGCGCGTCGTCGTGGACGACGCGGTACCACACCCCGTCGGACCTCTTCTTGAGAAGCGCGCCGGGCTTGAGGGCCTTCGTGTCCCAGTTGATCTCGGACGGGTCCTCCTTCTCGAAGCGCGCGCGGAGGTCCTCGATCGCGCCCCGCGCGTGCCCGACGGCGAGCGGGAGGGTCGAGAGCTCGTCGAACGGGTACGCCCGGACCTTCCCCTGCCCCTCCGTGATCTCCAGCCGCATGCGCCGGGCGGCCGAGTCTCCCAGCACCATGCGGGCCGGGTCTTCGACGTCGCGCCGCTCCACGGCCAGCGCGTCCTGGCAGACCCGCTTGATGACCTCGAGCTCCTGCGGCGAGACGGCCCGCCGCTCCATCGTGTCGACTCCGCGGAAGCTCGTGACTTTCACGAGCGTCCCGTCGTCGAAGAGCGCCGTCCGCTCG
Organism: Thermoanaerobaculia bacterium; assembly: GCA_036504335.1. Classification (GTDB taxonomy): domain Bacteria; phylum Acidobacteriota; class Thermoanaerobaculia; order UBA5066; family UBA5066; genus Fen-183. Next base: position 35,874 of record DASXVJ010000011.1, read on the forward strand.
CGGCCGACGCCCTGCCACGACTCGAGCGCGATGACGAGGCGGGGATTCCGGATCTCCGGGGTCCGCGTCGGCGTCGCCGTGACCGTCGGCGTGGGCGTCGGGACGGGCGCCTCTCCCGCGGCGCTCGCCGGAGCGAGCGCCAGTGCGGCCGCGAGGACGAAGAAGGCGCTCACGAGGGAACCCCAGCCGCGCGCCGCAAGGCGCGCGAGAAGTTGAGACGCGCGGCGGCGGCGGCGCGCTCGGGCCCCGGCAGGGGTTCGAGGAGCCGGCGCCAGATCTCTTCTGCTTTCGGACGCACACCCGCCGTCGAAAGGTCGCCGAGCAGCGACGAAGCAGCCGCATCGGCATCTGAAGATTTCTTTGAAAGGTGAGAGGGGCCGGGCCAGCCCGGCACGACGTCGCCGAAGAGCAGCAGGTTGCTCGCGTGGGCCGCCGCCTCGTCCCATTTACCTTCCAGGAAAATCTCTTCGATCCCTCTTCTCATTCGGTCGCCGGAAAGGCGACCGAATGCATCTGCTTTTCGTGCGGCTTTCAAGGCCTTGCCGAACTCCGCGTCCCAGGCGAATCCCAGCCGCACGGCGTACTTCACCGCGCGGTACGCGCGCGTCGGGTCGTCGACGAGGGACTTCGGATGCAGCAGGCGGAGGCTCTTGCCTTCGAGGTCCCGCTTTCCGCCGAACGGGTCGAGCGTCGCGCCGACGAGGCCGCGCTTCCCGATGCGCCGCGCCATCGCGTGGATCGTGAAGTCCCGCCGCCCGAGGTCGTCGTCGATCGTGGCCGTGCCCGTCACGACGGGCAGACTCGCGGGAGCGGCATACTCCTCGCGCCGGGTGGCCGCGAGGTCGACGCGCAGGCCGCCGGGCGCCTCGAGCGTCGCCGTCCCGAAGCGCTCGTGCCGCGCCTTGAGCGACCAGCCCGGGAGCGCGGCAAGCCGCTGAGCCAGCTCGAGGGCGCTCGCGGCTCCGGCTTCCACGGCGAGGTCGACGTCCTTCGTCGGGCGGCCGAGCAGCAGGTCGCGCAGCGCGCCCCCGACGAGCCAGAGCCCCATCTCGCGGCGGTCGGCGGCCTCGCCGATGCGGGCCAGAAACGGACGGAGGTCTTCCGCGTCCGGCCTCATGCCGACGGCGCGTAGCCGTACCGGACGGATCCCGGGCCGAGGAGCGTCTCCATCGAAGCGGTGAACTCCGGCGTGGGCCGGACCCACAGGCGGGAATCGATCTTCTGGAGCACGGCAAAATGTCCCGGCCGCCGCAGCTCGAGCGAGACGGGCACCGAGCCGGGAAACCTTCTGAGTATTTCGATGAGCGTCGCCTCGTCGAACGTCTCGAAATTCTGAGGCTCTATTCTGATCTCGCGCGCGCCCTGCTCCTTCATTCCCTCGAGCGGCTGGATCTCGCGCGCGATCACTTCGATCGGCATCGACGAGCTTTCCCCCTCGTGCTCGCCCGAAGCGGCGCCGCCGCCGATCTGCATCGAGGAGCGGACGGTCCCGGTCACGAGGATGGCCTTGCCCGGCGCGAACCAGCCGTTGATGCGCTCCAGCAGGCTCGCGAAGACCGTGACGGCCACGGTGCCCGTGAGATCCTCGACGACCGCCTTCGCCATCGTCTTGCCCTCGTTCTGGCCCTTCTTGATCTGGTTCTTCTTGATCGAGGACACGAGGCCAACGAGCTTGACGGGCTCGTCGAGCCGCTCGTGGAGCGTCTCGCAGGTCGCGTCCCCGAACATGCGGATCTCGTCCTCGAACCGCGTGAGCGGATGCCCCGTGATGTAGAACCCGAGCGTCTCCTTCTCGAAGCGGATCTTCTCGTCCGCGCTCATCTCGGGCTTGTCGCCGAAGCGGTCCTCCACCTGCGCGTCCTTCGGGACCTCGAAGAGGAGGCTCTGGTTCGACGCCGCGGCCTCGCGGGCGGCGGCGGCCACGTCGACCGCCATGTCGAGGCCGTCGAGAAGGGCCGCGCGGGTCTTCCCGAGCGTGTCGAAGCACCCGGATTTCACGAGAGCCTCGATGACGCGCCGGTTGTTGAGGCGCAGGTCGACGCGCGAGCAGAAGTCCGTGAGCGACCGGAATGGCCCCTCGCCCCGGCGCGCGTCGAGCACGGACGCCACGGCTCCGTCGCCGACGCCTTTGACGGCGCCGAGCCCAAAGCGGATCGAGTCCCCGTCCGGCGTGAAGGACAGCTCGGACTTGTTGACGTCGGGCGGAAGGACCGGGATCTTCATCTCGCGGCACGTGTTGACGTACTTCACGACGTCGTCCGAGCTCCCCGAAGAAGCCGTGAGCGTCGCCGCGAGGAACTCCACCGGGTGGTGGACCTTCATCCACGCCGTGCGGTACGCGAGGAGAGCGTAGACGACCGAGTGGGACTTGTTGAATCCGTAGCGGCCGAACGGGAGGATGAGCGCCCACAGCTCCTCGGCCTTCTTCTTCGGGGTTCCCGCCGCGACGGCCTTCTTGACGAACTTGTCGCCCTCGGCCTTGAGGAGCGCGTCGTCCTTCTTGCCGATGGCCTTGCGGAGCTTGTCGGCCTCGCCGGGCGAGTAGCCCGCCACGGCGCGCGCCGCGAGCATGACCTGCTCCTGGTAGACGAGCACGCCGTGCGTCTCCTTCAGGATCGGCTCGAGCTGCGGCAGGGGGTACTCGAACTTCGTTCCCCGGCGCCGCTGGATGTAGACCTCGACCGTCCCCGCGTCGAGCGCGCCCGGCCGGTAGAGCGCGTTCAGGGCGGCGAGGTCGTCGAACACCTCGGGCTTCACGCGCCTGAGGAGGTCGCGCATCCCGGAGGATTCGAACTGGAAGATGCCGTCCGTGCGCCCGTCGGCGAACAGGCGGTAGACCTCGGGGTCGTCCAGCGGGATCGTCGCGAGGTCCGGCCGCGCGCCGGTCTTCCTCTCGACGAACGCGAGCGCATCGTCGAGGATCGTGAGCGTGATGAGCCCGAGGAAGTCCATCTTCAGGAGGCCCATGCGGTCCACGGACTTCATCTCGAACTGGGTCGTGATCTCGTCGTTGCTGTTGCGGTAGAGCGGCAGGTACTCGACGAGGGGCCTCGGAGCGATCAGGACGCCCGCGGCGTGGACGCCCGCGTGCCTCGAGACACCCTCGAGGCGTTCGCCGAGGTCGAAGAGGCGCCGGTACGTCTCGTTGTCGCGCAGGGCGTCCGCGAGCTCCTTCACGTCCCGGCGGGCTTCCGCGAGCATCGTCGGCTTGCCCGGGTTCGCCGGAATGAGCGAGCACAGGCGGTTCACCTCGGCGAGCGGGACGTCGAGGACGCGGCCCACATCGCGGATGACCGCGCGGGCCTTCATCGAGTTGAAGGTGATGATCTGCCCGACGTTCTCGCGTCCGTACTTGCGCCGGACGTACTCGATGACCTCGCCGCGGCGGCGCTCGCAGAGGTCGACGTCGATGTCGGGCATCGAAATGCGGTCGGGGTTCAGGAAGCGCTCGAAGAGGAGGTCGTACCGCAGCGGGTCGACGTCCGTGATCCCGAGCGCCCAGGCGACGAGCGAGCCGGCCGCCGAGCCGCGGCCCGGGCCTACGGGGATCCCCTCGTCCTTCGCGTATTTGATGAAGTCCCAGACGATGAGGAAGTAGCTCGACAGCCCCATCTTCAGGATGACGGAAAGCTCCCACGCGAGGCGCTCGTCGTACTCGGCGCGCGTCTTCGGGGGCTTCGACCCCGCCGGATAGGGCGCCGGATGCGCGAGGCGCACCTCGAGGCCCTCCTTCGCGAGGTCTTCGAGATACTCGTCCGGGTTCCGGTCGGGCACCGGGACCGGGTACGTCGGGATTTTCAGGCCCGTGTCGATGATGACGCTCGGCGTGATCCGGTCCGCGATCGCGGCGGTGTTCTTCACGGCCTCCAGCGTGTACGGCCGGAAGACGTCGCTCATCTCCTCGGGGTTCTTCACGTAGAACTCCGAGTTGTAGAACTTCATCCGCTTCGTGTCGTTCAGCGTCTTGCCCGTGCCGATGCAGAGCAGGACGTCCTGCGCCGCCGCATCGTCGCGCGTGAGGTAATGCGAGTCGTTCGTCGCGACGGGCGGGATGCCGGTCTCCTGCGACAGGCGCAGCAGGTCGGGCAGGATCTGCCGCTGCTCCGGCAGGCCGTGATCCATGATCTCGATGAAGTAGCGGTCCTTGCCGAACAGGGCCTGGTACTTCAGCGCGACCTTCTTCGCGCCCTCGTAGTCACCCGCGCGCAGGCGCTTCGGCACCTCGCCGTTCAGGCAGCCGGAGAGCGCGATGATTCCCTCGTGGTGCTTCTCGAGGAGCTCCCAGTCCATGCGGGGCTTGTAGTAGAAGCCGGTCAGGAACGCCTCCGACACGAGCCGCGCGAGGTTCTTGTAACCCTCGGGCGTCTCGACGAGGAGCGTCAGGTGGTAGTTGTTCCCTTCGCCGTCGAACGTCTTGACGTTCTCGCGGTCGAAGCGCGAGCCGGGGGCGATGTAAGCCTCCACGCCGACGATGGGCTTGATCCCCGCCTCGAGGGCCGTCGTCTGCAGGTCGTACGCCCCGAACATGTTCCCGTGGTCCGTCACGGCCACGGCGTCCATCCCCGCCGCCTTCACGTTGCGGATGAGGTCCTTGACGCGGTTGGCGCCGTCGAGAAGGGAGTACTGGGTGTGCAGGTGGAGGTGAACGAAGTCGCCGGACATCCGGGCCGGATTCTAGCGTCCTACAATCGAGGGATGGACGAAGCTCGAATCCGGAAGCGCCTCGGCGAGGCGCGGCGGATCGTCGTGAAGGCCGGGACGAACGTCATCATGCGCGATGACGGCGCGGTCGCGCTCGGGCGCCTGTACGGGCTCATCGAGTCCGTTGCGACGCTCCGCAAGCAGGGCCGTGACGTCCTGATCGTCTCATCGGGCGCCGTCGGGCTCGGCGCGCAGCGCCTGCGCCTCGAGAAAAAGCCCGGCTCGCTGGCCCTCAAGCAGGCCTGCGCGGCCATCGGGCAGAGCCGCCTCATGTCCGTCTACGAGGAGGGCTTCGAGAAGATGGGCCTCTCGACGGCCCAGGTCCTCCTCACCGAGGACGATTTCGCGGACAAGGCGCGGTTCTCGAACCTCTCGGCCACGCTGGAGAAGCTCTTCGAGCTCGGCGTCGTTCCGATCCTGAACGAGAACGACACCGTCTCGACCGCGGAGCTCGTCACCCCGGACGGGAAGGGCTCGCGCGGCTTCTTCGGCGACAACGACCGCCTGAGCGCCCTCGTCATGAGCAAGGTGAAGGCGAACGTCCTCGTCATCCTCTCGGACGTCGACGGCCTCTTCACCGGCAACCCGGCGCACGACCGCGCCGCGAGGCTCATCCCGGTCGTGCGGGAGATGACGGACGAGATCGTGCGATACGCCGACGGCCCGAGCGCGCGCGGCCGGGGCGGCATGGCCTCCAAGCTGGACGCCGCGCGGATCGCGACGCGCGCCGGCGGCATCGCGGTCATCGCGAACGGCCGGACGCCGGGGATTCTGGATCGGCTTTTCGGAGGCGAAGAGGTCGGGACCCTCTTCGTGCCGGCGGCTCATCGCAGATAGAGATGTCCGAAGAGAGACGTTTCTTGGAAGGTGAAGAGGGGCCGGCGGCCATCGCGAAGCGCGCCCGGATCGCGGCTCGCAGCCTCGCCGTCTTTCCTGCGGAGAAGAAGAACTCGGTCCTGCACGCCGTCGCCGACGGGATCGACGCGGCGCGGGACGCCATCCTGGAAGCGAACCGCCGGGACGTGCTCCAGCTTTCCACAACCTTCAAGGAAATCCCCTCTTCTCTCTCTTCCTCTTCCCGCTCCCTCCTCGACAGGCTCGTCCTCGACGAGGAGAAGGTGCGCGCCATGGCCGCCGGCGTCCGCGCGGTGGCCGCCCTCCCCGACCCGTCCGGCCGCGTCCTCGCGCGCACGCTCCTCGACGACGGGCTCGTCCTCGAGAAGGTGTCCTGTCCTCTGGGCGTGCTCCTCGTCGTCTTCGAGTCCAGGCCCGACGCCGTCCCGCAGATCGCATCCCTCGCGCTCCAGTCGGGAAATGCAGCGATCCTCAAGGGCGGCCGTGAGTCGGCCCGGTCGACCGCTGCAATCCTCGATGTCTTCGCGAAGGCATACGCCGCGCATGCCGTGCCCGACGGCGCCCTTCAGTCCGTGGGCGGCCGGGCCGAGGTGGACGCGCTGCTCGCGCTCGACGACGACATCGACCTCGTGATCCCGCGCGGCGGGTACGACCTCGTCAAGCACGTGAAGGCGAACACCCGCATTCCCGTTCTCGGCCACGCCGAGGGGGTCTGCCACGTGTTCGTGGACCGCGCGGCCGACGGGGCGATGGCCGCGGCGATCGTCCTCGACGCCAAGCTCCAGTACCCGGCGGCGTGCAATGCGGCCGAGACGCTTCTCGTCCACCGCGAGGCCGCCTCGAAGTTCCTCGTCCCGCTTCTCTCGAGGCTCGGAGAGGCCGGGATCGAACTGCGCGCCTGCGAGAAGACCCGGGCCCTCGCGCCGGCGCTCGCCCTCTCCCCCGCTTCCGAGGACGAATGGCGGACCGAGTACGGAGCGCCGGTCCTCGCGGTGAAGATCGTGGAGTCGCTGGACGAGGCGATCGAGCACGTGAACCGTTACGGCTCGCACCACACGGAAGCGATCGTGACGGACGACGCCGCGGCCGCCGAGGAGTTCCTTGCGCGCGTGGACGCGGCCGGCGTCTTCCACAACGCGTCGACGCGCTTCGCGGACGGCTTCCGGTACGGCTTCGGCGCGGAGGTCGGCGTCTCCACGTCGCGCCTGCACGCGCGCGGGCCGGTCGGCCTCGAGGGGCTCGTGACGTACAAGTACGTCCTCAGGGGCAGCGGCCACGTGGTGGCGACGTACTCCGGCAAGGGTGCGCGGCCCTTCCGGCACGTGAAGCTCGGCTGACGAGTTGAATCGTCCCTTGACGGGACACGCGCGGCCACCCAGATTTGTCGCAGACAGTCTCGAACCGTCTGAGGGGTGCTTTTGTGCTTTCCCCGGGGGTTCGGCTCGGCCCCTACGAAATCCTCGCGCCAATCGGTGCCGGCGGGATGGGTGAGGTCTTTCGGGCCCGTGACACGCGCCTCGGCCGGCAGGTCGCCCTCAAGATCCTCCCGGACGCGGTCTCGCAGGACGCCCGGCGAGTCGCCCGATTCGAGACGGAGGCGCGGGCCCTCGCCGCACTTTCGCACCCCAACATCCTCGCGATCCACGACTTCGGGCGCAGCGACGGGCGCATTTACGCGGTCACCGAGTTGCTGGAAGGTGAGTCCCTGCGGGATCGGATGGCCGGCGAGCCTATCCCCTGGCGCAAGGCGTCGGAGACCGCGGCGTCGATTGCCGACGCGCTCTCTTCGGCGCACGCGGCGGGGATCGTCCACCGGGACCTCAAGCCCGAAAACGTCTTCCTCACCTCCGACGGCCGCGTCAAGGTGCTCGACTTCGGCCTCGCCAAGATCGTCGAACCGGTCTCCCCCACCGCGGTCACCGTGACCTCCCCTTCCCCGAACCCGGTCTCGGTGGACGGGGAGATCGTCGGGACTCTCGCGTACATGGCGCCCGAGCAGCTGCGCGGCGCGAACGTTGACGGCCGCACCGACATCTTCGCGCTCGGGTGCCTCCTGTACGAGATGCTGTCCGGGGAGCGTCCTTTCGGCCGTGCGACGGCCGTCGATACGATCTCGGCCATCCTCCACGCCGAGCCCTCGCCTCTCGAGGCGGTCCGGGCGGAGATTCCGCCCGCCCTCGGGCTCATCGTGTCGCGCTGCCTCGAAAAACGCGCCTCGGACCGGTTCGACACGGCGCATGACCTCGCGCTCGCCTTGCGAAGCATGTCGACGAGCCACCAGGCCACCATCCTCGCGGGTGAGAAACCGGCTTCCGCTCGCGCGCGGCGAATCGTGCCCGCCGTCGCCGGGGGCGGCGTGGCGCTCGCCGTCCTCGCGACCGCTGTGTTCCTGGGACGGCCGCGCCTCGGCGCCAGGAGCGACGCGGGAGGCGAGCCCTGGGGCCCGCCGCGCCAGTTCACGAGCGCCCCGGGGTGGGACGCGGAGCCGGCGATTTCACCCGACGAGACCCTCGTGGCCTACACGTCGAACACGTCGGGCAGCCCGGAGATCTGGGTCGTCGATCCTGACGGAGGCGAGCCCCTTCGACTGACCGACGACATGTCCGAAAAGAGGAAGCCGACGTGGTTCCCGGACGGACGGGCACTCGCGTTCGTCTCGGTGCGAAATGGCCTGCCGTCCGTCTGGAAGGTGTCACGCCTCGGCGGAAGCGCGAGCCTGTTGCTCGAGAACGCCGACATGCCCGCCGTCTCCCCCGACGGGAAGCGCATCGCGTTCGCCAGGCCCGGTCCCAACGGGCTCAACCGGATCTGGGTCGCGCCGCTCGCGGATCCTTCCCGTTCCGAACGCCTGACCGGTGGCGACGCCGGCGACTGGGAGCACACGGACCCTGCCTGGTCGCCCGACGGATCTCTCCTTTGCTACGCGGCCTTCAGCGACCTCTGGACGATTCCGGCAGCGGGCGGCAAGCCGCGGCGCCTCACGCACGACGCCGAGAACGACAGGGAGCCGACCTTCGCTCCCGACGGGCTGTCCGTCTACTTCAGTTCGACGCGGTCCAATCCCGTGTCGATCTGGAAGGTCGCGCTGGATGGCGGCGCCGCCGCGCGAATCCTCTCCGGGACGGGGACGGCGGGCCATCCATCGCTCTCACGCAACGGACGACGGCTGGTCTTCTCGACGGCCGTGATGCACCTGTACGTCGTCGTCCTCGACCGCAGGACGGGGATCGTCTCCCGTATCGCGAGCAGCCGAAACGATCAGATGCCCGTCATGGCGCCCGACGGAAGCGCGGTCGCCTACTGCTCCAACCGCCTCGGAACCCACGACCTCTGGCTGGACGCGCTCGATCGAGGCCGCACCACCGGAAGGCCCCCGCGCCGCCTCACCGACCTCGACCCCGGCCCCGCCACGCCCGCGTTCTCTCCCGACGGAGAGTGGATCGCTTTTTTCCGCCACTTCAACGGGCACCGTGATCTCTGGGCCGTTCCCCTGAGCGGTGCGGCTCCCCGGGCACTCGTCGAAGGGGGCGGAGACAACGTGCACCCGGCCTACTCGCCTGACGGGACGAAACTCGCCTTCGCCTCCGACCGCTCTGGTCACGAGCACATCTGGATCCTCCCGATTCGGGCCGGACTTCCGGCCGGCGAGCCGTGGCGCCTCACGGAGGGCGACGTGACGGACGAGCACCCGAAGTGGTCTCCCGACGGCGGGCGGGTCGTGTTCGTCCGGGGCGACGACGTCTGGCTGGTCGAGCCGAGGCCCGGCGCCGCGCCGCGTCGGATCACCGACGGAGCCGAGGTCCTCAACCTCGCATGGGAGCCCGACGGAACGGCCCTGCTCGTGAGCGGCCGCTTCGGGACCGGGATCGTGCACGTGCGACAGGTCCGCATTCCGTCCGGAGCTTCCGAGGTCCTGAAGCCGAACCTCGTCCTCGGCGACCGGCAGGCGAGCGGCCACGTCAGCCTCACCCGCGACGGCCGCTACCTCGCCGCCGACATCACCGAACTGAAAGGGAACCTGTGGATCACCGCCGCGTCCCGCGACGGCCGGTAGCGGGGCGCTTCGTTCTCTCCCCCGGCCACCACCACATGAGGAGATTCCGATGGCCGAAGTCACTTTGAAGACACAGGACCTCAAGGACGCTCTCGAGAACCTCTCCAAGAAGGTGAAGAGCGCCGCTGCCTGGCTGCCGAACCAGCCCGAGATCAAGATCGAGATTCCGGATCCCTTCCCGTATCCCGGACCCGATGCCACACGTCCGTGCTTCGGGCCTCCCCCTCAGGGTGAATTCGGGGAGATCGGACTCCTGATGGGCATCCTGAAGGCCATGAACAGGAAGGGAGGGATGGGAGCAGGAAAGCCCGGCCTGAAGGGCTAGGCCCGCCTCGCAGCCGCGGCACCCCCTCGAGATGGCTCCTGTCGCCCGCGCCGCCACACCCCGGCCCCGATTTCCAGACTTCGGAGTCCGGACCGTGGAGCTCATGCTCACCACGGGATGCAACCTCCGTTGCGCCTACTGCACCCAGAAACGGAGTGCGCCAAGGACAATGGCTCCCGAGGTGGTCGACGCCGCCATCCGGCAGCTCGTCTCTTCGCGCTACGACAGGCCTCGGCTGATCCTCTTCGGCGGGGAGCCCCTTCTGGCGGCTCCGCTCGTCCGTCGGGCGCTGGACCGTGTGCGCGGCTGGGCGCCGCCGCGCATGCGGCCCGAAATCCAGATCGTCACGAACGGCACCCGGCTCGACGAGGAGATGACGGCGCTCCTCGTCAGCCGGGACGTTTTCATTACCCTTTCCTTCGACGGAGTGAGGATGGCGCAGGACCACCGGGGCCCGGGGACCTTCGACGACCTCGATCAGGTTCTCCTCGGGTTCGGGCGGGACCACCCGAGCCACCTCCGCCGGCGTCTCACCGTCAAGGTGACGCTCACCTCCCGGAACGTCGCTTGCCTGTCGGAATCCTTCGGCTACTTTCTTTCGCGCGGCGTGCGAGATGTGGAACTCTGCCCGGCCCTTCCCGACGATCCCGGATGGGACGCCCGTTCGCGGCTCGAGCTGGGTCGCCAGCTCGCCGGGGTCGTCACGCTTTCGGTCGACGAGTACCGTCGCCGCGGTGTGATCCCGCTCCGGGTCTTCCGGCTCGCCACCCCCCGACCGACGGGCGCCGACGCCCCCGCCTGCGGCTGCGCCGGTCGGAGCGAGCTGTTCGTCGACGTGGACGGCACGCTCGCACCCTGTTCACGGCTCGCGCCGTCGACTCTGGGTCCGCAGCCGGGCGCGATCCGGAGGGTCGTCAAATCGCTGGGGGGGCTCCGCGTGACGACCCCGGGGCTTTCTGCCGCCCTCGTGCGCCGCGAGCAGCGAGCCCGCAGGCTGCCCTTCCTTGCCGGATTGAACGACCAACGAGCTCCGCGCGGCCCGTGCTCTCGATGCGAGGCACGCTCCACCTGTTTCGTCTGCCCGGTCGCCGTCGCCTGCAACGGCGGCCGGGTACCGCAATTTCACTGCGACGTGAACCGTCTCTTCGCCCGGTACCGGTCCGCGTTTCAGCGCGAGGCCGGTCTCACTCCCACTCGATCGTGCCGGGGGGCTTGGACGTGACGTCGTAGACGACGCGGTTCACGCCGCGCACCTCGCCCACCACGCGCCGCGACACCTTGTCGAGGAGGTCGTGCGGCAGGCGGGCCCAGTCGGCCGTCATGAAGTCCTCGGTCGTCACCGCGCGGAGGGCAAGGACGCTCTCGTACGTGCGCCCGTCGCCCATGACGCCGACGGTCTTCACGGGGAGCAGCACGGCGAACGCCTGCGACGTGCGGTCGTACCAGCCGGATTCCTTCAGCTCCTCGATGAAGATCGCGTCGGCCTCCTGCAGGATGCGCACGCGCTCGGGCGTGATCTCGCCCGGGATGCGCACCGCGAGACCCGGCCCCGGAAACGGGTGCCGGTACAGCATTTCCTTCGGGATCCCGAGCTCTTCGCCGAGCCGCCGGACCTCGTCCTTGAACAGCTCGCGCAGCGGCTCGACCAGCTTGAACCCGAGCTTCTCCGGCAGCCCGCCGACGTTGTGGTGCGTCTTGATGACGGCCGAGGGGCCCTTGATCGACACGGACTCGATGACGTCCGGGTAGAGCGTCCCCTGGGCGAGCCACTCGGCTCCGTCCACGGATCTCGCGTTCTCCGTGAAGACGTCGATGAAGAGGCCGCCGATGATCTTGCGCTTCCGCTCCGGCTCGAAGACGCCCGCGAGCCCGTCGAAGAACCGCTTCGACGCGTCCACGCCGACGACCGGGAGGCCGAGGTGGCGGAACGCCTCGAGAACCTGCCGGCCCTCGTTCTTGCGGAGCAGGCCCGTGTCGACGAAGACGCCGCGGAACCTCTCCCCGACCGCTTCGCGGAGGAGGACGGCCGCCACGGTGGAATCGACGCCGCCCGACAGCGCGCCGAGGACGACGCCCGTCTTCAGCTCGCGGCGCAGGCGTTCGATCGTGGCGTCGCGAAAGCCCGCCATCGTCCACGACGGCTTCGCCCCGCACACGTCGTAGAGGAAGTTCTCGAGCATCTGCGCGCCGTGCTCGGAGTGATGGACCTCCGGGTGTCCCTGGATGCCGTACAGGTTCCGCGACGCGTCCTCGAACGCCGCGACGGGCGCGTTCTCGGTCGTGGCCGTGACGGAAAAGCCCGCCGGCGCGGACTCCACGTGGTCGCCGTGGCTCATCCAGATCGTCTCGACCGGGCCGAGGCCGCGGAAGAGGCGGCCGCCGGAGACCTTCACGTGCGCGCGCCCGTACTCGCGGCCCGGCGCGCTCCCGACCCTGCCGCCGTAGCGCTGCGCGAGCCACATCATCCCGTAGCAGAGGCCGAGGACCGGCACCTTCAGGTCGAAGAGCCCGGCGTCGCCCTGCGGAGCCTCCTTGTCGTAGACGCTGGACGGCCCGCCCGACAGGATGATCCCCTTCGGCGCGAGCTTCGCGACTTCGGAGGCCTTCGCGTCGAACGGGAGCACCACGGACCGGACCCGCGCCTCGCGGATCCGCCGCGCGATGACCTGTGTGTACTGGGAGCCGAAATCGAGGACGACGACGGTGTCCGTGGCGGCGCTCACGCCGCGAAGTATAGAGGCGCGGCGGGCGCGTCAGGCCGCGGCGCCGAGTCGCCGCGCGATGGCCCGCGGGAGCGCGGCGAGACCGGCGGCCGCGAGCCCGACTCCGACCGCGCCAAACGCCGCGATCACGACGAAGAGGGGCGAGACGTTGACGCCTCCCGGCAGCTCGCCGCCGTGCGCGACCCGGTTCAGGAGGACGCCGAACGCGGAGGCCGAGGCGAGGCTCACGGCGACGAAACCCCACCGGCTTTCGGGCGGGGGCCCCACGGCCGAACGCTTCACTCTGCCCTTCCCCCACAGCGGCGCCGCGGCCGACACGCCGGCGTCCGCCACGAAGAGAAGAAGACCTGTAAGGAGGTATGGAGGGACGAAGAACACGACCGAGGTGAGGACGAAACGGATCAGCGGCCGCCTGCTCACCCACGCGCCGAGCGACTCCGCGAGAAACGGGTAAGCCACGAACGCGTCGGCGGCGCCGGGGTGGGAGACGAGGTACGCGATCAGGACGAGCAGAAACGATCCGGGCAGGACGAGCAGGAACGCGCGGGCCGTTCGGAACATCAGAAGGAGGCCGCCGCGGCCAGCGGCTGCGTGGCGCCGGCCCAGAACGCCAGGACCTTCCGGACGTACTCACGCGTCTCGCGGAAGGGCGGAACGCCCTTGTGCTCCTCCACGGCGCGCTCTCCCGCGTTGTAGGCCGCGAGAACGAGGTCGGCGCGCGTGTCGCCGTAGCGCGCGGCGAGCTCCGCGAGATAGGCCGTCCCTCCGCGGATGTTCTCCTTCGGGTCGAACGGGCTCCGCACGCCGAGGCGGCGCGCCGTCGCCGGCATCAGCTGCATGAGCCCGCGCGCGCCCTTGCGCGACACGGCCGTCGGAACGCCGTTCGACTCGGCGCGGATGACCGCCGCGATGAGCGCGGGGTCGACCTTGTGCTCCTTCGCGGCCGAGAGGATCTGCGAGGAATAGGGAGAAGGAGAAGGAAGAACGGGATTTTCCGAGAAGGCGCGGAGCGATCGGCCCGAGCCGGCAGCCGGCCCGGCCGCGAGCGTGTCGGCGGGCTTGGCCGGAATCGGCCGTTCGTATTCGTCGTCCACGATCCGGTCGACGACGTCCAGCGACACGGTCATCGACCCGCCTCCGAAGAGCTTCATCGAAACGCGGTCACCGTCCCCGTCCTCGCCGCCCGCGACGACCTCGTAGGAGGCGACGCGCACGTGCCGCCCGTCCTCGAATACGACGAGGGTTCCTGAAGCCGGCTGCGCCGCCACAAGGAGCGCGACGAAGAGAAAGAGAAGAATAGAAGATTCTCTTAGAAGGGTGAGTGAGGCCTCGGCGACGGCGCCGACCGCGGCGACGCCCGAGCGGCTCTCCGCCTGTACACCTTCTAAGAAGATCTTTCCCCCGTGCTCTTTGACCATCACGGGTTCGCTATGCCCGCGGATGCGTGCGGTCGTAGACCTTGCGCACGCGCGAGCGGGAGACGTGGGTGTAGATCTCGGTG
>DASXVJ010000012.1:0-73066 GCA_036504335.1 Thermoanaerobaculia bacterium
ACTCCTCGCTCGGGTTCCAGGCGCCTCTTGCCTTCGAACACAACGCTGCATGAAACTCCCTAACAGCACTGTCAACGAAATCGGGTCAACATCCCTCGGCGTCAGTCGCTCGCGCTCCTTCCTTCTCGCCGGTGAACTCGACATCGTTAGGTGGCCTCGAGCCGTGACCGACTTCGTTGAACGGTACGCCCTCTTCATTTTCGCCGTGGCGGTTGCGGTGGCAATCGTGTTTTGGCGGCTCAGCCGAGTCAGGGCGATTCTTGAGGCATGGGCCCAAGAGAACCGTGTCGAGATCATCTCGCGCACGCACGGCCTCTTCAGGCTCGGTCCGTTCTTCTTCACCCTCGGCCATCAGGTCGTCTACCTCCTCACCGTGCGCGATCAATACGGTATCGAGAGGAAATGCTGGGTACGACTAGGCGGCGTCTTTACGGGCCTGAAGGACGACAAGGTGGAGACACGGTGGGAATAGGGTGATCGCCGTGGACGCCTCGGTGCTCGACAACCCGGTCTGGGAATCCCTGATCGGCGAGCACTCGGGCCTGGCGCGCCGCTCCGGCGACGCCCTGTGGTACGGCGCCAGCTACACGCCCTTCGTCGCGGTGGAGAGCGCGGCGGCGCGCGTGGAAGGGGGCACCGGACTCGCGGGCCGCCGCTACTTCCTCGGAGTGGCGCCGGCCCTGCTGCCCGGGCGCTGGCGTCGGGTGCCGCGGGATGCCTATCACGCATCGCCCGACACGCTTCAATTTCTCCGCGGACTCGACGAGCCCGACCTTGCGGCCAGGCGCCTTCCCGTCACGGTGCTTGGCCGGGAACACCGCGCGTCCATGCTGGTACTGGCGTCGGAGGTCTATCCGGAGTTTTTCCGTGAGGACACGGCCGATCTGGGCACCTACGTCGGAATCCTGCGCGGGGATCGGGTCGTCGCGATGGCGGGGGAGCGCATGGCGGTGCCGGGCGCACGCGAGATCAGTGCGGTGTGCACTCATCCGGATTTCGCCGCGCAGGGAATGGCGAGCGCCCTGGTGGCCGGGCTCGTCAAACGCCATCGGGCGGCGGGGCTGGCCTCCTTCCTGCACGTATCCGGTGACAACCCGGGCGCGAGGAGACTTTACGAACGGCTCGGGTTCATCCACCGGGCGACGTTGACGCTGACGGCCGTCGAGATCACGGCGAGCTGAAGTCGCGGGGGCGCCCGACCCGCGATATCGTGGGGCGGATGATCCGACCGGCCCCCGTCACGCTCGAGGGACACGGCGTCCGGCTGGAGCCGCTCCATCCCGCGCACGAAAGCGGCCTCGCCGCCGCGGCCGCCGACGGGAAGCTGTGGGAGCTGTGGTTCACGTCCGTGCCGGAGCCGGGCCAGACCGCGAAGTACGTCGCGGACGCGCTCGCCGGGCAGGAGGCCGGGCACATGGTGCCGTGGGCCGTACGCGAGACGAGCTCCGGGGAGATCGTCGGGACGACGCGGTACCACGACATCGTCCCCGCGATCGACCGCGTCGAGATCGGATACACGTGGTATGCGGCGCGCTGGCAGAGGAGTCGCGTGAACACGGCATGCAAGCTGCTGCTCCTGACGCACGCGTTCGAGACGCTCGGCTGCGCCGTCGTCGGCCTCCGGACCGACAACTTCAACTTCGCGAGCCAGCGCGCGATCGAGGCGCTCGGCGCGAAGAAGGACGGCGTCCTCCGCCGCCACCAGGCGCGCCGGGACGGCACCGTCCGCGACAGCGTGATGTACAGCATCCTGGCGCCGGAGTGGCCGGACGTGAAGCGCCACCTCGCCGGCCGCCTGGCCCGGCACGCGTCGTGAGCCGTTCCACGCTCCTCGCTGCGGCGGCCGCCGTCCTGATCCTGGTCCTGCTGGCGTCCGGCGTGCACCCGTACGACCGGCTCACCTGGTTCCTCGAGGTCCTCCCGATCCTCGTCGTCCTGCCCGTGCTCTTCGCGACGCGGCGGAGCTACCCGCTGACGGGCCTCCTCTACGCGCTGATCTTCCTGCACGCCCTGATCCTCGTCGCCGGCGGCCACTGGACGTACGCGCGCGTTCCGCTCGGCTTC
Organism: Thermoanaerobaculia bacterium; assembly: GCA_036504335.1. Taxonomy (GTDB): domain Bacteria; phylum Acidobacteriota; class Thermoanaerobaculia; order UBA5066; family UBA5066; genus Fen-183. Next base: position 2,065 of record DASXVJ010000012.1, read on the forward strand.
TGCATTGAAGAGCTCCTGTCCCTTCACCGCAATCCCTACGACAAGATCGGCCACTTCGCCCAGGGCTTCGTTCCGGCGATCGCGGCGCGCGAGATCCTCGTCCGCGGCGGTTACGTCCGCGGCCGGAAGATGCTCGCCTTCGTCATCCTGTCGATCGTCCTCGCGATCAGCGCGAGCTACGAGCTCTTCGAATGGGGCTCGGCGCTCGCGCTCGGGAAGGGCGCCGACGACTTCCTCGGGACGCAGGGAGACCCCTGGGACACCCAGTCGGACATGTTCTTCGCCCTCGTGGGCGGCGCGACCGCGCTCCTGACCCTGCCGCGGGTCCACGACCGCGCGATCGCCAAGCTGCCCGGAGCGCCCGGCGTTCCGTCGTGACAGGAGGTCCCATGATCGAGCCCGTTCCCGCCGCATGAACGCCGCCGAGCTGCTCCGCTGGCAGTGGGAGGGGTACCCGCGCTTTCACCGTTCGCGGGCGAACCTGCTCCTTCACATCCTCGCCGTACCCGAAATCCGGCGCGTGTCCCGCGGTCGTAGTCGGATCGTGACTCTCGAAGAACGCCTCGTGGCATTTGACGCGGCTCGCATCAGTCTCCTCGACGATCTGGCGGCGCTCGAGCCGGCCGTGCTCACGGCGAGGCCGCTCGCGGGGAAGTGGTCGATCCTCGAGATCGTCGAGCACCTCGTCCTCGCCGAGCGCGCGGTGTTCGGGGGGATGCCCGACCCGTCGCGGCTCGAGGCGCGCGAGCGCGGGCTTGCGGACGACGTGCGTTACCTGCTCGTCACGTTCATCCTGAAGGCCGGCATCCCGGTGCGCGCGCCGTCGCGCCGGATGCTGCCGCAGGGCGGCCGGAACCTCGCCGAGCTGCGTGGCATGTGGGACGAGAACAAGACCTGGCTCCTGTCGGTCCTCGACGCCCTCGGCTCCGAAGGCCTCGGGAGGGCCGTCTTCGTGCACCCGGTCGCGGGGCCGCTGACCGTGGAGCAGTCCGTGCGCATGGCGCGGGTCCACCTCGGCCGGCACGTGACGCAGATACGGGCGCTTCAGCGGCTGGTGGTCTGACCCGCGAGCGCCTTCTCGATCCGCGAGAAGCGCTCGAGCATCTCGGCCCTGAGGCGGTCGGTCTTCTCGTGCAGGTGCGCGACCTCGAGCTCGGCCTTGATGTTCACGTCGTACTCGATGTCGGCGCGCACGTGGTCCTTCTCGGCCTGCCGGTTCTGGCTGATGAGCACGAAGCACGACAGGAAAATCGCCTCGAGCGAGACGATCATCGTGAGGAGGCCGAAGGGGTAGGGGTCGAACGCGTGCAGGCCGAGCGGAAGCGTGTTGACCGCGATCCAGACGAGGAACCACAGGCCGTTCAGGATCAGGAACGGCATGCTCCCGCTGAAGTCGCTGATCCAGTCGGCGATGCGCTGGAGCGCGGAGAGCTGCGCCTCGGCCTCGACGTTCGCGTTGCGCGAGACGCGGGCCTTCAGGAGGTCGTCGGCCTTGCGCGTCATGTGGGCCATCGCGCCGAGGAGGCGCAGCGCCACGGCCGGGCTCTTCTGGAAGAGCGGCAGGAGGTGCACGCGGTTCAGCTCGAGGAGCTCCACCGCGTCGAGGGCGACGGCGGTGGCCGAGCGCGCGCCGCCGTCGAGGAGCGCGAGCTCGCCGAAGATGTCGCCGGGGCCCGCAACGGACAGCACGATCTTCTGGCCGGCCGTGTCCTTCAGGAACAGCTCCACCTGTCCGGATTTCACGACGAAGAGCGACTCGCCGGGGTCGCCGGTCGCGAACAGCGTGTCGCCGGCCGCGAGGGCGCGCCCGTCGACGGCCTCCGAGAGCCCCGCGCGGTCGGCGGCGCTCAGGTGCTCGAAGAGGTGGACGCCTTCCAGCGATTCCGGTGTGCTCGGCATTCGGCCTCCTGCGTCGGACGGGGAAGTGTAAGGGTGCGGGCCCGTGCGCGGTATCGTCGGCCCGGCATGACCGAACGATTCACCGAACGCCTGCACCTGCGGCCCTTCCGGCCCGACGACTTCGAAGCCCACGCCGCGATCTGCGCGGACCCGGAGGTCATGCGCTTCATCCGGGCGGGAGCCCTGACGCGCTCGGATTCGTGGTGGCAGCTCGCGCGGTACATGGGCCACTGGCAGCTCCGCGGCTACGGCCTGTGGGCGGTCGTCGAGCGCGCCTCGGAGCGGCTCGTCGGTCACATGGGCTTCCTCGACCCGGAAGGCGGGCACGGGTTCGAGATGGGCTGGGCGCTCGCGCGCGAGGCGTGGGGCAGGGGTTACGCGCTCGAGGGCACGCGCGAAGCCCTGGATTACGCGTTCGGGACGCTCGGGCGAGACCACGTCGCCTGCGTCATCCGCCCCGACAACGCGCGCTCGATCCGCCTCGCCGGGCGGCTCGGCGCTCGCCTGGAGGGCGAGCTGGAGGAGGGGGGCACGCGGCTCCTGGTCTACGGGATCGCGCGACCCGAGGGCGTGCCGTCGGCGTGACGGGGATGGGAGGAACGACGATGTGCCGGAACATCAAGACGCTCTTCAACTTCGAGCCCCCGGCGACGCACGAGGAGATCCGGGCCTCGTCGCTCCAGTTCGTGCGGAAGCTGAGCGGCTTCAACAAGCCGTCACAGGCCAACGAGGCCGCGTTCGAGCGCGCCGTGGACGAGGTCGAGGCGGCGGCGCGGCTCCTCATCGACACGCTCGTGACGAACGCCGAGCCCCGGGACCGCGAGATCGAGGCGCGGAAGGCGAAGGCGAAGAACGCGGCGCGGTTCGGGCCACGCCCGCGGACGACCTGAGCTGGAAATCCGCGGGTCTCAGCGCTTCCCGGGCTTGTCGCCGATGAGGACGTGGGGCTGGACGTAGCTCGTGAGGCGCGAGATCTCGTCCGTGAGGCCCGTCGAGAAGACCTGCGGGCCGGGCCGGACCCTGAGCGTCGCCGAGTACGTGAACGCCTTGCCCGCGAGGCCCGCCAGTTCCTTCTCGGGCACGTCGATCGGAGCCCGCTCCGTCGTGACGGGGGAGATGCGCCCGTCGGGCGTCGCCGAGACGGCGGTGAAGAGGACGGCCCCCTTCGCGCGCCCGCCCTGCGGCACGAGCGTGAGCTTGTCGAACGGAATCTTGAACTCGAGCGGGACGAGCCACATCTTGCCGGACGGCTTCGGGGTCCCGATCGTGAGCGACGCGCGCAGCGGGTTGGTCGTGTGCGGGATGTGGACGCCGGTCAGAACCGCGTCCGAGACCTTTTCCTCGGGCGTGCGTTCGATGACGGCGCGCCGCGAGCGGACGTTCGCGCCGGGGCGCTTCACGGACACCTTGACGGCGCGCGGCACGCCGGGCTTCGCGCTCGGGCTCTCGTAGCCGAGCGAGTAGTACGCGGTCCAGTCGGCCTCGAGGTCCTTCAGGGCGAGGGCGAGGTCGTTGCGTCCGGCGATCGTCTTGCCGCCGGTTTCGTCCGCAAGCAGGCCCATCGCCATCTGCATGTCGACCTGGGCGATTCCCTCGTCCATCCGTCCGACGGACGCGGCGTTCTCCGCGGAGAGCATTTCGTCCGTCGTGAGACCCGCGCCGTCGATCGTCACGATCGAGATCCCGGCCGCGTTCGCGCGGGGCGTGAGGGCCCGGAACGCGGGGCCCCGGTCCCAGGCCGCCCACGAGAGGTCGTTGACGTCGGAGTTCCCGCCGCCGCGGCGCGAGGAGGCGATGGACGTCACCGAGCCGGCGCGGCGGGTTCCGTACAGGAGGTAATCCCAGATGTCGCGCCCCGGCGCGGGGGTGAACTTCTCGGTCACGAGGAAGAGAACCTTCCGTCCCTCGACGCCGGACACGGCCGCGAACGAGGCGTGCAGGGCCTCGAGCGTCGTGTCCACGAGGGCGGCCTGCTGGTCGCACCAGGAGCGGAGGTTCAGGATCGCGTTCTGCAGGAGAACGGGCCCGGCGGTCGCGCCCGCCATGACGGCGGAGTCGATCTCGCGCACGATCTGGTCGTGCTCTCGCCTGGTGACCTCGCCGATCGTCGTCTCGTGCTCGAGGGAGTCCATGAGCGAGGAGAGGATCGCCATGTCGCTCGTGAACGGGCCGCGGATGCGCAGCGCGCGGTCCCACGTCACGAACTGGACTTCGACGTTCGGGCCGACGACGGTCGGCAGGTACTTGCGCAGGCTCCTGAGCGCGCGGTTCTTGTTGACGGCCGTCAGGTGGAGCTCGTCCACGAAGACGACGAGGTGGGCCCGGGCGGCCTGCGGGGGCTCGTACGCGGGCAATGCGGGGGCCGGCGCGGCCTGGGGGGCGGGCTCCGCGGCAGGGTTCGGCGCGGCGGCGGCGGGGCCGTTGCGGATGAACGAGAAGTTCGTGAGGGGCTGGACGACGCCGTCCTGCTTCACCTCGAAGTCCGCAGCGGTGAGGTCCGGGATCGGCTTCCCGTTCGAGTCGGTCACCACGACGTCGAGGTTCGTGACGGAGACTTCGACCGACTTCGAGACCCCGGACGTCGTCTGGGCCGAGGAGGCGGGAAGGGCGAGCGCGAGGGCGAGCGCGAGAACACGTCTCATCGCCCGTCAGGCTACCACTTACCAGACGAGGCGGGCTCCGAGACGCAGCTGGTACGGCCGGCCCTGGCCATCCACGGGCAGGAAGCTCCCGGCCGCGCGCGGACGCGTGTCGCTCGCATAGACGAGCGGGTCCGGCGCGATCGCCTTCAGAAAGATCTCGTTCACGTCGACCACCGCGAGCACGCGCACCTCGCCCTGCGGGGACGGCTTGCCGAGCGTGAACTGCGAGTCCGGGTCTCCCGGCTGATGGAAGAGCCGGCGGTCTTCCGTGGCGCCCGACAGGCCGACGCGCGGCTCAGGCGGGGCCTGCGGGAAGAGGCGGAAGGTCTCGGCGGGCGGGAGACGGAGGGGCTGTGCGGCATCGTCCTCGGCGGCGGCCACGCCGGCGAGGAGAAACGCGAGGAGGACGAAGGCGCCCTTGCGCATGGCCCGGTGAACGAATTATCCGCCCGATCCGCCCGCCCGGCGCAAGGATTCAGTGGAGGTACGAGCCGCCGTTCAGGGGGATCGCAATTCCGTTCACGTACGAGCCGAGCGGCGACACGAGGTAGAGGACCGCGTTTGCGACGTCCTCCGTCGAGGCGACCCGACCGAGCGGGATCTGGGAGAGGACCTCGGCCGCCTGCGGGCCGTCGAGGGCCTCGCGGACGGCCTCCGTCCGGACCCAGCCGGGGCAGACGGAGTTCGCCGTGACGCCGCGCGGCCCTTCGTTGCGGGCGAGGCAGCGCGCGAGGTTCACCATGCCGGCTTTCGAAACGGCGTAGTCCGGGTGGTCCGTCTCGGCACGGAAAGCCGACCGCGAGGCGATCATGACGAGGCGCCCCCACTTCCGTTCGCGCATCGCGGGGAGCGCGAGGAACGAGAAGTGCGCGGCCGCCTCGAGGTTCACGGCCATCGTGGCGCGCCAGCGCGTCAGGAACGCGGCGTCGTCCGTCCCCTCGAAGGGGTTCGGCTTGTAGAAGCCGGCGTTGTTCACGAGGATCTCGGGCGCGCCGAGGCCCTTCACGACCTCGGCCATCGCGCGGCGGCGGGCGTCCGCGTCGGCGGCGTCGGCGGAGACGAGCAGCGGGCGGGCGTGGCCGGCGGCCGCGATGGACTCCGCGACGGCGCGCGCGGCCTCGTGCGAGGACCCGTAGTGCAGGGCGATGCGCGCGTTCGCGGCCGCGAGCGTCCGGGCGATCGCGGCGCCGATCCCGCGGGAGGCGCCCGTCACGAGGGCGACGCGGCCTTCGAGGTCGAACGTGGGTGTCACCGGAGGCCTCCTTCGCCGAGCATCCGCGCCCGGGCGAGCGCGCCGACCGCGCCCACGAACTCGCCGTTCGGGAGGAACCGCGCGCGCGCGCCGCCGATGGACGTGGCAAAGGCGAGGACGTCGCGCAGCGCGACGTTCTGCCGCAGCGTGGCGCCCGCGTAGACGATGTCGAGCGGGAAGGGAACGGCCTCCTGCTTCGAGAGGGCCGCCGCGAGCAGGCCGATGTTCTCGCCGACGAGGCCGGTGATCGCGTTGGCGACGTCGCGCGAATCGCGCGACGCGATCCGCCCGAGGTTCGAGGCCGTGAGGTCGCCCTGGAGCGCGATCTCGCCCGAGGGGTACAGGTCCCGCACGAGGAGGTCCACGCGGCGCCGGTCGCCCTGGAACGCGAGGGCCGTGAGGGCGTCGTGGTCGACCTGTCCGAGCAGCAGCTGGCCGAAGCCGCGCAGCGTGCCGCCGCCGAGGCCGGTGCCGCCCGCGCGCGAGACGCGCCCTTCCTGCCCGATGCGCAGGATCGACGTGCCCGTCCCGAGGCTGACGAGGTAGTGCGGAGTGGTCGGCGTGAAGTCGGCCTTCCTGATGAGGACCTTCTCGCCCTCGCCCCAGGCCTCGAACTCGTCGGTGAGGACGGGGGCGGCGGCCGACGGCACGAGGTTGCCGAGCCGGTGCGCGCCCGCGCCCGTGGCCGCGAGACGGAGGCGCGGGCGGCTCGTCAGGAACGCGGCGAGCGCGGGGAGGTCGCCCGAGGGGCAGACGAAGGACTCGAAGGTCTCGAGGCTGCCGCCCGCCGGGACGACGACCGCCTTTGCGAGCGTCGCCCCGATGTCGACGCCGGCTTCCCCGTGAATCTCGCTCACGACCTCTGCCCGTCCCGCGCGGGAACGCGCAGCGTCTGGAAGACGCGCGCCGCGATCTCGGTGTAGCCCTCTGCGCCGGGGTGAAACCGGTCGGGCGAAAGGCGGTCCGGCCGGCCGTCGAAGACGTCGGCGGTCGGGACGACGAGCGCATTCTCGACGCCGTTGCTCGCCTCCTCCAACGCGACGTTCCACTTGAGGAGGGTCGCGCGGGCCACCTTCCGGTCGAAGCCCTCCGGGAAGGGGTCGTAGAGGCCGAGGATCCTGATGGGCGCCGAGGGATTGGAGACTCGGAGAAGAGAGAAGATTTTTTGAAGGTTAGGAGATGCGGCTCGCAGGGCGGGGGCGGTGGGGTCGGACTCGGCGCCGGCCTCGCCGGGGACGACGGACCGGAGAGAGTGGCTCAGGTCGTTGCCGCCGATCGACACGAGGATGAGGCTCGCGCCGGCGATCCGACCCTGCACCGCCGCGTCTTCCACCTTTCTAAGAAAATCCCCGGTCTCCGAGCCATCGACCGCCAGATTGTCGACCGTCACCGTGAGGCTCGCCTTCCGCAGCGCCGCCGCGACGCGCTCGGGGTAGCCGCCGCCGCCCGCCGCGTCACCCGCGCCCCGCGTGAGCGAGTCGCCGAGCGCGACGATGCGGAACGTGCCGCTCGCGGGAACCGTCGGCGCTGGAGCAGGAGTCGGGAGGCCGAGCGGGCCGTCGCCGACGCGCTCGCCGAGGCGGCCGGAGAGTCCGGCGGCAGCCCCTCCCGCGAGAACGCCCGCCGTCAGGAGGCCGAGCGCGGAGGGGACGAACCAGAGGAGGAGGCGGCGGGTGCGGAGCGTCACGGCCGCGTATTGTGCCGGAAGTCCGCGCGGCTCCGGGTCTAAGATCATTTCGTGAGCGAAGAGCGCGACGTCGACGCCGTTCTGCGCGAGTCCGAGGCCTTCTTCGGGGGGCGCGGCGCCGTGCACCGGACGCTCCGGTCGCTCGCGGCGCGGCTCGACGCCGAGGGCATCCCGTACGCGATTCTCGGCGGCATGGCGCTGAACCTTCACGGGTTCGTCCGGGAGACCGTGGACGTGGACGTCCTGCTCACCCGGGAGTCCCTCGACAGGTTTCGGGAGCGCCTCGTCGGCCGGGGATACGTCCCCGCGTTCGCGGGCGCGCTGAAGAGCTTCAGGGACGCAGAGACCGGCGTCCGGATCGACGTCATCGCCGCCGGGGACTTTCCGGGCGACGGCAAGCCGAAGGACGTCGTCTTTCCCGCGCCGGCGAGTATCGCGATCGAGAGGGGCGGGCTTCGCGTCGTCCCGCTGGAGACGCTCCTCGAGCTGAAGATCGCATCCGGCCTCTCGGCCGAGCACCGCCGGCTCGTCGACCTCGCCGACGTCCAGCGGACGATCGAGGCGCTGAAGCTTCCGAAGGAGCTCGGCGACAGGCTCCACCCCAGCGTCCGGGCCGAATACGGGCGCCTCTGGGCGCTGGCGCAGCGGGCAGGAGAAGGGCCGGTCGAGCGGTGACGAGAGAAACCGCCGCTTGACGGATGGCGTAAAACGTCTGCCGTGAGCGCCTCGCCCGTCGTCCTGTCCGCCGAGGGCCTCGCGAAGCGCTACGGCGACCGCGAGGTCGTGACGGACGCCTCGTTCGAGCTGCACCGGGGCGAGGTGTTCGGGTTCCTCGGCCCGAACGGGGCGGGGAAGACGACGACGATCCGGATGCTCGTGGGCCTCGTGAAGCCGACGCGCGGGCGCGTCGTCATCGACGGGCACGACCTCGCGACCGAGTTCGAGGCGGCGATGCACAGGGTCGGCTGCATCGTCGAGACGCCCGACCTCTACAAGTTCCTGACCGGGCGCGAGAACCTCGAGCACTTCGCCCGGATGATCGGGAACGGCGCCGCCGGCCGGATCGACGAGCTGGCCCGCCTCGTCCACATGGACGAGCGCCTCGACGGCCTCGTGAGGACGTACTCCCTCGGGATGCGCCAGCGGGTCGGCATCGCGCAGGCGCTTCTCTCGGACCCGTCGGTCCTCATCCTCGACGAACCCACGAACGGCCTCGACCCGGCGGGCATCCGAGAGATGCGCGAGCTCGTCCGCCGCCTCGCGGGGGAGCGCGGCCTCGCCGTCTTCGTGTCGAGCCACCTCCTCTCGGAGGTCGAAAAGATGGTCGACCGCATCGTGATCGTCCACCGCGGGCGCACGCTCGCAAAAGGCACGCTCTCCGATCTGACCGACGGGGGCAAACGCGGACTCGAGGATCTCTTCCTCGAGCTGACGGGCGGGGAGACGGTGTAGACGCGATGCACGTGATGGTGGGGTTGGTCGAAAACGAGTGTTTGAAGATTCTTAGAAGGAGGAGATTCAGGCTCGTCCTGATCGTTCTGGCCGCCCTTCTGTGTCTCGTCGTCTTCGCCCAGAACCGGCAGCAGCAGAACCAGAGGCGGGATCACCCCGAGCGCGACTGGCGCGCGTCGGTGGAAAAGCGCGCGGGCGACCTCGAACGGCAGATGAATCAAAGGCGAGGCATCCCGGAGCAGTGGAAACGGTGGATGAAGTACGAGTCGGGGAGATTGCGTTATTACCTTTCCAAGAATCTTGATCCGAATTCCCTGACCGGTCCCGTCTTCGCCCGCACGTTCGCCGGCGTCGGCAGCGTCCTCCTCATCCCCCTCCTCATCGCGGTCTTCGGAGCGGACCTCGTCTCGTCCGAATTCGCCGAGGGGACCGTCACGCTGCTTCTCACGCGCCCCGTCGCGCGGTGGAAGGTGCTTCTCTCGAAGCTGATCGCGATGGTTCTCTTCACGACGCTCACGCTGCTCGCGGCGTTCTTCCTCGCGTGGGGAATCTCGGGCGTCGCGTTCGGCTGGAGCGGCTGGGGAGCGCCCATGCTCACCGGCTTCCGGCTCGGCCCGGGCGCCGCGGGGGGCTTCGACCTCTCGGCCGTCAGAATTCTGCCGCTCTGGCAGGACGCGCTCGCCTCCTGGGGGCTCGCATGGCTGTCGGCGCTCTGCGTCGGCGCCGTCACGCTCCTGCTGTCCGTCCTCTTCCGGTCCGCAGCCGCCGCGATGGGCACGATGATGGCGACGCTCGTGGCCGGCACGATCCTTTCGCGCATCGCCTCGGACTGGGACGGTGCGAAGTGGTTCTTCGTGACGAACCTGCCGCTCCCCGAGTTCTACGCGGGGATGCCGGCGCCCTTCGAGGGGATGACGCTTTCGTTCTCGGCGTGGGTGCTCGCGGGCTGGGCGGCGGCCGCGACGGCCGCGGCGTTCGCGGTTTTCACGCGGCGCGACGTCACGGCCTGAACGGGCCCCGGCGGCTACAATTGACCCCTTCATGAGCGACTCGTCCTCCGCCCTCGTCCTCAACGCCATGCTTGAGGAGTTCGGCGACAACGCGGCCTACGCGCTCGAGCTGTACGCGCACTACAGGCTGGACCCCGCCCTCGTCGACGAGGACTGGCGCCGGGCGTTCCGGGCGCTGGAGGACCGCGTCCCCTTCGCGATGAGCGTCCCGGCCCGGGCGATTTCTCAAGAGCCGCTCCTGATGTTCGAGCCCGCCGCGCCGTCCGCCCCCCCGGTGCCGGCGGCCCCGGCCGCCCCGCGCCCCGCCCCCGTGACCGCGCGCGCGGGCGAGCAGGCCGTCCCCATCGCGGGCGGCGCCGCGACGATCGCCCGGAACATGGAGGCGTCGCTCGGCGTCCCCACCGCCACGACGAACCGCGTCGTCCCCGTGAAGAACATGGAGGAGAACCGGCGGATCCTGAACCGCCACCGCGAGGCGCTCGGCCTCTCGAAGGTCTCCTTCACGCACTTCGTCGCGTGGGCCATCGTGCGCGCGCTCGAGAAGCACCCGGGGATGAACGACGCGTTCGGCGAGGCCGACGGAAAGCCCGCCCGCATCAAGAAGCCCGCCGTGAACCTCGGCATCGCGATCGACATCACGAAGAAGGACGGCTCGCGCTCGCTCCTCGTCCCGAACATCAAGAATGCGGGGAAGATGGCGTTCGGCACGTTCCTGGCCGAGTTCGACACGCTCGTCGCCAAGGCGCGCAAGGGCGCGATCGAGCCCGACGCGTTCGCCGGCACGACGATCTCGCTCACGAACCCCGGGACGATCGGGACGACGTCTTCGCTGCCGCGCCTCATGCCGGGGCAGGGCGCCATCATCGCGACGGGCGCGATGGGCTACCCGGCCGAATTCCAGGCCATGCCGGACGACGTCATGTCGGCGCTCGGCGTGTCGCGGGTCATGAACGTCTCGTCGACGTACGACCACCGGATCATCCAGGGCGCCGAGTCCGGAGGGTTCGTCGCGACGCTCCAGGACCTTCTCCTCGGGAACGACCGCTTCTACGACCGCATCTTCGAGGACCTGAAGGTCCCGCACCGGCCGATGCGCTGGGAGAAGGACGCGAGCTCGCCGTTCTTCGGCGGCGCGAACCGTCTCGAGGCCGTCGAGAAGCAGGCGCGCGTCCTGCAGCTCATCAACGCGTACCGCGTGCGCGGCCACCTCGTCGCCGACGTGAACCCCCTCGGCGTGGACGCCGTGCCGTACCACCCGGACCTCGACCCCGCGACGTACGGCTTCACGCTGTGGGACCTCGACCGGCCGTTCATCACGAACGGGCTCGCCGGGCGCGACCACGCGACGCTGCGCGAGATCCTCGAGGTCCTCCGCCAGACGTACTGCGGAAAGATCGGCGCGGAGTTCATGTACAACCAGGACACCGCGCAGAAGACCTGGCTCATCGAGCGCATGGAAGGCTCGCGCAACCGCGCGAACCTGTCGCGCGAGGAGCGGCGCCGCGTCCTGAACGCGCTCGTGAGGGCCGAGGCGTTCGAGAAGTTCCTCCACACGAAGTACGTCGGCCAGAAGCGCTTCTCGCTCGAGGGCGGCGAGGCCGCCATCGCGCTCCTCGACCGCCTCCTCGACCGCGCCGCCGAGGCCGACCTCGGCGAGGCCGTGATCGGGATGTCCCACCGCGGGCGCCTGACGGTCCTCGTGAACACGGTGGGGAAGCCCGCCGGGCAGATCTTCGCGGAGTTCGAGGGGCAGGTGGATGCCGAGTCGATCCTCGGGTCCGGCGACGTGAAGTACCACCTCGGCGCCGTGGGGACGCACGTCGCGCCGGGGGGCCAGAAGCTCGGCGTGTCGCTCGCGCCGAACCCGAGCCACCTCGAGTTCGTGGACCCGGTCGTCGAGGGCATGGTGCGCGCGAAGCAGACGTCCCTCGGCGACCAGCGGGACCACGCCAAGGTCCTGCCGGTCCTCCTGCACGGGGACGCCGCCTTCGCGGGGCAGGGAATCGTCGCCGAGACGCTCAACATGTCGCAGCTGCACGGCTACCGCACGGGCGGCACGGTGCACGTCGTCGTGAACAACCAGATCGGGTTCACGACGAACCCCGCCGACGCGCGCTCGTCGCCGTACTGCACGGACGTCGCGAAGATGGTGCAGGCGCCGGTCTTCCACGTGAACGGCGACGATGCCGAGGCCGTACTCCACGTCGCGGACATCGCCATGGAGTACCGCAACACGTTTCGGCGCGACGTCGTGATCGACATGGTCTGCTACCGCCGGTACGGCCACAACGAGGGCGACGAGCCGAGCTACACGCAGCCCCTCATGTACGTGAAGATCAAGGCTCACACGTCGGTCGCGCGCCTCACCGGCGCCGCGCTCGTGAAGCAAGGCGTCTTCTCGCAGGGCGAGGTCGACCAGATGTGGGCCGAGGCGAAGACCGCGCTCGACCGCGCCTACGACGAGGCCCGCGGCGGCGCGAAGGCCGGGTTCGACTCGCTGACCGCGACGCCCGCGAAACGGCTCAAGCCGGAGGGCACGGTGCGCGAGCGCCTTGCCGAGGTCGCCCGCGCGGTCTCGGCGGTGCCCGAGGGCTTCGAAGTCCATCCGAAGCTCAAGCCCATCCTGAAGAGACGCTCCGAGTACGCGAGCGGCCGGCCGGAGATCGACTGGGCGGGCGGCGAGATGCTCGCGTTCGGGATGCTCCTCCTCGACGGCACGCCCGTGCGCCTCTCGGGGCAGGACTCGGGGCGCGGCACGTTCAGCCAGCGCCACTCCGTTCTCGCCGACGCGGCGACCGGCGCCGAGTGGACGCCGCTCAACACGATCGCACCCGAGCAGGCCGGCTTCGAGGTCATCGACAGCCTCCTCTCGGAGAACGCCGTCATGGGCTTCGAGTTCGGCTACGCCGTGGCGGACCCGTCGACGCTCGTCCTGTGGGAAGGGCAGTTCGGCGACTTCGCGAACGGTGCCCAGGTCATCATCGACCAGTTCATCTCCGGCTCCGAGCAGAAGTGGAACCAGCGCTGCGGCCTCGTCCTGCTGCTGCCGCACGGGCAGGAAGGGCAGGGCCCCGAGCACTCCTCGGCGCGCCTCGAACGCTTCCTCACGCTCTGCGCCGAGGACAACATGCGCGTCGCGAACGTGTCGACGCCGGCGCAGTACTACCACCTGCTGCTCCGGCAGATGGCGGGCGACGTGCGCAAGCCGCTCGTCGTCATGACGCCGAAGAGCCTGCTGCGCCACCCGAAGGTCGTCTCGACGATCGACGAGCTGGCCGACGGTGCGTTCCACACGGTCCTCGACGACCCGGCCGGGCCGTCGCGGGCGCGCCGGGTGATCCTCGCGAGCGGCAAGGTCGCGTGGGACCTCATCGCGGCGCGCGAGAAGGCCGACCGCACCGACGTCGCGATCGTGCGCCTCGAGCAGTACTACCCGTTCCCGGGCCGGGAGATCGGGCAGGTCCTCCAGCGCTACCCGCAGGACGCCGAGCTCGTCTGGGTGCAGGAGGAGCCGCGCAACATGGGCGCGTGGCGTTTCGTGCGCGAGCAGTTCCTGGACGGCAAGGTCGAAGGCCTTGCGGCCGGCCGCTCGCTTCGCTACGTCGGCAGGCGCGAGCTCGCGAGCCCGGCCCCCGGCTCGCACCACGCGTTCGCGCACGAGCAGGAGGCGCTCGTCGCGGAGGCCCTGCGCGTCGGCGCCCGGGAGACGGCGGCCGTCTAGCGTCCGGGTAGGCCATACTTTCGCTCATGAGAAATGTGCACGTGCGGATTCCGGTCCTGCTCGTCTGTCTCGCCCTTGCCGCCGGCTGCGCGACGGCGCCGCCGCCGGAGAAGCGCGGCACGGTCCCGGAGCTCTGGCCCGGCTCGATCGCGGGCTACCTGACGAAGGAGGAGGTCCCCGACAGTCTCGCCCTCCTTCCGCCGCCCCCGGCCGTGGGCTCCGCGGCGCTCGCGGCGGACGAGGAGGCGAACCGGGCCGGCCGCGCGCTGCGCGGGACGGCGCGCTTCGCGCAGGCGACCGAGGACTCGAACCTCACCTTCCCGCTCGCGGCGGGCGCGTTCGCGTGCGCCGTCGGCGCGCCGATCACGGAGCAGGACACGCCGCACCTCTACACGCTGCTCCGGCGGGTCCTCTCGGACGCGGGTTTTTCCACGGGCGCCGCCAAGAACAGGTACAAGCGCAAGCGGCCGTTCCTCGTGAACGGCGAGCCGACGTGCACCCCCGCCGACGAGAAGGACCTCGCCAGGCAGGGTTCGTACCCCTCCGGCCACAGCGCGGCCGGATGGGCGTGGGCGCTCGTCCTCGCCGAGGTCGTGCCGGACCGCGCCGAAGCGGTCGTCGAGCGCGGCCGCGCGTTCGGCCAGAGCCGCGTCGTCTGCAACGTGCACTGGCAGGCGGACGTGAACGAGGGGCGCATCCTCGCCGCCGCGACCGTCGCGCGGCTCCACGCGGACGCGGCGTTCCGCGCCGACATCGCCGCCGCGAAGAAGGAGCTCGCCGCGGTGCGCGCGAAGGGCGCCGTGCCCGATCGCGATTGCCCGGCCGAGGCGGCCGCGCTCGCGGCCGCGCTTCCAGGGGCTGCGGCTTCCGAGGCTGTCCCCTCCGCGCCGCTTCCCGTGGCGGAGCGCTCGGCGATCCTGAAGGCGGCCCGGGAGATATCTTCGAAGGCGCGATACGCCGCACTCATCACCATCGGCCCTGACGGTCAGCCTCAGGCCCGCATCGTCGACCCGCTTGGGCCGGACGGCGACTTCACGGTGTGGGTCGCCACGAACCCCGCGACGCGCAAGGTGGCCGATCTCGCGCGCGATCCGCGCGCCACTCTTCAATTCTTCGAGGCATCTCTTCCGGCTTACGTCACGCTCGTCGGGACCGCGAGCCCCGTCGCGGAACCGGAAGTCAAGGCTCTTCACTGGAAGGACGACTGGGCGCCGTTCTACAGGGACAAGTTCCGTGGCGCGGACTTCATTCTCCTGAGGTTCGTCCCGAAGCGGCTCGAGATCGTCAGCCAGGCCCACGGGCTCGTGAACGACCCGAAGACGTGGCGGCCGGTCTCGGTCGAGTTTCCCGCGAAGACGCCCTGACCCGGATGCCCGACGCAACGCCGCTCGCGGACCGCATCCCGCCGCGCGGGACGAACGATCCCGACGAGATCCTCGGCCTCTTCCTCGACTGGGTCGCCTCGACGGGCCTGACGCTCTATCCGGCGCAGGAGGAGGCGCTCCTCGAGATCATGGCGGGCAAACACGTCATCCTCGGGACGCCCACGGGCTCCGGGAAGTCCCTCGTCGCGCTCGGCCTGCACTTCAAGGCCGCCTGCGAGGGGAAGGTCTCGGTCTACACGAGCCCGATCAAGGCCCTCGCGAGCGAGAAGTTCTTCGCGCTCTGCAACGACCTCGGGCCCGAGAACGTCGGGATGCGGACGGGCGACGCGAGCATCAACCCGGACGCGAGCGTGGTCTGCTGCACGGCCGAGGTCCTCTCGAACATGGCCCTCCGGATGGGGCCCGCGCTCGACGTCCCGTACGTCGTGATGGACGAGTTCCACTACTACGCCGACAAGGAGCGCGGCGTCGCGTGGCAGGTGCCGCTGCTCGTCCTGCCCGGCACCCAGTTCCTCCTCATGTCGGCGACGCTCGGAGACACGCGCGCGATCGCCGAGCGGCTCGAGCGCGACACGGGCCGCGCGGTCGTGCACGTGACGTCCGACGAGCGGCCTGTCCCACTCGACTTCGAGTACCGCGAGACCCCGCTCCACGAGACGATCGAGGACCTCCTCGCCGCGAAGAAGAGCCCGATCTACGTCGTGAACTTCACGCAGAGGGAATGCGCCGAGCTCGCGCAGTCGCTCACGAGCGTGAAGATCGGCACGAAGGAGGAGCGCGACGAGATCCGGAAGATCGCCGCAGGCGTCCGCCTCGCGACGCCGTACGGCAAGGAGTTCCGGCGGTTCCTGTCGTTCGGAATCGGCGTCCACCACGCCGGGCTCCTCCCGAAGTATCGCCTCCTCGTCGAGCAGCTCGCCCAGAAGGGCCTCCTGCACGTCGTGTGCGGGACGGACACGCTCGGCGTCGGCGTGAACATCCCGATCCGGACGGTCCTCTTCACGAAGCTCGCGAAGTTCGACGGGACGAAGGTCGGGCTCCTGTCCGTCCGCGACTTCAAGCAGATCGCGGGGCGCGCGGGCCGCCGCGGGTTCGACACGCAGGGGAGCGTCGTCGCGCAGGCGCCCGAGCACATCGTCGAGAAGCGGCAGGCCGAGAAGAAGTCCGAGGCCTCGGGAAAGAAGGCCCGCACGGTGAAGGGCCCGCCGAAGGGCGAGGTCTCGTGGACGGTCGAGACGTTCCAGAAGCTGATCTCGCGGCCGCCCGAGACGCTCGTCTCCCGATTCCGGCTGACGCACGGGATGGTGCTGTCGCTCCTGCAGCGGGATGAAGCCGAGCGGCCGGCCCGCAACTTCGCGTCGCTGCGCGACCTGATCGCGCGCTGCCACGAGGACGAGGGCGTCAAGCGCCGGCTCGTGAAACAGGCGGCGGTCCTCGTGCGCTCGCTCTACCGGGCGGGGATCCTCGTCCTCGAGGGCGACGCTCCGTACCGGGTCGCCGTCGCGAAGGACCTCCAGTTCGACTTCTCTCTCCACCAGGCGCTCTCGCTCTTCGCGCTCTCGGCGCTCGAGGAGCTCGACGGCGCCTCGCCGACCTACGCCGTGGACGTCCTGAGCGTCGTCGAGTCGATCCTCGAGGACCCCGACGTCATCCTCCGGCGGCAGGTGGACCGGGAGAAGGGCCGCCTCATCGCGCGGCTCAAGGAAGAGGGCGTTCCGTACGAGGAGCGGATGGAGCGCCTCGAGGAGGTCACGCACCCGAAGCCCCTGGCCGACTTTCTCTACGGCGCCTTCAACGCGTTCCGCACCGCGCACCCGTGGACCGCGGGCTCGGACGTCGCCCCGAAGTCGATCGGGCGCGAGATGTTCGAGACGTTCTCGGGGTTTTCCGATTACGTGAAGAGCTACGGCCTCGAGAGGAGCGAGGGCGTCCTCCTTCGTTACCTCTCGCAGCTCTACCGGACGCTCGACCAGACGGTCCCGGAGCCCGCGAAGACCGACGAGGTGTGGGACGTCCTGGGCTTCTTTCGGTCGCTCGTGGGGGAGACCGACGCGAGCCTCCTCGAGGAATGGGAGCGGATGCGCCATCCGGAGCTGCTCCTCGCGGAGAGGGCCGCGCCCGCCGCGGCGGCGAAGAAGGCCGAGGCGACGTGGCTCACCGAGCTGCTCGCGAACCCGCGCGTCTTCGCGGCGCGCGTGAGGGCCGAGGCGCAGCTCCTCGTGCGGGCGCTCGCGCGGAAGGATTGGGAGGAGGCCGCCGAACGCGTGTGCGCGGACCCCGCGGACCTCTGGGATGCCGGGCGCCTCGAAGCCGCGATGGCGCCGTTCTTCGACGAATACGGCGAGCTCGTCGCGGGCGCCGAGGCCCGCCTCCATCATCTAACGCAGCTGAAGTCCACGGGCCCGCGCCGGTGGGAGGTCTCGCAGACGCTTCTCGACCCGAAAGGCGACCACACGTGGGCGGTCTTCGCGGAAATCGACCTCACGGACGCGAGCGCCCCGGACGGCCCGATCCTGAGGATCCGGCGCATCGGCGCCTGAAAGGGCCTATCCTGCGTCAGGCGGTGCCCGTGTCTACTCCATTTCTCCTCGGTCTCGTCCTCGTCTTAGGCGCTCTCGGGATCTGGTATTTCCGCGCCCGGTCGGCCCGCGACTCGAGGCGCGCATCCGCGGCGAGCAGGGCCCGAAACACGGCCGTCCGCAGCGCCCAGAGCGTCGAAGCCGCGATCCGCGGCCGCCGCTAGACGTTCCCGGGACCTCTCGGCGGGCGGATAGAATCCCGCCAGAGCATCGTGACAATTCAGGCAGGCACGCGACTCGGCCCCTACGAGATTCTCTCGCCTCTCGGTGCGGGCGGCATGGGGGAGGTCTACCGGGCGAGGGACCCGCGCCTCGGAAGAGACGTCGCGGTCAAGGTCCTGCCCGAGGATTTCTTGGAAGGTGAAGAGGGGAAGGCCCGGTTTGCGCGGGAAGCGAAGCTGCTTGCCGCTCTGAGCCACCCAAACGTCGCGGCGGTCTTCTCATTCGAAGAAGTTCCGTCTTCGTCTTTGTCTTCCTTCTCTCGCCACATCCTCGTCATGGAGCTTCTCGCGGGCTCGACGCTGCGCGAGAGGCTCGAGTCCGGCCCGGTCCCGCCGAAGCTGGCGGTGGACTATGCCCTTCAGATTGCCAGGGGCCTTTCCGCCGCGCACGAGAAGGGCATCGTTCACCGCGACCTCAAGCCAGAAAATCTCATCGTCTCGAAGGAAGGCCACCTGAAGATCCTCGACTTCGGTCTGGCGAAGCGCACCGACGAATCGAAGACCGGCGAGGGAACGAGCCTTCCGACGGAGTCGAAACACACGGAGCCGGGCGTCGTGATGGGAACGGTCGCTTACATGTCACCGGAGCAAGTGCGCGGGCTCCCCGTGGATCACCGTTCGGACGTCTTCTCCTTCGGGGCGATCCTCTACGAGCTGCTTTCGGGCAGGAGAGCGTTCAAGAGAGGGACACCCGCCGATACGATGTCGGCCATCCTGAAGGAGGAACCCGCGGAGCTGTCGGCGTCCGGGCGCGAGATTCCGCCGGCACTCGATCGGGTCGTCAAGCATTGCCTCGAGAAGGATCGAAGCGACCGGTTTCAGTCCGCCAAGGACATCGCGTTCGCGCTTTCGGAGGCCTCGGGCCATGTGAAGGCGAGCGGCGCGCAAGGTCCCGCACCGGCGTCGCGAACGGCGAAGGTGGTCGGCGTCGCCCTCGCCCTCGCCCTCCTCACGTTCGCAGGAATTTTTGTTCTTCGTCGTACCGGCAAGACCGTGACGGCTCCCGCGGGCCCCAAGCGCATCGCGGTGCTGCCGTTCGAGAACCTCGGAGCTCCCGAGGACGATTACTTCGCGGACGGCATCGCGGACGCGGTGCGCGGCAAGCTCACGTCCCTGCCGGGTGTCGAGGTCATTGCGCGCGGCAGCTCCACGCCCTACCGCAAGACGACGAAGACGCAGAGGGAGGTCGCGCGGGAGCTGGATGCGAAATACCTGTTGACGGCGACCGTACGCTGGGCGAAGAGCGGGGGCGCCAGCCGCGTGCAGGTGAGTCCCGAGCTGGTCGAGGTGAAGGAGTCCGGTGCGCCCGCTTCCCGATGGCAGCAGCCGTTCGACGCGGCGCTGACGGACGTCTTCCAGGTGCAGTCCGACATCGCGACCCGGGTCGCGCAGGCTCTGGGCGTGGCGCTCGGTGCCGGCGAGGAGAAGCGGCTCCTGGAGAGACCTACGCAGAACCTCGCCGCCTATGACGCCTTCCTGAAGGGCGAGCAGACCTCTGGGGCCCTTGCCGTTGATGATCCTGCCAGCCTGCGGAAGGCGCTCGAGTTCTACGAACAGGCGGTTGCGCTGGATCCGGGCTTCGCGCAGGCGTGGGCGCGGGTCTCAGGAGTCGAATCGCGCCTTTACGAGCTCGTGATTCCGGTCCCGGAGATGGCGGAGCGGGCCCTCGCAGCGGCGGAGAGGGCCGTGGCGCTGGCGCCGAACCGCCCGGAGGGGTACATCGCTCTCGGCAACTACCGGTCCGCAGTTCTCAAGGACCCTGCCAGCGCGGCGGAGACGTACGCCACGGCTCAGAGTCTGGCGCCCGGCAACACGGACGTCCTGGTGGCGAGCGCTGTGTCGGAGCTGCGCCTCGGGCGGTGGGGAGCGGCCATCGACCTCTTTCACCAGGCGGAGAGCCTCGATCCGCGGTCGGTCCTGACCCAGTATCGGCTCGGCGAGGCCCTCTTCCTCATGAGGCGATACACCGAAGCGCGGGAATCCATCGACCGGGGCCTTGGCCTCTCGCCCGCTCACCTCTACCTCATCGAGCTCAAGGCCATGACCTTTCTGGTTCAGGGAGACCTGGCCGGAGCGCGCGCCGTCCTGAAGGCCGTGCCGAAGGAGGTCGAGCCGACCTCGCTCGTGGCCCTCGTGGCGGGTTTCTGGGACCTCGTCTGGGTCCTCGACGAGAACCAACGTGAGCTGCTCGTGCGCCTCACCCCGAGATCGTTCGACGACGACCGGGCCAGTTGGAGCCTCTGCCTTACCCAGGCCTACGCCTTGAAGGGAGAGGCCGAGAACGTCCGCACGTATGCCGAAGAGGCGAGAAAGGCCTTCGAGGAGCAGCTTCGTGCGAGTCCCCAGGATGCTCAGCGTCACTCCCTGCTCGGCGTCGCCCTGGCGTATTTGGGGAGAAGGCAGGAAGCCATCCGGGAGGGTCAGCGCGGCGTCGCACTGATGCCGACGACGAAGAACGCATACTTTGGCCCCTATTTGCAGCACCTGCTCGCGCGCATCTACATCCTCGCCGGCGAGCACGAGAAGGCGCTCGACGAGATCGAGCAGCTCCTGAAGGTGCCGTACATCCTCTCGCCCGGCTGGCTGGGGATCGACCCGACCTTCGACCCGCTACGCAGGAACGCGAGGTTTCAGAAGCTGGTGGCGGGGAAGTAGGCGCCCCGGATCCTCCTACCGCGCGGAGCGCCGTGTTGCGTGCCGCGTGTCGAACTCGACCCAGCGCTCCGCCCAGATGGCCATCGCGTCGATCGCGGACGCGAGGTCGCGGCCCTTCTTCGTCAGGGAGTATTCGACGCGGACCGGCGTTGCCGGGACGACCGTGCGCTCGACGATCTTCTCCTCTTCCAGCTCCTTCAGCCGCTCGCTCAGCATCCGGTCCGTGATGTCCGGGATGGCGTCGCGCAGCGTCGCGAAGTGGCAGCGGGAGCGGAGCAGCAGGTAGACGATGGCGCCCGTCCAGCGGCGTCCGACCAGCTCGATCGCCCGATGATACCGGCCGCAGAGCTCGAGGTCGGGGGCGGCGCCAGCCTTCATCTTCTTCACGGGGAGGAGGATAGCCCGTAGGATTTGGAATTACAAGTAGCTACTTGACAGGTAGCCACTATACTTAATATAGTTCACCTCGCCGGTGAAACACGCCGCCACGTTCGCCGCAGAAGGAGATCGACTCATGGACACAGGAATTCTCGCCCTCCGGCTCGTGCTCGGGCTCCTCATGGCGGCTCACGGCTCCCAGAAGCTCTTCGGATGGTTCGGCGGCTACGGCCTGGCCGGCACCGGCGGCTTTCTCGAAGGCCTCGGCTTCCGCCCCGGCCGCGCCTTCGCGGCGGCCGCAGCGGCCAGCGAGATCGGGAGCGGGCTCCTGATCGCGCTCGGCCTGTTCGGCCCCGTCGGCCCGGCCCTCATGGTCTCGGTCATGGTCGTGGCGGCGGTCAGCGTTCACGGTGCGCATGGCCTTTTCGCGGCGACGAACGGCATCGAGATGCCTCTGCTGTACGGAATCGGTGGCGCGGCGCTCGCCCTCACGGGGCCCGGAAGCTACTCGCTCGACGCGCTCCTCGGGCTCTCGACTTACTGGACCCAGGCCGTCAGCTGGGCCGTCCTCGTGGCCGGTATCCTTGGCGGCGCCGCGAACCTGGCCCTCAGGCGCAAGCCCGCCCCGGTCGCGGCCGCGGCGTAAACAGGTCTCTCCCGGAAAGGATCTTCTCCATGGCGACACCGAATCGCTCGAAAGGCGTTCTCACGATCGAGCAGGCGCCGCCCCGGCACTGGGTCGGCGACGGTTTTCCCGTCAGCTCGATGTTCTCGTACGACTCCGCCCCGTACCTCAGCCCGTTCATCCTCCTCGACTACGCGGCGCCGGCGGAGTTCAAGCCGGCCCTCGCGCCGCGCGGCGTGGGCGAGCACCCGCACCGGGGCTTCGAGACGGTGACGATCGCCTACCAGGGCGAGATCGACCACCGCGACTCGGCCGGGCACAAGGGCCGCATCGGCCCCGGAGACGTCCAGTGGATGACGGCGGCCTCGGGCATCGTGCACGAGGAGATGCACGGAAAGGAGTTCACGAAAAAGGGCGGCACGCTCGAAATGGTGCAGCTCTGGGTGAACCTGCCCGCGCAGTTCAAGAAGGCGCCGCCCGGATATCAGGATCTCGTGGGCGGCCGGACTCCCGTCGTCACGCTCCCGGGCGACACCGGATCGGTGCGCGTGATCGCGGGCGCGTTCGAGAAGGAGAAGGGCCCGGCCCGAACGTTCACGCCGATCGAGCTGTGGGACGTGAGGCTGCGGGCGGGGAAGACCGCGAAGCTGAACGTGCCGGCGGGTCAGTCCACCGCGCTCCTCTTCCTGCATGGGGGCGGGCGCGTCAACGGCGAGAGGTCGGTGGACGAGGGAGGGCTCGTCGTTCTCGATCGAGACGGCGAGACGCTCTCGATCGAGGCCGCGGCGGACTCCACGATCCTGCTGCTCTCGGGGACCCCGATCGACGAGCCGGTCGTCGGCTACGGTCCGTTCGTCATGAACACCGAGAAGGAGATCCGGCAGGCGATCGCGGACTACCGCAGCGGCCTCATGGGGCACCTGGACTGAGAGGACGCGCGGGGGCCGCCCCCGCGTGGCATGTCACTTGCTGTTGTTTCGATGAAGGTCCCGTTCAGGGGACCCGATACCGGAGGCATGTCATGAAACACTCGAGCCCCCCTGGCATCGGTGTAATTCTTTCCGCCCTTTTCTTCGCAATTGCAGTCTCTCCGGCGGCGCGTGCCCAGAGCGACTTCCGCCAGACCGTGGCGCGCGTCTCGTTCGTGCAGGGCGAGGCGTCCCTGCAGCGCGGTGACGATCCCGGCAGCTGGCAGCCGCTCGCGGTCAACCTTCCGATGACGATCGGCGACCGGGTGTGGACGGGCGGGTCGGGACGCCTCGAGCTGCAGGCCCCGGGACTTCGGGCGTTCGTGTCGCCCCGCACGGAGCTGACCGCGCTCAACCTCACGGAAGACGTGCAGCAGTATTCCGTCGCGCAGGGCACTGCGAGCTTCCGCGTCGTCTCGATGGACCCGGAGGACGAGGTCGAGATCGACACGCCGAACGCGGCCATCTCGGTCGAGCGTCCGGGCCTCTACCGCGTCTACGTCGACGCGAACGGCAATACGCGCTTCGCCGTCCGGCTCGGTGAAGCCCGGGTGTCGGCGGCCGGTGGCGAGGTCGCGCTCCGCACCGGGGACGAGATGATCGTCACGGGGATCGACAACCCGGAATACGACGTCGTCGCGATCGGGTACGCCGACTCATGGGACCGCTGGGTGAGCTCGCGCGAGCTGCGCAGGCACGAAATCGTTTCGTACGACTACACGAGCCACGACGTCCTCGGCGCCGAGGACCTCGACGCCTGGGGCGACTGGCAGGTCGTGCCGCAGTACGGCCGCGTCTGGCGGCCCCGCTCCGTCGCGGCCGGCTGGGCGCCGTACCGCGACGGACACTGGATCTGGCAGGACCCGTGGGGCTGGACGTGGGTCTCGGCCGAGCCCTGGGGCTGGGCGCCGTATCACTACGGCCGGTGGGCCGTCGTCTCCTCGCGCTGGTGCTGGGTGCCCGTGGCCCCGAACGTGCGCCACGTGGCCTACGCGCCGGCCCTCGTCGCGTTCGTGGGCGGCGGACCGGGCTGGTCGCTGACCGTGAGCGTCGGCGGAGGCGGTGGAGGGTACGTGGGCTGGTTCCCGCTCGCGCCGCGCGATCCGTTCCTCCCGTGGTGGGGCCGCCAGGCGAGCAGCCCGGCTTACGCCCGCGACGTCTCGTACACGAACCGCGCGTACGCGACCGTCATGGAGCGCTCCGCCTTCGTGAGCTCGCGCCCCGCCCAGATGTCCCAGGTGCGGGATGCCGCCATCGTACGGCAGCTCGAGAGCGCGCCCGTCGTGCGGGGGCCGCTGCCGGTCCTCCCGACGCGCGAATCGCTCCGTTCGACGGCGGTTGCGGCGCCGCGCCCGCCCGATGCGGTGCTCGCGCGTCCCGTCGCCGTCCGCCTCGCGCCGCCGGCAGCCCCACCCGCGTTCGACAGGAAGGTCGAGGCCATCCGCGAGGGCCGCGGGGCCCCGTTGACTCCCGAGTCCTCGTCCCGGCTCGGCGCGCAGCCCGGGGCGACCGCGCGGCCGGCGGCCGTGGTGCGTCCCGTCGTGCTGCCCGACCGGCAGGTGCAGCTCGCACCCCGCCGGGACGCCGAGGGCGCGCCGCCCCCGGATCCGATCCGTGCGCGCTCGCGCGACCTCGCGATGCCCGAGGCCAGACCGCAGACAAGGCCCGTGGAACGGGCGCCCGTCCACAGCGAAGTCGAGAGGCCTGCGCCTCAGGCCCGGCAGGCTGGGCCGCCTGTGGCCGCGCCACTTCCTCAGGCCGCTCAGCCCGCGCCGGAACCGCGGCCCCAGGCTCAGCCTTTCAGCCGCGCGCCGCGCCGCGTCGTGGAGCCCGGGCCCGACCCGATCGCGCACGAGGCGCCGGCCGTGCGGCCGGAGCCGAGGCCCGAGGCGAGGCAGGAGCGGTACGTCGCTCCGACTCGCGGGAACGAACCTTCGAAGAACGAACAGAAACAGGAACAGAAGAACGAGCAGAAGCAGGAGAGGGACAAGAAGGATAAGAAGGACTAGCGGCCGACCGCGACTTCGGCGCCCCGCGCCTCCAGCAGCTCTCGAAGGATCGACCGGTGGCAGCGGCTCTCGTCGGCGCAGTAGCAACCGACCGAGAAGCTCGTATCGTGCGAGAGGGCGGCGAGGAGGTCGAGGACGCGGCTCGCCTCGGGCTGCTTCATCTCGGCACGGTAGCGCCGCGCGAACGCCCTCCAGCGCGCCGCGTCGTCCTGCGCGGCCTGGCCCGCCTTCAGGAGCTCCTCGCTCGGCGCGAGGTTCGGCAGCCAGACGTCGTAGAAGCCCCGCTTCGCAAATTCCGCCTTCGGGACGCCGCGAGGAGGCCGGCGAACGGTTCCGATCCGCAGGCCCTCGCCGGGGCTGCGCGGGCTTCCGAGACGGACGATCCGGATCGGCATGGCGTCGCCGCCGGGTCAGCCCTTCTTGAGGGCTGCGGCCGTCCAGATCGCCCCGGCGAGGTCGACGACGCCGAAGAGCGCGAGCGCGGGCCTCGCGAAACCGACCAGGACGAACGTGCCGAAACAGACGAAGACGAACGTGCTCGAGGCGGCCTTGCTCAGATCATCTCCTCAGAACACCTCGTTGACCGGCTTGTAGACGCCGTCCTTGGCGAACGGCACGTACTCGTAGCCGCGGCCGATCGGGTCGTCGTGGCGGACGGTCGTGTAGTCGATCCCCAGCGCGGAGTAGATCGTGCAGGTCAGGTCTTCGATCCGGATGTCGCGATTCGCGCTCCAGCCGAAGTCGACGACCTTGCTCGCGGTCGCGTCCGTGACGCCGATCGCGCGCCCGCCGGTGACGCCGCCGCCCGCCAGCGCGACGCCCGTCCTCAGGAAGTGGTCGCGGCCGCCCTGCCCGTTCGGCGCGCCCACCGTCCGCCCGAATTCCCCGAGCATCACGACGAGAGTCTCGTCGAGGAGCGTCTTGTCCGGCGCCGCGCCCGGCGCCCCTTCGAGGTCGGCGAGGAGCGATCCGATCGCGGGGTCGAAGAACTTCATCTGCGAGAAGAGGCCCGCGTTCGCCGCGTAGATGTTGCTGTGGTTGTCCCAGCCGCCGACCGTGAGCTGGATGTATCGGGCCCCCTGGTTCGCGGCGAGGAGCTGCTTGGCGACGAGGGCGGCGCCGCCGAACGACGTCGAGCCGTAGCGCGCGTAGTCCGCGGCCGTCCAGCTGAAGAGTCCGTTCACGGTCGGCGAGTCCACGAGCGCCTTGGCTTGCCCGTAGAAGTCGGTCATGTCGGCCGGGGCGTCGCCGAGCGGGGCGCCCGCGCGGTCCGTGTCGAGCGTCTGGAGAAGGCCGTAGCGCTCGGCGAAAGCCGCGGCGCCGCCGTAGGCGTTCGGCTTCACGGAGGCCAGTCCGGTCGCCGAAAGGCCGGTCGCGACGAGCGGCGCGTAGCGCGCGGGCAGGTAACCCGAGCCCTTGGACGGCGTCGCGTTGAGCGCGATGAACCCCGGGAGGACGTCGCCGGCCCTTCGCTGCGCCGCGAGCTCGAGGGAGACGACCGAGCCGATGTTCGGGGCGATGTCGCCGAGAACGCCCGCGGGGTTCCGCGACTGCTGCGCCCAGGTCTGGGCGAGGGAGTGGACGGCCGCCCACGAGAGCACGGAGCGCAGGAGCGTGATCCGGCCGAGGTGCTGGGAGATGTTCGGCATGAGGCCCTGCGCGAAGCGGACGTTGCCGCCGAACGTCGTCGGGGCGAACGCGGCGGGAGTCCACGCGCCTTCCTTGAGGTCCCAGAGGTCGGAGTGGCTGGGGCCGCCCGACATGAAGACGAAGATCAGGTTCCGGGCCGTGCCTTTGAGGGCGGGGGAGGTCGCGGCCTCGAGGCGGCGCGGCGGCGCGAGGGTGTTCGCGAGGTACGAGCCCGCGATGCCGGTGCCGGCGAGCTCGAAGAACCGGCGGCGCGAGAACGACGGGCCGAAGACCGGGAAGCTCTTCCCGCCGAGCGTGCAGGCCTCGCAGATTTCCTTCTTGGTGCTCATGATTTGCTCCGCCTCAGTAGAACGCGAACTCGAGTTTGTTGAAGAGCGCCCACTGGAGGTTCTCGGTCTTCGTCGCGAGCAGGGGGGCCGTCGTGCCCGTCTTGAGGTAGCTCACGGCGGAGGTTTTCTCCGCGGCCGTGGGGTATCGGGACAGCGTGGTCAGGAAGAGCGCGTCCGTGATCTCGTCCGGTTTCTGGGTTGCCTTCAGCGTGCGGGCGACCAGCGTCGCCGCGGTTCCGCTCCTGATGCGGTTCACGACGGCGTTGTCGTTCATGAGCGTGAGGGCCTGAATCGTGGAGACGTCACCGGAGCGGAGGTTCGTGTCGCGGTTCCCGCGCAGAAACGCGTTCAGGAACCCGGACGGCCCTCCCCCCTCCGTCGTGTCCGGCAGCAACATCGCGCGCGTGACGGGCGAGGCGGACGTGACCGTCAGCGTGTCGAGGACGCCGCTCGCCGCGGCCAGCGCATCGAAGAGCGGCTCGGCGGGGATGCGGCGCGTGACGCGCCGCGCGAAGTACCGGGTCCAGTTCTCGTTCCAGGGCCCGGGCGCGTACCGCGCCGAAAGCTGGTACGCCTCGGAGTTCGCGAGCGTCCGGAGAAGGGACCGGAGGTCGTACCCGCCCGCGACGAACGTGGCCTGCAGGCGGTTCAGGAGCGCGGGATGGCTCGGCTGGGCCGTCTGGCCCGGCGGAAGGTTGTTCGGGTCCTGGAGAAGGAGATCGAAGTTGTCGGGCGGGTCGACGATCCCGATCCCGAACATCTCCTTGAAGACGTAGTTGACCGCGGCGCGCGCGAACTGCGGGTGCGACGTGAGCATGCGCGCGTACTCGGCGCGCAGCGGCTTGCCGGCCGCCGGCTTCTCGCCGGTGAGGTAGAAGGCCGGGTCGACCTTGTTCGGCTGTCCGGTCGCGGGCTGCCGCGGCGGGCGGTTGCCCGTCGTCGTGTTCAGGAGGTAGGAGCCCGTCGTGTTGTCGGTCAGGACGTACTTGTTGAGCGTCGTTGCCGCGTCGAGGGTCCGCGTCGACGTGGTCTGGGCGAAGAACGCGGCGTTCTTCCAGAAGTCCATCCGCGTCTTGAGCTGCACGTAGAGGTTCAGCGAGTGGCCGGCGCCGTTGTGGCAGCCCGAGCAGTTGATCTGCATTCCCAGGAACTTCTCGCCCGTCACGGCCGCGAGATTGTCGTAGTTGTCCTGCGTGACCCCCATCGTCGTGAGGTTGCGCACCCAGAAGTTCGGCGCGCCGTCCGCGAAGCTGTCGCCCGTGGCGCCGACCAGCTCCCGGACCATCTGGTCGTAGGGCTTCCCGGCGGCGATCGAGGCGCGGACCCAGGCGTGGAGCGCGTTGCGTCCCGGGGCCTGCTCGATTCCGTTCGCGCTCGTCGTACGGACGTTCTCGACGAGGTCGCCGAACCACATCGTCCAGCGGTCGGCGAAGGCGTCGGACGCAAGCAGGCTCTCGATCGCGAGGGCGCGCTTGTCGGGGCGCGCGTCGGCGAGGAAGGCCTTCACCTGCGCGGCGTCCGGGATCTGTCCGGTGAGGTCGAGCATGACGCGACGGAGGAACTCCGCGTCGCCCGCGCGGACGGTCGGGACGACGCCGTCCGCGGCCATCTTTCCGAAGATCTCCTGGTCGACCGGATTGCGGTACGCCCTCGCGACCGCGTAGGGAGCGCCGGGAGCGGCGGGCGCCTCGTGCGCGAACGAGGTGCGTGCGGAAGGCTCGGCCGCATGCACGTTCGGGACGCGGGCGTGCGACGGCACCGGCGCGACGGGGCAGTCCACGTCGGCGGCCGCCTGAGAAGGCGGCTGCGACTCATCCGCAGCGTCCGCGTACAAAAAAACGGGCGTCGAAAGCGCGGCGAAGAAACCCAGCGCGGCCGCGCTCCGGTAGAAGTGGATCAGCACCCCGTCGCGGCGTTCGCTCATTGGCCGGCTCCTCCCTTGAGGACCCGGATTATATCTGTAAAGCCGGCGGACTCCCTACCGCATCGACTCCATGACCCGCTCGAGGGCCTCGCGGCTCGGCCTGACGACGTCGAGCGGCAGGTTCACGAGCGACGTGCCCGTGGCGCCGAGGACCTCGGAGAAGCCGGGCTTGGCCGGATTCAAGTACAGGATGCCCGTGAGGATCTCCTGCCTGGCGTGGCTTTCGTGGATCGACCGGAGCGCCTTCTCCTTGTCGGTCGGGTCGTAGTCCCGGCCGACGCCCCGGAAGCGCAGGACGCTGCCGTCGGGGAAGGGCACGTCCTTCGTGTCGCCCGCGGGGATCTCGGCGAGCGTGTCCTCGAAGTACGGGACGAAGCCCACGTCGTGGACGGGCGTCTCGTGCTCCTTGGCGTACTTGTAGCTCTTCGTCGAGCCCTCGTGGTCGTTGAACGTCACGCAGGGCGAGATGACGTCGATGATGGACGTTCCCTTGTGGGCGATGGCGGCCTCGAGGATCGTCTGGAGCTGCTTCATGTCGCCGGAGAACGAGCGCGCGACGAACGTGCCGCCCAGCTCGATCGCGAGCGAGCAGAGGTCGATCGGGACGAACTCGTTCACGTCGCCCTTCTTGCGCGTCGCCCCGACGTCGGCCGTGGCGGAGAACTGGCCCTTCGTGAGGCCGTAGACGCCGTTGTCCTCGACGATGTAGACGAGCGGGAGGTTGCGGCGCACGAGGTGGACGAACTGGCCGATGCCGATGGAGGCCGTATCGCCGTCGCCGGAGACGCCGATGCCGGTGAGCTCGGGGTTGGCGACGAGAGCGCCCGTCGCCGCCGCCGGCATGCGGCCGTGGACGCCGTTGAAGCCCCAGGCGCGGTTCAGGAAGTACGCCGGCGTCTTCGACGAGCAGCCGATTCCGGAGAACTTCGCGACCTGGTACGGCGGGACGCCCATCTCGTAGAAGGCGTTGATGACCTGCTTCGTGATGACGTCGTGCCCGCACCCGAGGCAGAGCGTGGACTTGCCGCCCTCGTACTCGGCCTTCGGGAGGCCGAGGCGGTTCGTCTTCGGGGCGGCGGGAGTGGAAGGAGCAGGGGGCTGCGCGCTCATCGTGGTCAACCCTTCTTCGCGGACTTCTCGCGGTCCGAGAGGACGGCCTCGACGACGGTCGTCGCGTCGAGGGGGAGGCCGTTGTACTGCCGGATCGGGACGAAGCGCGCCGCGATCTCGGGGAACTCGTCGCGGAGGATCGTCACGAGCTGGCTGTCGCGGTTCTGCTCGACGACGTAGATGCGCTCGTGGCGCCGGATCCACGCGGCGGTCTCCGGCCCGATCGGGAGGCCGCGCAGGCGGCAGTAGTCGAGGGGAACGCCGAAGTCGGCGGCCAGCTTGTCGCGTCCCTCGGACACGCCGTAGTGGGAGGTGCCGTACGCGAGGAGGCCGGCGAATGCGCCGGGGCGGTCCTGGATCTCGGGCTTCGGGACGAGGGTCCGCGCGGTGTCGAACTTGCGCGCGAGGCGGTCGACGTTGTTCACGTAGTCGGTCGCCTTCTCCGAGTACTGCGCCTTTTCGTTGTGGCCCGAGCCGCGCGTGAAGAACGCGCCGGCCGGGGAGTTCGTGCCGGGCAGCGTGCGCCAGGGGATCGCGTCGCCGTCCACGTCCCTGTAGCGGCCCCACGTGTCCTTGACCTTCTCGATCGCCGCCGCGTCGAGGACCTTTCCGCGGTCGAGCGGCGCCGTGGGATAGGGGAAGGCGTCCGACATCCAGTTGTTCATGCCGAGGTCGAGGTCCGTCAGGACGAAGACCGGCGTCTGGAGCCGCTCGGCGAGGTCGAAAGCCTCGCCGGCCATCGTGAAGCACTCCTCGGGCGAAGCGGGGAAGAGGACGGGGTGCTTGGCGTCGCCGTGCGAGTTGAAGTAGCAGAGGAGGACGTCGCCCTGCATCGTGCGCGTCGGCAGGCCCGTCGAGGGTCCGACGCGCTGGACGTCGAAGATCACGGCCGGAATCTCGGTGTAGTAGCCGAGGCCGATGATCTCGGACATGAGCGAGATGCCGGGGCCGGAGGTGGACGTGAACGCGCGGGCGCCCGCCCAGCCGGCGCCAAGGACCATGCCGATCGAGGCGATCTCGTCCTCGGCCTGGATGACGGCGACGTTCTTCTTGCCGGTGGCGGCGTCGACGCGAAGCTCGTCGCAGAAGTCGATGAACGACTCGCAGAGCGAGGAGGACGGCGTGATCGGATACCACGCGCAGACCGTCGCTCCCGCGAACACGCAGCCGAGGGCCGCCGCGGCGTTGCCTTCGACGATCAGCTTGCCGGCGGTCGCGTTCATCCGCTCGACGCGGTAGGGGATCTTGACGGGGAAGTTCGCGGCCGCGTAGTCGAGGCCGAGCTTCACGGCCGAGACGTTCAGGTCGACGGCCTTCTTCTTCCCCTTGAGCTGCTTGGCGATGGCGATCTCGGACTCGGCCGGGTCGATCCCCATGAGGTCCGCGACGACGCCCACGTAGATCATGTTCACGATGAGCTTGCGGAGCTTCGCGTGCTCGGGGGCCGCCGTGATCTTCACGACGAGCTCGGCGAACGGCACGGGGTAGTACGTGACGTCGTCCCGTTTCTTCCCGGGATTCTCGAGGCCGAGCTTCTTCTCGTAGACGACGTGGGTTCCCGCCCGCGCCTCGCGCACGTCCTCCTCGGCCGTCTCGGGGTTCATGCAGACGAGGACGTCGATCTCACGCTTGCGGCCGATGTAGCCGTGCTTGCTCGCTCGGATCGTGAACCACGTCGGAAGGCCCTGGATGTTCGACGGGAAGAGGTTCTTGCCGGACACCGGGACGCCCATCTGGAAGATGGAGCGCATGAGCACGGAATTCGCCGTCTGCGAGCCGGACCCGTTCGCAGTGGCAACCTGCAGAGAGAAGTCGTTGACGACGACGCCGGAGGACGAGCCCGTCCCGGCTTGGGCCTCGGTCAGAACGCTGGACATGAACCAATCTCCTCCCGCGGACCGGCCGCGGCCGGGGGATGTTACCCCCCGCGGCCGGGCGTGGAAGAATCTGGAATCGTGCGGCTTCTGTCCCTCTGCCCGTCGATCACGGAGAGCCTTGCGGCGCTCGGGGCGGCCGGGGACCTCGTCGGGATCACGCGCTACTGCGTCCACCCGCAGGAGGCGCTGAAGGACGTCCCGCGCGTTGGCGGGACGAAGAACCCCGATTTCGCCGCCATCCGCGCCGCGAAGCCGGATCTCGTCTTCTGCAACGCCGAAGAGAATCGCGGCGAGGACATTGCGGCCCTGCGCAGCGAATTTGCGGTGGACGTGTCGCACCCGCGGACGGTGGCTGAGATTCCGGCGCTCTTGCGGCATTTCGGGGCTGTCGCCGAAAAGAGAAGAGAGTCGGAGGAGATTTCTTTGAAGGTGGAAGAGGCGCTGGAGCGCGCCGAGGAGGAGGCGCGGCTGACGGGATCGCGTTTCCGCTTCGTCTACCTCATCTGGAAGGACCCCTGGATGACCGTCGGGCCGCGCACGTACGTGGCCGACCTGCTGCGCCGGGTGGGGGGCTCTCTCTCACTCGAAGAGTCTTCAGACGCCGACGCACCGGACTACCCGGCCACATCCGAGAACGCGATCCTGCTTTCGCGTCCGGACGTCCTCATCCTTCCCGATGAGCCTTACCCGTTCACTGGAAAGGACGAGGCCTTCTGGCGCGAGCGCCTCCCCGCCGCCTGTCGCGTCGTCCGAGTCGAGGGCGACGACTTCTGCTGGCACGGCGTCCGCACGGTCCGGGGACTCGACGCGGCGGCGCGGCTCGCGCGGCAGCTCTCGAGCAGCCCCGCGTGACCCCGGCCGCTGGACGCCAGGACCGGCTCAGCCGCGCCGGTTCAGGAGGTCGAGGAACTCCTCGCGCACGGCCTTGGACGCGAAGATTCCCCGGATCGAGGACGTCACCGTCAGCGCGCCGGGCTTCTTGACGCCCCGCATCTCGACGCAGAGGTGGCGGGCCTCGATGACGACCATGACGCCCTGCGGCTTGAGCTCCTCCTCCAGGGTCGACGCGACCTGCTCCGTGAGGCGCTCCTGGAGCTGCGGCCTGCGGGCGTAGAACTCGAGGAGGCGCGGCAGCTTCGACAGCCCGACGATGCGTTCGTTCGGGATGTACGCGATGTGCCCGTGGCCGTAGAACGGCACGAAGTGGTGGGCGCACATGGAGTAGAAGGGAATGTCCTTCTCCATCACCATCGCGCTGTACTTTTCGTCGTTCGGGAACGTCGTGAGCCTCGGCCGGTTTCCGGCGTCGAGGCCCGAGAAGATCTCGAGGTACATTTTCGCGACGCGCTGGTCCGTGTCGACGAGGTTCGGATCCTTCTCGGGGTCGAGACCGAGGATCCGGATCATTTCCCGGACGTGACCGGCCAGCTTGTCGATGCGGGGGTCTGCGGCGACGGGGGGCTCGAGGATCGAGGAGGGGGCCATCGGAGCATCATACGGCGCGGCGGGGGAGGACGGATGCCGGAAAAGACCGGAGACGGCGCGACGAAGATCGTGGCGACGATCGCGGGCAACGCGGAGAAGCCGGGCGCGCTCGACGCGCTTCTCGCCGCGGGGGTGGACGTCGTCCGCCTGAACGGGGCGCACGCGAAGCCCGGCGACATCGCCCGCCGGACGGCTCTCGTGAGGCGGGTCTCCGCGCGGCGGGGGAAGCCCGTCGGCGTTCTCCTCGACCTCGGCGGCCCGAAGATCCGCCTCGGCGCCCTGCCCGGCGGCTCGGCGTCGCTCCTGACCGGCCGGTCCGTCGAGCTCGTCGCGGGCTCCGCGTCCGAGGGAGGAGAACGGGGCGGCATCGTGCGCCTCGCGGTCACGTACCCGGCCCTCCTGAAGGACGTGAAGAGAGGCGCGGAGATCCGCATCGACGACGGCAGGGTCCGCCTCGAAGTGACGGGGCGGCGGCGCGGGGCGCTGCGCGCCGTCGTGCGCACGGGCGGCCGCGTCAAGAGCGAGGCCGGCGTGAACTTCCCGGACTCGACGCTCACGGCGCCCGCCCTCACGCCCAAGGACCGCCGCGACCTCGGCGAGGCGCTCGACGCGGGCGTGGACTTCGTCGGGCTCTCGTTCGTGCGCAGCGCGGCGCACGTCGCGCAGCTGCGGCGCCTCTTCGGACGCGTCGCCGAGGACCGCCGCCCCTGGATCGTCGCGAAGATCGAGCGTCCGGAGGCGCTTCGGGACCTCGACCGGATCGCCGCCGCCTCCGACGCGCTCATGGTGGCGCGCGGCGACCTCGGCGTGGAGATCGGCCTTGCCCGCGTCCCGGCCGCGCAACGCGAGATCCTCGCGGCCGGCCGCCGGCACGCGGTGCCCGTCATCGTCGCGACGCAGATGCTGGAGTCCATGATCGAGTGCCCCGTCCCGACCCGGGCGGAGGTGTCCGACGTCGCCCTCGCGGTGCACGACGGCGCCGACGCCGTGATGCTCTCGGGCGAAACGGCGATCGGCGCCTACCCCGTCGAGGCGGTCCGGGCGATGGCCGAGATCGCCGGCGCCGCCGAGGTGCCCGACGCGGGGAGCGTGCCCGCCGCGCTCCCCGCGCCTTCCCCGGGCGACTTCACGGCCGTCATGGCCCGCGCCGCCGCCGAGGCCGCGCGGCTCGGGGGCGCTTCGGTCCTCGTCGTCCACACCGAGTCGGGCCGCACGGCCCGCCTCGCGTCCAAGAACACGCTCTCGCTCCCGATCGTGGTCTTCACGCCCCGCGAGTCCGTGCGCCGCAAGCTGACGCTTCTCCGTGACGTCGTGTCGTTTCGCGTGCCGAAGACGCGGACCGTGGAGGAGCGCATTCGCGCCGCGGACGCGCTGCTCGCCAGGGTCCCGCGCCTCGCGGGCGCGACGATCGTCGAGGTGTCCGGCGCGTCGCCGACCGCGGGCGCGACGAACGTCGTCCGGCTCCGCCGGCTGCCCTGAGGGTCACTCCGGCGAGGGCGCGAGAGGGTTCATCGTGGGCGCTCCCGCGGGCGCGATCTCGAGGTCGTCGCCGTCCATCTCCTCGGGGTCGTAGGCGACGCCGAGGTAGGACAGGAGCGTCGGCGCGAGGTCGACGGTGCGAGCCGCGCGGCGGTGGCCGGGCGGCACGCCGGGGCCGGCGAAAAGGAACGGGACCACGGTCTCGCTGCGGCCGAGGGAGCCGTGCCCGGCGGCCTTGCCGGACGTGAACCCGTAGCCCTCGGCGGTGGAGACGAAGACGTCGGGAGCGCGCGGCGAATCGAAGAACTCGGGCAGCTGCACGACGAGATCCGGGTACGGCCCGGCCGCCGTCGCGTCGAGCCAGTCGTCCGCGTCGCGCGGGGCGCCCAGGAGGCCCCGGACCGCCGGGTCGGCGGCGTAGCCCAGCGGGTCCACGCCCTCGAGGACGTGGTACGAGTAGCGCGGCGGCGCGTCGTCACCGTCGACGCGCGCGATCTCCGAGCGGCCCGAGGGTCCGTACACGACGACACGGCCGGCCGAGGGCCCGCGGGTCACGACGAGGCGCACCTCGGGAGCGCGCGCGAGCGACGCGGCAAACGCGGAGACGGGCGGCATCCTCAGGCGCGGCGCAGGCGTTCCCTTCCTGTTCTTCTGCTTGCGCGTCCGGAACGCTCCCGGCACCTCGTCGGGCGGGCGCTCGGAGGGCAGCCAGATCATGGCGCCGCGGTACGCGCCCACCGCGATCATCGCGTCGCCGACGTCGTACGTCTTGTCCTTTCGGGGCGCGGACACGAGAACGCAGTCCCCCTTCGTGCAGTCGGCCTCCGTCGGATTCGCGCGGAGGACGCGGTTCACGAGCTCGTTCGCGTCCACGAACGTGTGGTACGTGCGGTTGCCGTGGTCGCCGACGAGGACGAAGAGGATCCGGTCGTCGACCTTGAGTTTCCTCAGGCGCCTGACGAAGCGGCCGAACGCCTTGTCGATCGAGACGAGGGTGGCGTGAAACTCCCCGCTGCCGGGGCCTTCGGCGTGCGCGACTTCGTCCGGCCCGAGGAGATGGCCCCACACGAGGCTGGGCAGGCGGCCCGAGGCGGCCGCGCCCGCGTACGCGTCGCCCATGTCGTCGAGCGTCTTGCGGTCGAGGAACGGCCAGTCGTAGCGGGCGTACGACGCCATGACGGCGACCGTGTTCTTCACGTGCACCGCCGCGCCGCGCGCGATGGGCGTCGTGACGGCGACGGTGTCGGCAGGCAGCCGCTCGAAGAGCGTGCGCGCCGCCGGGGTCAGGAAGTCGCCCGCCGCGTAGGTGCGGAAGATGTTCGTGTGGGCTTCCCGCACGCGCAGGCGCCGGTCGAGCCAGACGTTCGCGGGGATCCCGTGGTGGCCGGGAAAGAGGCCCGTCAGCATCGCGCCGAGATTCGGGTACGTCTCGCTCGGGACGGAGGCGACCGCGTTGTCGACGACGAGCGCGCGGTCGACGATCTCCCGGCGGATGTTCGGGAGCGCGCCCTCGGCGAGGAGGTGGTCGAAGGCCTCCTTCGACAGGCCGTCGACGAAGAGGACGCAGACCGAGGCGCGGTCCTTCGCGCCGGCGGCCTCCGCGGCGCTCTGGACGCGCGAGCGGACGGAGCACCCGGCGAGTGTCGCCGCGAGGGCGGCGGCGCAGACGAAACGGGGGGCCTGGCGCACGCCCGGAAGGGTACAGGAGCGGCTCGGGCCTGCGCTCGCGTTACCATCCCCGGATGCCTCCGTTTCGCGGTGCCGACCTGCACTGCCATTCGACGTTCTCCGACGGGGTCGACGCGCCCGCGCGTCTCGTGGCCCATGCCGTCGAGGCGGGCCTCTCGGTCCTCGCGCTCTCGGACCACGACGCGATGCACGGACTCCCCGAGTTCGAGGCCGCCGCGAAGGGGACGGGCCTCGTGACCGTGGCGGCGAGCGAGCTTTCCACGCGCTGCAACGGCGACGACGTGCATGTGCTCGGCCTCTTTCTCGACCCCGAGGAGCCCGCGATGAAGGCCCGGCTGGAGCGTTTCCGCGTGGACCGCGACACGCGGGGCGAGGCGATGGTGGAGAAGCTCGCCGCCCTCGGGATGCCGCTCGACCTCGCCGCGATCCGTGAAGTGGTCGGCGGGGGCTCCTTCGGGCGCCCCCACATCGCGCGCGCGATGCTCACGAAGGGCTACGTGAAGACGTTCGACGAAGCGTTCGACACGTGGCTGGCTCATGGAAAGCCGGGCTACGTCCCGAAGCCGAAGTGGACGCTCGAGGAGGCCATCGCCGCGATCCGGACGGCAGGGGGGCTCTCCGTCATCGCGCACCCCGTCTGGTACGAAGACCCCGAGCAGGTCGTCGAGATCGGCGTCACCGCCGGGCTGGACGGCCTCGAGGTCTACCACCTCGACCAGGCGGGCAAGGAGAACGAGTTCGGCAAGCTCGCCGAGCGCCACGGGCTCCTGAAGTCCGCGGGCTCCGACTACCACGGCCCCGCGGAGGGGAAGCGGCGCGTCGGAGCGTGCCGCCTCAACGCCGCCGGCTGGGAGCGCATGGTCGCGGCGGCCGAGGCGCGCCGCGTCGAGTCCGGCCGGCCGCCGCTCGACCTTTCGCCTCGCTGAGGTGAGAGACGGGCCTCCGGAGCGTCAGACGTGGCGCCAGTGGCCCGCGGTGTAGGTCCAGCGTCCGTGCTCGTGGTGCCAGTGCGCGGGAACCCAGACCTCCTCGACGCGCCGGGTCTCCCAGCGGCCGGGCGCCCACACGTGTGCGTTGTTCTCCCAGCCCCAGTGCCCGGCGACCCAGAAGGCGTCCGCCCCGGGAGGCGGAGGGACGGTCTCGATGCGCCCGGCGGGAGGGGGCCCGGGAGCGACGATCCTCACCTCGCCGGGGACGGGCGAGGTCTTCACCCAGTGGCCGGGATAGAAGAACCACTCGCTGCCGCGGTGCGCCCAGTGGTCGCGGACCCAGACGTGCCCGGACCGGGACTTGACCCAGTGGCCCGCGACCCAGACATGGGCGTGGCCGTTCCACCTCCAGTGCCCCGCGACCCAGAAGTGGCCCGGTGAGGGGGCGACGGTCATGACCTCGACACGCGGCAGGGGAGGCGGGACGCCGATCCGCAGCGTGAAGCTGTCGGCGACGGCGGCGGACGCGGAGAGCGCGAGGGCGGCGACGACGAGGAACCGGGCGAGCGCGCGGGGCATGGGCACCTCCTGTAAGAAATCGCTCCGGGCGGGAAGACGCAAGGTCCGGGCCTGGGATTACGCGCGCCGCCGCCGGCGTGAGGAGCGTCACGCCCCGCGGAAAGGGGATGCTTTCCGGGAGGTCCCGCGAGCGATATATCCTTCGCGGTCCCGATGTCCGCCCTCGCCCCCGCCACCGCGGAGACCATGCCGTCGAGGCCCGACGCCGAGCGGAGCCTCCTGGGCGCCGTCCTGATCGACGGGGCGCTCCTCTCCCGGGTGATGGAGTTCCTCGCCCCGGACGACTTCGCGGCCGAGCCGCACCGCGTGATCTACGAGGCCGCGCTCGCGCTGGCGGACCGGCGCGAGGGCATCGACCTCGTCATGGTCCAGAGCGAGCTCGAGAAGACGGGCCGGCTGGAGCGGGCGGGCGGCCCGGCCTACCTCTCGTCCCTCGTGGACGTCGTTCCGGACGTCGAGAACGTCGAGGGCTACGCCCGGCTCGTCCGCGAGGCCTCGCTCCGGCGCCTCGTGATCCTCCAGTCGCGCCGCGCCATCCGCGAGGCCGTGTCCGCCCCGGACGCCGAGACCGTTCTCGAGAACGCCCAGCGCGAGCTCGTCGAGATCGCGAAGGGGTCCATCAAGGGCGGTTTCGTGAAGCTCTCGCGGATCGCGGAGAAGAACGAGGAGGAGATCCAGAACCTCCACGGCCGCGGCGGGATGCTCACGGGCCTGCCGTCCGGATTCACGCGCCTGAACGCGCTCACGCAGGGCCTCCAGAAGACCGACCTCATCGTCGTCGCGGCCCGTCCCGGCATGGGCAAGACGGCGTTCGCGCTGAACATCGCGGCGACCCTCACGATCCGGGAGAAGCACGTCGTCGGCTTCTTCTCGCTCGAGATGTCGGCCCAGCAGCTCGGCTTCCGCATCCAGTGCTCCGAGGCGCGCGTGAACCTCCAACGCCTGCGCGAGGGGCGGCTCAGCAAGGAAGAGAAGAAGGCGCTGTTCTTCTCGACGCAGCAGATGCGCGAGGCGAATCTCTTCGTGGACGACACGCCCGCGATCACGCTCCTCGAGATGCGTGCGCGGGCGCTTCAGCTCAAGCAGCGGCACGGCCTCCACGCCCTGTTCGTGGACTACCTCCAGATCATGGGGACGCGCGGCAAGGTGGAGAACCGCACGCAGGAGGTCAGCGCGTTCTCGCGCGGACTCAAGGCGCTCGCAAAGGAGCTGGACGTCCCGGTCATCGCCCTCTCGCAGCTCTCGCGCCGCACCGAGCAGCGCGGGGCCGAGAAGGAGCCCGTGCTCTCCGACCTGCGCGAGTCGGGCGCCATCGAGCAGGACGCGGACGTCGTCCTCTTCCTCTCGCGCCCGGAGTACTACGACAAGGACACGGAGCAGAAGAACGTCTGCGACGTCATCATCGCGAAGCAGCGAAACGGTCCGACGGACCGCTTCACGCTCGGGTGGTCGGGCGAGTACACGCGCTTCTCCGACCTCGCGATGATGAGCGAAGGCCCGGGCCTGTGACGCCCGCGCTGCGGCCGACGCGGGCCGTCGTCGACCTCGACGCGGTGGCGTCGAACTACCGCGTGCTCGGGGCGGGCCTTCCGCCGGGTTGCAAGGTCCTCCCGGTCGTCAAGGCCGACGCTTACGGGCACGGCGCCGTGCACGTCGCGCGGCGCCTCGCGAAGGAGGGCGCGACCGCCTTCGCGGTCGCGGCCGTGGAGGAGGGCCTCGAGCTGCGGAGAGCGGGCCTCACGCAGCCGATCCTCGTCATGGGGTGGATCGGGAAGGATCAGCTGGGCTCCCTCGTAGACGGCGGACTCACGCCCAACGTCCATTCGGTCGAGCAGGCCGAAGAGATGAAGATTTTCTTAGAAGGTGAAGAGGGGAGAGGAGCGTCGCGCGCGCCCCTCCCCGTGCACCTCAAGCTGGACACCGGGATGACGCGGCTCGGCCTGCGCCCCGAGGACCTGCCGCGGGCCGTCGAGATCCTCGAGGGGATCGGCAAGAAGATTTTCTTGGAAGGTGTATTCCAGAACTTCGCCTCGGCGTACGACGTCACGTCGGCGCAGAACGCGGACCAGACGAAGACTTTCTTGGAAGGTCTGGAGAGGGTCCGCGCAGCGGGCCATCGGCCGTCCATGATCCACATGGACAACTCGGGAGGCACGCTGTCCCGTCTGGCCTCTTCACCTTCAAAGAAATCTTCCTCTTCGTCTTCCTCTTTCTCTTCCTCTTCGATCGTGACCCACGTCCGCCCGGGCCTGGCCCTTTATGCGAAGGTCCCCGATCTCCAGTCCGAAGCCAATAATTCCCTTCGAGACGTCATGTCGTTCGTCTCGGTCGTCGACCAGGTCAAGACCGTCCCCGCGGGGACTCGCGTCGGCTACGCCGGGACGTTCGTCTGCTCGCGCATGACGACGCTTGCGGTCGTCGCCGCGGGCTACGCGGACGGGGTGCGGCGGTCGCTCTCGAACATTGGACAGGTTCTCGTCGGCGGGGCGCGCTGCCCGATCGCGGGACGCATCTCCATGGACCTCACGGAGGTCGACGTGACCGACCTGCCGCGCCCTCCCGAGCGCGGCGACGAGGCCGTGTTCTTCGGGACGCAGTCCGGTGCGCGACTGGGCGTGGAAGAGGTGGCGGC
Organism: Thermoanaerobaculia bacterium; assembly: GCA_036504335.1. GTDB lineage: Bacteria > Acidobacteriota > Thermoanaerobaculia > UBA5066 > UBA5066 > Fen-183. The sequence continues at coordinate 42,231 of DASXVJ010000012.1, forward strand.
GACCGCCGACACCGTGGCGTGGGAGCTCCTGTGCGGCGTCGGCCCGCGCGTGCCGCGCGTCGTCGTCGAGAGCGGCCGCGAGGTGGCGCGCGTGTCGAGGTTCCTGTGAAGAACGTCCTCGAAGCCATCGGGCGCCCCGTCCTCCGGCTTCTCGAAGGCGTGGGCCGTTTCTTCGAGCTGCTCGGACAGACGATCCGCGGCTTCTTCCTCCCCCCTTACCAGATCTCGATGACGGCCAAGCAGGTCGTTCGCGTCGGCGTGGACTCCGTGCCGGTCGTCTTCCTGACGGCGCTCTTCACCGGCGGCGTCCTCGCGCTCCAGACGTTCAAGGGCTTCCAGCGCTTCCACGCCGAGGGCTACATCGGGTCGGTCGTCGCGCTCTCGATGCTCCGCGAGCTCGGGCCCGTCCTCACGGGCCTCATGGTGACGGGCCGCGCGGGCAGCGCGATGGCGGCCGAGCTCGGCTCGATGCGCGTCACGGAGCAGATCGACGCGCTCGTCTCCCTCGCGACGGACCCGGTCCAGTACCTCTTCGTCCCGCGCGTGCTCGCCTCCATCATCGTCGCCCCGATGCTCGTCGTCCTCGCGGACGTGACGGGCATCCTCGGCGGCTATGTCGTCGCGGTCCAGTACCTCGGCGCGAACCCCGTCGTCTACATGAACAACACGTTCCAGTACCTGAGCATGGAAGACATGACGTCCGGGCTCATCAAGGCCGCCGTGTTCGGGCTTCTCTTCTCGATGATCGGGTGCCAGACGGGCTACGACACGAAGGGCGGGGCGGAGGGAGTCGGCACGTCGACGACGGCCGCCGTCGTCCTCGGCTCGCTCGCGATCCTCATCGCGGACTTCTTCCTGACGAAGGTGCTCTTCTGATGGCGACGCCTCCGCCCTCCGGCGTCCCGGCGATCCGCCTGCGCGGCGTCACGAAGGCGTTCGGGCCCAAGGTCGTCCTCGACCATCTCGACCTCGCGGTCGAGCAGGGAGAGTCCCTCGTCCTCCTCGGGCAGTCGGGCATCGGGAAGAGCGTCCTCCTGAAGCACGTCGTGGGCCTCTTGAGGCCCGACGCGGGGTCCGTCGAGATCGACGGCGAGGACCTCTGGGCGGTCTCGTCGCGCGAGCGCGACGTCCTGAGGCGGAAGTTCGGGATGTCGTTCCAGGAGGGCGCGCTCTTCGACTCGATGAGCGTGGGGGAGAACATCGCGTTTCCGCTCGTCCGCCACACGAAGCAGACGAAGAAGAAAATCGCGGACCGGGTCGCGGAGTGCCTCGAGCTCGTCCGCCTGCCCGGCACCCAGGACAAGCGCCCGTCGGAGCTGTCCGGCGGCATGCGGCGCCGCGTGGGGTTCGCCCGCGCGATCGCCCTGCAGCCCCGGATCCTCCTCTTCGACGAGCCCACGACGGGGCTCGACCCGATCACGACGGACGTCCTCGTGCGCGTCATCGAGGAGATGAGGAAGAAGTTGAACCCGACCGCGATCACGATCACGCACGACCTGAAGGTCGCGTTCGCAATCGCCGACCGCGTCGGCCTCCTCGCGCACGGCAAGATCGCGATCGACCTTCCCCCGAAGGAATTCGAGGCCTCGGCCGATCCGCGCGTCGCGGCCTTCGTCAAGGGCGACAGCGAGCTTTCGCCGCCGGAGCTGGAGCCGGAGCGGCGGCCGGGGGTCTCTCCCGCGACCGCGCCACCCGTATGATGGAGGCCGCATGACGACCACCGCGAAAATCGGCGCCTTCTTCGTCGTCGTGCTGCTCGCTCTTGCCGCCCTCATCCTGAAGATAGAGGACCTCCATTTCGGCAAGAAGGCGCGCACGAACAGGGTCGACGCGCACTTCAAGGACGTGGCCGGCCTGGACGACAAGTCCGCGGTGCGCATCGCGGGCGTGCTGATCGGGAAGGTGGACGGGATCACCCTGCGCCCCGACGGCACGGCGGTCATCCACCTCGCGCTGGACCCCGGCGTCGAGCTGCGCGAGGGCGCCTCGGCCCAGATCCGGAGCCTCGGGATGCTCGGCGACAAGTACGTGGAGCTGCAGCCGGGGGCGCAGGGGGCGCCCCGGCTCGCCCAGGGCGCGCTCCTCGAGGGCGGTTCCACGACCGGCTTCGACGACATCACGAAGATGGCGTCGGACATCGGCAAGGACCTCAAGGAGCTGTCCTCGGCGCTCGCGGGGTCCATGGGGGGCAAGCAGGGCGAGGAGAAGATCAACCGGATCGTGGACAACATCGGCGCGCTCGCCGAGGCGCTCAAGGACCTCGTCGAGCACAACCGGAGCAACGTCGACGTGACGCTCGCGAACCTCAAGGAGTTTTCGGGCCAGATGCGCGAGACGCTCGCGCGGATGGACCGGATCCTCGACGAGAACCGGGCCACTTTCAAGTCGACGATGTCGAACGCGGACGAGATCTCCGGGAAGCTCAAGACCACGGCCGACAACCTGAACTCCATCACCGGGAAGATCGACACGGGGCAGGGCACGATCGGCAAGCTTCTGAACGACGACGAGACGCACAAGAACCTGAACGACGCGCTCTCCTCGGTCAAGACCGGCGTCGAGTCGCTGAACCAGACGCTCTCGCGGATGAACCGGATTCAGCTCGACCTCGGGTTCCGGGCCGAGTATGCGGGCCGCAACGGCGACGGCAAGTACTGGTTCACGCTGGACGCGATCCCGCGCGACAACAAGTTCTACCGCCTCGAGATCGGGGCGACGCCGAAGGGCATGCGGCAGAACATCGACGAGACGACGACCGTCACGTTCCCGAACGGCAGCGAGCAGACGATTCACACGACGGGCGAGCGGTACGTCGACCAGCTCCTCCTCTCCCTCCAGCTCGGCTACCGTCTCAAGGACACGATCCTCCGGGCGGGCCTCATCGAGTCGCGCGGCGGCGCCGCGATCGAGCAGACGTTCAAGGCCGACTCGTATCGGCTCGCGGGAGAAGTCTGGGACTTCTCGCGGGACAACTACCGCGGGCACATCAAGCTCTACGGGCGCTGGAACGCGAGCCCGAACCTCTACATGACGGGTGGCGTCGACGAGCTCATCAACCCCGGCCTGCGCTCTCCGTTCATCGGCGGAGGGATCCGGTGGAAGGACGAGGACCTCAAGGGGCTCATCGGCTCGATCCCGATCCCCAAGTAAGTGGCACGCAAGCCCGCGACCGTTTTCGCCTGCTCCGCGTGCGGCGCCCAGAGCCCGCAGTGGATCGGGCGCTGCCCCGAGTGCGGCGGGTGGAACACGCTGGCCGAGGAGCGTGAGGCGCCGCGAGCGCCGGCGGCCGGGCCCGGCGTCACGTCCACGGCCGCGCGCCTGTCCGACGTCGCCGCGGCGGAAGTTCCGCGCCTCCCGACGGGCATGGCCGACGTGGACCGCGTTCTCGGCGGCGGCCTCGTGCCGGGCTCGATCGTCCTCCTCGGCGGCGAGCCGGGGATCGGCAAGTCGACGCTGCTCCTGCAGGTGGCCTCCCGCCTCTCGGATCGGATTGGCGAGGTTCTCTACGTCAGTGCAGAAGAGTCCGCTCAGCAGATCCGGATGCGCGCCGTGCGGCTCGGAATAGCCGCGCCGGGCCTCTTCCTCCTCGCCGAGACGAACCTCGACGCCATCCTCGACGCGGCGCGCGCCGGCCGCTACGCGGCGGTCGTCGTGGACTCGATCCAGACGATCGCCTCGCCGGGCGCGCAGGCGGCGGCGGGCTCCGTGACGCAGGTGCGCGAGTGCGCGAGCCGGCTGCAGGCGTACGCGAAGACGACGGGAGTGCCCGTGTTCCTGATCGGGCACGTCACGAAGGACGGGACGCTGGCCGGCCCGAAGACGCTCGAGCATCTCGTGGACGCGGTCCTGTCGTTCGAGGGCGAGCGCTTCCATGCGCAGCGGGTCGTGAGGGCGCTCAAGAACCGCTTCGGGCCGGCGCACGAGCTCGGCGTCTTCGAGATGACGGGCTCGGGCCTCGTCGAGGTCGCGAATCCGTCGGCGCTCTACCTCGGCACGGGCGCGGGGTCCCGGCCCGGGTCCGTCGTCCTCGCGGGGGTGGAGGGCACGCGTCCGCTGCTCCTGGAAGTCCAGGCGCTGACGGTGGAGGCGAAGTACGGCTCGCCCCGGCGGACGGCGATCGGGTTCGACGGCACGCGCCTCGCGCTCCTTCTCGCGGTCCTCGAACGCCACGGCGGGCTGAAGCTCGCGTCGCACGACGTCTTCCTGAACGTGGCGGGCGGGGCCGAGAGCGTGGAGCCGGCTGCGGACCTCGCCGTGTGCGCAGCGGTCGCGGGCAGCCTGCGCGGCCGGGCCCTCGCGCCCGGGACCTTTGCCTTTGGAGAGGTCGGCCTTCTCGGCGAAGTGCGCGCCGTCTCCGACGCGGCTCTGCGGCTCAAGGAAGCCGTCTCGCTGGGCCTGAAAACCGCCCTCGTCCCGGCCGGGAACGCGGGCGAGGCCGCCGCCTTCCCGGACCTCTCGGTCGTCCCTCTCAGGAGCGTCGAAGAACTGCTGGCCCGGACCTGAGAATCGTTCTAGTCTTCGCTCGAACGGTTCGGACGATTCGAGGAGGTCACATGGCCCTTGCGGTCCTCGTTCTCCCCGTCCTCCTCTTCGCGAGCCCGCCGCCCGCACCGACGCCGGCCGTCAAGGCGCCCGCTCCCGCGATCAAGGTTGCGCCGGTGAAAACGCCGCCCAGGCCTGCCGGGCCCGTATCGTTCACGACGAAGGCGTTTCAGGCGACCGGGACCGGCAGGCTCGCGGCGACCGGCCCATTCAAGCCCGTCGTCCTCACCGCGACGCCGTTCAGCGCGACCGGGACCGGCGCGCTCGCGGCGGCCGCGCCGTTCACGCCAAAATCCGTCCGGACCACCCCGTTCACCGCCACGGGCACGGGAGCCCGTTAGGAGGCGCCATGAGGAGAATTCTCCGCGTCGCTCTCTGCCTCGCTGCCGTCCTCCTCGCCGCCGCCCCCGTCGCGGCGGAGGACTTCACGATCACGATCCCGCTCCAGTTCTCGAACCTCCCGCCGACCGTCGACGGGTTCCTCTGCGGTTGCTGGATCTACACGGGCGAGCCGCGGCTCGGCGGCCGCAGCATCGGTGCCAACAACGCCACGCGCGTGAACATCACGGGGGGCGCGTACCGCGGCGACCTCGTACTGCGCTTTAACGCGGCGCCGGGGATGGACCCGGCGACGGCGACACACTACGAGTGCACCGGGCACTTCGTCGGGACCGAGCGCGGCGCGACGGTCCACTACTTCACGACGGCATTCGGCCCTGAGGTGCGCTTTCCGCTGGCCGCGGGCGCGCCGTTCTCGCTCACGACCGGCGTGCAGGCTCTTCCGCGCTGACGCGCCGGCGGCTAGACCGGCCGACCGCCGAGGAGGCGGGCCGGGAGGAACAGGAGCGACTTGAGGAACGCGAGGACGCCGCCGACGGCGATCCCGACGACCTTGAAGGGGAGCAGGATCAGCCAGACGAACGGGAAGGCGACGAGCGCGAGGACCGCCAGCGGCCAGCACAGGACGAAGAGGATGAGCCAGAGGAGGAACTTCGCCATCGAGGCCTCCCGCATCTGATACGGCTTCGGGGGAACCGGAGTTTCCCGGCTAGTCCGGTTGCATCATGTCCCCGGAGCCCGCTTCCATGGGAGCGTAACCTCCGGAGAACCTTATGACGAAGATGCTCGACCTCTCCAAGCTTGACCTTCAGGACGCCCTCGACCTCGCCATCCTCGTCGAGGACGAAGCCAAGGAACGCTACGACGAGCTCGCGGCGCAGATGGAGACTCACCACACCGCCGACGCGGCCGTGTTCTTCCACTTCATGTCGAAGAACGAGGCCAAGCACGGCGAGGAGCTCACGGCCCGCCGCAAGGAGCTCTTCGGCGACGCGCCCCGGCGCGTGGACCGCTCGATGGTCTGGGAGATCGAAGCCCCCGAATACGAGAACGTCCACGCGTTCATGACGCTCCACGAGGCCCTGACGGTCGCCATGGCGGCCGAGGTGAAGGCTCACTGGTTTTTCACGGACGCCCTGAAGCTCCCGATGGCCGACCCGGTCCGGAAGCTCTTCCTCGAGCTGCAGGAAGAAGAGGTCCTCCACCAGGAGCTGGTCGGCCGCGAGATCGCAAAGCTCCCTCCGGACGAGGCGGCGCCCCCGGAAGAGTTCTCGGACGAGCCGACCTCGCAGTAGGCGCGGGAAAGTCCTTTACGCCCGAAACGGCATCCCGGTCAGGCGCTCGTACGCCTCGGCGTAGCGCGCGCGGGTGCCCGCGACGACGTCCGGCGGCAGGACGGGCGCCGGCGGGGTCTTGTTCCAGCCGGTCTTCTCCAGGAAGTCGCGCACGAACTGCTTGTCGAAGGACGGCGGCGAACCGCCCGGGCGCCACGTGTCCGCCGGCCAGAAGCGCGAGGAGTCGGGCGTGAGCACCTCGTCGATCCAGACGACGGCCCCCGACGGGTCGAGGCCGAACTCGAACTTCGTGTCTGCGAGGACGATCCCGCGCCCGGCCGCGTAGGCGGCCGCGCGGGAGTAGAGCTCGAGCGTGAGGCTCTTCAGGCGCGTCGAGAGCTCCGCCCCGGCGGCCGAGGCCATGGCCTCGAACGAGACGTTGATGTCGTGCCCGGACTCGGCCTTCGTGGCAGGCGTGAAGATCGCCTCGGGAAGGCGGTCCGCTTCGCGCAGGCCCTTCGGCAGGGCGATGCCGCAGACAGAGCCGGATTCGCGGTATTCCTTCCAGCCGGAGCCGGCGAGGTAGCCGCGGGCCACGCACTCGAACGGGACGACGGCGCACTTTTTCGCCAGGACGCTGCGGCCCGAAAGGAGCGCAGCGTGCGCGGCGGCGGGCTCGGGAAACAGCGCGGCGTCCGTCTCGATCAGGTGGTTCGGGACGACCTCGGCGAATCGGCGGAACCAGAAGTTCGAGAGCTGCGTGAGGATCTTCCCCTTGTCGGGAATGCCGGGGGAGAGCACGCAGTCGAAGGCGGAGATGCGGTCGGTCGCGACGAGGAGGAGGCGGTCGCCGAGGTCGTAGACGTCGCGCACCTTTCCGCGGCGCGGCGGCGGGAGCCCCGGCAGGGAAGTCTCGAGCACGGCTTCAGGCATGCGCCGGATTCTAGGTCGGAGACGCCGGGGGGCGCGCTAGACTTTGGGTCCCCCCGGGGACCAGGAGGACACCTTGCTGAAGATTGCGATTCGAAGCCGGAAGGGTGGCGCGCGCGCGGACGCCTACGTCGCGTTCGCGGTCGGCGCGACCCCGAAGGAGGCGCTCGCGGCGCTGCCCGCCGCCGTGCGCGCGAAGGCGGCCGCGGCCGCGCCGGCGCTGCCGGCGGCCGAGGGCGGCGTGTTCACGGCGCCGCTCGGAGGCTCGCCGGCCGGCCGGCTGTACGTGTTCGGAGGCGGCAAGAGCGCCGAGATCAGCGCGCGCAAGGCCCGGGCGATCCTGCGCAGCGTCGCAAAGACGCTGAACCGGAGCGGCGAGAAATCGGCGATCCTGGACTTCCCGTACACGCTCAAGCGGATGGACGCCGCCGAGACGCGCGAGTTCCTGCTGCGCGCGCTCGCGCTGGCGGACTACTCGTTCCCCGTCTACAAGACGAAGGACCGCGAGAAGCGGACCCTCGGTTCCGTGGCCGTCCAGGCGTCGGGCGCGTTCGCCGGGGCCACGGCCGCCGAGGCCCGCGACGCCGAGGCGCTCGCGAAGGTCGCCGCGTTCGTGCGGGACCTCGGGAACACGCCGTCGAACGACATGGTGCCCCGCGACTTCACCCGCCGCGTCGTCGAGGAGGCGCGCGCGCGCGGCCTGAGGGCGAGGGTCCTCGACAAGAAAGCGATCCGCCGCGAGAAGATGGGCGGCCTCCTCGCCGTGAACCGCGGCTCAGCCGAGGAGCCGCGCGTCGTCGTCCTCGAGTGGAAGGGCGGCAAGAAGGGCGACCCGCCGCTCGCGTTCGTCGGCAAGGGCGTCACGTTCGACTCGGGCGGCATCTCGATCAAGCCCGCCGAGAAGATGGGCGACATGAAGTGGGACATGATGGGTGCCGCGACCGCGATGGGGATCGTCCTCGCGGCGGCGGACCTCAGGCTGCCCGTCAACGTCGTCGGGATCGCCGCCCTGACGGAGAACCTCCCCTCCGGAACGGCCTACAAGCCGGGCGACATCGTCCGCTTCCGCAACGGCAAGACCGCCGAGATCGACAACACGGACGCCGAGGGGCGCGTCATCCTCGCGGATGCGCTCGACTACGCCGCCGACTGGAAGCCCGCCGCCATCCTCGATTTCGCGACGCTCACGGGCGCGGCGCTCGTCGCCCTCGGCCTCGAGGCCGCGATCGTGTTCACGGATCACGACGATCTCTCCCGCGCGCTGGTCTCGGCCGGCGAGCGGACGGACGAGCGCATCTGGCGCCTTCCGATGTGGGAGGAATACAAGGAGAACATCCGGTCCGACTGGGCCGACATGAAGAACACGGGCGGCCGCTTCGGCGGCTCGATCAACGGGGCGATGTTCCTCAAGGAGTTCGTCGACCCGAAGACCCCGTGGGCGCACCTCGACATCGCGGCGACGGCGAACGTCGACCGCGAGTACGCCGGCTACCCGGTCGGCGCGACCGCGTTCGGGGTGGGCCTCGCGCTGCGCTGGATGCGGGACCGCGCCGCCGGAGCGCGCGGCGCCCGCCGGGCCCGCTAGAGCGTGCTGACGTCCCTCCGCGTCCGCGATCTCGCCGTCCTCGAGGACGTCGAGGTCGCGTTCGGCGAGGGGCTGACGGTCCTGACGGGGGAGACCGGCGCCGGCAAGTCCCTCGTCGTGGACGCGCTGCTCCTTCTCGCGGGCGGCAGGGCCGACCCGGCGCTCGTGCGCGCGGGGGCCGAGCGCCTCGTCGTGGAGGCCGTCTTCGATTGCGACGACGCGGAGGTCCGCGCGGCTCTCGCCGAGGCCGGGCTCGTGGAAGACGGGAAGGGGTCGTTCGAGGTCGTCGTGCGCCGCGAGGTCGCCGCGGCGGGAGCTGCGGCCAAGGGCCGCCTCGTCGTGAACGGGTCCCCCGCGCCTCTCAAGGCGCTCCAGGAGGCCGCGGCGCGCCTCCTCGTCCTCTACGGCCAGGCCGAGGCGCGCGAGCTCCTCGACCCCGCCGCGCCCCGCGAGCTCCTCGACCGCTTCGCGGGGCTCGAGGAAACAGGCGCGGGCGTCGCGGCGCTCCACCGCGAGCTCGTCGCCCGCCAGCGCGACCTCGCCCGCCTCGCCGAGGCGGGCAAGGACCGCGTCCAGCGCCTCGAGCTCCTCGAGTTCCAGATCGCGGAGATCGACAAGGTCGACCCGAAAGAGGGAGAAGACGAGGAGATTTCTTCTGAAAGGAAGAGATTGGGGAGCGTCGAGAAGACGGGCCAGCTGCTCGCGCAGGCCGTCGCGGCGCTGGAGGACGACGAGTCGGGCGCCCTTCGCGCGGCCGGCGCGGCGCGCGCCGCCCTTCTTTCCCTCGAAGAAATCTCCCCTTCGTACGCCGCACGCGCCGCGACGCTCGCGGAAGCAATCGAGAGGCTTCGGGAGGTCGGGTTCGAGACGTCCCGCGATCTCGCGCAGCTGGAAGCGGATCCCGCGCGCCTCACGTTCATTGCCGAGCGTCTCGACGCGCTCGCGAAGCTCAAGCGCAAGTACGGCGCGACGCTGGCCGAGGTGATCGAGCGCCGGGCGGCCCTCGGCAGGGAGCGCGAGGAGCTGGCCGACCTGGAAGGCGCCGTGAAGAAGGCCGAAGCCGCCGTCCAGAAAGCGTTCGCGGCCTTCCGGAAGGCGGCGCTCGAGCTCTCGCAGGGGCGCGCCGCCGCGGCGCCGAGGCTCGGCAAGGCGGTGGAAGTCCACCTCAGGGACCTCGCGCTGCAGCGGGCCTCGTTCGCCGTGGAGGTCGCGCGGAAGCCCGATCCGACGAGCGCCTTCACGGCGGGCGGCGAGAGCGTCGCCTTCGGCCCCCACGGCGTGGACACGGTGTCGTTCGCCTTCGCTCCGAATCCCGGCGAGCCGCCGCGGCCGCTCCCGAAGATCGCGTCCGGCGGCGAGCTCTCCCGCGTCCAGCTCGCCCTCGCGGCCGCGCTCGCCGAGGAGGAGTCCGGCGCCCGTTCCGGCGGCGGCGCCCGCCGCGGAGGGCCGGTCCGCACGTTCGTCTTCGATGAGGTCGACGCCGGCGTCTCGGGCGCCACCGCGGAGGCGGTCGGCCGGAAGCTGCGGGCGCTGGCGGCCCGGGAGCAGATTCTCGTCGTGACGCACCTGCCGCAGGTCGCCGCTTCCGGCACGCACCACCTCGCCGTCGAGAAGGTGGCCGCGGCGGGCCGCACGCGCACGCGGGTGACCGCCCTGGACGCGAAGGGAAGGGTCGAGGCGGTCGCGGCCCTTCTGGCCGGCGCCTCGGTCGGCGAGCCGGCCCGCGCCCAGGCCCGGCAGCTCCTGGACGGCGCCTCCCGGGGCGTCTCGAAGGCCCGCTGAGGCTGCCCACAGCCCCCGAAAACGGCCGGTCGAGAACTCTGCCCATTTTCGCGATTCGCGCCGCGTAAGTATCTGTAGAAAAGCGGCTTGGAGTATTTGACGGATTCTGTGCAAAAGCCTGTGTATTGAGGCGCGAAAAAGGCCTCAACCCCGCAACTTCACACGGTTTTATCCGCCTCGCACAGAGGTCTGTGCAGTGCGCGTTTCACGGCCCTCCGTTTGGTATGGTGACCGGCGAAATGGTGCTGCGAAGCTATCTCGGGATCGCCCCGAAACTCGGCGAGCGGGTCTTCATCGCGGAGACCGCCGCCGTCATCGGAGACGTCGTCCTCGGGGACGACGTCTCGATCTGGTACTCGGCCGTCGTGCGCGGCGACTGCTGCCACATCCGCATCGGAGCGCGGTCGAACGTGCAGGACAACTGCACGCTGCACGTCACGCGCGACACGGGCCCTCTCGTGCTCGAGGAGGAGGTCACGCTCGGGCACAACGCCGTCGTGCATGCGTGCACGATCCGGCGCGGCGCCCTGATCGGCATGAACGCGACGGTTCTCGACGACGCCGACGTCGGCCGGAGCGCCCTCGTCGCGGCCGGAGCGGTGGTCCTTCCGGGCACGGTGATCCCGCCCGCGACGCTCTGGGCCGGCAGCCCCGCGAAGAGGAAACGGGACCTCACGGCCGAAGAGGTCGTCGGGCTCGAGACGTACTGGAAGAACTACCTCGTCTACAAGGCGGAGTACCTCAAGCCGTGATCGGGAGCGTGAAGGGGACGCGGGACCTCCTCCCGCCCGAGACCCGTGTCTGGAACCGCGTCGAGGCCGTTGCGCGCGAGGTCTTCGGGCTCTACGGCTACGACGAGATCCGCACGCCCGTCCTCGAGTCGACGGAGCTCTTCGTGCGCAGCGTCGGCGAAGGGACGGACATCGTCCACAAGGAGATGTACACGTTCACGGACCGCGGCGACCGTTCCGTGACGCTGCGGCCCGAGAACACGGCGGGCGTCGCCCGCGCGTACGTCGAGCACTCGCTCGCGCAGGCCGGGCGCCCGTGGAAGCTCTTCTACATCGGACCGCAGTTCCGGTACGAACGGCCGCAGAAGGGGCGCTACCGCGAGTTCCGGCAGATCGGCGCGGAGGTCCTCGGGCCCGCGGACGCGGCGACCGACGCCGAAGTCCTCGTCATGCTCTTCGACTTCCTCGGGCGCCTCGGCTTCACGGGGCTCTCGGTGTCGCTCAATTCGGTCGGGACCGACGCCACGCGGCCAGCGTACGTCGAGGCCATTCGGACGTTTTTTTCTTCGAATGAGAATGTGCAGGCGCTCGGCGAAGACGACCGGCGGCGCCTCGCCGAGAACCCGCTGAGGGTCCTCGACTCGAAGGACCCGGCCGTTCAGAAACTCGTCTCGTCGCCGCAGTTCCCGCGGATGACCGATCTGCTCGCGACGCTCGATCCGGCCTCGGATGCGCACCACCGCGACCTCGTCGCGCACCTGCGCGCCGCCCATATACCTTTCGAAGAAAATCCCCTCCTCGTCCGGGGTCTCGATTACTACACCCGCACCGTCTTCGAGGTGACCGCCGCCGGCCTCGGCGCGCAGAACGCGCTCCTCGGCGGCGGGCGGTACGACAAGCTCGTCTCCGATCTCGGCGGCCCGAAGACGCCGGGAATCGGCTTTGCGATCGGCGAGGACCGGCTCGTGGACGTGCTGCCGGAGGAATTCCGGAACGCCGCCGTCGCCGCGGTCCGCGGGGTGACGCTCGTCCCGCTCGACAAGGGCGATCTCGGAGACGCGCTCGCCCTCGCGGGCGATTTGCGCCGCGCGGGGATCGCCGTGGACCTCGTGACGGCGGCCAAGGGGCCCGGCCCCGGCCTCAAGGTCGCCGAACGCACGGGCGCCGCGTTCGCCCTTCTCCTCGGAGAGAAGGAGCGCGCCGCCGGCACCGTCGTCCTCAAAGTCCTCGCGACGCGTTCTCAGGAAGAGCTGCCGCGCGGCTCGGTCGTGGAGACGCTGCGGGCCCGTCTGTAAGATCCCGGCCATGTCCGCTCTCTCGCGCACGCCCGCAGGGTCCCTGCGCCCGTCCCACGCAGGCCAGACGGTCCGCCTGCAGGGCTGGGTCAACCGCCGCCGCGACCACGGCGAGCTCGTCTTCATCGACCTCCGCGACCGCTCCGGCCTCGCCCAGGTCGTCTTCGACGCCGAGTTCCTGCCCGACGCCGCCGTCCTCGCCCTCGCCAAGGAGCTCCGGAGCGAGTTCGTCGTCGACGTCACGGGGGACGTCAGGACCCGCGGCGCCGACGCCGTGAACCCCGACCTCCCGACCGGAGGGATCGAGGTGCGCGCCACCGCCCTCACGATCCTGAACCGCGCCGACACGCCGCCGTTCCCGATCGAGGACGGGATCAAGGCCGCCGAGGACCTGCGGCTCAAGTACCGCTACCTCGACCTCCGCCGCCCGGAGATGACGCAGCGCTTCGTCGCGCGGAGCGCCGTCACGATGGCGATCCGCGAGGTCCTCCACGAGGAGGGTTTCCTCGACGTCGAAACGCCCATCCTCACGAAGTCGACGCCGGAGGGGGCGCGCGACTTCCTCGTCCCGTCGCGCATCCACGAGGGCGAGTTCTACGCGCTGCCGCAGTCGCCTCAGCTCTTCAAGCAGCTCCTCATGGTGTCGGGGATGGAGCGCTACTACCAGATCGCGCGCTGCTTCCGCGACGAGGACCTGCGCGCCGACCGCCAGCTCGAGTTCACGCAGGTCGACGTCGAGATCTCGTTCCCGACGGAGGAGACCGTCTACGCCCTCATCGAAAAGGTCTTCACGCGCGTCTTCCCGAAGTGGGGGATCGCGTGCGAAGCGCCCTTCAAGCGAATGACGTACGACGAGGCCATGGAGCGCTTCGGGATCGACCGGCCGGACACGCGGTTCGGGCTCGAATTGGGGAACTTCCAGGAAATCGAAGAGAAGATTTCCTCGAAGGTTGAAAGAGTCAAGGGCCTGTGCGTTCCCGGCGGCGCCTCGTTTTCCCGCAAGCGCCTCGACGACATCGAGAAGGGGGCGCGGGCCGCGGGTGTGGACTGGTTCTTCTGGGTGAAGACCGGCGGTCCCGGCGCCTGGAATTCCAACTCCAAGAAATTCTTCGACGACGCCGCGGTCGAGCGCATGCGTGCCTCGTTCGGCGCGGGCGAAAGCGATCTCGTCTTTCTTGCCGCCGGGAAATCCAAATCGGTCTTTGATTTCCTCGGCACCCTCCGCCTCCAGATCGCCCGCGAGGAGAAGCTGATCCCCGAGGGGCGCTACGACTTCCTCTGGGTGACGGACTTCCCGCTCCTCGAGTGGCACGAGGAGGACGCGCGCTGGTACGCGACGCATCACCCGTTCACCGCGCCGCGCGAGGAGGACCTGCCGTTCCTCGAAAGCGAGCCGGGGCGCGTGAAGGCGCGCGCCTACGACGTCGTCCTGAACGGCATGGAGCTGGGCGGGGGTTCCATCCGGATCCACCGCTCCGAAGTCCAGTCGCGCATCTTCGCGCGGCTCGGCATCGGGCCGGAGGAGGCGCGCGCGAAATTCGGCTTCCTGCTCGACGCGTTCCGCTTCGGCGCGCCGCCGCACGGCGGCATCGCGCTCGGGCTCGACCGGCTGCTCATGATCCTGACGGGCTCGACGTCCATCCGCGACGTCATCGCGTTCCCCAAGACGGCCTCCGGCACCGACCTCATGACGGACTGCCCGAACCCCGTCGCGCCCGAGCAGCTCGCCGAGCTCCACATCGCGCTCGCGAAGCCGCCGAAGACTTCTGGCTGAGAGAAGAAAAGAGAAGAGAAGAGTTTCTTAGAAGGTGAAGAGGGAATTCTCTTTCGTCGCGGCCGGGGCCCGAACGGACGTCGTGGTCGGGGCAGGCGCCCTCGCCTCGCTCGGCGCGCTCCTGCCGTCCATCGCGCCGGGCCGCTGGTTCCTCATCACCTCTAAGAAAATCTTCAATCTCCATGGCCGGTCGCTCTTTGCTGGAGGCGCTGAGAGGGTCCTGAGCAAAGAACCCCTCTTCGTCCCCGACGGCGAAGCCGCCAAGACGTGGTCCGTCCTCGGGCATCTCATCGAGCAGCTCGTCCGCCGCGGCCTGCGCCGCGACGGGGGAGTCGTCTGTCTGGGCGGAGGGACCGTGGGGGACGTGGGCGGGATGGCCGCCGCGCTCGCGCTGCGCGGCGTGCCGGTCGTCCAGGCGCCGACGACGCTTCTCGCCGCCTGCGACAGCGCGCTCGGCGGCAAGACGGCCGTCGATCTCCCGCAGGGCAAGAATCTCGCCGGCGCGTTCCACGCGCCGCGCCTCGTCCTCGCCGACACCGCCGTCCTCGAGACGCTGCCCGATCGCGCGTTCCGTTCCGGCCTCGCCGAGGTCGTGAAGACGTCCTTCCTCGACGCGCGGTTCCACCGCGCGATGGCCCGGCTCGAGGGCCCGCTCGCGGCGCGCGAGAGCGCCGCCGTCGCCGAGGCCGTGTTCCGGAGCCTCCGCGTCAAGGCGGCCGTCGTGTCCGCGGACCCGTTCGAGACGACCGGCGTCCGGGCGGCGCTGAACCTCGGGCACACGGCCGGGCACGCGCTGGAGACGGCGTCGGGCCGCCGCCTGCAGCACGGCGAGGCCGTGGCGTGGGGCCTCCTCGCGGCGCTCCGGCTCTCCGTCGCGCGCGCCGGCCTCGCTCCCGCCGCCGCGGACGCCCTCGCGGCGCGCGTCCTCGCCCTCGCGCGGCCGCCCCGTCCGCGTCCCGCGGAGGTGCGCGCGGCGCCCCGGCTCCTCGGCGCGGACAAGAAAGCCGACCGGCGCGGGCTCGTCGCCGTCCTGCTCGAGCGGCCGGGCTCCGTCCGCCTCGTGCGAGCCGGCGCGGCCGAGATGGTCGCGGCTCTCGAAGGGGCCCTGGCGCGGTACAATTGATGCTGGATGGGTGTATCGCGGGTTCCGCGGCTGCGGATCGTGACGGCTCTGCTCGCCGCGCTCGTCGTGGTGTCCATCGTCCCGCTCGTCCTCCTGACGTTGAACGTGACGCGGATCAACCGTGACGCGCTCGAGACCGCCGAAAAGAAGTACCTGAAGAACAGCTCCGTGGGCCTCGCGGAGAAGTTCGAGACGGCCATCACGAACGCTCAGGCGCAGCTGCGCAAGATCGCCGACGGCTTGCGGCTCGCGAGCTCGATGTCGCCGGACCCCTTCTACTACCTCTCGAAGAAGGAGCTCCTGCGCGAGTACGCGGACGCGGACTCGAGCTTCCTCGTCCTCAGGGCTCTCGACCGCGACGGCGTCGGCGCCGTCGCCGAGTCCCGCTCCCTCGACATCGACATTCAGCGCGCCCTCCGCCAGGCCTTCGCCGCCGCGGTGCGGGGCGAGACGTACGTCGGCGAGCCCCTGTTCACGGGCGTGCTCCCCGAGGGCGGTCTCGTCCTCGCCGTCCCGGTCCGCCCGGCCGACGGCCAGGAGCCGATTGGCGCCGTCGAAGCGCTGCTCTCCCTCGCCCCGCTCCGGGCGAAGCTCGAGGAGGAGGGAAGATCCACCGGCGTCCTCGCGTACGTCGTGGACCGCTCGGGCACTCTCGTTCTCGCGAGCGACCCGGCCGCCTTCCCCTCGAAGGACATCCACCAGCTGGACCTCGTGAGCGAGTTCATCGCGCACCCGGTCCGCATGACGAAGTCGTACACGCGCGGGGGCCGCCGCGTCCTCGGAACGCTCGCCGCCATGACGACGCCGGACTGGGGCGTCGTCGTCGAGAAGGACGAGGCGCAGGCCTACGCGTCCGTCGCGCAGACGCAGAAGGCGTCGCTTCTGCTCGCCGTCTTCTCCCTCGCGTTCGCGGCGCTCGTCGCGCTCTTCGCGGCCCGGATGCTCGCGCACCCGCTCGAGGAACTCGTCGAGAAGGTCCGGTCGATCGCAGGCGGCGACTTCCGCCAGCGCGTGTCCGTGCGCGGCGTCCGCGAGCTTGCGGAGCTGTCCGAGACCTTCAACTCGATGTCGGACTCCCTCGAGAAGTCCATCGAGAAGCTCAAGCTCGCCGCCAAGGAGAACCAGGAGCTGTTCATCAACTCGGTCCGGACGCTCGCGGCCGCGATCGACGCGAAGGATCCGTACACCCGGGGCCACTCCGAGCGCGTCGCGCGCTACGCCGTCGCCCTCGCCCGCCACATGGGCCTCAGCCCCGAGGAGGTCCGCATCATCCGGATCTCGGCTCTCCTCCACGACGTCGGCAAGATCGGAATCGACGACCGCATTCTCCGGAAGCCGACGGCGCTCACGAACGAGGAGTTCGAGGTCATGAAGACGCACCCGATCAAGGGCGCGCTCATCATGGGCCAGATCCCGCAGCTCAAGGAGGTCATCCCGGGCATCAAGCACCACCACGAGAAGTGGTCGGGCGGCGGGTACCCGGACGGCCTCAAGGGCGAAGGCATTCCGCTCGTGGCCCGCGTGGTGGCGGTCGCCGACACGTTCGACGCCATGACGACGACGCGGCCGTACCAGAAGGCCATGCCGCTCGAGTACGTCATCCGCCAGATCAAGTCCTTCGCGGGAAAGTCGTTCGACCCGGCCGTCATCGCCGCACTCGACAAGGCCTGGTCGTCCGGCGACTTCGAGTTCCTCGGCGAGGAAGTCCCGCTGAAGGCGTCCGCGTGACGGGCGGCCCTCCGGCCCGTCACGCGGCCACGGCCGTGGCCGTCCTGCTGCTCGCCGCCCTCGCCGCGTCCGCCTGCGCCCCGCAGCTGGCCGCGCCCCCGAAGGAGAATCCCGTCCTCGCGGACCTCGTGGACTACCGCAGCGCCTTGACGATGCTGCGCGAGGGGCGGGCGGACGAGGCGATCGCGCTCCTGCAGAGGGCAAAGCAGAGCTCGCCTCGCGACCCGCACGTGCCCAATGCGATGGGCCTCGCGCTCCTCTACAAGAAGGACTATCCGGCGGCGCTCCGGGCGTTCTCGGACGCGCTCGCGCTCGACCCGACGTTCGTGGAGGCCCGGAACAACCGCGGCGTCGCGTACTTCCAGGCCGGCAAGTGGGACGATGCGGAGACGGACTTCCAGGCCGTCCTCGACGGGCCGCCGACGCCCGAGAAGGTCAATGCGCATTACAACCTCGGCCTCCTGCAGGAGAAGCGCGGGCGGTACCGCGACTCCGAGCGGGAATACTCCCTCGCGCTCGCGGACTCGCCGGACAACACGCGGGCCTACCGCGCGCGCGGGCTCACGCGCATGAAGCTCGAGCAGACGTCGAGCGCGCTCGAGGACTTCCTGGTCGTCCTGAAGGACGAGCCGAAGGATCCCGTGGCGAACTACCAGGCGGCGATCTGCCTGCTCGCGAGCGACCGGCGGGACCTTGCCCGCAAGTTCATGCAGCGGGCGGTGGAGGCGTCGCCCGAAAGCGATGAAGGCCGGAAGGCGAAACGCTGGCTCGAGAACGAGCCCCGGCCGCCGGAGGGGAAGCCGTGAGCTTCGAGACGATCCTGTCGAGCCTCCTCGAGTTCCCCGGCGCTCTCGGCGCTGCGTTTCTCGACCCGCAGGGCGAGGTGATCGCGCGGGCGGGCGACCAGGCCGCGACCGAGATCCTGGGTGCGTATCAGTCGGTCTGGCTGGCCGAGCTCGGAAGGGCCGCGGAACGCTCGGGCCTCGGGCCGGTCTCGGGCCTCGCGCTGGAATTCGACGGAAGAAAAGTCCTCAGCGCGACGGTGAAGGCCGGCTTCTTCCTGCTCGTCGTCCTCTCGCCGGACGGCCGCCCGTCGGTCGTGAAGGCCGGCATGGATGCCGCGCGCGAGCGCCTCGCCTCCGAAGTCTCCTGACGCCTCCGGCCTGCTAGTCTCGCCGCCTGATGGCTGAAGGCGACACCCCCGGAAAGCCCTCTCCCTCCGTGTTCGCCCGCCTGAAGCGCGGGCTGTTCATGACCCACACCGAGCTCATCGCGAAGGTGGGCGGGGCGATCAAGGCGAAGTTCGAGCCCGACCCGAGGGCGCTGGAAGCCCTCGAGGACGCGCTCCTGTCGGCCGACGTGGGCCCCGCGACGGCGGCCGAACTCGTCGCGGCCGTCCGGGAAGAAGCCGGGCGCCGCGACGCAGGCGAAGCCGACGTCGTGCGCCGCGTCCTCAAGGCCGAGATCGCGCGGCGCCTCACGGTCGCGGGGCCCGAGGCGGCGGCCGGGCGGCCGCACGTGGTCTTCATGGTCGGCGTGAACGGGACGGGCAAGACCACGACCACGGCGAAGCTCGCCGCGCGCGCCGTCGCGGACGGGAAGTCCGTGATCCTCGCGGCCGCCGACACGTTCCGCGCCGCCGCTCTCGAGCAGCTCCAGATCTGGGCCGACCGCATCGGCATCCCGCTCGTCAAGCTCAAGTCCGGCGCCGATCCGGCCGCCGTCGTCCACGACGCGTGCGCCGCGGCGGTCGCGAAGAAGGCCGACCTCCTCTTCGTGGACACGGCGGGCCGCCTGCACACGAAGCACAACCTCATGGAGGAGCTCTCGAAGATGCGGCGCGTCGCCGCGCGCCTCGTCCCCGGAGCGCCCCACGAGGTCCTCCTCGTCCTCGACGCCGTGACGGGCATGAACGGCATCTCCCAGGCCCGCGAGTTCACGAAGTCGGCCGGCGTGACCGGTCTCGTCCTCACGAAGATGGACGGGACGGCCAAGGGCGGCGTCATCCTCGCGATCGTCCGGGAGCTCGGGCTGCCCGTGAAGTACGTCGGCGTCGGCGAGACGGCCGACGACCTCCTCGATTTCGACCCCGACGCGTTCGCGTCCGCGCTCGTCGATGACTGACTCGAAGCCGACCGCCCCGACCGGCCTCGACTTCCTCTGGAGGCGCGTCCTCGAGCTCGCCGCCCGCGGGCGGTTCTCCGTGTCGCCGAACCCGCGGGTGGGCTGCGTCATCGTGGACCCGGGCGGCACCGTGATCGGCGAGGGCTGGCACGAGCGGGCCGGCGGCCCGCACGCCGAGGCCTCCGCGCTCGCCATGGCGGGGGAGAAGGCGCGCGGGGCGACGCTCCTCGTGAACCTCGAGCCCTGCTCGCACTTCGGGCGCACGGCGCCGTGCACGGAGGCGGTCCTCGCCGCGGGGATCGCGCGCGTGGTCTGCTCCGTCGAGGACCCGGATCCGAGGATCTCGGGCCGTGGCGTCCGGAGGCTCCAGGACAAGGGTGTCGAGGTCCTCGTGGGGGCTTTCGCCGCCGAAGCCGAGCGGGTCAACGAGCCGTTTCTCACGTCGGCGCGCGAGAAACGGCCGTTCGTCCACCTCAAATGGGCCGCGTCCCTCGACGGGAAGACGGGAACCCGGACGGGTGAGTCGCAGTGGATCTCGGGCGAGTCGGCCCGGCGCGATGCGCTCCTCCTGCGCGAGGAGCACGACGCGATCCTCGTCGGCGCCGGAACCGTTCTGGCGGACGATCCGCTCCTCACGCGCCGGCTCGCCCTGTCGACCGCGATCGTGCCCCACCGCAGGCTCGTCCTCGACGGCGCCCTGCGCGTCTCCGCGTCCGCGCGCGTCTTCTCGGCGGCTGGCGGCGAGGTCTGGCTCGTCACGGCCGTTCCGGAGCGGGATCCGCGCCTCGCGGCGTTCCGCGACCGCGGCGTCCACGTGGTGTCGAAGCCGGCCCCGTCCGGGGGCGTCGACCTTCCGGCGCTCCTCGCGGACCTCTACGCGGCCGAGGCGCGGTCGCTTCTCGTCGAGGGCGGCGGCGTCACCGCCGCGTCCTTCCTCGCCGCAGGCCTCGCGGACCGCGTGACGGCCTACATCGCTCCCAAGATTCTCGGCGGCGTCGGCGCGCGCGTCCCGGTCGCCGGCGAGGGCGCCTGGACCATGCTCGACGCGATTGCGCTTTCGGACCTCGAGGTCGTGCGGATCGGCGGGGACGTCCGCCTGTCGGCCCGCCGGCGGCCCGTGGCGTAGGATCGGGCCGTGTTCACGGGCCTCGTCACTGCGAAGGCGCTGGTCGCCGCGCGCCGCACGTCCGCGGGCGGCGCGGTGCTTTCCGTCGAGCGGCCGTCCGGGTACGCGGACGCGGCGCTCGGCGAGAGCATCGCGGTGTCGGGCGTGTGCCTCACGGTGGTCCCGCCGCTCGTACCGGAAACGCTCACGTTCGACGTATCGCCCGAGACACTGGCCCGCACGACGCTCGGCGGCCTCGCGCCGGGCGCGCGGGTAAACCTCGAGAGGGCCCTCCTGCCGACGGACCGTCTGGGCGGGCACGTCGTCGCGGGGCACGTCGACGGGACCTCGGAAGTCCTCTCGGTCGCGACGGCCGGCGACTCGTGGACGTTCACGTTCGGCCTCCCGCCCGCTCTCGCGCGCTACGCGGTCGAGAAGGGCTCGATCGCCGTCGACGGCATCTCGCTCACGATCGCGGCGCTGCGCGAAGGCTCGTTCGACGTCGCCGTCATCCCGCACACGTTCGGGGAGACGACGCTGGGCGACCGCAGGGCGGGCGACCGCGTGAACCTCGAGGTCGACCTCCTCGGCAAGTACGTCGAGCGCCTGCTCGCGGCGCGCCTCGGGGACGCGGACGCCCTCGCGCGCGACGAGCGCCTCAGGCAGCTCCTGGCCGAAGGCGCGTGACGCAGGAATCGGCCGGGCTCCCTCCGGGCGCCACGTCCGCGCCCGGCGCTTACGTCCACGTGCCGTTCTGCGCGCACCGCTGCACGTACTGCTCCTTCGTTGCTCTGGAGGGGAGGAGAGAAGAGGAAGATTTCTTTGAAGGTTTAGAGAGGGAAGTCCGCTCGAAGGGCGGAGAGGCGGCGGGCGGCCTGAAGGGCTTCGATTCCGTCTACTTCGGAGGGGGAACGCCCAGCTACGTCGACGCGGGCCGCCTCGGCCGCCTGCTCGGGACCTTCAAAGAAGTCTTCGGAATCTCTTCGAATAGTGAGATCACCGCGGAGGCGAATCCGGACGATCTCGACCTCGAGAAACTGGCCGCCCTTCGTGGGGTCGGAATCAATCGCCTGTCAATCGGCGTTCAATCCCTCGTGGACGCCGAGCTCGTCCCCCTCGAGCGGCGGCACGACGCCTCGGCCGCCCGGAAGGCCGTCCGTGAGGCCGTTGCCGCCTTCGGGAACGTCTCCGCGGACCTCATGATCGGAATCCCGGGTCAGACCCGGGAAAGCCTTCGGGCGAGCCTGGACGGGCTCCTGGAGGCCGGCGTCGCCCACCTCTCGGTCTACCTCCTGGAGATCGAGAAGGCGCCCCGCCTCGTCGCGCTGAAGCGCGAGCGGCCCGAGCTTTTCGCGGACGACGACGAGATGGCCGACCGCTGGCTCGAGGTGGACGAGAGGCTCGAGAAGGCCGGCCTTCCGCGCTACGAGCTGTCGAACTGGGCGAGGAGAGGCTCCGAGAGTCGCCACAACCTCAAGTACTGGACGCTCGTCCCGGTCCTCGGCTTCGGCGTCGCCGCGCACTCGTTCGACGGGAAGAGAAGATATGCGAATACGGGGATGCTGGCCGAGTACCTGAAGCGCACTGCTGCGGGCACCTCGCCGATCGCCATGTTCGAAGAATCCGAAGATTCGGATTTTCTTAGAATGAAAGAGGGGCTGATGCTTCGCCTGCGCCTCGCGGGCGGGGTCCCCTCTTCCACCTTCGAAGAAATCCGAAGGGCCCTGCCCGAGGCTGCCGCGCTGCAACTCGGCGACGCGTTTGCCGCCCTCTTACTCGAAGAAGTCTCTTTCCCCTCCCGCGTCCGCCTCACCCGAAAGGGCGTCTTGCTGTCGAACGAGGTCTTCTCGGCGCTCGTCTAGGCCGGCGGGGCCGGCTCCTGCCGCGACTTGAAGAAGTAGAACGCCGGGATGCCGAGGGCGACGATCACGAGGCCGGGCACGGTGTAGGCCGGCTTGTAGATCGCAAGGGCGAGCGTGACGTAGAACGTCGCGGCGACGTAGAGGACCGGCACGACCTTGTCGGCCCACGTCTTCGGGGCGAGGCTCGGCATCGTGCGCGCGAGCTTCCAGCGGCCGACGATCGTGGCGATGTAGAAGATCAGGACGGTCGCGATGACGTAGTCGAGGAGGTCGCCGTATTTGCCCGAGAGGCAGAGGAGGGCCGCCCACGCCGCCTGGGCGCCGAGGGCGTTGACCGGGATCATCGTCCTGGGCGCGACCTTCGCGAGCGACTTCAGGAAGAGCCCGTCCCGCGACATCGCGTAGAGGACGCGCGAGCCCGACAGGATGAGGCCGTTGAGGCAGCCGAACGTCGAGACGAGGATGACGACGGCCATGATGAGCGCCGGAGTGCCCGATTCCGCGCTGCCCGTCACGGCGCCGATGGCCGCCGTGGCGACGCGGTCCTCGGGAGCCGACGCGATCCCCGAGAGCGGCAGGGCGTTGAGGTAGCCGACGTTCGCGAGGACGTAGAGCGTCGTCACGAGGCCGGTGCCGTAGATGAGCGCGCGCGGAACGTTGCGCTCGGCGTCGCGGACCTCCTCCCCGAGGAACGTCACGTTGTTCCAGGCGTCGGCGGAGAAGAGGGAGCCCACCGTCGCGACAGCGAACGCCCAGATGAGCGGCATCTTGAGGTCGGCCGCAGCGGGGAAGGCCCAGTTCGAGGTCGCGAGGCCGCTCCCCGCCGTGAAGCAGACGGCGAGGAGGCCGACGAGGGAGAGGACCTTCGCCGCCGTGAAGACGTTCTGGAGCCGGGCGCCGTTCTGGACGCTCGTCGTGTTCCACCAGGTCAGGAGGGCGATGATCGCGATCGCGACGATTTCGAGGGGCGTCACGCTCAGGAAGCGGGCCTTGAAGAACACGTGCTTGCTCGAGACGGCCGGGATCAGGACGCCGAGATACTTCGCGAAGGCGACCGCCACGGCGGCGATCGTGCCCGTCTGGATCACGAGGAGCATCGCCCAGCCGAACAGGAAGCCCCCGAGGTCGCCCCACGCCTCCCGGAGGTAGACGTACTGGCCGCCGGCCTTCGGGAAGGCCATCGCGAGCTTCCCGTAGCTCCAGGCGCCGGCGACCGTGACGAGGGCCGTGAAGACCCACACGAGGACGAGGAGGGACCCGCTCTTGACCTGGCGGGTGATGTCCGCGGACGTGATGAAGATGCCGGAGCCGATCATCGAACCCGCGACGATCGTCGTCGCGTCGAAGAGCCCGAGACGGCGGGGGAGCGTCCGTGGATAGGCCGGCTGCGTGGTGCCGGACTTGGTCATCGTGCCCATCGACCCTCCTTGGGGTGGCGGGATTCTAACGAGCCCGGAAGGAAAAAGGGCCGCCCGAAGGCGGCCCTCGACGGAAACGGAGGATTGCGGCGTCAGGACGCGGTCGGCGAGGTCTCGATCCGCATCCCGTAGAAGGACCGGTAGACGAAAACGAGCGAAATCGCGAAGAAGACCGCCGCGAGCGTGGCGCTCGTCCCGCGCGAGAGGCCGATCGCGAGCTCCACGGCGAGGAGGCCGAAGAGCGTCGTGAACTTGATGACCGGGTTCATGGCGACGGACGACGTGTCCTTGAAGGGGTCGCCGACCGTGTCGCCGACGACGGTCGCCGCGTGCAGCTCGGTGCCCTTTTCCTTGAGGTCGACCTCGACGAGCTTCTTCGCGTTGTCCCAGGCGCCGCCGGCGTTCGCCATGAAGATCGCCTGGTAGAGGCCGAAGAGCGCGATCGAGATGAGGTAGCCGATGAAGAAGTACGGCTCGAGGCACGCGAACGCGAGCGTCGAGAAGAAGATGGTGAGGAAGATGTTGAACATGCCCTTCTGCGCGTACTTGGTGCAGATGGCGACGACGGCCTTGCTGTCCTCGACCGAGGCCTTCTCGACCGAGGCGTCGAGCTTGATGTTCCTCTTGATGAACTCGACGGCGCGGTAGGCGCCCGTCGAGACGGCCTGCGTGGACGCGCCCGTGAACCAGTAGATGACCGCGCCGCCCATGACGAGGCCGAGGAGGAAGGGCGAGTGCAGGATCGAAAGCTTGTCGAGGTCGCTCTTCAGGCCGTGGGTCAGGAGCATGATGATCGAGAAGATCATCGTCGTCGCGCCGACGACGGCGGTGCCGATGAGGACCGGCTTGGCCGTGGCCTTGAACGTGTTGCCCGCGCCGTCGTTCTCCTCGAGGAAGTGCTTGGCCTTGTCGAAGCTGAGGTCGAAGCCGAAGTCCTTCTTGACCTCGGCCTTCACGTTCGGGACGTTCTCGATCACGGAGAGCTCGTAGACGGACTGGGCGTTGTCGGTGACGGGGCCGTAGGAGTCGACCGCGATCGTCACGGGGCCCATGCCGAGGAAGCCGAACGCGACCAGGCCGAAGGCGAACGTGGCCGGCGCGAGCATGATCCCCGCCGGAAACGCCGTGGAGATCGCGTAGCCGATGCCCATCAGCACCGCGATCGCGAGGCCCATCCAGTAGGCCGAGAAGTTTCCGGCCGTGAGGCCGGCGAGGACGTTCAGGGAGGCGCCGCCCTCGCGCGAGGCCGTGACGACCTCTTTGACGTGTCCCGACTTCGTGGACGTGAACACCTTGACGAGCTCCGGGATGATCGCGCCGGCGAGCGTTCCGCACGTGATGATCGCGCCGAGCTTCCACCACAGCGTGCCGTCGCCGAGCTCGGGGATCAGGAGGTACGACACGACGAACGTGATCACGACGGAGACGAGCGACGTGATCCAGACGAGCGAGGTCAGCGGCGCCTCGAAGTCCATCTTGTCGGCGTTCGCGAACCGCGCCTTCGCGATCGCGTCGTTGATCCAGTACGAGCAGACGCTCGCGATGATCATCATGATGCGCATCGCGAAGATCCAGACGAGGAGCTTGACCTGCGTCGACGCGTCGGGAACGGCGAGGAGGATGAACGAGATGAGCGCGACGCCCGTCACGCCGTAGGTCTCGAAGCCGTCGGCCGTCGGCCCGACGGAGTCGCCCGCGTTGTCGCCCGTGCAGTCCGCGATGACGCCGGGGTTGCGCGCGTCGTCTTCCTTGATCTTGAAGACGATCTTCATGAGGTCCGAGCCGATGTCGGCGATCTTCGTGAAGATGCCGCCCGCGATGCGGAGAGCCGAGGCGCCGAGGGACTCGCCGATCGCGAAGCCGATGAAGCAGGGGCCCGCGAGGTGGCCCGGGATGAAGAGGAGGATGCCGAGCATGAGGATGAGCTCGGTCGAGATGAGCATCGTCCCGATCGACATGCCCGCGGCGAGGGGGATCGAATAGCAGGGGAACGGCTTGCCGCGGAGGCTCGCGAAGGCCGTCCGCGAGTTCGCGAACGTGTTGATCCGGATGCCGAACCACGCCACTCCGTAGCTCCCGGCGATGCCGACGAGGCTCGCGAGGAGAATGACGACCACCTTGGACGGCTCCATGTGGCGGAGCACGCCGTAGTAGATGGCGATGATCGTCCCGATGAAGAGCTCCAGGATCAGGATGAACTTGCCCTGCGTGACGAGGTACGTCTTGCACGTCTCGTAGATGAGCTCCGAGACCTCGAGCATGGACTTGTGGACCGGCAGGTTCTTCAGCTTCCCGTACATGACGAGGCCGAAGGCAAGCCCGGCGAGACACACGAGGATGCCCAGCATGAGGAGCGTGCGGCCGTTCATCCCGAGGAACGTGACGGAGCCGAGATCGGGGAGGATGAGCTCCGACTCGTCGGCGCGCGCGACGCCGTCGGCGAGGAGCGCGGCCAGGGCGAGCAGAAACGCGGTGGCACGGCCCCGGGCAGCGCGTGCCGTTCGGGCCAGGCGGGTGGAGGTGCTCATCGGTTCAGGTCCTTTCTTGCTGCGGTAAACGAACAACGTCCCCGGGGTGAGCCGGGGACGCGAGCGGGAGCGGCTTTGAAGGGCCGTAAGCGTCACGGCGTCGCGGACGCGGCGGGGTTCACCCAGTCCATCACGATGCCGATGTTGACCTTCTTGTCGCCGGAGCCGGAGTTGCGGACGATGTCCATCAGGGTCATCACGTCCGCGTACTTGACCGTGTCCTCGGCGGAGAAGAAGACGATCTTCGACGCGCGGTTCCGGAGCACCTCCTGGAGACGGACCGCGATGTTCGCGGCTTCGACCTTCTCCTTGTTGAGGTAATACTCCTTGTTCGCGGTGATCGACACGATGATCTGGTCCGTCGGCGGCGGCGTGTTCGGAGGCGTCGCCGGCGCGTTCGGGGGAACCTGGACGTCGTAGCCGCGCTGGAGGAGCGGCTGGACGACCATGAAAATGATCAGGAGGACGAGAACGACGTCGACGAGCGGAGTGACGTTGATCTCCGACTTCGGGCCGTCCCCGCTTCCGACTCCCATGCTCATGGGTTGACTCCTTACTTATCGCCCTTCTTCTCGGTGATGAGGCCGACGCGCTCGAATCCGCCGTCCTTGATCATGCGCATGACGTTCTTCACGTCACCGTAGTTCAGACGCTGGTCGGCCTTGACGAGCACGTCCTTGTTCGAGGAGCGCTCTCCGATTTCCTTCATCTTGGCCGCGAAATCCTTGTCGGGGAACCACTTCGTGTCGATGAAGATGGTCTTGTCCGACTGGATGGAGATCAGGAGCTCCTTGTCGGACTCCGGCTTCTTGTCCGGGCGCTCCGTCTGCGGAAGCATGACGGGCTTGCCCTTCTGCAGCATCGGCGTGACGACCATGAAGATGATGAGGAGGACGAGGCACACGTCGACGAGCGGCGTCACGTTGATGTCGCTCTTCATGTCCTGTCGGCCGCCGAAGCTATCCATTCCCATCGAACTCGCTCCTTCGTTTCCTGTGGACGGACCCGGAATTCCTCAGGCGGCCTTCGTGGCCTGGCGCTTCATGAAGTAGTCGACGAGCTCGGAGGCCGAGTTCGACATTTCCACCTGGAAGCGCTCGATCTTGTTGAGGAAGAGGTTGTAGAGCCACACGGCCGGGATGGCGACGAAGAGGCCGAGGGCCGTCGTGACGAGCGCCTCGGAAATGCCCGCGGACACGGAGCCGAGGCCGCCGGCGCCGGACTGCGCCATGCCGCGGAACGCGTTGATGATGCCGATGACGGTGCCGAAGAGGCCGATGAACGGCGCGGTCGTCGCGATCGTCGCGAGGCCGCCGAGGCCCTTCTTCATGTCGGCCGTCGTCATCATCGTGGCCCGCTCGATCGCGCGCTCGGCCGCTGCGACGCTGTCGTGGCCCGCCGCCGCGGCCCCGTGGGCCTCGTAAGCGAACTCGAGAAGGCCCGCCGAGACGACCTTCGCGACGTGGCTGTGCTTGTACTTCTTCGCGAGGTCGATGGCTTCCTTCAGCTTGTCCTGCTTGAGGAGCTGGCCGACCTCGAGAGCGAACTTAACCGACTGCTGCTTCGCCTTCTGGAACGTCATCCACCGCTCGACCGAGACCGCGAGAGAGTAGACCGAAAGAATGCAGAGCAGGATGAAGACGCCCTTCGCCATGGGCCCCATCGAGTTCCAAAGGCCCATCATGCTCATGTCCATGTGATTCGTCCTCCTTAACGTTTCGCCGAATTTGATTCTACGTCGTGGTGTTCTGTTATTCGTGTGGCGGTCACTGGAGCGTGAACGTGACCGTGACCGTCAGATAGACCGGAACCGGGCGCCCGTTGAAGGTCGCCGGCTTGTACTTCCACTGCTGGACCGCGCGGATCGCGGCGTTGTCGAGAAGCGGGTTGAGGCCGCGCAGCACGCGCACGGACTCGACGTCTCCCGTCTTCGTGATGATGGCCTCGAGGATGCAGACGCCCTGCATGCGCGCCTTGCGGGCCGCCTCGGGGTACTGCGGCTTCACGCGGTTGATTTCGACCGGTTCCTTGACTTCGCCGCCGACGCGCAGGGGCTCTTCGACGTTGCCGCCGATGACGCCGCCCTTGACGCCGCCGAGGACGCCGCCCATCACGCCGCCCGCGACGCCGCCTTCGACGCCGCCTTCGACGCCGCCCTCGACGCCGGAATCGGCGGGCTCAGGCGCGGTCGTCGGAGGGGGAAGGGTGTCGGGCACGACGACCGGGGACATGACCGTGGTCGGCTTGGTCGGCTCCACCTTCTGCGCCTGCTTCGGCGCCGCGGCCTTCGGGGGCGGCGGCGGGGGAGGCGGGGGCGGAGCGGCCTGGGAATAGAACTGCACGGGGATCGGCGGCTCCGGGATCTCCTCGATGTACCACATCGAGAGTCCGACGGCCGACCCGATCACGACCACGTGGATCAGGATCGAGAGCGGGAGCGTGTACCAGCGCTTCGAGCCGCCGGGCTGCTTCCGGGATTCGATGAGGGAAGTTTCGAACATTCGTCCTCCCGCGTCCCTACATCGCCTCGAGCGGGTTCTTGTTCGCCTGCTCGAGCTTCAGCTTGTCCTGGACCTTCTTGCGGATCTCGAGAGCCTTCGTCTGCCACTCGGTGGCCTTCGCCGTGAGCTCGGCGACCTTGGCCGGGTCGCCCTCGATGCGGGCGTACTGGCGGTAGACGAGGTTCTTGTAGAGCATCGCCTCGAAGTAGTCGGGGTTGAGCTCGATCGCCTTGTCCAGCGAGGCCATTCCGAAGTCGAGGATCTCCTTGCGCTTCTCCGGCGCGAGGCCGTGTTCGGGGGAGACGTCGTTGCCGGGCGAGTCATAGGACTTCTGCCACGCCGTGACGCCCATCGTGTAGAAGACGTCGGCGTTCGTGGGCTCGAGGGCCGCGCGCTTTTTCTGCCAGTCGATCGAGTTCTCGTAGTCGCCCTTCTTCGCGTAGAGCATCGCGACGGTCTGGACGGCCTGCGAGTCCTTCGGGTGGCTCGTGATGAAGTCCTTGAAGTACCCGATCGCCTCGTCGTACTTCTGGGCGTTCATGTACGTCGTGACGAGGAACTTCGCGGCCTTGTCGTCGTCGGGGCGCGCCGCGAGGTACTTCTTGAAGTGTTCGATCGCCTTCGTCAGGGCCGCGACGTCCTTGGGGTGCGTCGAGCCCGGGTTGTAGAGGGCCATGTTCCCCATCGCGACGAACTTGTCGAGGCGCACTTCGCCGGGGTCGAGGGCCTGGGCCTGCTCGTACTTCTTCAGAGCATCCTCGTAGAGCTGCTCCTTGAAGTAGGCGTTTCCTTCCCGGATGAGCTGCTTGCTCTTGAACTTGTCGCAGCCGGCCGCCGCGAAAGAGAGGAGGACGAGCGCCGCCGCGGCGAGCCGCTGCCCCTTCCCTCCGCCGGTCCGATTCGTCGTCATGACCCGTTCACTCCTTTCCAAAACACCGACCCGCCCGCGCCGGCCCCGAGTTGGACCCGGCCCGAGCGTCGTCAGTTCCCGGGCGGCCTCACCACGCCGCCCGAAACGACGAGCTTGATCCCCTCCTCCACCGAGAGGCGAGGGTCGAGAATATCGCTTTCCTGCGCAAACACCAGAAATCCGCTCGTCGGGTTCAAAGCCGTCGGCACGTAGATGGAAATCATGTCGCCCGGGAGGGGGGCGAGACCGTCGCCTGTGACGAAACCCAACGCGAAGGTTCCCTTCTTCGGAAATTCGACGAGCACCACTTTGCGGAAAGCACGGCGCCCGCCCGGCGAGAAGGCATCCACGAGCTGCTTCGAGGCCGTGTAGACCGTCCTGACGAGGGGGAGATTTTCCAAGAGGCGATCGAAAAGTTCAAGGAGTTTCTTCCCGGCGAAGTTCGCCGACAAAACACCCGTAATCCACACGAGAAGAACGGTGAGAAGGAGTCCCAGTCCCGGGATCGGACGCCCGAAGATCTCCCGCGCGAACGGCTGCATCCAGTCGTCGAAAAAGCCGAACAGGACCCTGAGAACGGCGACCGTGACCGCGACGGGGACGATCAGGAGGATGCCGGCCGTGAGGTGCCGGCGCACGTGGAGCGTCATCGGGAGGCGCATTCTATGCGGGCCGTACAATCCCGAAAATGATGCGAACTGCTCCCACCGGATCCGCCCTCGCCGCCCTCGCCGCCGTCCTCGCCGGCTGGGCCGCTGCGCCACGCCTCGCCGCCCAGGAAAAGCCGGGCGCCGGCCCGGCGCCCTTCATCGCACGGGAGGGCGTCTCGGTGACGAACCTCGACGTGGTCGTGACCGACGGGAAGGGCAACCGCATCACGGGCCTCAAGAAAGAGGACTTCATCATCGTCGAGGACGGGGTCGAGCTGCCGGTCTCGAACTTCACCGCGATCGAACAGGGCCGTTTCCTCCTCCCGCCCGAAGAGCCGGCGGCCCCCGCGGCCCCTGCGGCGCCCGAGGCGGCGCCCACGCCCGCCGCGGCGCCGCTGCCCGCCCCGAAGACGCGCATTGTCATCTTCATCGACAACCTCCACATCACGCCGTTCGACCGGAACCGCGTGCTGCGCAACGTCGAGACGTTCGTCCGCGACGCCATCAAGGGCGACGTCGAGGGGATGATCGTGACCTTCAACCGGACGCTCAAGGTCCGCCGGAAGTTCACGAACGACGGACGAGACCTCTCGGACATCCTCAAGCAGGTCGAGGAGGAGTCGGCGCTCGGGTCG
>DASXVJ010000013.1:0-11895 GCA_036504335.1 Thermoanaerobaculia bacterium
GAGCGAGGGCTCGTGTGATGCGGTACGAAAAGAAGAAGCTGGGATAGCTTGCTCTTCAAGCCAGATAGTGAGTTCGGAGCTAAGCGGCAAAACGACGGTGGTGTCGCTCATTTAGCCAGCTAACGATATCGAGTTCAGCGGCGAAGAGGAAGGAGCGCGAGCGACTGACGATGAGTCCGCTGCAATGAGGTGTTAGGCGTGGTCCGGGGAAGCCGTAGCGACAAGCGTGCCGACCGTGGAACACGACACCAGAAGCAGAGATGACCAGAGGAGGGCTGGCGGGAGGAGAAGACACCGGAACTGAAGTGGCTCGGTTGCAGGCGAGGGATCGGAAACGCGCGAGATGAGATCGAGTGCGAGAGGGGGCGCGAGCAAGACGACCAGCGTGGCGACGATGAGGAACGAATAGCGCGGGAGGCTCCGAGCCACGACCACGAGGCCGGAACACGCGAAGCAGAACAGACTAGTGACGAACGCTCCGAGCAGCCAAGCGCGACGCAGCTCGCTAAGGTGCTCCGCGAAGTAGGCCGGGGGCTGACCGGATGCAGAGTAGGCGCGAGCAAGACGAAACACTGCAAGCCCTGCGACTGCAAGAGCCACGAGAGATGTGCCAGCGGCCACAAGTAGCGCCCGACGCCAGCGCAGAGGTGTTACCACGCCTAACTAGTATTAGACGGCAGGTGGGGGTGGAAGGGGATGGGCATCGCTATTCGAATTCTCGGGAATTCGGGCGGGGATGGCTAGGGATATTCGGATTCTGGTGGGCAGGGATATTCGAATTTGGAGAGGGGTTTCGGGGTGCGAAGCCATATCTCTTCTCCGGCCGTTTGAAGAGGATCCTCCTCTTCAGTCTCAGCCTCACGGCAGTCTCGTAGCGCATCCGCCACACGTTTAGCCCTGGGTCATATGTCGCCGACTTCGTGGTCTTGAGCCGGCTCTCGAGCTCCCATTCGTCCCGGCCCACCCGGGCGTACACGAGGGCTTCGGGATGAGGCTCGCGCTTGAGCCGCGCAACACGTTTCGACGAGGCCACGATCTCTATCGTGGTGAACCGCAATCCTTTGGCAGGATCGACACGGTGCCGGACGCATACGAGGCGATCGCCCCAGTCCCGCAGGTGGCGACGCGTCCCCGGCTCGCCGGGCCGCATGGTCTTGCGGACGTCCGTCGAAGAGCCCCTTCGCTTCATGGACTTGCCATGGCCTCCTCACCCGACACGCGGCGTACGAAGATCCTCACGGCTTCTTCCCCGCCTGCCGTGAGAGCATGCCGAGCCGCCGGCCTTTCGCGGAATCTTCGATCAGCTGCGCGAGGCGGCGATGTTTTGTTTCGGGCTTCTTCGCGCTCATCACCCAGAACGTCGCTGTCCTGCGGTAGCCGGGCGGCTGGGCCTGGAAGAACGCCCACGCTTTCGGCCTGGCCCGGAACGCCCGGAGATCGAGGCGGCCGAGCGTGGGCGCCTTGCCCTGTTCGAACGAATAGAGGCCGGTGCGCCTCTCGTCGCGGGACTCGAAGGCCTCGAGCCCCGCCGGCGCCATGCGACCGAGAGCGACGAGCGCCTCTGCCTTCCGGACGTTGACGAGGCTCCAGACGCTCTTAGCCTTGCGCGGGGTGAAGCGCTGGAACCAGCGCTCCGCGTCGAGCGACCGGCGGACGCCGTCGATCCAGCCGAAGCAGAGCGCCTCGTCGAGCGCCTCGAAGTAGGTGAGGCTGCTGCGCCCCGGCGCCTTCTTCAAGAACCCGATGAAGAGCTCGGTCGCCTTGGCGTGGTTCTTCTCCAGCCACCGGCGAAAGTCGGCGGCGGTCTCGAAGAAGACAGGTTCGGGCGCGGCGGGAAGGCGCGTCATGTGCCGATCATCCTGCGTCCAGCGGGCTCTTGACGCCCCGGCCGCCGGAGTTGAGAACGTGGGTGTAGATCATCGTGGTGGCGACGTCGCGGTGGCCGAGCAGCTCCTGGATGGTGCGGATGTCGTAGCCCGCTTCGAGGAGGTGCGTCGCGAAGCTGTGGCGCAGGGTGTGGCTGCTGGCCTGCTTGGTGACGCCCGCCTTCTCGACCGCCTTCTTGACGGCGCGCTGGACGTGCGTCTCGGGCAGGTGGTGGCGGCGCACCTCGCCGCCGCGCGGGTTGGTGCTTTCGCGGAAGGCGGGGAAGACGTACTGCCACGTCCAGCTCTTCGCGGCGCCCGGGTACTTGATGCGGATGGCGTCGGGCAGGTGGACATCGCCTCCGCCTAGGGCGAGGTCGCGCGCGTGCTGGGCACGGACGGCCTCGAGGTGCGCGGCGAGATCGGGCTTGAGCGCTGCCGGGAGCATCGTGACGCGGTCCTTCTGGCCCTTGCCGTCGCGCACGAGGATCTCGTTGCGCGAGAGGTCGAGGTCCTTGACGCGCAGGCGCAAGGCCTCCGTGAGGCGCAGGCCCGAACCGTAGAGGAGCGTCGCGACGAGCCGCGCCTCGCCACCGAGGTGGGCGAGCACGCGGCGCACCTCCTTGCGCGTGAGCACGACGGGGAGGCGCGCGGGCCGGCGCGCGCGGACGAGCGACGGCATCTCGGGGAAGGGCTTCTCGAGGACGTGGCGGTACAGGAAGAGCAGCGCCGAGAGCGCCTGGTTCTGGGTGGAGGCGGCGACCTTGCCGTCCGTGGCGAGGGAGGAGAGGAAGGCGTTGATCTCCGGCTCGCCCAGCTCATCCGGGTGGCGCTTGCCGTGGAAGAAGATGAAGCGCTTCACCCACTGAACGTACGACTGTTCCGTGCGCAGCGAGTAGTGCCGCGCGCGGAGGGCCGCGCGCAGGCGGTCGAGGAGGCGGGGCGGTGGGGCGGGGTCTTTCATTTGAACGGGTTGCGGATGCGGACTCCCTCGAGGACCGCGCCGTCCTTGAGGTCCTCCGTCCAGAGGACGCGGCAGCCGAGGCGCGAGGCGCTCCGAACGATCATCGCGTCCCAAAGGCTCAGCCGGTTGCGGCGCGCGATGGCGATCGCCGCGAGAACATCGCTACGGTCAGGTGTGTGGAGGGTCCAGCGCGAATAGGCCTCGACCCGCAGCGCGGCCGACTCGGGGTCGAGACGGCGCGCCAGCTTGCCGGTCGCCGTCACGTAGAACTCCTGAAGTACCTGAATGCTCAGGCAACCCGTGGCCTCCTGCCAGATTTCGCCGAGGAGCTCCTGGGCGCGGGCGTTCTTCGCTCCAGCCCCTGCGTCGTGCGCGTAGACGAGGACGTTCGTGTCGATGAACTGGCGGTCGGGCTCAGCGGCGCTCATGCAGCGAGTTCCGGGTCCACGTGATGCGGCCCTTTGTTCCCAGGTCGCGCGCGTTCCTCATGTATCCAAGCGCGCGCTCTTTCGCCTTCTCGTACTCGTCCGCATCCCGGACGAGCCCCTCGAGGGCGCCGGCGAGGAGTCCGGAGAGCGACGTTTGCCGCTCGACGGCGAGGATCTTTGCTTTGCGCAGCAGGGGCTTGGAGAGAGACAGGGTCACGTTCTGGCGGTCCGCATCAGGTAATTTCACGCGAAAAAGTGTAGCACGCATTTACGTGACACCGTTCCGGCGCGCAGCTCTGCGGACGCCGCGGGGCGCAGCGTCGTTGCGGGTTCCGCCGGAGGAATGGGGCGTCGTTACTCGGCCGTCGTCGGGTCGATGCGGCTCTTCACCTCGGAGACGCGGTTCGCCGGGAAGCCGCCCCGCGAGGCGTGCTCGCGCACGGCCGCTTCGTTCGGCGCGACGTAGATGCAGTAGAGCTTGTCGGGCGTCACGTAGCTCTCCACCCACTGGATCGAAGGACCCATGGCGCTGAGCACGCCGCACGATTTCTGCGAGATCGCGTGGAGATCGGCCCCGGAGAGATTGCCCGCCCCGGGGATCTCGCGTTCGATGACGTACTTCGGCATTTGAGACTCCTTCGCTTTGCGTGGAACGGGGCGAAGTATAGGTTGGGAGCGGGCCGGGAGGATGAGAGAGACGTGTCATCGGCGAGTCCTCTGGCGTGTACGCACGGTCTGACGGTCCGGTGAATCAGTCATAGACGCCGTCGGCGAACCACTCGCCGCCGGTTTCGTCGCGGTAGACGCGGTACAGGCCGCCGCTCTGGAGCTCGACGTCCCAGTACGCGCGCGTGGCGGGGGCGTCCAGCCACCAGCCTTCCTCCATGCGCCACGGGCCGGAGGCGACGCGCACGCCTCCGGCGGGGCCGGCGTCGTCGCCCGAGAGCGTGCGCAGCGAGATGGGGCGCTCGCCCTCGACGAGCACCTCGAGCGGCACCGCGGGCCTGAGGACGCGCACGGAGAGGAGGCCGCGGCCCGTCTTCGGGACGCGGCGCTCGGGCGGGGGAGGAGGCGGCGCGAAGGGCTCGAGCGAGAAGCGCTCGGGGCGGTGGCCGTCGACGGTCCTCGGCGCGCCGAGGCGGCCTTCTCCCAGCAGCGCGAAGAGCTTCGCGAGCGTGGCCGCGAGGCGGTCGGGCGCGATCTCGGCCGGGCCGAAGAGCGTGAGCTGGCCGCGGCGCGGCGCGTCGGGCACGGCCGAGAGCGAGAAGCCCGTCACGGCGGCGCCGGGCGGGCGGCCCTCGAGCGAGAGCTTGAGGAGGGAGAGCAGCGTCTTGACGTCGCGCGTGGGGGCGGGCAGGTCGATGCCGCGTGTGTCGCAGCCGTCGGGATCGAGGACGAGCGAGACGTCGAGGCGCACGCAGCCGCACGCGTGCGACTCGAGGCGGCGCGCGAGGCGCTGGAGCGCTCCCTCGGCCATGCCGAGGAAAGGCTCGAGCGTGAGGAGCGGCCACTCCAGCTCGACGCCTTCCGTGAAGGCCGGCGGCGGCTGGCGCGGGACGAGAGGGCGCGGGTCGCGGCCGCGCGCGATCTCGTGGAGCGCGTGGCCCGCGTCGCCGAGCCGGCTCGCGACTTCGGCGGCGGGCAGCTTCGCGAACTCGCCTACGCGCGTGAGGCCCCAGCGGGAGAGCGTCTCGACGGCGGCGGCGTCGGGGTCGAGCTTCGCGAGCGGCAGCGGCGCGAGGAACGCGGCCTCGCCGCCGTCGGGGACGACGACGGGGGAGTCGGGCAGCGAGGCGGCGACGCGGGCGGCGAGCTTGCTGGACGCGACGCCGCAGCGCGCGGGGAGGGACTCGAGCTTCGCGGCGGCGATGAGCGCGCGGCCGAGGTCGCGCTCGTCGGGGAAGAGGCGCGAGAGGCCGTCCACGTCCACCCAGGCGAGGCCCTCGCCGCCGTCCTCGACGCGCGGCGAGATCGTGCCGGCCGCGTCCAGCAGCGCCTCGTGCGCGGCGCGCTCGCCCGCGGCGTCGCGCGGGCGGGCGAGGAGGTTGGGCAGAAGCGCGCGCGCCTGCGGGAGCGTGAAGCCCGGGCGGATGCCGGCGCGCCGCGCCTTCTTCGTCGCGGCGACGACGCGTGCGGCCGTGCCGTTGCCCTCGCAGACGGCGACGGCCTCGCCGGCGAGCGCCGGCTCGCCGCGCAGCCGCGCGGCGAGGGGGAAGAGCGGCACGACGAGACAGGCGAGGCGCATGACGATAAGAAGAACTTCTTTGCTTCGGATTTCGGAATTCGGATTCGGATTTCTTTGAAAGTGAATGCCCCTCGCCGACTGCGCCGCCCCGCGTTCACCCGCTGCGCCCCGCCTGGTGCTCCGCTGGCTTTCTTAGAAGGTGAATGCCCCGGCGGCAACCGCAACGGCGTTCTCTTCTCTCGTCTCGTCTCTTTCTAAGAAAATCTTCTTCTTCTCTTCGTTCTCTTCGGTCCTCCCCGCATTCACCGCGTCCAGCAGCTGGAGGCGGAGGGGCGCGTGCGTCTCGCGCCCGCGCCCCTCCGCCCCGTGGGCGCGCGTCTTCTCGAGGAAGACGCGCGCCTGAAAGCCCATGAGGAGCGGCATCGCCGCCTGCCGGACGTCCCAGGACGCGAGCACCGAGCCCGCCGAGAGCACCACGTGCGCCGCTGTGCCCGTGACGCGGTACGGGGAGAGGACGAGGAGCGCCGTCTCGTGGAAGCGCGCGCGACGCGCGAGGCGCAGCCACACGGCGTCGTCGAAGCGCCGGCGCGAGACGCGCGCGAGCCCGAGGTCGAGGACGACGAGCGCGAAGCCCGTGGAAAGCACCGTCTCGCACGCGGAGAGCGCCGTCTTCAGCGCGCGCGGGCGCAGCCACAGGAGGCGGGGGAGGTCCACGCCCGCGTCGGCGGCGCCCTGCGGGTCGAAGTGGTCGCCGGGGTCGACGAGCGCGGCGGCCTCGCCCGTCTGCGTCACGGCCGCGAGGGCGGAAAGCGCCGCCGAGAAGCGCCCGCAGGAGGCCCGGCCCGACATTTCTACCAGGCTGCCCCGCGGCAGCCCCCCGCCCAGCAGCCGGTCCAGCGCGGGGACGCGCGTGGGCAGCGTCGCGGGCCGCCGGTTGCCCCGCTCGCGGTCGGCGAGGTCGGCCCCCGTCGTCAGCTGGGAGGCGATTTCGGGCGGAAGAAGGGGCAGCGCAGGCACCCCCCGAAGCTAGGTCCGGGGATGGCGTAAGTCAAGCGTAAGTTTCGATCAGGGACGGTGCTGGGCGGCGGACTCGATCTCCAGCTTGAAGGCGTGCAGCGAGACGTTGATGTCGCGCAGGAAGACGAGGAGCGACGCGATGAGACACGCCATGCACGCGATGAAGACGAGCGAGAGGACGACCGCGAGCTCCAGCCCGAAGAGCGCCGTCAGGAACAGCAGGATGATGAGGAGCGCCGCGAGGAGAAGGCTCGTCGTGGCGAGCGCGATCGCGAGGCGGACGAGCCGCGCGCGCGCCACGAGGATGCGCACCTGCGCGATCAGCCCGATGCGGTCGTCTTCGCCGGCCGTGCGCAGCTCGCGCGCGAGCTGTCGCGAGCGGTCGATGAGCCGCCCGAAGCGGTTCGTCATCGAGAGGAGCAGCAGCCCGACGCCCGAGATCAGGATGACGGGCCCGACGGCGACCTGCAGGAGCGGGACGACGTCGTGCGTCGCGATGCCGGGAATCGTCACGCGGGCGCCCCGGCCGCGATCTCCGCGCGGAGCGCGGCGGGGTCGAGCGTGAAGGCCCGCGCGAACCCGCCCACGAACCGCGCCGACTTCGGCCGGATCGCCCAGAAGGAGAAGTCGCCGAGCTGCCCGACGATGTCGGCCATGTGCGGGAACTTCCCGAGGTAGATCTCCTTCGCGGAGGCCTCCTCGTCCGAGCCGTTCGGAAGCTCCATGGCCTCGCCGACGAGCGTCAGGCGCGCGAGCTGCTGCGGGTCCTGGGCCGGCGCGTCCGGCATCGCGAGCATCAGGCTCACGCGCGGGTCCTTCAGGAGGTCCTGCGTGTGGCCCGAGAGCCGGGTCACGTGGATGAACCACACGGAGTGCGTCGGGTCGGGCGCCGTCAGGACCATCGAGACGAACGGCGCGCCGTCGTGCAGCGTGCCGAGGGACGCGACGCGGGAATTGGAGACGAGGGAGAAGAGGAGATTCTTAGAAGGAAGATCCATGAGAGAGAGACTAGCGCCCTAGGGAGCGCGGGTCGAGCGGTGAGACAATCGCTCCATGGCCGACCCCAAGGACCACTCCGGCGAAGTCCACGAGGCTTTTGACGACCTCCACGCGAAGATCGGGAATCGCGCGACGTCCGACACGAAGGTTCGCGTCGAGGCCTTGCGAGAGGCCGTGCTCGCGCAGGACGCGGCCAGCGTGAAGGCCCACCTCGCCGAGATGAAGGAGTCGCACGGCTGGCTCTGGGCCGAGCTGACGGCCCATCCCCGCGTCGCCGAGCTCATCGACAAGCTCGCGCTGATGGGCCTCTAGGCTTCCAGCCCGAAGAATCTCTTCACCCGCTCCGAACGGAAGACGAGCAGGCACGCGGCCGTCGCGAGCGCGACGCCGCCGAGGATGATCGCGAGGCGCGTGTACGGCAGCCCCATCGCCCGGCGTTGTCCCGCGAACGCCACGAGCGTCCGGATCCACTCCACGACGCCGATCGCGAGCCCCGCCTGCAGCGTCCGCGCCGCCCACCTCTTCCGCACGAAGAGGAGGGGCAGGAAGAGAAGGAGCGCGGCGGCGAAGAGGGGCAGGTTTCCGGCCCGGAAGAAGTGCGCCGAGAGGACGAGAAACGCGAGGGCGGGGAAGATCGCGAGCGGTCCCATGGCGAGACTCTACGCGACGTCCCTGCAGAGGGTTGCGCGGCGCGTCAGGGGTGATTTGTCTGCATCATTTGCGGCCCCGGTTGCGCCTGAGACCATTCGCGTCGGAGAGAGGTGACCACCATGGCGATGAAGATCGACGAGACCTGCATCAACTGCGGCAACTGCGAGCCCGATTGCCCGAACACGGCGATCAGCCAGGGCGATTCGTACTACGTGATCGCGGCCGAAAAGTGCACCGAGTGCGTCGGCGCGTTCGACGCCCCCAAGTGCGTCGAGGTCTGCCCGGTCGAGGGCTGCATCACGATCGACGCGTCCCTGAACGAGTCGAGGGACGTCCTTCAGGCTCGGTACGCGTCGCTGCACCCTTGAGCCCCCGGTAAATTCCCCGCGAGGGAGCGTGGGCGGCGGCGCGGCGAAGCGCCCCGCCCGCGTTCTGTTTTCAGGCTAGACGGAACGCGCCGCGGGCGCGTTCCCCGCGGAGCGGTGGGCCGAGAGGCCCGCGACGCCGAGGACGAGGCCGAACCCGAGGACGTACCAGAGCGCGGACGTCGAGTCCGTCGCCTTGAGCGTTCCCGACGCGGCGGCGAAAAGGCCGAGCGCCGCGAGGAGCGCGAGCACGAGAAGCACGCCACCCGCGATCCGCGACAGGAGGACGACGGCCGGCGGGCGCGACGGGAACGCGAGCAGGAGGTAGCCCGCGACCGTGAAGAGCGGGAAGAGGACCCAGAGCGTGAGGCCGGGCGCGACGGCCACGTAGCCGAACGGCGCGAGGGCGAGGAACGCCCCCGACGCGACGCCGAGAGCGAGGAGAAGTGCGCCTGCGAGGACGAGCATGGGAGGCCTCCGGCGCGATTCTCTCAGAGCGCGCGGGGGCCGGGGCCGCGCTCCCTGCCCACGCCCGCGAGGACGGCCGCCGAGAGGACGTAGAACGCGAAGGCGAGGGCGGTCAGCTCGGGGTCGCCCGGGGCGGCCCACGTGACGTCGGCGTCGTTCAGCTGCCAGAGCCAGCGCGCGAAGAGGAAGAGGAAGGCGTACGCGACCGAGGCGATCGCGGCGCGCCGCAGCCACGGTGGCGTGCCGTCGAAGAACGTCGGGAAGAACGAGCGCACGAGCGCTGGGGAGAACGGGCTTCCGAAGCGCGCCTTCGCGCGCAGGGCGAAGACGGCGACGGCCGGCAGCCACACGAGAGCGATGCCGAGCTCCAGCGCGATCGGCACGGCGAGCGGGACCGGAGGCCGTCTCAGGATCCACGCGGCGTGCAGGGCGAGGCTGCCGAGCGCGCCGGCGAGGGAGAGGGCGAGGAACGGGCGGGGCCAGCGCGGACGCAAGGGTTCAGCGTCGGCCCGAGCCGCGAGGAGGAAGAGGAATAAGGAAAGGCAGGGCGTGGCGCACGGCGGCATCTTAAGGGTCAGATCCGCTCGAGCTCCTTCCTCGTCAGCGCCCCGCCCGCGTCGCCCGTGTTGACCGTCGACATGGGCTCGAAGAGGAGGACGTGCGCCTCCGCTTCGGCCACGGGGCGGTGCTCGACGCCGCGCGGGACGACGCAGAACTCGCCGGGGGCGAGGCGGACCGTCCCGTCGCGGAACTCGAGGTCGAACGAGCCCGCCACGACGAGGAACATCTCGTCCTCGACCTCGTGCCGGTGCCAGGTGAACGGCCCCTGCAGCTTCACGAGCTTCACGTGCTGGCCGTTCAGCTCCGCGACGATCTTCGGGTCCCAGGGAGTGGAGAAGAGCGCGAACTTCTCGCGGAGACTGACCTTGGGCGGCGGCATCCGGGCCCTCCTGCGAAGCCGAGTCTCACACTCATCGGCCCGGACCGGGTGGCGGCCGCAAGACGAACCCATCCAAGCGTTTGCCCGGTAATGAGCCGCGGCTCATTTTCCCCGTGACGCATTGCAGAATCCGTGCTAGTTTTCCCCCGCCATGAATCACATCGTCTGCATCGCCTACGTTCCCGACACCGAAACGAAGATCAAGGTCGCGGGCGACGGGCTCTCGATCGACGAGACCGACGTCAAGTGGATCGTCTCGCCGTACGACGAGTACGCGCTCGAGGGCGCTCTCAAGGCGAAGGAGGCCGGCGGGGGCACCGTCACCGCGGTCACGTTCGGCCCCGCGAGGGCCGACGCCGGGCTGCGCGAGTGCCTCGCGCGCGGCGCCGACGAGGCCGTCCGTGTCGCCTCGGACGGGCTCGGGCAGGTGGACTCGTTCGGCGTGGCGACGCTGCTCGCCGCGGCGATCAAGACCCTGCCGCACGACGTCGTCTGGATGGGCAACAAGGGCGTCGGCACCGACGCGCAGGTTCTCGTCCCGATGCTCGGCGAGCTCCTCGACCTGCCTCACGCGAACCTCGTCACGAAGATGGACTGGACGGGCGCGGGCGCGACCGTGCGCCGCGAGATCGAGGGCGCGCAGGAGATCGTCGAGCTTCCGACGCCATTCGTGGTCGGCGCGACGAAGGGCCTGAACGAGCCGCGCTACGCGTCGCTCAAAGGGATCATGGCGGCCAAGAAGAAGACGATCGCCGTCAAGACGCCCGCCGACCTCGGCGTGGACGCCGCGAAGATCTCCGGAGACGCCGCGAGCGTGCGCTGGACGAAGCTGGATCTGCCGCCCGCCCGGCAGGCCGTGAAGCTCATCCCTGCGGACGACCCGGCGGCGGCCGCGACGGAGCTGCTCCGGCTGCTGCGCGACGAAGCCAAGGTCCTCTGAGGAAGAAAGAAAGAGAAGAGAGAAGAGAAGATTTTCTTAGAAGGCTAAGAGGGAAGGACAGCATGTCGAACGTATTGGTGTTCATCGAGCAGAGGGACGGCAAGATCAGGAAGTCCTCGCTCGAAGCCTTGACTCTCGGACATTCACTTTCTAAGAAAACCAACGGAACGCTGGGCGCCGTCATCGCCGGCGCAGGGATTTCTTCCCTCCCCTCCGAGCTCAGCGCCTACGGCGCCGCCAAGGTGTTCGTCGCCGACAAGCCCGAGCTTCAGCTCTTCTCGTCCGAGGGCTACACGGCCGCGCTCGACGCGGCCGCAACGGCCTTCAACCCCACCATCGTCCTCGCCTCGGCGACGGCGATGGGGCTGGACGTCGCCGCGCGCTTCGCGGCGCGCCGCGGCGTCGGCGTCCTGTCGGACGTGATGGCGCTGGACGTCGAGAACGGCCGCCTCGTCGGCTCGCGCCCCGTGTACTCGGGCAAGGCGCGCGTCGCCGTCACGGCCTCGCCCTCGGCCGCGATCCAGGTCGCGACGCCGCGCCCGAACGTGTTCCCGGCCTCGAAGGCCGCCGCGCCCG
Organism: Thermoanaerobaculia bacterium; assembly: GCA_036504335.1. Lineage (GTDB taxonomy): Bacteria > Acidobacteriota > Thermoanaerobaculia > UBA5066 > UBA5066 > Fen-183. Next base: position 11,399 of record DASXVJ010000013.1, read on the forward strand.
GCGCCGGCGAGGCCGTCGCGATCGACCCGGCGCTGAAGATCCGCGGAAAGGTCGTGAAGATCGAAGCCGCCGCGGCGGGGGAGATCGACGTGGCCGAGGCCGACAAGATCGTGACCGGCGGCCGCGGCATCAAGGGCCCGGAGAGCTGGCCCATCCTGAAGGCGCTCTGCCACGAGCTGGGCGCGGCGCTCGGCGCCTCGCGCGCCGCGGTGGACGCGGGCTGGATCGGCCACGAGCACCAGGTCGGGCAGACCGGCAAGGTCGTCTCGCCGTCGCTCTACGTCGCGTGCGGCGTTTCCGGCGCGATCCAGCACCTCGCGGGCATGGGCTCGTCGAAGGTCATCGTCGCGATCAACAAGGACCCCGAGGCGCCGATCTTCAAGGCCGCCACCTACGGCATCGTGGGCGACCTCTTCCAGATCGTCCCCGCGATGACGGAAGCGGCGAAGAAGATGAAGGCTTAGCCAGTAGATTCAGCAGGGGGAACCGATCCTCGG
>DASXVJ010000014.1:0-170116 GCA_036504335.1 Thermoanaerobaculia bacterium
CTCGTCGCAGGTCCTCGGCGCGACGGACGTCATGGAGTGCGGCACGTGCCACTCGGTCCACAACAAGGGCAACACGGGTGAGAGCCTCCTGTGGCGCAGCGACGCGCAGAGCCGCCTCTGCCTGACCTGCCACGACAAGGGAACGAACCCCGGGAACGCCACGCCGTAACACGACCGGGCTACAAAATTCCATTTTCCCGGAGGGGGGCTGCCAGCCTCGGCCCCCCTCCTCTTTTTTTCTCCGGCATGAGCAACCCGGCTCATAGGACGGCATTCAACCCCCCTCCTAGAATCGGCGGGCCGACAACGTCACGGGCGCCACGGCGGCCCGATTTCCGGGGTGCTCCATGAACCGCAACATCGCGTCTCTCTTCACTTCGGGCCGGAAGCTGGCCCCCCTCGCGGGCGCCCTTCTGCTCGCCTCGTGCGCCACGGCCCCCCCGCCAAGCCAGACGGCCGTGTTCTTTCCGCCGTCGCCCGAGCCCCCGCGCATCCAGTACCTGACGTCCTTCACGAGCTCGAAGGACATCGAGCAGCAGTCCGGCTTCGACAAGTTCGTGGTGGGCGAGAAGACCGAGCTGAAAGTCGACAAGCCCTACGGCGTCGCGCTCTACGACGGGCGCCTCTACGTGTGCGACACGAACTCCGGTCTCGTCGTGTTCGACTTCAAGCTCCGGACCTTCGACCGCATGAAGGGTGCCGTGGGGCCCGGTGGCCTCCTGCAGCCCGTGAACATCAGCATCGAGCCGGACGGAACGAAATACGTCTCGGACCCGGTCCGCGGCCAGGTCGTCGTCTTCGACCGCAACGACACGTACGTGCAGGCCTACGGGACGCAGGGCTCCTGGCGCCCGGTGGACGCGGTGCCCTACGGCGACGAGCTCTACGTAGCCGACTCCGTCAAGGGGCTTGTCCGCGTCGTGGACAAGAAAAGCGGTGAGGTCGTCCGGACGATCGGCGACAAGGGCGACCCGGCCGAACGCCTCGACCGGCCGACGAACCTCGCGTTCGACCCGGAAGGGTACTTGTACGTCACGGACTTCGGGCGCTTCCAGGTCGTCAAGTTCGACCGCGACGGCCACTTCCGGTCGATGATCGGAAAGCTCGGCGACAACCTCGGCCACTTCGCGCGGCCGAAGGGGATCGCCGTGGACCGCGAGGGGCGCCTCTACGCGGCGGACGCGTCCTTCAACAACGTGCAGATCTTCAACAAGGACGGGCGCATCCTGATGTTCTTCGGCGGCAGCGGTGACAAGCCGGGCAACATCCTGCTGCCCGCCAAGGTCGCGCTCGACTACGACAACATCAAGTACTTCGAGAAGTTCATCGCGCCCGGCTTCGAGGTGCGCTACCTGATCCTCGTCTCCGCCCAGTTCGGCCCGCGCCGCGTAAACGTCTTCGCGTACGGGCAGCAGAAGGGGATGAAATACCCGACGGACGCCGAGCTGATGAAGCAGCTCGACGACCGAAGAAAGAAGGAGCTCGAGAAGCTGCCGCCCCCCGCGGACAAGCCGGCCGACAAACCCGCGGACAAGCCAGCCGACAAGCCGGCTGACCCGGCTCCGACGAAGCCGGCGGGCGCCTGAGGCCTCCGGACGGCCGATGAGCCCATGAGGGGATCCCGGGCGACGCTTGTGTTGTGCGCGTCGGCCGCCCTCCTCGCGGCCTGTACGTCGCCGTCCGGTCACCGCGTCCTGACGTTCTTCTTCGACGGCGTGCCGCCTCTGCAGGACCCCGCCGCGCAGGCGGACGGCGCGCGCCCAGGTGAGCCGGGAGGCCCTGCTTCGAAGATCCGCATCCGGGACCACGGGCCGTACGCGGCGAAGCTCTGCGACGGCTGCCACGAGTCGGGCACCGGCAACGCGCTGATCGTCCCGGCCTCGGAGCTCTGCCAGCGCTGTCACTCCGTCGGGTCGACGAAGAAGTTCGTCCACGGCCCGCTGAACGCGGGCGGATGCGTGGTCTGCCACGATCCGCACCAGTCCCCGAATCCGTACCTCCTCGTCTCGGCGCCCGACGAGTCCTGCGTGAGGTGCCACGACCTTCGCTCCCTGCGAGCCGTCGACGGCCACGAGGCCGGGGCGGCGGCCTGCACGGCCTGCCACGACGCGCACGTGTCCGACCGTCCGTACCTCCTGCGATAAGGGCCGAGCCGCGTGCGCCGCCGAACCCTCCTCCTCGTCCTCGCGCTTCTCGCCGGAACCTCCGGGCCCGCGGGGGCCGACTGGACGGACTTCCTGCCGCGCACCCTCGAGACGCACGCCTGGGTGGGGCTCCAGTTCCTGTACGAGACCGACGACCTCCAGAGCGGCCCGCGGCACCTGACGTGGGACGACACCCTCTTCCGCGAGAAGCTCACGCTCGAGACGGCCGGGTACGTCTACCACCCCCGCTTCCTGCGCTACAGGATGCTCGTCGCCGGCGCGCTCAAGCAGGAGACGTACGAGAAATCGGACCTGCCGCCGCTCGGCCGCCGCAACTCGAGCGGTTTCGAGTACGACGCGCGCGTCTTCCTCCTGCCGGAGCACCCGTACTCGCTGGAGGTGTTCGCGACGCGGCAGGAGCCTCTCCTGAGGGAGGAGTACGCGATCCAGGTCCCGTCCGTCTCAACGAGCTACGGAGCCGACTTCCGGTACCGCAAGAAGCCGTGGACGTTCCACCTGCGCGCGTCCGACGACGGAATCGACGCGTCGGGGCTCTCCACCGACGTGAAGAGGCTTCTCGCAGACGGGAGGTACTTCAAGTCCTTCGGGCCGGGGAAGACGGTCGCGTTCAACGCGACGTACTCGCCGTCGCGCTTCACGTCCTCGAACGGCTACGCGGGCGAGACGCAGGACGCGTACCTCGGGAACATGGTGGAGTGGGGGCGCTTCCGCCTCTACTCGAACCTCTCGCAGACGCGGCTCACGCAGGAGGGAGGGCCGGACACGCTCCAGACGACGAGCCGCCAGCTCTCCTGGTACGAGCAGTTCTCGGCCGAGCTGCCCTGGCGCCTGAAGCTGGAGCTGTACTGGCGCTACAACGAGAACGACAGCGACTACGCAGGCCTCGCGGTGCCCGGCGGGACGGGCCTCTCGAGCGTGAACAAGAACGTCCAGGCACAGCTGAGGCACCAGCTCTACGACAGCCTCCAGAGCACGTACACGTTCCGCTGGGACGAGAGCGCCTCGACCGGCGGCGGGACGACGGCGACGGGCAACGCGCTGGCGTTCAACTACACGAAGAGCGTCCCGGGGCCGCGGGGACGCCTCACGGCGACGCTCAACCTCGCCCAGGGCGACACCCGGTCGGCTGGGCAGTCGCAGATCCTCGACGAGCTCCACCAGGGCGTGCCCGTCCCGGGATCCTTCCTCCTGTTCCAGCCGAACGCGGATCCTGCGAGCGTCGCGGTGTTCGTGAGGTCGCCCGTCCCGCCGTTCGAGCTCGTGAAGCTGACCGAGAACCTCGACTACACCGTGACCGGGGTCGGCAACACGCTCCAGATCACCATCCTCTCCCTTCCCCCCGAGTTCCGCGTGCCCGGGACGTACGACTTCCGGGTCTCGTACTCGCTCGTGATCGGCAACTACACGGCGCGCACGCAGACGTTCGGCCAGAGCGCGAGCCTCGCGCTCTTTGACAACCGCCTCACGCCGTACTACAGCTTCGCCGCGCTGCGCTCGACGACGACGTCGGGCGAAGCCCCGGGCGGCGGCCTCAACTCCAACGTCTTCACGGCGGGCGCCACATACAACGCCGGTCCATGGCGGGCGCTCGTTGAATACGGAAGCGTGTCGTGGGCGGCGAGCCCGTGGACCGGCTGGAAGGGCGAGGTGCAGTACATCGGACCCGTCGCTGAGATGACGACCGTGAACTTGACCGCGAGCTACCAGAACCGGCACTTTGGGCGGAGCGACTTCGGCGGCGGGGCGCCGCCCTACACGGAGCAGGTGACGGCGGCCTTCGGCAGCGTGCAGAAGCTCTTCTTCTCGCGTCAACTCTCCGTCTCCGTAGGCGGCTCGTACTCACGCGTCCAGAGCCTGAGCGACAGCCGGAGCCTCGGCGCCAACGCGAACCTGTCCTGGAAGACGGGCAAGCTGGAGATCCTCGGCGGCGCGAACTACACGAATACGCAGACGGCGAATGGCACGGCCTACGCCGGCCGCACGATTCACCAGTACTATTACCTGTGGCTCAGGCGCCAGCTCTTTTGAAGATGAAACGACGCCGGACCTTCACCCTCCTCGCGCTCCTCGGCCTTCTGGCGGGCTGCGCGTCGTCGTGGAGGCTCCGCACCGCGCCGCCGCCGCCGCGCGAGCTGCAGTGGCCGTACGCGCCGAATCGGGCGAAGCTGACGTACCTCCGGGCGATCACGGGCCTCACGTCCTCCTCGAACGCGGGCTCCGTCCTCGCAGCCATCGCGCGCGGAGCCGAGAGCGCCGACGCGAACGCCTTCGTCCTGCCCGTCGCCGTGGCTTCGGCCCCGGACGGGCGGCTCGCGGTGGCCGACCTCGGCCGCGCAGCCGTTCACCTCTGGCTGCCGGCGGGGGAGCGGTACCTCCGGCTCACGGGGCCGAAGGGTGAGCCGATGCGGACGCCCGTCGGCGTCGCGTTCGACGACACGAACCGCCTCTTCGTCTCGGATTCGAGCGGGCGCGTTTACGCGTTCGGCTCGGACGGCGCGCCGCTGTTCACGATCCGCGAGGCGGGCGGGAAGAAGCTCCTCCGGCCCACGGGCGTCGCCTTCAGCCCGAACCGCAAGCTCCTCTACGTCGTCGACACGCTGGCGCACACGCTTTACGCGCTCGACGCGAAGGGCGCGACGGTGTTCTCCGCAGGCGGCCGGGGCGAGGAGGACGGCCGCTTCAACTTCCCGACGCACGTCGCGTGGACGCGGTCCGGCGAGCTCGTCGTCGCCGACTCGCTGAACTTCCGCATCCAGATCCTGAGCGAGGACGGCAAGTTCCTCGCGGCGTTCGGCCGCCACGGCGACGGCTCGGGCGACCTCGCGATGCCGAAGGGGCTCGCGGTGGACAAGGACGGCGTCGTCTACGTCGCCGACAACCTCTTCGACGTCGTCCAGCTCTTCGACCGCCGCGGGAGCTTCCTCCTGACGCTCGGGCGGCGGGGCGTCGACCCCGGCGAGTTCTGGATGCCGTCAGGAATCTTCATCGACGAAGGCGACACGCTCTATGTCTGCGACACCTACAACCACCGGATCCAGGTCTTCCGGATCACGGAGCGCTACGGCGATGTGGCGCGCTGACGTGACCGGCGCGGCACGGCGCTTCGAGCGGCTCGCCGCTCTGGCGCTGGCCCTCGGAATCGCCCTCTCTCCGGCGGCCCGCGCGCAGACCGGCGCGAAGATCACCGGCACGAAACACGACCTGTCGCGCTACGGCCCGGGCGGGGCCCGCGCGCTCGGCGAGACGCGGATCTGCATCTTCTGCCACACGCCGCACAACGCCGCCGCCGCGTCGCCGCTCTGGAACAAGGGCATCGAGCCGCAGACGTATCAGGTGTACACGAGCCCGACGCTCAAGGTCGCGCAGAAGCTCGGCGCGCTCCCGCAGCCCTCCGGCGCGACGAAGCTCTGCCTGAGCTGCCACGACGGGACGATCGCGCTCGGCGGCGTCCTCAACCCCTCGGGCGGCATCGCGATGTCCGGCGGCGGGACGATTCCCTCGGGCAGCCTGTCGAACTTCGGCCTCGACCTGCGCGGCCATCACCCCGTGTCGTTCCGCTACGCCGACTCGCTGCCGAACCCGGAGCTCGTCTCCTCGCCGCCCGCGGGCCTGACGTATGGCGCCGTCGACGAGGTGCACTGCACGACGTGCCACGACCCGCACGACGACCGCTTCGGCCGCTTCCTCGCGAAGGACAACCGCTTCTCGGCCCTCTGCACGACGTGCCACCAGATCCCGGGCTGGAGCGTGTCGGCGCACGCGACGTCGACGGCGTCCGTGGCCGGTGTCCTGCCGCGTCCTCCGAACGACTGGCCGACGTACACGCAGCTGAACGAATGGGGCTGCGAGTCCTGTCACACCCCGCACTTCGCGCCGACGGCCGAGCAGCTGCTGATCTTCACGTCCGTCCCGCCGGCCTTCTCGTGCACGAGCGCCGGCTGCCACGGCTCCGCGCCGGGCCCCCCGCATCTCGCCGCCGCGGTGACGCCGGGCGCGGCGGGCCGGCGCCTCGTCAAGACGGGCCGCGCAGACATCGCCAGCCAGCTCACGAAGCCGTCGGCCCACCACGCCGACGCGGGCACGCCGGGGGTCGCGGGCGGCCGGATGCCGAACGCCGGCCCCTCCGGCACCAACGCGGTCGCGTGCGCCGATTGCCACAACCCGCACGTCGTAAACGCCGCGCCCGCGCAGCCGCCCAGCATCTCGGGTCCGCTCCAGGGCGTGCGCGGCGTTGACCGCAACGGTGTCGCGGTCAGGCCGGCGACGTACGAGTACGAGATCTGCCTGAGGTGTCACGGGGACTACTCGCGCGACGTGCCGCTGGTGACCCGCGTCGTCCTCACGACGAACTCGCGGCTCGCGTTCGACCCGAACAATCCCTCGGCGCACCCGGTCTTCGACACCGGAAGGAACCCGAACGTGCCGAGCATCCCGTCGGCTCTCTCGCCGACGATGACGGTCACGCAGGTCCTCTCGTGCTCCACCTGCCATTCCGACGACGGCGGCGTGTCGCAGGGCCCGCACGGCTCCACGTTTCCGCCGATCCTCAAGGAGAGATACGAGACCGCCGACGGCACGCCGGAGAGCCTCTCCGTCTACGCGCTCTGCTATCGCTGCCACGAGCGGACGAGCATCCTCGGCGACACGAGCTTCCGGAAGAAGTCGGCCGCAACGACCGGTTCCGGCGGCGGCCACAGCGGCCACATGGCGGCCCGCGCGAGCTGCGCGACCTGCCACGACCCGCACGGGATCAACGTGACGAGCGGGACCGTCCCACTGGGCACCGGCGACCACACGAGCCTCATCAACTTCGAGACCCGGACCGTGTCGGCAGTCCCGGGAACGCCCTATCCGGTCTTCAGGAAAACAGGGACTTTCTCGGGCAGCTGCACGCTCGTGTGTCACGGCGTGACGCACAGCGCGTGGTCATACCCCTGAAAGCTGACAGGCCCGGAGGCCTCTACTTCTTCTTGGGTGTGGGTGTGGGCGTGGGCGCGGGGACGGGTTTGCCCTTTCGCGCGTAAGCGTACGGCTTGTGGCAGCCGGGCGCGCAGCTGCCGCCGTTCTCGTTCATGACGAATTTGATCGGCAGGCTCCACGAGCCGAACGTGACCTTGTCCGCGATGAGCGCCGCGTTCTCGGCGCCGTGCATGCCGTGGCAGAGCTTGCAACTCCGGCCCTTGAGCTTGTTGTTGACGTGGAGGTAGTGGAGGTTCCGGTCGCCGTCGCGGAACTTCGTGGCGAAGCTGGTGTCCGGGTACTTCAGCAGATCCCGATTGTGGCAGGTGAAGCAGAGCCCGAACTCCTTGTCCGTGTAGGCGACGTACTGGTCGGCCGGGAAGCTCCCGACGAGGAGGCGCGGGTTGGTGCTGCCGTGCGGCTTGTGGCAGGGCGTGCACTGGCCCTTCGCGACCGGCCCGTGAAGGACGGTCATCGAGGTCGTGAGGATGTTCTTGTGGCAGCCGATGCAGAGCGTCTTCTCCGACGCGGGCAGGAGCTTTGCGGCATCGCTCGCGTGCGGGGAGTGGCACGAGGCGCAGCCCTTGGGGGAATTCACGGGCGCGTGCTGCGAGGTCGCCTTCTTGAGCTCGTCCTCGATTCCGCTGTGGCAGTCGTAGCAGACGCCCGCGCCGGCCTTCGCGACGAGCTTCGGGAAGGCGCTCCCGTGCGGGTTGTGGCACGAGGTGCACCCGCCCTCGACGGCCGCGTGGACGAACTTCTTTTTCAGGCCCTGCTCGACGTCCGTGTGACAGCCGTAGCAGAGGCCAGGAGTCGTCTTGAGGAGGAGGCCCTTTTCTGCGGATTCGTGGGGCGTGTGGCAGATCGTGCAATCGCCGGCCGAGACGGGCCCGTGGATGACCTTGAAGTCCACGTGGTCGCTATGGCATGCGCCGCAGAGGTCCTTGACCGGGGACGTGAGGAGCTTCGGCTCGTTCGAAGCGTGGGGGTCGTGGCACGTGGCGCAGTCCCCGTCCTTCACGGGCGGGTGGACGTGGGCCTTCTTGCCGTACGCGTCGTGGCAGGTTGCGCAGAGGGCGGCGACGGGCTGCCCGAGCTTGAACGTCTTCTTGCCCTTCTGCGGGTGCGGCGTCGCGACGGATTCGTGGCACCCGTCGCAGGATTCGGCGGCCGCGTGGACGACCTTCCCCTTCAGGAGCTTCTCGTGGCACGCCGCCGTCGCGCACGTCGGCTCCGCGGCGGAGGCGTCCGCCGCGCGGAGGAGGGCGACGAGCAAGGCTGCCGCCAGCAGATACGAAGGGTTCGGTTTCACGTTCTTCTCGCCCAGAATCCATGTTAACCGGGAGTTTTCAAACTTCGCCCTGAGTCAGATGCACTGGTATCTTCCGCCGCCGAGGAGATACCCCATGCCGTCCCTCTCTCGCTCCCGAATGCTGATGCTCATAGCAGGCGCGAGCCTGCTGGCTGCCTGCGATTCCCGCCCCAAGCTCGACGTGAAGGCGGCCGGGACGCCCGCCGCCGTGCCCCAGACCGCCGCGCCGATGCCGGTCGTCGCGCCCGGAGGCCGGGGCGCCAGCGCGCTTGCGTGGGACGTGCCGCAGGGCTGGAAGGCGGAGCCGCCGGCGAACGAGACGCGCCGCGCGCAATACCGCGTGCCCGGCGCGGGCGGCGAGGGAGAGTGCGTCGTCTTCTACTTCGGCCCCGGGCAGGGCGGCGACCCGGCCTCGAACGTGGACCGCTGGGCGGCGCAGTTCGAGCATCCGGACGGCAAGAACGCGATGCCCGCGCGCGTCCTCACGATCAACGGCATGCGCGTCCTCGCGGTCGAGACGACCGGGACGTATCTCGCGGGGGGCATGACGGGCGGAGCCGTCGAGAAGAAGGCCGGATGGTCCCTCCTCGGCGCCGTCGTCCGGGGGCCCGACTCGAACTGGTTCTTCAAGTTCACGGGCCCGACGACGACGGTGGTGGCTCAGCGCGCGGCGTTCGAGGCGATGCTCAAGTCCTTGCGGCGGGCAGGCTGAGCCCGGCGCCTTCGCTCTTCCGGCCCTTCTTCGCCCGCCAGCCCCACACGAGGAACGCGATCTCGACGGCGGCGACGATGGCCATCGACTGCAGCAGGCTGGAGCTGCCGAAGCCGTAGGCGTGGAGGCCGGAGGCGAGGACGAAGTTCACGCCGAGGTAGGTCATGAGGATCGTCCAGAAGGCCGCGATGGAGCAGACGGCGACGCCGAAGCTCCTGATCTGCTCGTCGAAGCGCGCGTGCAGGATCGCCATGTACGCGAGGAACGCCACGAGCGACCAGACTTCCTTCGGGTCCCAGCCCCAGTAGCGGCCCCACGACGAGGCGGCCCAGATCGAGCCCGTGAGGATGCCGGCGATGAGCAGGATCGAGCCGACATGGATGTACCAGTAGAGGAGCTCGCTCCAGCGCGTGGCGAGGTCGCGCCTCTGGGGCGCGAAGATCTCGACGCCGACGACGAGGTGCGCGAGGCCGGTCGCCATCGCGAGGACCGAGTAGGAGACGACGATGATCGGGACGTGGATCGCGAGCCACGGCGTGCCCGAGAGGACGGGCATCATCGGGTGGATGAACGGGTCCATCGGGAGAAGGTCGACGAGCAGCATCGCGAGCGCGCCCATGCCGGCGGCGTTCGAGAGGAGCAGCCGCTGCCGGAGGAGGACCGCGACGACGCCGAAGAGGCCGACGCCCCAGCCGAGGAAGAGCATCGACTCGTACATGTTCGAGGCCGGCACGCGGCCGGCGATCTGCCAGCGCAGCGCGATGCCCCACGTCATCGCGGCGAAGCCCGCGACGAGGAGGGCGGCGGCGACCGGACGCAGGCGGACGCGGCGGTCGCCCACCGAGAGCCCCGCGGCGATCGCGGCGGGCAGCAGCAGGAGCCACGCGATGCGGCCCGGCCGCCACGTGTTGTACGTGATCTCGCGCGCGATCGCCTTCGCGTCGGGGTAGTGGGCGGGGGCGCCGGAGGCGCGCACGCGGTCGGGGATCGAGGCGACGTCGGCGGCCGAACGCAGGCCCTTCGCGGAGCGCCATGCCCCCTTCACGTCGGGGGACGGGAACGGGTGGATTGCATCGCCCTGGAAGTAGCCGTACAGGACTTCCAGGCGCTCTTCCAGCTTCAGGAGGTCCTTCTCGACGGACGAGGGCTTGCGGCCTTCGTGCTCGTGCTCGGCCTCGTGGGCCGCTGAGAGCGCGACGCGGAGCGCCGGAGACTGGAGAAGCTGCGCGAAGCTGGCCCAGCGCGTGCCGGGCTGGAGGCCCGCCGCCTGTGCGACGGCGGCGCCGCCAACGTTCACGATCGGCGCGCTCTGCCATCCCTGGGCGTCGAACGCCCAGCCGGCCGCCATCGCGACGTGATCGACGCCTGGCCAGGAGGACCGGCCCGTGACCTTGCGGACGGCTTCGCACGCCTGCGTGTCGAACGGCATCGTGCGGCCGTCGTGCTGGACGGGCAGGACGCGCAGCTTCTCGACGATGGCGGGGTCCGGCACCTCGACGGCGCGCGCGGAGAAAGGCGCGAGGAGCGAGGCGGCGGCGAGGGCGAGCGCGAGGACCGGCAGGGACGGGAGCCCCGGGCGGGACGCGGGTGGCCGGGCCGCCTGCCTGAACTGGATGAGGCGCGTCGCGAAGACGACGATCATGCCGGCGACGAGGAGGAAGTAGCCGACGAAGACGATCGTCTGCCCGGGGTCGCGCGAGACGGAGAGGATGGTCGCGCGGCGCCCCTGCTCGATGCGGTAGCTGCTCTGGAAGAAGGTGTAGCCCCCGTACGAGATCGGCTTGTTCATCTCGATGATCCCGGGGGTCTCCGACGAGCCCGCGACCACGCGCACGCGGCTGCGGTACTGCATGGGCATTTGCGTGCCCGGGTACGTGTCCAGCTCGAAGGCGTCGAGCTTGATCGCGAAGGGGAGCGCGAGCGGCCGCGCGTCCTTCTCCGACTTGCCCTGCATGATCGTGGAGGACTGCTCACCTTCCCAGATCGGCATCTGCCCTTCGGTCTTCGCGACGACCGTCACGAGGGCGCCGGCGAGGATGAGGAGCATGGAGAGGTGCGTGAGCGCGAAGCCGACGCGCCAGCGGTTCTGCGGCCAGCGGTCGGCGAGCGCGCAGACGACATTGAGCGCGAAGAGCATGAGGAGCGCGTAGAACCACGCCGCCTCGTAGACGGCCTTCGCGGCCTCGGCGCCGCGCATGGACTCGAGGATCGTGCCGGCCGAGAGGACGACGCCGATCAGGAGCACGAGGACGACGGTCAGCTTGAGCGACGCGAGGTTCGAGAGGAGCTTTTTCATCGGGCCTACTGCGAGGGGAAGACGTAGACGGCCGGGGCGGAGGTGCCGTCGGCAGACTGGTTGTTGACGTTGACGCCGTAACAGTAGACGCCGAGCGAGCCGCTGCCGCCGAAGTACCGGAAGCGGATGTTGATGAGGTCGTCCGTCACGGCGACGGCCGCCTGCTGCCACCCGTTGGCGGCGAGGTTCAGGGTGGCCGTGCTGGCCGGAGTCGCCGGGCCGCCTGCCGACGTGTAGAAGTCGGCCTGGACGGACACGGCGCTCGCGTCCGCGTTCGCGCAACCGTAGTTCGCGCGATTCGCCACGTTGACCCTGAGGCCGGGGGACAGGGACTGACCGGTCTCGGCCACGCTCGCCACGCGGTCGTCGCTCGACATGCCGATGATCTGGGTGCTGTAGCGGCCGTTCGCAGTGTCGGCGTAGACCTCGCCGTTCACGAGAAACGGGCGGCTGTTCGTGCTTTCCCAGAACCGGATGCCCGCGCCGCCGACGTAGCCGAAGACGTCCGCGAGGAAGTTCTCGAAGTTCTTCGTCTCCGAGGCCGCAAGGGCGATCGTCCGCGGCCCGACGGCGCCGCCGGGCGTCGAGAGGAGGACGTTGATCGTCATCGGGTTGGGCGTGGGGTTGACGAGCACGATCCGCGTCTTGAAGTACGCGCCGACGCCCTGGACGTTCGCCGAGGACGGGAAGACGTAGCCATTATTGACGACTCCGAGAGGCGACCGCGCCATGAGGACGCGGTCCTCGGCGAGGGTGACGCCCGGAGAAAGCAGCAGGGCAAGGGCCAAGATTCGTGTGGTTTTCATCGTCCTCGAGCCTCCGTTCGACGCAGGCGGGCGACCGCTCGGGGCGGCGCCTCCGGCGCCCGAAGATAACGGGTCTCAGTCCCGCGGGTCACCGATGCAGCCGCATCAGGGCGCGATCCATCGTGCGTGTGTCTCGCGGGCCGGACTCGGCGCTGAGGCCCGGAATGGGGCACGCCTGATGCAGTGGACCCGGTATGGAGATCTCGAGAGGGGTCCGCGGCCGGGCGAACGGGGCCGCCGCCGCGCGCGGCCTGGGCGTCCTCGTCGTCCTGGCGGGTTCGGTCCTGGCGCTCCCGGTTCAGGCGAACGTGTTTCGGATCGCGTGGGCAGAGGCGAACCTCACGCCGGCTGGAGTGTCGATGTACTGCGGAGGCTGCCACGACGGGTCCGCGGCCACGCTGCCGGCCGTGAATCGGGCCGGGACGCACCCGGTCGATCGGGGCGGCGTCACTTGCCTCAGCTGCCACCGCAGCACCGACGGGAGGAAGACCCCCTGGCGGTGCGTGGAATGCCACCGGGACATTTTCTACGGCGGTTCAAGCGCGGTCGCGGAGTTCCGCCGCCGCTAGCCGGCGGTTGTGCCAGGCGCGTTTCGGGGTGTGCCGTGAGACAGGCTCCGAACCCGCGCCGGGGGCCTCAGTACGCGAGGGTCTTGCGGGCGGCCGCCAGCACGCGCGCCGTGTCCGGCAGGATCGCGCGCTCGAGGATGCGGTTGAAGCCGACGGGCGTGAACGTGGAGCCCACGCGGTCGACGGGCGCGTCGAGGTGCTCGAAGAGCTCGGAGGCGATGCGCGCCGCGATCTCGCCGCCGAAGCCGCCGTGCACCTTGTCCTCGTGGACGACGAGGACGCGCGACGTCTTCTGCACGCTCCGGGCGATCGCGTCGAAGTCGAGCGGGACGAGGGAGCGCAGGTCGAGGACCTCGACCTCCTTGCCCTCCTTCGCGAGCGCGGCGGCCGCGTCGAGCGCGAAGTGGACGGGCGTCCCGAACGCGACGATCGTGAGGTCCGTGCCCGTGCGGCGCAGGCGCGCCCTGCCGAACGGCACGGCGAACCCCGCCGGGACGTGCGTGCGCGCTTCGCGCGCGTTGTAGAGGTACTTGGGCTCGAGGTAGACGGTGATCCCGCGCGAGCGGATCGCGGTGCGCAGGAGGCCCGCCGCGTCGTCCGCGAACGCGGGGACGACGACGCGGAGGCCGGGGAGCGTCGTGAGCCAGCCTTCGATGTTCTGGGAGTGGTAGAGGCCGCCGCCGATGTAGCCCCCGGAGGCGATGCGCACGGTCACGTTCGGGACGAACTGGCCGTTCGTCCGCCAGTACTCGTGCGACATCTCGACCATCTGCTCGGCCGCGGGCCAGAAGTAGTCCGCGAACTCGGCGCCTTCGACGACGACGCGGATCTTGTCGGAGAAGCGCGAGAAGCCGTCCGCCGTCCCGAGGATGTAGTCCTCGGCGATCGGGCCGTTGAAGACCCGCTTCGCGCCGAACTCCTGCTGCATGCCCTTCGTGACGTTGAAGATGCCGCCCTTCTCCTTGTAGGCGACGTCCTGCCCCCAGATGTACGTGTCCGGGTTCTCGCGGAACATCTCTTTCAGCGTGAGGTTCAGCGACTGGATGAGCGTGAGCTCCGGCGCCGGCGCGCCGTCCACCGCCTCCGGCGTGCGGGCCACGGACGCGAGGCCGTCGCCCGCGGGGGCCCACGGCTCGGGGGAGACGTAGTCGAAGATCGACGCGGGGTCCGGGTCCGGCGCCTTGCGGCAGCGGTCGGCCGCGTCGTCGTAGAGGCGGACGTTCGAGGCCTCGATCTCGGCGATCTCGCCCTCGCTGAACGCGCCGCCCTCGACGAGCGTCCGGCGCAGGCGGGGGAGCGGGTCGAGCGCTTTCGCGGCGGCGAGCTCCTCCGGAGAGCGATACAGATCGTGGCGGTCCGAGTTCGAGTGCGAGCCGATGCGCACGCACTCGGCGTGAACGAGCGCGCAGCCGGCGCCGGACTTCACGTACGCGACGGCCTCGCGCAGGGCGCGGAGCGAGTCGAAGAGGTCCTTTCCGTCGCAGTGGACGATCTTGACGTTCAAAAAGCCCGAGAAGTTGTCGGACGCGTACAGGTTCGCGGTCTGGTCGCTCTTCGGAACGGAGATCCCGTAGCCGTTGTCCTGCACGACGAAGACGACGGGCAGCTTCTCGTTCGAGGCGCCGTTGACGGCCTCGTAGAAATAGCCCTCGGACGTCGAGGACTCGCCCTGCGAGCAGAAGACGACGGAGTCGGCGCCGTACGTCCGGATGGCGCGGCCGAGACCCGTCGCGTGCTGCGCGTGGTTCGAGACGCACGACGAGACGTTCTGGACGTGGATCGACTGCTTGGCGAAATGGTTCGACATGTGCCGCCCGCCGGACGCCACGTCCGAACGCTTGGACATGCCGTTCAGGAGGATCTCGTCCGCGCTGAGCCCCGCCGCGACGCACGTCGAGAGGTCGCGGTAATAAGGAAAGAGGTAGTCGACATTCGGACGGAACGTGACGCCGAGGGCGACCTGGATGCCGTCGTGGCCCGCGCTCGGCGCGTGGTAGGACCAGCCGAGGCCCTGTTTCAGGTAGTTCGGAGCCTTGTCGTCGAGAATGCGCCCGAGATGCATGAGCGCATACCACCTCCTGAGCTCGTCGCGCGTCGGCGCCACCGCCGCGAGAGCGGCGGCGGCGGGCAACGCCACGGGCGCAGAGAGGACACCGGGTTCAGCCATCTTTCCCACTCCTCGGGTAGGGGGATTGCGAGAAGAAGTCTCATCTTACAGCTTCGGTTAGAATCCGCCTCCCGCCGCCCGGAGACTCCTCGCGGAGCTTGCGCGTGCGGGTAGGAGTTCCCCCGTGTCTCAGACCCTGATTGCCGCTCACCCCGCCGACGGAGCCGAGTCGGCGGACAAGAAGACCTTCGAGGCCGCCATGGCCGCCGACGACGCGAAGCCCCGCAAGAAGCTCGTCGAGGGCCAGGTCGTGAACGGCACGATCGCCGGCATCACGCCCGACGTCGTCCTCGTCTCGATCGGCGGGAAATCCGAAGCGATCATGGACCTCAAGGAACTCGACGGCGAGAAGGTCGGCGACCGCATCGAGGCCGTCGTGATCAAGGCCTCGCCGGACGTGAGGATCAGCCGCAAGCTGGCGATCGGGCACAAGACGAAGGCCGAGCTCCGGGCCGCCGCCGAGGCGAAGATCCCCGTGGCCGGCAAGGTCTCGGCCCGCAACAAGGGCGGGTTCGACGTCCTGATCGGCGGGGCGCACGGCCTGCGCGCGTTCTGCCCGGTCTCGCAGATCGACCTCGGCCGCCACGACGAGCCCGGACTCGCCGCGTTCGTCGGCAAGAACTTCGACTTCCGGGTCATCGAGTACTCCGAGGACGGCCGCCGCGTCGTCGTGTCGCGCGTCGCGCTCCTCAAGGAAGACAACGAGGCCAAGGCCGCCGAGACGCGCGCGAAGATCGAGCTCGGCTCCGTGATGACGGGCCGCGTCCGCTCCCTCACCGACTTCGGCGCGTTCGTGGACCTCGGCGGCGTGGACGGGCTCGTCCACGTCACGGAGATCTCGCGCCGCCGCGTCGCGCACCCGAAGGACGTCCTCACGGTGGGCCAGGAAGTCACCGTGAAGGTCACGAAGCTCGCGGGCGAGGGCAAGCGCATCTCGCTCTCGATGAAGGAGCTCGAATCCGACCCGTGGGCGACGCTCGCCGAGCGCTTCGCACCCGGCGCCTCGTTCACCGGCACCGTGGCCCGCCACGCCGACTTCGGCCTCTTCGTCGAGGTGGAGCCGGGCATCGACGGCCTCGTGCACGTCTCGGCGCTCCCGCCGGGCGTCGCCGCGAAGGACCCGCAGGTCGCCGTCGGCCAGACGGTCCAGGGCTGGGTGAAGGAAGTCGACGCGGCGCACCGCCGCCTGTCGCTCTCGCTGCGCGAGGTCGCGACGGGCGACCCGTGGTCCGGCATCGGCGAGCGCTACGCCGAGGGCTCGGTCGTGAAGGGCGACGTCGAGAGCGTCGCGGTGTTCGGCGTCTTCGTCCGCCTCGAGCCCGGTCTCACGGGCCTCATCCCGAACAGCGAGACGGGCGTCCCGCCCGGAACAGTCGCGAAACACTTCGCCTCCGGCCAGAAGGTGGAGGTCAAGGTCATCGGCCTCGACACCCAGAGGAAGCGCATCTCGCTGTCCGCCTCCGGCGCCAAGGCCGAGGCCGACCGCGGCGATCTGCGCAGCTATCGCGAAGAATCCGCCAAGCGCGAGAAGGCGGCGGCCCCGTCCGTTTCGATCTTCGGTCAGTCGCTCCTCGAAGCCCTGAAGAACCCGAAGAGCAAGCAGAAGAAGGACTAGCACCCCGGGGGCGCGGAGGCCGAAATGGAAGCTCCGAAGCACGGGAGGGCGACGCGCCGCCTGCGCGCGTGGCTTCCGGCCGTGCCGCCGGCGCTCTTCCTCCTCGCAGCGAGCGTGTTCTGGTTCTCGCACGTGCCACGCGAGCGGGACGCCGCGATCGAGGGCTGGAAGAAGGACCTCGGGCTGAAGGCCGACTTTCGCCGGGACTCGCTGAACGCCTTCCTGAACGACGCGCTCGTCGACGCGTCCCTTCTCGCGAGCTTCCCCGCCGTGCAAGGCGTCTTGAGGGGCTCCGGCGGTCACGAGCACGCCCACTTCCAGGAGATCGTGGAGCAGTTCCGCCGGGTGCACGCGTACGACCTCGTCGCCGTCTTCGACGTTTCCGGCCGGCCCGCCGCCGGGCTGCCCGCTCCCGCCTCGGACGCGGGTTGCGTCGCGGCGGCGCGCGGCGTCATCGGGGCCGGAATGCCGGCGGTGAGCCTGCACGCGCACGAGCGCGGGGAGCCGTCGCTGACGCTCGCCGCGCCGATCCGGGGCGATGCGGGAAACCCCCTCGGCGCGGTCCTCATCGTGACCGGTCCCAGCGCCCGCCTGTACCCGCTCCTCGGGGAGCCGTTCTCGCCGCGGACGGGTGAGGCGCTGCTCGTGGCGCGCGACGGCGCCGACGTGGTGTACCTCTCGCCGCTGCGGCGCCGGCCCGGAGCGCCCCTCGCCTTCCGGCGGCCACTCGACACGGAGGGCTTCGCCGCCCGTGAGGCCCTCCAGAGGCCGGAGTCGGTCGGGCTCTTCACGGACTACCGGGGCGAGCAGGTCGTCGCCGCGACCCGGCGCCTCACGGCGGCGCCCTGGGGTCTCGTCGTCAAGGTGGACGAGAGCGAGGCGCTCGAGCCGTTCTGGCTTCACGTGAGGGACACCGCGCTCGTCTGGGGCGTCGCCCTGCTCGGCGTCCTCGCCCTCGCGTGGGGAATCGGCCAGCGTCTCCGGCGCCTCCGGGCGGACGCCAACACCCGGGGCGAATCGCGCTTCAGGACCCTGTTCGAGCAGGCGAGCGACGCGGTCTTCATCGTGGGAGAGGACGGCCTGGTGCAGGACGCGAACCGGGCCGCGGAAGAGAGCTACCGCGCCCCGCGCGAGGCGCTGATCGGGCGGCACGTGGCGGACTTCCGGCCGCCGGAGCAGCGGAAGACGGGCCTGGCGTTTTTCGAGACGGCGACCCGCGTGGACCGCCTCGTCTTCGAAGGAGAGCACCTCCGCGCGGACGGGAGCCGCTTCCCCGTCGAGGTGTCGACGCGCCGCGCCGAGATGCCGGGCGGCCCCGTCCACATCTCGATCGTGCGCGACGTCAGCGGGCGCCGGAACGTCGACGCGCGGGTCCGCCATCTCAACCGGCTCCTGCACACGATCATCGAGATCAACCAGCTCATCGTCAGGACGGACGAGCGCGCGACGCTGCTCGGAGGGGCCTGCCAGATCCTCGTCGAGCTGGGCGGATTCGCTCTCGTCTGGGTGGGCCTCGCGGACCGAACGACCGGCCGGGTCGTGCCGGTCGCGCGCGCGGGCCATGACGAGGGCTACGTCGACGAAATCGAAGTGCGCTGCGACGACTCGCCGCTCGGCCGCGGCCCGGTCGGGACGGCCATTCGGACGGGGCGGCGCACCGTGATCACGGACGTTTCCGCCGACGTCCGCGTGGAACCCTGGCGCGCCCGGCAGATCGCGCGGGGATTCCGGCTGGTCGCGGCGTTCCCGCTCAAGAGCGCCGGCACCGTGTCCGGCGCCCTGACGATCTACTCGCGCGCGTCGGACGTGCTCGGGGACGAGGAGTGTTCGCTCCTGGACGAGCTCGCCGCCGACCTCGCCTTCGCGCTCGACGCGATTCAGGACCGGGCGGAGCGCGCGAGGGTCGAGGTCGAGCTTCGGACGAGCGACGAGGCGCTCCGCAAGAGCGAGAGGAGATTCCGGGGAATTCTCGAGAACATGCAGGACGCCTACTTCCAGACGGACCGGGAGGGTCGATTCGTCCTGCTGAGCCCGTCGGCGCCTCGAATGTACGGCTACGCCTCGCTGGAGGAGATGATCGGACTCTCCGCCGCCGACCTCTACTTCGACCCCGAGGAGAGGGCTTCGGTCCTCGAGGAGCTCAGGAGGAGCGGTCGGACCTACGACCGCGTCGGAAAGGGAAAGAAGAAGGACGGCACGCCGTTCTGGGTATCCCTGAGCGCCGGGGTCGTGAGAGACGGCCAGGGGAGGGTGACGGGAACGGAAGGCCTGATCCGCGACATCTCGGACCGCGCACGGGTGGAGGAGGCCCTTCGGGCCAACGAGGCGCGGCTCCGTTCGCTGTTCGACGGGATGCTCGAAGGCTACGCGCACTGCGAGATGCACTTCGAACAGGGCGTCGGAGTCGATTGGGTCTTCCTCGACGTCAATCCGGCGTTCGAAAGGCTGACGGGACTGAAGGGCGTCGTCGGAAGGCGCGTGACCGACGTGCTTCCCAACCTTCGGCAGACGAATCCGGAGGAGTTCGAGATCTACGGCCGCGTGGCGTCGACCGGGATGCCTGAAACGTTCGAGGACCGAGTCCCCGAACTGGAACGCTGGTACACCGTTTCGGCCTACTCCCCGAGGAAGGGCGAATTCGTCACGGTCTTTCAGGACGTCACGGTACGCAAACAGGCGGAGGAGAGACTCGCGAAGAGCGAGCTCTACTTCCGATCGATCATCGAGAACTCCCTCGACATCACGGTCGTGCTGGCGCCCGACACGCGCCTGCTCTTCGTGAGCCCGGCGGCGGAGGCATTGTTCGGGTATCGCCCCGCCGACATGCAGGGCTCGGCGGCGCTCGATCTCATCCATCCCGGGGACCGGCAGGAGGTGGAGACCGCCTTCCGGCGCGTCCTCGCGGACGGGTCGCGCGTCGAGCAGACGGAATTCCGCGTCCGCCGCCGGGACGGATCGTGGCGAACGCTCTCGGCGATGGCGAAGCTCCTGGCCCCCGAGACCGGCATGCACGGCGTGATCGTCAACGGTCGCGACATCTCGGATCGCCGGCAGCTCGAGGCGCAGCTCGCTCAGGCACAGAAGATGGAGGCCGTGGGCCGGCTCGCCGGGGGGGTCGCGCACGATTTCAACAACCTGCTCACGGTCATCGCCGGCTACGCGGAGCTCCTGAACGAGACGCTCGCCGAGAATCGGGAGGACCGCGAGAGCGTCGGCGAGATCCTCAAGGCGGCCGGGCGGGCAACGTCCCTGACGAGGCAGCTCCTCGCGTTCAGCCGGCGGCAGATCCTCGAGACGCGCGTCCTCGACGTCGGCGCCGTGGTGGCCGAAACCGAGAAGATGCTCCGGAGGCTCATCGGCGAGGATCTCGAGCTCGTCGTCGTGAGGCCCGCGGGCCTCGGCCACGTCAAGGCGGACGCCGGGCAGGTGGAGCAGATTCTTCTGAATCTCGCCGTGAATGCCCGGGACGCGATGCCCGACGGCGGACGCCTGGTCATCGAGCTGGAAAACGTGCACCTCCGCGAGCCGCTCCTGGCGGCCCCCGAGGCCGTCCCCGCCGGACGCTACGTCCTCATCGCGGTGACCGACACGGGGACGGGAATGGACGCGGAGACGTTGGGCCACGTCTTCGAGCCCTTCTTCACGACGAAGGAGAAAGGGAAGGGCACGGGGCTCGGACTCGCCACGGTCTACGGCATCGTCCGGCAGAGCGGCGGATACGTCACGGCGGCGTCGTCTCCGGGCGCGGGCACGACGTTCCGGATCTACCTGCCGCACTGCGACGAGCCCGCGATCTCCGGAGTCCGTCCGGCCGTGGGCTCCCACGTCGGAAAGGAGACGGTGCTTCTCGTCGAGGACGAGCCGGCGGTGAGGTCCCTCGCGAGGACGGTCCTCGGCCGGCACGGGTACACCGTTCTCGTCGCCGAGAACGGAGCGGCCGCGCTCGACGTCGTGGACCGTGACCCGCGCCAGATCCACGTCCTCCTGACCGATCTCGTCATGCCGGGAATGAACGGCCGGGACCTCGCGTCGACGGTCCTGGCGCGGCGTCCCTCCATCAAGATCATCTTCATGTCCGGCTATGCCGCCGACGTCGAGACGGATTTCGTCGCGGACGGCACGGCCGCTTTCCTGTCCAAGCCCTTCAGCGAGCGATCCCTCACGGCGAAGGTCCGCGAGATCCTCGACACGCGGCCCGCCTGAAGACCCGTCGCGGCGCGCGCCGCGGGCGTGGTAAGTTCCGGCCGCGTTCTTTCACATCGTCCTCGAGTCCCCTCGACCTCCGGGGGGTGAAAGAGGGAAGCGGGTGAGATTCCCGCGCGGCCCCCGCCACTGTGACCGGGGACGCGCCCGGCGAGATCCCACTGGCGGCGAGAGATCGGTTCAGCCGGTCGCGCCTCCGGGAAGGGGCCGGGCGCGGACGATCCGGGAGCCAGGAGACCTGCCCGAGGAACATCGAATCAGCGTCGCCTTCTCCGGGGCTCGGGAAGTCGCGGCTCGCCCGCCTCCGCGCGCCGGGCCCGCCGCTCCTTTTCGATGGGAGGGCGAGGCCACCGGAACGGAGGTGTTCCCTTGGTTTTCCGCGGTTTCGTCCGGCTCCTGTGCGCTCTCGTCCTGTGCCCGCTTCCGCTCCTCGCGGCGGGGCCCGCTCCGCTTTCCGCCGCCGTGCCGATCGCCGCCGACGTCGTCGTCTCGGCCGAGGCCGCGCCGGAGCCTTCCGTCTCGCTCGGCGCCGCCGCGACGGTGATCGACGCCGCCGAGATCGCGCGCGCGAAGTCCGCCACCGTCCTCGACCTCCTGCGCACCGTGCCCGGACTCGACGTCGTGCAGTCGGGCGGCGTCGGCGGCGTGACGTCGCTTTTCCTGCGGGGCGCCTCGTCGGCGCAGACGCTCGTCCTCGTGGACGGCGTGACGCTGAACAGCCCGTACTTCGGCGGGACCGACCTCTCGGCGATCTCGACGGCGAACGTCGAGCGCGTCGAGATCGTGCGCGGCCCGTTCTCGGCGCTCTACGGCTCGGAGGCGATCGGCGGCGTCGTGCGGATCTTCACGCGGAAGGCGGCGGAAGCGGGCGTAAGCGGACACGCGAGCTTTGCTCTTGGAAATGCGGGAGGGAAAGAGGGGCTCGGAGAATTAGGATTCTTAGAAGGTGATTTTTCCGGGACATTCGCATTTCGAAGAACTTTTTCTTCCGGGGACCAATTCAATGAATTCTTCTCCGGAACGACCCTCTCGGGGGCGCTGACGGCGCGGCTGGGCGAGGGCGCCACTCTCGGCGTCGTCGCCCGGCGGGACACGGGCCGGACGGGCATCCCAACGGATGGCGCCGTGCCGACGCCGCAGCGTTCGACTTCCGGCGAGACGACCACCGTCGAGATCCCTCTTTCTCTTTCGCTTTCAAAGAATCTCTCTCTCTCCGCCTCGGTCCGCTACGTCCGCGACATGCCCGGGTACGCCGACCCCGCCGACGCGTTCTTCACGTGGTCCACGACGGACGCGCGCCGCGCGGGGGGCCGCGTGGCCGCGTCGGGCACGTGGGGCGCGCACCGCCTCGCAATTGGAGTCGACGTTGAGCGCACGCAGGTGACGAGCGAGAGCAACTTCGGCGTCGCGCTGGACGGAGCGACGTCGCGCACGTTCGCGCTCTTCGCGGAGGACCGCGTCGCGCTCCTCGGGGACCGGCTCGTCGCGACCGCGGGCGTCCGCTGGGACGACCACAGCGCGTTCGGCGGCGCCGTCTCTCCCCGCGTGACGCTCGCGTGGCGCGCCATGCCCGCGCTCAAGCTTCGCGCGGCCGCGGGTTCGGCGTTCCGCGCGCCGACGCTCGGCGAGCTGTACTACCCGTACTCGGGGAACCCGAACCTCCAGCCCGAGCGCTCCACGGGCTGGGAGGCCGGCGGCGAGTGGACGATCCTCGAGGGCGTGGTCGCGGAGGCCACGGGCTTCTGGAACGACATCCGGGACCTCATCCAGTACGACGCGCAGACGTTCGCGAACGAGAACGTCGGCCACGCCCGGACGCGCGGCGTCGAGGTGGCCGTCCGCACGGCGGTCGGCGACCGGGCTTTCCTGCGCGCCTCGTACACGTACCTCGACGCGAAGGATCTCGACGCGGGCGCCCCGCTGATCCGCCGGCCCCGCCACCGCGCGTCGCTGACGGCCGGTTCCGGCTTCGGGAAGGGGGGGTCGTGGAGCGTGACGGGAATCTTCGTCGGCGCGCGCGACGACCGCGACGCGGCGGACTTCACGACGGTCGTGGAGAGCCCGTCGTACGTCCGCGTCGACGCCGCGGTCACGCTGCCGCCCCTCGTCTGGTCGCTCTCGCCGTGGGTCAGGGTCACGAACGCCTTCAACCGCGCGTACGCGGAAGTGAACGGCTTCCCGGCCCCGAGCCGGCGTTTTCTGGCGGGGATCGAAGCGTCCTTCTGAGATCCGGTCGCGCCGGCCCGAAGATGCTAAAACGGCGCGCGTGAGGACCCTTTCCACGCGCGCCCTTTCGACTCCCGAGCCGCTCGTCCGCGCCTTCGCGCGGCGCGTGCAGCAGGAGGGCGCGCTCGACCTGACGCAGGGCGACTACAAGAACTCGGACTTCGCGCCGCACCCGGAGGTCGTCCGCGCGGCCCAGCGCATCACGCGCAACACGGTCCACAGCTACGGGCCCGCCGTGGGCCGGATGGACGTGCGGAGCGAGATCGCGGACTTCTTCAACCGCGACGGCCTGCGGGACTACCCGGCGTCCGACGTGCGGTTCCTGCCGGACGAGATCCTCTTCACTCCCGGGACGCGCGCGGGGCTCGCGATCGTCCTCGAGGTCCTCGGAGAGGACGGGTCGGGCGTCGTCGTGCCGCGGCCGAGCTGGGAGTACGACTGGTTCATCGAGCGCGCGGGCAAGCGCGTGGTCGAGCTGCCCACGGACGCGCCCGGCTTCCTGCCCGATCCCGAGGCGCTCGACCGGATTCTCGCGAAGGGCGGAGTGTCTTCGGTCATTCTGAACAACCCGCACAACCCGACGGGCCGCGTCTACCCGCGCTCGCTCGTCGAGGAGATCGTGCGCGTCGCCGTGAAGCGGCGCGTCTTCGTCCTGTACGACTCCGTCTACCAGCGCCTCGACTACGTCGACTCCTTCGTGAACCCGGCGTTCGCGAACCCCGAGTGGCGCGACTGGGTCGTGACGATGTCGGGCCTGTCGAAGATGGACATGTTCGGCGCCTCGACGGGCGCTCGCGCCTGCTGGCTCGTCCTTTCGGACGAGATCCGCTCGAACGGCGTGAGGGCCCGCGAGATCCTCGCGAACCTCTCCGCGTGGCTCGTCGCGACGCCGTCGACGCTCGCGCAGGACTGGGCGCTCGCGGCGCTCCAGAGCCCGCTCGCCGCGCTGCGGCGGCCGTCGCCGTACATGCGCGAGCGCCGCGACTTCATGCTGCAGGCAGCCGACGCGCTCGCCCCGCTCGGCGTCGAGCGGACGGACTTCGGCGGCACGTTCTACGCGCCGCTCGCGTTCCCGGGCCTCGTCGGGGCGTCCTTCGACCGCCTGCGCAACGGCGTGAAAGAGCGCGCCGTCGTCAAGACGTCGGTGGACGCGTTCGAGCTCCTGCTGACCGGCGGCGTCGGCGGCATCCCGTTCGCCGCGTTCGCCGGGCCGGACGCCGCGCGCTACGGGACGTGGCAGCGGCTCTCGTACGGCTCGAAGGACGTGCCCGAGCTCGAGGTCTTCATGGACCGCGTGAAGACCCGGATCGAGGCGGCCGCGCGCGCGGGCTCGAGCGCTCCCGCGCCTGCGGCCGGGCGGACGGTCGAGGCGTCCGTGTGGGAGAGCGCCTGCACGGAAGCCGGTTACGACGCGCTCGACGCGCTGGACGCCCGGTCGTTCGCCGAGGCGCGGAGCCGCGCCGCCGCCCGCCCGCAGCAGGGGACGGCCCGCCTCACGGGCACGAAGCACCCGGACTCGACGGCGCACCGGGCCGAGCAGCTCGCGCGGGCGCTCCGCGCGGCGCCCGAGGGGACGCCGGACCGCGCGCACGAGGCGCTGACGTACCTCGAGTGGAACCCGCTCGTCGACGCGCGCGCGGAGTTCGAGGAGACGATCGCGGACCTCCTCGGGCCCTGCTCGGAGGTGCTGCTCGACTACGAGGGCCGGCAGATCAGCCCCGAGTGGGTGGACGTCCCGGAGAAGGCCGTTCTCGCGCTCCTCCGGCACGGGCTCGTCCCCGGAGAGGACCGGCACCTCCTGTTCCGCGTGCCGAACCCGTGGATCGAGCAGGACGAGGAGAAGATCTCGAAGATCCTCGCGTCCGTCGCGCGCGCGAACGTTCTGTTCCTGCTCGCGTGCGAGAAGCTCGGGATCGTCGCGGCGCGCAACGCGATCCACGAGCTGAGCATCCCGCAGGTGAACGCGCGCGCCGAGATCGGCGCCGTCGTCAAGATCGGGACGCTCTACCAGCAGGCCGTGGCCGGCCTCTTCGACGGCCCGCCCGACCGGATCGACGCGTTCCTGTCCGCGCGGATTCCCCCGGCGCGGCGCGCGGACGTCGTCGCCCGCGTGTCGCGCGTGCGCCTCGTCCCGCTCGTAGAGAACGTCGGCGCCCTCGCGCACCTTCCGGACTTCCTCGAGGCCTATTACCAGGCTCTCGAAAGAAACCACGGCGCGAGCGACCTCCCGACGCCGGCCGGCCTCCGGACGGGCTTCGACGCCGCCGACTCCGTCGTCCGCGTCTTCGTCGCGATGTCCGACACCGCCGAGCAGAGCGGCAAGATCGCGACGGACGCCGCGTACACGCTGACGGTCGCCGCGCGCGAGGAAGCCGAGCGCCGGCTCGCGGAGCACGCCCGCCGGATCGGCGAGAGCGCGCCCCGGGTGACGTTCCTGATCGGCGCGGGACGCGCCGGCTTCCGCGGCGGCTTCGACCCGGAGCACGAGGGCGTCGTGGCGCAGTTCGCGCGCGCGGACGGCGTCACGCTGCAGGGGATCCGCGCGGACGCGCCGGAGGCGACGCTCCGCCTCGCCGCGAAGTTCCGCGAGGCGGCCGCGGCGAAGCGGCCGGCGCCCGCGGTCGGAGCGGGGGAGCGCGAGGCGCTCCTCGAGCTTCTCGACACGGGCGTGAAGGCCCACACGGAGACGCTCCTCCGGATCGCGCCGCTGCTCGCCCCGTTCAGCGGGCTCGTCCCGCAGACGCGCGTGCGGATCCGCGCGACGGGCTCCGTGAACTACGGCCGCTCGATCCCCGTCTACCCCGAGGAGTGGGGCGGCGGGAGCTCGCTGCCCGACAACCGGGACCTCCGCGACGCGTGGCCCGAGGGCGTGACGCTTCCGCGGGCCATCAACTACAACCTCGGCTGCACGACGCTCGGCCTCCCCGCCGTCACGAGCGACCTCGCGGCGCTCGACAAGCGCGCGGCGGTGCTCCTCGACCGGCAGGTCCCGGGCTACCGGGAGATCCTCGCGAGCGAGCTGCCGCACTTCGTGCGCGAGGCCGTCGCGCTCGTCTTCGGGAAGAAGTTCGCGGAGACCGCCGCGCGGCGCTGCCTCAGGGCCGCGGCGGCGGTGTGGGCGGACGTGCGGGCGCGCGCGGAGCTCGTCGAGCCGACGTGCCTCTTCGCGATGCTCTACCTGCGCTACATGGCGGACGACTCCGACAGCTGGGACGAGACGAAGGAGCACGAGAGCCTCACGACGCGCGAGGAGGAGCTCATCCGGGAGACGTCGAGCGGCGCCTTCGGCGCGCTCTGCGCCGAGAAGCCCGGCGGCCGCTGGACCATCCTCCAGACGCTCGTGGACGCCGAGGAGGCGCCGCGCCTCCTTCTCGCGCGCGAGCTCACGATCGAGGAGAAACGCGAGTTCGTGGACCTCCGGATCGAGGGGTGGCTCCGCACGCTGCCCGACCCGCTCGCGCGAAGCCTCAGGGCCGCGTGGGCTCCGCTCCGCGAGCTGGACAAGGACGAGCTGACGCTCCGCACGACCGAGCAGATGGTCGCGCTGGAACGTCTCCGCGGCAGCCGGGGGGCGTGACGGGACATCGCGCCCCGGGCTCTCCCGTCAGCGCTTCGGCGGGAACTCCGCGAAGAGCTTGTCGACGGCCTCCTGGACGTATCCAGTCCTCTCCTGCGGCGTCTCGTCGCGGTCGACGACGCGCGATGCCAAGCCCCGCCAGACGAGCTCTTTGCGGGTCGTGTCGACGAGGTCCACGACGAGCGTCCCGACCGGGATGTTGTCGACGCGGGCGGTGTTCCAGTAGCCGCCGCGCCAGCCCCAGCCCCAACCCCAGCCCGAGCTGAACGTCGTGACCTGTCTCTGGTTGCGCATGCGGGTATGGAGGACGACCCACAGATCCGGCTTCCCGTCCGCTTTCGTGAGGCCCTTCGCCTGGAGAGACCGGTCGATCGCGGCCTGTACGCGCTTCATCTGGAACGCGTCGCCCTCGTGGACGTCCTTGAACGCGTACGTGCGGTAGGCGTCGAAACGCGCGGTGGTGTCGAAGTCGACGTTCGTCGTGATGCTCGAGCAGCCCGCGCCGGTCAGCACGGCCGCTGCGGCGAGCGCGAGAAGGAAATTCTTTCTCACGGTACTGGCCCTCCGGGCGTTCGACGTGCAAAAGCCCTGCCGGGTTGACCCGAGGCCCCGGGAGGACGGCTCGATGCCGGTGCCCGTCGCCGCATCGTCCCCAGTTTCCCGTCCCGGAACCGCGTCGTCCGGGCCGGCGCGCCGCTAGAATGAGTCGACGTGTCGCGACCCGCTAGCCCTGCGCTCCGCATCGCCGTCGTCGACGACGACGAGGGCGTCCGCGAGTTGCTGCGCTCCACCCTCGTTCGCGAGGGCGCGAGCGCCGACGTGTTTTCGAATTCCCGGGCCTTTGTCGACCGGGCGATCTTCACGGACTACGACGTCATCTTCTGCGATCTCATGCTCCCGGACCTCTCGGGCATCGACGTTCTTTTCGAGGTGCGCCAGAAGGCTCCGGGCGTTCCGTTCGTCATCATCTCGGGTCAGGCCGGGGTTTCGGACGCGATCGAGGCGATGAAGGCCGGCGCGACGGACTTCCTCGTCAAACCCTTCCGGATCCAGAGCGTTCTCGACCTGATCCGCCGCCTCACGCCGGACGCGCCGCTCCGGACCCCATCCGGAACCTGGAGGCGGGCTCAGCAGCAGGATGCCGCGATCGGGACCTCGAAGGCCTGGAGGGACGTGCTCGAAAAGGCGCGTCGCGTCGCGGAGCTCTCGTGCACGGTCCTCATCCGGGGCGAGACGGGCACGGGCAAGGAGGTCGTCGCGAAGTACATCGCGTCGCACGGCCCCCGGGCCGGAAGGCCCTTCGTCGCCCTCAACTGCGCGGCGATCCCCGACGACCTCATCGAGAGTGAACTGTTCGGCCACGTGCGCGGAGCCTTCAGCGGAGCCACGAACGCCCGGCGTGGCCTGTTCGAGGAGGCGGAGGGCGGAACCCTTCTCCTCGACGAAGTCGGCTCGATGCCGATGGCTGCCCAGGCGAAGGTGCTCCGCGCGCTCGAGGAGTTTCAGATCCGCCGGGTCGGGGACAACGCAAGCGTCGCGGTGGACGTCCGGATCGTCGCCTCGACGAACGTCGACATGGAAGCCGCCGTTCGGCGGCAGACGTTCCGCGAGGACCTGTACTACCGCCTGGCCGTCGTCACGCTGCGAGTGCCCGCCCTTCGGGACCGCGAAGAGGACAAGCTCCTCCTCGCCGACCATTTCCTGAAGATGTTCTCGCAGCCGTCCCGGTATCCGCACCGCCTGTCCGCCGACGCCCGGGACCTGATCCTCCACGATCCGTTTCCCGGCAACGTCCGTGAGCTCAAGCATGCGATCGAGCAGGCGTGCGCGCTTACGGCGCGTGAGGAGCTCACGGCCGAGGACTTTCCTCTGATTCTTTCCCGGGCCGACGGGGACGCGGGCGACTCGGGGTCCGGCGGGGGAGTTTCCGTCGCCGTGACACCCGAGCAGCTTCTGGACGCCCTGGCCCGGACGGGCGGCAACCGCGTCGAGGCGGCACGGCTGCTTCACATCAGCCGTTCGACCCTCTATCGGCTCCTGCGAAAGACTCCCGCGGACCCGGCGTCCTGATCACTCGAAGTAGCCGTTGACGTCCACGATGAACTGGAGCGGCCCGGCCGCGCCGTTCGAAACCCCCAGCGTGCCGCTCCCGTCCGCCGAGATCTTGATGATCGTGTTGTTCGCCCGGGTCCGTCCCGCCCGGAACGAGACCGTGTTGGCGACGGGCACGGGCTGGTCGCCCGGATAGAGAACCAGGGAGCCGGATGCGGCCGGCTCGACGACCGTCACGTTGACCGACAGAGCGGCCGCGGTCGCCGAAATTCCGCATCGTCCGGCGAGCGACAGGACGCGCGAGCTCGCCGAGGCGAGAGCCGGCGCGGCGGCGTCCGGCCCGCTGGCGTTGCGACTGTCGAAGGCGCGGCAGGGAACGAGCGGGTAGAAGGACGAGGCGCCCTGCCCGGAGGGCGACACCCCCAGCGCCGCGGTGGAGCTCACGGCGGAGCCGAGTGTGTTCGTCGCCACGGCGCGGTACCGGGCGGCGTTCATTCCGAGGGTGACCCTCGTGAGCGAGAGCGTCTCCGATCGCGTGCCCGCGTACGGTGCGCCGTCGGACAGGTTCGCCCACGTGGCGCCCGCATCGGTCGAGACCTGCCACTGATACGAAGGGGCCGGTGTTCCGGTCGCGGCGACCGTGAACGCGACGCTCTGGCCTGCCGTCGCGATCCGGCTCGACGGCTGGGACACGATCGTAACCGCCTTCTGGAGAGGGAATGCGGACATGCGGGAAACGTCGAACAGGAACGCCTGGTTGCCGTGCGCGCTCCCGTAGCCGATCGCGCGGACGTCCGTGTACGTGTTTCCGGCCGCGTCGACGTAAGTTACGTCGACGACGCCCGGGTCGGAGTCGACGGAAGAAGTCTCTGGATGCGGCTGGCTCGCCCAGGAGGCCGGCGCCAGAAAGACGCCGTTCACCACGGCAACCGGAGATTCGGCCGCATGACTCCTGTGCTTCAGGGTGATCGTCCCGCCGTCCGCGCCGACGACCCCTCCAAAGACCCCGGCCGCGGCCCGAAGCGGAGCGCCGATGACCCGCCAGGAATCGCTCGAGACCGTCCCCCCGGCGACGAACTGGACGTTCAGGCGATAGAGATCGAAGGGGAGAAGGCCGGTCGCGAACCGGGAGGGGTCACCGCCCGGCCAGGGGAGATTCGAGGCCTGCGTCGTGAGGTCGACGTGGTCGTTGCCGAACCCGTAGAAGGCCGGGGGATTTTCCGTGGGCGTGATCCTCAGCGCGTTCTGCCAGACGACCGAGCCGTTGCCGGCGCGAAGCGTGGCCGTTCCCGCGGAGCCGTTGAGGTGGTAATAGTCGTAGCCGCCGGTCGCGTTCGGGGACGCCCAGTCGGAACCGTTCAGGAACGTCTCGTAGAAGTAGATGCGGTTGAAGATGAAGTAGTCCGCGGGCGCGGGATAGTGCTGCGTCGAAAGCCAGATCTTCTTTCCGGGGTGGTCGGCGCAGTCGAAGATGTACTGCCTGTCGATCCAGAGCGCCGCGGCGCGGCCTTCGATCGTCGGCGCGACCGCGCGGACGATGTCTTTCACGAGATCGCGCGAAGGGGTCAGGCCCGGTTCCGCGTTGAGCCGGCGGTAGTACTCGGCGTTGAAGGCGCGGTGGAAGCCCGGATGCTCCCTCTCGATCTTCTCGATCGCGGCAGCCGCCATCTCGTACCGCGTCCAGTAGAGGAGCATCCCCCCCGAGTCGCTCCAGAAGTCCCTCGTCCGGAGCTCGGGAACGTTCTGGAAGTCGTAGTCCCACTCGTTGCTCGACTGGTAGATGCGCTGCGCGAGCCCGAAGGACGGGTTGCGGCGCGCGAACTCGGTCATCGCCTCGTACGACACCGCCTGCGCGAAGCCCTCCTCGAACCCGCTCAGGGTAGGGTCGTACTGCCACTGCGGGCCGCTGCTCAGGACCCGGTCGCGCCGGAAGGCGTGGACGAGCTCGTGGGTGAGGAGCTGGTACGTGACGTTGTCCCCGGCGTGGATCTCGTCGGCGGACGGAAGAAAGACGGCGGACGCCGTGTATCTCAGGTCGCGGACGAGGTTGACCGTGTAATTCGTGGCGGGCGGCCCGTAGAGATCGCGCAGTACCGGGAGCATCTGGTCCATGAAGCCGCTCAGCGCGGCGGCTCTTTCGGGTGACCAGCCCGTGGTCGCCGTGCCGTCCGAGGCGAATCCGCCGGGCGCGATCGAGTAGGAGATCTGGTTCCCGGCCTCGCCGTAGAACCTGGCCGAGGTGCCGACGGCGCCGCGAGTCGCCGAGTCCGCCGTGGCCGGCGCGAGTGTCGGCCGCGTGATCCAGACCTCTCCGACCTGCGCCTCGCGGAGAAGGGGGGACACGCTCGCGCCGACCTGCGCCCGCGCGGCGCCCGCCGCCAGGAACACGGCGGACAGCGCGAGGAGCTTGAGAGGGGTCTTCATTGGTGTGTCTGGCGACGGGTGCCGTCGCCGGACACTCAGCAAGCGCGAGGCCGCTCCCGAGCCGGAGCAGGCCTAAGGAATCAGCTGAAAATGAAAGACTTAGCGGGGCCGTGCCGCGGCCACGTGTGTCAGGAACGGGAGCGGCAGTCTCGGACACGCCCGTGGCACACGCTCTACGGAGAGTCGAGGACCTCACGGATCGTCGCGGCGAGCGAACTCTCGCTGAACGGCTTGGCGATGAACGCCGAGGCGAAGTCCGTCGCGATGTCGGCGGGGTAGCCCGACATGAAGACGACGCGGGCGGACGGGCGGAGCTCCGACACCCGGGCCGCGAGCTCCCGTCCGTCCATCCCCGGCATGACGAGGTCCGTCAGGAGGACGTGGATGTGCCGCGACTCCCGCGCGAGCAGCTCGAGCGCCCCCGCCCCGGTCCCCGCCTCCAGGACGTCGTATCCCCGCCGTTCGAGAATCGCCTTCGCGAGGGACCGGACGGCGGGCTCGTCCTCGACGAGAAGGACGGTCTCGGTCCCGCGCGGAGAGGGAGACGCCGGATGCGCGGCCGGGGCGCTCCGCTCGTCGCAGCGCGGCAGGTAGATCCGGAACGTCGTCCCCGCGCCCGGGTGCGTCTCCACCGCGACGAACCCGCCGCTCTGCCTCACGATGCCGTAGACCGTCGCGAGCCCGAGGCCGGTGCCCTTCCCCTTCTCCTTCGTCGTGAAGAACGGCTCGAAGATGTGGGGGAGCGTTTCGGCGTCGATCCCGGCCCCGCTGTCGGCGATCGACAGGAGGACGTACCGCCCGGGCGGGACCCTGTCGTGGGCGGCCGCGAGAGGCGCGTCGAGATCCACGTCGGCGAGCGCGATCGTCAGGCGCCCGCCGCCCGTCATCGCGTCGCGGGCGTTCACGACCAGGTTGAGGACGACCTGCTCGATCTGCCCCGGATCGGCCTTCACGCGCCCGAGAGTGAGCGGCCGCGAGACGTGGACCTCGACGTCCTCGCCAATGAGCCGGCGCACCAGCTTCTCCGTCTCGGCGAGGACCGAACCGACGTCGAGGACGCGCGTCTCGAGAACCTGCTTGCGGCCGAAGGCGAGGAGCTGCCGCGTGAGCGCCGTCGCCCGTTCGGCCGCCCGGACGATCTCGTCGACGCTCTCGCGCTGCTCCGCGTCGTCCACGAGTGCGCTCTGCAGCAGCTCGCCGTACCCATGGATGACCGTGAGGAGGTTGTTGAAGTCGTGTGCGACGCCCCCCGCGAGCCGTCCCACGGCCTCCATCTTCTGGGCCTGGACGAGCTGCGCCTCGAGCTGCAGGCGATCCGTGATGTCCCACGCGTTGATCACGACGCCCGACACGCCGGCCTCCGAGGGAAGGCGGCTCCCGAGGACGGAAATCGTGCGCCACGATCCGTCCCGGTGCCGGAACCTCACCTCGAGGTTCTGGGTGCCCCCGCTCGCGAGGACGACCGACTGGAGCCTCTCGGCGGCGCGCGCCTGATCCTCCGGATGGAGGAACTCGAGGATGGACCGGCCGACGATCTCCTCCG
This sequence comes from Thermoanaerobaculia bacterium, assembly GCA_036504335.1. Taxonomy (GTDB): domain Bacteria; phylum Acidobacteriota; class Thermoanaerobaculia; order UBA5066; family UBA5066; genus Fen-183. The sequence continues at coordinate 32,627 of DASXVJ010000014.1, forward strand.
GCTTGAATCCGAAGGTGCTCTCCACCGAGGGGCTCGCGTAACGCCCGACGCCGCTCGAGTCCAGCACCGCGATGACGTCGCGGCTGTTCTCGATGATCGAGCGGAAGTACGCCTCGCTCTTCGCGAGGTCCTCCGCGGCGCGCCGGCGCGCCGTGACGTCCTCCTTGACGGCCACGTAGCTCGTCGTGGCCCCCCGCTCGTCGCGGACCGGCGAGATCGTCGCGTTCTCCCAGAACAGGGTGCCGTCCTTGCGCCGGTTGCACAGCTCGCCCTGCCAGACCCCGCCCGCGGTGATCGTTTCCCAGAGGTCCCGGTACACGCGCGGCGACGTCCTCCCGGACTTCAGGAGGCGGGGGTTCTGCCCCAGGACCTCCGCGGCCGTGTATCCCGTCGCGCGCGTGAACTGCGGGTTCACGTACTCGATGCGCCCCTCGAGGTCCGTGATCACGACGCTGGCCGGCGACTGCTCCACGGCCCGCCAGAGGTTGCGCAGCGCCGCCTCGCTGCGCCGGAGCGCGTCGCGGGAGTCCATGGCCTCGAGCGCGAAGGAGAGGTTGCCCGCCAGCTCCTCGAGGAGCGCGACCTCGTCGCGGTCGACGAACGCGCGCGACGGGGCGTAGACGCAGAGGACGCGGGCCGGGCCCTTTCGGCAGCGGATCGGGAGGGCCGCGATCGACTGGAGGCCGTGCTCGAGCAGGGGCGCGCGCCACGGGCCGACCCGGGCGTCCGCGCCGGCGTCCGTGACGATCGTCGCGCGCGCCTCCCGGATCGCGGTCCCCACCGGGCCTCTTCCCTGGGGCGAGTCGTCCCAGCGGACCTCGACCTGCCGGAGATAGTGGGTGCGTCCCGCGCTCGCGAGCGGGACGACGCGCATCGTCTCCCGGTCGGCCCGGCCAATCCACGCGAGGACGTAGCCGCCGGTCAGGACCAGGATCTCGCAGATCTCGGCGAACAGCCGGCTCTCGTCCGTCTCCCGCACGAGGAGCTCGTTCGCCGCGGCGACGGTCCTGAGGAGACGGTTGAGGTCCTGCGTGTGGCGCTCCGCCGCCTTGCGTGCCGAGATGTCGCGGACGATGGCGATGTGGACGGCGTCTCCGGGCAGGTCCACGAGGCGCGTGCTGACTTCGGCGGCGAAGCGGCTGCCGTCGGCCCTCACGTGCTCGCTCTCGAAGACGAGGCGGTCCCCGCTCTCGGCCTCGCGGAAGTGCTCTCGCGCGAGGGCGCGCTGCTCCGGGGGCCTCAGATCGGCTGCGGGCAGCCCGATGAGGTCCTCGCGGCTCCTGCCGTAGCACTCCTCGGCGGCCCTGTTCGCGTCGCGCACGCGGCCGTCCCGGCCGATGACGAAGACGGCGTCCGCGGCTCCCTCGAACAGGTTTCGGAACCCCTGCTCGCTGCGCGCGACGCGGATCTCGTTCGCGTCGACGAGCGAGCGCCACAGGCCGACGGCGGCGGCGCAGATCGCGAGCAGAAGCGCGCCCCACGTCAGGCCTCTCTGGAGCACGTCCTTCCGGAAAGCCGCGAGCGCCTCGGACTCGTCGATCTTCACGACGAGACCCCAGGGGACGTTCGAGAGGCGCCGCACCGCGGCGAAGACGGGAACGCGGCGGTAGTCCGTGGTCCTCTGGAACCCGTTCTGGCCCGCGAGCGCCGCCTGGGCCGCCGTCGCGCCGGCGGATCGCGGCAGCCGGAAGGAGAGCGGGGGCTCCGGGCGGAACAGCAGCGGCGAGAGGAAGACGACGTCGTCCCCGTCGGCGGCGACGAGGAGCGCCTCGCTGGACGGGGCGTCGACGGGCCGGCCGAGGAGGTCGAAGAGGTACGTTGCCGCGTCGCCGGTGGACAGTACGGTGCCGAGGAGCGGCCTCTCGGGGTTGCCGGGAGAGGCGCCGCGGACGGGCACGGCGCTCGCGAGGGCCGTCGCCCCGTCCGGCTCGTGCACGACGGCGTACCTCGAGGCGCCGTCGCGAAGGACGTCCCGCGAGAGCGCGAGCGCTCCGGAGCCGCAAGGCCCGCCGACGGCCACGAGGACGCGCCCCGACAGGTCCACGACCGACACGGAACGCAGCCGGTTGATGCTTCGGAAGTCCGAGAGGAGGCGGGCGAGGCGCGCCTCGGCTTCCGCCGTCTTGCTCGATCGGCCCGAGACGAGGATGTCGCGGATGGACGGGAAGGTCGCGACGAAGTCCAGCTCCTCCCCGGACTCCTGGAGACGCCGCTCGAGGAGGCCGCGTCTGAGGTCCGCGCGAAGAGAAAGCTCGCGGCGCCAGCTCTCGACCTCCGCCTCCCGCCTTGCCGCGACGAAGATCCCGAAGAACCAGAGGATGGCGGCCGCGGACACGGCGAGCAGAAACGCCGTGGCAAGCGCTTCGACACGGGAGCGGCCCCAGGAGAACGGACTGCGAAAGTTTTTCACAACGCGGCCGAACACCGAGTTTACGCATCCCGAGGGCCGACGAGCAACGCGTTAGCTGGGGTATGCTCTGTTCGGTTCATGGACGCCCCGCGGTCGCTCATCTCACGGATCCCCCCGCCCGACGACGATGCCGGCCGAGTATTCGTCGTCGACGACGACGAGCAGGTGCGCGGCCTCATGCGGAGGCTCCTCCGACGTTCGGGATACGTCGTCGAGGAGTTCGGAGTCGGCGCGACCGCGCTGGCGGCGATCCGCGAGCGGCCCCCGGACCTCGTGCTCCTCGACCTCATGCTCCCGGACGCGAGCGGGAACGACGTCCTCGCCGAGATCCGCGACAATCCCTCGACGCGGCTCCTGCCGGTCGTCATGATGACGGGCCACGGCACGCGGGACGACCGGCTGAGGGCGCAGCGCACGGGCGTCACGGACTTCCTCGCGAAGCCCGTCGCCGCGGACGAGCTCCTTCCGCGAGTCAGGTCCCTCGTCCAGCTCAAGCACTTCGCCGACGAGCACGAGCACGCCGAGCGCGTCATCCTCATGCTCGCGAAGACGATCGACGCGCGCGACAGCTACACGGCCGGGCACAGCGGCCGCGTCGCGCAGTACGCGTGCGACGTGGCCGCGAAGATGAACTGGAAGGCCTCGGAGATCGAGGACATCCGCCGCGGCGCCCTGTTCCACGACATCGGGAAAATCGTCGTCTCCGACTCGGTGCTCAAGAAGGTCGGGCCGCTGACGGCCGAGGAGCGTCTCACGATCAACCAGCATCCCGTCGTCGGCTGCGAGCTGCTGTCGGGCATGAAGACGATGCGGGCCATTCTGCCGATCATCTACCACCACCACGAGCGGCTGGACGGCAGCGGCTACCCCGACGGAATCTCCGGGAAAGACATCCCGCTGGCCGTCCGTACCGTTTCGGTCGCCGACGTGTTCGACGCGCTGACGACGAATCGCGCCTACCGCCCTGCGATGACGTTCGAGCAGGCGTGGAAGGAGATCGACGACGAAGTTGCCCGGGGCCTGCTCGACCCGGACCCCGTGAACGCCCTCAAAGAGGTCGTCGCGGTCACGGGCATTCGGCGCGATCCGGGGTCCGCGCCGCCGGTCTCCGGCCTCTTCAGATTCTGAGCAGTCAGCGGCCCGATTTGAACGTGTCGCAGGCCCCGACGGTGCCTTCCCGGAGGCCCCGCGTGAACCACTCCGTGCGCTGGGCGGCCGAGCCGTGCGTCCAGCTCTCGGGATTCACGCGCTGGCCGGCGGCGCGCTGGAGGCGGTCGTCGCCGACGGCGGAGGCCGCGGCGAGCCCCTTCTCGACGTCGCCGTTCTCGAGGATGTTCCGTTCGGCGGTGCCGTGCCCCCAGACGCCCGCGAGGCAGTCGGCCTGCAGCTCGAGGCGCACGGAAAGCGCCTTTTCCTGCGAGGGGTTCTGCTCCATGGCCTTCCGGACCCCGCCCTCGATGCCGAGCAGCGTCTGGACGTGGTGGCCGAACTCGTGGGCGATCACGTACGCCTGCGCGAAGTCGCCGGGAGCGCCGAAGCGCTGGCCGAGCTCGTCGAAGAAGCCCATGTCGAGGTAGACCTTGCGGTCGGCGGGGCAGTAGAACGGCCCCATCTGCGCCTGCGCGAAGCCGCAGCCCGAGCGCGTGGCGTCGCGGTAGAGAACGAGCGTGGCGTGCGTGTAGTTGCGGCCGAGCGACGGGAAGACCTGGTCCCACGTCTTCTGCACGTCGGTCACGACGAACTTCACGAAGCGCGCGCGCTGATCCTCCTGGGCGGACGGCGCCGCCACGGGGCGCGAGTCGACGCTCGCCTGCGGCGCGCCGCCGCCCCCGCCGAGCAGGGCGAAGAAGTTCTGCTTGAAGATGAGGGAGAGGACGCCGAGGAGGATGATGCCGCCGCAGCCGAGGCGCATCCCGCCGCCTCCGAAGTTGAAGCCGCCGCCGCTTTCGCCCCGCCGGTCCTCGATGTCCGGTCCGAGTCCGCCGCCGTCGTCGTTCCAGCGCATGAAGCCCCCTTCGACGACAGTTTAGGCGGTCGGGGCGGCGCGGAGGCGCCGTTTCTCGTACATCTCGCGGCCCCGGCGGATCGCGTCCTCCGGAAGGAGCTTCGGCGTGCCGACGCGGAGCGCGTCGAGGTAGGCCCGCGCCGTCGATTCCATGGTGAGCGCCACGTGAAGAGCCTCGTCGAGGTCGCGCCCGACGCAGACGTTCCCGTGGTTCGACAGAAGGACCGCGGCGCGGTCGCCGAGCGCGGCGACGACGTTCGCGGCGAGGTCCTCGGTCCCGGTGAACGCGTAGTCCGCGACCGCCACGACCCCGCCGAAGTAGACGACCATCTCGTCCACGACGGGCGGGAGCGGGAGCCCGAGGACCGAGAGCGAGGAGACGGCGGGCGCGTGCGTGTGAATGACGGCCCCGACGTCCGGCCGCGCCCGGTAGACGGCGAGGTGGGTGGGGAGCTCGCCGGACGGCCGCGGCCCCGGCTCCGCCCGGGCGCCGTCCTCGAGCCGCACGACGCTGATCTCGTCCTCGCGCAGGACGTCGTAGGGAATCGAGGTCGGGGTGATGGCGACGAGCGGTTCGCCGGGAACGCGCGCGCTGACGTTCCCCGCGGAGGCGACGACGAGGCCGTAACGCCACATCTTCACGGCGGCGGAAAAGACGGCGTGCCGCGAGACGCCGTGTGGAACCTGTGCCGCGCTCATGGCGCCATTGTCCATCATGCGGACGCGACGCGCCGGCCCGTTGACGGGCGGGGTCCGGGGCCCTACGTTCTTTGGGATCACAGGCGGATCGCAGCCCTTCGGCTGAGTGACGAGCCCATCTGTGACAAAGGAGTAGCTATGCCTCGTCTTGTTCGCGGGTTGGCCTTGGCCGTCGCATTGGCGATGGTGCTCTTCTCCGGGTTCGCGCTCGCCCAGAGCGGCAACGTGACGTGTTCCGTCCAGTCCACTCCCGACGTGCCCTCGAAGGTCGCGGTGAAGAACAACGGCGCCAGCGCGGTCGCGGCGGGCATTTACAAGTGGACCGTCGTGACCACGGGCCAGCCGAACAAGACCGGTGACGTCCCGGCGCTCGTCGCGGGCCAGCAGGTGGTCCTCACGAACGTCGGCCTGTACAGCGGCCAGGTGGGCACCTGCGCGGTCAGCCTGAAAGGCCCCATCCAGCTCTCGAAGACCCCGAGGGTCGTCACGCAGCCCGTCGGCATCGGCAAGGTGTCGTGCCTGGTTGCGTCCACTCCCGACGTTCCTTCGAAGGTCATCGTGAAGAACGGCAGCCCGATTGCCGTGGCGGCGGGCAAGTTCACCTGGACGGTCGTGACGACGGGTCAGCCCAGCAAGTCGGGCCCCGTCCCGGCGCTGGCCGTGGGCCAGGAGGTCACGCTCTCGAACGTCGGCCTGTACAGCGGGCAGGTCGGCACCTGCTCGATCAAGGCCAACCCGTAGCGGTTCAGGGGAATCCCTGCGGTCAGCTCGCGCGGCCTGCGCCTTCTACTTCAGCCCCTCGACGACGTAGAGGTCCGAGAGGATCCGGCCGTACGAGTATGCGTATGTCCGGCCGTCGCGCGTGACGCGGACGCCGAGGAGCGCGACGATCCCCGTCGGGTCGGTCGGCGCAATCTCCATGCGCGGCTCTTCCTTTCCGGTGGAAAGGTCGAATTGGACGACGCGCGCCGGAATGCCGCGCCCGCGCCTCAGCCAGACGGTGCCGTCTTTCTCGCCCACTCGGGCGATCGCGTCGAGAGGTGAGGTGCCGGGCACGGGCTTGGGGTCACCCCCCTCGATCGAGCATAGCCAGGCCTTCTGGTCCGGACCGAGGGCAATGAAGTGCTGCGCGTCAAACCAGCGCGCGCCCTGCATCATCTGGAAACCCTCTTTCGTCACGGCCTTCGGAGCGCCGCCCTCGACGTCGCCGATGTAGATGCGGCTCGCGGAGCCGGGCGCGGACGCCGTCATGACGAAGCGGCGGCCGTCGGGGAGCCACACGGCGCTCCGAACGAGGAGGCCCGGGAGCGAGAGCCGCCTCGCCTCGCCCGGGCCGGTCGGATAGACGACGAGTCCCTGTTCGCCCGTCGGCTGGACGAGGGCGAGGACCCGCTTGCCGTCGGGAGAGAGGGAGAGCCCCTGCCCTTCCCCGAGGCGGATCGCGGGCGACCCATCGGTGCCGCGGATGAAGACGGAGTAGCCCGCACCGCCGGCCTCTCCCGACTCGGTGAAGAGCACGGTCTTCCCGTCCTCGGAGACGTCCCCCAGGAGGCTCCAGTCGAACCACGAGAGATCCCGATCCCGCGCGTCCGACGGCCCGCGGACGACGAAACCCACGCGGTTCAGGTCGTGCGTCAGCAGGACGCGCCCGTCCCGCGAGACGTCGTGGAGCGTGAACGAGCCCGCCCCGGTTGCGAGGACGCGCAACCTCCCGGAGAGCGAGACGGCGCGGAGTGCGCGGTTTCCGCCCACGTCGGCGGCGGTGAACCAGATTGTCGAGCCGTCGGCGGACCACGCGAGCCCCTGTGCGGTCGCGAAGACGGGCGTGAGCCTCGTCATCTTCCCGGAGAGGTCGACGACGGCGATGGAGCCACCGTCGTCGCCGCGGACGAGATGGTCCACGAAGGCGATGCGGTCCCCGCGCCGCGAGATGCGCGGGTTGCCGATCCACCCCGTCGTCTCGTAGAGCAGCTTGCCGACGGGATACTCGAGACGCCGACGTCCTGAGACGACGTGGACCACGGCGAGATCGCGGCCGTCGGACGAGAAGTCCGCGAACTCGATGTCCTCGAGGAGCTCGCGCGGGGCGCCGCCGCCCGTCGCGGCCGTGCGCGCGAGCGTCCCCGTCCGCGTGAACGCTCCCGAAAAGCGCGAACCGAGCGAGGCGGCGACGTCGCCTGACGCAGCGACCGCGAGGACGTCCGCGCCCTTCAGGCCGAAGGGGCGCGAATCCGGACTGTCGGATCGACCGAGAAAGACCTCGACGGCGCCGCCGTCCCACTCCGCGGAGTAGAGAACGGTCTTGCCGTCGGAGCCGAAGCGCGCGCTCCAGATGGCGCCCCGGCGGAAGGTGAGCTGGTGGAAGGAAGGCGGTTCCGCCGTGCCCGCCCGGCGGAGAGCCACGAACGCGAGGCCGGCCCCGGCGAGCGCCGCCACGACGATGGCGCCGAGAAGCAGTTTCGGGAACTTCCGCGCGCGCGCGCCCGCCGTCTTCGCACCCGCCTCGGCGGCCCCCGAAAGCCCCGACAGCGCCTCGAGGTCGAACGCGAGGTCGCGCGCCGAGTAGAACCTCTCCTCAGGGTTCTTCTCGAGGCAGTGCCGCACGATCCGCTCGAGCCCGGGCTGGACACTGCGGTTCGTGGCGGAGAGATCCGGCGGGTCTTCGCGCAGGATCGCCGAGATCGTCTCGGCCGCCGAGCCGCGGTGGAACGCGCGGCTGCCCGAGAGCATCTCGTAGAGGATCGCGCCGAAGGAGAAGAGGTCCGACCGCGGGTCGGCGGGCTGTCCCTTCACCTGCTCCGGCGACATGTAGCCGAGCGTTCCCATCACGACGCCGGCCTCCGTTCCGGCCGACGCCGTCGGCAGGTTCGTCTGTTGCGCGCCCGAGCCCTCGACCAACGTGAGCTTCGCGAGGCCGAAGTCGAGGATCTTGACCCGCCCGTCCTTCGTGAGGAACAGGTTCTCGGGCTTGAGGTCCCGATGAATGATTCCCTTCTCGTGCGCGGCGGCGAGTCCCCGCGCGATCTGGACGGCGGCGTCGACCGCCTTGCGAACGGGGAGGGCGCCTCCCGCCAGCCGCGCGCGAAGCGTTTCGCCCTCGAGGAGCTCGGTCGCGATGTACGGCGCGCCGCCGTGCTCGCCGAAGTCGTAGACCGCCGTGATGTTCGGATGGTTCAGCGCCCCGGCGGCCTGCGCCTCCTGCTCGAAGCGTCGCAGGCGATCCGCGTCCTGCGCGTACGACGGCGGAAGGACCTTGACCGCGACGTCGCGCTTGAGCCTCTCGTCGCGCGCCCGATAGACCTCGCCCATTCCGCCCGCCCCGAGCGGACCGAGAATTTCATAAGGTCCGAGCCGTGCGCCTGTGGGAATGGACATGAGTCGCGGGCGCAATTGTAGCGGGGGGCCGCCCGGTCACAGGATGCTCAACCGCAATGCGCGGGAGTGAAGGTCGTGGTGGAGAGTAATGGTGGAGCTGAACGGGATCGAACCGTCGACCTCCTGAATGCCATTCAGGCGCTCTCCCAACTGAGCTACAGCCCCACCCGGGTCGGAGAGACCGGGGAAAGTAGCATCACCTCCGCCCCCGGTCAAACGCGGGGATTCGGAGCTCCGACGTTCGCGGGGCCGGTCCGCCTCAGGCCGTCGGGCTCGTCGAGAGCCCCGCCGCCGCCTCGAGGACGCGCGCGCGCGCCAGCTCGATGAGCGGCCCCGGAGTCCGCCGGAGGTTCTGGGCGAGGCCGGTGACCTTCAGGACGAGGATCGCCCACTTGTTCGGATCCCAGTGGTACCACCGGAGGCCGTTGCGGAAGTCCGACGGGAACGTGTGGTGGAAGTTGTGGAACCCCTCGCCGTGCGTGAAGAACGCGAGGAACCAGTTGTCGCGCGCCGAGACCTCGGTCGAGTACGGCCGCTTGCCCCAGAGATGCGCCGCGGAGTTGATGAGGAACGTCGTGTGGTGGACGAGGACGATCCGGAGGAACCCTCCCCACAGGAGGCCGCCGAAGGGCCGCCCGAAGAACGCGCCGACGAGCGTCGGCAGCGCGAGCCCGACGCCGACCCCGAGAAAACGCGACCAGCGGTGCTGCCACATGACGCGCGGGTTCTTGAGGAGGTCGGGCACGTTGTCGAAGCTCGCGTCGGGAGGCTGCTTGTAGAACACCCAGAAGACGTGCGCCCAGAGGAATCCGCGCGTCACGGAGTAGGGGTCGCGTTCCGTGTCCGTGTAGCGGTGATGGTCGCGGTGGTCGCGCGCCCAGCGGAGCGCCGAGTTCTGGAGCGCGAGCGCCCCGAAGAAGAGGAGAACGCACTCGGCCGCCGGGTGGCAGTCGTACGTGCGGTGCGCGAAGCAGCGGTGGTAGCCCGAGCCGATCCCGATTCCGATCGCCATGAAGAGCGCGAGCGCGAGGACCGGCTCCCACCACGCGATTCCCTGCGTGGCGGCGTACCAGGCGGTGCCGCCGAAGCCGACCACGGGCGTGAGGCAGAGGAAGAGGATGTTCACCCAGTCCGGCGAGGGTTTACGCATAGGAGACGGAGTTTACGCGTTCTTCTGCGACGGCGTCTCGTCCTCCGGGACGGGGCGTGTCGGATCATGGGGCGTGGACCCCGCCCGCGCTCCGGCCCTGGCCCGCCGCGTCGCCGAGGCCGGCGGCGCCGTGACGTTCGAGGCGTGGATGGACCTCGCGCTGCACGACGCCGAGGCGGGCTACTACGCCCGCAACATCCGGGACGTGGGCGCGCGCGGCGACTTCGCGACGGCCTCGACGCTGCACCCCGCGCTCGGCGAGGCGGTGGCCGCGTGGGCGGCCGGGCGGCGGCGCGCGCTGGGTGGAGCGGTCGCGCGCTGGGATCTCGTGGAAGCGGGCCCCGGCTCGGGCGCGCTCGCCGAGGCGGTCCTCGCGTCGCTGCCGCTCCTCGCGCGGCGCACGGTCCGCCTGCGCCTCGTCGAAACGTCGCCGGTGCTCGCTGCGGCGCAGCGCGCGCGCCTCGGCGGTCGCGCGACATGGCACGCGACGCTCGAGGACGCGCTCGCCGCCTCCAACGGCCGGGCGGTCGTCTACGCGTCGGAGCTGCTGGACGCGTTCCCCGTGCGGGTCCTGCGGGCCGCTCGCGCCGGGTGGGAGGAGCTTTGGATTTCTTTGAGGGGGAAAGAGGGAGAGGAGAGGGCAGGGAGACCGGGGAGACCGGGGATTTCTTTGAAAGGGGATGAGTGGTTTGAGGAATGGAGGCCTGCGTCGAGCGACGGCCTCGGAGGCGCGGCGCCCGGCGCGTTCAGCGCGCTTCAACGGACCTGGCCCGAGGGCCAGCGCGTTGAGACCGCACCGTCCGTCCGTTCTTTCTTACTTTCAAAGAAATCTTCTCTTCTCTCCGGTTCTTTTCTCTTGCTCGACTACGGCGACACGATCGAGACGCTCTACGACCGGAGGCCGCTGGGCACGGTGCGCGGCTATGCGCACCACCAGCGGCTGGAGGGCGAGGAGCTCTACCGGTGGGGCGGGAAGGCCGACGTCACGGCCGACGTGAACTTCACGGACGTGGCGGCGTGGGCCGCGGAGGCGGGGTTCGGCGTCTCGCCGCTCGAGACGCAGGGCGCGTTCCTCGCCCGGCACGTGCGGAACGCCGTGGCGCGCGCGGCGCGCGAGCCCGCGCTCGCGTTCCTCCTCGACGCGCGCGGCGCGGGGACGGGCTTCAAGGCGCTGGAGCTCTCGAAGGGCTAGGGAAGGTATGTCGCACGAGAAACCGTGGATGAAGACGACGGCCGTCTTCGCCGCGGGATCGCCGAGGCTCTTGTAGTGGACCTTCGCGCCGTCGGACGTCGCGAAGTGCGGCGGCGCGGCGTCGAGGAGATCGGGGGGGGAGGGGAGAAGAGAAGAGATTCTTTGAAAGTAAGAGGGGGAAGGCGGCGGCCGCCACAGGCACGATGGCGCGTCGGGTGAGCGTCGTCATATTCACCTTCTAAGAAATCTCTACTTCTATCTTCCAACTAGAATCTTCCGATGCGAAAGACACTCGTTCTCGCCGCCGTCGCCGCGTTCCTCGTCCTCCCCGCCGCCGCCCAGCAGGACTTCTCGAAGGTCGAGATCAAGGCCGAAAAGGTCGCCGACGGCCTCTGGATGCTGACCGGCGCCGGCGGCAACATCGGCGTCTCGGCGGGGCCGGACGGCGTCTTCCTGATCGACGACCAGTACGCGCCGCTCACGGAGAGGATCAAGTCGGCCGTGAAGGCGCTCTCCGACAGGCCGATCCGCTTCGTCCTGAATACGCATCTCCACGGCGACCACACGGGCGGGAACGAGAGCCTCGGGAAGGACGGCGCCGTGATCGTCGCGCACGAGAACGTGCGCAAGCGGATGTCGGTCGAGCAGTTCAACAAATTCTTCAACCGGACGACGCCCCCGGCGCCCGGGATCGCCCTCCCGCTCGTCACGTTCGCCGAGTCCGTCGCGTTCCACGTCAACGGCGACGACGTCGACGCGGTCCACGTCCCGCCCGCGCACACGGACGGCGACGTGATCGTCCGCTTCCGCAAGGCGAACGTGATCCACGCGGGAGACGACCTCTTCAACGGGATGTACCCCGTCTGTGACCTCTACTCCGGCGGCTCGTTCGAGGGGCTGATCGCGGCCGCGGACCGCCTCCTCGCGGCCGGCGACGAGAGGACGAAGTACATCCCGGGCCACGGCCCGCTCGCGACGCGCGCGGACGTGACCGCCTACCGCGACATGCTCGTCGCGACGCGCGACGCGGTCCTCCCGCTCGTGAAGGCCGGGAAGTCGCTCGACGAGGTGAAGGCCGCGAAGCCCATGGCGGCGTTCGACGAGAAGTGGGGGAAGGGCTTCGTCAAGCCCGACCTCTGGATGACGATCGTCTGGGCGTCGCTCAGCGGCAGGGACGTTCCGCCGCTCGCGCCCGCGAAGTAGCGGGGGTCAGGCGCCCGCTTTCGCGCGCCCCGGCTGGACCGCCGCCACGAACGTGAGGTTCGGGTTCTCGCGCTGGGCGCGCTCGAGGTGCCACGGGCTCTGGAAGAGGACGAGGGGCCGCCCCTCGAGGTCGACGAGCGACGCGACGCTCGGCGGGTCGTCGAAGCGGCGGGCCTCGAAGCCTTCCCCCTCGACCCAGCGCGCGAGCGTGAACGGCAGCCGCGCGTACGAGATCTCCGCGCCGTACTCGGCGCGCAGCCGGTGCTGGATGACCTCGAATTGCAGGACGCCGACGGCGCCGAGGACGGGGTCGCGCTCCATGCGGTCCGGATCGTGGAACACCTGGACGGCGCCCTCCTCGGAGAGCTGGTCGAGCCCCTTCTTGAGCTGCTTGCGCTTGGCCGGATCGAGCATGACGACGCGGTTGAAGAACTCGGGCGTGAACCGCGGGATGCCCTCGTACTCGATCGCGGCGCCCTCCGCGAGGGAGTCGCCGATCCGGAGGTTGCCCGGGTCCCAGAGGCCGAGGATGTCGCCGGCCCACGCCTCCTCGACGAGCGTCCGCTCCTGCGCGAGGAACGAGAGGGGCTTGGCGAGCTTGAGGATCTTCCCCGTGCGCGCGTGCGTCGCCTCCATGCCACGGGTGAACTTCCCCGAGACGACGCGCACGAACGCGACGCGGTCGCGGTGCGCGGGGTCCATGTTCGCCTGGATCTTGAACACGAACCCGGAGAAGCGGGGGAGTACGGGTTCGACGAGGCCGCCGGAAGAAGCGCGCGGCAGCGGCGGAGGAGCCAGGTCGAGGAACTTCTGGAGGAACGGCTCGACGCCGAAGTCGTTCACCGCCGAGCCGAAGAAGACGGGCGTAATCCCGCCCGCGAGGAAGGTCGCGCGGTCGAACGCGTGCCCCGCTTCGAGGAGCTCGAGCTCGCCACGCAGCGTCGCGTGGGCCGTCTCGCCGAGGGACGCGACGAAACCCGCATCGTCCAGCGACGTCACGCCAACCGGCGCAACTCTCTCCCCTTTCGCAGAAAAATCCCCTCTCTCGTATCTCAGGAGCGTCTTTCCCCAGCGGTCGTACACGCCCAGGAAATCCGGGCCCGAACCGATCGGCCACGTGACGGGGTGACAGGGGATTCCGAGCACGCGCTCGATCTCGTCCATGAGGTCGAGCGGGTCCTTGCCGGCGCGGTCCATCTTGTTGACGAACGTGACGATCGGGATCCGCCGCATGCGGCAGACCTCGAAGAGCTTGATCGTCTGCGGCTCGACGCCCTTGGCGCTGTCGATGAGCATGACGGCCGCGTCGGCCGCCGCGAGCGTGCGGTACGTGTCCTCGGAGAAGTCGTTGTGGCCCGGCGTGTCGAGGAGGTTCACGTGGTGGCCCTGGTAGGGGAACTGGAGCACGCTCGTCGTGATGGAGATCCCGCGCTGGCGCTCGAGCTCCATCCAGTCGCTCGTCGTGTGGCGCTGGTTCTTGCGCGTCTTGACGGAGCCCGCGAGGTGGATCGCGCCGCCGTAGAGGAGCAGCTTCTCCGTCAGCGTCGTCTTGCCCGCGTCCGGGTGGGAAATGATCGCGAAGGTGCGCCGGCGCGCGACCTCCGCGGCGAGGGTTCGGGCGTCCTCGATCACCTCAGTGCGTCACCGACGGCGCGGGGACGGCGCCCGGAGTCTCCGAGAGGGCGAACGCGTACTCGTCGGCCCGCTCCTCGACGGCGGCTTTCACGAGGTCGGCGCCGCCGTGCCCCGCGTGCTTCTCGATCCGGAGGAGGACGGGGCCTCCCGTCGAGGCCGCCTGCAGGGCGCCCGCGAACTTGCGCGCGTGCATCGGGTCCACGCGGTCGTCGCTGTCGGCCGAGAGGAGGAGGACGGAGGGGTACTTCGTCCCGGCCTTGAGGTGGTGGTACGGCGAGTAGGCGTGGAGCGCCTTGAACTGGGCGGGATCGTCCGCGGAGCCGTACTCGGAGATCCACGTCTTGCCGGAGCCGAAGAGGTGGTACCGCACCATGTCGAGGAGGGGCACCCCGCAGAGCGCGACGCGGAAGAGCCCGGGGTGCTGCGCGACCATCGCGCCGAGGAGGAGGCCGCCGTTCGAGCCGCCGCGCAGGACGAGGCGCTCGGGGGACGTCCACTTCTCCCTCTCGAGGTATGCCGCCGCGGCCGCGAAGTCGTCGAAGACGTTCTGCTTCTTCAGGAGCATCCCGGCCTCGTGCCACTCCTCGCCGTACTCACCGCCGCCCCGGAGGTTCGGGACGGCGTAGATCCCGCCCCGCTCGAGCCACGGGAAGAGCGACGCCATGAAGAGGGGAGTCTCCGAGACGAGGAAACCGCCGTAGCCCTCGAGCATCGCGCGCGCCGTCCCGTCCCGCCTGAAGTCCTTGCGGTGGACGATGAACATCGAAACGCGCGTGCCGTCCTTCGACGGGTAGAAGACCTGGGTGACCGTGTAGGGCGAGACGTCCGCCGGCACCTTCACCTGGAAGTAGAGTGACGTCGCCCCCGTCTTGACCGAGGTCCGGTAGATCGACGTCGGCGTCGTGAAGGACGTGAACGAGAAATACGCCTCGTCCTCGTCGTCCCGGCCCGAGAGGTTGCTCGCGGACCCGATGCCGGGCAGCGGGACCTCGCGGAGGAGCGTTCCGTCGAGGTTGCGGACCTCGAGAAGGCTCGCGGCGCTCTTGAGGTAGTCGAGGGCGAGCTTTCCGCCGACGACGCGCAAGCTCTGGAGGGCCGCATCCTTCCGCTCGGGGACGATTTCCTTCCAAGCCGCGCGGGCGGGCTTCGCGGGGTCGACGGCGAAGACGCGCCCCTTCGGCGCGCCGTCGTCCGTCGAGACGAAGAACGTCCGGCCGAACGTCTCCACGTCGAAGTGCGCCTTGACGCCCGTGGTGAGCGGCGTCCACGTCGTGGCGCCGGCGTCCGTCTCGAGGTCGCGGAACCAGATCTCGGTCGACGTCCAGCCGTGCGCGACTGCGAGGAAGAGGAAGCGGCCGTCGCGCGTGATGTGGACGTTCTGGAACGTGGTCGGGTCGCCGAGCTTCGCCTTCACGACGGCGTCGGTCTTCGGGTCGGTTCCGATCCGGTGCAGGCGGACGTCCGCCCAGCCCGGCCGCTCGGAGGCGGGGATCTTCGGGTCGACGGGGAGCTTCGTGTAGTAGAAGGCGGCGCCGTCGGGCGTCCACGAGGGCGACGCGTACTTGGCGCCCTCGATGACGTCCACGTCCGAGACCTTCCCGGTCGCGACGTCCATGACGTAGAGCGTCGCCTCGTCGGAGTTGTTGACCTTCTTGCCGTAAGCGACACGGGCGCCGTCCCACGAGACGCTCCACGCGCCGAGCCCGGCGCTGCCGTCCGCGGACCAGCCGTTCGGGTCGAGGAGGACCTTCTCGGCGCCGTCCGCGCCTTCCTTCCAGTAGACGATCGACTTCTCGCGGTCCGCGTGCCGCCGCGTGAAGAAGGAGCGCGTGCCGCGGTGGACCGGCGCGCCGAGGCTGTCGAGGTAGAGGAGCTCCTTGAGGCGCGCGGCGATCGCGGCGCGCTCCGGCAGGGAGGCGAGCTTCTGCCGCGTGAGGTCGTCCTGCGCCTTCATCCAGGCCTGCACCTCGGGGCTCTTCTCGTCCTCCAGCCACCGGTACGGGTCCATGACCGTGACCCCGTGGATGACCTCGGATGCCTGCGTCGTGCGCGTGGGCGGGTACGCCGGCTTTTCGGCCGGATCGGCCGCGCGGGCGCGCGACGGCCGCGTGAGCGCGAGGGCGAGCAGGGGGAGGACGAGAAGGAGGCAGGGGTCGGGACGTCTCATGGGGCGCAAGCCTACACGGCTCCCGTCGTAAGATCTCCGCCGATGACCGAGACGCCCGCCCCCACCCCCGCGCCGGCGCCCGAGAAGTGTTTCCTCTGCAGCTTTCCGGCGTCCATCAGCGAGGAGCACACGCTCTTCGCGTCGTCCGTCGTCGGCGTCTCGGTGGACTGCGAGGAGTGCGGCTCCTACGCGATCACGCCGGACGCGATCCACCGCCTGAGCGTCCGTCCCGTCTCGAAGCCCGGCGTGCGGTTCGAGATCTTCCGGCTGCGCTCGAACGGGCAGACGCCACGGCCGACCGTGGACATGAAGATGGTCGAGCACTTCTGCACCGGCTACACGCCGATGCGGGGCTGACACGATGAGCAAGGACCACCCCGACCACCACGACGCCGAGCTCGCGTTCCGGGCGTACGAGCTGCGCCGCGAGACCGTCATGCGCGAATCGCGCAACGCGATCAACCGCGACTTCTGGCCGAAGACTTACGGGGACGTTCTCGCGGTCACGAAGTTCGACCACCCGCTGAACGCGCCGTGGCGCCAGACGACGACGTACTGGGAGATGGTCTACGGCACCGTGAAGCACGGCATCGTGAACGCCGACTACTTCATGGAATCCGCCGGCGAGGGGCTGTTCCTGTTCGCCCGGGTCGCGCCCTACCTCGAGGAGCTCCGCCGCGACGTCTCGCCCGTCGCCTTCCAGAACGCCGAGTGGGTCGCGAAGAACACGGCGGCGGGCCAGCGGATGTTCACGATATTCACGGCCCGCGTCCAGAAGCTCCTCGCGGCGAAGTAACCGCCGGAACCCTTTCCCGCCCGGTGCGTATCTCTTCCCATGAAGAGCCATCCGGAACCCGTCAGGGCCCTGGCCGCCGCCTTCGTCGCCGCCGTTCTCTTCAGCGTCGCCGCCCCGGCTGAAGCGGGATCGACCCGCTCGGGGTCGGCCGCCGCCGCACGCTACGAGAGCCTCGTCGCGGCCGGCGCCAAGGACGGCCCCGCGCTCTACAGGACCGGCATCGACCTCCTGAACGCCGGCCGGTACGACCTGGCCGAGAAGGCCTTCCGCGCGTCGTCGGCCGCCGGCCACCGCGTCGCGGCCTCGACCTACAACGCCGCGTGCGCGCTCGCGCGCGCCGGGAAGAAGCCCGAAGCGCTCGACGCGCTCCAGAAGGCGATCGAGCGGGGCTACACGGACGCGCGGCACATGGAGAGGGACGACGACCTCGACGGCATCCAGGGTGAGAAGCGCTTCACCGAGCTCGTCAGCCTCGCCGAGGACCTGTCTCTCGACGCCGGCGTCGAGGGCTTCATGGGCCACTTTCTTCCGCACACCGCCCGCACGGCGTGGCGGGGCGAGATTCCGCGCTACGAGAAGGTCGCGAAGGCCCACCCGACGCTCGGGATCGCCTGGTACAACCTCGGCTATGCGCAGCTGATGGGGGACCGCCCGGAAGCGGCGGCTGAGTCGCTCGGCAAGGCGCTCGAGCTCGGCTACCGCAGGCCGACGACGCTCTACAACCTCGCGTGCGCCGAGGCGCGCTCGGGCAACGCCGATCGGGCGTTCGACCGCCTCTTCGCGGCGATCGACGCGGGCTTCGACGGAGCGGACCACATGCGCGACGACTCGGACCTCGACACGATCCGCAGGGACCCGCGCTTCAGGCAGGCCGTCGCGAAGGCGCGCGCGCGGCAGCGCGCGAACGAGGACGGAGAGGACTGAGCTTCCGGCGCGCCGGACCCGCGTCAGCGGGCGGCGCGCCTCTTCTCGATCGCCGCGTACGCGTCCATGACGAAGGGCGGCGGATCGGGCTCCTCCTTCAGGCGCGTTGCGCCGGTCTTCGCGTACAGCCAGCGGTGGAGCCACGAGGGACCGTTTTTCGAGACGTACGGATCGGGCGTGGCGTACGCCGGGTCCTCGAGGGCGCGCGCGAGCGTCGTGAACGCGTAGCCCCGCGCGCGGAGGACGGCCGCCCACTCCGGCAGGGCGTCCGCGTTGAGCCGGTTCGCATGGACGAGCAGGACGTGGCGGATCGGCCGGCCGAAGACGCGCAGCGTCAGGTCTTCGAAGAAGTCCAGGATCCGCGCGTACGACGCGACGTAGGCCGTACGCGCGCGGGCCGCCATCGCGTCGTCGCCCCGCGCGAGCGCGTCGGCGTAGACGGCGTTGTACATCCAGTCGTTCGTGTCCACGGTGACGGGCGCGACCGCGTACCCGCGCGCGGCGAGGAAGTCCTCGAGGGCCTTCTTCGTCTCCGCCGTCGGCCCGGTGTGGAGGAACGGGTGACGGAACCAGCGCAGCGTCCCGCCCGTCTCCTTCAGGAGCAGCCGCGTCACCGTCTCTCCGCGGACGACGTCCTCCTCGAACGCCGCGAGCGGCGTCGTGTGGACCGACGGGTGCGAGAACGTGTGGTTGCCGAGTTCGGCACCCCCGTCCCGCCAGGCCCTCAGGAGCGCGATGCGCGCGTCCACCTCGCCGGTCCGGTAGAGCTTGGACTCGTTGACGAACGCGACGGACGGGATCGACTCCTGTTTCAGCGCGGCGAGGAGCCTTTCCGTCATCGCCTGCAGCGCGGGGAGCGGGAGGCCGGGGCCGTTCAGCGGGAGGTCGTCGATCGTGACCGCGATCTCGCGCGGCGGCGCCTGCGCGAAGAGGGGGAGAGCGACGAGGAAGGCGAACAGGGACGGGGCGGCGCGGCGCATGCGCGGAGAGTAGCTCCGGACGATTACTCCCACCACCCGTTCACGTCCACGACGAGGTGGACGGCGCCGGACGGCATCACGGGCGTGAACGCGCAGCGGCCGGAGGCGTCGCGCGCGAGAAGGAGCATCGCGTTGTTCGCGCGCGTCTGGCCCGCGCCGAAGCTCAGCGTGTTCGTGCCCGGCGCCGACGCGAGATCGGCGGGAAAGGCCGCGAGGCTGCCCGCGGAGGAGGGCGCCGTGACCGTGACGTTCGCCGAGACGGCCGCCGCCGTCGCCGGGATCCCGCAGGCGCCCGTCAGGACGAACTCGCGGCGCGCGTTCGCGGCGAGCGCGGGGCCGGCCGCGGCGCGCGTGTCGAGGAAGCGGCAGGGCGTCGCGGCGTGGAACGACGTGGCCGCCGGAGGGGGCGTCGTCACGGGGAGCGCCACGACCGCGAGAGTCGCCGAGCGCGCGGGGAGCGTCAGCGTGAGCGTCCCGCCCGACGGCGCGGCGCTGCCGGCGGCCGCGAGGCGCGACGAGCCCGTGAAGCGGAAGAGCGCCGCGGCGCCCGAGAGCCCGCCCGCGACCGTGGCCGCGACGGTCTGCGCGGAGACGTCCTTGTTGAAGAGGAGCAGGTAGAGGGTATTCCCGCCCGCGCCGCCACGCTGCGCGTACGCCCCGACGAGGTCCACGTTCGCGCTCGTGGCGCGCACGGAGTCCCCGGCCACCTGCGCGCCCGCCCCGTCGTAGTTGCGGTAGAGGAGGAACGCGTCCTCCGTGAGCGAGCCGTCGACCGGCGCCACCCAGCGCGTCGCGAGGTCCACGCCCTCCCGTCCGAAGATCGCGAGGGCTTCGGCCTGGGCGAGCGCGCCGCTGATCCCGGCGTCGGATCCCCAGTTGTACTCGCTGATCGCGAGCTTCGTGCCCGGGTAGTGCGCCGCGATCCACGCCTTCATCCGCGGGATCAGATACACGGCCTGCCCGACCGCCGTGCCGATCCAGGACTCGTCGAGGTACGCGGGGTCGTACAGGCTCTTGAGCGTGCGCAGGCGGAGGGCGGCCGTCCCGGCCGACTCGTCCGTCGTGAGCGCGACGCCATTGGCCTGCGGGTAGTAGTGGACGTCGAGAGTGTCGAGGAGGCGCGTTCCGTGCGCGGTCTCCCACGCCCTCGCCTGGTCGAGGTACCACGGGAGGAAGTCCTCGCCGCCGTGCGCCGCGCGGTCCGCGCCCGGAGAGCAGCCGTCCGCGCCGGAGTAGAAGTACGCGCACCAGCCCCACACGGCCGGGCCGAGAATCCGCGCGCCCGAGTCCTGCGCCTTCATCGCGGCGCCGATCGTCGCCGTCTTCGACCAGAGCTCCTCGTACGTCGTTCCGGCCGGGTGGACGTCACGGTGCGTCGAATTCCAGAGCATCGGCTCGTTGTCCAGAGCCCAGAGCCGCACGCCGCCGGCGGCGGCCGTCCCGGTGCGCGCCGCGAGGTGCGCCATCCAGCGCGTCACGAACGTGGCGTCGACCGCCTTCGACGTGTCGGCCGGGTCGTTGCCCGTCACGTTCGCGGCGTTCGGCTTCACGCCGTTGCCGGCGTCGGGGTTGCACCACGACGCGTTCCCGGTCGCGGAGCACTCCGTCTGCTGCTGCGCGCCGTACTTCGCGACCGAGAAGCCCCATCGCCGCGTCCGGTCGAGCGGCGTCCAGCCGATCAGCGGGACCGTGACGAGCGCCTCGCCGCCCGCGGCGCGGATCTCGTCCACGAAGACGTCCGCGTCCGAGCCGTTCGGGAGGTTCGCGGGGTTCGCGGCGCCCGCGTAGTTCGTGAAGAACCAGTCGCTCGCGCTGTTGTGCGTGTCGTTCTCCCAGTTGTAGCGCGTCGTCGAGTTGCCGCCCCACCGCCGCACCGGGGCCTTCAGCCGGGCCATCTGCGCGGCCGTGCCGTAGTTCATCCCGTAGATCAGAGGGCTGACGGCGTGGCGGTCGGCATTGGGGTCGACGGAAACCGCCACCGCGGCCTGGGCGCCGGAGGCGGACAGCGCGAGAGCGAGCGCCGTGACCGCGGCGGCGGAAGACCCGTGCGCTGCCTTCATGCCCGGTAGTGTCAGGACCCCTCGGACGCCCTGCGCCGTGCCGGCCGGCAGAAGACGAGCGACGTGTCGCGCGCGTAGAGAACGGGCACGGCCCAGTCCATCGGCTCGGCCGAGCGCGCGACGGAGACGGCCACGCGCGCCTCCCGCGCCGCCTCGCCGAGAGCATGGCCGCGCGCGAGCGCCCACATGAGGTGCCGCGCGAACGCCGTCGCCGAGGTGTCGAGCACCTTGTACTGGTTCGCGACGACCGCCGGGATTCCGCCGGCGAGAAGCGCGGGCGCGACGCCGCGCAGGAAATCGTTCCGGCCGCCGCGGCCCGTCTCGCACGCGTTCAGGACGACGAGGTTGAGTCCGCGCCCGCAGAGGAGGCGGCGCAGCCGGTCGGCCTCGACCCACGTCCCGCGCCCGCGGCCGTCCACGAGGAGGAGCGCGCCCGAGCCCTCCTTCTCGTCCCACGCGCCGTGGCCCACGAAGTGGAGGACGTCGAAGCGCGCGGACGTGAGCGTCCGGTGCAGGCCCGACGGCGTCGCCGCGGGAAGGACGTCGAGGACGGCGTGCCCGGATTTCACGAGCGGCGCGAAGGCCGAGCGGATCGCGGCCGTCTCGAGCCGCGCCGAGACGGGCGTCGCGTCGCGCGGCTGGGCGACGGCGACGAGGACGCGCAGCGGGCCCTGCCGCGGAGCGGGCGCCTCCGGCGGGATCGCGCCGAAGACGTTGCGCACGAGGACGGCGTCGTCCGAGAGGAAGCGCCGGCGCGACGGGTCCCACGCGAGCTCCCACGGCTTGTCGGCGATCCAGTCGAGGCCGGACGTGAACGCGAGCTCCAGCGGGCGGTGCGACGCTCCGCGCGCGGCATCCCAGAGGCGGCGGACCTCGCCGGGGAAGAGCGTCTCGAAGAGGACCGCGCCGTAGGCCTGAAGCTCGGCGGCCTTCGGCAGCGGGCCCGCGCCGCGCCCGTCGAGGGCGCGCAGGACGCGTTCGTGGAGCGCGATGATCTTCCGCATCCGCTCGCCGGCGGCGCCGCCGCGCGTCTCGAACGGCTCGACGACGCGCGCCCCCGCCCACGACGCGACGAGCCGCGGCGGCTCGCCGTCGACGAGGAGGAGGTCGAATCTCTGCGCGCTTCGCGCGGAGGAGGGGAGAAGAGAAGAGGAAGATTTCTTTGAAGGTGAATAGGGCGCGGACGCGCGGCCGTCGCTTCGGCTGCTCCCCCGCGGCCCGCTGCGGCGTTTTTCGTGCGAATAGGCGGCGCCAGTCCCCTCTTTACCTTCAAAGAAAATCTTCAATCCCTCCTTGGTCTCTTTCTGAGCAAAGAGATTGAGGTGATGAACGCCGCTCTCGAAACGCACGGTGTGGCGGGGGGCGATGCGGCGGCGGCCGAGGGAGAGGCCGCTTTCCGTCGGGACGACGAGGTCGTTCGGCGCCCGGAAGATCGCCTCGGCGCCCGCGTCGAGGAGGCGCTTCGCGAGGCCGCTCCCCGGCGTGAAATCGGCGACGGCTGCGCCGTACGTGACGGCGGTTGCGCCGGCCGGCCGCGCGTTGAGGCCGGCGAGGAATTCGCCCGCCGGGTCCATGGCGGCGATCCCCGGCAGCGCGCCGCCCGCGCGCCGCGCGATCCAGACGAGCGCCTCGGCCGCGAAGTCGAGGCCGAAGACGAGCGCGCCGGAGGGCAGAGCCTCGGCGAGGTTCGCGATCCAGGCGGCCATCTCGTCCCACCGCGCCGGAGACGCGAGCGGCGTGCCCTCGGAAGGGGATGCCGCGAGAAAAGCCCGGCCGATCGCGGGCGCTCCGCCGCCGGAGGCGAGCGCGCGCAGGACGAGGCCTCCGCGCGAATGCGTCACGACGTCGACGCGCGCGCCGGCGATGAGGCCTCGCAGGTCCTTCACGTTGTCGTCGGGCGCACGGCCGACCGTGAGGTGGTTGAACGCGTAGACGCGTCCGCCGTACGCGGCCGCGAGAGCGTCGAACGCGGCGGGGTCCTTCGCGAGACCGTCGAACGCCGCCGCCGCGTGCGAGAACGTCCCGTGCAGGAAGAGCAGGCACTTCTCCGGTCCGGACGGCAGCGGCCCTCTCTCGCGCGCGGCGGCGAGGGCCGCTCCCCGGCGCGTGAGCCGGACGAGGCCGAGCGGCGCGCGCGCGGCCGCGAAGCGGCGCCTCTCCCAGGCGCGCGCGAGGAAGGGCAGCGCCGCGTGGACGGCGGTGCGGGCGACACGGAGAAAGAAGAGCGCGACGGTTCCGGCCGGGCCGCGGCGCGCCGGGGAGGGCAGCGGCACGTCGAAAACGTGCGCGCCGCCCGCGAACGAGACCGTCCGGTGGAACGTCAACGCGCCGGAGGCGTGCCGGACGACCGCGACGAAGCCCTCGGACTCGGGGCCCTCGATCGTCGCGGCGGCGCGGCCGGGGCCCGCGGGCGCTCCCCGGCGCGGGCGCACGCGCGCCGAGCTCGCGAGGGAGAGGCGCCGCGTCGCGAGTGCGCGCGTGACGAAGGGATCCTCCGCGGCGGACCGGGCGGCCGCGCGCCGGGGCCCCGCGCGCACGACCTCCCAGCCGGGGCTCGTCGTGAGGCGGACCCGCAGCGTCGCCATGCCCCAGTCTAGCCGGGCTCAGGCGAAGTCGACGACGAGCGGAGCGTGGTCGCTGGTGCCGAACCCGGGGTACACGCGCGCGGCCGTCGCCGTCTTCGCGAGGCCCGCGCTCGCGAGGACGAAGTCGATGCGCCAGCCGATGTTGCGCTTGCGCATCTCGCGCCACGGGGCCCAGTAGGTGAAGAGCTCGTCGTTGTCGGGATCCAGCGCGCGGCCGACGTCCACGAGGCCCTCGGCGATCACCTTCGCGAGGAGCGCGCGCTCGTCCGGCCGCTGGCCGATCGCGTTCGCCTTGCGCTCCTTCGCGTGGACGTCGCGGTCCGTGGGCGCGACGTTCAGGTCGCCGCAGACGAGGAGCGGCCGGCCCGCGTCCTTCGCCGCGCGCGCCCAGCCGGCCATCGCGTCGAGGAACGCGAGTTTGGCGGCGTAGTCCTTGCCGCCGTTCGGGACGTAGACGGACGCGACGGAAAACTTCGGCGTCGCGGCCTCGACGATGCGCGTCTCGTGGTCGAAGTCGGGGTGCGAGAAGCCGGCCGTCTCGCCGAACGTCGCGGTCTTCAGGAGGAGCCCGACGCCGGAGTAGCCCTTGTGGCCGTGCCAGTACGACGCGTAACCCGCGGGCGCCGCGAGCGAGATCGGCATCTGCTCGGGCGCGGCCTTCAGCTCCTGCAGGCAGACGACGTCGGGCGCGTGCGTGTCGAGGAACTCCAGAACCTGCAGCTCGCGCGCGCGGATCCCGTTGACGTTCCAGGTGGCCACCTTCACGCAGAGAGCTCCGCGAAGCGCCGGGCGAGGGCCGGGGCGGCGCCCTCCTCCTCGTGCTTGAAGAAGACGTAGGCTTCGTCCCAGCCCGCGCCCTTGACCTTCTCCGCCCAGGCGGCGAGGTCGGTTTCCGTGTAGTCCTCGCGCCGCAGCCGGACGTATCCCCACGGCGCCGTCGCCTCGAGCGGCGTCGTGCCCTTCTCGTCGTCGGCGACGCAGAGCGCCGCGCCGGCCGACTTCAGGAGCGCGTAGACCTCCGCGTCGAGCCACGTCGCGTTGCGGAACTCGAACGCGGCCTGCACGTCGGACGGCAAGAGAGCGAGGAACGCCGCGAGGCGCGGCACGTCTTTCTTGAGATTCGGCGGCAGGCCGTAGAGGACCGGCCCGAGCCTGTCGCCCAGCTGGCGCGCCGCGCCGACGAGGAACTTGACCTCGCCGTCGACCTCCTTGAGCCGCTTGATGTGCGTGATCCGCTGCGACGCCTTGAGCGCGAACCGGAAGCCCGCGGGGACCTGCGCCGCCCAGCCGGCGAGGAACTCGGGCTTCGGCATCCGGTAGAACGTGTTGTTGATCTCGACCGCGGGGAGCTTCGTCGCGTAGTAGGCGAGGCGGCCGTCGGCGGGCGTCTTCTCGGGGTAGAACGGTCCGGTCCATCCGTCGTAGCTGAATCCGCTCGTGCCCGTGAAGAGCCTCATGCGCGCTCCTTCTTCCGCGAGAACACGGGCTTGTGGACCACGACGACGGAGACGTTGTCGGGCGCCCCGGCCTCGTGCGCGGCTTTGACGAGAGCGTTCACGGCATCGTCGGGAGGCCGCGACGCGAGGATCGTCTCCATCTCGAGCTCCTCCACGCACCCGTGCAATCCGTCCGTGGCGAGGAGCAGCGTCGATCCGTCGGGCCACGGGCGCCAGAACAGGTCGACCTCCACCTCGTCCTTCGTCCCGAGCGAGCGCGTGATGAGGTGCCGGTACGGCGACGTCTCCGCGGCGTCGGGCGGCACGAGGCCGCGCCGGATCTCTTCGGCGAGGTACGAATGGTCGCGGCTGACCTGCTCGAGGCGGCCGTCGTTCATGAGGTAGGCGCGGCTGTCTCCGATGTTTCCGATGAGGACCCATCGCCCGAGGATGAGCGCGGCGACGAGCGTCGTGCCCATGCGCGGCAGCGTCCGGGCGTCCTCGCCGTCTCCGGTCTTCTCGGGCCTCGCGAGGACGCCCGCGCGGCGCACGGCGGTGTTCGCCGTGAGGATCGCCTTCTTGAACATCTCCACGGGATCTCCCGGAGAGTTGTAGAACGTCGCGTAGAGGACGTCGATCGCGAGCTTGCTCGCGATCTCACCCCGCGCGTGGCCGCCCATCCCGTCCGCCACGGCGAAGAGCGAGCCGCGCGCGGCGAGACGGCGGGCCCCGCCGACGAGCGGGGCGAGCCGCTCGGGGTCTCCGACGTAGTCTTCGTTCGCGGGCCGGACGCGGCCGACGTCCGAGAGGCTCGCCCACGCGATGGGGGCCGGTTCGATGCGCGCGTTCTCCATCGGGGCCCCGATCCTAGCGCCCGGCGGGGGCGGCGCCGCGGGGCGGGTCGATCCCGAGAGCGCGCGCGGCGCGCGCGGCGACCTCGAGGAGCGAGACGGTCGCGGGCCGGGCGGGCGCGATGCCGGGGCCGATCGCGCCGAACGACGCGTCGAGCACGGGGTAGGCCGCGCGGTACCCGTGCCCCCCGCGGTTGCCGGGCTTTCCGAGGACCTGTGCGCCGCCGCGCCAGAAATCGGTTCCCGGCTTGAGGAGGACGACGACGTCGCCCGAACGCGGATGGTCGAGGCCGAGACGCGCGAGATCGGCGTGCGGCACGACGTCGTCGACGAGGTCGTCCTTCAGCGCGGCGAGCCCTCGAAGGTCGGCAAGGAGCGCGGCGGCGGCCGCCGCGCGTGCGGCGGCAGCGAGGGCGGGATCGAGGTAGACGTGCGCGATGCCGCTCGTCGCACAGATCTGCACGCGCCTCTCGCCGTCCTTCGGGCCTTTCGGGCCGACCGGCGTCCAGCCCTTGTCGAGGAGATACTTCTCGATGTTCAGGCCCGTCTCGAGCGGGACGATCCCGTGGTCGCTGAAGAAGAGGAACGAGTCGCGCGGGCCGAGCGCCGCGAGAATCGCGGCGGCGGCACGGTCGGCCGTGCGGAACGCGCGGACCACGGCGTCCTTCGAGCCCCCGAACGGCCCGGGCTCGAGCGCGTGCTCGATCTCGTCCACGAGAGGCTGGTAGCCGACGAGAAGGTCGAAGCGCTCGCTCCGGATCGTGAAGAGGATCGCCCTCGTGAGGTACTCGGCGAGGCGCGCGGCCTGCTCCTCGTGCGCGGCATAGTCCCCGCGGGGAGGACGCACGAGTGCGTAGTCGGGAGAGCCCGGCCAGCCGCCGACCGCGTCTTCGAGGCGGCGCCGGTAGTCCTCCGGGTAGCCCGGCACGGCGTTGAACGCGCCGACGTAGAGCTCCGTGCGCGCGAGCGACGGGTCGAGCTCGTCGAGGCGGCACCACGCCGTGAAGAACCCGCTCGCGCCCGGGACGGAGAGCGCGAACCATCCGTGCGCGGCGACGGCGCCGAGCCGGGCGGACGTCGCGCCGTCCTCGTGGGACACGAAAACGAGGTCGTAGTTCGCGGTGGCGTCGTCGGTCGTGTCGGTCGCGACGAGGCGAAGAGTCGCCGCGCCGGCGGGCGTCGCGACGGCGACCCGCGCCGCGCGCGGGGGCGAAAACGATCCTGGCGCGCCAGCCGCGTCGGTCCAGGCGTCGCCCGGAACGCTCACGAACGCGGACTCGCGCGCGGGCTTCTCGGGCCAGACCAGTCCGAAGTCGCCGCGGCGCGCCTCGGACGCGCCGTCCGCGCCGGGATACGTGATGACTCCGACGCGGCGCCCCTGCCGCCGCGCCGCTTCCCACAGCGTCTCGCTGCCGATCGAGGCCGCAAAGCCGCTCGTCTGCGTTCCGAACGGGGAGCCGGGCTCGCGGAACTGGTTCGCGACGATGCCCGTCTTCGCGGGCGGGGCGCCCGTGATCGCGGAGATGTGCGCGACGGGCGTCAGAGACGGCGTCACGTCCACGGCGCGCCCCGCGAGGACGCCGCGCGCGGCGAAGGCCGCGAACCCGCCGGCGTCGAGCGCGCCGGCGGCGAGGAGCTCGTTCAGGCGCACGCCGCCGAGGCCGTCGAACGAGATCGCGACGACGCGCCCGGACGGCGCCGGCCGCGTCGTCTCGCACCGCGTGAGTGCAACGAGCGCCAGGCCGAGGACGGCGGAGCGGGCGACGCGGCGGGTCACCGTGCGACGCCTTCGATCTTCCGGATCCGGTAATTCCGGGCGTCGATCACGTAGAGGTTGCCCTTGCCGTCGAGGCCGAGGCCGAGCGGGTCCGAAAGGGCGGCCGCGGCCGCCGGGCCGCCGTCGCCCGTGAACGCCTCGTCGCCCGTTCCCGCGACGCGCGTGATGATCCCGGTCTTCGCGTCGACCCGCCGGATCACGTTGTTCCCGGTGTCCGCGATGAAGACGTTTCCGGCTCCGTCGACGGCGAGCGCGGCCGGCTGGTTCAGGACGGCCCGGGCGGCCGGACCGCCGTCGCCCTTCAGGCCGACGTTCCCGTCGCCGGCGAAGGCCGAGAGAGTCTCGCCCTTCGGGTCGAGCCTGAGGATCTGGTTGTTTCCGGACGCCGCGAAGAAGAGCGCGCCGCTGCGGTCGAAGCGCGGGCTGTTCGGCCACGCAAAACCGGTTTCGAGCGCGGGCCCCCCCGTGAACACGAGGTCGTTCTTGCCCGCGATGGTCTCGGTCTTCCCGGTCTCGAAGTCGAGACGCCGGATGCGCGACCCGAAGACCTCCGAGATCAGGAGGCGCCCCTTCCGGTCGAAAACGAGGCCGCTCGGCCGCCCGACTGGAACCGCCGTCGCGACCCCTTCCCCTTCGTAGTTCGCGGACCGGTTGCCCGCGACCGTCGTGATGACCCCGGTCTTGCGGTCCACGCGGCGCACGAGGTTGTTTCCCGCGTCCGCGACGAAGAGGTTGCCCTTTCCGTCGAACGCGATTTCCGCCGGGGCCTTCAGGCGGGCTTCCTTCGCGGGGCCGCCGTCCCCCGAGTAGCCGCACGCGCCGCTGCCGGCGACGGTTTCGAGGAGGCCCGTCTTCTGCACGATCCGGCGCACGCGGCACGCGCGAACCTCGGAGAACGTCAGATTGCCATCGGCGTCGAAGAGAATGTTCGTGATGCCGTCCGTCGCGAGCGCGAGCGACGACGTCGCCGCCGGCGAGCCGTCCCGGGAGGGCGCGGGGTCGCCCGTGCCCGCGACCGTCGTGATGGTCTGCGCGAACAGGGGAGGCGCCGCGAGGACGGCCGCGGCGCCGAGGAGAAAGAGCCAGCGTCTCATGCCCGGATGATAAGAGAGGTCAGAGCACGGGCGAGAGCATTCGCGCGAGCGCGTCGCCGGCCTTGTGGGCCGGGGTGCGGTCGTCCCAGTCCGCGAGCGTGATCTCCGTGGCGTCCGCGAGGTCGGCCGTGAACCGCTCCTCGAGAGTCCTCGCGACGCCCGCGTCGAGCGCGACGACGTTGCACTCGGCGTTGAAGTGGAACGATCGGAAGTCCATGTTCGTCGAGCCGACCATCGAGACGTATCCATCCGCGACGAACGACTTCGCATGGAGGACGGACGCGCGGTACTCGAAGATCCTCACGCCGCGCCTCAGGAGGTGCCGGTACGACCCGTGGCCCGCGTGCCTGACGAGCGGGACGTCGCTGACGCCGGGGAGCAGCAGGCGCACGTCGACGCCGCGGCCGGCCGCCGCCGCGAGCAGGGGGAGCGCGTCGCGCCGCGGGGCGAAGTACGCGTTCGTGAGCCAGAAGCGCTCGCGCGACGCCGCGATCGCGGCCGCGAGGACGGACGCCGTCTCCTCGTGCCCGCGCCCGGGCGCCGAGTCGAGGACGAGAAGCGACGCGCCGGGCGGGACGGGCGCGCCGTCCGGCGGGAGGGCGAGCGGCGGAATCTCGAACGGCGCGCCGCCGGCGCGATCCCAGCCCTCCCGGAACACGACGGCCATCTCCCACGCGACGGGACCCTCGAGGCGCGCGTGCGTGTCGCGCCATGTCCCGCCGTGCCGCGCGGGTCCGACCGACGAGCCGTACTCCTCTCCGATGTTCATGCCGCCCGTGAAGGCGACGCGGCGGTCCACCGCGAGGATCTTGCGGTGGTCGCGGTAGGGCTGGTACCAGAGGAACGGGAAGAGCGGGTGGTAGAGGCGCACGCCGATGCCGCGATCCTCCATCTCCCGCCAGAACGACCGGTGCGTCGCGCTCGACCCGAACGCATCGGCGAGAACGCGAACGGCCACGCCGCGGCGCACGGCGCCGCCGAGAGCGTCGGCGAGAGCGCGCCCGGCCGCGTCGTCCTTGAGGATGTAGGCCTCGAGGAGAATTTCCTCCCTCGCGTCTCCGATCGCCGCGCACATCGCCGCGAAGGCCTGCGAGCCGTCGAAGTAGAGCGTGACCGCGTTCCCGCGGTGGATCGGCGAGGCGTCGATCCGCCGGAGCAGGACCTCGAACCCCGGGCCGCGCACGCCTCCGGGCACCGCGGCGGCGAGGCGGCCCACGCGCCGGGGCCTGAGATCGCGCGGGAGGACGCGGAACGCCATCGGGCGCAGCACCGGCCTCAGGAAACGCGGCGTCCGGCGCCGCGGTGTCTTGCGCTCGCGTCCGAACACGGCCGGCCTCCGCGTTATCCTCGCACGATGCCCCGCCCCGCGCGCTCCGTTCTCCGGGCCGAGATCGGCGAGCAGCCGCACGCCGTGGCGCGCGTCCTCGCGCGGGAAGGGCGGCGGACGGCGGCGCTCGCGGCGCGGCTCGCGAAGGCCGACCTCTCGTGGGTCCTCGTCGCGGCGCGCGGAACGTCGGACAACGCGGCCCGTTACGCGCAGTACGCGTTCGGGATCGTCCACCGGCTGCCCGTCGCGCTCGCGGCGCCGTCCCTCGTGACGCTCTACGGCCGGCCGCCGCGCGTGAAGGGCGCCCTCGTGATCGGGATCTCGCAGTCGGGCCGGTCGCCGGACGTCGTGGAGACCGTCGCCGCGGCCCGCCGCGCCGGGGCCCCGACGCTCGCGATCGTGAACGACGCGGAGAGCCCGCTCGCGCGCGCGGCCGAGTGGGTGCTCCCGCTTCACGCGGGCGTCGAGCGCAGCGTCGCCGCGACGAAGACCTACACGGCGCAGCTCGCGGCCGTGGCGCTCCTCGTTCTCTCGATGGGCGGACGGAAGAAGGACCTCGCCGCTCTCGCGGCGATCCCCGGCCGCATGGCCGAGGCTCTCGGGGTCGAGCCCGAGACCGAATCGGCCGCCGGTTCGCTCGCCCACGCCCAGCGCGCGGTCGTGATCGGGCGCGGGCTGCACTACCCGACGGCCTGCGAGATCGCGCTCAAGCTCAAGGAGCTCGCGCTGCTCCTGGCCGAGCCCTATTCGGCCGCGGACTTCCAGCACGGCCCGATCGCGATGGCCGAGCGGGACCTGCCCGTCATCCTCGTCTCGCCGCCCGGCTCGCGCCCGGCGCGCGAGGTGGAGGCGCTCGGAAGCGAGCTCCGGCGGCGGGGGAGCCCGGTCCTCGAGATCGGCCCGCACCGCCGCGGGGCGCTCGGCGTCCCCCGAGTGCCCGAGCTTCTCGCGCCACTCGCCTCGATCCTGCCCGGCCAGCTTCTCGCCTTCCACGCGGCGCGCGCCCGCGGCCTCGACCCGGACAGCCCGCGCGGCATCCGCAAGATCACCGAAACCCGATAGGAGCCGTCATGAAGAGGTCCCTGGCCGTTCTCGCTCTCTCCCTCGCCGGCTGCGCATCCACCGGCGGCGACATGTCCGGGCCGGTCGTCGGCGTTCCGTTCGACCCCCCGGACCACTTCATGGTGGCGCGCTCGGGCATCGGCAAGGTCGAAGAGCCGAAGGCGGACGGGGTCTGCCGCAACCCCATGGTCGACCCGCGCGACAAGACCGAGCTTCTCCTGCGCCGCTCCGCCGGCGGGAAGGGAGACTACGGGGTGGACCCGGGCGCCTTCGGCGGCGGGAAGTACGGCATGACGACGCAGCAGCTCCTGCGGATCGATTGCGCGACCGGCAAGCCGATCGGCATCGTCGCCCAGTGACGGCATGACGTTTTCGCGGCTCTCCCACCTCGTCTGCACGAAGTGTGGCGCGACGTTCGACGTCGGGCCGCTCCTGAACGTCTGCACGGCGCCCGGCTGCGCGGGTTCGCTCTTCGCCGAGTACGGCCTGAAGCCGATCGCGCGCGACGGCGCGGGACGCGCGCCGGGGATGTGGCGCTGGCACGAAGTGATGCCGGCGCGCTCGGCCGCGGAGATCGTGACGCTCGGCGAGGGCGGCACGCCGCTCCTGAAGGCGGACCGGCTCGGCGCCGCGCACGGGATGCCGAACCTCTGGATCAAGGAAGAGGCCGGCAACCCGACGGGCTCCTTCAAGGCGCGCGGCCTCGGCGCGGCGGTCACGATGGCAAAGGCGCTCGGCGCCAGGAAGATCGCGCTCCCGACGGCGGGGAACGCCGGCGGCGCCGCGGCCGCGTACGCGGCGAAGGCGGGCCTCGAGTGCCACGTCTTCATGCCGAAGGACACGCCGAAGATCTTCCGGATCGAGTGCGAGGCGTACGGCGCGAAGGTCGGCCTCGTGGACGGCCTCATCGACGACTGCGGAAAGATCGTCGGTGAGCGGAAGGCGGCCGAGGGCTGGTTCGACGTCTCGACGCTCAAGGAGCCGTACCGCGTCGAGGGGAAGAAGACGATGGGCTACGAGATCGCCGAGCAGCTCGGCTGGACGCTGCCCGACGTCGTCGTCTACCCGACGGGCGGCGGCACGGGGCTGATCGGGATGTGGAAGGCGTTCGACGAGATGGAGACGCTCGGCTGGATCGGCCCCAAGCGTCCGCGGATGGTCTCCGTGCAGGCCGAGGGCTGCGCGCCGATTCCGAAGGCGGTCGCGGAAGGGAAGGACGTCTCGGTGCGCTTCGAGAACGCGCACACGTACGCGAGCGGCCTGCGCGTCCCGAAGGCGTACGCGGACACCCTGATCCTGAGGATCCTGCGCGCCTCGAAGGGCGAGGCCGTGACCGTCACGGACGACGAGATGCGCCGCGGCGTCCTCGAGCTCGCCTCGCACGAGGGCCTCTTCGCGGCGCCCGAGGGCGGCGCCGCGTGGGAGGCCGTCAAGAAGCTCGCCGCCGAAGGGAAGGTCGACCGCGGCGAGCGCATCGTCGTCTTCGACACGGGGACCGGCTACAAGTACGTCGAGTAAGGCCCCGGTTCAGCGCAGCCCGAGCTTCGCCTTTGCGGACGAGAGCCGATTGTCGATCTGCTCCTGGCGCAGCGCGCCCTGGAAGCCGCCCGCGCCCTTCGCCGCGCCGGACGCCTCCGACAGCGAGGTCCTCACGAGGGCGATCGCCTCGCGCGCGTCGGCCAGGGCGGAGCGCTCGGCCTCCGTATTCCCGCCCGAACAGGCGGACTCGGCGCGGCCGATCGCCTGCGTCGCGCGGTTCTCGGCGTCGCTCCACGCGTTCGCGTCCACCGGCATGGTCGCGAGGAGGCGCGAAGCGTCGGCGACGAGGCGGCTCGCGTTTTCGGCTTCCTGGATGCAGCCCGGGCCCGCGGAGACGGCCGGGGAGGACTCGGACGTCGTGACCGGGTCGGCCGGTTTGTGCCGGAAGTACCAGATCGCGAAGATGACGGCGGCCGCGACGATGAGGATTCTTCCCATGGTGAGCCTCGGTCTCCGTCTTCAGCCTAGCATGCGGCCTGCGAGAATCCGCGCCGTGCCGCTCGCCCTTCACCCGCGCGTCCGCGCCCTGACGGCGGGAGAGCGCGCCGCGGTCCTCGGCGTCGCGCTCCTCGTGTTCGGCTTCGCGGACGGTCCCGTCTGGCGGCACCGCTGGGAGCCGAACGCCGCGATTCTCTGGAGTTACGCCGTGATCCCGCCGGGCGTCTTCGCGGCGTTCTTCCGGCGCGGGACGCCGCGCCTCGTCCCGGTGCTCGTCGAGTCGCTGCTCCTCTCGATCGCGAAGTTCGGGACCTCGGCGTTCGTCCTCGTGACGCTCTGGTCGTTCGGAACGCCGCCCCCGGCGGCGCGCGCAACGCGCCTTCTCGAGGACATGCTTCGTCCGAAGAGAAGAGAGATTTCTTTGAAAGGGGAAGAAGGTGCGGACGCCGCCGGTGCGCGGCGGTTGGCGGCGGCGCAGGCCGTCTCGGTGGGGGACGGGGGATTCTCCTCGAAGGTGATTTCCCTTCCGTCGGGAGGGGACCTCGCGCTGCGCGCGACGGACGGGCGCCTCCACGCGGTCGAGATCCTCTCCGCGGACGGCACGATCCTGAGGAACGTCCCCGTGCTCGGCTCCGGCGCGGCCCGCCTGCTTTCATTCGAGGAAATCCCCGGCGGCGTTTCCCTCCGCTGCGCCGTCCACCCGGGAGAGAGAGCCGATCTCAGCCTCGCGCCCCGGCGATAGACTCGCCGCATGGCGCGCGACTTCGACACCGACTTTGCGATCGTGGGCTCGGGCTTCGGCGGGAGCGTGTCGGCCCTGCGCCTCGCCGAGAAGGGCTGGCGCGTCGTCGTCCTCGAGAAGGGGACCCGCTTCTCTCCGGAGGACTTTCCGAAGACGAACTGGAACCTGCCGAAGTATTTCTGGCTGCCGGGCCTCGGCTTCCGCGGCCTCTTCAAGATGACGTTCCTCAAGCACGTCACGGCGCTCTCGGGCGTCGGCGTGGGAGGCGGCTCGCTCGTCTACGCGAACACGCTTCCGCTGCCCGGGGACTCCTTCTTCGCGTCTCCGTCCTGGGCCTCCCTCGCGGACTGGAAGCGGGAGCTCGCCCCGTTCTACGAGACCGCCAGGCGGATGCTCGGCACGACGCGCGTCCCGTTCACGTCGCCGCCGGACGAAGTGCTGCGCGACGTCGGACGCGACCTCGGCCTCGTGGACAAGTGGCACTCCACCGACGTGGCCGTCTTCTTCGGCGAGCCCGGCGTCACGGTCCCGGATCCCTACTTCGGCGGCGAGGGCCCCGATCGGACGGGCTGCCACTCCTGCGGCGCCTGCATGATCGGCTGCCGCCACGGCGCGAAGAACACGCTCGACAAGAACTATCTGTGGTTCGCCGAGAAGAAGGGCGTGCGGATCGAGTCGGACGCCGAGGTCACGTGGGTGAAGCCCCTCGAGGGCGGCGGCTACGAGCTGACGGTTCGCCGCGGCCGCGAGCCGTTCCCGTTCCTGAGGAAGAAGACGACGATGACGGCGCGGAACGTCGTCTTCGCGGGAGGCGTCATCGGGACGGTCGAGCTCCTCCTGAAGCTCAAGGGAAGCCCGGAGGGCCTGCCGAAGATCTCGGACCGCATCGGCGATTTCGTCCGGACGAACTCCGAGGTCCTCATGGGCGTCGTGAGCGACAGGAACGAGGACCTCTCGAAGGGGATCGCGATCGGCTCGATCCTCGAGACGGACGAGCATTCGCACCTCGAGCCCGTCCGTTATCCGGCCGGCTCCGGATTCTTCCGGCTTCTCGCGATGCCGCACGCGCCCGGCGACGCCCTGCCGGAGCGTCTGGCGAACGCGCTTTCCCTGCTGGTCCGCCATCCCGGCAAGACGCTGAAGGCGTGGCTCACGCCGGACTGGGCCAAGCACACGATGATCCTCCTCTACATGCGCACGGTGGACGGCACGCTGCGCATGACGCTCGGCCGCGGGCTGCGCAACGGCTTCCGCCATGCGCTCGCGACGGAGCCGGGCTCGGGCGCGCCCGCGAAAGCGTGGGTGCCCGAGGCGACGGAGCTCGCGCGCCGCGTCGAGGAGAAGCTCGGCGGCTTCACGCAGAGCCTTCTGACGGAAACGCTCCTCGGCATCCCGACGACCGCGCACATCCTCGGCGGCTGCTGCATGGGAGAGACGCCCGCGGGCGGCGTCATCGACGCGCGAAATCGCGTCTTCGGGTACGACGGCCTCTGGGTCGTGGACGGCTCGGCGATCTCGGCGAACCCCGGCGTGAACCCGTCCCTCACGATCACGGCGCTCGCCGAGCGCGCGATGACGTTCGTGCCGGAGAACGCCGCGGCGACCCGCGCGGCCTGAGCCCGGAACCTTTTCCTCCCGTGTCCGTTTGAGCGGCGGGAGGAGCCATGCTCGAAGTCCGCGGCCTGTCCAAGACGTACCGGTCCGGGCCGGCGGCGCTGTCGGACGTCTCGTTCGACATGGAGGAGGGCGTCCTCGGCCTCCTCGGGCCGAACGGCGCGGGGAAGACGACGCTCCTCTCGATCCTCGCGACCGTCACGAAGCCCACGGCGGGGACGTTTTCCTGGCAGGGACGGGACGCCGTGAAGGATCCCTTCGCGGTCCGGCGCGTGCTCGGCTACCTCCCGCAGGACTTCGGCGTCTACGAGCGCCTCACGGCGCGCGAGTTCCTCCTCTACCTCGGGCGCCTCAAGGGCCTCTCGGGCGGCGTGCTGAAGAGGCGCGTCGGCGACCTCCTGACGCTCGTGAACCTCCACGGCGCCGCGGACCGCCGTCTCGGCGCGTTCTCGGGAGGCATGCGACAGCGCGTCGGGATCGCGCAGGCCCTCCTCGGCGACCC
Source organism: Thermoanaerobaculia bacterium (assembly GCA_036504335.1). GTDB lineage: Bacteria > Acidobacteriota > Thermoanaerobaculia > UBA5066 > UBA5066 > Fen-183. The sequence continues at coordinate 68,190 of DASXVJ010000014.1, forward strand.
GAAGCTCGTCATCGTGGACGAGCCGACCGTCGGCCTCGATCCGGAGGAGCGTGTCCGCTTCCGCAACCTCCTCGCGGAGATCGCGCACGGCAGGGTGGTGATCCTCTCGACGCACATCGTGTCGGACGTCGAGGCGGTCGCCTCGAAGATCGCGATGCTCTCGGGCGGGCGGCTGCGCGGAATTGCGACGCCCGAGGATCTCCTCGCGCGCGCGGCCGGCCGCGTCTTCACGGCCGTCGTCCCCGCCGGGTCGGTCGGGTCCGTGCAGGCGCGCGTGCCCGTCTCGGGCATGGTGCGCCGCGCGGACGGCGTGCACGTGCGGTACGTGGGGCGCCCGGCGGACGTCGAGGACGCACGGCCCGCCGAACCGACGCTCGAGGACGCGTACCTCCTCTCGACGCTGGACGGGGCCCGCGCGGCGTGAGCGGGTTCTGGGGCGCCGTCGCCGCGCAGGCCTCGGTCGAGACGCGGATGCGGCTGCGCGCGCCCGCGACGCTCGTGGCCGTCCTCCTCCTCGGCTCCGCCGCCGTCCTGTGGATCCCCGACCCCGCGGGAAAGGCGACGTCCCTTTCGTGGAAAGCCGCTGACGGCCGGCTCTTCGCGAGCACCTACTCGACCCGGTACCTCTCGTGGGCGGCGGCGATCGTCGGCTCGATCTGGGCGTCGCTCGCCGGCTTCTATCTCGTCGCGGGCTCGATCCGACGCGACCGCGAGCGCGGCGTGGGCGCGATCCTCGCGGCGACGCCGCTTCCCGACGGCGCGTACCTCGCGGGCAAGGCCGCGGCGCACCTCCTCTACCTCGGCGTCCTCTCGCTCCTCGCGGTCGGCGCCGCGTGCGTCGCGTTCGTGAGGTGGGGCGTCGGGCCGTTCCGCCCGTTCGACTTCGTTACGACGTGGGCCCTCTTCACGCTTCCCGCGCTCGTCGTCACGGCGGCGCTCGCCGTCCTCTTCGACGTGACGCCGGTCCTGCGCGGCCGCGCGGGGCTCGTGATCTGGTTCTTCGTCTTCGCGGCCCTCGTGAGCGGGCTGAACGCCCGGGACGAGAAGGGCCGTGTCGTGAACCCGCCGCGTGTCGACCCGCTCGGGATGGCGACGCTCGAGGAGCACGTCGCGCGCTCGCTGCCGGGAGCGACGGCGATCTCCTCGGGCCTCATCTTCCACGACAAGCCTTTCGAGCGCGTCGCGTGGCCCGGGCCACGACTGGCCCCGGCCGACGCGGCGTGGCGCGGCGTGTCCCTTCTCGCGGGCCTCCTGCCGCTCGGCTTCTCGCTCCTGTTCTTCGACCGATTCGATCCCGCGCACGCCCGCCGGAAGCGGAGCCGCGGCAAGCCCGACGCACTCTTCGCGCCGGGGGGCGACGCGGCGCCGGCCGCCGCGTCCTCGCTCGCGGTTTCCGTCGCGCCCGCCCCCTCCGCGTCTCGCTCCGTCCTCGCGGACGCGCGGCTCACGTGGGACTCGGGCGGGTGGGTCAAGTGGCCGCTCCTCGTTCTCGCCCTCGGTTCGCCGTTCGTGCCCGGCGCGGCGTTCCCGTGGGCCGCGGCCGCGCTGCTCCTCGTCCTCGCGCTCGCCGTGTCGGAGGTCTCCGCGCGCGAGGACCTCGCGGGGACGCGAGGGCTGGTCTTCGCGCAGCCCGGCGTCCCGGCCTCACCCGCGCTCTGGAAGGCGGGCTCCGTGCTGGTCTTCACGCTCGCATTCGGTCTCCCGTGCGCCGCGCGCGCCGCCGCCGGGGGCCCGGGCGCGGCCGCCGCCTTCCTGTCGGGCCTCGTCTTCACGGCGGGCATCGCCGCGGGCTTCGGGTCGCTGACGGGCGGAGGGAAGCTCTTTCTCGGCGTCTACACGGCGGTCTGGTACTTCGCCGTGAACCGGCTGCCGGTCGCGGACTTCACGGGCCTCTTCTCCGAGCCGTCGGCCCTCAAGGCCGCCGCGTTCGCCCTCGCGGGCGCCGCCGCGGTGGGGGGCGCGCTCGCGGCCGAGAGCCGCTCGCGCGCCTGAGTGGGCTGCCGCGAGGCCGTGCGCCGGTAGACTTGCGCCGCACGAAGCGAACGAACGGAGCGGCGCGATGCATTTCATTCGCAGAAATCTCTTCTTCTTCTTCTTCTTTCTTCTTCCGCTGGTCGCTCCCGCCGCGACCGTCGAGACGCTCCCGCCCATGCGCGAGCAGCACGCGATCCGGCAGGAGTGGGTGAAGGAACGCCTCGAGAAGGTCGTGCCGGCGCTCATGAGGAAGCACGGCGTCGCGATGTGGCTCGTCGTCTGCCGCGAGTACCACGAAGACCCGGTCTTCTTCTCGCTCGTCTCGCCGTCGACGATGGCCGCCCGCCGCCGGACGATCCTCGTCTTCTTCGACCGCGGCGGCGACAAGGGCGTCGAGCGCCTCGCGCTCGGCGGCGGCTCGAACGGCGGCCTCTACACGGTGTACCGCGACCCCGAGGTCGAGAACCGCGAGCTCTGGGGCAACGCCCAATGGGCGCTGCTGCGCAAGCTCGTCGACGAGAAGAAGCCTGAAACGATCGCCGTCGACGTCTCGAAGACGCACGCCTTTTCGGACGGCCTCTCGGCGGGCGACCGCGAGGAGCTGGAAGAGGCGCTCGGGCCGTGGAAGGAGAAGATCGTCCGCGCCGAGCTCCTCCCGCTCGAGGTCATCGAGACGCGCGTGCCCGGCATGCTTCCGACGTACCGCCGGATGATGGCGATCGCCCACGGGATCATCGCGAAGGCGTTCTCGGCCGAGGTCATCACGCCGGGCGTCACGACGACCGAGGACGTCGTCTGGTGGATGCGGCAGCGCGTGAACGACATGGGGCTGGGCGAGTGGTTTCCGCCCACCGTCGACGTCCAGCGCCCGGGCGTCACGGCGAAGAGCAGCCTCGCCGAGACGAAGCCCGTCGTGATCCAGCGCGGCGACGTCCTGCACTGCGACTTCGGCATCAGGGCGATGGGGCTGAACACCGACACGCAGCACATGGCGTACGTGCTGAAGGACGGCGAGACGGACGCGCCCGCGGGCCTGAAGAACGCGCTTGCGAACTCGAACCGTCTGCAGGATCTCGTGCTCGCGCGGATGAAGCCGGGCCGCACGGGCAACGAAGTGCTCCTCGACGCGCTCGCCGCCGCGAAGGCGGCCGGGCTCGAGGGATCGGTCTACACGCATCCGATCGGGGACCACGGCCACGGCGCCGGCCCGATCGTCGGCCTCTGGGACCGCCAGCTGGCGATCCCGGGGCGCGGCGACGTGAAGCTGATTCCGTCGGCGTGGTTCTCGATCGAGCTGCAGGCGACGACGCCCGTGCCGGAATGGGGAGGCCAGCCCGTCTCGATGATGCAGGAAGAGGACGCGGCGATCGCCGCCGACGGGACGATTGCCTTCGTCCTCCCGCGGCAGACGCGGCTGCACCTCGTGCGCTGAGGCCATGGAGGTCCGGTCGGGCCGCTTCGCGATTCTCGGCGACCTCCAGCGCACGTCCCACCTGGAGTTCTGGCGCGAATCGAACCCGGGGGAGAGCCGTCGGCTCGTCGCCGAAATCGTGGCGCGCGCCCCGGATTTCGTCGTGGCGCTCGGGGACCTCGTGTTCCGCGGCACGTCGGGTCGGGACTGGGCGCGAGTGGACGCGCTCCTGGCGCCGCTCCGCGAATCGGGCATTCCGATCCTGCCGATCCTCGGCAACCACGAGTACTGGTTCCGCTCCCGGACCGCCTTGCGGAATTTCTTCGAAAGGTTCCCGGCGCTCGCTGGACGGCGCTGGCACGCCGACACGTATGGGTCTCTCGGGCTGCTGTTCCTCGACTCCAACGAGCACGAGCTCGGGCGAGAGGCCTGGAGGGAGCAGGAGGCGTGGCTCGGCGAGACGCTTGCGCGGTTCGACGCGGACCCCGCGGTCGCTGGCGTCCTCGTCTTCTCCCACCACCCGCCCTACACGAACAGCACGGTCACGGGCGACGAGCTCCACGTGCGGCGGGCGTTCGTGCCGCACTTCGCCGCGTCGCGGAAGACGATCGCGATGGTCTCCGGACACGTCCACAGCTACGAGCACTTCGTCCGCGGCGGGAAGACGTTTCTCGTCGCGGGCGGCGGCGGAGGGCCGCGCGTGAAGCTCGCCCGCGGCGCAGCCCGCCGCCATGCCGACGATCTGTTCGCGGGCCCGGAGCTGCGCCCGTTCCACTTCCTCGAGTGCTCCCAGGGCGACTCCGGACTTGAGATCGAGGTCGTCGGCCTCGACAAAGGCGCGCGTTCCTGCGCGCCCCTCGCCCGGCTCACCCTGCCCTGGGCGGTCTGATCGCCGAGGCTCAGGGCCCTTCGGCCGCGCGCTTCTTCTCCTCCCTCTTCAGGCTCCACATGATGAGGACGAAGGCGACCGCGGCGACGTCGAGAAGCTCGAACCCCGTGAGGAGGCGTCCGAACACGATCTTGCCGATGCCGAAGAGCGCGGTGTAGACGAGGATGATCCCGAGCGCCCAGTTCAGGAAGGACATCGCTCCGCCGGGGATGCTCTCGCGTCCGAAGCCGAGCCTCGCCGACACGCGCGCCCAGCCCGGGCCGCCGGGGCGTACGCGAACGTAGAACGCGTCGAGCGTCGCGTCGGGCTCCGGCGCCGTCAGGAACGTGACGGCGAGCCAGACGACGGTCGTCGCGACGACCGTCACGAGCATCACGATCGCCTGCTGCTCGAACGCGGCGCCCGGGCCTGAGCCCAGCGGCACGAAGGCGAAGGCCGCGAGCGAGACGACCATCGACGTCACCATCGCCGCGATCTCACTCCACGCGTTGATGCGCCACCAGTACCAGCGCAGGATCAGGACGAGGCCGGTCCCGCTCCCGAGCGCGAGGAGGAACCGCCACGCTCCCTCGATCGACGAGAGGTTCAGCGTGACGACGATCGAGAGCAGAAACAGGCCAACCGTCGTCCAGCGAGAAACGGCCACATAGTGTTTCTCGCTCTTACCCTTTCTCAGAAATCTCTTGTAGACGTCACCGACCAGATACGAAGCCCCCCAGTTCAGGTGCGTCCCGACGGTCGACATGTACGCCGCCGCGAAGCCCGCGAGCATGAAGCCCTTCCAGCCGGCCGGCATGAGGTCGACCATCGCCTGCACGTATGCGGCCTCGTGGTCCGGCTTGCCGTTCACGAGGACGCCGGCGGGGTAGAGCAGGACGGTCGCGAGGCCGGTCAGGATCCACGGCCACGGCCGGAGCGCGTAGTGGCCCACGTTGAAGAACAGCGTCGCGAGGATGCCGTCGCGCTCGGTCTTCGCCGAGAAGATGCGCTGCGCGACGTAACCGCCGCCGCCGGGCTCGGCGCCGGGATACCACGCGGCCCACCACTGCACGCCGAGGAACGTGAAGAGCGCGATCGCGGGCATCCACGCCGAACCCGCGGGCGGGAGGAACGAGATCGCCGCGTCGACCGAGCCGAAGTGCTTCGCGAGCCCTTCCTCGAGCGCGACGATGCCGCCGACCTTCTTCACGGCGAAGTACGCGAGAAGGATGACGGCGGTCATCTTGATGACGAGCTGGACGAGGTCGGTCCAGAGAACGGCCCACATCCCGGCCGCCGCCGAGTAGCCCACCGTGATCACGAAGCAGAGGCCGACGGCCCACAGCGGTTTGATCCCCAGCGAGATCTGGAGGATCTTCACCATCGCGAGCGTGACCCAGCCGAGGATGATGAGGTTGATCGGGAGCGCGAGGTAGAGCGCGCGGAAGCCGCGCAGGAACGTCGCGGGCCGGCCGCTGTAGCGGATCTCGGCGAACTCGACGTCCGTCATGACCTTCGCGCGGCGCCAGAGGCGCGCGTAGAGGAAGACCGTGAGCGTCCCCGACATCACGAAGTTCCACCAGATCCAGTTGCCCGCCACGCCGTGCGCGGCGACGAGGCCCGTCACGACGAGCGGCGTGTCGGCCGCGAAAGTCGTCGCGATCATCGCGGCGCCCGCGAGCCACCACGGCACCTTGCGCCCGGCGACGAAGTACTCCTCGAGCGACTCGCCGCCCTTCTTCGTGAAGGCGAAGCCGATCCCGATCGAGAGGGCGAAGTACGCGAAGACGATGGCCCAGTCGAGGAACGTCAGGTTCAAGGGCGTCTCGCCATGGGGAATCCGGGTGATCCTACGCCACGAGACTCTGTCGCGAAGCCGCGTTTCGCACTACGATGGCCGGCGATGAGCGCCCGGCCGTGAAAGACCTCTCGGAAGTCCTCGCCGCCGAAGGCGAGATCGTGCGCCTCGACCCCGACCACCCGGGATTCAAGGATCCCGTGTACCGGGCGCGCCGCAACGAAATCGCCCTCCACGCGCTGCGCTACAAGGCGGGAGATCCGATTCCGCGCGTCGACTACACGCCCGAGGAGCAGGCGGTCTGGCGGCTCACCTGGGAGCGGCTGGGACCCCTCCACGAGACGCATGCCTGCCGCGAGTGGATCGAAAGCTCGAAGGTGCTGTCCCTCGACCGGACGTCGGTTCCGCAGCTGGCGGACGTGAACCCCACGCTCGCGCGCTCGGGTTTCCGCATGCTCCCCGTCGCCGGGCTCATCCAGGGGCGCGGCTTTCTTTCCGCCATGGCGCAGGGAGTGTTCCTGTCGACGCAGTACATGCGCCACCACTCCGTGCCGTTCTACACGCCGGAGCCGGACGTCATCCACGAGCTCGTCGGCCACGCGGCGAGCCTGTTCCACCCCGACATCGTCCGGCTGTCGCGCCTCTTCGGCGAGGCAGCCGCGCGCGCGAGTGACGAGAGCATGAAGCGCCTCGAGCTCGTCTACTGGTACACGCTCGAGTTCGGGCTCGTCGAGGAGGGCGGCGCCCTCAGGACTTACGGCGCGGGCGTGCTCTCGTCGTTCGGGGAGATGGAGCGCATGACGACGGAGGCGGAGCTCCGGCCGCTCGACTTCGCGGACGCCTCGGCGCGCCCGTACGACCCGACGCAGTACCAGCCCATCCTCTACGTCTCGCCGTCGTGGGACCGGATGGTCGCCGACGTTTCGGACTGGCTGAAGACGATCTGATCCGCCGCCCGTAGACTCCTCCCGTGCCCCCGCCTCCGCGCCCGTACGACGCGCTGAAGCACCGCGACTTCCGCCGCCTCGCGATCACGCAGCTCCTGTCGCTCGTCGGGTCGCAGATGCAGAACGTCGCGATCGACTGGCACGTCTGGGTGCTCACGCGCTCGCCGCTCGCGCTCGGCCTCGTCGGCCTCGTGCGCGTCGTCCCGATCGTGACGCTCTCGCTCGTCGGAGGCCTCGTCGCCGACCGCCAGGACCGCCGCCGCGTGATGCTCGCGACGCAGTCCGCGATGACGCTCGTCGCGCTCGCGCTCGGCGCGGCGACGCTTCTCGGCCGCGACACCGTCGGCCTCGTCTACGCCTTGACGGCGCTCACGTCCGCGGCGGGCGCGTTCGACAATCCCGCCCGCCAGTCTCTCGTCCCGCGCCTCGTCCCCGTGCGCGAGCTGCCGGGCGCCCTCGCGATCCTCCTCTCGGCGTTCCAGCTCGCGGCGATCGGGGGACCCGCCCTCACGGGCCTGATCCTCGCGGGCTCGGCGCACGCGGCGCCGGCCGCGGGGAGCGTCCACACGCACGCCGCGGGTCTCGCGCTCGTCTACTTCCTGAACGCGGCGTCCTTCGCGGGCGTCCTCGTCACGCTCGCGACGCTCAGGGTCTCGGGCCGCGTCGAGCGGACGGAGGGCGCGGCGGGGCATCCGATCGAGTCGCTGCGCGAGGGGCTCCGCTTCGTCTTCTCGACGCCGATCCTCGTGTGGACGATGACGCTCGACTTCTTCGCGACGTTCTTCTCGGGTTCGATGTCGCTCCTGCCGGTCTTCGCCGACCGCGTGCTCCTCGTCGGGCCGGCGGGCTACGGCTGGCTGCGCGCCGCGCCGGGCCTCGGGGCGCTCGTGTCGTCGGTGTGGACGTCGGTCGTCGGACTGCCGAGGCGGCAGGGGCGCGTCTTCCTGTGGGCGGTCGCGGCCTACGGCGCCGTCACGATCGTCTTCGGCCTCTCGCGGAGCTTCGCGCTGACGTTCGCCGCGCTCGCGCTCGTCGGCCTCACGGACACGATCTCGACGGTCGTGCGGCAGACGGTGCGGCAGCTCGTGACGCCGGACGCCCTGCGCGGCCGGATGACGGGCGTCAACATGATTTTCTTCATGGGCGGGCCGCAGCTCGGCGAGCTCGAGGCGGGCTTCGTCGCGAGCCTCTTCGTCTCGGCCGCGGCCGGCGCCTCGTTCGCGGTGGTCTCCGGCGGCGTCGGGACCATCCTCGTCGCGGCGTTCGTCGCCTGGCGCGCGCGGGACGTTCGCGACTACGAGTGGTCCGCGGCGGGCTGATATGGTTTAGGAAAGAGACAAGAGAAAAGAGAAGAGAAGAAGATTTTTCTTAGAAGGGGGAAGAGGGATGCGGCTCTCGAACTTGGCGGCGGTGGGCATTTGCGCGGCGTTGGCGGCGGCGGCTCCGGCGGCGGGCGAGGACCAGCCCAAATCACCTTCTAAGAAATCCCCGTCTTCGTCTCCCTCTCCCTCTTCTTCCGAAGCAGAAAAGTCCTTCTCCACGCTCTCCGACAAGCTCCAGGGCCTTCAGTTCCGCACCATCGGCCCCTTCCGCGGCGGGCGCGTCACGGCCGTGGCGGGCGTGCCCGGGCAGCCGCTCACGTTCTACTTCGGCGGGACGGGCGGCGGCGTGTGGAAGACGGCGGACGGCGGCTCGAGCTGGGAGGCGGTCTCCGACAAGTTCTTCAGGACGGGCTCCGTCGGCGCGCTCGCAGTGGCGCCCTCCGACCCGAACGTGATCTACGCCGGGATGGGCGAGGGCTGCATCCGCGGCAACACGTCGGCCGGCGACGGCGTCTGGAAGTCGACGGACGGCGGAAAGACGTGGGCGTCCGCCGGCCTCGCGGACACGCAGCAGATCCCGCGCGTGCGCGTCCACCCGGCGAACCCGGACCTCGTCTACGCCGCGGCCCTCGGACACACGTGGGGCCCGAACCCCGACCGCGGGATCTTCCGTTCCTCGGACGGCGGAAGGACGTGGAAGAAGGTGCTCTACGTCGACGAGAAGACCGGCGCGTCCGACCTCGTGATGGATGCGACGAACCCGCGCGTTCTCTGGGCGGGCTTCTGGCAGGTCGGGCGCAAGCCGTGGTCGCTCGAGAGCGGCGGCCCGGGCGGCGGAGTCTGGAAGACGACGGACGGCGGCGACACGTGGAAGAAGCTCTCGGGCGGCCTGCCCGAAGGTGTCGTCGGCCGGGTCGGGATCGCGGTCTCGCCCGCGCGGCCCGAGCGCGCCTGGGCCGTCGTCGAGGCCGCGAAGGGCGGCGTCTTCCGCACGGACGACGGCGGCGAGACGTGGAAGAAGCTCAACGACGAGAACAAGCTCCGGCAGCGGGCCTGGTACTACTCGCACGTCTACGCGGACCCGCGAAACGCCGACGCGGTCTACGTCCTGAACGTCGGGTTCTTCCGCTCGGGCGACGGCGGCAAGACGTTCGACGCGATCCGGACGCCGCACGGCGACAACCACGATCTCTGGATCGACCCGAACGACCCGCAGCGGATGATCGAGGGCAACGACGGCGGCGCGGCCGTCACGTTCAACGGCGGGCGGAGCTGGTCCTCGGTGCTGAACCAGCCCACGGCGCAGTTCTACCGCGTCGTGACGGACGGCCGCTTCCCGTACCGCGTCTACGGCGCGCAGCAGGACAACACGACGGTCGAGATCCTGAGCCGCACGCGCGGCGGCGGCATCGGCCCGTCCGACTGGCACCCGGTGGGCGGCTGCGAGAGCGGCTGGATCGCGCCGAAGCCCGACGACCCCGACGTCTCGTTTGCGGGCTGCTACGGCGGCGCGATCGACCGGTACGACGACCGCACGGGCGCGAGCCGCAACGTCGTCGCGTGGCCGCAGCTCGCGATCGGGCAGGCGCCAAAGGACCTGAAGTACCGGTTCCAGTGGAACGCGCCGATCCTGATCTCGCGGCACGACTCCCGGACGCTGTACCACGCCTCCCAGATTCTCCTGAGGAGCACGGACGAGGGCGCGACGTGGACCGAGGTCAGCCCCGACCTCACGCGGAACGAGAAGGCGACACAGGGATACTCCGGCGGACCGATCACGTTCGACAACACGGGCGTCGAGGTCTATGGCGTCATCTTCGCGCTCGCGGAATCGCCGACCGAGGCCGGGACGATCTGGGCGGGGACGGACGACGGGCTCGTGCAGCTCACGCGCGACGGCGGGAAGAGCTGGGCGAACGTGACGCCGAAAGGCCTCCCGGAGCGCATCCAGGTCAACTCCATCGAGGTCTCGCCGCTCGACGCCGGTGCCGCGTGGATCGCCGCGACGATGTACAAGCACGACGACGCCCGGCCGTACCTCTACCGCACGGCGGACTACGGAAAGACGTGGACGAAGCTCGTGAACGGGATCCCCGACGGCGCGTTCACCCGCGCCGTGCGCGAGGACCCCGTGCGCAGGGGGCTGGTCTTCGCGGGAACGGAGAGAGGCCTCTATCTCTCCTTCGACGGCGGCGCCGCGTGGCAGCCTTTCCAGAGGAACCTCCCCGTCGTCCCGATCACGGACCTCACGGTCAAGGACGGCGACCTCGTCGTTGCGACGCAGGGCCGCGCGTTCTGGATCCTCGACGACCTCTCCCCGCTCCGGCAGTGGGCCGACGGCGTCAAGAAGGAGGCGGTCCACGTCTTCAGGCCGCGCCCCGCGGTCCGTTTCGGATCGGCCGGCCGCGGCGAAGGCGGCGGCCCGCGCGGCGTCGGGCAGAACCCGCCCGCGGGAGCGATCCTCGACGTCTGGCTGAAGGACGCGCCGCCCGGGAAGCCGGGGCCGAAGGACGCGCTCACGCTCGAGATCCTCGACGGCGAGACCGTACTCCGGACGTTCACCTCGGAGAAGCCCTCCGACGACGACGGCCTGGCGGGGGCCGAAGAAACGGAGAAGCCGCTCGAGCTCAAGCAGGGGCTCAACCGTCTGTCCTGGGATCTCCGCATGCTCAAGCCCTCGCTCGTCCCCAAGGCGATCATCTGGGGCTCGCGGGACGGCCCGCTCGTCGCGCCGGGCACGTACACGGCGCGTGTGAAGCAGGGCGGGACGGTGCTCGCCGAGAAGATCGAGGTCGTCGCGAACCCGATGGTCAAGGCCGCGGCCGAAGACCTGAAGAAGCAGTCCGCTTTTCTCGCGAGCGTGCGGGACAGGCTCTCGGAGACGCACGAGGCGGCGCTCACGTGCCGCGACGTGAAGAAGCAGGTGAAGGACGTCTCCGAGCGCGCCGCCCGGCTCGGCAAGAAGGAGCCGCTCGCCGGGAAAGGCAAGGCGCTCTCGGAGAAGCTCACGGCGATCGAGGAGAAGCTCGTGAACCCGAAGGTCAAGAGCGAGCAGGACGTCCTGAACTTCCCGCCGCAGCTCGATCACCAGTTCGTGGGTGTCGCGAGCGTCGCGGCCAGCGGCGAAGGCGCTCCTTCCGCGTCCTCCGTGGCGTACTTCGGGGAGCTCGAGGTCCGGCTCGCCGACCTGAAGAAGCAGCTCCAGTCCGTCCTCGACACGGACCTCGCGGACTTCAACAGGTCCGTCGCGGAGCAGGGCGTCCCGGCCGTGGCGCCCGCGCCACGTGGAGGGAAACGCTAGGAGCGGGACCGCGCGATCCGCTCCTCCATCTCCTCGAGACTCTTCGGCCAGTCGCCGTGGAGGAGGCGCGAGAGGGAGCGGTCCGCGAGGAGCCTTCCGCCGGTCTGGCAGGCCGGGCAGTAGTTCGTCTCGTTCGCGGCGTAGACGATGCGCTGGACGCTCGTCCCGCAGCGCGGACAGGCCTTGCCGAACCTCCCGTGAACGGCCATGTCCTCGCGGAAAGCCGTGACCTTTTCGGGGAACTTCTCTCCCGTCTCCCGCCGCAGCCGCTCCGTCCAGTCGACGAGTGTCGTCCGCGTCGAGTCGAAGAGGCGGGCGGCCTCCTCGTCCGTCAGGCGCGACGTGAGGGCGACGGGGGAGAGCCGCGCCGCGTGGAGGATCTCGTCCGAGTAGGCGTTGCCGATCCCGGAGAAGAGCGTGGGGTCCGTGAGCGCGCGCTTCAGCGTGTGGTTCTCCGAGCGCAGCCGCGCGACGAACGCCTCGAGCGGCGCCTCCAGCGGCTCGAGCCCGCCGGGGTCGAGCGCGGCGAGGGCGTCGCGGCCCGAGACGACGCGGATCCACGCCCGCTTCTTCGGGCTCGCCTCCCGCAAGAGCACGGAACCGGAGTCGAAGTCCAAAGAGAGGAGACCGATTTTCTTTGGAATGGGTGCGGGCGCAGGCGTCCACTTCAGCCGGCCCGACACCATGAGATGCAGAACCAGGAAGAGCTCCGCGTCCCCCTCTTCACCTTCAAGGAAAAATACGAGGCGTTTCCCGAGCCGGGACACCCCCCGTAGCACTCTGCCCTCGATCGCGGCGAGGGGCGGCGCAACCGACCGGAGCACGAATGGGCTCGCGAGGCGGACTTTCTGCAGCGTCTGGCCCTTCAGGCGGCGCTCGAGGTGTTCGGCGTAGACGACGACGTCCGGAAGCTCCGGCATCGGTCCAGAATAGGCCCCATGCCCCGTTGCCGGAAAGCCGAGACCCCGTCCGGATCGAGCGCGACTTCGCGCGCCGTGCGCGAGACGCTGCCGCCCGACCTCCTCGCGGCGGGCGTGCGGCGCCTCGGCATCGTCGCGCTCCTCATGGCCTCGATCAGCGTCCTCTTCTCGGTCGTGATCCGATTTCTCGCGGCCCACACGGGGCAGGCGCCCTACCACGGCATCGTCCTCTTCGGCGAGATCGCGATCGTGGCCGGCTCGCTCGGGATGTTCGCGCTCACGCGCCGGGCGGGTCTCGACCCGGGCGAGCTTCTCGATCGCGCCCTCGTCTACGAGGTCGCGATGGGCTTTCTCATGGCCGCGATCGACCACTCCGTTCCGAATGCGCCCGAAGTGCTCCCGAAGGGCTGGTCGTCCGTCGCGGTCTGGGTCATCGCCTTCCCGCTTCTCATCCCTTCGACGCGCGGCAAGACGACCCTCGCGACGTTTGCGACCGCCGCGATGGATCCCCTCGGCCTCCTCGTCGCCGTCGCGCTCGGGTACGTCCCCCTTCCGGCTCCCGCGATGGCCGCGGCGATGCTCCTGCCGACCGCGATTGCGTGCGTGATGGCGATCGTCGGCTCGCGCGTCGTCTACCGCCTGTCGGCGCAGGCGGGGAAGGCCGAGGAGCTCGGAAGCTACCGGCTCGTCGCGCCGCTCGGACACGGCGGCATGGGCGAGGTCTGGCGCGCCGAGCACCGGATGCTCGCGCGCGACGCCGCCATCAAGCTCGTGCGCGGGCGCGACGGCGCCATCCCGCGGGAGCTCGTGACGCGCTTCGAGCGCGAGGCGAAGGCGACGGCGGGCCTGCGCTCGCCCCACACGGTGCAGCTCTACGACTTCGGCCGCTCGGACGACGGCGCCTTCTACTACGTCATGGAGCTTCTCGACGGCTACACGCTCGACCGGCTCGTCGAGCGCCACGGGGCGCTCGCGCCCGAGCGGGTCGTGTCCGTCCTCCGGCAAGCGTGCCGCTCGCTCGCCGAGGCGCACGGCGCGGGCCTCGTGCACCGCGACATCAAGCCCGGCAACATCTTCCTCTGCCGCTACGGCGGCGAGGCGGACTTCGTGAAGGTCGTGGACTTCGGCCTCGTGAAGGACGTCTCGGCGAGCGGCGGGGTGAACCTGACCCAGACGGGGCTCATCGCCGGAACGCCGGCCTACATGCCGCCCGAGATGGCGCTCGGCAAGGACGTGGACGGGCGCGCGGACCTCTACGCGCTCGGCTGCGTCGGGTACTTCCTCCTCACGGCCCAGACGGTCTTCGACCGCAAGACCGCGCTCGAGACGCTGCACGACCACACCTCGACGCCGCCCATTCCGCCCTCGCAGCGCGTCGCGACGCCGATTCCGGCCGACCTCGAGGCCGTGCTGCTCGACTGCCTCGCGAAGGAGCCCGCAGACCGTCCCGAGAGCGCGCGCGTCCTCGAGGAGCGCCTCGCGGCGACGTCCTCGGCGGGCCGCTGGTCGCGGGCGGACGCCGAGCGCTGGTGGGAGAGCCACTCGCCCGCGACGGGCGCGCACCGGCTGCTCCCGGCCGAGCCGGAGGGAACGCGCTTCGAAACGCCGGAAGTTCGCGCCGCCGCGGAGGGCTGACGCCGTGTGCGGCCGCTACTGGCTCGTGACGCCCGCCGACGTCCTCGCGTCGCGCTTCCGCGTGAGCGGCGAGCGCGTCCCGCTGGTCCCGCGCTGGAACGCGGCGCCGGGGCAGGACCTGCCCGTCGTCCGCCTCGACGCGAAGACGAAGGGGGCGCGCGTCCTCGAGCCCATGCGCTGGGGCCTCGTCCCGTCGTGGGCGGCGAGCCCCGAGGACGCGGGCCGTCCGATCAACGCGCGCGCCGAGACGGCCGCGACGAAGCCCACGTTCAAAGAGCCGCTCCGCCGGAGCCGCGCGCTCGTCCCGGCGGACGGGTTCTTCGAGTGGAAGAAGGGCGACCGTGGCCGCCAGCCCTTCGCGCTGCGCCTGAAGTCGCGCCGCCCGTTCGCGTTCGCCGGGATCTTCGACACGTGGACGCCGCGGAGCGGCCGGCCGCTCCGGTCGTTCGCGATCCTCACGACGCGCCCGAACGAGCTCGTGGCGGGCGTGCATGACCGGATGCCCGTCATCCTCACGCCGGAAGGCGAGGACTTGTGGATGGACCCGGACGCGCAGGACCCGGCGGCGCTCGCGCCGCTCTTCGCGCCTCTCGGAGCCGGCGCGATGGAGGCGTTCGCCGTGTCGCGGCGCGTAAACGCTCCCGCGAACGACGACCCCTCGGTCCTCGACGCGCCCGCGCCCGAGCCGCCGCCGCCGCCGGAGAGGGGCCGGGCGCCGGCCGCGCAGCGCGACCTCTGGGAGAATGGCGGCGATGACGGCGACGAAGGCTGACGGCGCGCCGCGGATGGCGGCCGCGGCGCTGCTCCTCGCGGTGGCGGGCTGCTCGTTCGGCGGCGCGTCGACTCCGGCGGCGCCGGCGGCCCCGCCCGCTCCGAAGCTCGGGGCGCAGAAGTCCGCCGTGATCGCGAACGGCTAC
Source organism: Thermoanaerobaculia bacterium (assembly GCA_036504335.1). Lineage (GTDB taxonomy): Bacteria > Acidobacteriota > Thermoanaerobaculia > UBA5066 > UBA5066 > Fen-183. Next base: position 83,283 of record DASXVJ010000014.1, read on the forward strand.
GCGGGCGGGCACCTCGACTTCGGGCGCAGGCAGTGGGAGACCTCGGGCGACGGCTTCCAGCGCGCGTTCGCGTTCAACCCGACGGACGACGCGGCGGCATACCTCGCCGCGGCGGCCTTTGCGCACGCGGGCAACGCCCCGGCCGCGCTGGAGTGGCTGGACCAGGTGTGGCGCCTGAACAGCTGCCTCGTCCCGCTTCCGAAGTCGTTCGAGGGCGTCGCGGCCGACCCGCGTTTCCACGACGCGCTGGCCGTCATCCGCGCCCAGGCTCCGAAGACGCACCGCTCGGCGGTCGCGTTCACGCTCGGGTCGCGCGACCTCGTCCCGGCCGACCTCGCGTGGGACGCCGCCGCGAAGGTCTTCTACGTGGCGAGCCTGAGGAAGCGGAAGATCGTGCGCGTGACGCCGGGCGCCGCCGGCGCGCCGGCCTCGATGTCCGACTTCGCGGGCTCGGGCGCCGGGGATCTCGACGCCGTCCTCGGGGTGAAGATCGACGCCGTCCGCCGCCGCCTCTGGGCCGTGACGGCCGGCGACCCCGCGATGGAAGGGTTCCGTCCCGAGGACTTCGGGCGCTCGCAGCTCGTCGCCTTCGACCTCGCGACCGGGGCGACCGTCGGCCGGTGGTCCCCCATGACGAGGCCGCCGCACCAGTTCGGGGGGCTCGCCGTGGACGGCGCGGGAAACGTCTGGGTCACGGACACCGCGTCGGGTGAGATCCACGTCCTGCGCGTCGGCGCCGAGGAGCTCGCGGTCGCCGCGGCGGCCGGGGCGTTCGTCGCGCCCAAGTCGATCGCGGTTTCGTCCGACGGCGCGCGCGTCTGGGTCGCCGACCTCGCGCGCGGCGTGTACCGCTTCGACACCGCGACGGGCGCTTCGACGCTCCTCGACCAGCCGCCGGGCCCGTGGCCGGCCGGCCTCGACGGGCTCGTCTTCCACCGCGATGCGCTCGTGGGCGTCCAGGGCACCGTCAGCGCGGGGCGCCTGGGCCGCTGGACTCTCGAGCCCGACGGAAATGCGTTCTCCGGGATCGAGATCCTCGACTGCGCGCACCCGTCGTTCCGGGTGCCCGTGGGCGGGACGATGGCGGGCGACGACTACGTCTACGCGGCGAACAGCCAGGTCGACGCTTTCGGCGCGGAGGGCGTGCTCCCGGCCGAGAAGCTCGTGGACCTCGTCTTTCTGCGCCTGCCGCTCGGGCGCTGAAACCACCCCCGGGTCGGCGTATCCTTCGCCCATGAAGCGATTGATAAAGGGACTCGTTCTCGTCGTGAGCGCCCTCGCCGTCCTCGCGGGCGCCGGGATCGCGTATCTCGCCGCGAAGCAGCCCGCCCGGAGGCCCGCTTCGTCCGAGAAGATCGAGGCGACGCCCGCGCGGCTCGCCCGCGGCGAGTACCTCGCGATGCACGTCGTGGACTGCCTCCTGTGCCACTCCGACGCGAAGTTCGACCGGTTCGGGCTGCCGCGCATCCCCGGCACCGAGGGGAAGGGCGGCTTCGCGTTCACGAAGGAGTTCGGGATTCCCGGCGTCCTCTACGCCCGCAACATCACGCCCGATCCGGAGACCGGCCTCGGGAAGTGGACGGACGGCGAGATCCTCCGCGCGATGCGCGAGGGCGTGGACCGCGACGGCGCGACGCTGTTCCCGATGATGCCGTACCCCGCGTACCACGAGATGAGCGACGAGGACGCGCGCGCCATCGTCGCCTACCTCCGGGCGCTTCCTCCGATCCGCAACGCGGTGCCGCCGAAGAAGATCGACTTCCCGGTGAACCTCCTCGTGAAGAGCGCGCCGAAGCCGGTGGACGGACCGGTCGTCGCGCCGGACCCGAAGAAGGACTCCGTCGCCTACGGGCGTTACCTCACGATCATCGGGGGCTGCGTGGGCTGTCACACGCCCGAGACGCGGCCCGGCGCGCCCATCCCCGGGCGCGAGTACACCGGCGGAAGGATGTTCAAGGGTCCGTGGGGCCGCAACGTGACGCCGAACCTGACGCCGCACAAGGACGCGTACCTCGGCCGCGCGACGAAGGAGGAGTTCATCGGGCGTTTCCGCTCCTTCGCGGGCCTGACGGGCGACGCGGCGCCGGTCGCGTCGAAGGGCCGCAACACCCTGATGCCCTGGCTCGCCCTGTCCGGGGCGACGGACGAGGACCTCGGCGCGATCTACGACTTCCTGAAAACGCTTCCGCCGGTCGAGAACAAGGTCAATCCGTTCCCCGACGCGCCCGATGCGGCGCCGGAGGCGCCGAAGACCGCGGAGAGGTGACGGGCCGCGCCGCGGCCTCAGCCGGGCCCGGGAGCGTCGAACGCGCGGACGGAGGCGAGGATGCCCTCCATCTCGCGGCGGAGCCTCACGAAGGCGGACGTCTCCACGGCGACGAGCACGCCGTACACGGCCGGGCCGTTCGGATAGAGGCCCCAGAGCAGCTCCACGTCCCGGCCCTCGAGCAGGGCCGTCGCATGGAGGACGCGCGTCGCGCCGCGCCCGGGCAGCGGAGCGACGCCGAGGAGCTTCCACTTCTCGAGGCGCCGCGCCGATCCCTCCGAGACGAGCGCCGCGGCGTTGTCGAGGTCGAGGCTGCCGTCGCCCCCGAGTCTCCACGAGATGACGGCGAGATGAGCCGGCTCGCCCGCGCGCAGGAGCCGGCGCTCGAGCGCCGGGCGGCCCGGATCCGTCGGGTCTCCGCCGTCCGTGAGCTCGAAACGCGGGACGCGCGCTTCGTACCAGCGGCCCTTCGGCAGCTCGAGCGTGAAACCGCTTCCCGCGAGGAACGAGACGGGTGCGCCTTTCGCCCGGTCTCCCAGGGCGATCGTCCGCTTCACGGCGGGCGTGACGAGGACGGCCGCGGCGCCGGCCGCCGCGAGGACGAGAACGGTTCCGACGCGCCCGAACGCCATCGTCAGTCCCCGTCCTGGAAGCGGCGGATCGCCGGGACCTCCGGTCGCCCCGGCGCGCCGCGCCGCGCGAGGACGTGGCCCACGATCCGCGCGGCGTGGGCGCGGCCGTTCTCGATGAAGAGCCGGCCGATGTGCCGGCCGGCCGCGACGACACCCGCGACGTAGAGGCCGGGCACGTCCGTCTCCATCGTCCCGGGGTCGTGGACGACCTCGAGATCCTCGGTGATCCCGATGCCGGACGCGCGCAGGAACGGGAAATCGGGGCGGTAGCCCGTGAGCGCGTAGACGAAATCGTTCGGGATTTCCGCCGTCTCCCCGCTGCCGCGGAGCGTGACCGAGCCCTCGTCGATCCGCGCGACCGTCGTGTCGAAGAGCGCGCGAATCGAGCCTTCGCGGACGCGGTTCTCGACGTCCGGCTTCAGCCAGTACTTGACGCTCGGGCCGAACGCCGCGCCCCGGATCGCCATCGTCACGCGGGCGCCGTGGCGGTGGAGGTCGAGCGCGGCCTCGACGGCCGAGTTCTTGCCGCCCACGACGAGAACGTCCGTCCCGGCGTGTGCGTAGGGTTCGCGGTAGTAGTGCGAGACCTTCGGGAGATCCTCGCCGGGGACGCCGAGGAGATTCGGCGTGTCGAAGAATCCGGTCGCAACGACGGCCGCGCGCGCCGTGAACGTCCCCTTCGGAGTCGCGGCGGCGAAGACCCCGTCGGCCTTCGTCAGCGAGAAGACGGGCGCGCCGAGGCGCACGTCGAGCCGCTCGCGCTCGGCGACCTTTCGGTAATAGTCGAGGCCCTCCCTCCGCGTCGGCTTCGGCCCGGCCGCGACGAACGGGTGGCCGCCGATCTCGAGGAGCTCGGGCGTCGAGAAGAAGACGACGTGGACCGGCCAGTTCACGAGCGTGTTGAGCAGCGCGCCCTTTTCGAGGACGACGTGCGTGAGCCCGGCGCGCGCCGCCTCGAGCGCACAGGCGAGGCCGACCGGCCCGGCGCCGACGACGAGGAGGTCCGTGGGAGGGTGAACGGCGGCGTTCACGGCCGGAGCATACGGGAGGAGAATCCTCGGATGCGCCCGGCCGCCGCCCTTTGCCTGGCCGCCTTCCTTGCCGCCCCCGCCGCAGCGGAGGAGGAGAAACCCGCGGCTCGCATCGTCCGGACCGAGCAGGTCGTGAGGCTCGTCGTCGACGCGTACGTGACGGACAAGCGGGGCGACCCGATCACGGACCTCGTGCCCTCGGACTTCCGCGTCACGGCGGACGGCAGACCGCTCGAGGTCGAGACCGTCGAATTCGTGGCGGCGGGCGCGCCGGAGGGCCCGGTCGCCGTGCCCCCGGCGGGCGACGGCGCCTCCGCGCCCGCGCCGGCTCCCTATCCGCCCGGCCGGCTCATCGTCCTCTTCGTGGAGGGCGACCTCGGCCGGCAGCGCACGAAGGGCCTCATGCGCGTGAGGCAGGAGTTCCACCGCCTCCTCGACCGGCTGCAGCCGACGGACCGCGTCGCGGTGGTGGGCTTCTTCTCCCATCTGACGGTCCTCACGGACTTCACGAACGACCGCGCCGTCCTCGACGAGGCGTTCCGGCTCGGCCTCGGCTCGAGCCGCGATCGCGACGTCAGGATCTCTCCGTATCCGTCCCTCGCGGCGAACCTCGACTTCGCCGAGGCGCGCAGGGCCGCCCACGTCGAGCGCGCGCTGGAGCTCGTCGCCACGGCGCTCGCCCCGATTCCGGGCGCGAAGGCCGTCGTCTTCGCGGGCTGGGGTTTCTTCGCGAACCGCGCCCCGATCGAGGGGATCCTCTACGACCGCGCGCTCGGCGCGCTCATGCGCGCGCGGGCGAACGTCTTCATGCTCGACACGTCGGACTCGGACTGGCACACGCTCGAGACGACGCTCCAGGTCGCCTCGCAGGCGACGGGCGGGACGTACGCGAAGACGAACCTGTTCGCGGGCCAGGCCGTGGAGCGCGTCGCGCGCGCCCTCGCCGGGCGATGGGTCCTCGTGTGCGTCGCGCCCGACGCGGCGCCGCGCACGCTCGACGTGTCCCTCGCCCGGCGCCGCGGAGACGTCGTCGCACGGGCGTACACTGCGCTGCCATGAAACGCCCGAGCGCCGCGCCCCGAGCCGCACGTGCCGTTCTCGCCCTGACCGCCGCGTCGGTCCTTTCCGGCTGCGCCTCCGGCTCGTCCGCACCGGCCGCGTCCGCCGGCGCCGCGAAGAAGCGCATCGTCCTCGTGGAGGCCAGGGGCCCGGGACCGGAGATCGAGCGGTTCGTCCCGCGGCTGCTCTCGGCCGCGAGCGACCGCGGCCTCGGCGCCATCGTGGACGCGCGGCTCTCCGGCGCCCACCTCGCGGACGTCGCCGCCGTCGGCGAGACGTCGGCCGCCTTCCGGCGGGAATACCCGGGAGACGTCTACGTCGGCGCCCTGATGTCGCCGTGCTCCATCCAGCGGCACGAGGGCCGCGTCTACGACCGGCAGCAGAACCCCGGCGGCGTGCCCGTGCGCACCGAGACCGTCGTCGTCACGTACGACGCGGAATGCACGGTCGTGCTGACGCTCGTGGGCGAGGCCGGGACCGCCGTGAAGACGATCGACGTCACGGGGCGCAACGGGAGCGCCGAGGTCAGCGCCTCGAACACCGAGGCCGAGGGGCAGGCCGCCGGCGACGCGGCCGACCGGGCCGCCAAGAAGCTCGCCTCGTCCCTGCGCTGAGGCCTGCCGTGGCGGCGCGGCGCTCCCGCGGGGTGTTTCTCCTCGAGGGGCTCGTGTCGCTTGCGATCCTCGGAATCGTCCTGACGCTCGGCGCGGCCTTCCTCGCGCGGCGGCGCGCGCTGGAAGCGGACCGGCGCGACCGGGACCGCGCCGCCCGCGCGCTCGCGAGCGAGTGGGTGTACCTCCGCACGGCGTTCAAGCACGACCTCTTCCCGAAGGACAAGCGCACGTTCGTCGGGCCGGGCGTCTTCGTGGACGCGCTGGACGCGCGCGGGCCCGTCCTCGCCGTCCGGCAGACGGACGTGGACGGCCTCTACCGCGTGACGCTCGACATCGGCTGGGGCGCGGGAGCGCAGAAGCGCCTCGTCGAGGAAGGCTTCGTCTTCCGGGGGGTCTCGCCGCCGTGACGCGCCGCGGCTTCTCCCTCGTCGAGATGTGCGTCGTCGTCATGATCGGCCTCGTCCTCCTCTTCGCGCTCCTGCCGGTGGCGCTCGGCCTGCTCCGGCAGCAGGCGGGGCTGAACGCGCGCAGCCTCGGCATCGACACGTGGCCGCTCCTCGTCGAGCGGCTCGGCGGCGACGCGGGCCGCGCCTCGGGCGCGCTCGTTTCCCCGCCGTTCCCGGCCGCGGCGTTCCGCCTGCACTTTCCGCCGGACCGCGAGGAGGACCCGGACGTGACGTGGACGTTCGGGGATGGCCGGGCCGAGCGCACGACCGAGCGCCGGAGGCCCGACGGCGAAGTCGTCCGCGCCACGACGACGTGGGATCTGCCGGGGACCCTCGCCCTCGAGCCGGACGAGCTCGAGAACGGGAGGCTGCTCCTCGCGTGGAACGACGGCTCCGGCCCGGAGCTCGTCGCGGTCGCCTGCGGGCGCCCGACGGAGCCCGCGCGATGAGGCGGCGCGCGCGGGGGAGCTCGCTCCTTCTCGTCCTCGGCATCCTGACGATCTTCGGGCTCGTTCTCGGCGTTCTCGCGACCGTCCTCGTCACGGACCTCTCCTCGTCGCGCCGCCGCGCGAACGCCGCCTACGCCGCGGAGCTCGCGCGCTCGGGCACGGACTGGGCGCGCGGGGCGCTTCTCGCCCGCGGCGGCCTGCCGTCCGCGACGCTGCGCGTCGAGCGCGGGGAGATCGCCGTCGGGACGGAGGAGCTGTCGGACGGCCGCCTGCGCGTCGTCTCGACGGGCCGCGTCCGCGCCGGAGACGCGACGCTCGCCGCGCGGCGCGAGGTGACCGTGCTCTCGGCCTCCGCGAGGGTCCGGTGAGAATGCGCCCATGTGCCTGATCGTCCTCGCGTGGCAGACGTCTCCCACTTTCCGCCTCGCCGTGGCCGCGAACCGGGACGAGTTCCTCGCGCGACCCACGGCCCCCGCCGCGTGGTGGCCCGACGCCCCGGACGTCCTCGCGGGCCGCGACCTCCGGGGCGGCGGGACGTGGATGGGCGTGACGCGCACGGGCCGGTTCGCGGCGCTCACGAACTTCCGCGACACGACGGCGCCGCGGAAGGGTGGCGCTCCGTCGCGGGGGAACCTCGTCGAAGATTTTCTTAGAAAGGAAGAAGGGCCGGCGGCCTTTCTTTCACGCCTCGCGCGGAATGCAGACACGTTCGAAGGATTCAATCTCCTCGTCTCGGACGCCGGGGAGCTCTGGTCCTTCTCGAATGCCGAGGAAAGCGGCCCGGTCGCTCTCTCTCCCGGCGTCTTCGGCCTCTCGAACCATCTCCTCGAGACTCCATGGCCGAAAGTCACCGCCGCACGGGAGCGCTTCGAACGCGCCCTCAGCGAAGTGCGGGATGCTGAAGAACTGGAGGGCCGCCTCCTCACCCTTCTAAGAAATCGGTCTCTCGCCCCCGACGCTGCGCTGCCGGAAACGGGACTCCCGCTCACATGGGAGCGGGCTCTCTCGGCCGCCTTCGTCGTCCTTCCGGACTACGGGACGCGCGCCTCGACCGCTCTCGTCGTGGGCGCGGACGGCGAGGCGCGCTTCACGGAGCGGACCTTCGGAGCGGGCGGTGCTCCGCTCGGGGAGGTCCGGGAGACGTTCCGGCTCAGCGAGACGCCGAGAGCGTGACGGCGACGGTCGTCTCGCCCTCGCCCCTGAGGATGCGGACGGGCACCGTATCCCCGATCTTCTGCTTCTCGAGCGCGGAGACGAGATCGTCGTAGCTCGCGACTTTTTTCCCGGCGACGCCGACGATGATGTCGCCGAGGACCACCGAACCGTCCTCGCCGCGCCGCGTGCCCCTCAGGCCGGCCTTCGCGGCACCCGTCCCGTCCTGCACCTCCATCACGAGGACGCCCGAGATCCCGAGCCGGCGGACGACGCCTTCCTGCGCGGGCGTGATGCCGAGGCGCGGCCGGATGACGCGCCCGTGCGCGATGAGCTGCGGGACGACCTCGTTGACGGTGTCGACCGGGACCGCGAAGCCGATGCCGGCGCTCGCGCCCGAGGGGCTCGCGATCTGCGTGTTGACGCCGATGAGGCGGCCCGCGCTGTCGAGAAGCGGCCCGCCCGAGTTCCCGGGGTTGATCGCGGCGTCCGTCTGGACGACGTTCTGGATCTTGCGGCCCGTGACGGACTCGATCGTCCTCCCGAGCGCGCTCACGATGCCCGTCGTGAGCGTCTCGTCCAGGCCGAACGGGTTCCCGATCGCGAAGACCTTCTGCCCGACCTTCAGGTCGCGGCTCGTCCCGACGAGGATCGGCGGGAGCTTCGCCTCCGGCGCGCCGATGCGGAGGACCGCGAGGTCCTTGTCGGGCTCGACGCCGACCACCGTCGCCTTCCAGTCGGACTGGTCCGCGAGCGTCACGACGAGGGAGGAGGCGTTCTGGATGACGTGGAAATTCGTGACGACGTGCCCCTGGCGGTCCCACACGAAGCCCGAGCCGGACCCCTGCGGCACCTCCGTCATCTCGAAGAAGCTCACCGGGCGGCGGGCGAGGCTCGTGATGTAGACGACGGACGGGCTGCAGCGCTCGAAGAGCTCGATCGTGGCCTTCTCGTCGGACGCGAGGTCGCCGCGCGCCGTCACGGGACGCGCCTCGGCGGGGGCGCCCTTCAGCCGGGCCGGCGCGGCGCCGCCGCCCGGCGTCCGCTGCATGAGCGTGAAGACGAGCCATCCCGCGAGGAGCCCGAGGAGGACGGGCAGGACGACGGGGCCGCCCCGCCGCCGCGGAGGCGGCGGAGCGTAACCGTACGGAGGAGGCGGAAGACTCGACACGCGGACGCGCCCGGGCGCGTCAGGGCTGGACGCGCGCCGACTCGATGACGACCGGGGTGACGGGGGCGTTCACGAACGCGCCGCCCTGGTTGGACGTGGGCGTCGCCTTGATCTTGTTCACGACCTCCATGCCGTCCGTCACCTTGCCGAAGACGCAGTAGCCGTAGCCGTCCTGCGACTGGGCCTTGTCGAGGAACCCGTTGTCCTTCACGTTGATGAAGAACTGCGCCGTCGCGCTGTTCGGGTCGCCCGTGCGGGCCATCGCGAGCGTGCCGACCTTGTTCTGAAGGCCGTTCGACGACTCGTTCTTGATGGGCGCCTTCACGGCTTTCTGCTGCTTGTCGACCGCGAAGCCGCCGCCCTGGATCATGAAGCCGTCGATGACGCGGTGGAACACCGTGCCGTCGTAGTGCTTCGCGTTCACGTAGGCGAGGAAGTTCTTCACGGTCTCCGGCGCCTTGGCGGCGTCGAGCTCGATCGTGATCGAGCCCATCGAGGTCTTCATCACGACCGTCGGATTCTTCACGGGGGTTTCTCCCTTCACGGAAAAGGTGGCGACGACGAGGGCGAGGGTCAGGGCGGGTGCGAGTCTTTTCATGGGGCGGGATCTTACGACGCCGGGGCCCGCGGCAGGGCGCGGGCGGCGAGGACCAGCAGGAGGCCCGCGGCGAGGTTGACGGGCAGCGCGAGGGCCAGCGCCGCCTTCAGGCTCCCGGCGTAAACGCTGAGCCGTCCGATCGTATAGGGCCCGAGGGCGAGGCCGAGGAACGTCGTGTGCAGGAGGAGCACCGCGCTCGCCGTGCCGCGCAGGCGGGGCGGGACGAGCTCCTGCGCCGTCGTCGTCGCGGGCGCGACCCAGAGCGCCGTGAGCACGGTGATCGGCAGCGCGAGCGCGGCCGCGAGCGCGAGCGAGGGGGCCGCGAGCATCCCGAGGGCGAGCGGGATCGGAAGGAGGGCCGAGGCCGCACCGACGAGGAGGCGGCCGTCCGCGCGCTTCCTGCCCCACGCGTCCGCGAGGAGCCCGCCGCACGTCGCGCCGAGCCAGCCTCCGGCGGCCGAGATGCCGCCGAGGAGGAGGCCCGTCCTGGCGAGGTTCAGGTGGTGGACGCGCACGAAATACGGCGCGATCCAGAAGCTCGTGCCGTACGTCCCGAACGCGACGAGGCCGAAGCCGAGGTTCGCGAGGACGAGCGCGCGGTTCCGGAAGACGAGGTCGAAGTCCTCGCGGCTTCGGAGGCGCAGCGCCTGCGCCCACGAGAAGACGGCGTAGAGGCCGGCGGCGAGCGCGATCCACTGCGCGGGGTTGCCGAGCGCGAGCGTCAGCAGCCACGCGAGACCGCCGAGCGCGGCGAACGCGGCCACGTTGCCGGCGACGCCCGCCGCGCCGGCGCCCGCCGCGGCGAGCGCGAAGAGCGTGAACGGCGGGAGCACCGAAGCCGATTCGCGGAGGAACGTCCTCACGGGCGTCGCCGTGAGCGGCGGGTGCGACGCGGCGCGGGCGGGCTCGCGCAGGCTCCGCACCCACGCGGCAAGTACGAGGCCCGGCAGGCCGACGGCGAGGAACGCGGCCTGCCAGCCGCGCAGGCCGAACGGACCCGTGCCCGAGGGGAAGGCCAGGTCCCAGCGATCCACGACGAGGCCGCCGATCCCGAGGCCGAGGCCGGCGCCGACGTAAATGCCGCTCGAGTAGAGGCCGAGGACGGTCGCGCGCTTCTCCTTCGGGAACCAGTCCGAGAGGAGCGAGTACGCCGCGGGCGCCGCGCTCGCCTCGCCCACGCCGACGCCCATCCGCGCGAGCGCAAGCTGCGGGAAGCTCTTCGCGAAGCCGGAGAGCGCGGTCATGAGGCTCCAGAAGGCCGCGCCCCACGCGATGAGCCGGCGCCGGTCCCACGCGTCCGCGAGGCGGCCGAGCGGGATCCCGAAGACGGCGAAGAAGACGGCGAAGACGGTGCCGTACAGAAAGCCGAGCTGCGCATCCGTCACGCCGAGATCGGCCTTGATGCGCTCGGCGAGGATCGAGACGATCTGCCGGTCGAGGAAGTTGAAGACGTAGACGAGGACGAGGACGAGGAGGACGTACCGCGGGTACGCCCCGCCCTTCGGGTGCTCGCCGGGTGTCTCGGGCATCGGCGGATTCTAGGGGGTCACGTCGCAGCGGCGGCCCGCGTCAGCCGGGACCGGTCATCTTCGACGGGTCGATCCACGCGTCGAACTCTTCCGCCGTCACGAACCCGAGCGCGAGCGCGGCCTCCCGGAGCGTCGTGCCCTCGTGGTGCGCCTTCTTCGCGATGGCGGCAGCCTTGTCGTACCCGATGTGCGGGTTGAGCGCCGTGACGAGCATCAGCGACCGGGCGACGAGGTCCGCGATCCGCGCGCGATCCGGCTCGATTCCCTCGGCGCAGTGGACGCGGAAGCTCCGGCAGCCGTCGGCGAGGAGGCGCACGGACTCGAGGACGTTGTGGATCATCACGGGCTTGAAGACGTGGAGCTCGAAGTTCCCCTGGCTCGCGGCGAAGGCCACGGCCGCGTCGTTTCCGTAGACCTGTACGACGACCATCGTGAGCGCCTCGGCCTGCGTCGGGTTGACCTTGCCCGGCATGATCGACGAGCCCGGCTCGTTCTCGGGGATGGAGATCTCGCCGATCCCCGAGCGCGGCCCGGAGGCGAGCCAGCGCACGTCGTTCGCAATCTTCATGAGGGAGCCCGCGAGCGTCCGGAGCGCGCCGGAGGCGAATGCGAGCGCGTCGTGCGCCGCGAGGGCCTCGAACTTGTTCGGCGCGCTGACGAACGGGTGTCCCGTGAGCGTGGCGACACGGTGCGCGACGCGTTCGGCATACTCGGGATGCGTGTTCAGGCCCGTCCCGACGGCCGTGCCGCCGATCGCGAGCTCGAGAAGGTGGGGGAGCGCCTGAGCGACGTGCGCCATGCCGTGGTCGAGCTGCGCGACCCATCCGGAGATCTCCTGCCCGAGCATGAGAGGAACGGCGTCCTGCAGGTGAGTCCTTCCGATCTTCACGACGTCGTGGAACGCCTTCGACTTGGCGTCGAGGACGTCGCGCAGCTTCCGGACCTCGGGAAGGAGGAGCTCCTCGATCTCGCAGACGGCGGCGATCGACATCGCCGCCGGGAACGTGTCGTTCGACGACTGCGACATGTTCACGTCGTCGTTCGGGTGGATCGGGTCCTTCGAGCCGGGCACGCCGCCCGCGAGGTCGATCGCGCGGTTCGCGATCACCTCGTTCACGTTCATGTTCGTCTGCGTGCCGCTGCCGGTCTGGAAGACGACGAGCGGGAAGTGCGCGTCGAGCTTCCCGTCCGCCACCTCCTGCGCGGCCGCCGTCACGAGCGCGGCCTTCTCCGGCGGAAGCAGGCCGAGTTCGTGGTTCACCTCGGCGGCTGCCCGCTTGAGGAGGCCGAACGCGCGCAGGAGCGGCCGGCCGATGCGGATCTCGCCGATCTCGAAGTTCTCGAGCGAGCGTTGCGTCTGTGCGCCCCAGTACCGGTCCGCCGGGACGGCGATCTCGCCCATCGTGTCCTTTTCGATCCGTGTCGCCATGAGGCTCTGCCTCCGGAGATTTCGTCGCAGCCCATGTTACGCGGGGCCTTGCGGCCGCTGTGAGACGATTTCACTACAAAGAAATGGAGCATCGCAGGCTCGCGGCGCGACTCGTGGCGGGAATTCTCGTCTGGGGCGGCGCTCTCGCCCTGCCGGACGGGCGGGCTCTCGCGCAGGCGACGTCGGACTACGCGGTTCCGGTGACGGCCGTCGTCCAGAGCGCACCGCCGGGGATCACGCTCGCCTGGCCCGCGCTCGCCGGCGCGACGGCGCACAGCGTCTACCGGAAGGCCTGGGGAGTCGCCTCCTGGGGGACGGCCGTGGCGACGCTCGCGGGCGCGGCGACGGGCTACGTGGACAGCGGCGTCGCCGTCGGGACGCGGTACGAGTACCAGGTGGTCCGGAGCGCGGCGGTCACGGGCACCGGGTACCTCGCGACGGGGATCGAAATTCCCCTCGTCGAGGACCGGGGGAAGGTCGTTCTCGTCGTCGACTCCACGACGGCGGCGGGACTCGCTTCCGAGCTCGCGCGCCTTCAGGCGGATCTCGCCGGCGACGGCTGGACGGTGCTGCGCCACGACGTTTCGCGGACCGACGCCGTTCCCTTCGTCAAGGCCCTCATCAAGGCCGACTACGACGCGGATCCGACGCGCGTGACGAGCGTGTTCCTTTTCGGGCACGTGCCGGTGCCGTACTCGGGCAGCCTCGCGCCCGACGGGCACTCGGACCACGTGGGAGCCTGGCCCGCGGACCTCTATTACGGCGAAATGAACGGTGTCTGGACGGACACCCAGAACCTCGGCGGGACCGGCCGGCAGAACAACGTCGCGGGGGACGGGAAGTTCGACCAGAGCTACGCACCCTCCGGCGCCGTCGAGCTCGGGGTGGGCCGCGTGGACCTCGCGAACATGCCCGCCTTCGCCCCGAAGACGGAGATCGACCTCCTCAGGCAGTACCTGAACAAGGACCACGGCTTCCGCGTCAAGGCATGGACGCTCCCCGCGCGTGGGCTCATCGACGACAACTTCGGCGCGTTCGGCGGCGAGGCGTTCGCCTCCACGGGCTGGCGCGCGTTCTCGGCGTTCTTCGGACCCGCGAACGTCTTCGCGCTCGACTGGTTCGGGACGCTCGGGACGAGCGGCTATCTCTGGGCCTACGGATGCGGCGGCGGGAACTACCAGGGCGCCGGCGGCGTCGGCTCGACGTCCAACTTCGCCGCGACGGACACGAAGACCGCCTTCACGTTTCTTTTCGGGAGTTACTTCGGGGACTGGGACGTCTCGAACGACTTCCTGCGCGCGCCCCTTGCGACGACGACCTACGGCCTCACGTGCGCCTGGGCCGGCCGGCCCGCGTGGCACGTGCACCACATGGCGATGGGCGAGACCATCGGTTACGCGGCGCGCCTGACACAGAACAACTCGGGGACCTATTTCTACGGCTACGGGCCCTCGGTCCACGTCGCCCTCATGGGTGATCCGACGCTTCGAATGCATGTCGTCGCTCCCCCGACGAACGTGACGGCCGCCGGCGGAAGCGGGAGCGCAACGATTTCCTGGACGGCCTCGGCCGACGCGGTCGCCGGATACCACGTCTACCGGGGACCGGGCGCGTCGGGCCCGTTCACGCGCCTCACGCCCTCCCTCGTCTCTGGAACGTCGTTCGTCGACGCGACGGCGCCCGGAGGAAACCCGACCTGGCTCGTCCGCGCGGTGAAGCTCGAGACGAGTCCGAGCGGCTCGTACTGGAACGCGAGCACGGGCGCCGTGACGGGCACGGCCGCGCCCGTCGCGACGGTCTTCCACACGCTCGTCCCGTGCCGGGCTCTCGACACGCGGAAACCCGCCGGCCCGGGCGGCGGACCGTCCCTCGGCGCCGGCGCCACCCGGACGTTCGTGGCGGCGGGCTCGTGCGGCGTCCCCGCGACCGCCCGATCGGTCTCCGCGAACGTCACCGCCACGAACACGTCCGCGGGCGGACAGCTCGTCCTCTACCCCGGCGACCTTCCGGCGCCGCCGGGCACGCTGACGCTCGCCTTCCGCGCCGGACAGACGCGCGCGAACAACGCCGTCGTGGGCCTCGCCTCCGACGCTTCCGGCTCGTTCAAGATCACGAGCACCGCAACGGGCCCCCTCGACGTCGTCGTGGATGTGAACGGCTGGTTCGAATAGTGCCCGCCCGCCGTAGACTTCCCCCATGAAAGCGATCCGCGTCCACGCTCCGGGCGGCCCCGAAGCGCTGCATTACGAAGACGTCCCCGATCCGACGCCGAAGGCCGGCGAGGCGCTCGTCAGGGTCGAGGCCGCCGGGGTCAACTTCATCGAGGTCTACTTCCGCACGGGCGTCTACAAGCCGGCCGCGTATCCGTTCACGCCCGGCGGCGAGGCCGCGGGCGTGGTCGTGGCCGTCGGGCCCGGCGTCACGGAGGTCGCACCGGGCGACCGCGTCGCGACCGTCAACGCGCAGGGCGCGTACGCCGGGCGCACTCTCGTCGCCGCGACGCGCCTCGTGCGCGTGCCGGACGGCGTCACGGCGCGGCAGGCCGCCGCCGCGATCCTGCAGGGCATGACGGCACATTACCTCGCGACGTCGACGCGCCCGCTCGGCCCCGGCGACGCGTGCCTCGTCCACGCCGCAGCGGGCGGCGTGGGACTCCTTCTGTGTGCGATCGCGAAGAAGCGCGGTGCCCGCGTCATCGGCACCGTCTCGACGCCGGAGAAGGCCGCGCTCGCGCGCGCGGCCGGCGCCGACGAGGTCATCCTCTACACCGAGCAGGATTTCGTGGCCGAGACGAAACGGCTGACGGGCGGCAAGGGCGTCGCGGCCGTCTTCGACTCCGTGGGCAAGACGACGTTCGAGAAGGGTCTCGACGTTCTCGTCCCGCGCGGGACGATGGCGCTCTTCGGGCAGTCGAGCGGGGCGGCCCCCGCCATCGACCCGCAGATCCTGAACGCGAAGGGCTCGATCTTCCTGACGCGTCCGTCGCTCTTCGCCTACGTCGCGTCGCGCGAGGAGCTGCTCGCGCGGGCCGCGGACGTCCTCGGCTGGCTCAAGGATGGCTCGCTCCCGCTCCGGATCGACCGCGAGCTTCCGCTGGCCGCCGCCGCCGCCGCCCACCGTGCGCTCGAGGGGCGCGAGACGGCCGGCAAGATTCTCCTGATCCCGGACTGAGCGCGTCAGCCTTCGCGGTGCTCGAGCGCGGGCGTGATCAGACCCGCGGCCTCGGCCTCGTCCGGCTTGCGGAGGACGCGAACGGCCCCGGGCTCGCCGTGGAGGGAAATCGCGGCCTCGAGGGCCTCGTCGTTCACGCGCCAGCCGCACGCGAGGTTCCCGCCGGCGGCCTTCGCGCGCCGGAGCGCGCCGCTCGCGAGCTGGAGGTGGTCGCGGAAGGAGGCGAGGTGCGGCCGTGCGCGCATGAGCGGCTCGACCGAGAAGCCGATCGAGATCGTGACGGGCTTCGCGCCCTCGCCGGGGCCGGCCTTCACCCACGAGGCGACGGCGTGCCTCAGTCGCACGGCGAGGGCGCCGGCCTCTCCGCCGAACCGCACGCGCGCGACGACGAGGAATTCGTCGCCGCTCCAGCGGGCGACGACCGTGCCGCCGCGCACGGAGGCGGAGATCGCGTCCGCGACGGCCTGGAGGACCGCGTCGCCGCCCTCGCCCCCGAAGGCGTCGTTGACGTCGTCGAGCCCGTCGACGTCCGCGAGAAGGATCGCGACGCACTCGGTCCGCTGCTCGGGGTCGCGCACGGGCTTGCGCGCCGGCGCGAGGAGCATCCCGATCGCCGCCTCGACGAAGCGCGGGTTCTTGAGGCCCGTGAGCTGGTCCGTGAGGGAGGTCTCGGCGAGGAGGGCGTTCGACTGCTCGAGCTCGGCCGTCTTCTCCCTCAGCTCGAGAGTCTTCTCTCTCAGCTCGCGCGTGAGCTCCCGTTCGCGGCGAACGAGGCGGGACACGCGATACCGATGGAGCAGCCACGCCCCCAGGGCGAGGGCGGCCGCGGCGAGAGCCCAGAGAGCGCTGGACGGGAACGTCATGGCGTGCGGGTCGGTTGCGTTATTGGATCACGAACGGACGCTTCGCGCCCGCCCGGAGGTCACGTGAAGCCGCGGACGCCGTGCGGCCGGTACGGCGCCTCGACGGCCGCGACCTCGTCGTCCGAGAGGACGGTGTCGACGGCCTTCAGCGCGGCTTCGAGGTGCTCGATCTTCGTCGCCCCGACGATGGGCGCGGTGACGCCCGGCCGCGAGAGGAGCCAGGCGAGCGCGACCTCCGCCGGAGGGCACCCGCGGGCCGCGGCGACGCTTCGGACGGCTGCGATGACGTCCTCGTCGGACGGGGAGTCGTAGAGCCTGCCCGTGTAGTCGTCGGCGGCGCCGCGCGGCGTCGTGGCGGCGGCCTGCGCGCTCGCGCGCGTGCCGGCGAGGAGGCCGCGGGCGAGCGGCGACCACGGGATCACGGCGATCCCTGTCTCGCGGCAGAGCGGCAGCATCTCGCGCTCCTCCTCGCGGTAAAGAAGGTTGTAGTGGTTCTGCATGGAGGCGAAGCGCGCCCAGCCGCGCGCGTCCGAGAGCGCGAGCGCCCTGGCGAACTTGTACGCCGGGCCCGAGCTGGCGCCGATGTAGCGCACCTTGCCCTGCGTCGCGAGCTGGTCGAGCGCCGCGAGCGTCTCGTCGACCGGCACGGAGCCGTCCCAGCGGTGAATCTGGTAGAGGTCGATCGTCTCGACGCCGAGGCGTTTCAGGCTCGCCTCGCAGCCCTGCACGACGTGCTTCCTCGTGAGGCCGCCCATGTTCGGGCCGTCCGTCATCGGGAAGTGGACCTTCGTCGCGAGGACGATCTCCTCCATCCGCCCGTATTTCCGGAGCGCGCGGCCCGTGACCTCCTCGCTGGCGCCGAGCGAGTACATGTCGGCGGTGTCGAAGAAATTGACGCCGGCCTCGATCGCGCGGCGGAAGAACGGCTGGGCCTGCTCTTCCGTGAGCACCCACGGGCGCCACGCGGGCGTCCCGTACGACATGCACCCGAGCGCGAGGCGCGAGACCGTGACGCCGGTCGAGCCGAGGGTCGTGTACTTCACGGGCCTACTTCATCCAGCGGGCGAACCACCCGAGAACCTCGGAGTACCAGAGCTTCGCGTTCGGCCCCTTCAGGACCCAGTGGTTCTCGTCGGGGAAGTAGACGAGCCGCGCCGGGACGCCCTTGGCCGTGAGCGTTCCGTAGAACTCGAGGCCCTGCCCGATCGGCACGCGATAGTCCCTCTCGCCGTGCAGGATGAGCACGGGCGTCCTGAACGCGGCCGCGTAGCGGTTCGGGCTCCACTTCTCCACGGCGTCGCGGTTCGTGTACGGCGTGCCGCCGTAGGAGTGGTGCCGCCCGTACGTCGCGTCCGACGCGAACTGCGCCATGAGGTCGTAGACCCCCGCGTGCGAGACGAGACACTTGAAACGGTCCGTGTGGCCCGCGATCCAGTTCACGAGGAAACCGCCGTACGAGCCGCCGGCCGCGGCCATGCGCATCGGATCCACGCGGCCCTGCGCGATGAGAACGTCGGTCGACTTCATGACGTCCGTGAACGGCTTGTCCGGGTGCGCGCCGAGGATCGACTCGACCCATTTCTGCCCGAAGCTCGACGAGCCGTGGAAGTTCACCATCGCGACGACGTATCCGGGCGCCGCGAACGCGTGCGGGTGCCAGCGGAAGGAGAACGCGTCCCCGAACGTGCCGACGGGCCCGCCGTGGATCAGCTGGACGAGCGGGTACTTCTTCCCGGACTCGGCGTCCGGCGGCGCCACGACGAACATCTGGACCTCGTCGCCGGCGGCGCCCTTGAACGTGACGTCCTCGACCGCGCCGAGGTTCCACGAGGCGGCGAGCGCGTCGTTGACGTGCGTGAGCATCCGGAACGCCGTCCCGTCGAGCTTCACGGCAGCGACCTCGGGGGGATGGTTGAGGTCGTGGCGCAGGAAGACGACCTCGCCGCCCGGCGTGACGGACGGCCCCGCGGCCGTGCCGCCCTTCCAGACGAGGCGCGGCGTCCCGCCGGCGACGGGAATCGCGTAGAGGTTCGTCCGCGCGCGCGCCTCGGCCGTGAAGACGATGGACTTTCCGTCCTTCGCGAACGCCCACCCCGCGGAGGAGCTTTCCCAGCCGTCGGTGAGCAGCGTGACCCGGCCCGTCGCGACGTCGAGGAGCGCGAGGCGGGTGTAGTCGGGCCAGCCGTCGGCCTTGAGCTGCGCGCCGAACGCGATCGTCTTCCCGTCCGGCGAGAAGACCGGGTTCACGTCCTCGCCCCCGCGGGCGGGCGTGAGGTTCTTCGCCTCGCCGCCGGCGGCGGGAACGACGAACAGGTCCCAGTTGAGCGTCGTGTACGGCTCGGAAGTGCTGTTCGCGGCGAAGACGACGGACTTCCCGTCCGGCGCGACGTCGAAGGAGCCGCCCTCGTCGAGGCCGAGGGTGCGCTTGCTCCCGGGCGTAAGGTCCGTGACCTTCCTCGTCGCGACGTCCACGACGAAGAGGTGCGGGTACTCGCCGTCCGTGAGCCAGTGGTCCCAGTAGCGGAAGAGGCGGTTCTCGCTCGTGCGCGCCTTGACGGGGTTCTTCTCACGCTTCTCGAGAGCCTTCTTCGTCTCCTCGGGCGACTCCGCGCCCGCGACGATGTTCGCGAGGAACGCGATTTTCGTGCCGTCCGGGAACCATTTCGGGTTCGTGACGGCGGTCGGCATCTCCGTCAGGCGCTCCGGCTCGCCGCCGTCGAGCGGCAGGACGTAAAGCTGCGCCGCGGCGTCGCCCTCGCGCTTCGAGAGGAAGGCGAGGCGTTTGCCATCGGGGCTGAAGGCCGGCGACGTGTCGGAGGCCTTGTTCGCCGTCAGTCGGCGCGAGACGCCTGAGGCGACGTCCACGAGCCAGATGTCGGCGTTCGCCTTCATCTCGTCGCCCTCGTAGGCGGTCACCGCGTACGCGGCGCGCGCGCCGTCGGGGGAGAGGACGGGCGTCCCCACGCGCTTGACGGCCCAGAGGTCGTCCACGCCGAACGCCTTCTTCGCGGGGGCTGCGGCGGGGGCGTCGGCGGCGCGCGCGGCCGGCGCGAGCGCGAGCGCGGTGAGGAGAGCGGCGAGAACGGCGGGGCGGGGACGCAGTGTGCGCATGGCGCGATTCTCGCACCCGCGCACGGCAGCCCAGCAGGGGAGACGTTGAGTCTACTCGGGAATTCCGGGCACGAACGACCCGTCGTCCGTCCCCTGCCCGGGCCGGGGTCCGTCGTTCACGACGGCGTAGGCGCCGAACCGCACAGGTGCATAGGGGGCAAGCGGGGTCACACGCGCCCACGCCCGGGTCGTACCGGGCGCGAGGTCGAGGAGAACTGAATTGAGCTGCCTCAATTCGTTGGCGGCGAGAACGAGGTCGTCACGGGAGGCGACGAGGCCCCCCGTCTCGCCGTCTACGATTTCGAGCCTGTACGTCATCGGACCCGAGACGAGGTTCACGATCCCGAGGTTGGTGCGCGTCGTCGTGGTTTGCCTGAGATCCGGCACGACGGCGGAATATGCGTTGAGAGGATCCTGCGGTTTCGCGAGCTCAAAGACTCCATAGGATGGCCCTCCGGCGGCGCCACTTGAAACCCGGATCCCCGCAAAAATCTGCGGGTATCCCGAGGCGCGCAGGGCAAGCGGACTCGTGACGTTCGCGCCCGCCGCGGGAGCGCCCGGAAGGCCGCGCCTGCGAAGTTCCGCAAAGAAATCCGTCACGTAGAACGTCTCGCCCGGAGCGAGAGTCTGTTCGAAGACCGTTCCGGTCGACGCGAGCGTCACCTGCAGAGTCATCGGGTCGAGGCCAGGATTCGTCGCGACGAATTCCGTGGCGTATCGGGCGGTCTGGACGGCGCTCGGAACGACCCAGAAGATGTTGAACGCGGCGACTTCGGGGACCGCCGGGACGAACGACCCGTCGCCGCTCACGGAGTCGTTTACGGTCGCCCAGGCGAGATAGGGGGCCGTTCCGGCAATCCGCGTGACGCGCGCCCAGCCACGTGGGGACGAAAGCCCGGCCGTGGCCAGAACACGACCGATCTGTGAGAAGCAGCCGGGTTGAAGCGCGACATCCGGCAGCGTCACAGGGGACAAGGAGCCGTCGGCCGCGTGGATCTCCACGCGCAGCGTGACCGGGCCGTCGGCCGCAGAGCCCGCGTTCACGAATGCGAGGTTCGACCGGTCTTTCGAGGTTTCCGTCAGCCACGGCAGGATGGACGGCCCTCGAAGGAGCGATACGAAGGGCGACGCGGCAAACGCGACGCCGGCGCCCCCGGGCGTCGTGGTCCTGACGCCGGCGTGGACGGCGCCCGGTGACGAAGCTCCGGTCACTTCGACACGCAGCGTGCCGATCACATTTCCTTCTGCCGCAATCGGAAGGCCCGCGGCGCGGAGGAAGCCCACGGCCGAGGGCGTGAAGAACTGCCGGCCCGGCGCGAGGTCCGTCTCGACGGTTCCGCTGCCGGCCCCCGTGGACGCCGTGTATCGAAGGGTCGCATGGGCGGCAGTCGTCCCTGAGTTCGTCAGGAGCAGGTCGGAGTCGAAGCGCGAACCGAGGAGCCCGGTCGTGGAGAGCAGGACCGGCACCACCGCGACATCAGTCCTTACGCCGGAGCTGCCGAATATCTGGATGCGGTCCGCGCCCGCGCCGGCGAACTCCGTCCTGCCGTCCCCATACCAGTCGACCGCACCGAAGAAGGTCATGTGGGTGTTCGGAAGGGTCTGCCTGCTCTCGGTGAACGTGCCCCCGACGAGTTTCCAGATCGAGGCGTGGGTGCTCCAGATCGAAACGTAAGGGGATCCGCTATGTGTCTGTTCCCGGAACACGATCTCGAGTCGACCGTCGCCGTCTACGTCGTAAAGGAACGGGGGGTCTGCAGACTCGCTGGCTCCGATGCTGGCGAGCAAGTGGAAGTTCCCTCCGCCGTCGTTCTTGTAAACGGATATGGGAAATGGAGGGAAGCGGTCGAAGGTCCGGAACACGATCTCAGGGAGGCCATCCCCGTCGAGATCCGCGAGGATCGGCACCTGCGGGTTGTAGGAGGCGAGGTTCGCGCTCGAGAGCGTGAACGAACCGTCTCCCGCGCTTCGCCAGACCGACACCGGGCCCCGGCCCGAGGCGACGACGAGGTCAGCGCGTCCGTCCCCGTCGATATCGCCGGCCGTCATGCTCCCCACACCGCAGCAGGTCGTCACGGTCGTGACGCGAGGGGGTGCGAACGCGAAAGCGCCCGTCGAGAGAAAGCACGTGAGAACGGCCGCCGGGATCTGATCCGCCTGCACGGCAACGAGGTCTATTCGACCATCGCCATTGACGTCGCCCGCCGTGAGGAAGTACGGCTTGAAGCTCGTCGTGAGCGTCGCCGCCGGAACGAAATGCCCCACCCCATCGCCTTTCAGAAACTCGATCCGGTTAGCGCCCGGGATCGCAACGTCCAGAAGCCCGTCGCCGTCGAAATCGGCGAACACTCCAATTGCGTTTGTTTCCACGCCGTCGGGCAGGGTGGAAATGATCGGCTCCGAAACCCGCCCGACCGGCCAAACCCGGATCGAATGCGTGGTCGTCGCGAGGTTCACGATGAACTTTGGACCGTTCTTCGCGAGGAGGAGGACGACGGCACGCGGCTGGCTCGAATCGGCGACGGCGCCCGGGAGCTCGGCGACGACGGACAGATCCTGCGCAAAGACTGAGACGGCCTGGAGGAAGGCAAACGTCGCGGCGAGCCGAACGAACGGACGCATCTTCTACTCGGAAGTGTCCGATGCGCCGCAGCACCTAACACGCGACGGACGGGAGCGTGTTGGAGCGTTCTCCTCTCAGCGATAGGATCCGTCCGACCAATCGAGAGGAGGACTCCATGTCGAGCGTTCCGCCGCCCGGATCCGGATATCCGCCGCCGCCGCCACCACCGCCGCAGGGCCCGCCGCCGGTCATGCCCTCCGGCCCCGGCCTCGCCTGGGAGACGCAGGCGATCGGCCCCGAGTCGTTTTTCGACACCGCCAAGCTCTTCATCACGGCGCCCGACCAGGCCTGGGCGCGCACGCGCGAGACGGGCGATTACACGCGCCCGCTGCTCTTCGCGGTGATCATCGCGTGGGTGGGCGCCATCTTCAACGCCGTCTGGGGCACGATGTTCGGGGCCGGCCTGATGAAGATGCTGCCGGCCCAGTACAGCCGCTTCGGGGCGATGGGAATGGGCGGCGGCGGCCTTCTCGCGAACATCATCCTCGCGCCGATCTTCATCGTCTGCGGGCTCTTCATCGGCAGCGCGATCTTCCACGTCTCGTTCATGATCGTGGGAGCGCTCGCGGGCTCGAAGTCGCAGTTCGAGGGGACGTTCCGCGTCGTGTCGTACTCGTCGATCGCGCACATCGCCTACGTGATCCCGTTCGTCGGCGGGCTCGTGGCGCTCGTCTGGCGGATCTACCTGATGATGCTGGGCGTCCAGCAGCTCCACAAGGCGAACCAGGGCAAGGCGCTGATGGGGATCCTGCTGCCCGTCGTCCTGTGCTGCGGCTGCGCCGCGATCGGGATGATCTTCGCCGGGGCGGCGCTCTTCTCGGCCTTCAACCGGTAGCGTGGCCCCCGGACGCCAGCTCGCGTTTCTCTGGGGCGGCGCGGCGCTCGCCTGCGCCGCGGCCGCCCCCTTCGCGCGCGACCTCGCGGCGGGCGCGCCCGTCTGTGCGTTCCGCGCGATCACGGGCGTCCCGTGCCCGACATGCGGCGGGACGCGAGCGCTCCTGGCGCTCGCGCGGCTCGACGCCGGAGCAGCTCTCGCGTGGAACCCGCTCGTGACGCTCGGCGTGGCGGTCTTTTTCCTCGGCGGGCTCGTCGCGCTCGTCCGCGCGCTGCGCGGCCTGGGCGTCCCGGATGCTCCGCCTCCTCGCTGGGCCGGCGCGGCCGCGGGCCTCGCCCTCGCGGCGAACTGGGCGTTCGTGGTTCTGACCGGGCGCTGACGCGTCAGGCCCGCGGCCTGACGCCGGAGGCCGGCTTCGCCGGCGCAGGCGCCTCGCGGACCGCGCGCTCGAGCGCGGACTGCCAGGGCGCGAGGTCGATCCCGGCGTTCGCGAGCTTCTCGTTCGAGAGCGCCGAGAAGAGCGGGCGCGCCGTGCGCAGGCCGGAGCGCTCGAGCGACGCCGGGATCACGTTGGACGGGCTCGCGGCGAGGCGCACGATCTCGAGCGCGATCTCGTGCCACGTCGCGAACCCCGAGTTCACGCAGTGGTAAATCCCGGCAGCCGCCTTCTTCTCGACGAGCCGGCGCGTCGCGGCCGCGACGTCGTCCACGTGGACGGGGGACACCTTGCGGTCGTAGAAAGCCGTGATCGTTCGGCCCAGCTTCGCCTCCGCGATCATCTTGTCGATCGTTCCCTTGCTGCCGGGCGTTCCGAAGAGGCCCTCGACGCGGATCACGTACCCGCGCGGCGCATTCTGCGCATAGATCTCCCCGAGGAGCTTCGTCGCGCCATACACGTTCACGGGGTTCGGCTTGTCGTTTTCGCGGTAGGGCGCCGTGGCGGCGCCATCGAAGACGTAGTCGGAGGAGTACTGGACGAGCGCCGCGCCGGCGGAGCGGGCGACGTCGGCGAGGCTCCTCACCGCGAACGCGTTCACGGAGAGCGCCAGTTTCGGGTCGTCCTCCGAGGCGTCCACGCCGAGGACGGTCGCGTTCACGATGACCTCGGGCTGGAGTTTCGCGACGCGGTCGAGGACGGCGAATCGCTGGGTGACGTCGAGCGCGGCGCGCGTCAGCGCGGCGACCTCGTGGCCGGTCTTGCGCAGCTCGCGCACCAGAGCCTGACCGAGCTGCCCCCCGGCGCCCACGACGCAGATCCGCAACGCCATACGCCCGCTACTGTAGCGCAGGGGAACGGTTTCCGCCGTATGCTGGACCGCGCATGAGCGCGAGCCCCGAGGTCGTCGAAGCCGTCGCGGCTCTCAACGCCGCCGGAGTCCTGACGGACGAGGAAGCCGACCGGCCGGGGCGGGTGGCGCGGGGCGAGCTGGTGTCGGTTCGCGCCGAGCTGCGCGCGGCGCTCTACCTCGGCGTCCTGCTCCTCGTCTCGGGCGTCGGGCTCTTTCTGAGGGAGAACGTCGACCGGATCGGCCCGTCGGCGATCGCCGGGGCCGTCGGCCTCGCGGCGGGCGCGTGTCTCGCGTGGGCCTGGCGGAAGGCCGCGCCGCCGTCGTGGGGGGAAGCCGCCTCGACACACGCCGCGTTCGACTACGTCCTTCTCCTCGGCGCGCTTCTCGCGGCCGCCGATCTCGCGTGGGTGGAGGCGCAGACGCGCCTGCTCGGCCCCGCGTGGCCGCTGCACCTCCTCGTCGTCGCCCTCTTCTACGGCGCCCTCGCGTATCGGTTCGACTCGCGGATGCTCCTCTCGCTCGCGCTCGCGTCTTTCGCGGCGTGGCGCGGCCTCGCGCTCAGCGTCGCGCACGCGTCGCTCGGCCCGGGCGACGTCGTGCGGCTCAGGTGGGAAGCGCTCGCGACGGGCGCGCTCTTCGCGGCCGTCGGAATCGTGACGGCCCGCGCCGGGAAGAAAGCCCACTTCGAGGACGTCTGGGTGAACGCCGGCGCCCTCCTCGTCCTCGGCGGCCTGCTGTCGGGCGTCTTCGGATCGGAGCTCAACTGGGTCGTCTGGCTCGTCGCGCTCCTCGGCGTCGCGGCCGGCGTCGCGGCGGCGTCCTATCGGTGGAAGCGCACGCTGCCGTTCGCGCAGGCCGTCCTCGCGGCGTACCTCGGGCTCATGCGGGCGGTCTTCTCCGGGGGAGGAGGAGGCTTCGAGGCGCGGCTGCTCCTCGTGGCGGTGCTCGGCGGCGCCGCGCTCGCGACGATCTTCTTCGCCCACCGGCGCATGAGGACGCCGTGAGAGGGGACCGGAGGAAGAGAAGATCTCCATGAAAGGGGAATGGGTCGCCTCTGAGCGCGTCGAGGAGGTTCGCGCCGCCGCCCGCGGCTGGAAGAGGGCGGGCGCCATCGGCGAGGGCACTTTCGAAGAAATCTCGAAGCGTTACCCCGAGCCGCGCACGTTGCCCGCGCCGCTCTGGCGGGTCCTCGCGTTCATCTTCGGCAGCTTCATCCTCGTCGCCGTCTTCGGCGCGTTCGCCCTCGCGGCCCGCCCGAACGCGTCCGGAGCCTGGGTTCTGTGCGGCGTGTTCGGCGTTGCATTCCTCGTCCTGGCGGACCTCCAGGCAGGGGCGTCCGCCCTGGCCCTCCGCGGCGGCGTCGAGGCGGCGAGCTTCTGGGGACTCGTGCTCCTCGTCGCCGGCCTGTTCTTCATCATCGAAGAAAATCTTCATCTCCGCGAACCCGAAGGACCGAACCTCGTTCTGGCCGGAGCCGCGTTGCTGGTCGCGCTCGCGGCGTATCGCTGGGGAAACGCGGTCTTCGCGGCGTTCGCCGCCGGCGCCGTCTTCGTCCTTCTCTCGCGCGCGCCCGAAGGCCGGCTCCTCTGGGTCGCGGGCGGCGTTGCCCTGAGCGTTTTCGCCGAGAGGTTCACGGACCGGCCGTCGTGGTCGCCCTCGCACCGCGCCTGCGCCCGGAGCCTCGTCGTCTGCGGGATCGCGGCCGTCTACGCCGCCGTGAACTACTGGTCGCTCGACAACGGGATGATCGAGGACCTCGCCGGCCGCGGCCGCGCGCGGACCGGGGCGTGGCCGGGCGACGGGGCCGTCGTCCTTTCGATCCTCGCGACGGCGCTCGTGCCGGCGGCGGTCTTCCTGCGCGGCGTCGTGCGGCGCCGGGCGCTGCTCCTCGACACGGGCCTCGTCCTCGCCGCGCTCTCCCTCGTGACGCTGCGCGCTTACGTCCACGCCCTCGACGTCCGCGTCGTCCTCGCGGCGGCGGGAGCGCTCCTCATCGGGGGCGCGCTCGCGCTGAACCGGTGGCTCTCCCGGAGCTCCGGAGGCGAGCGGCGCGGCTTCACGGCGGAGCCACTTTTCGCGGACGAATCGGCCTTCCGCGCCGCCGAGCTCGTGCCCGTCCTCGCCGCCCATGCGCCCGCCGCGAAGCCCCCCGACGAGCCGGGATTCACGGGCGGCGGCGGCAGTTTTGGAGGAGGGGGCGCAGGTACTTCCTACTGAATGACTTGAGACCCTGATTCATCTGCTCTCTGGCGGAAAAGTTGCGGAGGCCGTCAAATTTCGTGCCGGAGGGTCCTCCATGGCCAGTCCGGCCCCCGTTCGTGAACGACCGAAACCCTTCCTGCTCGACGAGTTCTGCAAAGGGTGCGGGCGCTGCATCGAAGCCTGCGCCAAGAACTGCATCGAAGTGGGCCACGAAATAAACCCGGCGACGGGCCTCGTGCCCGTCGTGCTGAACCTCGACCACTGCAACGCCTGCGGCCTGTGCATCGACGCCTGCCCGGAGCCGTACGGGCTGAGGCCCGAGGCGAAACCTAAGGCGAGCGAGGACTTCGAGCTGCAGGACCCGGCCAAGCTCTTCGGCGAGCGTGCCAGCCAGCGCCCGAAGCCGGTTGCGATTCCGCCCGAGATCGTTCCCCTCCCGAAGACCGAGCCGCTCGTGCTGAAGGGCAACTACGCGGCCGCGGTCGGCGCGCTCCTCGCGGGCTGCCGGCACGTGTACGGCTACCCGATCACGCCCTCGACCGAGGGCGCCGAGCTCATGGCCAAGCTCCTCCCACGCCTCGACGGCGTGTTCCTGCAGGCCGTCAGCGAGGTCGCGACCGTCAACATGATGTACGGCTGCGGCGGCGCGGGCCTCCCGTGCATGACGTTCACGTCCTCGCCGGGCTTCTCGCTGATGCTCGAAGGCATCTCCTACATGATCGGGTCCGAGATCCCGGGCGTCTTCGTCGACGTCATGCGCGGCGGCCCGGGCCTCGGCAACATCGCCCCCGAGCAGTCGGACGTGAAGCTCGCCTGCCGCGGCCTCGGCCACGGCAACACGCACGCGATCGTCCTCGCGGCCTCGACGCCGCAGGAGATGCTCGACCTCTCGCGCCTCGCCTTCACGCTCTCCTTCAAGTATCGCAACCCCGTGATCCTCCTCGCGGACGGGTACCTCGGCCAGATGACCGGCAAGGTCGCCCTCCCCGAGACGATGGTCAAGCCGGGCCTCCCCGAGTGGGCCGTCTGGGGCGACGCGGCGCACCGCGGGAACCTGATGTCGTCGATCTACCTCGACGAGAAGGACCTCGAGACCTTCAACATCCACCTGAACGAGAAGTACGCGCGCATGCGCGCGGCCGAGCAGCGCGCCGACCTCTTCCTCTGCGACGACGCGGAGGTCCTCGTCGTGTCGATCGGCACGCCGGCCCGCATGGCCAAGGGCGCCGTCGAGGCGCTGCGCCGCCAGGGCGTCAGGGCCGGGCTCTTCCGTCCGGTCTCCGTCTGGCCGTTCCCGATCGACGCGCTGAAGCCGCTCCTCCCGAAGGCCCGGCGCATCGTCGTCGTCGAGGCGTCGGCCGGCCAGCTCGAGGACGAGCTGCGGCTCGCCCTCTCGCACGCCGGTCTCGCCGTCCCCCCGATCGAATCCGTCCGCCACATGGGCGGCGTCCTGCCTCAGGCCTCCGAGGTCGTGAAGGCGGTCCAGGCCCGCGAGGAGGTGACCGCGTGAGCGTCTTCTACGAGAACTTCGAGCGGCACTCCGGGGGCCAGGGCCTCAAGGCGCACGCGACGCACTACTGCCCGGGCTGCGGCCACGGCCTCGCCCACAAGTTCCTCGCCGACGCCATCGAGGAGCTCGGCGTTCAGGACCGCATGGTCGCGGTCTCGCCCGTCGGCTGCTCCGTCTTCCTCTACTACTACTTCGACGTCGGCAACACGCAGGCCGCCCACGGCCGTGCCCCGGCCGTCGCGATCGGCCACAAGCTCGCGAACCCGGACTCGATCGTCGTGAGCTACCAGGGCGACGGCGACCTCGCGTCGATCGGCCTCGCGGAGATCGTCTCGACCGCGCAGCTCGGGATCCCGATCACGGTCATCTTCGTGAACAACGCGATCTACGGCATGACGGGCGGCCAGATGGCGCCCACCACGCTGATGGGGCAGAAGAGCTCGACGAGCCCGGACGGCCGCACGGCTTTCATGGGCCAGCCGATGAAGATGGCCGAGCTCATCGCGGGGCTGGACGGGCCCGTGTACGTCGAGCGGGTGGCCCTGTACGACGCGAAGCAGCGCATCAAGGCAAAGAAGGCGATCTCGAAGGCCCTGCGGATGCAGGTCGAAGGCCGCGGTTTCGCCTTCGTGGAGGTCCTCGCGGAGTGCCCGACTCACCTCGGACTGACGCCCGAGGAGACCGAGCACTGGGTCAAGGAGTCCATGCTCCCGGTCTTCCCGCTCGGCGTGAAGAAGGACGTCGTCGTGGAGCCGCACGCGAAGGCGCCCGCCCCGAATTTCGACGGCGCGCGTCTCGCGAGCCTCGTCGGCGCCTCGGCGGAGAAGCCGCCCCGCTTCGCGAAGGGCTTCCCCGGGCACCTCGGCGGCAAGGACGTCGCGCTCAAGCTCGCCGGCGCCGGCGGCGACGGCGCGCAGACGGCCGCGATGCTCATCGCGCGGGCCGCGATCTCCGAGGGCTTCGACGCGACGCACATCCCGAGCTACGGCCCGGAGTCGCGCGGCGGCACGTCGTACGCCGACGTCCACGTCGCCGAGGACGAGGTCCTGTCTCCGGCCTCGCCGCACCCGCGGATCCTCGTCGCCTTCAACGCGCCGAGCCTCGCGAAGTTCGCGCCGGACGTCGTGCCCGGCGGGACGATCGTGTACGACAGCTCGGTCATCCACGACGTCCCGAAGGTCGCCGAGGGCGTCAGGCTCGTCGGCGTCCCGTGCACGGAGATCGCGGTCGACCTCGGCAAGGCGATGGTCAAGAACGTGGTCGCGCTCGGCGCGCTCTGCGCCGCGACGGGCCTCTTCCCGGAGGACACGTTCAGGACCGCGCTGAGGCAGGCCCTCAAGGACAAGTGCGCGCTCATTCCGCTCAACGAGGAAGCGTTCGCATGGGGAGTAAAGTCCGTCACGGCTCCCGGCAACTGACGGAGGGGACGATGGAAAGCAACACGACCCACAGCCTCACCCCCACCGAGTGGCGCCTCGTGAACGCGCTGCGCGAGGTCCCGGAGTCCGCCCTGAGAACGCGCGTGAACGCGCTCGTCGAAGGCCTCATCGAGCTGGCGCGCGAGCCGAAGTGCCCCGAGCACATGGCCGACGGCGTGCCCTGCGCGAGCGTCCACGCGAACTGCGACCAGTGCGTCCAGGTGACCCGCATGCTGGAAGGCCTCGAGGCGATGCAGCTCCAGATGCGGGGATACCCGGGCGCATGACGCCGGGGGCACTGCTCGAGCACGAGGTTTACGCGCTCCTGAAGACCGCGGGCTTCGACGTGCCGAGGCACGTCTTCTGGCCTGGAGCGCCGGCGCAGACCCCAGGGCAAATTGAAGATTTCTTGGAAGGTCTAGGGGGAGACGCGGCGGGCGAGGTCGTCCTCAAGATCGCCTCGCCGGATCTCGCCCACAAGTCCGACGTCGGAGGTCTTTCACACTCTAAGAAATCTTCCTCTTCCGTCGCCGCCGCGGCGAAGAAGATCTGGGACGACGTGGGCCGCGGGGCGCCCGGCGCCCAGCGCCTTGGCATCCTCGTCGTCGAGAAGCTCGTCCCGGCCACCGGCACCCCCGCGGCCGAGGCGCTCCTCTCGTTCAAGAACGACCCGGCGTTCGGGCCCGTCCTCGTTTTCGGGCTCGGAGGCTTGCTCACCGAGTGGTACGGAAGTCTCGCCCCGGGCCACACGACCGCGATCTTGCGACCCGGGGAAGTGAAGCAGGGCCTCCAGGCCGCAGTCGAAAAGTCTCCGGCTCTGAAGATCTTCTTTGAAGGTAATAGAGCCCGAGCGCAGGCGCCTCTCGAGCTCGATGCGGTGGCCGTGCTGCTCGAAACACTTTCTAAGAATCTTTCTCATCTCTTTTCTCCTTCGAATTCGCTCGGCAATCCGACTCTCGAAGAACTGGAAGTCAATCCACTCCTCCTCTGCGCCGACGGCCGCTGGGTGGCCGCCGACGGCAAGGCGCGTTTCTCCGCGCGGCGCGCGGAACGCGCGTCGCGCCCCCTCGCGAAGATCGCAAAGCTCCTGGCTCCTCGCAGCGCCGTCGTCATCGGCGCGTCTGCGTCCGGCCCGAACCCCGGCCGCATCATCCTGAACAACCTCAAGCACTCCGAGGGCGTCGCGTACGGGAAGCTCTGGGCCGTCCACCCCAGGGAGAAGGCGATCGACGGCGTCCCGTGCGTCGCGTCCGTGGCGGATCTGCCGGAGAAAGTCGACCTCGCGGTCGTCTCCGTGCCGGCGCCCGCAGCCCCCGCCGTCGTCGCCGCGCTCGCGGACGGGAAGGCCGAATCGATCATCCTGATCCCCGGCGGGTTCGGCGAAGCGGGCCGCGGCGACCTCGAAGCCGCGCTCCGCAAGGCGCTCGCCGACGGGCACGCCCGCTCCGACGGCGGGCCGGTTCTCGTGGGCGGCAACTGCCTCGGGATCGTGTCGAAGCGGCAGTACAACACGTTCTTCCTGCCCCAGTACAAGCTGCCGTTCCACGACGCGCCGGGCGATTCGCTCGTCGCCGTGTCGCAGAGCGGCGCGTACCTCGTCTCCCTCACGAGCAACCTCGACGGCATCGTCTTCCCTCGCGCGTCCATCTCGTACGGCAACCAGATGGACCTCACGGCGGCCGACTTCCTCACGTACTTTGCTGATGATCACAGCGTCCGCCTCCTCGTCTTCTACGTCGAGGGTTTCGCGCCCGGCGACGGCGAGCGTTTCGTGAAGGCCGCGCGGCGCGTCACGGCCGAGGGCCGCCACGTGGTCGTCTTCAAGGCGGGGCAGACGCCGCTCGGCGCCGAGGCCGCGAAGAGCCACACGGCCTCCCTCGCGGGCGACTACGCCGTTGCGAAGTCGGCGCTCGAGGGCGCGGGCGTCCAGGTCGCCGAGACGCTCGACATGTTCGAGGACCTCACGAAGGTCCACACGATGCTCGGCAACCGGCCCGCCGCCGGCCGCCGCCTCGCGGTGCTTTCGAACGCGGGCTTCGAGTGCTCGGCCGTCCTCGACAAGCTCTACGGCCTCGTGCCGTCGGCGCTGACGCCCGCGACGCTCGCGCGGCTGAAGGCGTGCCTGCCGGAAATCGCGCACGCGGCGAACCCCGTCGATGCGACGCCGATGGCCGACACGCCCGCGTTCGTCGAGGCGGCGGCGGCGATGCTGGACGACCCGGAAGTGGACATGCTCCTCGTCTCGCCGATCCCGGTCACGCCCGCGCTCGACATCCTCGCGCCCGACCCGTTCGGCGCGCACGCGGAGAACCTGTTCTCGAAGTCGTCCCTCGCGCAGGAGCTCCTGCGCCTCTTCCGCGCGACGCAGAAGCCCGTCGTCGTGAACGTCGACTCGGGCCGCCTCTACGACGACTTCGTCATGGTCCTCCAGCGCGGCGGCATCCCGGTCTTCCGGAAGATCGACCGGGCCTCGCGGGCGCTGGCCGCGCTCTGTCGATAGGGGAAGACCGGGCCTGATTCATCTGCTTTTATTCCCGGCGCAGCGACTGACGGCGGGGGCGCGCTGCCCTTCCTGATGTTCCTTCCCTTTCAGACAACGGCTCGTGTTACGTCCGCCGCACTCCTACAACCAAGAGAATGCACATCACGAGTACGAGAATCGCAGCCTCGGTTGCCGTCTTTGCGGCATCCGGCCAGTCAGCGCGGGACACCCAGACGCCCATAAGGATGGGGATGACGATCGTCAGGAACCGCGCACCATGCCGCATTCTCCATATGGGAGTCACGCCGATCGCTTGCAGCGACAAGACAATCCACATCCCGACTATCGGAAGTGCAACTCTGGCGAGTGCACCAGTGTCCGCGCCGAGCTTCCATCGCGCAACCAAAAGGGCGCCGCTCGTCAAGACGGTGTACATGACGACAAGTGCAGCGCGGGCGACTTTAGGAGTTGTCACGACCCTCGACCCTCACCACAGAGATCTCTGCCGCCCAACGATACGGGTGCAAAGCGATGTGACACGCGTGTCGCTACTCCTCAGATGGCTTGCATCTGACAGCGAGTCTAGAGACGACCGGACGGCCTTGGTCAAGGCGGATTTCAGTGACCGTATCGGCGGCGGAGACAGTCGTGCCCGACGGCCACACGGCTCGTTCCGTTCCGCTTGCTCGCATGACCGCACTCTGCCGATCCGCAGCAATTTCGATCGCTTCGATGGTCCTGTCCCACCGGAAGTCGAGCGCATGTTCAAACTGGTCGCGCATGAAGGCATCGTAATCGGACCGGGTTCGCACCGTTACCGAGCCGCAGTCCTGATGCGTTTCCATTTGGAAGTCTGGAGCGAGTAGACGAAGAACAGCCTCCGGGTCCCTCGCATAGTGAGCAATATCCACTCGGTTAATAAGGTCGCGTACGACGTCTTCCGTCAGGTTGTCGACGGAGACGTTGGAACGGACGTGAAGCGTGCTGCAGGCCACCGCGAGGAAGGCAACCGGCACGAGCCACCACGCCCGGACATGGACCTGCACCGTTTCAAGAGTCATACGATTTCCAGTATTGCCGCTAACGATTCGAGTTCTACCAGTGCGGCCGGAAGGCGAATAGGGCCAGACTTGACCGGTAACTGAGTGGTAGGCGAGGAGGCCGCAGAGAGCGATGCCGAGCAAAAGGCCGAGGCTCGCTGCGGGGGCGCGCCACGCCCTGTACATGAGGAGCGCGATGAGAGATGTAGCGACGTAGGCGAGGGGGTTGAGGGCGAAATGGAAGAGGATCCAGAGGGGAGCAACCGGCAGAACGAGCAGAGTGATTACTTCGAGAAGCACGCCCGCAGTAATGGCGAGCCACGGCATGGCAAGCGCGACGAAATCACGGTGTTCGAGGTCGCGGTGGAGTGGACGCACAGGGTCAGTGGCTTCGCTGCCTAACGATGCGCCTAGTGCGCGCTCTTCCGCACTAGGTCACGCAGCTCTGCGATCGAGATGCCGCCAAGTCCACCGATACGGTCGCCGGTGAAGGAATACGACAAGCGCATCTCCGCCGGAGACCCGACGAGGAAGACGACCTGTCCGTCACCGCACGTTTCATTTTCCTTCGGTCTATAGGACAGCTCCCGAAACTCGTCGCCTACGGCGTAGTACACCGTCGTCGCTGGATCTCGTTTGAGGAACTCAGCGACAACCGCCTTGAATCTCTTTCCCTCAGGCATGTAGGTCACGAGGAGAATGACGCTCGAACGGGAAATCATCTTCTCTGGCGGCAGGTGTTGGAGCGGGATTTCGGGCGTCAGCTGCGCCACGGGCTGGGTCAGGGTGGACACGTGCTCGGTGGAACCAGTTGTCTGGCGCGCGAATCGGGATGTCTGGAAAGACCACCAGCCGGAAAGAGCGAGCTGCGCCAGTTGCAGGACGAATGTGCAGGTCAAGACCACCGTAAGACCCTTGATGGCCTTCGTTAGTGCTGGGAGGGTGCTGCTGTCGTCGCTCATGGTTCAGGTGACGATAGCCCTCCATCTCGATCACAGCGTGATGCAGCCTGATCAGGGCGCGGCGGCTCTGACGCGTAGAAGCTCAAGTGTTCCCACGCCAAAAAGACTCCTTGAGCTTCTCCTCCTCAGGAGTAAGAGCCTCCAGTCGCTGAGCGGTGCAATGAAGCTCGAGCATCACACTCTGACCACGGGAGAAGCCTCCCCGCCATTGAATCGCCACTGGCTCTTTCAGGTGTGAAGACGAAGTGATTCGAAGTCAGGGGGATAGGCTCAGCTGAGCCGCTGATCCCTGATTCATCTGCTTCGTTCCCCCCTCCGGCGCCGCGGCTAAGATCTCGTCTCAAGGAGGCCGCCCGTGAGCCAGGGAAACCAGCCCGTCGTCGCGATGCTCAGCCCCGCCGAGATGGAGCTGATCCGCCTGCTCCGCGAGCCCTCCACGTCTCCCGTCCGCGCCCGTGTCAAGACCGTCGTCGAGGGCCTGCTCATGGCCGCAAAAGAGCCGTTCTGCCCCGAGAAGCCCTGTCCGCAGGCGCCGGGGGAGTGCGATCGCTGCTCGCAGACCCTGCGCGTTCTCGAGGGTCTCGAGGCGATGGAGATGCAGATCAAGGGGCTTCCCGGCGCCTGAGGTAACCTCGCCTCCTTCGGACAGGAGGCCCCCGTGCGCGCTGCGTCCCTGCGCCTCGTCCTCGCCGCAATGACCATCGCCACCACCAACACCCCCGCCCAGACGGCCCCGGCGCCGCCCACTCCACCAGTGGCCAAGCAGGTGGAGAAGGTCCACCTCCTCCACGGCGACCCGCGGCCCGACCCGTACTTCTGGCTGCGCGACAAGCCGAACCCGGAGGTCGCGTCCTACCTCGAGGCGGAAAACGCCTACACCGACGCGGTCCTCAAGCCCACCGAGACGCTCCAGAAGGCGCTCTACGACGAGATGCTCTCCCACGTGAAGGAGACGGACCTGTCCGTTCCCTACCGCGACGGCGCGTTCCTCTACTACTACCGGACCGAGAAGGGGAAGCAGTACCGGATCCACTGCCGCAAGAGCGCGGGGGACGGCGCCGAGCAGATCCTCCTCGACCTGAACGCGCTCGCCGAGGGAAAGAAGTTCATGTCCCTCGGCGCGTTCCGCCCGTCGGACGACGGGAGCCTCCTCGCGTACTCGACCGACGATACGGGCTTCCGCCAGTACACGCTGGCCGTGAAGGACATGAAGACCGGCGCGCTCCTCCCCGAACGGATGCTGCGCGTCACGAGCGTCGCGTGGGCGGCGGACGGGAAGACCCTCTTCTACTCCGTCGAGGACGAGACGACGAAGCGCTCCCACCGGGTCTACCGGCACAAGGTCGGAACGCCGGCGTCCGGCGACGCCCTGCTCTACGAGGAGAAGGACGAGCGGTTCAACGTCGGCGTCGGCCGCACCCGGAGCCGCGCCTGGATCGTGATGGAAAGCTCCAGCCACACGACCTCGGAAGCCCGCGTCCTCCCGGCCGGCGCGCCCGAGGGCGAGTGGACGCTCGTCGCGCCGCGCGAGCAGGACCACGAGTACTACGTCGAGCACCGCGGCGACCTCTTCTACATCCGGACGAACTCCGGAGGGCGCAATTTCCGCCTCGTGACGGCTCCCGCCGCCGCGCCGGGCCGCGCGAACTGGAAGGAGCTCGTCCCGCATCGCGCCGACGTCATGCTCACGGGCATCGACCTCTTCAAGGACCACCTCGTCCTCGAGGAGCGCGCGAACGGCCTCCCGCGTTTCACGGTCCGGAGCTTCGCGACGGGCGGCTCGCACACGGTTGCGTTCCCCGAGCCCGTCTACGTGGCGTCTCCGGACACGAACCGCGTCTGGGACACGAAGATCTTCCGCTACGGCTACCAGTCGTTCGTGACGCCGCAGTCCGTCTTCGACTACGACATGGACGCGCGTAAGGCGACGCTCCTCAAGGAGTGGGAAGTCCCGGGCTACGACCGGACGCAGTACTCGTCGGCGCGCCTCTGGGCGACGGCGGCGGACGGGACGAAGATTCCGCTCTCGGTCGTCTGGCGCTCGAAGACGGCGGACGGCAAGACGAAGACGCTGAAGGATGGGCCGTTCCCGACGCTCCTCTACGGCTACGGCTCGTACGGCATCTCGATCGGCGTTTCGTTCCGGTCCGACCGGCTCCCGCTCCTCGACCGCGGGTTCGCGTACGTCGTCGCGCACATCCGCGGCGGCGGCGAGATGGGGAAGGCCTGGCACGACGCCGGGCGGATGAAGAACAAGATGAACACGTTCACGGACTTCATCGCTGCCGGCGAGCACCTCGTCGCGGAGAAGATCGCCGCGAAGGACCGCCTCGCCGCCGAGGGCGGGAGCGCGGGCGGCCTCCTCATGGGCGCCGTCGTGAACATGCGCCCCGATCTCTTCTCGGCCGTCATCGCGCACGTGCCGTTCGTGGACGTCCTCAACACGATGAGCGACGCCACGCTGCCGCTCACGGTCGGCGAGTACGAAGAGTGGGGAAACCCGGCGAAGAAGGACGAGTACGACTTCATCCGGACGTACTGCCCGTACACGAACCTCAAGAAGGGCGCGTACCCGGCGCTGCTCGTCAAGACGTCGTTCAACGACAGCCAGGTCTTCTACCACGAGCCCGCGAAGTACGTCGCGCGCCTGCGCACGTTGAAGACGGACGCAAGCCCGCTCCTCCTCAAGACGAACATGGCGGCCGGGCACGGCGGCGCGTCGGGGCGGTACGACTTCCTGCACGAGATCGCGCTCGACGAGGCTTTCCTGCTGACGCGGTTCGGCGTGGAGAAGTAAGGCCGCCGGCGTGACGACCGGGGACGGCCGGCCAGCGCCCCGAAACGCGGCGTCGATCCTGGCGCTCGCGGCGATCCTGGGTGTGTTCGTCCTCCTGAGGCTTCCGCTCCTTTCCGTCGGCGCCGCGCCGCGCGGCTGGAACGGGGACGCCTCGATCTTCGGCCTCATGGCGAAGAAGATCCACGACGGCGAGGGGTTCGACGTCTTTTACTGGGGCCAGAACTACATGGGTCCCCTGACGTCCGCGCTCGCGGCGGGTCTCCGCCGGGCTTTCCTGGATCCCGCGGGCTTCGGGGCGGAGGCGGGGCCCATCGCCTTGCGCCTCGCGATCCTGGTTGAGCTCGCCGTGGGGAGCGCGTTCTTCGTCGCGGGGCTCGCGCGGCTCTTCGGCCAGACGGTCGCGCTCGGCACGGGCCTCGCGCTCGCGCTCGGCCCGCCCCACCTCATCCGCCTCGCGGCGGGGGAACGGCCCGGGCCGGAGATGGCGTTCGCGCTCGGGTCCTTCCTGTTCTGGCTGGCGGCGGACGCGCTGAGCCGGCCGCAGGCAGTTCTGGACCGCCCCGCAGGCCGCTTCGTCTTCGGGCTCGTCGCCGGGATCGGCTGGTGGATGAACCAGACGATCGTCTTCGTTCTCGTGCCCGCCGCGTCCGTGGCCCTGCTGCGGCCCGGACCGCGCCGGATACGCGTCGTGGCGCCGCTGCTCGCCGGCTTCGTTCTCGGGTACGCGCCGGTCTGGATGGGACGCGTTTTCGGCTGGTACGAGATTCACCTCGGATCACCCGTGCCGCCGTTGTGGCTGTCGAGCCTTCCGGCGCGCCTGCCCCGGTTCCTCGGAGCGGACGCCTGGCGATTC
The DNA here is from genome assembly GCA_036504335.1 of Thermoanaerobaculia bacterium. GTDB lineage: Bacteria > Acidobacteriota > Thermoanaerobaculia > UBA5066 > UBA5066 > Fen-183. The sequence continues at coordinate 120,815 of DASXVJ010000014.1, forward strand.
TTCGGGCTCGACGGCGTCCTGCCGGCGCCACTCCTCGCCCTGGCCGCACTGGTCTTCGTGACGCTCCTGTTGTCGTGGCGTCCCTGGTCCGGCGGCGTCGTGTTCGTGGCCGCGATCGCGGGGATCGGGGCAGCGGTCTCGTTTCTCGCGGAGATCGACCCGGCGGGGGATCGTTACCTGACGCCGGCTCTCCCTTCGGCGATTGCGCTCGTCCTCGTCGTGGCCGCGGAGGCGGAAGCCCGGCTCCGCCGCCGAATCCCCGCCGCCGTCTCTTTGCTCGTCTCGGTGGGGCTCGCGCTCTTCGCGGCTTACTCTCTGTCGGCGCGGGCCCGGGCCACCGTCGAAGGCCTCCTCAGCGAGCCCGACCGCCGCGGGCCGCTCCGGGCGATCGGGGAAGGGGGATACACGGTCTGCCACGCGGGCTACGACAGGGCTTACACGCTCCAGTTCCTGAGCGACGAGTCCGTCCAGTTCATCCCGTTCCACGGCCCCGACCGCAATCGGGCGCTCTCGGCGCGGCTGCGCGCCGAGCCGGGCCCTCAGTGCCTCGTGACGGACGACGGCGCCGTGCGGCCGTGGCTCCCGTCCGACGCCGCGCAGGAGGGCGGCCCCGCGCGGCGCCGCGCGGAGAAGCGTTGAAATCCGGACTCCCGGCCGCCGCCGTCCTCGCGAGCGGGCGAGACCGGATCTCATCTTCGAGCACCGCTATGCTCGGGACACCCCGACAGCATGTCCGCCGAAGACCACGCGAACGTCCCCGTGATTCCGCCCGTCTTCTTCGGGCTCGGGATCGGCGCGGGGTATCTCATGCGGTGGCTCGTCCCGGTCCGGCTCGTACCGCTGCGACTCGAGGGCGAGGCGTGTTTCGCCGGCGCCGCGATCTCTCTTCTCGGCCTCGCGTTCGGCGGCTGGGCGTTCTTCACGTTCGTGCGCGCGAAGACGACGCCGCATCCGAACCACCCCGTGAGCGCGCTCGTGACGTGGGGGCCCTACCGCATCTCGCGCAATCCCATGTATGTCGGCCTTTCCGTCTTCACGGCGGGTCTCGCGCTCGTCGCGAACACCGCGTGGCTCCTCGTCGCGCTCCCGCTCGTCTGGTTTGCTCTGCGCCGCCTCGTGATCGACCGCGAGGAGGCCTACCTGACGCGCAGGTTCGGGGAGGACTACCTGTCCTTCAAGGCCCGCACGCGCCGCTGGATCTGACGCGCCTCACGCGGCGCGCAGGCCGGCCACGATCGGGCGCCGCGCGGCCAGCACGGCCGGGACGATCGCCGAGAAGACGCCCACGACCAGCGCGACGAGAGCCGCGAGCGCGACGACCTCGGGAAAGATCGTCATCCCGGCCGCGAACGGCGCCAGCCGCGTTTCCATGAGCGCGCCCTTGAGGCGCGAGAACGCCGCGACGAAGACGAGGAACCCGAGGCCCCCGCCGACGCCGGCAAGCGCGAGGCTCTCGCTCATGACGAGGCCCACGATCCGCGGCCGCGAGAAGCCGAGCGTCCGGAGGACCGCGATCTCCACGACGCGCTCGCGCACGTTGAGCGCGACCGTGTTCGCCGCGACGACGACGACGACGCCGATGATGATGACGCCCATCGCGGTGAGGAGCATCTGGACGTTCCACAGCAGCGAGACGAAGCCCAGCGTGAACGCGTTCTCGCTCTCCGTCTTCGTCGGGTGCGGCGAGTTCTCGTAGAAGTCGTCGATCTGCTTCGGGAGGCGCCCGGCGCAGGCGGCGTCCGCGCAGCGCGTCCAGATCGTCGAGACGGTGCCGCGGAAGGGCGGCCAGGCCTCTTCGAGGTACGCGCGGTGGAAGAAGATGCTCGCGGAGTTCTCGTACGGCAGGCTGTAGACGGCCTGAACCGTGAACGTGAGGTCGACGGGATAGAGCGTCCCCTTGATCGTCACGGAGTCGCCGATCTTCCAGCCGTACTTCTTCACGAGCGCGACGCCCACGAGACCGCCCGCGCGGTCCCGCTTCCACTCCTCCGCGGAGCCCTGCACGATCTGCGCGTCGTCGAAGACCTCGAGGAACGCCTGCGGATCGACGGCGAAGCGCGGGAAAACGTTGCCGGCGCTCGCATCGCGGTAGAAGCCGGCAATGCGGTCGATCGGCGTGATCGCGCGGACGCCCTCGAGGGGGGCGATGCGGTTCACGACCGCGTACGGAAGGGGCGTCGTGAGGCCGACCTTGTGGCGCGTCACGAGGCGATAGAGGCCGCGCTCGCGCGCCGGGTCGGGCAAGTGCAGCGTCCGGAGGAACGTCGCCATGAACGCCACGAGGAAGACGGGAAACAGGATCGAGCCGACGGTCAGGATCGTCCGCGTCTTCTTGCGCAGCAGATTCTTCAGGACGAACGGCAGGAAGCGGAGCACGGTCAGGAGGCTTTCGGAGCGTCCTCCGTCAGGATACGCGCCCCGGACTCCGTCACGAGGACGTCGTCCTCGATGCGGATGCCGAGCCCGAGGTACTCCCTCGGGACGCGCGCCTCGTCGGGTCTCACGTAGAGGCCCGGCTCGATCGTCAGGACCATGCCCGGCTCGAGAGGCCGCGGCCGCCCGCGCTCGTCCCGGTAGCGCCCGCGGTCGTGCACGTCGAGGCCCAGCCAGTGCGAGGTGTGGTGGAGCGCGAAGCGCTGGGCGGCGTTCTTCTTCTTGAGCGCCTCGCGGCGACCCTTCAGGAGGCCGAACTCGAGGAGCGCGTCGAGAAGGACGGCACGCGCCGCCTCGTGCGGCGCGTCCCACGGCGCGCCCGGACGGACGGCCGCGATCGCGGCGCGCTGGGCGGCGAGGACCGCGCCGTAGAGCGCCTTCTGGGGGCGCGTGAACCGTCCCGAAACCGGAAACGTCCGCGTCACGTCGGAGGCGTAGCCTCCGACCTCGCAGCCGGCGTCCACGAGGACGAGGTCGCCCGCGGCGAGGCGCCGGGAGTTTTCGACGTAGTGCAGGATCGTCGCGTTCTCGCCCGAGGCGACGATCGTCGGGTACGCGGGGCCGCTCGCGCCCATCGACCGGAAGCGCCGGTCGACGGCCGCCTCGATCTCGTACTCGTACCGGCCGGGCCGCGCGGTCCGCTGGGCGTCGCGGTGCGCGGACGCGGCGATCGCGGCCGCGCGCTCGAGGAGGGCGATCTCCTCGGGCGACTTCACGAGGCGCATCGCGTGAAGGAGGTCCGTCGGGTCCGAGACCGTCACCGGGCCCCGTTTCGGATGGCGGGCCTCCCGCCGGAAGCGCGCGAGGAGGCCGGCGACGAGGCGGTCGTTCGTGTCGGAGAGGCCGAACGCGTGGTGGAGGACGCGCGCCTTCCGCACGAGGTCGGGGAGGCGCCTGTCGCGCTCGCCGTCCGGATGCGCCGCATCGGCCCCGAACGTCCTGACGGCGCCCTCGGGTCCGGCGCGGCGGCCCTCCCACGTCTCGCGCTCGCGGTCCCGCGGCAGGACGAACAGCGTGAGCGTCCTCGCGTCCGCGTCGAGGACGGCGGTCGCGCCCGGCTCGGCGAAGCCCGTCAGGTAGAAGAAGTCGGGATCGGGCCGGTAGCGGTAGTGCACGTCGTGCCCGAACGAGGCCTCGGGCGTGGCGAAGACGAGCGCGACGCCCTCTTTCATCGCGTCGAAGAAACGCGCGCGGCGGCGCGCAAAAACGGTCCGGTCGGCCATGCCGCGAGTCTAACCGGCAGCGCCGTGCGAGGATGGGGCATGGACTCCCGCATCGTCCCGGCGCTCCGGGCCCGCTATCCCGAGTTCTCGGGCGCCCGGCTGAAGCGCGCCGTCCTGGAAGGCCAGGTCACGGTGGACGGCGCCGTCGTGAACGACCCCGGCGCGCTCGTTCGCCCCGGCGCCGACCTCCGGTGGGACCGCGACCGCCGCATCGAACGCCGCGTGGCGACGGCCCTCAAGGTCCTCTACGAGGACGACGACGCGATCGCCGTCTTCAAGCCGTCCGGCCTCCTCACGCACCCGACGGAGGCGAAGGAGAAGGACACGCTCCTCGCCCGCGTCTCGACGTACGTCCAGAAACGGCACGGCGGCGGCGCGCGCACGTACGTGTCCATCGTCCACCGCCTCGACAAGGAGACGTCCGGCATCCTCGTCTTCGCCCGCAGCCGGCGCGGCCTGATCGGCCTGCAGGCCCAGCTCCGCGCCCACACGATGGACCGGCGCTACCGCGCCGTCGTCGAGGGCGATCTCGTCGGGGACGCGGGCACGTTCGACAAGGACCTCGTCGCCGAGCCCGGCGAGCGGCGCCGCGGCGTCGTGAAGGCCGGTGAGACGGGCCTGAAGGCGATCACGGAATGGACCGTGCTCGAGCGCTTCGGGATCGCGACGCTCGTCGAGGCGCGCCTGAAGACCGGGCGCACGCACCAGATCCGCATCCACTTCGCGAACGCGGGGCACGTCCTCGTGGGCGACTCCGTCTACCGCGACCGCAAGGCCAAGCCGTTCCCCGTCCCCTTCCCGCGCCAGGCGCTCCACGCCGGGCATCTCGGGTGGAAGACGGAGGAGGGCAAGGCGGTCTCGCTGGACGCGGATCCTCCGGGCGACTTCCTCAAGCTGCTGGAAGACCTCAGAAAGAGGAAGAGAAAGAAGACTTCTTAGAAGGTGTGAGTGGGGCCGGCGCCTCGGATGGCAGCCACGCGGTTACTCGAGCGCATCTCGCAAACACACCCTTCTGAGAAATCAGCGGGCCCGTGAGGGCCCGCTGCAGAAATACTCGTCTTCTCTTCCTTTTCTTCTCTACTCGAGGACGACGATCACGACGCGGCGGTTCTTGGAGCGGCCGAGCGCCGTCTTGTTCGTCTCGACGGGGAGCGTGTCGCCGTAGGAGATCGTCGACATGCGGCCGAGCGGGAGCTTGTGCTCGCGCGCGAGATAGCGGCGGACCGCTTCGGCGCGCTGCTGGCCGAGCTGGTCGTTGAAGTCGGCGCCGCCCGTGTCGTCGGTGTGGCCCTGGATCTCGAGGTAGATGCCCTTGTCGAGAGCCTTGACCTTCGCGGCGAACTCGTCGAGTGCGGCCTTCGCGTCCTTCGTGAGCTCGTACGACGCCGTCTTGAAGCGGACGCGGTCCTCGGCGAACGACTGCTGGAAGACGATCTTGCCCTTCGCGAGGACGCGGGCTTCCTGGGCGCGGGCGAGCGCGTCCTTGGCGGACTGGCCGAGCTGCTCGATCTGCTTGCCCTGCTCGTCGAGCTTGCCGGACGTGGCCTTCTGGCCTTCCTGCAGCTGCTCGACCTGCGTCTCGACCGACTCGATCTTCTTGTCGGTCTTGGACTGCGACTCGGCGATCTTCTTGTCGATGTCGGTCGTCGTCGCGCAACCGACGAGCGACAGGCCGACGGCGGCCGCGAGGAGAGTGACGTGAACCTTCATGAGTCCTCCTTGTTCCGTTAGCCGCCCTTGATGGGCGGCAGAGTGCCCCGGTAACCCGCCCGGACGCGGACGGGCCTTGCGGGGCCTGAAAGTCGTAACGAGATGCGCCGGTACCGGACCGGCCCCGCGCCCGTGGGCGTGAAGCCCATGAGGTACTGCGTGCGCAGGTCCTTCTCGACGCGCGCGATCGCGGCGGGCAGCTGGGTGGCGTCGTCGACGATCGAGAGGATTCCGCCCGACAGGCGCGCGACGTGCCCGAGGATGTCCAGATTCAGCATCGCCTCGGGCGTGACGCCGGGCGGCGGAGACATCGGCGCGCCGGGCGAGCGCAGGCCGATCGGGTAGACGGGCACGTCCACTCCTTCGAGGAGCGTCGCGAGGTCGTCCCGCGTGAGCTCGGAGGCGTTGTCCATCCCGTCGGTGAGAAGGACGATCGCGCGCGACCCGTTCCGCCCGAGGAGCGTGCGGTCGGGCATCCGGGCAAGCGCGTCGTAGAACGCGGTGCGCCCGTGAGGCGTCACGGCGTCGACTGCTGCGAGGAGCTTCGCGGTGTCCGGTGTGAAGGGCACGACCTCGCGCACCGTGCCCGACGAGAAGGTGTAGAGCGAAAAGTCGTCGCCCGGCAGCCTTTGCGCGACGAGCGCGCGCACGGCGGCGCGCGCCCCGTCCATCTTCCCGACGAGGCCCATCGAGCCCGAGGTGTCGAGCAGGATCGTGAACGAGACGGGGGCGTCGTCGCTGCGGGAGAACAGGTCCGTCTGGACGGGCTGGCCGTCCACGAGGAGCGTGACGTCCCTTTCCCGGAGGTCCGCCACGGGCTTTCCTTTCAAGTCCGTGAGGACGAAAGGCACCATTACGTAGCCGACGGATACTGAACTCGTCGTTTTTGCCGGCGTGGAGACCTGCGCCGACACCCCGGCCCCCAGCACCAAGGCGGGCGCGAGGAGCGACTGGAGCAGCGGAAGTCTCTGTATCAACATGATTTCGGGCGCAGGGTCGCGGCTTTCCAAAGGGAAGTGCGGAGGAGCGTCTGCGCCTTTCTACAACGCGAAAGCAAAGGGGCCGCCAGCGGCGGCCCCAACGTCCGGAACTGTGACGCGCGTTACATTGGGGGGGCCGGGGATCTCAGAGGAGGTCGACGGCCGGGAAGAAGAACGTCACCTCGCGGGCGGCGTCGGCGGGATTCGCCGAGCCGTGCACCGCGTTGCGCTCGATCGACTGCCCGAACTCCTTGCGGAGCGTGCCGGCGTCGGCCTTGCCCGGGTCCGTCGCGCCCATCGTCGCGCGCCAGTGGGCGACGCCATTGTCGCGCTCGAGGACGGCGACGTAGACGGGCCCCGACGTCATGTAGGCGACGAGGGCGGAGAAGAAGCCCTTGGCCGCGTGCTCTCCGTAGAACGCCTCGGCCTCGGCCTTCGTGATGTCGTGGCGTTTGAAGGCGACGACCCGAAAACCCTCCGCTTCGATGCGCGAGAGGATCTTTCCGGCACACTTCGACTCGACGGCGTCCGGCTTGATGATGGCGAATGTTTTTTCCATGCGGCCGCGGAGTATACGCGGAGCCGGGTCGCTTGCCCCGCGCCGCGCCGTTACGGGCAGGCCGACACGGTCCTCCGGAGGATCTCGGCCGCGGGTGCGAGGAAGACGGCGCGATCGGACTCGGGAACGCGCGAGACGGCCGCCCGCCAGCCGGCGTCGAACTGGCTCGGGTGACGTTCCATGTCCCATTCGATCGCGCTCCAGGCCGGGCCCGCCGTCGAGACGAGCCGCTCGTTCGCGTCGTACCGGATCGTTCCCGGCGCCGCGGGCGCAAAGTGGAACGCGATCGCCTCGGTGTCGGTCTCGACCCGGGTCTCGAGGAGGTAGACGGCGGGCGGCGCGGCCACGAGCGCCGCCGTCTCGAGCGTGAGCTCGGCGATCGCCCGGTGGTCCGGATGACACGTCGTTCCGTGGCGCGGGTCGAACGTGAGAAGGATCTCGGGCGCCTCCGCGCGAATGAACGCGGCGAGCGTCGCGGCGAGGTCGGCCCCGCGCGACGTGCCGGGCGCCCACGAAGGGGGCTCGCCGCCGCCGCCGTCCGGCAGCGACAGGAGGATCAGATCCGCGCCGAAGAGTTCCGCCGCGGCCGCCGCCTCCGCGCTGCGGACGGACGCGAGGTCGGGCAGGCAGCCGGCGGGGAGGAGGCACGGGCCCTTCTCGCCGCGCGTGGCGATCAGGAAGGAGCAGCGCGCCCGGCCGTCGAGGCACCAGCGCGCGAGGAGGGGCGCCGCGATCGCCTCGTCGTCGGGGTGGGCGCCGATCCACATCACGGACGCGGGGGCGGGGACGTGCGACGGGAGAGGCGCCGGGGAGAGCGGCACGGGAGCCGGCGAAGCGGAGTGCGGGCGGAACTGCGCGCGCGCTGCCGGCGCGAACGACACGATCGCGGCGGCCAGGAGCGAAACCCGAAGGGCGGCGCGCATCTTCTTCAATGTAGTGTCGGCCCGACGCCGCCGCCCACGAACAACGAAAAGGGGCGCCCGGAGGCGCCCCTCGTCCGTGTCGATCTCCCGAAGCTACTTGCCGAGCGCCTTCTTCAGCGTCTCGCCCATGAGCGCGGGGGAGTCCGCGACATGGACGCCGGCCGCCTTGAGCGCTTCGACCTTCTCGCCCGCCGTGCCCTTGCCGCCCGAGATGATCGCGCCCGCGTGGCCCATGCGGCGCCCGGGAGGGGCCGTGCGGCCCGCGATGAACGACACGACGGGCTTGCCGAGGTGCGCCTTGATCCACTCGGCGGCCTCTTCCTCGGCGCTGCCGCCGATCTCGCCGATCATGATGACGGCCTGCGTCTCGGGGTCGTCGCGGAAGAGCTCCAGCGCGTCGATGAAGTTCGTGCCGTTGATCGGGTCGCCGCCGATGCCGATGCACGTCGACTGCCCGAAGCCGAGCGACGTCGTCTGGCCGACGGCCTCGTACGTGAGCGTTCCCGAGCGGGAGACGACGCCGACGAACCCCGCCTTGTGGATGCGCGCGGGCATGATGCCGATCTTGACCTTCGCGGAGGGACGGATGATGCCCGGACAGTTCGGGCCGATGAGCCGGCTCGTCCCGCGCGCGAGGTACTCCTTCGCCTTGATCATGTCGTTGACGGGCACGCCCTCGGTGATCGCGACGATGAGCGCGATGCCCGCGTCGGACGCTTCCATGATGGCGTCGGCGCAGGCCGGCGGCGGCACGAACACCATCGAGGCGTTCGCGCCCGTCGCCTTCACGGCGGCGGCCACGGAGTCGAACACGGGGATGCCGTCCACGGCCGTGCCGCCCTTGCCGGGCGTGACGCCCGCGACGACCTGCGTGCCGTAGTCGCGGCTCGCGAGCGCGTGGAAGCGGCCCTCGCGGCCCGTGAGGCCCTGCACGACGAGCTTCGTGTCCTTCGAGATCCAGTTCGCGCCCATGTCAGGCCGCCTTTCCGAGCGACGCGATGACCTTCTCGGCCGCGTCCTTCATGCCGTCGGCGGGGATGACCGCGAGGCCGGAGCTCTTGAGGATCGCTTTTCCCTCCTCGACGTTCGTGCCCTCGAGGCGCACGACGACGGGGACCTTGATGCCGATTTCCTTGACCGCGTTCACGACGCCGGTCGCGATGATGTCGCACCGCATGATGCCGCCGAAGATGTTGATGAGGACGGCCTTCACGTTCGCGTCGGACAGGATGATCCGCATCGCGTTCTTGACCTGCTCTTCGTTCGCGCCGCCGCCGACGTCCAGGAAGTTCGCGGGCTTGCCGCCCGCGTACTGGATGATGTCCATCGTCGCCATCGCGAGGCCGGCGCCGTTCACCATGCAGCCGACGGTGCCATCGAGCTTGATGTAGTTGAGGCCGAACTTCGAGGCCTCGACCTCGAGCGGATCCTCCTCGTCGAGGTCGCGGTACTCGCGGATCGCCGTGTGGCGGAAGAGCGCGTTGTCGTCGAAGTTCATCTTCGCGTCGAGCGCGAGGACGTCGCCCGTTCCCGTGATGAGGAGCGGATTGATCTCGGCGAGCGAGGCGTCCGTCGCGACGTAGGCTTTCGCGAGCGCGATCAGGAAGCCGACGGCCTTCTTGTGCGTTTCGCCGGTGAGGCCGAGCGCATCCGCGAGCTTGCGCGCCTGGTAGGGCTGCAGGCCCCACGACGGCTCGAAAGGCTCTTTGATGATCGCGGAGGGGTCCTTCGCGGCGACCACCTCGATCTCCATGCCGCCCTGCTTGCTCACCATCATGACGGGCTTGCCGATCGCGCGATCGAGCGTGATCCCGAGGTAGAGCTCCTGGGCGATGTCCAGGGCCTCCTCCACGAGAATCTTCTTGACCTTCTGCCCGGCCGGGCCCGTCTGGTGCGTGACGAGCTGCATCCCGAGGATCTTGCGGGCGAGGGCTTCCGCTTCCTCGGGGCTCTTCGCGAGCTTGACGCCGCCGCCCTTGCCGCGGCCTCCCGCGTGAACCTGCGCCTTGACGACGGCGCGCCCGCCGAACTCTTTCGCGATCCGTCCCGCCTCTTCCGGCGAGTCCGTCACGCGGCCGCGGGGGGTGGCGACGCCGAACCCGCGGAGAACTTCTTTCGCTTGGTATTCGTGAATCTTCATGGCGGTCGCGGACAGTATCAGAAGGAATCCGGGACGCTCCATGAGTAAACTGATTCATGCGCTTCGCCCGCCTCCTGTGCCTCCTCGCCGCCGCTCCGTCCGCCCTCGCGCAGGCCCCCGGGCGCGGCGGCAGACCCGAAGAGGTCTCGCTCCTCCCGGCGGCCGCGGCGGCCGACGTCGCGCGTCAGGTCGCCTCCGAGCTCAAGCAGGAGGACTTCGCCGCCCTCGAGTCGCGATTCGACGAGCGGATGAAAACGGCGCTGCCCGACGCGGCCCTGCGCGTCTTCTGGGCCGACACGCTGAAACGCGCCGGCGCCCTGCGCGGCTGCGCCGAGCCCCGGACGTCGTTCGCGGGCGAGTTCACGCTCGCGTTCGCGGCCTGCACGTTCGAGAAGCAGAAGGCCGAGCTGCGCCTCACGATCCGCCCCGACGGGCGCCTCGCGGGGATGTTCCTCGCCCCCGATTCCGGCGCGAAGGCCGAGTGGAAGGCGCCGGACTACGTGACGCCCGCGGCGTTCACCGAGCGCGAGACGTCCGTCGCCGCGGGGCTCGTGACGCTGCCGGCGACGCTTTCGATGCCGAAGGGCGGCGGGCCGTTCCCGGGCGTCGTCCTCGTCCACGGCTCGGGGCCGCACGACCGCGACGAGGCCGTCGGCGGGACGCGCGTCTTCCAGGACCTCGCGCAGGGCCTCGCGTCGCGCGGGATCGCGGTCCTCCGGTACGAGAAGCGGACGAAGGCCTACGCGAAGGAGCTCGCGGGCACGCGCGACATGACGCTCAAGGACGAGGTCCTCGACGACGCGGTCGCCGCGCTCGGCGTCCTGCGCGCGGCGCCGGGCGTCGACGCGGCGAAGGTCTTCCTGCTCGGCCACAGCCTCGGCGGGCTCCTCGCGCCGCGCATCGCGCTGCTCGACGACCGGACGGCCGGCGTCATCCTCCTCGCGGCGCCGTCGCGCCCGATGTCGCAGGTCGTGCACGACCAGGTCGAGGCCCTCGCGGGTCCGCACGCGAGCGAAGCGCAGAAGGCGACGGCCCCGGCGCTTCGCCGCGAGGCCGACGCGCTCGCGGACCTCTACGCGGGCCGGCCGATGCCGCCCGGGACGGCCACGATCTTCGGCGCCCCGCCGTCCTACTGGCTCGAGCTGAAGACCCAGACCCCGGCGCTCACGCTGTCCGGTCTCGGCCTCCCCGTCCTCGTCCTGCAGGGCGGACGCGACTATCAGGTGAGCATGAAGGACTTCACGGGGTGGCAGCGCGCGCTGAAGGACGTGTCGCGGACGGCGTTCCGTTCGTACCCGAAGCTGAACCACCTGTTCGTGGCGGGCGAAGGACCGAGCGCGCCCGCCGAGTACGAGAAGCCCGGGCACGTGGACCGCGACGTCGTCGAGGACGTGGCGGACTTCGTGCACCGCGGCACGCTGCGCCCGGCGGAAACGAAGAAGCAGAAGAAGAAGTGAGGGTCAGGCGCGCGCGACGAGCGCGCCGACGAAGAACTTCGGGAAGCGCGCGGCGACCGCGTCGACGTCCGGCAAGACCTCCACGCCCCGGAAGCCCGCGGCGGCGAAGGACGCGCGCCACGCGGCCGGCGAGAGGAAGCCGTGATTCGGGCGCAGCACCGGGTCCGTCTTCACGTCCGTGAAGCTCGCGAGGAAGTCGAAGACGAAGTCGACGTAGGACGGGGGCGGGTGCACGCCCGGCTTCACGCACTCCGAGACGACGACGACGCCTCCCCGCTTCAGCGCCGCCTTCGCCTCGGAGAGGACGAACCCGAGGTCGGGCGCGACGTGGAAGCAGTTCACGGAATAGACGGCGTCGAACGTGCCCGGAAGGACGCCCTGCTCCGCCCAGGGCGTCGTCATGTCGAGCTTCGCGGCCTCGACGAGCGTCCCGGGCGCCGCGGCCGCGCGGGCGGCGCGCTCGCCCCGGCGCGCGAACGTCGGCACGAGCTCCGTAAAGCGCCAGCGCGCCACGCGCGTTCCGAGGCGGGAGAGCGCGGCCTCCGCGGCGCTCCCGCAGCCGCCGCCGATCTCCAGGACCTCGGCGCCCGACGCGGGGAGCGCGCGCGTCAGCGCCTCTGCGCCGAGCGTGTTGTTGATGGCATAGAGGATGTTCGCGTTCGAGAAGTACCGGATCCAGAGCGGCAGCCGCGCGGGAGAGAACAGGATCTCCTCGCCCGTCTTCTCGCCGCGGAGGAACGCGGCGCCTTCGTCGGCGAGCAGCGAGACGATCTCGGCGCCGACGGCGGCGTCCGGCTCCGCGGCCGCGAGCTCGGCGGCGAGGGCTGCGACGTCGGAGGGTGTCGAGGCGGATCCCGCCGCGAAGGCGCCCCCCGACCTTCTAAGAAGGAAACCCGCGTCCACGAGCTTCTCGATCATGTAGTGGACGACCACGCGGGCCCGAGAGGGGACCGAAAGCAGAATCTTCTCTTCGTCCTTCTCTTCCCCGGGTGCCGGCCGGGCCCCGACGTCGCCCAACACCTTCCAGCACGCGGCGTCCACGAGCGCGTCGTAGATCTCGGTCGCGGCCAGAAAGCGCTCCGTGAAGAGCGCGCGGATCGCCGGGTCGTCGAGTGCGGCCGAGACGAGCGGGAAGTCGCGCGCGGAGCGGGTCATTCGGGAGCGGATGATAGGTGAGCGCGGCTCTCGGCATAGAATCCGCCGCCAACATGCTGATCCGGCTCGTGCGGCACGGCGAGAGCGAAGGCAACTTCGCCGGCTCCCTGCAAGGCTCGCGCTTCGATACGCCGCTTTCGGCGCGCGGGCGGAGCCAGGCCGAGGCGCTCGCGATCCGGCTCGCGGAAGAGGCCCTCGACGCCGCGTGGGCGAGCCCGCTGGCGCGGGCGAAGGAGACGGCCTCGATCGTCGCGGCCCCGCACGGCCTCCCGCTGTCGATCGACGCGGATCTCGTGGAGTTCGACTGGGGCGACTGGTCGGGGCGGCCGTTCGACGGCGTCATCGAACGGGAAGTCTCGGCCGTGCGTGCGCGCTGGCGGGCGGGGGAGACGGGCCTCGCGCCGGCGGGCGGCGAGTCCCCGGCGATGGCCGCGACGAGGGCCGAGCGGTTCCTCGGCCGCCTGAAGGCGACAGGCCCGCGCGCGCCGCTCGTCGTGGCCCACGGGAGGTTCAACCGCATCCTCATGGCGCTGCTGCTCGGCCGTCCGCTTTCGCGAATGGACGAGATCCGCCAGCGGAACGGCTCCCTCTCGGTCTTCGAGTGGGACGGGATCGCGCCCGCGACGCCGGTCCTTCTGGACGACGTCGGCCACATCCCCGGCACGATCCAGACCGACTCCATCCTGTCGGACAGCGTCAAGTAAGCCGATTGACGCTTCGGAACAGGCTTCTGGCGCGACAGGACCACGCCGGCCCTTGCGAACGCCCGCGAAAACCGTAGATTGCCTCCGAGACCGAGACGCAGGAAAAAGGAGAGCCCGTGAAGAAGACCATTCTCGCCGCCGCCCTGATCCTCGGAACCGCGCTCACGGCCGCCGCGTCGGACCAGAGCAACAAGCCGTCCTCGGGCCTGCCGGTGACGGGCGCCGGCCTGAACCCGAACCTGATCCAGACGCCCTTCCACTTCCTCGGTTCCGGCAACTACGTTTTCGTCATCAACGGCGGGACGTCGGACTGGACCGGCCCGCTGGACGTGACGATCACGTGCGCACCGGTCGCCCCGACGAAGTCCTGCTCGAACACCCCGGTGAAGAAGCACTACAACAAGGGCGAGTTCCCGAAGGGCCACGGGCAGGCTCCCGTCTCGGCGCCGAGCGGGAACAGCGTCATCATCGCGAACGGCGGCGGCTACGACGCCGTCTTCATGGGCGAGGCGGTCGGGACGTACAAGTTCGTCGCCACGGCCGCGAACAACACGTCGCCCGAGATGTCGGTCAACGTCACGACGCCGCCCCCCGGGACCCCGCCGACGATCCAGCTGAACCCGGCCGCGACCCGCGGCATCGCGCCGAAGGCCCCCTAGGTCATTCCGGGCGGGGCGCCGGCGGGGCTGCGGCCTCGACGACGCCCGCGCCCTTGATCGCCTTCGCGGCGACGCGCGCGACGAAGATCGAGACGAGGACGGCGGCCACGGCGCCGCCGATCTGGAGCGCCTTCTTCGTCGCGTCCGTCCCGCCCGAGGCGGCGGTCGCGGCGGCCGCCCCGAGGTACACGTAGGCGAACGTGCCCGGGATCATCCCGACGAACGACGCGAGGACGTACGGGAGCGTGCGCACGCCCGTGAGCCCGAACGCGTAGTTGATGTACGTGAACGGGAAGACGGGAGAGAGCCGCACGAGGAAGACGATCTTCGCGCCCTCCTTCGCGATCGCCCTGTCCAGCGCCGCGACCTTCGCGTTTCCGGCCGTCATCCTCTCGATCCTCTTTCGGAGGACCGACTTCGCGAGGAGGAACGAGAGCGTCGCGCCCAGCGTCGCGCCGGCGAGGACGATCGCGGTGCCCGTCCCGAGGCCGTAGAGCGCTCCGGCCCCGAGCGTGAGGATCGACGCGGGCACGAAAAGGACGCAGCAGACCGCGTAGACGAGCGCGTAGAGGACCCAGCCGAGCGGCCCGAGGCCCACGACCCATCCCTGGAAGCTCCGGAGCAGCTCCTGCACGCGGCTACCGCCTCAGGAACGCGGCGAGCTTCACGAGAAGCGCCTTGCGGCCCGGCGTGAGCGACGTCTTCAGCGCGTCGCGCGCGACCGCGCCGTGGATCTCGGAGAGCGACGGGTACGCGTGGATGACGGAGCCGAGCGCCGAGAGAGGGAGTCCGTTCTTTTTCGCGAGGACGACCTCGCCAAGGAGATCGCCCGCATGCGGGTGGACGATCGCGGCCCCGAGGATGCGGCCCTTCGGGTCGACGATCGCCTTCATGAAGTTCGCGCCGCCCGTGCCGTCGCAGACCGCACGGTCGTTGTGCGCGAAACCCGCGCGGAACACGCGGTGGGAAATTCCCTGCGCCTTCGCGTCCTCCTCCGAGAGGCCGACGCGCGCGATCTCGGGGTCCGTGTACGTGATCCACGGCGTGTTCGCGACGTCGCATTTCGCGATGGCGACGGGAGAGAGCGTGTTCCGGAGGACGATCCCGGCCTGGTAGCCGGCCCAGTGCGTGAAGAGGTAAGGCCCCGCGACGTCGCCGATCGCCCAGACGGAGGGAACGTTCGTCCGGCATTTCGCGTCCGTGACGACGCCCTTCTCGGAGAACGCGACGCCCGCGGCCTCGAGGCCGAGGCCGTCCACGTTCGGACGGCGGCCGGTCGCGACGAGGATCGCGTCGGTCTCGACGTCGAACGTCGCCCCGTCCTGCTTCTTCACGGTCACGACCTTCGCACCGCCGCGGACGGCGACGGACGAGGCCGAGGCGCCGTCGTGGATCACGACGCCTTCCTCGCGCAACCCCGCCGCGAGGACGGCCGCGACGTCCGGGTCCTCCTTCGGGCAGACGAGGGCCGTGGACGAGACGATCGTGACCTCGGAACCGAGGCGCCGGAAGGCCTGGCCGAGCTCGAGGCCGATCGGGCCGCCGCCCATCACGAGGAGGCGCTTCGGCAGCGCGCGGAGGTCGAAGACGCTCTCGTTCGTGAGGAAGCCGGCCTCCGCGAGGCCGGGGACGCGCGGAACGCGCGGGCGCGAGCCCGTCGCGACGACGATGTTGCGGCCCCACACGGTCGTGCCGTTCACCTCGACCTCGTGGGCGGACTTCAGGCGCCCCGCGCCGACGAGGACGTCGACGCCGAGGCCCGTGAAGCGCTCGACGGAGTCGTTCGGCGCGATCGCGGCCTGCACCGCGCGCACGCGGTCCATGACGGGCCCGAGGTCCTGCACGCCCGGGTCGCCGGCGCCGCGGATGCCGAAGCGCCGCGCGCCGCGCGCCGCGTGGACCGCCTTCGCGGCGGCGAGGAGCGCCTTGGACGGGACGCAGCCGTACTGGAGGCAGTCGCCGCCCATGCCCTGGACGGGCGCGCGGCCCACGGGCGCGTAGGGCAGGACGTGCTTCTCGGCGAGCGCGACGCGCGCTCCGAGGCCCGCGCCGCCGGCAGCGACGACGAGGCCGCCGGAGCCGCCGCCGATGACCACGAGGTTGTAGCGTTCCATTGCGTCTCCCCGGGTAGATGACCGGCGCCGCCCGCGTTGTTCCCCGCGTAAACTGGAGCCGGGAGGTTAGCTCAGCGGTAGAGCGTCTGCTTTACACGCAGCAGGTCGCCGGTTCGATCCCGGCACCTCCCACCAGCCATGTCTTTCGTGTCCTGCGAGATGGCGACCTCCTCACCAGCACCTCCGGGGGCGCTGAGGACGGCTCGGAGTTCACGGGGGTTCACGGCGAGAGTTCACGGCGAGAGTTCACGGCGAGCCTGTCCAGAGCTGTGACAGCTCGAAGTGCCGCGCTGTCGCTGGTATCGTCGCGCCTGCGGTGAGGAGGTGGCGGTGGTTGAGCAAGGCGACGACGCCGTGATCGACGGCCCTCGCCCGAAGTGCGACCAGTGCGAGCGCCCTTCGTACGGGTTCTTCGAAGGACCGAACGGGCCCGGTCCACCGCTCTGCGTGGAGCACATGTCGATGCTTCAGAACACGATGAACAGGAGGCTCGATCACCTCCGGCAGAGGAAGGAGCAGCTTCTTGACTCAATGGAGTTCATTACCGGGATCGCGATTCCGAGGACAGCCCCACCAACGCCGATAATTCAGGAGCGGCCCGTGTACAACACCCTACGCGTCACTAACTCGACGATTGGCGCAATCGTGCAGGGCCACGTCCATTCAGTCGAGGCCTCCGTCACCGTGGTACAGAAGTCTGATCCCGCTCTGGCCGCTGCGCTAACTAGCCTGACCGAATCCGTTCTGAACTCGAAGGACCTTACAGAGGCCGCTCGGGAGGAAGCTGTGGAGCAGCTGGCGTTCATCTCTGAGCAGGTTGCTGCCAAGCCGGAAGCGCGAAAACCGGGGATCGTAGCGGCGACAGCGAGCAAGCTCGGAGAAACCGTTAAGGTTGCTTCGTCGCTCTACGAAGGAGTGAAGTCGCTCTGGCCGCTGCTGCGTTCTCACTTCCCCGGCCTGCCGGACCTCCCGGGGCACTAGACCGCAGAGATTGTCAGGATGGAGCAGCTAGTACACGACCTCCTCGCGGAAATCGCGAAACGCGGCGGCACGGGGACGGTCTGGGTCGCAGCGGTTGTCTTCATTGTTGTCGGGCTGCCATTACTGGTCCGGCTGTCGCGGGAGTTCCTCTCTCCCCGAAATCGCTTCGAACTTGCGAAGCTCCGGATGGAGATCCTTTCCGCGTACAAGGCCGCCACGTCGGCAGACGTCAGCACTCAGGCGCAGAAGGTGCTCGACGAGGCACAGCTGTTCGAGCCTCATCCACTCCGGCGCCCTATTCGGGAGGCCGACGTCCACGCGTTCCTCTTCGGCGTGCTGAAGAGCCTCGCATGCCTTGTGCTGGGGGTCGCGGGCGCGACGCTCGTCCTATTGCCGCCCTTCTTCCTGATCGAGAAACTCCATTGGTGGTGGTGGCTTGGGCTCGTCTGGCTCTGGTTGTCCAACGGACTCGCGGGGTCGCTCACCAGCGCCGATGCACCAGTCCGAAATCTCTACACCGTCTCCTTCGCAGTCGGCATCTACGCAGTGTTGTCGTTCATCCTGCTCGTCAGTGGTCTGGCCCTCTTGTCGTAGCGCCTACGGGTGCAGGGGAGGAGCCCACGGCGGGCGCACCGGTGCAACTGCATCGGGTCCCCCGGCCCGGCTCCCAGCGTAGCCTTAGGGGAGACTCGTCGTGAGGAGAGCGGATGAGACGGTTCTTGGCGGGAGCCATCGGAATCTTTACTGTGCTTTCGGCCGGTTGTACGACACTCTCGACAAGTGGCGCAGCGGTGCGAATGACCCTGAACCCTGAGGTTGTGCGCGGCTGCCGCTTCGTCGGAAACGTTCATGGACTCAGCGCCTATGGCGGAGCGGTCGGTGAGGGCGAAACCGAGCGGCAGATGCAGAACAAGACGGCGAAACTCGGTGGCGACGTCCTAATGATCATTTCGTCGAATCCGGGGATCGGGAACGGCCTGTCCACGGCGGTAGGCGAAGCGTATGCATGCGCTCAGGCGCGTTCTGGTCAGGCTGCTCCAGCTGCTAGGCAAACATCACCTGTGGCAAGTCAACCGCCACCAGCGCCGGTACCGCAGGCGGCTCCAGAAAGCCGCCCCCCCCAGCCGATTTCCGCAGTTGCTCCCAAGGCGGAACAAGCGCCCGGCACAACGAGTCCACCGAAAGCTGGTTTCCGTGACTTGAAGTGGGGAGATCCGGCAACGCCAGCGATGACGTTTCTCGGCGGTGACAAGACGACTGGAGGCCTTTGGTACGAACGCTCGGCCGACAATCTCTCTGTCGGCGGCGTTCCTCTTAAGTCGATCCGCTATGGGTTCTTCGACGGGCATCTGAGAATGGTCACAATTCGCGCCGCCCCTGATCAGGAGGGCGCACTCTTTTCGGCGCTCATCCGAGTATGGGGAACCCCGGGAGAGAACGACGCGGATGGCGCGTCTTGGGGTGGAGAGGCAGATCCGACGACCGCGGTGTTCATCAAGAACTCCCCTCAGATGAGGCAGGCGGGGGCGGATCCTCCGGCCGTTCATATCGGCGACCGAAAGTTTGGTTTCAAGCGAGTGAAGGTGAGCGTTCCGGAGGACCTCTAGACGTCACCGGAGCGATGGGCGGAGCAACGCTGCCTTCCTGGCAGGCACTTCCGGCAAGGAGCTGGCGTCCGTGACCCGAGAGGAGCGATGGCGAGCATGACAGCCGACCAACCCACTCGAACCGTTCCTCTGTTCGGAGCGCGGAAGATGGCGCGCTCACTCCTTGCTGAGGTCGAGGCCCTGAACACCCAGTGCGACGAGTTGAGAGGGCAGCTCGCCAGGCTCGGGGCATTCTCCGTACTTCAGCTCGAGGCCAAGCGAGCCGACCTCGAGCGCGAGATAGCCGAGCAAACTGTGCGCTTCCAGCGCGTGCGCGCGGGTGCCGAAGAAGAGCTTATCGCAACTAACGCCAAGCTCGATGAGGCGAGGAAGGCGATTGTTGCGACAGAAGACCTGGCCTTGCTGCAGGAGGCTGGCATTTACCGATATCGGCACCCGCTAACTGACGCGGTCGCCTACCAGAAGGAGCTCGCCAGTCTCGATGAGAGGATCAAGGCCTTGGTGCGAACAGACGGCGGCGCCGTACTCGCCACGACAGACTGGGTTGTCAATGGGTCGGCAGCACAAGGTCGCACAATGGTCCGTGACTTTTCGAAGCTGATGTTGCGGGCTTTCAACGCCGAGGCAGACAACCTTGTCCGGGGGCTGAAACCCTACAAGCTAGCGACGGCAATCGAGAGGCTTACTAAGGTCGCTGAAGTTATCGAACGCCTCGGCAAGACGATGAAAATCAGAATATCCGCGCCATATTTCAAGCTACGCGAGCTAGAGCTCGAGTTAACTGCCGACTTCTTGCAGAAGGAGGCTGAAGAAAAGGAGGCCGAGCGGGTCGAGAAAGAGCGTCTGCGCGAAGAGCGAAAGGTGCAGCAGGAGATTGAGCGGGAACGCACGCGCCTGGAAAAGGAGCGCAAGCACTACGCTAATGCGCTCGAGGTTCTTCTGGCAAAGGGCGACGACGCCGGTGCTGCGCGAATCCGTGAGCAGATGGGCGACGTACAGCGGGCTATCGAGGACGTTGACTACCGTGCGGCGAATATTCGTGCGGGATACGTGTACGTAATTTCGAATCTGGGCTCATTTGGCGAGGCAATGGTCAAGGTGGGTATGACTCGCCGACTGGATCCTCTGGACAGGATCCGTGAGCTCAGCGACGCATCGGTCCCCTTCAATTTCGACACTCATGCTTTGTTCTTCTCCAAGGACGCCGTCGGGATAGAGACCGCCATGCACAAGCGGCTGGGAGATCGGCGTGTGAACCTCGTGAATCAGCGACGCGAGTTCTTCCGCGCAACTCCACTGGAGGCAAAAATGCACCTCGCCGAACTGGCCGGCGAGTTGCTTCAGTTCCAAGAGATCCCCGAGGCTCTCGAATATCGTGAGAGCCTTGCGAAATCTCAGGGGCCCGAAGAAGAGGGAGGTCCCAAGTGAAGCGAATTCTCTGCCTGACGGCGACCCTGGCGTTCTCCGCATGCACCTCTGCCCCTTCACCCTCCGCCCGCGCCGGGAACCCGCCGGGCGAGGAGGCCGTGGTGCTCGCGCTGCTGGACCGCTACATGCACGCGATCTCCGCGCAGGACGTCGCGGCGATGGCGGCGATGCAGACCGCGGACGGGATGACGTACCGGGCCCGCGCCGCCGAGGGCGGCGGATGGGTCGTGACGCCGCGGTCGAACGCGTCTTGGGCGGATCCGTCGAAGGTCGACGCGCGCACGCATCGCGAGCGGTACTGGTCGCCCACCGTGCTCATCCGCGGCGGCATCGCGGTGGTCTGGGCGCCCTACGAGTTCTGGATCGACGGCAAGACGAGCCACTGCGGGATCGACGTGTTCGACTTCGTGAAGGTGGACGGCGCCTGGCGCGTCGCCAACGCGATGTGGACGGTCGAGCCGGGCGCGTGCTCCGAGTTGCGGCCCGCCGACGCGTCGACGATCCGGCCCCCGGGGTGAAGGCCTCTCCGCGCTCGCGCTACTTCTTCGCGGCCCCCGGCACCTCGATGCGGGCGTAGCCGGATTCCTGCGTCGCCTCGTCGAGGATGCCGATCGAGATCACGGCGCCCGGGTCGACGACGGCCGAGCCCGTGAACGTGAAGATCCCTTCGGCGTCCGCGAACAGGTCCTCACCCGTCTTGAACTCCTGGCGGACCGGCGGGGCCTGAGTGACGTCGCCCTTGTCGAGGAGCGCGACGAAAGCGGCGATCTTCGCGACGCGGGCGTTTGCGGCGGGGAGGAGCGCGAGCGACGTCGCCGGGATCGTCACCTCGTACGCGACCTTCACGCGGCCCTTCTCGGCGGGCGTCGTGGACGCGACGCGCGCCCGAACCGGGAATCCCGGCGCCGCCACCGTGCCGAAGAGGTTCGACACGGTGCGGTCGGTGGCGCGATCCACGGCGCTCCGGAGGGCGACGGCGCGGCGCGTCCGCACCTTCGCGCCCGCCGCCGACACCTTGAGGTCGATCTCGAGAGGCTTGCCGGCCGTGAGGCCCTCGACGGGGAAGCCCAGCGAGTAGAACGATTCGAGGTCGGTGGCCGCGCCGGCGAGCGCGTCACCCGCCTGTTCGGCGCCGAAGCCCACGACGCCGCCCGTGGGATCCACGGCGATGTGAAGGCCTTCGTTCTCGTTTGCGTCGATCCAGAGCCCGCGCCGCCCGTTCATCGCCTGCCCCGTGAACTGCGGCACGGTGCGCTGGGTGACCGAAAGGTCGAAGTCGCCGCCGGCTTCGGGGTAGAGGCCGTGGAGCGTGACGCCGTACCCGTTCGCGGCCTCGGAGAGGTCGAGGAGCATCGCGCGCGAGTCGAACTCCCGCGCGTCCGCGGGGATGGCGACGTCCACGTCGAGGCGCTTCGTGAGGAAGTACTCCATGCCTGCGTACCGCGAGAGGCGATGCGACGCGACGACGAGGACGCGCCGGCCGTCGAGCCCTCCGAGCGCCGAGAGGACGGACTTCAGCGCCGCGGCCTTGTTCTTCGTCCGGCGCCACTCGTCCGCGGCGTTGTTGCGCATCGTCGTGAGGACCGTTGCGCTGATCGGCGTGGGCTGCGGCGCCGCGGCTTGCGTCGGAAGCGAGGCCCCGGCCGCGCCGCCTCGTCCCCCCGTCGCCATCGCGGCTCTCTCGGCCTCGGCCCGCGCGATCTCCTCGACGAGCCTCTCCGAGCTCGCCACGTCCGTGAATGAGTCCGGAGGCCGGGCGCTCTCCCTGGCGAGGGCATCGAGAGTCTTCAGAAGAACGAACGTGTCGCCGGTGAAGCCGACGCGCGTCGCGAGGAACTCGTTGAACGTCAGGATGGCCGCCTCATCACCCGGCCGGATCGTGCGGACGACGAAGTCCTTCAGCGAGCCGAAGAAGCGCGCGCTGCGGCGCGGGTCGCCGAGCGTCAGGCGGTCGACGAAGAGGACGACGCGGCGCTTCGGGCGCTCGGCGGGTGCGGCCGCGGTTTCGCCGGGCGCAGCGGGCGCGAGCGACGTGGACCCGGGGGGCGCGCCGGACGGCGGCGCGTACTCGGAGAAGTTCGTGATCGCGACCGGCTTTCCCGCGACCCGCAGCGTGAAGTCGGAGGCCTTGAGGCCCGTGACGCGCCTCCCCTTCCCGTCCGCGACGAACGCATCGAGGTTCAAGAGGCCGACCTCCTGCGAGGCGGCGACGCTCTTTTTCGAGGGGCCCTTCCCCGGCGCGGCCGCGGCGGAGGCGACGGGCGTGCCCGGCTCCTCGGGTTCCGCGGCCGATGCGACGGCGAGCGGCGCGGCGAGCGCGCCGCGGCCCGCGAGGACGAGGCCCTCGTCCGCCGGCGCGAGCCGGAAAGACGCGGGGTCGAGGTCCTCGGCGACCCAGCAGATCTGCTGCGCGTCGAGCTCGGCGCGCAGCGCCGCCCAGGCGTCCACGAATTCCCGGGGCGTCGAGACGCGCCGGCCCTCGCCCCAGGCGCCGCCCTCCGCCTTGCCGACGCGCCACACGGCGAGCGGAACGAAGATCTGCGAGAGATATGCGCGCGCCTCGGCGGGCCCGAAGGCGCTCTCGTCGGGGCTCCCTTCCTCGTCGCCGAGCACGACGACGGCGACGCGCCGCCGCGGCGTGGCGGCGCGCACGAACGCGCCCGACGTGACGGTGGCCGCGAGGCGGTACTGGCCGCCCGCAAGGACGCTCCCCTCGACGCAGGGCAGGACGAGCTCGCGGTGGCCGGAGCCCGGCGTGCAGTCGAACCCCTGCAGGCGGAAGAGGCGGTCCGACACTTCGGCCGCGGTGCGATAGGACGCGCGCGTCGCGAGCGGGGAGAAGTGGATCACGTGCGTGACGCCCTCGAGAAGCTTCGCGAGCCTCGAGTTCGTCTTCGAGAACGACTTCTGCGCTCCCGCTTCGAGAGCGAGGAGCTTCGGGATCGCCGAGGGCGCGACGAAGAAGAGGACGTCGCTCTCGCCGGGCTCGGCGGCGCGGACGAGCCTTCCGCCGAGCGTGGCGGGCGCGGGCCGCGCGCCGCCCTCCGCGCCCCGGGTCGACACGACGACGGCGTTGAGCGGAGCCTCGACGGCGCTCGACGTGCCGCTCCCGACGAGAAGCGTTTCGGACGCCCGCTGGCCGTCGACGAACGAAAGGTCGACGGCGACGACCCGCGCCGGCTTCTCGGCCGCGAACGGGATCGCGACGTTCTTCGGGGGACCCTCGTACGCCTTCTTCCCGTCGATCGAGACGCTGAGGAGAGCCGGGTCCAGATCCTGCTCGTGCGACCACGCGACGGACAGCGTGCACGGGCCGCTCGCCTTCACGCAGTCGGTGCGGGGCAGGACCTCGGCGCGCGCGACGGAGGGCTTGTTCACCCAGCGGCGCACGCGCTCGGCCGGACCGGCGTTCCCGCGGCGCACGAGCTCGAGGAGGCGCACGCGGGGAGCAGTCCCGAGGTCCACGGTGCAGGTCTGGCGGCGGCTCGTCACGCGGCAGACGCTCTTCCCGTCGAGCAGGAGCTCCGCCGGGGGAGGCGCGGAGCCGAGATCGACCGTGACGGGGAGCCGCCCCTGTGCGACTCCGGGGACGAACGTCAGGATCCGCATCCCCTCGGCGGCGGGCGCCGGGGCGGCCCAGAGGGCGGTCAGGAGCAGGATCGAGACGCGCTTGCGGCCGGGCACGACCTCTGTATACTCCGCGTCCTCCCGCCGCGCACCTGCGAAGGGACGAAAAATCGGGGTCGTAGCTCAGTTGGTTAGAGCGCAGGCCTGTCACGCCTGAGGTCGCGGGTTCGAGCCCCGTCGGCCCCGCCACTCTCCCCATGGGAATCCTCCTCACCACGACGGGTCTCACGAAGGCCTTTGGCTCCCATCCCCTGTTCGAGGGGATCGGGTGCTCCGTGGACTCGGGCGACCGCATCGGCCTCATCGGCCCGAACGGCGCGGGGAAATCCACGCTGCTCGCCATCCTCGCGGGCGAGATCCCGGCGGACGAGGGCACGCGCTCCGCCCAGAGGGGGCTGCGCATCGGGTACCTCTCGCAGATGCCCGTGTTTCGCGAGGGCGCGACGATCCGCGAGGCGGTGCTCGAGGGCGCTTCGGGCGCGCACGCCGGCGAGGAAGACTGGGAAGCCGGGTTCGCGGCCGACGAATACATCGCGCGGCTCTCGCTCGCGACGGAGGGCCGCTCGAACGAGACGCCCGTCGCGACGCTTTCCGGAGGGTGGAAGAAGCGCGTCGCGCTCGCGCGCGAGCTCGTGAGGAAGCCCGACCTCCTCCTCCTCGACGAGCCCACGAACCACCTCGACGTCGACGCGATCCTCTGGCTCGAGGAGCTGCTCGCCCGCGCGCCGTTCGCGACGCTCACGGTGACGCACGACCGGGTGTTCCTGCAGCGCGTCGCGAACCGCATCCTCGAGCTCGACCGCCGGAACGCGAACGGCCTCCTCGACGTCCGCGGCGACTACGCGACGTACCTCCGCGTGAAGGAGGAGCGCCTCGCGACGGACGCGCAGCGCGAGCTGTCGCTCCGGAACCAGCTCCGGCGTGAGACGGAGTGGCTCCTTCGCGGCGCGAAGGCGCGCTCGACGAAACAGCAGGCGCGCATCCAGAGGGCGGGCGCGCTCGAGACCGAGGTCGGGCAGCTGTCGGAGCGGAACAGGTCGCAGAGCGTCCGCCTCGACTTCCAGGACTCCGGGAAGAACCCGAAGCGGCTCATCGAGGCGAAGGGCATCGGCAAGGCGTACGGCGCGAACGTCCTTTTCTCGCACATCGACCTCCTCGTGACGCCGCACAGCCGGATCGGTCTCCTCGGCCCGAACGGCTGCGGCAAGTCGACGCTGCTCCGGACCCTGCTCGGCACGGAGCAGCCCGACACGGGCGAGGTCTTCCGCGCGGAGAACCTCCAGCCGGTCACGTTCGAGCAGGGCCGCGAGAGCCTCGACCCGGACTCGACGGTTTCGAGGACGATTTGCCCCGAGGGCGACCACGTGGAGTACCGCGGCGCGCTCGTCCACATCCGGAGCTACCTCGACCGCTTCCTGTTCAAGGAAGAGCAGAGGGACATGAGGGTGAGCCGACTCTCGGGCGGCGAGCAGAGCCGGCTTCTCCTCGCGCGGCTCATGCTGAAGAAGACGAACCTCCTCGTCCTCGACGAGCCCACGAACGACCTCGACCTCGCGACGCTCCAGGTGCTCGAGGACTGCCTCGCGGACTTCCCGGGCGCCGTCATCCTCGTGACGCACGACCGCTACTTTCTGGACCGCGTCACGAACCGCATCCTCGCGTTCGGGAAGGACGAGAAGGGCCGTGGGACGCTGACGGCGCTCGCCGGGCTCGACCAGTGGGAAGCGTGGTTCGCGGAGCGGAAGGGCGCCGCTCCGGCGCGCCGCGCCTCGGCGAAGCCCCCCGCGCGGAAGCGCCGGGTCAGTTTCAACGAGCAGCGGGAGCTCGACGGGATCGAGGCGCGCGTTCAGGCGGCCGAGGCCGCCCGCGACGCTCTGCGCGACGAGAGCGAGCACCCGGACCACGCCTCCGACGCGCTGAAGCTCGTCGCCGTCCTCGCGGCGCTCGAGGAGAAGCAGGCCGAGGTCGACCGCCTCTACGCGCGGTGGGCCGAGCTCGAGGCGAAATAGAGGGGCCTCCTGTTGACAGGCGCCGGGGCACAGGCGTAGAAGGCAACTCAGTCGCATCGACAGGATCGATTCGCGTTCGCGAGAAGGAGGGACCATGTTCTCTTTCCGGGTCGCAATGCTTTCCGCCTGCACGCTCTGCCTCGCGTCCGCGGCCGGGCCCGCCGCCGCCGCCGACGCTCCGGCGGGCACGATCGCCGGCACCGTCAGGACCTCGGCGGGCGGCCCCGTCGGCGGCGCGCCGATCGCCGTGACGGAGCAGGGTGGCCACGCCACGAGAATCGTCCGGACCAACGCTTCGGGGACGTACGAGGCCACGGGCCTCGCGCCCGGCGTGTATCAGGTCACGGCCGACATGCAGGGGTTCCGGGTGGCGGTCCGGAAGGACCAGTCCCTCGCTGCCGGTGCGCGGGTCGTCGTGGACTTCACGCTCGAGTTCCGGTTCGCGGCGGAGACGAAGGTGACCGCCATGAAGCGCGACGACACGATCGAGAACATCCCCGTCTCGGTCGCGGCGCCGACGGAGGACGCGCTCCGCGACCGGGGCGCCGAAACGATCGAGGACGTGGCGGCGAACGTCGCCGGATTCAGCATCCAGAACCTCGGCCCGGGCCAGAGCCAGGTCGCGATGCGCGGCGTCTCGTCGGGCCAGATCGCCCGTGACCAGCCGGGGGTGAAGGAGCAGGTGGGCGCCTACCTGGACGAGTCGGTCATCTCGATGTCCCTCTTCACGCCCGACCTCGACTTCGTCGACACGTCCCGGATCGAGGTGCTCCGCGGACCGCAGGGGACCCTCTTCGGCTCCGGCTCCCTCTCGGGCACGGTCCGCTACATCACGAACCAGCCCGAGCTCGGGCTGACGAAATCCTTCGCCGAGCTCACCGGCGCGACGACGACGCACGGGAGCCAGAGCGGCAGCGCGAAGGCGGGCTTCAACGTCCCGCTCGGCGACCTGGCGGCCCTGCGCACGGCGGTCTACTACGACCACAACCCGGGCTACATCAACGCCGTCCAGCCCGACCTGAGCGTCAAGAACGCGCTCAACGGCGGCGACCGAATGGGCTTCCGCGCAGCCCTCGCGATCGCCCCGAGCGACGACGTCGTGATCATCCCCCGTGTCGTCTACCAGAAGGCCACGACGGACGGGTGGAACCGCACCGACGTCTACAACATCCTCGGCAATCCGTACACGACGACGCGGCCGAAAGTGTTCCTCGGCGACCGCGAGCAGTTCACGCAGATTCCCGAGCCCTACACGGACAAGTTCCTCCTCGGCGATCTGACGATGAAGTTCAAGCTTGGCGACGTCCTGCTCACGTCGGTCACCTCGTACACGCACCGGGACGTCCTCGTCGTGCGCGACGCGGGCGCGCTCACGTCGAGCATCACCGGAGGCAGTTTCGGGCTTCCCGCGAGCGTCTACACGCTGGATTCGCCGCTCAACGACGCCACGAAGGCGACGGGGTGGACACAGGAGCTCCGCGCCTCCGGGAGCGCAGGGCGCCTGCAGTGGGTGGCGGGGGGGTTCTACGCGGACAACGACCGTCACTACGATCAGCAGCTGCATGTCGGGGGCTACGAGGCGCTCGTGCCGACCGGGGGGCTCGCCAACACCCGGACCCTCGCCGGGAAGGACGTCCTCTACTGGTCGAACCTGGACTACAAGCTCAAGCAGTTCGCGCTCTTCGGCGAGGCGACGTACGCGATCACGAAGGCGTTCAGCGTGACGGCCGGCCTGCGCTACTACCACTTCGACGAGGACAAGGCCCAGGTCTTCGACGGCCTCTTCGGCTCGGGCAGCGACGGGAAGCCCGTGTCGCAGCCCGGCACGACCAAAGCCGACGGCGTCGCGCCGCGCTTCATCGTGAGCTACAAGGTCAGCGACTCGACGACGCTCAACGCGCAGGCGGCGAAGGGTTTCCGGCTGGGCGGCGTGAACGACCCGACCAACTACAACCTGTGCACGCCCCAGGATCGCGTGACGTTCAGCGGCTACGAGACCTGGAAGGACGAGACGGCCTGGAACTACGAGGTCGGGGCGAAGACGAGGTTCCTCGGCGGGAAGGGTTCGCTGAGCGTCTCGGGCTTCTACACGGACATCTCCGACTTGCAGGTCACGGTGACGGCGGGCTCCTGCTCGTCCCGCCTGATCTTCAACGTGCCGAAGTCCCGGAGCGTCGGGGGCGAGTTCGAGCTCGGCCTGACGCCGAACGACCACTTCGACTTCTCGCTTTCGGCGAGTTACGCGAGCTCGGAAATCCGCTCGACGATCGCCGGGACGTCCGATCTCGTGGCGTCCACCGGCATTCGCGAGGGCAACCGGCTGCCGAGCGTGCCGAAGTTCCAGATGGCGTTGTCCGGCACGTATCAGCAGGACGTCGCGCCGGGGTTCCAGGGCTACGTGACCGCGACGTACAACCACGTGGGCTCGCGCTACACGCAGCTCGCCGACCAGGAGGCGGGCGTCGGGACGCTGAACCTGCTCTCGTTCGGCGCGAACACGATCGGCGGGCCTCTGACCCAGTCGACGTTCACGTTCGACCCGCTCCTGCCGTCCTACGACCTCGTCAACCTGCGGCTCGGCGTGAGGCACGGCTACTGGGACGTCGCCCTCTACGTCAACAATCTCACCGACCAGAGCGCGTACCTCGCTCTCGACCGCGAGCGCGGGTTCCGGGCGCGCGTCGGCTATCTGACGAACCAGCCCCGGACGTTCGGCATCTCGTCCCGGTTCGACTTCTGACGCGCCGGGCGCCCCCGGCTCATTCCGCGAGGAGCTCTTCCACCCGGCGGGAGAGCTCCTCTTCCGACGACCGCGTCGGCGTGTAGAGCCGCACGCGGCCTTTCCGGTCGACGAGGGCGAGCGTCGGGTTCGACGACACTCCCCGGCGGACCATCGTCTCGGTGTCGACGGGCACGGAGACGCCGTCGAGCATCCCGTAGGAGAGGACCCGGCCGAGGATCGGCGCCTGCGCCCTGCAGTCCCCGCACCAGTGCGCCCAGAAGAAGAGGACTGCGGGCCGGCCGCCGAGGGCGGCGCCCTGGATCTCCGGCGCCGGCTGCCCTTCGAGCGCCAGCAGGTTGACGTTCTTCCGGATCCGGCAGCGCAGCTCGGTGTCCTTCGCGTGCGCGGATTCGGTCTCGAGGAATTTCAGCGCCGCCCCACGCCCGTGCTCGGGTACTCGCTTTGAATGATGAAGAGGGGGACGCCGAAGTGCGCGCACCAGCCCGGTGGACACGAGGAATGCGTGTCACGTGCAACCTCCTCTTCTCTCTTCTCTTCCCGTCTTCCCGTCTTCCCGCCTTCCCGCCTTCCCGCCTTTTCGGCGTCGGCGCCGGGGGAGAGCAGACCGCGTGCCACCCCCTGATGCGTCCGCATCAGTCGCGGTCCCGCCGGCCGGGACCCATGTTTTGACTGAACCGCGTTCCTCGCTGGACGCAATCCCCGAGAAAGGACGTGCCCATGACGAAGAAACAGACCACGGTCCTCGACAAGAAGGCCGACCTCGCGGGCCCCGGCATCGGGAACTACGCCGAGCTCGAGAAGGTCCTCCCGAACGACTACACGCCTCTCCTCGACCCGAAGGAGACGCAGCGCGCGATCACGGCCGTCAAGCGTTACATCGAGGACGGCCTCTGCCGCGAGCTGGGCCTCATGCGCGTCGAGGTCCCGCTCATCGTCGACGCCGAGAGCGGCGTGAACGACTACCTCGACCGCGACGGCTCGCGCGGCCCCGTCACGTTCCACATCTCGAACGACAACGGCAAGAACCCGATCGAGGGGCAGGTCGTCCAGGCCGCCACGAAGTGGAAACGGGTGGCGCTGAAGCAGTTCGGGATGAGGCCCGGCGAGGGCCTCGTGACCGACATGCGCGCCGTGCGCAAGGACTACTTCCTCGACCACGACCACAGCGCCTACGTCGACCAGTGGGACTGGGAGAAGGTCATCACGCCCGAGCAGCGGAGCCTCGACTTCCTGACGAAGACGGTCGAGGGGATCTGGCGCGTGATCAGGGGCGCGGAGGACTTCGCGCTCGAGACGTTCCCGGGCCTGAAGAAGAGGAAGCTCCCGACGCTCCCGGACAAGCTGGAGTTCCTGCACGCCGAGGACATCCTCGACATGTTCCCGGACCTCCCGAGGAAGCAGCGGGAGACCGCGATTCTCCAGAAGCACCCGGCCGTCTTCATCTACGGGATCGGCTGGACGCTGGCGGACGGCTACCCGCACGAGATGCGCGCCGCCGACTACGACGACTGGGTCACCCCGACGCACGCGAAGGACGGCCGGACGATGCACGGCCTGAACGGCGACATCCTCGTCTGGAACCCGATCACGAAGAGGCGCCACGAGCTCTCGTCGATGGGCGTCCGCGTGAACGCCGAGACGCTGAAGAAACAGCTCGCTCTCACGCACCAGGAGCACTTCCTGAAGTTCCCGTACCACCAGGGCATCGTGAACGGGACGCTGCCGCTCTCGATCGGCGGCGGCATCGGACAGTCGCGCGTCCTGATGCTTCTCCTGCGCAAGGCGCACCTCGGGGAGGTCAGCGTCACCGTGTGGCCGAAGATCCTCAAGGAGATGTGCGCGCAGAAGAACATCCACGTCATCGAGTGACGACCTGAAGATTCGGATTCCGGTGAAAAGGGGCGGCCGCGGCTTCGCGGCCGCTCTTTTCTTTCAAAGAAACTCTTGATCTTCTGGCCCCTCCCGCGGCCAATTCGGCATTTTTCGGGTATGATCGAAATACACGCGTGAAATTCAATCGCCGTATCCTCCAGTCTTCCTTCTCGACCGCGGAGGTCGCGAAGTTGACCGGGCTCACAGCCCGGCAGCTGGACTGGTGGGACCGTCGCGGCTTCCTGCGCCCGTCCGTGACGGCGGCGTCCGGCTACGGCACGCGGCGGCGTTACTCGTTCACGGACGTCGTGAAGCTGCGCCTCGCCTCGCGCCTGCGCGCGGCCGGGTTCGGCCTGCCCCAGGTGCGGCGCGTCGTCGAGACCCTGAAGCGTCTCGATCCCGCCGCCGGAGGCCTCGCGACGGCGCGCCTCCTCGTGGCGGACCGGCGCGTCGTGTGGGCGCGGACCGACAGCGAGCTCGTCGACCTCCTTCACGGCGGGCAGCTCATGCTCGTCTTCCCGGTCGGCGAGGCGGTCGCCGACGTGGCGCGCGCCGCGGAGGACCTCGGCCGCGCCGGGGCGCGCGGTCTGCTCGGCGGCGTCCGGGGCCGGCGGCCGTGAGCGCCGAGCGCGTCGAAGAGGCTCTCGCCTCGCGGATCGCGCGGCTCGCGCGGCTGGGCCGCGCGCGCGTCTTCTCCGAGGAACGTTTCGAGCGCGAGCTCGGCGCCGCGTGCGAGGGGATCGCGAGGGCGGAGATGCTCCGGCTGCTCCTCGTCGAGTGGACGGGCGTGACGATTCCGGCCGAGGACGTTCCGCGCGTCTGGACGCGCGTCACGGTCACGTTCCGGCGCCTCGCCGCCGCCGCGGGCAAGGGCCTGTCGCTCCAGACCGCTCTCCTGCACGAGTTCCACACGCGCCTCGGGCTCGTCAAGGAGCCGCGCATCGTCTCGGACCACGAGATCGCCGCGCTGCGCGTGAACGCGATCACGGACCCGCTGACCGGCCTCTACAACCGCCGGTTCCTCCTCGACCACCTCGAGCGCGAGGTCTCGCGCGCCGAGCGCGCGGGCGGCGTCGTCTCGGTCCTGATGATGGATCTGGCGGGCTTCAAGTCGATCAACGACCGCCTCGGCCACCCGGTCGGCGACGGGATCCTCGTCCGCACCGCGAAGGCGATCCGCGAGTCGCTGCGCGTCGTGGACGCCGGCTGCCGGTACGGCGGGGACGAGTTCGTCGCCGTCCTCCCGAACAGCGACGTCGTCCACAGCCTCGCGGTCGCCGAGCGCATCCGGCACCGCGTCGCGGCCATCCGCCTCCCGCTGCGCCTCGGGATGAAGGTCGGCCTCAACTATGGCGTTGCGACGTTCCCCACGGACGGGCGCCTCCTCGACTTCCTCCTCAAGATGAGCGACATCCGGCTGTACGCGTCGAAGCGGCAGAACGGGAGGCCCTTCGAGCACACGCGCCGGTACCCGCGCTTCGCGGTCCCGGGCCTCACGCTGAAGGTGGGCCCCCCGAGGGCGAGGCGGCCGCTCCACGCCGAAGTGCAGGACATCTCCTTCGGCGGAATGTCGTTCGTGACGGGCGCCGTGAAGACGCCGGACCGCTTCGAGGGCGAGATTCTCCAGCGCTTCTCGGGCGAGCCTCACGAGATCACGATGCGGAGGGTGAGCTCCGTCGCGTTGCCGGACGGCCGTGTCCGCGTGGGTTGCGCGTATGTGCACTGAGCGCCGGACGGCGCGGAGGACGCCCTGGACGGTCGCGCCCCGCTGAGAGCCGCGGCGGCCGGAGGCTTCCTGGCCCCGGCCCTCCTGTCCCTGTCCCTTCTCGTCTTCCTCGCCGCGGGCGCCGCAGCGCCGGCCGAGGTTCCGGTTCTCGCCGGCATCGCCGCCGCCGCGCTCCTCGCGGGCGCCGCGCTCGCCGCGGACGGCGCCGCGGGAGTTCTGGGCGCCTTCGCCGAGCCGCTGCGTCTCCTCGCGCCGCTCGGCCTCGCGCTGTTCGCTCTCGAACGCACGGGCGGAGCCGCGAGCGACCTCTACCCGCTCGTCCTCGTCCTGCTCGCGTGCGCGTCGCTCGCGTCGCGGGAGGCGGGGCGCTTCCTTCTCGTGGGCGTCTACGGCGGCCTGACCCTCCTCGTCGCGCTGCACCCGCCGGCGTCCCTCGCGGCTGCGCGCCCGCTCGCGCTGCGCGCCCTCTGGCCGCTCGCCGCGTTCATCGCGCTCGAGGCCGCAAGCCGGACGGCCGGAAGGGCCGCGGCGCCTGCCGCCGCGAAGGAGGCGAAGGCGGAGAGCGGCGAGCGCCGGCTCGCCGCCGTGCCCCGGCGGGACACGCGCGCCGAGATCCTGCACGACCTCAAGTCGCCGGTGACGGTCCTGCGCGTCTACACGGACCTCGTCGGAGAGAGCGCCCGGCGCGGCGAGCTGCCCGCGGCCGAGCACCTCGCAGCCCTCGCGCGAGAGCTCTCCCTCATGGAGTCGCTCGTGGGCGTGCCGCCGCGCGCGGGCGCCGCGCCGCCGCCGCCGCCGGCTCCCGCGGCCTCCGGCCGGTCGGAGCTCGTGGCGATCCTCTCGACGCTCGTCGAGTCCTACCGCGCCGCGCACGGCGGCCGCATCCGCCTCGAGTTCGTCGCGGAGGCGCCCGAGATCCCGGTCTTCGCCGATCCCGTGGCCCTCCAGCGCGCGTTCCGCAACGTCCTCGACAACGCGGTCAAGTACACGCCGTCGGGCGGGCAGGTGCGCGTGAGGGCGAGCGTCGTCTCGAATCACGCCTTCGTCGTGATCAGCGACACGGGTTCCGGGATGTCGCCCGAGGAGCAGAAGCTCGCGTTCACGCCGGCCTGGCGCAGCCCCTCGGCCGTCGCCGCCGGCATCCCGGGGCGCGGGATCGGGCTCGGCGTCACGAAGGAGCTCCTCGACCAGAACGGCGGGAAGATCTCGCTCCTCTCCGAGCAGGGGCACGGGCTCGAGGTGACGATCATGTTCCCGCTCTCGCGCGAGGGCCGCGCGTGACCGCGCGCGTCTTCGTCCTCGACGACGACCCCGCGATGGTCGAGGCCGTGATGGCCGTCCTCGTCCACGACGGCTTCGATGTCGACGGCACGAGCGACTCCGCGGCTTTCCTGAGGACGGTGCTCCGCACGCCGCCCGACCTCGTCGTCCTCGACGTGAACATGCCCGGCCTCACGGGCTGGGAGATCTGCGACATCCTGCGGCGCCAGCCGGTCACGGCGGAGCTGCCCGTCCTGTTCCTGACGGGGCGCGGCGAGGTCGCCGACCGCATCACGGCGATGCAGGTCGGCGGCACGGACCACCTCACGAAGCCGTTCCGGGCGGAGGACCTGAGGGCGCGCGCGCGCGCCCTGACGGGGCGCGCCGCCGCGAAGGGAGTGCGATGAAGCCGACCCACCCGCGCGGACCCCTCCGGATCGTGTCGCGCCAGGCGCCGCCCGAAGCGGCCGCCCAGCCCGAGATCGAGAAGCTGAGGCTCGAGTCGCTTCTCCACGACCCCGTCACCGGGCTCACGCTGCACCCCTTCGCGGACCTCAAGGGAGAGCGCGTCGCGAACCTCGGCGTCGTCTACGTGCAGCTCGGGCGCTTCGCCGGCGTCGAGAGCCTGTACGGCTGGGAGCTCTACGACCGCATCCTCCGCGTCACGGCCGCGAGCCTGCGCGAGGACCTCGCGACGTCGCCGTTCGCGCCGGGTTTCCTCTCGATGTCGTTCAACGGCTCCGACGGCGTCTTCGTGCTCTTCGACCTCGCGCGCCGGACGCCGAACCGCAAGGGCGGGACGCTCGAGAGCGAGGCCGCGCGCCTGCGCGTCGGCGTCGTGCGGCGAATGAAGCAGGCGCTCGGCCGCTCGTCCGTCGACCTCATGCACGTCCACGCGACCGCGCTCGCGGTGCCCGACGACCCGCGCGTGAGGCCGGCGCGCAACCTCATGCGCGCGCTCGCGGAGGCCTCGCGTCTCGCGGACGCCCGCGAGAGCGGCGAGAAGAAGGGGTTCGTCGAGCGCCTCAAGGCGATCCTCTCCGGCAAGAAGCTCCGCGCCGTCTTCCAGCCGATCGTGGCCGTGAAGTCGGGCGAAGTCCTCGGGTACGAGGCGCTCATCCGCGGCCCGGTGGACCACGAGCTCGAGATGCCGGACGACCTCTTCGCGGTGGCGCGGGAGGGCGACCTCCTCCTCGAGCTCGAGAGCCTCTGCGTCGAAACCGTCTTCTCGTCGCTCCCGCGGGTCGCGCTGGGCAAGCGTCTCTTCGTGAACGCCTCTTCGCGCCTCCTGACGCACTCGGTGTTTCTCGACGACCGCAACCTCGCGGAGATGACGCGCGCGCACGGCGACGTCGTCCTCGAGCTCTCGGAGAAGGAGGTCGTCTTCAACTACCCGGCGTTCCGCGAGGTCGTCGCGCGCCTCAGGGCCGCCGGCTTCGGCTTCGCGATCGACGACGCGGGGTCGGGCTATTCGGGCCTCGAGTCGATCGTGCAGCTGCGCCCGGAGTACGTGAAGGTCGCGCACACGCTCGTGTCGGGCCTCCACGTCGACCGCATCAAGCGCGAGATCGTGGGCTCGCTCGCCGCGCTCGCCCGGCGCATCGACGCCGAGCTGATCGCCGAGGGCATCGAGGACCCGGCCGAGCTCGCGAGCCTCGAGGCGCTCGGCGTCGAGTGGGGCCAGGGCTACCTGTTCGGCCGGCCCGCCGCGCGCCCGGTCGTCCTCAAGCCGGGCGGCCCGAAGTCCTGACCGCCTCGCGCCGCGCCGGCGGGGCTTTGCTAGAGTCGCGCCCGGCCGGTCCGCGCACGTGACTCCTTTCGCACGCAATCTTCTCTTCGGGGCGGGGATTCCGCTTCTCGTCGCCATCGTGTGGATGGCCGACCGGAAGGGCGCGTTCCGGCGCGACGCGTTTCCGACGCCCCTTCGGAAGCGGCTCGCGCTCGGACTGCTGTTCCTTCTCCTCGTCGCGACGACGGTCCTGCCTGCGGCCGCCGGCGGCCGCCCGCCCGACGTCTCGACGCTGAGGATCACGCAGGTATTCCTCGTGCAGGGAATCCTCGCGGCGTTCCTCGCCTCGTGGTGGCTCCTCGCGGGCCGCCCGCCGCTGAGGACGTTTCTCGCGCTCGAGTCGAAGCAGCCGGGCCCGGAGGCCGCGGCCGGCGTCGCCCTCGGCCTGATCGGCTGGACGCTGACGATCGTGGTGGCCGGCGTCGCGGCCGTCCTCCTGAGCCTCTTCGACGTCCACCAGCAGCGCGCGATTCCGCCGCTCGTCGGCTGGCTCGCGGGCCGCCCGGGCGTCGAGCGGCTGCTGATCGTGATCTCGGCGATGACGCTCGAGGAGTTCCACTTCCGGGCGTTTCTCCAGCGGCGGCTCGGGGCGGCGCCGGCCTCGATCCTCTTCCTTCTCGCCCACGCGGGCTACGGGGAGCCGTTCTTCTTCGTCGGGCTGCTCGCGATCACGTCCGTCCTCGCGATCGCGTTCGCGCGGACGGGGAGCGTCGTCGCCCCGATGCTCGCCCACGGGACGTTCGACGCCGTCCAGCTCTTCATTTTCCTGCCGGCGGCCCTGAAGTTTCTGCAGGGGAGCTGACGCGCTTCGGCGGCTGCGGCCGCCCGCGCACGACCTCGACGCGGTCGCCGGCCGGCGTGACGGCCGCGACGGGGCGCCCGTCCGGGCGCTCGTAGAGGGGCGCGAGCGCGGCCGCGAGGCGGCGCGCGGCGTCGGGGGAGGCCGTGCGGATTCGCCAGACGAACCCGACGGGCCGCGTTTCGCTCTCGACTCGCTTCGGCTCGAAGAAAAGGATGCGGTCGTCCTGCCACTCGGCGGCGAGGGCCTTCGCGTCCGCCGCCCCGGCCCGCTCGAGCAGCGTCGCGAGCATCCACTCGCCGAAGCTGTCCGCGTACAGGACCTTCATCCCCTGCGGAAGGTCGGACGCCGCCGGGCGGTCGGCGGGCGCGAGGAGCGCCCGCGCGGCGGTCCGCTCGGGGTGGAGAATCTCGGCGGTCGTCGCCGGCGGCGACTTGTAACTCGCGTCGACGGACGTCCAGCCGGCGCCGCCCGCGCGCCTGGCTTCGATCCAGGCGGTGCCCGCCACGTACGGGAAGAGCATCTCCTTGACGAAGAAGTCCGGGACGCCCTCGGAGCCGTCGACGCTCGTCGTGCCGGCCGCGAGGCCGGAGAGCATGTTCGACAGCGTGTCCGCGCCGAAGAGCTCCTTCGCCTCGGGCGGGAGCTTCACGAGGAGCGCGTCCATCATGACGACGGTGGCCTCGCCTTCGAGGAACGCCTCCAGCGCGAGGAGCGCGTCGGAGGATTCCTTGAGCGCTTTCATGCGCGGGACGAGGTCGAGGCGGCGGTCCTGGAGCGCGTGGGTGAGCTCGTGCGCGAGGAGCGCGTCCTCGAGGAAGGTCCCCGCCGAGAGCCCGAGCGCGGGCGCGACGGCGGCCGCCTCGGCCGTGCGCTCGGGGACGATGAAGAACTTCCTGGCCGCGGGGTCGTAGAAGCCCGCCACCTGGCGCGCGTAGAGCTTCGTGAGCTTCTCCTCGAGGCCGGCCTCCGGGTCGAGAAAGCCGACGGCCGCGAGCGAGGCGGCGTACCGGGGGAACGGCACGGGCAGGTCCTCGACGAGCTTTTTCCCGAGGATCTTCGTGAGGTCCTTCTCGGGGAGGAGTGCGGACGCCACGGCCCCCCGGAACGGGACGCCCCGGACCTTCTCGACCAGCTTCTGGGCCTCCGCGACCGCCTCGGGCAGGCGCTGCGCGAGCGGAGACGCCGCGGCCGCCGGCAGCGCGGCGGCGAGGACGGCTGCGGCGGCCAGGAGCGCCGGGACCCGGCGCGGAACCTTCCCTTTCGCGGTCGAGACGGCGTCGCGTATCATGCGCGCGGCTTCAGCGAACGGGAGAGGTGACACATCGGGGCCAGCTTACCAGCGCGTCCCTTGCAACTTGTGATGAGCAATCCGCCGCCGGGCCCCATCGTCCTCTGGCTCTCGAGCCGCTACGAGAATCTCGAGCTGGCGCAAGCCGTGCTCGAGCACGTGTGCAAGGCGCGCGGCGTCGGGACGGACGCGGAGCACTGGATGGGAGTCGCGCTGCGGGAGGCGCTCGCGAACGCGATCAAGCACGGCAACCAGCAGGACCCGGCCAAGCGCGTCTACCTGTCGCTCGCCGGAGGGGCCGAGGCGATCGAGATCGTCGTCGGCGACGAGGGGCAGGGCTTCGAGGCGACGGCGGTGGCGGACCCCCTCGCGCCGGAAAACCAGATGAAGACCTCGGGCCGCGGCATCTTCTACATGAAGACGTTCATGGACGAGGTGACGTTCTCGCGCGGCGAGAACGGCGGGACGATCCTCTCCATGAAGAAGAAGCTGGATTCCGAAACGAAGAAGGGAGTGCACACACCATGAAGACTTCGGTGACCACCCGGGACGTCGGCGACGTCAAGATCATCGAGCTGCACGGGAAGATCACGATCGGCGCGGGCGACCTCCAGATGCGCGAGGCGATCCACGCGGCGGTCAACGGCGGGGCGATGAAGATCCTCGTCGACATGAAGGACGTCACGACGATCGACTCGTCGGGCGTCGGCGAGCTCGTGGGCTGCTATACGACGGCGACACACAAGGGCGCGAAGCTGAAGCTGCAGAGCCTTCCGCCGAAGATCAGCGACGTCCTCACGGTGACGCAGCTCATCACCGTTTTCGACGTCTTCCCGAACGAGAAGGACGCGCTGGCGAGCTTCAGCTGACATACTCGGGGGGTGCGTCGTCCGCTTGTCTTCGGGTAGCGCCGTGACCGCACCCCCCGTCCCCCCCTCGGCCCTCGCGAAAGTGCTCGGTGAGGTGCGCGTCGGCGTCGACGCGCGCCTCCCGGGTCTTCTCGCGGGGCCGGAGGGTGAGCCGGACCCCCTCGACCCCCTCCCGCCCGCGGTCCGCGAAGCGCTGCTCTCGCCGGGCAAGCGCGTGCGGCCGGCGCTCGTCGTCCTCGCGGGGGACCTCTTCGGCGCTCCGCGCGCCAAGCTCGTCGACGCGGGCGCCGCGATCGAGATGATCCACGCGGCGTCGCTCGTCCTCGACGACCTCCCGTCGATGGACGACGCGACGACCCGCCGGGGCCGCCCGGCTCTCCACCGGTCGCAGGGCGAGAGCGTCGCGATCCTCGCCGCGGTCACGCTCCTCGTGCGCGCGTTCGGGACGCTCGCCGAGGCCGGCCTCCACCCGCGCCGCGGCGCCGGGCTGCCGCC
Source organism: Thermoanaerobaculia bacterium (assembly GCA_036504335.1). Taxonomy (GTDB): domain Bacteria; phylum Acidobacteriota; class Thermoanaerobaculia; order UBA5066; family UBA5066; genus Fen-183. The sequence continues at coordinate 159,368 of DASXVJ010000014.1, forward strand.
CGGAACCGCGCTCGACCTCGTCTCGCGCCTCGCGGACGCGTCGGGCCTTCTCGGCCTCGCGTCGGGACAGGCGCTGGATCTGAAAACGGCCGCGTCCGACGCGACGTTCGACCGCCTCGAGACGATCCACGCCCGCAAGACGGGCGCACTCTTCGTCGCTTCGGCCGAGTTCGGCGCCGTCGTGGGCGGCGCGCGCGAGAAGGAGCTCGCGGCGCTGCGCTCGTATGCGCGCAACGTCGGCCTCGCGTTCCAGATCGTCGACGATCTGATCGAAGCCGAGGGCGACGCCGCGGAGACCGGCAAGTCCGCCCGCCGTGCCCCAGCACCCACGTTCGTGCGCCACGTCGGCGCGAAGGGCGCGCGCACGCTCGTCGCCGAGCTCACGGAACACGCCCTCGATTCCCTGAAGCCGTTCGGGAAGAAGGCGGAACTCCTGCGCGAGTTCGCCGTGATGCTCAGAGACCGGAAGAGATAGAAGATTTCCTAGAAGGGTGCGGGGGCGGAAGGCGTCCGTATTACCTTCTAAGAAAATCCGAAATCCCGCGTTGCGGTAAGGTCGGCGTCGCATGGACGAGAAATCTCCTCTCTCGCTCGACGCGGCGCGCGAGCGCCTGCGCGAGAAGGGCTATCTCGACCGCGGCGTCGAGGGGGCTGTCCTCAAGGGCGCGCTCGCCGCGCGCAGCCGGACGCGGGCGCTGCTGCTGGGCGCGGCGACCGGCGCGCTCTTCCTCGCCGCGGCGGTCGCCCTCGCGGGCGCGGTCCTCCACGCCGTTTCGTCGGCGCTGACCTTTCGCGACGCGGCGGTCCTGTTCCTCTGGCTCTTCGCGGGCGCGGCGGCGCTCGCGACGCTTCTCGTCGCCGGGCTCGTCGGCCTCGCGCTCCTCCGGGGCCGCCTGCGCGGCGACGCGGAGGAGGCGTCCACCGAGGTCGCGGTCGCCTTCGGCGTCCTCGCGGGCGTCGCGGGCGTGGCGGCGGCGCGGCCCGCGCTCGAGACGGCCGGTCTCCCCGGCGTCGTCGCGGTGCTCGCCGCCGTCGCCCTCGCCGTTCTCATCGCCGTGCGCGTCGCGCGGGGCCTCGCGTTCACGGTCTTCGCGGCCTCGGGCCGCCTCCGGCTCCCGACCTCGCGCCGCGGCCGGCTCGCGGGCGCTCTGGCCGCGGCCTTCGCGCTCCTCGCCGTCGCCGCCGTCCTCGCGCTCCGGCCCGCGCCTCCGGCGGAGGGCCCGCTCGTCGTCGCCGCGAACGCGCGGCGCGTCGTCGTCGTCGCCGTGGACGGGTGGACGGCGGAGCCGCCCATGTCCGCAGGCGTCCGCGCTTCCTACGCGAAGTCCGTGCGCGACCCCGCGGCGTTCTGGACGACCGTCGCGACGGGGGAGACGGCGCGCCGGCACGGGATCGGGTCGCTCGACCTCGTGCGCGTGGCGGGCGTCGGCGCGCCCGTTCGCCCTCTCGCGGGCGCGGGCCTCTACCTCGGCCGCATCCTCCCGGCGCTTCATCTCGCGCGCCTCGAGTCCGTGACGGCGGCGGCGCGTCGCGCCCCCGCGGCTTGGGAGGTCGCGAGCCGCGCCGGCGTCGCGTCGCTCACCGTCAACTGGTGGACGACGTATCCCGCGGCCGACGGCGGCGGCACGGTCCTCGGCAACCACCTCTTCTTCGCGGCCCGTGCGGGCGCGACGCTCGCGGGCGAGGGCTGGCCCCCCGAGGCCGCCGAACGGGCGGCCCGCCTCGCGCCGCGGCTCGCGCCGGAGCCCGGCTCCCTCGAGAGGCTCGTCGAGGACGCGAAGGGCCTGGACGCGTTCGCGATCGCCGCGTTTCGCGACGCCGCCGCGCGGGAGAAACCGCGTCTGTCGCTCGTCTATCTTCCGGGGCCCGACATCCTCTCGTCGGCCCTCGCCGCCCCCGAGCGGAGCGCGGCGGACCGCGTCGTCCTCGCCGAGGCCCTCACGGCCGAGACGGCGGCGGTGCGTGCGTTCCTCTCGGACCCGGCGCTCCTCGCGGGTGCGGACCTCGCCGTCTTCGTCCTCGACGCCGGGCGGCGCGAGCCCGGCGGCGTCGTCGCGCTGAGGGGGCCGCTCGCGCGTGCGGACGCGGCAGGGACGATGAGCACGGTCGAGCCCGCGGACGTCGCGCCGACGATCCTCGCCGTCCTCGGGGTTCCGGCCGCACGGGACGTCGCGGGGAAGGTCCGGGCCGACCTCCTCGCTCCCGGCGCGGCGACGTCCGAGACGGTCGCCTCGTGGGGCCGGCGGCGCGCCGGCGCGCCGCCGAGCGTCGACCCGAAGGAGTACGTCGAGAACCTCAGAAGCCTCGGGTATCTCCGCTAGAGCTGCCGGACGTTCGTCATCATCGACAGCAGCCGCGCGCCCTTCGGGATGGACGCGAAGGCGTGGAAGAGGATCACGACGCCGTCCTCGGGCGCGCGGACCTCGACGACCGCGTCGTGAGAGCGCGGGGGCATCGCCGTGCAGCGCGACGGGTCGACCATCCGGGCGAGGAGGTCACCCTTGCGGACGGGCGTCCCGGGCGAGATCGCCTGGTCCACGAGGCCGGCGGCGGGCGCGTAGATCGAGCGGTAGTCGTCCACGTCGCAGCACACGATCCGGTAGGGCGGCTCGTCGGGCTCGCCGTCGAGGACGCCGTAGTAGCGCAGCGCCGACGCGATCCGCCGGGCGTCCTCGACTCCCTGCGCCATGGAGAACGCGTTCATCGAGCCGAGCTCGACCGTGAAGCCGTCGACGAAACGGCGGACGTCCGTGCGGTCCAGCCGGCGGAAGGCCTCCGAGAGGTCGTTCCACGGGACGAAGGCGGCCTCGTCGAGCGCGCCGCCGAACCGAGGCGGCACCTCGAGGACGAACGGGATGCCGAACGCCCGCGTCGCGGCCGTCGTGCCCGCGGGCGCGTAGAGGTAGCGCGGCGCGCGGTCGCCCGTGTGCAGGTCGAGGACGACGTCGGCGTCGAGCGCCATCTCCTGGATCGCGAGCGACTGCTCGAGGCGGTTCTCGATGCCCCAGGGGCCGGAGCCCTCGCGCACGGCCCCGAGAGCGCCGTGCAGGGCCTCGCGGAAGCCGTCGCGGATCTCGGAGAGCGTCGCGTCGCGGTGGACGGCGGCGAAGGCGTCGACGTCGACGTAGCACGCCGAGCTGCCCCGCGAAGGCCCCGTGAGGTTCACGTAGCCGCGGTTGAAGTTGTGGCCGGACCCGAGGTCGTAAACGCCCGCGACGTAGTCGCCCACCTGCTGGTTCGCCGAGACGGGGTTCACGCGCGGGACGAGGACGATGCTCCCGCGCGGGCTCTCCTTCTCGAGGAGGTCGAAGAGGGCGAGGATGGCCGCATTGCCCTGCAGCTCGCCGCCATGGACGTTCGCCTGGATGTACGCGAGCGGGCGCTCGCTGCGGCCGTGGCACCGGAAGACCGGCGCCGTGAGCACGTGCCCCGTCGCAGTCGTCCGGAGGGCGATTTCCTTCCGTTCCCACTTCGCCATGTCGGTTCCGTGCGAAGTCTACAGGCGGGACGCCCCCGCCGCTAAGATCGCCTGCGTGATGCGGGCGATCCCCTCGACGGGAGAGTGGCTGACCCCGGTCGGCCTTGGGACGTGGGAGACGTTCGACGTCGGGCCCGGCCGCGAGACGCGCCAGCCGCTCGCGGAGGTCCTCGCGCGCTTCGTCGCAAAGGGCGGCCGCCTCGTGGACTCCTCGCCGATGTACGGGCGCGCCGAGAGCGTCGTCGGCGCGCTCGCGGCCGGAGCGAAGCTTCTGCCGGCGCTCTTCGTCGCCACGAAGGTCTGGACGCGGGGTAAGAGCTCGGGCCTCGAGCAGATGGAGCGCTCGCTCCGGCTCCTCGGGAAGGTGGACCTCATGCAGGTCCACAACCTTCTCGACCTCGAAACGCAGCTCGCGTCGATTCGCGCCCTCAAGGCGTCCGGGCGCGTGCGGTACGCGGGTGTCACGCACTACACGGCGTCGGCGCACGGGGAGCTTGCGCGGGTGCTGAAGAAGGAGAAGCCGGACTTCGTCCAGGTGAACTACTCCGCCGCCGAGCCCGAGGCCGGAGCGTCCCTGCTGCCGCTCGCGGCGGACCTGGGCGTCGCCGTGATCGCGAACCGGCCCTTCGGCGGAGGCGAGGCGCTTCGCCGCGCGCTGAAGACGCCGCTGCCCGGGTGGGCCGCCGAGGCGGACTGCGCCTCGTGGGCGCAGGTCTTCCTGAAGTGGATTCTCGCGGACCCGGCCGTCACGTGCGCGATCCCGGCCACGTCGAACCCGGCGCACCTCGAGGACAACCTCGCCGCGGCCTCCGGGCCTCTCCCGGACGCCGCGTGGCGCAAGCGCGCCCGCGACGCGATCGCCGCCCTCTAGCTCGAGGTCCCGCCGAAGACTTCGGCGACCGTCGGTCGTTTCGGATCGGTCGAGAGACGCGCGATCGCGTCGCCGGCCTCGACCATCCCCTCCTGGACGACGCGCAGGTAGAAGCCGGGCCGGCCCGCCGCCGCGAACGTCCTCACGAACGTCATCGACCCGAACTTCGCGCCGAGCTTCGCGCAGGGCGTCCGCGGCTGCGTGACGAGGACGCGCGCGGTCCCGATCTCGTAGACGTCCCCGATGCGGGCGTCCGTCTCGAGGAGGCCCTCCGTCGTGAGGTTCTCGCCGAACGCGCCGGGCGCGAGGTCCTTCCGCCCGAGGACGTCCGCCCAGTAGGCGTAGTGCTCGAGCGGGTAGAGGTAGGCGGCCTTGTCGGGGCCGCCGTGGTAGCGCGGGTCGGCCTGCCCGTCCCCCTCGAAGCCGAGGCGCCGGAGCGGAACCGCGCCGTTCGTCGGCTCCTTCAGGATGGCCGTGCGCATGCGGCGCTTGCCGAACGCCACGTCGCGCGGAAGGCCGACGTTCACCGTGACGACCCTCATGGCGCGACCTTGAACGTCGTGGAGAACCGTCCGCTGCCCGTGCGCCCGGTCTCGCCGCGCAGCTTCGAGAGGTCGAGCGTGACGGTGATCTCCTCGCCAGGAACGAAGTCCTGCGCCGGGGTGAAGGTGAGGAGCTGCTCGTCCGGGAGGTACGACGTCGCGCCGCGGACGTCGCCCGAGGACGTCCCGACGGCGAGGACGGCGCCTTCCTCGATTCCTCCGGTGACGAGAGGCATCGAGAGAAGGAACGTCGCCGAGACTCGTCTCGCGGCCACGACCGATCCGGGGGCGGGGAAGACGTCGACGGCGGCCGGCGGCGGCGCGGCGGTCCCGCCCTCGCCGCCCTGCGGCCCGAGCGGGATCACGATCGCCACGGGCGGGAGCGGCGGCAGCGGCGGGGGCTTCGGAAGGTCGCCCTTGTGGACGCCGATGATCGCGAGGACGACGAGCGCGACGACCGTGAGCGCCAGGACGACGATCCAGAAGACGGGCACCTTCCGGAGAACGACGGAGACGACGGCCCGCTCGCCCGCGAGCACGTCGAACGCCTTGTCGCCGGGGTTGTCGAGCGCGACGACGTTGCCGTGGTCGTCGATCCGCTTCGTGACGCGCAGGCGGTAGGGGCCGGGCGGCAGGTCCTGCACGGTCCACGTCGCGTTCATCGAGCGCGCAACCAGCGTTTCGCCTTTCTTCTCCACCCGGACGAGCTCCGAGAGGACGGGGAAGGCGGCGTGCCGATCCGCTTCGCGGTCGGCCGGCTTCTCGTAGATGGCGACGGTGACGGCGCCTGTCGGCGGGGCGCCGGGCGCCGGCGGCGCCGGGAGGTCGGCGCGCGATACGCCGATCGAGACGCAGCCGTCGAGCGCGAAAGGCGCGAGAGCGATCAGGAGCGCTCGCGCAACCGAGGAACGAAAGCGGCGTCGCAGGGGTGGCCTCCCCCGAAGCTTGCCATCCCTCTTCTGCTTTCGAGGAAAATTCTTCTTCCTCTTCTTCTCCTAGAATCCGGGCCCGGATGGCCGCGACTCCGAAGGACCTGCGCACGTGGTGGGCGCGCTTCTCACCCCTGCCGGGCGGCCCGTGGCTCTTCTCGCGCCTCTTCGGTTTCGTGATCCCGTATTCGGGAAGCGTGAGTCCGCGCATCCGTGTCCTCCAGCCCGGCCGCGCCGTGATCGCGATGGGCGACCGCCGCGGCGTGCGCAACCACCTCACGTCCATCCACGCCGTCGCCCTCACGAATCTCGCGGAGATGACGACGGGCCTTGCGCTGGGCTACGGCCTGCCCGACGGGATGCGGACGATCCTCGTCCGCGTCGAGTGCGAATTCCTCAAGAAGGCGCGCGGCACGATCACGGCCGCGTGCGACGCGCCGGTCTTCACGGAGATCGTCGAGAAGGAGGTCCTCGTGGAGAGCGTTCTCACGAACGAGGCGGGCGAGGTCGTCGCGAAGGGGCGGGCCGTGTGGCTCGCGGGGCCGGTGAAGGCGTGAGGACGGCGCTGACCGAAGCCCTCGGCATCGAGGTGCCGCTCATCTGCGGCGCGATGTACCCCTGCTCGAACCCCGAGCTCGTCGCGGCGGTCTCGGAGGCGGGCGGGATCGGCGTCGTCCAGCCTCTCTCCCTCGTCTACGTCCACAAGCGGGAGTTCCGCGCCGGGATGCGCGAGATCCGGTCGCTCACGAAGAAGCCCGTCGGTCTCAACGTCCTGACCGAGAAGTCCCTGTCCTCGGTCTATGCCAGGCGCATGTCGGACTACGTGGACGTGGCGCTCGAGGAGGGCGTGCGGTTCTTCGTGACGGCGCTCGGCAACCCGCGCTGGGTCGTGGACCGCGTGAAGAGCGCGGGCGGCGTCGTGTATCACGACGTGATCGACCGCCGTTGGGCCGAGAAGGCGGCCGCCGAGGGCGTCGACGGCCTCATCTGCGTGAACCGCAGGGCGGGCGGGCATCTCGGGAAGAGGAGCCCCGAGGAGCTCTTCGCGGAGATCGCGGATCTGAAGCTCCCGCTCGTCTGCGCGGGAGGCGTCGGCAGCCCGAAGGAGTTCCGCGCGATGCTCGACCTCGGGTACGCGGGCGTCCAGTGCGGGACGCGCTTCATCGCGGCGACGGAGTGCACCGCGCACGCCGACTACAAGAACGCGATCCTCGCGGCGGACGAGAAGGACATCGTCCCGACCGAGCGCGTCACGGGCGTCCCCCTTGCCGTCATCAACACGCCGTTCATCGAGAAGATGGGGACGAAAGCGGGCCCGGTCGGGCGCCTCATGCTCAAGGGCCGCACGACGAAGCACTGGATCCGCGCGTGGTACACGCTCACGTCGGTCTACCGCCTCAAAGGCGCCTCGATGAAGGGCGCGACGTCGGCCGACTGCTGGCAGGCGGGGAAGAGCGTCGCGACGATCACGTCGGTCCAGCCGGCGGGCGAGATCGTCCGGAGCTTCGCGGCGGCGCTCGACTAGGCCAGGCCTCGGCGCGCAGCTTGTTGTACGCGTCCAGCACGGCGACCTTGTAGCACTCGGCGAACGTCGGGTAGTTGAAGACGGTGTCCACGAGGACGTCGAGCGTGCCGCCGAGCGCGAGGAAGGCCTGCCCGATGTGGACGAGCTCCGTCGCGGCGGGCTCGTGTGAAGATCGCGCGATGCGCGCGGTTCTCTTCGACATGGACGGCGTCCTCGTCTTCAGCGAGGACGCCTGGTTCGCCGTGTACAACGAGACGCTCGCGCACTTCGGGCACGAAGCGATCTCCCGGGCCGCGTTCGACGCGATCTACGGCAACGGCACCGCGGCCGACCGTGACGCTTACATGCCCGAGCGGACCGTGGCCGAGGTCGACGCCGCGTACGCGCGCTTCTTCGAGGCACGCCTCGACCGGATCCGCCCGAACCCGGAGGCTGCGGCGACGCTTCGCGCCCTGCGGGAGATGGGCGTCGCGACGTCCGTCGCGACGAACACGAACCGGCCGCTCGCGGGCCGCATCCTCGAGGCGCAGGGCCTCCTCGGCCTCGTGGACGCCGTGACCGGCGCGGACGAGGCCGGGGCGGGGAAGCCCGACCCGGCCGTCGTCCGCCTCGCGGCGGCGAGGGCCGGCGCGCCGCTCGAGGCCTGCGTCTTCGTGGGCGACTCGCGGTTCGACGAGGAGGCCGCCCGCCGGGCGCCGGTGCGCTTCCTGGGCTACCGGTACGCCGCAGTCGAGCGGATCGATTCGCTCGGCGCGCTGCCGGGCCTCGCCGCGCCCAGAACCCGCGCGGCCGCCTCTCCGTAATAGAAGGACGCCATGCCTGCCGACTGGAAGAAGCTCGCCGAGGAAACCGCCCACTCCTTCGACCCGGACGAGGTCCTCGGAATGTGGTCGGTCGACTGGCGGAAGGCGCGCGAGGCGTTCTTCGAGGACTACCGCCTCGAGATCGAGGCCGAGCCGCGCCGGTTCCGCCGCTGGCTTCTGAAGGCGAACGCGGTCGTCTACGGCCTCACGCGCCGGCTCGCCCCGCCCCGGCGCATCGTCTTCGCCCTCGCCTTCGTCCTCGTCGTGCTCGCCCTCCTCCAGAACACGTTCGGCGACCGGTCGTCGGGCTTCGCCTTCCTCGGCCTCCTCGTTGCGGTCCTCGCGCTGATGTTCCTCCTCGCGATGGAGCTCGTCGACAAGCTCCACTTCAAGGACGAGCTCGTGATGGCGCGCGCGCTGCAGGCGCAGCTCGTCCCGCGCCCGCTGCCCGAGATCGGGTGCTTCGAGCTCGCGGGCGAGAGCCGCGTCGCGAACACCGTCGGCGGCGACCTCTACGCCTTCGAGCCGCTTCCGGGCGGGCGCGTCGCGATCCTGTTCGGGGACGCGTCGGGCCACGGGATGGCGGCGGGCCTCGTGATGGCCGTGACGCACGCGGCGTTCCGGACGCAGCTCGGCGTCGACGTGTCTCCTCCGGCCATGGCCGCCTCGCTCAACCGCGTCCTGTGCGAGACGGGCAGCTCGCGGTCCTTCTTCGCGGGAATCTGCGGCCTCCTCGACGCCGACGGCGGGTTCACCGCGATCGTGGCGGGCCACCCGGCCGTCCTCCGGCTGGACGGCGAGGGCCGTCTCGTCGAGCGGATCGGGACGGGGTCGTATCCTCTCGGCATCAAGAAGACCACCACGTGGACGCCCCTGGAGACGACGCTCGCGCCCGGCGAGACGCTGCTCTTCCACTCCGACGGGCTGCCCGAGGCGCGCGGCGAGAGCGGCGGGGACTACGGCGACGCGCGGATCGAGGCGGTCGCGGCGGGCAAGAGCGGCTCACGACCCGGCGAGCTCGTCGCCGCCCTGACGGCCGACCTCGACCGGTTCCTCGGCCGCGTGCCGATCGACGACGACGTCTCGATCGCGGCGATCCGCCGCAATTCGGCGTGACGGCCGGCGCCGGGCCGCGCCGCGGCGCCCTCCTGATCGCGGCCGCGGCGATCCTCTGGTCGTCGGGCGGCCTCGCGATCAAGCTCGTGCCGCTCTCCGCCGTCGGCGTCGTCTTCTGGCGATCTTTCGTGGCCGGAGTCTTCCTCCTCGCCGTCTTCCGACCGTCCCGCGCGAGATGGCGGCACGCGGCGCCGTCCACGGTGATCGTCTACGCGCTCATGATCCTGACGTTCGTGTCCGCGACGAAGATGACCACGGCCGCGAACGCGATCTTCCTGCAGTACACGGGGCCCCTTTACGTCCTCGCGCTCGGTCCCTTCATCCTGAAGGAGCCGTTCCGGAAGATCGACGCGGCGGCGGTCGCCGTGGCGCTCGGCGGCATGTCGCTGTTCTTCGTCGGGAGGCTCGACCCCGGCGCGCTGGCGGGAAACGTCGTCGCGGTGGTTTCGGGAGTCTTCTTCGGCCTGACGATCCTCCTTCTCCGGCGCGACGCGTCCGGAGACGCGATCCCGTCCGTCATCGCGGGCAACCTCGCGGCGGCGGCGCTCGCGCTGCCGTTCGCGTGGGGACACCTCGGGCTGGACGGGAAGGGAGTCCTCCTCGTCCTCTTCCTCGGCGTCGTCCAGCTCGGGATCAGCTACGTCCTCTTCGTGGAGGGGCTGAAGACCGTTCCCGCGGCCGAAGCGTCGCTCCTCGGGATGCTCGAGCCGATGTTCAACCCCCTGTGGGCGTTCCTCGGCCTCGGCGAGCGCCCCTCGACGTGGGCCGCGCTCGGAGGCGCCATCGTCCTCGCCGCCGTCGCGGGGCGCACCGTGCTCGGGGCGCGTTCGGGAGGACCCGCGGCCCCTGCGACGCCTCCGTCGCCGGACTGACCATGCCGCGCTGTGTCGCGTTCCTGAGGGCCGTGAACGTGGGCGGGCGCGTCGTGAAGATGGACGCGCTCAGGAAGATCTTCGATTCGATGGGCCTCGCGGACGTCGAGAGCTTCATCGCGAGCGGGAACGTCGTTTTTTCTTCGAAGGGTGTGAAGGGCCTCGACGTGAAGATCGCGGCGGGGCTCGAGAGGGCGCTCGGCTACGAGGTTCCGACCTTCGTCCGGACGGCAGGCGAGATCGCCGATCTCGCTGCGCAGCGGCCCTTCGCGGAACGGGACGTGGCTGCGTTCCCGACCTACCTGGTGGGATTCCTTTCGAAGAATCTCGACGCCGCAGGCGTCGAGCGTCTCTCTCTCATCTCTTCGCCGGACGACCGCTTCCACGTCCTTGGGCGGGACTTCTGGTGGCTCTCGAAGCACCACCAGGCCCGGCCCGCGATCACGGGCCGGCAGCTCGAGAAGGCGCTCGGCCAGCCGACGACGCTCCGGAACGTGAACACGATCCGGCGGATCGCGGAGCGCTTCGCGAGCTGACCGTCAGTTCGTGAAGGGGCGCCTCTGTTTCATCGTCGACGCGAACGTGTGCCGGGTTGCCTCCCGGATGATCGGCG